>NZ_JAUYZK010000009.1 GCF_030688855.1 Helicobacter cappadocius | reverse complement strand
TTCCAAATTGTATTAGTATTGTTGATTGTTGGGTTAGTTATTTTATCTGCTATTATTTTGTTTGGATTGGATGTTTTGATATTAATATTACTGGATTTATAAGCTTGGTTATGATAAAATTTATCAAAAAATTTAAAATATCAAAGACTTATAATGATTGCTTTTTTTGAGAAAATTTGTTTTTTGCGACTATCATTTCTTAATACATTTTTTTTGATATTTCTTTATAGCATGGATGAACATTCGATTGCACTTGAGAGCAAAAAACAAAAAAATTTTCAGGATTCTAAAATTTTATATGAAGTTATTGATTTATCGACAACAAACTTCTCTAACCCGTTTTTTCAGAATGGGTTTGGACTTAATCTTGAGGGGAATATATTATTTTCAGATGATAATGAAAATATTTCTGCCCAATATTTTCAAAATTATAGAATTCCTAAGATTTATTTTCAAAGTATAGAACTAGCAGATATTAGAGATATTAGCATTAAGTACTTGTCTGTACAGATTCCTTTTATAGTCCCTGTCATCAATAAAAAGATTCAAAATTTGCTAGGAGAATGTAAAAATTCTATGTGTGTATTTACTCCTGATGGTATGCAAAAAAAGTATGTTCAGGGAATTGGAGGTTTTAATCAGGAAGAGGTTGGTTTGATGATTATTCCAGAAATTGAAAGACTTGATTCTGATTTGTATCCAATATTTAAATACAAGATTGTTGATACAGATGTGATTACAACTATTGGTGGAGTGGGCGAATATGCTGCTGGAATGAGAGCTGAAGGTATCATAAATACAAATAAACTCATTGCCATTGGAGGAATAAAAAATGGTGCGACTGGATTTTTAAATGAATATTTTTTGAATGCTGGAAATTTGATAGGAATCGGTGGGGGAGGTTTGGGAGCAGATGGTCTTGATAATTCTAGTTATACATCCAGAAATGCTTTTCTAAAGGCTAATAATATCATAGCAGTTGGCGGAACTCGTGCGTATGCATATGGAGTTTATAATTCAGGAAAAATAGAAGCTAATTTTTTAACTGCTATTGGGGGAGAAAATTTAAATGCTATTGGATTTTACAATCAAAAAGATACACAAGTAGATGTATTGATTGCTTTAGGTACTCAAAATAGTGGTATTGCTATTTTAAACGAAGGACAAATTGATGTTAAATTGCTTGTAGTTATAGCGAACGATGGGTATTATTCATTAAGAAATGATAAAGGCAAGATTAACGCGGAAAGTATCTACATTAGAGGCAAGAACGCAATATCTAGTAGTGACAATGGCTTAATAGCTACAAATAATTTATTTATTAGTGATTTTTCAAGTATTCAGGGAAGTATTGTTTTTAATACTTCTAAAACATCTTTAATGTTTTTTGATGTTCGTGGGCAAAAATGGAATAATGATTTTCCATTTTTTAATATAAAAGATGGCAATTTAATTCTTAATTCGGATACAAGAATCGAAGCTAAATTTTCCAATGAGTGGATACTGGGTAATAATTTATCTTATGATACTATATATCATCTTTTATCTATGACTGGAAAAGGAGAGCTTATTGATAATCGAATACATAAAGATATAAATTTTTTAGGATTGAGCATTTCTCCCCAGATAAAAACAGATAAAACAGGGATTATATTTGCATTTATAAAAAAAGATAGCCCTAGTCTTTTTGTGCCTACCACTGAAACAAGCGAAATTAAAAATAAAAAGGATTCTTTGGGAGAAAACTTTTCTCAAGAAAAAATCATTCAAAAACTAACTTTTATATCCGATCACGCACCCTCAATTTTTCGTTCTATTATTGAGGCTAACAATAACGGAATGAAATTTCAAGAAATCGCTATTGATGAGGGGGTGAAAAATTTTGAATCTAATCCAAAATTGCTTATTTCTCTTATAGAAAAAACAGATAAAATGCTTAAAAATAGCAGTATTAGTGTGGCAAATTTTTCTCAAAAAACAACTCAATATGTCAATCAAAAATCAATAGATAGAATTAATAATTTGATATTTAAAAGAAATTTTCGTACCCCAAAATTTGTAGATATCATTCATAAATATACTTTAGCAAGTAATGATGAGCAAATCTATATGCCAGAATTTAGCACCGAAAATTCTATCTGGGTAAATATTGGAGGATCTTATTATAATTCTTCAGTTTCTTTGAATTCTTTTTCTATAACTTCTGTAAATTCAAGTATGGGCTATGACAGAGAGATTGATATTGGCAAGAATATTGATTTTATTTTAGGGGGTTTGTTTAATTATGGTAAAAGTTTCTATTATCAAAATAATGAGCGACAAAATTTTGATACTTTTACGAGCGGAATTTATTCTAACATGATTATAGATAGGCATGAAATCCAATCAAGTGTATCTATGACTCAACTTTTGGGAAATAATAAAATTCATAATGAAGAAATTGGAATTTTTGAAGAAAGTTATGCTAACAATAATTTTTCACTAAATATAGAAGCATTTTATAAATATAATTTTACACTTTCACATAAGCATTCAATTAAACCATTAGTGCTAACAAATTATAGTTTTCTATACACGCCATCTAGTACGTCAAAAACATTTTTCTCAAAGAATTCATATGATCAAGTTTTTGCACTAGGAACAGGAGGAGAATATCATTTTGAAAATTCTTTTATGAAGCATATTTTTCAATTTACCAGTAGGTATCATATTAAAGATATAACCAAAACAAGATCAATTTCATTTAAGGGGGCACAGACATTTATAAATTATGATTTAATCCCATCAAGAATGTGGATCAAAATTTCCTATGGCGGAAAGTTTGTGCTTCCATCTAATTTTGATTTGGATTTTTCAATCAGTGCAGATATGAGTACCTTGGGTGATTTTTTAGGGATGGGAAATTTAGGAATGAGCTATGTTTGGTAATATGTTTTTAATAAATTGACCATAATTTTTTGGCGAAATAGGAATTGTTACAAATGGTAAAAGGTATTAATATAAATTTTTATAATACGTTTTTAAAATTAAAAAAAAATCTCTTTTAGGTTAATCTTTGTTATGGAATAAAATTGGGAAGGGAGTGTGTATTTTGGAGAATAGTAACAGTAAAAATTCTCTCATTAGAGATATTAAATTCAGACATCTCATGATGATTGCCTTTGGAGGGGCAATAGGAACAGGTCTTTTTGTGGGTACGGGTGGCAATATTCACCAAGCTGGACCTTTGGGTACTCTTATTGCCTATGCGGTGGGAGGCATTATTATTTATAGCATAATGCTTTCTTTGGGGGAACTTGCAAGTTATTTTCCCAATACTGGTAGTTTTGGGGATTATGCTTATCGTTTTATTGGACCTGCGACAGGCTATGTGATTTTTTGGCTTTACTGGATAGGTTGGGTTATTAGTGCAGGGGTTGAATATATTGCCATAGGATTTTTGATGCAGTATTGGTTTCCTCAGATACCTGTTTATTGGTGGGTTGTGGCGTGTGCTAGCATTGTTTTTTTGCTCAACTCATTTTCTGTAAAGATTTTTGCCGAAGGGGAGTTTGTATTAAGTTTAATTAAAACTATTGCTGTTATTTTATTTTTAACGATAGGTTTTATAGGCATTTGTTATCATTTCTATTTAAATGGATTTAGTGGAATTTTTGAAAATTTTTATTTTCAGCAGGGAGGATTTTTTCCAAACGGATTTAGTGCTGTTTTGGGTACTATTTTGGTAGTTATTTTTGCTTTTTCTGGTACAGAAATTATAGGGGTAGCTGTGGGTGAGACAAAAAATCCTCGAGAAGTCATGCCTAAAGCCATTAAAGCAACTTTGGTGAGACTTATTGTATTTTTTCTTGGTTCGGTGTTTATTATTTCTGTGTTTTTACCTATGAATGATTCCACTATAACACAAAGTCCATTTGTGAGTGTTTTAGAAAGAATTCAGCTTCCATTTTTGCATAATGGAATCCCTTATGCTGCATCAATAATGAATTTTATCATCATCACAGCTTTAATATCTACTGCAAATTCAGGACTTTATGGTGCTTCTAGAATGATTTATGGATTAGCAGAAAAAAAGATGTATTTTTCGATATTTTCTAAACTCAACAAAAGAGGTACTCCTATTTATGCTCTCTATCTCTCGATGATTTTTTCCCTTATAGCTCTTTTTACAACTATATTTGCACCAGAGGTGGTTATTGAGGCACTTATATCTGTTATTGGCTTCACCCTTATTATTGTTTGGATAAGCGTGTCAATTTCTCAATATATTTTTCGTAAAAGGTATATTGCACAAGGAAACTCAATCAAAGATTTACCCTATAAAACACCCTTTAGTCCTATAACTCAGATTGTTGGGATTTTGGGATGTTCTGTAGGAGCTATAGGAGCATTTTTTGATTCACATCAACGAATTGGTATTTTAGCAAGTATTGTTTATATTATATTATGTTATTTAATATATTTTTTGACAAAAGACAAATTTAAACATTTAAAATAGACTAAAAGGAGAATTTATGTCGTTGCAAATAGTAGGAATATATTCTGATATTGCTGCTTCTAAGAGAGGTGCTGCAAAAGGTGTTGATGTATTAATGGGATTGCTTCAGAAAAGCTATAGTGCTATGGTGGAAAAAGAAATTAAAATTATTAATAATAGAAATCCTAAAGCAGAAAAGGCAAGTTATGCAAAAAATATTCAAGAGATATACGATTTTTTTAAAGATGACCTTATTCCGAAAATGAAAAATGTGTTTCAAGAAAAGAGCTTTCCTTTGATTTTTAGCGGCGATCATTCTAGTGCTTTAGGCACAATACAGGCTCTCAAAAGTTCTTATCCGCAAAAATCTATAGCTATTGTTTGGATAGATGCACATTCAGATATTCACACTCCTTATGATAGCTCTTCTGGAAATATTCATGGAATGCCATTGGGTGGGGTTGTAAATGTAGCAAAATCCGGAGAGAACATCCTTGATAAAAACATTGAAAATCAGTGGGAAAAATTATGTACATTGGGTGGAGATGGGGAAATAAAACCACAAAATATTGTTTATATTGGTACAAGGAGTATGGAAAAATCAGAAAGAGATATTATAAAGAAATTCAATATTCCTTTATATCAGGTTTCGCAAATTAGAAAAGATACGGTTGGAAGTATTGATAAAATTATATCTTATCTTGATTTTGTTGATATGGTATATTTAAGTGTAGATATAGATGTTTTAGACGGAAAAATATTTACATCCACTGGAGTGAGGGAAAATAATGGACTTTATCCAGATGAGCTTGATAAGTGTATCAAACTCATCATAGAAGGTTTAAATCAAAAGCTTGTCGCAGTTGAATTTACTGAATTTAACCCCACATTAGAAGATTCCAATCATAATAGAGATAATGAAGTGTTGTTAAATATTATTACAAATACAATTGATAGTCTTAAAAAACTATTTCCCTAAAATTTTATTTTCAATCAATTCTTTTGCAAGATCTTTTGAACCCTTCAGATCAACCTTTCCCGATCCAAGTGTAGGGATTTTATCTACAATAAAATATTTGCTTGGTTTAAAAATCGGAGGAATATTTGAAGATTTGATAGCATCGATAAGTTCTATTAGCTTTGATTGATTGTTTTCAATTAATAAAATAATCATTTCACCTTTTTTTTCATCTTCTAAAGAGGTTGCAACAAAAACAACATCTTCAATTTCAATCGTTCTAGCTATCTTTGCCACCTCTTCTTCTATAGCTCCAAGACTTATCATTTCTCCGCCAATTTTTGCAAATCTTGAGTATCTATCTGTAATAAACAAAAATCCATCACTATCTAGATGTCCTTTATCTCCGCTTTTATACCATCTGATTCCATCAATTTCAACGATAACTTCATTAGTTTTTTTGATGTCTTTAAGGTAGCCTTTCATTACCTGATGTCCCCCAATAAGAATAAGACCATCCTCTCCTGTACAGAGCTCTTCTAATGTTTCAGGATCAACAATTCTTATCGCCGTTCCAGGTAATGGCATTCCAACACTTCCAACTTCTGAAGCTTTGTGTATTTCCCAATTGATCGCGTCAAATTCATTGGGGAGATTTACACTTGTTACAGGCGTAGTCTCTGTAGCACCATAACCCTCATAAATAGGCTTATTAAACTTCAAAAGGAACGATTTGGCAATATCTGGTTTAAGTTTTTCTGCACCTGCTACTATAAACCTAAGGCTATCAAACATTATTTTGTCTAGTTTTGGATTTCGTGCATATATCCCAAATAATGTTGAAGTAGCACACATTATAGTGACGTTGTTTTGTGCTATGGCTTTGGCAATTCCTATGGAATCTGTTGGGTCAGCATGTGTAACAGAAAGCATATTTTCTAGCAGTGGCATAAAGGTTGTTGCTGTGAGCCCAAATGCATGAAATGGTGGCAGTGAAGACAGTATGCAATCATCATCTTTTGCGTGAATAATATCTGCAATTTGAGAAATATTGCTTCTGATATTGATATGATTTAGCATTACTCCTTTTGGTTTTCCTTCGCTTCCACTACTAAATAGTATGGTTGCGATATTGTGGGTATTGTTGTGCGGAGAAAATATGGCTTTTAAAATAAAAGCTGGGAAAATTTTTGCCATCAATAAATAACCTATGACTGTAAGCTTTTTATTTTTGATTTTTTTTAAAATATCTTCCATATAAAATACTTCAATATCTTTGAAATCAAAATTGACATTTTTATTTTTTAATTTTTCTAAAAACCTCCTAGAAGTATAAATTTGCTTAATTTCTGCCATTTCGGTAGCTTTTAAAACGGCTTGTTCTCCAGCTGTAAAGTTTAGATTCACGACCACTCTATTTGCGATCATACAAGCTAAATTGCACATTGAACTTCCAAGTGAAGCTGGAAGTATTATCCCTATACAAGGGTTTTCAGGAGCAAAATCTTGTGAAATTTTTTTTGTTGAAGGAGTATTTTTTGCCATTATCCTAGATAACATCAATGTTAAAGCTAACATTTTCGTATAGCTCATACTTCCACTTAGCGTATCTACAATAGCAATATCGCTACCACCTTTTTTTGCACTATTAATCCAAGCTCTTCCAATGCATTCCATTTTTTTGCATTGAGTCTCCCAAGCCTTGAATGACATTTCAAAGATTTTTTTCTTCAAGGTATCTCTAGTGGTATGAATATCTAAGCTTTTTCCAAATGCAATAGAAAGATTTCTCTTGGAGAAACTATGATAACGTTCTCTGAATTGTTCATTGCTGCGAGAAAAAATACTGCCCCAAAGCCCGGAGATATAAAAAGGTAAAATCACTGCTTGATTTCGAACTAGATGTTTAGCAGCTATTTCAAAGCCACGTTTAAATTCATTTAATTGTCCATGTCTTGAAATAGAACCTTCAGGAAACAAACAAACTACTTCTCCAGCAGCTAAACGTGATGATATTGTTTCAAGAGCAGTTTTACTCTGCATGTTGGAAACAGGTATAACCCCAAAAAAATCAATAAACAAACGAATATACCAACGAGAATAAATACTTTTTTCCATCACAAAATGCACTTTTCTTGGAAGTGCCATTTGAATAATTGCCCAATCAATAAAGGAAATATGATTTCCTAGTAGCAAAACTCCACCGCTTTGTGGAATATTATCAAAACCTTCTACATCTAGCTTATATCTTTGGAGTAAGGCTATGCTTATGAGCAAACGCACCAAAGAGAAAGGCATCAGAATAACTACATAGATTGCTACACACACACTTGTGATGATAGCAATTAAAAATAACCATTCTACATTAAGTTTAAAATATCCAAAAAAAGCAGCAATGATCAAAAATAAGAACATTCCTATATTTTGAATAAAATTATTTCCCGCTAGAATACTACCTAATTCTTCTTTTTTTGAATGAAATTGAACGAGTGAATTGAGTGGAACTATTAGGATTGCTCCTCCTAGTCCGAAGATAAAAAACACTATTCCATAAGAAAATAACGAAGATAGAAATGGTGTAAAAATAAGAGCAATAGATAATAATAAAGCTCCTAATGGTATTAATCCAGTTTCAATATAGTGTTTTGAATAACGTCCAGCAATCATTGAACCAATAATAATTCCAATTCCAGAAAGAGCTATTGAAGCTTGGATTTCAAAAGTATTGTCAATTTCTAAAAGATTTTTGATATGTACTGGAAATGCAGCTAGCATCAGTTGAGAAATAGACCAAAACATTGAAATGCCAAGAATAGACATCAAAATGATTTTATTTTTCTTGATATTTTTTAGATTTTGTTTTAGTAGTCCAAACTTGAGGTATTTTGAAGTGGGAAATTTTATATCTAAGGTCTTACTTAGGCAAGGAAGACGCAAGGTTAAAAAAGTTTCAAGAAGAGACAGAGCTATAAGCACTATTGCAAGTGGAGAAATCGCTTGAATAATTGCTTCAGGGGTTTTTGCAGAAGAATTTGGATAGAGGTATTCAAAAAGTAGGGAAAAAATACCCATTCCAGCCAAAATAGCTACAATTGCACAAGCTTGGATAATTCCATTTCCCCAGGCCAAAAATTCATTTCCAACCAAATCTTTGATATATCCATATTTAGCAGGAGAGTAAAAAGCAGCTTGAATTCCTAGTGCAAAAGTTGTCCAAAAAGCTGCCCAATAGCATCCTAAAAAATAAAATACAGCTAACAAGCAAATCAGGATAAAATTGCTAATGGCAGCAATTTTCATCACTTTATCTCTAGGAAATTTATCACTCAAAAATCCAGAAGAGGAAAATGTTAAGATAAATGGCAGAATTACAAGTGCATTAATAATTGCCAAATAGATAAGTTCTTCAGATCCGCTATAGGCTTTAAGGATAGTATTTTGCATCAATATCTTATGACCAAGATCCAAAAAAGCATTGATAAAAGTTGCAAATATAAAGGAAGTAAAGCCATAAATTTTCCATATTTTTTTCATTTATTCCCTCTTGAGCGTATTTTCGAGATATTTAAAGGTGTGAATTATATCAAATATTTTTTTATGTTATTTTTTGCATTTTATTTTAGACATAAGATTAATTTTAAGCATCAGAAAATTTTATTAAATTGATTTGTGGTAGAATGTAAAAAATTTTCAATAATTAAGGATTAAAAATGGCTTTTAGAGTTGAACATGACACAATGGGTGAAATCAAAGTAGAAGATTCAAAATATTGGGGTGCACAAACCCAAAGAAGTCTTGAGAATTTTAAAATCGGTATTGAAAAAATGCCCAAAGAGCTCATCAATGCTTTTGCAATATTGAAACGTTCTTTGGCCGTGGTGAATCATTCTCTAGGTAAGCTCGATGAGCAGAAAAACAAAGCAATCATCAAAGCCTGTGATGAGATTCTGGAAGGAAAATTTGAAGGGATGTTTCCTCTTGCAATTTGGCAAACAGGAAGCGGAACTCAAACAAATATGAATCTTAATGAGGTAATAGCAAATCGTGCTACGGAGATATTAGGTGGGGACTTTAGAAAGGAAAAATTGGTTCATCCAAATGATCACGTGAATATGTCTCAAAGCTCCAATGATACATTTCCTACAGCTATGCATATCGTATCTGTTTTGGAAATAACACATAAATTACTTCCTTCTATTGAAAAACTTCACAAGACTTTTAAACAAAAAAGCGATGAATTTAAGAGTATTGTAAAAATAGGTAGAACGCATCTTCAAGATGCGACTCCTTTGACTTTAGGACAAGAATTTAGTGGATATGCAAGTATGCTTGAGCATTCAAAAATTCAGATTCAAGATTCGTTAGAGTGTGTTAGAGAGCTTGCCATCGGTGGAACAGCAGTAGGTACAGGAATCAATGCTCATCCAAAACTGAGCGAAAAGGCAAGTGAAGAATTAACAAAATTTACTGGAGTAAAATTTGTTTCATCACCCAATAAGTTTCACGCACTCACTAGTCATGATGCACTCGTTTTTGCACATGGTGCTCTAAAAGGATTGGCTGCAAATTTGATGAAAATAGCCAACGATATCAGATGGTTAGCTTCTGGACCAAGATGTGGGCTTGGAGAATTGAATATTCCTGAAAACGAACCTGGAAGTTCCATAATGCCTGGAAAAGTCAATCCAACGCAATGTGAGGCAGTTACAATGGTTGCAGTTCAGGTTATGGGAAATGATGCAGCTATAGGAATAGCAGCAAGTCAAGGAAATTTTGAATTGAATGTATTTAAACCTGTTATTATCTATAATTTTTTACAAAGCATTACTCTGCTAACTGACTCGATAGATTCTTTTAATATTCATTGTGCTAAGGGAATCACTCCAAATTTAGAAAAGATTGATTACAATCTTCATCATTCTTTGATGCTTGTAACCGCCCTAAATCCTCATATTGGATACGAAAATGCTGCAAAGGTTGCTAAAAATGCACATAAAAAAGGCATCAGCTTAAAAGAATCTTGCATAGAATTGAAACTTTTAAGTGCTGAAGATTTTGATAAGTTTGTGGTTCCTGAAAACATGATAAAGCCAAAAGAATAGTGATCGAGGATTTGATCTGCGGTATTGATGAAGCAGGAAGAGGGTGTTTGTGTGGGAGTATGTTTGTTGCAGGATTGGTTTGTGATGAATCAAAATCTTTGTGGCTCAAAGAAATTGGAGTTAAAGATAGTAAAAAAATTTCTAAGAAGAAGAGGTTTCAACTAGCAGAATTGATTTTGGAAGAAAAGCAAATAAAAAGTTGTATTATCAAGAAAACTTCTCATGATATTGATCAGAGAGGGTTGAGTTGTTGTTTAAAAGAGTCCATAGAGGAGATTATTGCTACTCTCCTTCCATTTACAAAGAGATTTTATCTAGATGGCAACACCATATTTGGTATTCCAAAAAATGAAAGATATATATTGGAGGCTATTATCAAAGGAGATGATAAAATCATTCAAATATCTGCAGCATCAGTATTGGCAAAAGCTTCAAAAGATAATGAGATGTTAGAACTTGATGAAAAATATCCCGAATATGACTTTAGGAATAATTCTGGCTATGGAACTTTAAAACATTTGCAATCCATAGAAATTTTTGGTCAAACTCCATTTCATAGGAAAAGCTTTATGATTAAGAAAAGTTCGTTTTGATTGGAACTATCATTGCTTTAAGAGTCTTCTAATGCAAAATTCATAAAGCTTACAGCTCTCCAATTTATATCATTTGTTTTTCCTTCAATATCATAATTAATGGTGATGATTGTAGTTTTCGAGTGTTTTACTTGAGATTTGCGTATTTTTTCTTCAATTATCCTCTGATCTGGAAAAGGAATACAAGCAAACACATGATTTTCTTCTGTAATAAAATCATAGTTGTCGGTGTAATGAATTGCTTTGTATCTTGATAAAAGCTCTAAAAAAACCATATTTTCAAAGATTGCCTGAAATGATTTATCCGCACAAAAAGCATAGGAAATGGAAAAATCATAAAAATATATTTTTTTAGGTTTTTTAAAATCATCCATATGGGATAAAAGATAAATCATCCCATTTGATTGAATTTCATCTATAAAACTATAAATTTTATCCTTTGATATTCTGAGTTGTTTTTTGATTTGCATGTAAAGTTGGTTGATTGTTATTTTACGTGATTGATAAGAGATAATATTTTTGAATAAATCAACATTGTTGCCAAAAACTAGAGAGTTGATTTCTTGTTTTCGGGAGATTTTTTGATATTCGCTTAGATATTGCATTTCTGGAAGATTTCCATCTTTTAGAAAATGATTGAACAATGTATTGATAGAAAGATTTCTTCTATCAAAGCTGATATACTCTTCAAAGCTTAAGGGATAGATTTGTTTGGATAAAAAATCATTAGGGAGGCAGATATTTTTTGATCGGCTTATAAGAATAATATTTTCCAATTTAGGAAGAGTAAAGTTTGCAAAAAAATTATCTACAATCAAGATGTCTATTTTTTTTTCCAAATAATATTTTAGCAATGTAGATTTGGCGTTATCTACATTGATTCTAGGGTCATTACAGTCAATATAGATAGGGTTTTTAAATTTTTGTGCAAAATCCAATGCGATGGATGTTTTTCCCGATTTTGCACATCCAAAAAGATGGATTTTACCACCTTTGAGTCCGAATCTACGAGGCAAAATCGTAAAATTTTGTATTTTTTCTAAAAAATATTCTTCCAAGTTTGATTTCCTTTTGATGATTTGTTATGATACCATAATTGTTTCCTTTTTAAAAGGAAATTGTTTTAGGTTAAAATTACGAAAAACAGGCTAAATTCTTGACTATTGAAGTATTTTTTCTTATAATTGCAGTTCCAAATTTTTGGTAATTACATCTTCAAAATGATGAGTTCTTTGCAAAGGAAATGAAATTTATGGAAAAAATTAGACTTAAACTTAAGGCATACGATCATAGAGTTTTAGACAGATCTGTGGCTTCTATTGTTGAAGCAGTAAAGAGAACAGGTTCAGACATTAAGGGTCCAATCCCACTTCCTACAAGAAATAGGAGATATACAGTTTTGCGTTCTCCGCATGTCAATAAAGACTCTAGGGAGCAATTTGAGATTAGGGTTCATAGCAGAATTATAGACATAATGTCTGCCACTCCTGAAACTGTTGATAGCCTAATGAAGCTTGATTTGGCACCTGAAGTAGATGTTGAAGTAACTTCGATGGAAAAATAATAGGACGCAAAGGAAATAGGATATGGAATTTTTAGTAGAAAAAATTGGTATGAGTAGAACAGTTGGAGCTCCTAGCATCCCTGTGACTTTGTTGAAGTTGGTTGGAGCTAAAGTTTGTCAAGTATTTGAAGATGGAAAGGCTTTGGTTGCATATCCCAAGGGAAAGCAATTTAACAAGGCAATAGAAGGACAGCAAAAAAAATACAATCTTAGCAAAGAATTTAATAATTTTGCCACCTTGTTGGTTGCAAATAAAGAAGCTGGAGATATAGATATAAGTGTTTTAGAAAATGCAAAGAAATTGAAAATTACTTTTAATACAAAGGGTCGAGGATTTACAGGTGCTATGAAAAGATGGAATTTTCAGGGTGGTCCAGCAGCTCACGGAAGTAGATTTCATAGAAGATTAGGTTCAATTGGTAATAGAGAGTGGCCAGGAAGAGTGCAACCAGGTAAAAAAATGGCAGGACACTATGGGAATGAAAGAGTGACAGGACAAAATGAAATCGTTTCTTTTGATAAAGAAAGCGGAATTTTAGTTGTTAAGGGTTCTGTTGCAGGATTTTCTGGTGCCTATGGCAAGATATCGATTACAAAGTAATAAGGGTGAATAATGAGTAAGGCAGTCGTATTAGATAATAAATTAAAAAAAGCTAGCGAGATTGAATTGCCACAGAGATACGATGAGATCAATGAACATAATTTGTATCTTTATGTTAAATCTTATCTTGCTTCTATTAGGGCAAATAGTGCTAGTGCTAAAAACCGTGGCGAAGTAAGTGGCGGTGGAAAAAAACCTTGGGCACAAAAAGGTGGGGGCAGAGCAAGAGCAGGAAGTATTACTTCTCCTATATTTGTTGGTGGTGGGGTTTCTCATGGACCTAGCAACAACAAAAACTACAATCTTAAAATCAATAAAAAACAAAAAAGACTTGCTCTTGAGTATGCACTCAAGCAAAAAGCAGACGAAGGTAAGCTTTATGTTGTCGATTCTGTTGCAATTTCAAGTGGAAAAACAAAAGATGCTTATAATATGTTTAAAACTCTCAATGAGAGGACAGTCTTATTTGTTTCCCAAATGAGCGATGAGCCAACTTTTTTGGCTTTTAGAAATTTAAACGATTGTTATTTGGCAGATGCGAATGAACTTAATGCTTATTTGGTAGCGGCTTTTCGTTCTGTAGTTATAGAAAAGGCTGTTTTTGATGAAATAATTCAGTCGAAAAACAAACAGGAAGGTTAAAATGGCAGATATAACTGATATTAAAACAATGCTTTATACAGAGAAATCTTTATCTCTCCAAGAAAGTGGCATTATGGTTGTTCAAACTTCAAGCAAGGTTACCAAAAATCAATTGAAACAAGTTTTCAAAGATTATTTTGGTTTTACTCCATTGAGGGTAAATTCATTAAAACAAGATGGAAAAGTCAAAAAATTTAAAAATAAAGTTGGACAGAGGAATTCTTTCAAAAAATTTTATGTAAAGATTCCAGAGGGTGCGAAAATTGATTCGCTTGCTGTATAAGGAGTTAAAAAATGGCAGTAAAAACTTATAAACCATATACACCTAGCAGAAGGTTTATGTCTGGATTAAGTTCATCAGATATTACTTCTAAACCTAGTGTAAGAAAATTGCTCGTAAAACTTCCTGTGACCGCAGGTAGAAACAATAATGGTAGGATTACAAGTAGACATAAAGAAGGCGGAGCTAAAAAGCTTTATCGAATTATCGATTTCAAAAGAAATAAATATAACATTGAGGGCAAGGTTGCAACTATAGAATACGATCCTTATAGAAATTGCAGGATTGCTTTAGTTGTATATCCCGATGGCGATAAGCGATATATTTTGCAGCCAAGTGGTTTGAAAGTAGGTGATATTATTATCTCTGCTGAAACTGGACTTGATATTAAAACGGGTTTTGCTATGAAGCTGAAAAGTATCCCTATAGGGACAATTGTTCATAATATTGAAATGCATCCAGGTGCTGGAGGTCAATTGGCAAGAAGTGCGGGTGCAAGTGCTCAAATTATGGGTAGAGAAGGGAAGTATACAATAATCAGAATGCCTAGTGGTGAAATGCGGTATATCCTTGAAGAATGTATGGCTACGATTGGTGTTGTAGGCAATGAAGACTTTATTAATACTTCAATCGGTAAGGCTGGTAGAAGTCGTCATCTTGGTATTCGTCCTCAAACAAGGGGTAGTGCAATGAACCCTGTTGATCACCCACACGGTGGAGGTGAAGGAAAAACTGGTTCTAGTGGGCATCCAGTTTCTCCTTGGGGAACTCCAGCTAAGGGTTACAAGACTAGACGTAAAAAAGCTAGTGATCGATTGATCATTTCTAGAAAGAAAAAATAAGGATATAAAAATGGCAAGATCTATTAAAAAAGGACCTTTTATCGATGATTATTTGATAAAAAAGACAATGAAAGCTAAGGAAACTAAAGATAACAAGCCTATAAAAACTTGGTCAAGACGAAGCACAATTTCTCCTGAAATGATAGGGATTACCTATAATGTACATAATGGAAGAGTTTTTGTTCCTGTATATGTTACGGAAAATCATGTGGGTTACAAATTGGGTGAATTTGCTCCTACTAGAACTTTTAAGGGGCACAAGGGCAGTGTCCAAAAAAAAATAGGTAAATAAGGAGCGTTAATGAGCAAGGCATTGTTGAAGTATATAAGACTTTCTCCTACAAAAGCTAGATTAATAGCTAGAGAAATTCAAGGGATGAATGCAGAATTAGCAATTGCAAGTTTGGAATTTACCCCTAATAAGGCTGCTAGAGTGATTTCTAAAGTAATTGCTTCGGCAGTGGCTAATGGTAGTTATGATGCACAAAGTGTTTCTATAGTTTCTTGTAGAGTTGATGCGGGTCCTGTTTTGAGGAGGTTTCGACCTAGGGCAAAAGGAAGAGCAACTCCTATTAGGAAACCTACTTCCCATATTTTGGTTGAAGTTGGAACACAAAAGGCAATAAAGGAATCTAAGTCTGTGAAGGATTCGAAAATTGCTGAAAAATCTTCAGCAGCTTCGAAAGAATCCGCTAAAAAACCAGTAAAAACAACTCAAAAGAAAACTACCCAAACAAGCAAAAAAACAAAAGGTGAGGACAAGTAATTATGGGACAAAAAGTCAATCCAATAGGTTTAAGGTTAGGTATTAACAGAAATTGGACATCAAGATGGTTTCCAAGTACTCAAAACACACCATTGAATATTGCTGAAGATTATAAGATTAGAAAATTTCTAAAAAAAGAGCTTTATTATGCTGGTGTAAGTGAAATTATTATTGAAAGAGCTGCAAAGAAACTTCGTGTAACTGTTGTGGCTGCAAGACCAGGTCTAATTATCGGTAAAAAAGGTGCTGATATTGAAAAAGTAAAACAATCATTGAAAAATGTTGTACAAAAAGATATCTCTATTAATATCAAAGAAGTAAAAAGACCTCAAGCAAACGCACAATTAGCTGCCGAAAATGTAGCAACACAACTTGAAAAAAGAGTTGCTTTCAGAAGAGCGATGAAAAAAGTAATGCAAGCTGCAATTAAGTCTGGAGCAAAAGGAATCAAGGTAAAAGTTTCTGGAAGATTAGCTGGTGCAGAAATGGCTAGAACCGAATGGTATATGGAAGGTAGAGTTCCTCTCCATACCCTCAGAGCAAAAATTGACTATGGTTTTGCAGAAGCAATGACTACTTATGGAATCATTGGTGTGAAGGTTTGGATTTTCAAAGGCGAAGTTTTACAAAAAGGTATCCAACCTGAAAAAAAAGAAGAAACTAGAGAGAATCGTGAACCTAGATCTAAAACTAGAAGAGGGAGACAATAACTATGTTGATGCCAAAACGAACAAAATATAGAAAACAGATGAAGGGCAGAAATAGAGGAAAATCTTTTAGAGGATCTTCTCTTGCGTTTGGAGATATTGCTATCAAAGCGTTGGAACACGGTAGAATTGATTCTAGGCAAATCGAATCTGCTAGGATTGCGATGACTAGACATATCAAAAGAGCCGGTAAAGTTTGGATAAGAGTATTTCCAGATAAACCATTGACCGCAAAACCACTAGAGACAAGAATGGGTAAAGGTAAAGGTTCTGTGGAAAAATGGATAATGAATATCAAGCCTGGTAGAATCATCTATGAAATTACTGGAATAGATGAAATTACGGCTAGAGAAGCTTTGGCTTTGGCACAAAGTAAATTGCCATTCAAGACAAAAATCATAACTAGCGAGAGTGAAAATGAAATTTATTGATCTAAAAGACAAAGAAATAAGTGAATTAAAGAAAATGTTAGTAGAAAAGAAGTCTGAGCTTTTTGAATTGAAATTGAAGCTTAAAACAATGCAATTGAATAATCCAAGTCAGATTGCAGTCGTAAGAAAAGATATTGCTAGATTGAATACTGCAATATCTGCCAAGAAGGATTAAGTATGAGTGAAAAACAACCACATAAAAGAATAATTCAGGGCAAAGTTGTAAGCAAGGCTGGAGATAAAAGTATTGTTATCTTGGTGGAAAGAAAGGTTGTGCATCCTAAGTATAGAAAAATTGTAAAAAGATTCAAAAAATACACGATACACGATGAAAAAAATTCCACCAAAGTTGGCGATGTTATTACTGCTATTGAGTGCAAACCAATTTCTAAAGCCAAAGCATTTAATTTAAAAGATATCGTTTTGGTAGGAGTGTAATATGATACAAAGTTTTACAAGATTAAGTGTTGCTGATAATAGTGGTGCAAAAGAGATTATGTGCATAAAGGTTTTGGGGGGTAGCCATAGGCGATATGCTAGTGTTGGCGATGTAATTGTTGCCTCTGTAAAAAAAGCTATTCCAAATGGTAAGGTTAAAAAAGGCCAAGTTATCAAAGCGGTTATTGTTAGAACAAAAAAAGAGATTCATAGAGAAAATGGATCGTTGGTTCGTTTTGATGATAATGCGGCCGTAATTTTGGATGCAAAAAAGGAACCGATGGGAACGAGAATTTTTGGTCCTGTTAGTAGAGAAGTGCGATATGCAAATTTTATGAAGATAGTATCGTTAGCTCCGGAGGTATTGTAGTGACAAAATTTAAAATAAAAAAAGGCGATACAATTAAGGTTATTGCTGGTGATGATAAGGGAAAAATAGGGAAAGTTCTTGCGGTGTTACCAAAAACTTCGCAAGTTATTGTGGAAGGCTGTAAGATTGCAAAGAAAACTGTTAAGCCTACAGAAAATGAACCTAAGGGTGGCTTTATTAACAAAGAAATGCCGATGAGTATTTCTAATGTCAAGAAAGCGGAGGAGAAATAACTATGTTTGGCTTGAAAAAAATTTATCAAGAAGAAATAAAGACAAAACTTTCTGAAGAGCTTGGCATAAAAAATCCTATGTTATTGCCAAAACTAGAAAAAATTGTCATTAGTGTAGGTGCTGGTGATCACGCAAAAGATACTAAGATAATGCAAAATATCGCAGATACTATCTCATTGATAGCGGGTCAAAAAGCTATTATTACATTGGCAAAAAAATCCGTTGCTGGATTTAAAATGAGAGAAGGTATGCCAATGGGTGTTAAGGTTACTTTGCGTGGGAATCAAATGTATAATTTTCTAGAAAAACTCATTGTGATTTCATTACCTAGGGTTAAGGATTTTAGAGGGGTATCAAGAAATGGATTTGATGGTAGAGGAAATTATAGTTTTGGCTTAAATGAGCAACTTATGTTCCCTGAAGTTGTATATGATGATATTATGGTTACACATGGTATGAATATTACAATAGTTACTTCTACAAATAATGACAAGGAGGCATTCAAGTTATTAGAATTACTTGGTATGCCATTTGCAAAAGGAAAATAAAATGGCAAAAAAATCTATGATAGCTAAGACAAAGAGAAAAGCTAAGTTCAGTGCTAGAGCATACAGTAGATGTCAGGTTTGTGGTAGGCCGCATTCCGTATATAGAGATTTTGGACTTTGTAGAGTATGTTTGAGAAAAATGGGTAATGAAGGTTTAATACCTGGACTTAGAAAAGCTAGTTGGTAAGGAAAAAATATGGTAAATGATATAATAGCAGATTCATTGACTCGACTTAGGAATGCTTCGATGAGAAGGTTAGAGGTTACGACTCTTTATTATGCAAAAATCGTTGTGTCTGTACTTGATGTATTTAAGGCAAAAGGTTTTGTTAAGGACTATAATGTGAATGACAAAGATGGCAAACAATCTATTTCGGTTCAACTGGCCTACGATGAAAGAGGTCTTCCTCTCATTAATGAAATCAAGAGAATTAGTAAGCCTGGGAGAAGAGTTTATAAAGGCAGGAATGAATTAAAAAAATTCAAAAATGGTTACGGTACAATTGTAGTTAGCACAAGTAAAGGTGTTATCGCTAACGAAGAAGCTTATATGCAAAATGTAGGCGGCGAAGCACTTTGTAGTATATGGTAGGAGAAAAATATGTCAAGAGTTGGAAAAAGACCTATTAGCATTCCAAACACTGTTGAAACTAGTGTTCAAGGAAGCAAAATTGTGTTTAAAAGCGGTAAAAATATTAAAGAGCTTGAAACATACGGAAGGGTTCATATTGAATTGAATGCAAATGAATTGACTTTTAAATCCGTAGATAACGAGCCTCAATCTCGTGCATATTGGGGAACATATCGTTCTTTGGCGAATAATATAGTTTTGGGCATGACAACGGGCTTCACAAAGGTTTTAGAAATTAATGGAGTTGGTTACAAGGCTGCTGTTGTTGGTAAAACGTTGGAGTTAGCATTAGGTTTTAGTCACCCTGTTAAATATCCGATTCCAGAGGGTGTTGATATGAGTGTTGAGAAAAATACTATTACTATCAAAGGTAGTGATAAGCAACAAATCGGACAGATTGCTGCTGAAATTAGAGAATTCAGACCTCCTGAGCCATACAAAGGTAAGGGTATTAAGTATAGCGATGAAACAATCATTCGCAAAGCCGGTAAAACTGCTAAGAAATAATTAAGGGTGAAAAATATGACAAGCAGAACATTAGAAAGAAAAAAAAGATTAAGAAGCAAGAGAAAACTTAGAGTTAGGGGTGCGTTGTTTGGAACACAGAGTAGACCTAGAGTAAGTATTTTTAGATCCAATAAATATTTGTATGCTCAAGCTATTGATGATGCGGCACACAAAACCCTTGCTTGTGCTGATGGCAAAAAGATGTCGTTAGGTAACAATAAAGAAGATGCGAAAGTTGTTGCAAAAGTATTTGCGGACAATTTAAAACAACTGGGCATCAAGGAAGTTGTTTATGATAGAAATGGATACTTATATCATGGAGTAATAGCCGCTTTTGCAGAATCTTTGAGAGAAAATGGCATAGCCCTTTAAAGGAAGAATATGGAAATTAATAGAGAAGAATTTAACGAAGTTGTTGTAAATATCGGAAGAGTTACAAAAGTTGTAAAAGGTGGTAGAAGGTTTAGATTCAATGCACTTGTTGTTGTTGGAAATAAAAATGGACTTGTAGGGTTTGGATTAGGCAAAGCAAAAGAAGTCCCAGATGCCATAAAAAAAGCAGTTGATGACGCATTTAAAAATATTATTCAAGTCAGTATTAAGGGTACAACGATTGCACATGATATTGAGCATAAATATAATGCAAGTAAAATATTATTAAAACCTGCAAGTGAAGGAACCGGAGTTATTGCTGGAGGATCTGCTAGACCTGTAATTGAATTGGCTGGAATTAAGGACATTTTGACTAAGTCTCTGGGATCAAATAATCCTTATAATGTTGTTAGGGCGACAATTGACGCACTTGCTAGAATTAAGGCATAAGGAGTTTTTATGGCGTTAGAAAAAATAAAACCAGCTCATGGTAGTGTAAAAGATATAAAAAGAGTCGGTAGAGGGCAGGGTAGTGGCATGGGAAAGACTTCCACAAGAGGTGGAAAAGGTCAAACTGCTAGAAGTGGTTATAAGGCAAAAAGAGGTTTTGAGGGCGGACAACAGCCACTTCAGAGAAGATTGCCAAAGATTGGGTTTCGAACTAAGATTCAGAAGCCTTATGTTATCAATATTGATAAATTTAAAAATATTGCCGATTTGTCTGAAATCACTTTTGAATCAATCAGAGAAATCCATAAATTTCCAGGCTATATAGAAAAGATTAAGATCATTGGAACTGATGCAAGTAAATTAGTCTCTAAAATCAAAGATGAAAAGATCAAAACTAGTGGGCTAAAATAATGAGCAGAGCAATTGTCGGTAAGATTCTGATTACGCTTGGATTCTTGTTTTTGTATAGAATTTTGGCGTATATTCCTATACCCGGGGTTGATTTGGCCGAGATCAAAGCTTTTTTTGACAATAACTCTGGGAATGCACTTGGCTTATTTAATATGTTTAGCGGTAATGCTGTATCTAGACTTAGCATTATTTCACTAGGCATAATGCCATATATCACAGCTTCTATTGTTATGGAGCTTTTAGCTGCAACATTCCCCAATCTAGCAAAAATGAAAAAAGAACGTGATGGTATGCAAAAATATATGCAAATTGTCCGTTATGCAACTATTTTTATCACTATTATTCAGGCAGTGAGTGTTTCTTTTGGTCTTCGAAGTATCGGTACCGGTCCAAATGGTGCTATTATGATAGATATGCAAACTTTCTTAATTATAGCGGTCTTTTCCATGCTGACAGGAACAATGCTTTTAATGTGGATAGGAGAACAAATTACTCAAAGAGGTGTAGGAAATGGAATCAGCTTGATTATTTTTGGCGGTATTGTTTCAGGAATACCTGCTGCTATCGGAGGAACCTTTAACCTTGCCAACACTGGAGAGATTAATTTTTTGGTGCTAATTGCCATATTTGCTATTGTTCTGGCTACAGTGTTTGTTATTATTTATGTCGAATTAGCAGAAAGAAGAATACCTGTTTCTTATGCGAGAAAAGTCATTATGCAAAATCAAAATAAACGTATCATGAACTATATTCCAATCAAGTTGAATTTGAGTGGTGTTATTCCTCCGATTTTTGCTTCTGCTTTGTTAGTTTTTCCCTCTACAATCTTGCAAGCCTCATCAAATCCAACTATTCAGGCAATAGCTGATTTTTTAAGTCCTAATGGTTATGCTTATAATATTTTGATGTTTTTGCTCGTGATATTTTTTGCTTATTTTTACTCTTCAATCGTTTTCAATTCGAAAGATATTGCAGATAATTTAAAACGACAAGGTGGCTATATACCTGGAATGAGACCAGGTGAAGGAACTTCATCTTTTCTGAATTCAGTTGCTGGAAACTTGACTTTTTGGGGTTCTTTATATCTAGCACTTATTTCAACACTTCCTTGGATACTTGTAAAAGGAATGGGTGTTCCTTTTTATTTTGGAGGAACGGCAGTTCTTATTGTCGTCCAAGTTGCGATTGATACGATGAGAAAAATAGAAGCTCAGGTTTATATGAATAAATACAAGACTTTGAGTGCGGTAGGTTTTTAGTGTCTATAAGTATTAGAAATAAAAAAGAAATAGAATTTTTACGCAAACCAAATAAAATTGTTGGGCAGACGCTGGAGCTTTTGAAAAGAAATACTCAAGTGGGAATAACCCTTTTAGAACTTGATAAAATAGCAGAAGATTTTATTAGGTCTTTTGGAGCTAGACCAGCATTTAAGGGTTTATATGGATTTCCAAATGCAGTTTGTATCTCTGTGAATGAGGTTATTATTCATGGAATTCCAACTAACTATGCTCTTAAGGAGGGGGATATTGTAGGTTTTGATGTAGGCGTTGAACTTGATGGTTGGTATGGTGATGCAGCCATTAGCGTGGGTGTTGGTAAGATATCTTCAAAAGATTTAGATTTGATAGCTTGTGCAAAAGATACTTTGTATGAAGCTATTAAAAGTATAACCACTGGTTTAAGATTTAAAGAACTCAGTAAAATAATTGAGCAGTCTATATTAAAAAAAGGCTTTGTTCCACTACGAGGTTTTTGTGGTCATGGAATTGGTAGGAAGCCACATGAAGAGCCGGAAATTCCAAATTATTTAGAAACTAATGTAATTGCCTCTGGCCCAAAAATAAAAGAAGGAATGATTTTTTGTCTTGAGCCTATGATTTGTCAAAGAGATGGGGAACCTAGAATTTTGAATGATAAATGGTCGGTAACTTCTGTTGATGGTTTAAATGGTTCTCACTATGAGCATACCATAGCAATAGTTGGTGGAAAAGCTGAAATACTTACGGAGATATAAAAATGGCAAAAGATGATGTTATAGAGATTGATGGTAAGGTGATTGAAGCATTGCCTAACGCAACCTTTAAGGTTGAACTTGATAATAAGCATGTGGTATTGTGTCATATTGCAGGTAAAATGAGAATGCATTATATTAAGATACTACCTGGAGATAAAGTGAAACTAGAACTTACTCCATACAGTTTGGATAAGGGACGTATCACTTTCAGATACAAGTAGAATTTCGATTATAGCTAAGAAGGTTTTAAACTTATTTTAGTTAAAATCACAGCTTTTTAGTCTGGAATAGAAACAGACTTTAAAATACCGTGCTTTTGCTATCAAATTAAGGAGATACAATGAAAGTTCGACCTTCGGTCAAGAAAATGTGTGATAAGTGTAAGGTTATCAAGAGAAAAGGTGTAGTTCGAGTGATATGCTCAACTCCAAAACATAAACAAAGACAAGGATAAAATATGGCTAGGATTGCTGGTGTAGATTTGCCAAAAAAGAAAAGAGTTGAATACGCTCTAACATATATTTATGGAGTTGGACTTAAAAGTTCAAGAGACATTTTAAATGCTGTAAATATTTCTTTTGATAAGCGAGTTAATGATCTCAGCGAAGATGAAGTCTCTGCAATTGCTAAGAAAATTCAAGAGGGCTACATAGTCGAGGGTGATTTGAGAAAAAAAGTTCAGATGGATATTAAATCATTAATGGATTTAGGTAACTATCGTGGTCTTCGACATCGAAAAGGCTTACCAGTACGAGGTCAAACAACTAAAAATAATGCTCGTACTAGAAAAGGTAAGAAGAAAACAGTAGGTAGCAAATAAGGAGACTGAATTATGGCTAAAAGAAATACGTCAACTAAAAAAAGAATTGTCAAAAAAAATATAGCTAGGGGCGTTGTTTGCATATCTGCTTCATTTAACAATACTAATGTTACTATTACTGATGAAATGGGCAATGTTATATGTTGGTCCACAGCTGGAGGATTGGGATTTAAGGGTTCGAAAAAATCTACTCCTTATGCAGCACAGCAAGCAGTAGAGAGTGCTATGGCAAAGGCAAAAGAACACGGTATTAAAGAAGTGGGTATTAAGGTTCAAGGACCTGGTAGTGGCAGAGAGACAGCTGTAAAAAGTGTCGGAACAATAGAGGGTATTAAGGTTCTTTGGATAAAGGATGTAACCCCATTGCCACACAATGGTTGTAGACCTCCTAAAAGAAGAAGAGTATAAGGGAGATAATAATGGCTAGATATAGAGGACCAGTTGAAAAGTTAGAAAGAAGATTTGGAGTTTCTTTAGCTCTAAAAGGCGAGAGAAGATTGGCGGGTAAGAGTGCTTTAGATAAAAGACCTTATGGACCCGGTCAGCATGGCCAAAGAAGAGGTAAGATATCTGAATATGGCTTACAGCTTCGAGAAAAACAAAAAGCTAAGGCAATGTATGGAATTTCAGAAAAACAATTCAGATCTATATTTGTGGAAGCAAATAGACTTGATGGAAATACAGGTGAAAATCTTATTCGTTTAATAGAAAGAAGACTTGATAATGTTGTCTATAGAATGGGGTTTGCAACCACAAGGAGATTTGCACGTCAATTGGTTACGCATGGACATATTTTGGTAGATGGTAAAAAAGTAGATATTCCTTCTTATTTTGTAAAATCAGGACAAAAGATTGAAGTAATGGAAAGAACAAAGAATAATGCCCAAGTAATTCGGGCAATAGAATTAACATCTCAAACAGGCATATCTCCTTGGGTAGACGTTGATAAAGATAAAAAATTTGGCATCTTTACACGTTATCCCGAGCGAGAAGAAGTTGTGATTCCCATAGAGGAAAGGCTCATTGTCGAGTTGTATTCTAAATAATTAGGTGGTGAAAGAATGAAAACTATTAAAATAGCTCCCTATATTCCTACGGATATTAATATAGAAGAGATCGGTAAGAACAGAATTAGAATATCGGCATATCCATTTGAATCTGGCTATGCAATCACATTGGCACATCCTGTCAGAAGACTATTGCTTTCAAGTTCTGTAGGTTATGCTCCTATAGCATTAAAAATTGAAGGAGTGGCTCACGAGTTTGATTCTGTGAGGGGTATTTCTGAAGATGTATCACCTTTTATTGTAAATTTAAAAAATATTCGGTTTATTAATAAAGCACTAGAAAATGATGGTCAGGTTATAGTTGATTACTCTTTTAAGGGTCCTATGAGTTTGACTGGAGCTGATCTTGAAAATGATATTTTGGATGTCGCAAATAAGGATTCTTATTTGGCTACTATCAACGAAGATGCTGTTCTTAACTTTTCTATTATTGTTCAAAAAGGTATAGGATATGTTCCTAGTGAGGATATTAGAGGGATTATTCCTGAGAATTATATTCCATTAGATGCTTATTTTACTCCCGTAAAGAGAGCAGTTTATGAAATTGAAAATGTATTAGTTGAGGATAATCCAACTTATGAAAAAATCGTTTTTGATATTGAGACAGATGGACAAATTGAACCTTATGTTGCCTTTAAAGAAGCTATTGCTATTATGCATTCTCAAATGAGTATTTTTGGTGCTGATATAAGCTCAGTCCCTTTAGCATCGAAAAATTCTTTGGAGGAAACAGTTGAGCTCAAGGATTTGATGATTAAAATTGATACACTTAATTTGAGTGCTAGATGTTTTAATTGTCTAGATAGGACAGGTATTAGATATATTGGTGAAATGGTTTTAATGAGCGAAAATGAACTTAAAAATATTAAAAATATGGGCAAGAAATCTTATGATGAAATTGCTGAAAAACTTCAAGAGTTGGGATATCCTGTAGGAAGTGAGCTTCCTGAAGAAGTAAAATCATCCTTGAGTAAAAAAATTACAAAAATGAAAAGCTAAGGAGAAAAAATGAGACATAATCACGGATATAGAAAGCTTGGTAGAACTTCTTCTCATAGAAAAGCTTTACTGAAAAATCTAGCTATAGCACTTATCCAAAACAACAAGATAGAGACAGGAGTTTTTAAGGCAAAAGAGCTTCAGTCTTATATAGAAAAATTAGTAACCGTTGCTAGAGTTGCTGATTTTAATTCTCATCGCTTTGTATTTGCCTATTTACAACACAAAGAAGCAACAAAGAAATTGATTGCTGAAATTGCACCTAAGTACGTAGATAGAAAAGGTGGTTATACGAGAATTCAAAGAACTCGCATAAGAAGAGGTGATGCCTCTACAATGGCAATTATAGAATTTGTTTGATTCAGGGTTCCCTGAATCTTTTTATATCTATTTAAAAATTATCTTTCTTTTTTATTCTCCTTGTTTTTACTTTTGTGATATATTTATCTAAAATCAAACAAGGTCAATACAATGAATAAATTAACCCCACAAGAATATTCTATTATTGTTGAAAAATCTACAGAAGCTCCGTTTACTGGTGAGTATAATGACTTTTATAAAGAAGGAGTGTATGTTTGCAGACAATGTAATTCAGAGCTTTATACCTCGGAGGCAAAATTCAAATCTGGATGTGGTTGGCCAAGTTTTGACGATGAGATTCCAAATGCTGTGAGAAGGCACCTAGATGCTGATGGTCGTAGGACTGAGATTGTATGTGCAAAATGCGGAGGACATTTGGGTCACGTTTTTATAGGGGAAGGCTATACAGATAAAAATACTAGACATTGTGTAAACTCCCTTTCTATTCGTTTTATTCCCAAAACCTGATGGGTATCATAAAATGCAAAATATTTACAAAAACCTAGAGGTCTTAGACAAAAGAAGCATTGATAAGTATATTTTAAATGAAGAAATATTAATAGAAAATGCCGCAAATTCACTCTATAGCCTTATTTTAAAAATAACGCATAAAATGAGCGTTATTACTATTGTCTGTGGCAGTGGCAATAATGGTGCTGATGGGTATGCTTTGGCTAGAAAGCTTTTGGGGGACTATATTGTAAGGGTATTTGTTTTTAAAGAACCAAAAACAAAAATGTGCCAACTTCAATATAATAGGGCAGTGGAAGCAGGTATAGAAAGAATTAAGAAAATTTTGCCTTGCGATGTGATAGTAGATTGTTTGTTTGGAAGTGGTTTTGTTGGGGATATCTCTGCAGACATACAAAAACTAATTTCTGAGATGAATAAAAGTGCTAGGATAAGAATTGCTTGTGATATTCCAAGTGGTATCAACACAGAGGGAAATATAGAAAATGTTGCTTTTATAGCTGATTACACAGTGAGTATGGGAGCGTTGAAGAGCTGTCTATTTAGTGATATTGCAAAAGATTATATTGGAGAGGTAACTATAGGTGATCTGGGGGTTAGCAGAAGGCTATATGAAGTTGATTCCAATATGCAACTACTGGAAAAAAATGATATGGAGCTTCCTTGCCGAAAGTCAAACAACGTACATAAAGGGGATTTTGGTCATTTATGTGTGTATGTGGGTGATAAAAGTGGTGCAGGACTTTTAAGTGCTTTAGCAGGATTTGCTTTTGGTGCTGGTCTTGTGAGTGTTATGGGAAAAGGGTTTGAAAAGCCTATCGAGTTGATGAGCACTACAGAAATACCACATAATGCAGGGGCATTTGTTATTGGAATGGGAATGGGAGAGTTACCATTTGACATAGAAAAAATTCCGTATCATATTCCTTGTGTTTTAGATGCAGATATGTTTTATCAAGAATGTATTGTTGATATTATACACTCCCATAAAGAACTAGTTTTGACCCCTCATCCAAAAGAATTTGTGTCATTATTGAAGATTTGTAAAATTGCGGATATTGGCGTGGAAGAATTATCTAAAAATAAAATAGAAATCCTTAGGGAGTTTGCCATAAAATTTCCAAATGTTGTATGTTTGCTAAAAGGAAGTAATACGCTTATTGCACAAGATGATAGAATTTATATTAACACCTTTGGAACACCTGCTTTGGCTAAAGGTGGGAGTGGAGATGTGCTTAGCGGAATGATTGGATCATTGATTGTGCAGGGATATGATAGAATAAGAGCAACCATAACAGCTTCTTTAGCACATTCATTTGGTGGAAGAAAAGAAAAAACTACTTATGCACTTACGCCTTTGAAGCTCATAGAAAACATCAAAAATATTATCTAGTATCTAGATTTTTGCTGGTTTAATTATCTTAGAATTAAAAATTAAGTAGAATATTCTAAAAAATTTTGATAGGTAAAAAATGCTAGAAATACCAAATAGTCATAATATCAATATTGAGAGAGTTGTCATCTCCTCAATCATTTTTGATCCTGCCAAGTTTGATGAAATTAAAGATTTGCTCGAACCAAAGGATTTTTTTCACAAGCCACACAGAAATATTTTTGAAGCTTGTTTGGAGCTTTTTGCACAAGATCTTCCACTAGATGAAGATTTGATACGTTCTAAACTTTCTGGAAACAAGAAGATAAGCGATGAGGAGTTTTTGTATATTATTTCTTCTAACCCTATTGCTAATATTGAAGGTTATATTAAAGAACTCAAAAATGCCTCCATTAAGAGGGATTTTCATTCTTTGGCAAATTTTTTAAGAGAAAAGTCTCTTGATATTGGAACTAGCAGTGAAGAGATTTTAGATGATGTAGAGAAACAAATTTACAACATTTCAATAAAAAACACACAGAGCGATTTTAGAGAAAGTCAAGAAATTGTCAAAAGTACCATTGGCATGATCGAAGAACTCAAGTCTAGAGGAAATAATGTTTTAAGAGGATTGGATACAGGTTTTAGAGAACTTAATCGTCTCACTACAGGGTTTAACAAGGGTGAGCTTATTATTATTGGTGCAAGACCATCTATGGGTAAGACAGCTTTATTTTTGAGTATGGCTGAAAAAATTCTACTCAGACAAGGAAAGGGGGTAGCGGCATTTAGTTTGGAAATGCCTGCTGAACAACTGATGCTCAGGTTGCTTTCTTCAATGGGGAATATCCCTCTTCAAGATCTCAAGGTTGGAAATTTAGATGACTCTCAATGGGCTGAATTGACACGTTGTTCAGATTTGATAAGCTCAAAAGATTTTTATATTGATGATGGAAGTTCTTTAACGGTTAATCAGCTTCGTTCTAAGCTTAGAAAACTCAAAAGTCAAAATCAAAATATAGAGATAGCCATTATAGATTATTTGCAACTAATGAAAGGAAGCAGTCGAAGGAATGAGATGGCAAGACACGAGGAAATATCTGAAATCAGTCGTGGTCTTAAAACACTCGCTAGAGAGTTGGATATTCCAATCATAGCACTTTCTCAATTAAACCGTTCTCTTGAATCTCGAGATGACAAAAAACCTATGCTTTCAGATCTAAGAGAATCTGGATCAATAGAGCAAGATGCTGATGTAATTTTGTTTTTGTATCGTGATGGTGTTTATAGAAGAAGAGATGAAGAAAATAAACTTGCCAAACTTAAAAAAGAAGATGAAAAAAAATATAAAGAATATCAAGATGAGTTAAAAAGAAATAGGGAAGAGGAACATAAAAATAGCGGACTTGGAGAATCAGCAGAACTTATTTTGGCAAAAAATAGAAATGGAGAAGTTAGGAGTATAAAAATTCAATATCGTGGAATTTATACTCGTTTTGAAGATATTGCTCAAGAAGTTGAGAGTTCTTATAGTCCTACAAAAATTGATATCAGTCATATCTAAGTGTGAAAAAGTCTAAAGTATCGCCATACGGTATTGAGCTTATTGATGGCAAAAAAGAGTGGTTTTGTGTCATTATTATTTTAGTGTTGATCTGCATTATTAATTTAGGTATTAAATATTATCAATTTTCAAACCTTAATTTTACCTCTCCTCAAGAGATTTTTGGACAGATAATACTTCAGTATCCAAAAACAAAGGAAAAAGAGCTTAAAAGTGGTCTCAAAAAAATCAATCATTATTTTGTTCTTAAAATATCTGATTTTAATGGGAATATATTTTACGCTACAACAAAAGAAGATATTAAAAACATTATTAATCGCTATGGTAGATTTTACGGGCAATTGAGCAAATGCAATTTTATACAATTCCTTAAAAGCTGTTATTTGAATGTCTATAGTATATCGCTTTTGCATCAAAGAGATTATAGGGACAAAATAAGAGATTTTATTGATTTTCAACATCCTATTAAATCTATAGAATCTGTAGGGCTTGATAAACCAACAAACCAAAAATATCAAGAAAATTTAGTTGGTAATCTTTATCGTGCATTGTTTATAGCAGATCCTTTGCATAAAAGTTGGCGTGATCTTTCAAATACGCTTGGACTTGCCCATATTATTGCCATAAGTGGTTTTCATTTAGGAATTTTGAGTGCATTCTTATATGCTTTATTTTGTCCATTTTATAGATATTTTCAAAAACGATATTTTCCTTATCGAAATGAAGCCTATGATCTTGGATCCATTATATTAGCCTTTATGTTTGCTTATCTTTTGTTGTTAGATTATCAACCATCTTTTTTTCGCTCTTTTGTTATGGCTGCAATGGGGTTTTTAGTTTATTTTAGTGGAGTTAGACTGGTAAGTTTTCCATTGTTATTTTTTGTTTGTTTGTTTTGTATCGCATTTTCTCCTAGTATTATATTTAATATAGGGTTTATTTTATCGGTCGCGGGGGTATTTTATATTTTTTTATTCATGCGTCATTTTCCCAAGATTTCAAAAATCCCTTATTGGATATGTTTTAATTTTGCTATTTTTTGGAATATTGCTCCTATTGTACATTATTTTTTTCCTTACTTTTCCCCTTATCAACTAATTTCAATTCCTGTGGGTATTGTTTTTGTGGTATTTTTTCCATTGAGCTTGGTACTACATTTTTTTCATTGGGGTTATTTTTTGGATGATTTTTTTTGGAGAGTTTTACCCATCAAACCACCTTTTATTGAATATTATGCACCTTGGTGGCTAACTTGTAGCTATGTGGTATTATCTCTTTGGTCAATAAAATCCCAGAAGACATATTGGATTTTAAACCTTTTTAGTCTTGCTTTTTTTGTATTTCTAGTTTTAAAATATTTATATTTTTTATAGTCAAAAGATTGTACAATTGCAATAGAAAAAATCAAGGAAATAAATGAGTGTAATTTTTAGGTTGTTGGGTAAGGGTGTAATAGTATTGTTACCTATTATTATTTTGTTGTGGTTTTTATCTTTTATATTTGGTTTTATAAAGGGGTTTGTGGAAATACTTTTTGATACCACTGCTAATAGCGTGAGTGCTACGATTGGTATTCTTCTTATTATGGTGATTTTGCTTATTTATTCGGGATATTTATTTGAAAAAAATAAAGAGTTTTTATTGGTGAGGGTTTCTGAACTCCTTATAAGCAAAATTCCGGGTGTTGCAACTATTTATACAGTGCTTAAAGACATTGTAAAAATGTTTTCTGGAAAAGGAGGAGATAATTATCTAGGTGTTGCTTATATTGATTTAGCTGGAAACAGTGTAATAGGATTTATTACAAAAGAAGAAGAAGGTTTTTATTGGATATTTGTTCCCACAACCCCAAATCCTACCTCAGGTATCTTGCTTCGAGCACATTCTTCTAAGGTGCAAAGGATAGATATGAGTGTTTCAGAGGGACTTAAAAAAGTCGTCTCATTGGGCATCAAGTGATTAAGGAAGATTGAAAGTGTTTAAAAAAATCAAAAATTTTAGCGAATTAGTGGCATTTGAGCATACCGTTTTTTCTGGAGCATTTATTTTGATTGCCATGGTTGTAGCCTCTATGGAGATCAATAAAAGCGTTTGGTTTGGTTTTGATACCTTAGTTTTGTGTGCTTTGGCATTGGTGAGTGCTAGAAATTTTGCAATGGGTTTTAATCGATATTGTGACCGTGATATTGATATTAAAAACTCTCGAACAAATAAAAGACCTAGTGTGGATGGAAGAATTTCTCCATTGGCTATGTTGTTGTTTTGTATTATAAATGCAATTATTTTTGTTTTGACAAGCTATTTTATCAACAATCTAGCTTTTTATCTTTCTGTCCCATTTTTGATTGTGCTTGGGGGGTATTCATATATGAAGAGATTCAGCTATTTGGCACATTTGATTTTGGGTATTTCTTTAGGGTTAGCTCCAATTGCTGGTGTGATAGCTGTGGAAGGGTGGATTCCTTTATGGAGTGTATTCTTGTGTGTTGGTGTTATTTTTTGGGTCGCTGGGTTTGATTTATTATACTCCCTTCAAGACATTGAGTTTGATAGAGAAGAAAAATTGTATTCAATCCCTTCTGCTTTTGGAGAGAGAAAAACCTTAATTATTTCCAGAATTTTTCACTTTATTGCTGTGATTTTTTGGGCATTGTTTGTTTATTTTTCTCAAGGATGGTTTTTTTCCTATATAGGTCTTTTGATTTCTATGACCATGCTTATTTATGAGCAATATCTAGTGAGTTTAGATTTTAGAAATATTCCAAAAGCTTTTTTCGTAACAAATGGATATTTAGGTTTTATTTTTTTTATTTTTATTTTGATTGATGGTTTTGCTAGGATGTTTTATGGAATCTGAATTTATAGAAATTTGTAAGAATAATGGTATTTTTACACGCATTGTTCCTTGTGCGCTTGAGCTTTTATATGCTAAAGATTCAGGTATTTATAATCAAGAATATAATCAAATTACAAATATAAATACCGATGGTTTTGAACAATGGTTAGAACGTTTAAAATCGAAAAACAAACTTGATGGAGATAATGAAATAATATTGGAAGTTTTAGATCAAATTTATCGTAAGCTTATTTCTATAGAAAATCTTATTAATAAAAATGAGATCAAATTGTATCCATTAGAAAAAAAAGGTTTTATTTCTGCATTAGGGCATGGAGTGATCTGCACAGAAATTGCAGATTTTGAAGTTGACGTAGATTATTATTTGCGATTTGAGTTGCCAGTTTTTCCAAAACGAATTGTTGCTATTTTTGGAAAAGCTATTGACAGACGTGTTGTCAAAATCACAAAAATGCACCAAAAAAATATAGAGGATTTTGATATGTATATCGCAAATAAAGAAATGGAAAATCTTAGATTAAAACATAACACAAAGGATAGATAATGGTTTTTGACTCAGAGTTTTTGTTAATGGTATCTGGAGCATTGTTGTTAATATTGGTATTTTTGATTTTGTATATTTATATCAAAGATAAAGATGTTGCAAAAAAAACTCAACGTTTAGAAAAAGCCATTGAAGCTCTAAGTAAAGAGATTTATAAGACAAAAAAATGGATACAAGAAAATGAAACCCAAAGCGAGTTCGCAAACTCTACATTGGGTGCGAATATAAAAAATGAGGTCAAAAACAATCTTAATTCTGGTCTTACAAATCTTTCTTCGCAAATTCACGGAATTCAAGAAGTTTTAGAAAAAGATAGGGATTATTTTGAAGAAAAAATCATCGCACTTGAAAACAAAATCAGGGAATTTGGACATTTTTCTCCTAGCAGCACAGATGTTGATGAGAATCGTATCATTAAAATGTTTCAAGATGGCTGGAGTATAGATTCTATTGCTAAAGAACTTAGAGTTGGCAAGGGTGAAGTGGAATTTATTTTAAAACTCGCTGATATTAAGTAGAAGATTTTCAATAGATGCGTATTGTAGAGTTTTATTCAGATCAAAAAACTTGCAGTTACATAGAAACAAAAAAAAGTCAATTCCAGTATATGTACATCGAAGAGTGTCGCACATATTTTTATAAAGGTCTTCTTCAGAGAGGCTGGAGAAGATTTGGAAAATATTTTTTTGTCCCAGTATGTCAAGGTTGCACAGATTGTATTTCTATTCGTCAGCTTGTAAATGAATTTGAATTTACTAAAAATCATAAGCGGGTTTTTAAAAAAAATCAATCTCTAAAAATTTTACTTTCTCGCCCGAGTGTAGATAATCTAAAACTCGCTTTATATGATAAATATCACAGAAAAATGATGGAAAAAAAAGGTTGGGATTACAGAGGAATTGATTTAGATAGTTACGCAGATATGTTTGTGGAAGGAGAGATGGATTTTGGCTTTGAGCTTTCTTATTATTTTGATGATAGACTCATAGGAGTAGGGCTTTTGGATATACTTTTAGATAGCATGTCTTCGATTTATTTTTTTTATGACCATGACTTTTTGGACTTGAGTCTTGGAACATTGAATATTTTAACTCAAATTAAGATAGCAAAGGAGAGGGGATTGAAATATTTTTATCCAGGATATTGGATTAAAGATCACTATTGTATGGGTTATAAAGAACGTTTTAAACCTTTTGAGTTTTTAAAAAACGCCCCTGATTTATTTGATGAACCTTGTTGGAAAATCTATCAAAAGGAAAACAATGGCATTTAACAATAAGGTTTCAAGATTGTTTGGGAAATTTGCTAATCACAGCTTCCCTAGTATTATTCAAAAAATCATCAACTCTATATATGTTAGAATTTTCAAGATCGATATGAGTGAATTCGGAGATATTTCATCTTATGGTAGCTTGAATGCACTTTTTACACGTTCTTTGTGTAGAAATAGAGCAATTGATTTTTCAAAGGATGTTTTGATTTCTCCTTGTGATTCACTTATCACAGAATGTTCAAAAATTCAAAACGATACAGCATTGCAGATTAAGGGAATGTCTTATCGTGTGAGTGAATTATTAGGAGAGAGGGATGGGTTGCAAGAAGAATATTTGTATATAAATTTTTATCTCTCACCAAAAGATTATCATAGGTATCACGCACCATGTGATATGGAAGTGCTTCAAGTTCGTTATTTTGGGGGCGAACTTTTGCCTGTAAATAAACCTTCATTGAAAAAAAATTCTAATTTATTTATCAAAAATGAACGCGTTGTACTAGTATGCAGAGATATTAAAGGTGAGATTATGTATTTTGTAGCAGTGGGGGCTTTGAATGTCGGAAAAATGGTGCTTCATTTTGAAAGTAGAGTAGAAACAAATACAACCGCAAATCAAAACATTGTCTATCACTATGAGATTCCAAAAACTATCAAAAAGGGGGATGAGTTGGGAATGTTTAAAATGGGTTCAACGGTTGTGATGTTTATCAAAAATATCAAAAATCCTCCTTTATGCGATACAAAGGTAAGATTTGGAGATAGTGTTGGTCAGTTTGTTTGAATAAATATGCGAAAATCCCCAAAAGGATATAGATATGCAAGAAACTAAAAAAAAGATTAAGCAGCTTTTAGGCGAGTTAGATGGGTTGTTGGTTGCTCATTTTTATCAAAAAGATGATATTGTTGAAATTGCAGATATCACTGGAGATAGCTTGGAATTAGCAAAACGAGCAAGTGAAAGCAAAAAAAAATTGATTATTTTTTGCGGAGTAGGGTTTATGGGGCAGAGCGTAAAGATTTTGGCACCACAAAAAGATGTAATTATGCCTAAAATCGCTTGTTGTTCGATGGCCAGGATGATAAGTAGTGAATATTATGATAAGAGTATTGAGCTTTTTGAAGACTATGGCATAAAAAAAGAAACTCTCTTGCCTATTACTTATATAAACTCTAACGCTGAGGTTAAGGCAAAGGTTGGCAAGATGGATGGTTTGGTCTGCACAAGTAGTAATGCAAAAAAGATATTTGATTTTGCTAGAAACAAGGGTAAGAAAATATTCTTTTTACCTGATAAATGTTTGGGCGAAAATCTTGCTAAGGTAAATGATCTCAACTCAGCTATTTTAGGTCAAGATAGTAGAGAAAAAGTATTAAATGCAGATGTCGTTTGTTATAATGGATTTTGCTCTGTTCATCAGCTCTTTACTCCTTCTGATGTGGATTTTTTTAGGGAAAAATATCCTGATATTCTTATTGTTGTGCATCCTGAATGTCGCCCAGATGTGGTTGAAAAAGCTGATTTTGTAGGCTCTACTAGCCAAATCATTGCCTATGTGAATTCTTTACCATTAGATCAAAAAGTTGCAGTTGGTACGGAGTTTAACTTGGTTAATCGACTTCGATCTCCTATTGATGGCAAACAGAATACTTTTGTTCTCTCTAGTACTATTCCAGAGTGCCCAACAATGAATGAGACAACCTTAAAAGATATTGTAGATGTATTGCAAGCGTATAAAAATCAGAGTGCTTATAACGAAATTTCTATTGATGATGAAATTTCTAAATTTGCAAAAAAAGCTTTAGATAAAATGTTGGAGTTATCATAATGATTGGGAATATTGAAAAATTTGTAAAAGATGTTTTACATGAAGATTTAGGTAGGGGAGATTTGTTTGAGCGTTTGATAGGAGATGATTTTTTAGTAACTGCTAAAATCATCGCGAAAGAAAATGGAGTTTTTTCAGGAGGAGTTTATATTCAAGAAATATGTAGAATTTATGATATTGCTTGTAAATGGAATGTAACAGATACTCAAGAATTTTTTTCCGGACAAACCTTGATTGAGCTCCATGGACACTATAAGATATTACTAAAACTTGAACGTACTATTTTGAATATTTTGCAACACTCTAGCGGTATAGCTAGTAATACATTTGGATATATGAAAATGCTTGATGGTGTTAGTATAACGATTTTGGATACTAGGAAAACTCGACCCCTTTTAAGAGAGTTTGAAAAATATTCTGTTAGAAACGGTGGAGCAAAAAATCATAGAATGGGGTTAGATGATACACTTATGTTAAAGGACACTCATTTAAAATATATTAAAAATCAAGATCTTAAATCGTTTATAGATAATGCAAGAAAATATATTCCTTGGACAGCAAAGATTGAAATAGAGAGTGAAAGCATTGAATTTGCAAAAATTGCTATGCAATCAGGAGTCGATATTGTCATGTGCGATAATATGCGACCTGAAGATATCAAAGAGGTGGTTAATTTTAGGAATGCGAATTATCCTTATGTATTGCTAGAAGGAAGCGGAAGAATTACAAAAGATACGATTATTGAATATGCCAAAAGCGGAGTAGATGCAATTAGCATAGGCTCTCTTATTCATCAAGCGGTCTGGGTTGATATGAGTATGAAAATGGCATAATGGACAAAGAATCTTACTTTCTTCAAAAATTGATTGATACAGGTATCACAAAGGGAATTGGAGATGATGCTGTAGTATTTTCAAATAACCCCATTAGTTTGCATAAAGGGAGAGGGTTGTGCCTTCCTAATGATATCGCATCTCCTGTGTATGCGATGGATATGTTTTGGGAGGGGGTGCATTTTAAAAAGGAATGGTTCTCTGCTAGGGAGATTGCCCAAAAGGCATTTTTGATAAATATATCAGATATTTTAGCAATGAATGCAATCCCAAAATATGCTCTTTTAGGAGTGTGTATTCCCAAAGATGCAACTAAGGATTTTATAGATGATTTTATTTTCGGCATTAAGAAAGTTTGCAACGAGTTTTGTATCAAGATTATTGGTGGGGACACTATTTGTGGGAGAGAGTTTGGAATATCTATTAGTATGATCGGTCAAATACGTTCAAAACCTCTTTTTAGAGTGGGGGCGAAGATAGGGGATCTTATTATTCATACAGGTAGGGTTGGAGGAAGCTATGCAGAGCTTAAGAAATTATTGAGCACAGGGGCAAGATGGGATAAAAAATCCAGATTTTATGAACCTATTTTGAGACTTGATTTTATTTATGCTATTGCCAGATTTGCACATTTGGGAATAGATATTTCAGATGGCATCAATGCTGAACTTAACAGACTTTCTAAAATAAATAAACTTTTTTTCAAACTAAAAAATCCTCATGATAAGATATATCAAAGCGGAGAAGAATATGAAATGCTTTTTTGTATTTCTCCAAAAGACTATTTGCACACTAAAAAAATAGCAAATCTTTATAGGGTTAGTATTAGTTGTATTGGAAGGGTTGTTAGGGGTAAAAATTCTTATCGGACTATATTATGGCATTAAAAGATTTTCAAATATTGCATAAGATAGTTATTTGAATCTGGGTGCAAAGATTATATAATTGTAATTATTTTTTAAGGAGTGAGATTTGGGCAATGTAGATATTTTGGTTTTGGATTTTGGGAGTCAATTTACCCAGCTCATTGCAAGAAGGTTGCGCGAATTTGGTATTTATGCAGAGATTGTTCCGTATTTTGAAAAGATAGAGGCAATTAGATCAAGAAAACCAAAAGGAATTATTTTGAGCGGTGGTCCTGCAAGTGTGTATGAAGAAGATGCCTATAAACCCAATACTGAAATTTTTAATCTTGGATTGCCAATACTTGGAATTTGCTATGGAATGCAGTATTTGATGGATTATTTTGATGGCAAGGTAGAAAAAGCACTTGCACACGAATATGGAAAGGCAAATTTAGACATTGTGAGTGAGTGTGAGTTGTTTAAGGACTGCAAAGATGGTGAGATCGTATGGATGAGCCATGGTGACAGGGTTGAGGTGCTAGGAAAAGGATTTCAAGCAGTTGCAAAAAGCTTGAATTCTCCTTATGCGGCTGTGCAGAATAAGGAAAAAAAGATTTATGCTGTGCAGTTTCATCCAGAAGTAGCTCACTCTAAAGAAGGCGGGAAGTATCTATTTAATTTTGCACATAATATTTGTGGAGCAAACCCAGAGTGGAATATGAAAAATTTTGCCCAAAATGAGATCAAAAAACTTGCCCAGATAGCTGCGGACGGGAAGGTTCTCTGTGGTGTCAGCGGAGGTGTGGATTCTAGTGTGGTTGCTACGCTTCTTTATCGTGCTATTGGCGATAGGCTTGTTCCTGTTTTTGTAGATCATGGGCTTTTAAGAGCGGGTGAACGTGAAGCCGTAGAAAAGATGTTTGCCCAAAATCTAGGAGTTCCTCTTGTGGTAGTTGATGCAAGTGAGTTGTTTTTAGATAGATTAGCAGGGGTATGCGATCCAGAAACAAAGCGCAAGATTATCGGAGAGACTTTTATTGAGGTTTTTGAAAGAGAGGCTAAAAAATACAATACAAATGGAGAGATTAAATATCTTGCACAAGGTACGCTTTATCCAGATGTTATTGAGTCTGTGAGTGTAAAAGGACCAAGTAAAACCATCAAATCTCACCATAATGTAGGAGGGCTTCCTGAATGGATGAAATTTGAATTGATTGAGCCATTAAGAGAACTTTTTAAAGATGAGGTGAGGGCATTAGGAAGAGAACTTGGAATGCCTGAAGAAATGCTGATGAGACATCCATTTCCCGGACCTGGTCTAGCCATACGAATAATGGGAGAAGTGAATAAGGTAGATTTAGATCTTTTACGCAAGGCTGATGTGATTTTTTTGGATGAACTTAATAGGAGTGGGTATTATGATAAAGTATGGCAAGCTTTTTGCGTACTCCTGAATGTCAGATCAGTAGGTGTGATGGGAGATAATCGAACTTATGATAATACAATTTGTGTTCGAGCTGTAGAGGCTATTGATGGAATGAGTGCGACTTTTGCACATTTGCCACACCAGCTTTTAGAAAATATTTCTAATCGTATTATTAATGAAGTAGAAGGAATCAATCGCGTAGTATATGATATTACTTCCAAACCACCTGGGACTATCGAGTGGGAGTAATATTATAAAATTACGATTGGTAAAAAGGAGTATAAAAAAGTATGCAAGATATAGAAGTTGAAATAAGGCAACTTGCAAATAAATATTCACTTAAACTTACCGAACAACTTCAATTAAGAAAATTAGAGATGGAAAATGATGATTTGTCACATTTTTTAATTTACCAAGTGCTAGGAATTAGTGATAACGAAGGATTATTAATTGATCAATATCAAAACAAAGGACGATTTTTATATAAATACGCGGGAAGTTTTTTGGAATCTGCCACAAAATTATGTTTTAAATATGCTTTTAATGATTCAGGTTCATTGAAAATCCCGAATACTTTAGGTAATCGACCTAAAACTTTTGAGATTGATTGTCTTTGTGGCACGAATGCTATAGAAATTAAATGGAGAGATGCCACAACAGATGGTGATCATATTACAAAAGAACATACAAGAATTCAGGTTATTAAAAATGCAGGATTTATACCTGTTAGAATTATGTTTTATTACCCTAATAGGCAACAGGCTATGAAAATTCAACAGGCATTAAAAACGCTCTATTTGGGAATTGGTGGGTATTATTATTGTTGTGATGAAGCTTGGGAGTATATAGAATTACAGACCAATATTAATTTAAAAGAGATTTTGGAAAAAATAGCAAAAGAGAAGAGTGATGAATAAGAATTCTGTAATTTTTGGCGACTGTTTAGATATAACAAAGAATATTGATTCGGGTATCATAGATTTGATTTATCTTGATCCGCCATTTTTCACTAACAAAATTCAAAAACAAACAACAAAAGATAGGAGTAAAATCTTAAGTTTTAATGATAATTGGAAAAACTGTGATGAATATGCCGATTTTCTTTTTTTAAGATTTGTCGAATTTCAAAGAATTTTAAAAAATACGGGTTCAATTTTTGTGCATTGTGATATAAATGCAAATCACATTGTGCGTTTATTGCTTGATTCTGTTTTTGGATTTCAAAATTTTCAATCTGAAATTATATGGACTTATAAGCGTTGGTCAAATTCCAAAAAGGGACTTTTAAGAAATCATCAAAATATCTATTTTTATTCTAAAAGTAAAAATTTTAAATTTAATTTTATTTATCAAGATTATTCGCCTGCTACAAATATTGATCAAATCTTGCAACAAAGAAAAAGAGATGAGTTTGGCAAAAGTATTTACGCAAAAGATTCTAAGGGAGAAGTTATAATTAGCGAGTGTAAAAAGGGTGTTCCATTGAGCGATGTATGGGATATCCCTTATCTTAATCCTAAAGCAAAGGAAAGAATTCAATATCCGACGCAAAAACCCATTGCTCTTTTGGAAAGAATCATTAAAATTGCAAGTAGTCATGGCGACTTAATTTTAGATCCTTTTTGCGGTAGTGGTACAACCCTTTTGGCTGCAAAACTTAACAATAGGAACTTTATAGGTATTGACATCTCTCAAGAGGCAGTAAAAATCACTAAAGAGAGACTAGAAAACCCTATTAAAACTCATTCTGTAGTTTTACATAAAGGTAGGGATTATTTTTTAAATCAACAAATAGATTTAGAAAAATATTTATTTGGTGTTGAATTTATCCCCGTGCAGAGAAATAACGGTATTGATGCTATATTAAAACAACAATTTAATAATGCTCCCATTCTTATCAAAATTCAAAAGGAAAATGAAAGTCTTTATGACGCTTATCAAAAATTGCAACAAGCAATAAAAATAAAAAAATCACAAAAATCCTTTCTTATTCAGACACATAGTGATGTTCATAGTTTATTGAACAATTTTGATGATCATAGAATTAGTATTGTTAAAAATCTCTCTGCTGTGCTTGAAAGTGAAAAAATATTCAAAAATGGTACGTCTTCTTACTTGGATAGCTAGTTTTGCATACAATAATCCAAATATGAATATTCATACACTCATAGCCATTCCCTATAATCCCTATGAACCAAAACCTTATGAAAGATGGACTATGGCAGGAATGCTTGATTTGGAATACGAACTCAAAGTTGCTGCCGAATTTTGGGATTTTATTGGCGGGATTGGTAGCTATGAAGTACTTTTAGATGCTTTTGAGGAAGTAGGCAGAGAAATGCGAGAAGAGATTGATGAGTATTTCAAAAAATTTGAAATTATAAAGAAAACAAAATAGACATCCAATTATCCTTAAAATATTCCAATTTTTATGTGATTTTTAGATACAATCTATAATCACAAAAGCTATCAAGAAGGTTTAAATGAATTTCAACCAAGAGTTAGATGATATTGTAAATTATGAAGCAGGAAAGCCTGTTGAGCTTCTTGTTCGAGAGTTTGGAATCAAACCAGAAGATGTTATTAAATTAGGCAGTAATGAAAATCCTTTTGGTTATTCTCCAAAAGTAAATGATGCCATCATCTCGGGTGCAAAAAAGGCTAGTTTTTATCCTGATGATTCGATGTTTGAGCTTAAAGATGCTATTGCCCATAAATATAATATCAAATCAAATAATATCATCATAGGTGCAGGTAGCGATCAAGTCATAGAGTTTTGTATCCGTGCGAAATGTAGACCTAATACGAAGGTCTTGATGGCAAAAGTTACTTTTGCCATGTATGAGATTTATGCTAAGCAAGTCGGAGCAAAAGTCATAAAAACATCTAGTAATCATCACGATGTAAACGAATTCAGTTCTCTTTATGATGAACATAAACCTGAAGTTGTTTTTTTATGTGTGCCAAATAACCCGCTTGGAGAATGTTTGGATAAAGATGCTGTGTTTAACCTCATTTCACAAACATCAAAAGAAACTCTAGTAGTCATAGATGGTGCTTATCAAGAGTTTGCAAAATCAAAAGATAAAAACAAGGCAATTGAACCAAAAGAGCTTTTGGAAAAATTTGAAAATGTTATTTACTTAGGCACCTTTTCAAAGGCATATGGTCTTGGAGGTATGCGTATTGGATATGGACTAGCACATCCTGAGATTATCAAAGCACTCTCTAAGCTCCGACCACCTTTTAATATCGGTATTTTAAGCTTGGATGCCGCACATGAGGCTATTAAAGATCAGGTTTTTGTTCAATCTAGTGTTTCAGCTGTACTCAAGGAAATGCTTCGATACGAAGCTTTTGCGATTGAAAATTCAATAGAGTTTATTCCTTCATGGGGAAATTTCATCACATTTGTTTTGGAAGAAAAATATTCTAGCACTCAAGTGTGTGATTGGCTTTTGAAAAAAGGAGTGATTATTAGAAATCTCAAGTCTTATGGCATTAATGCTATTAGGATAACTATTGGACGAGCCGATCAAAATAACAGAGTGCTTGAATTGTTGCAAGAATTTTTTTCATCGAAACACAAACTATAAGCAAATTTTTGTTAAAGTAAATTAAAAATATCAGAGGATAAAATTGGATATCAAGGCTCTATTTCAACAGATAAGTAAATTTTTTACCAAGCTTAATAAAAAACAAAAAATAGTAATTTTGGGTGCGACTGTTTTGATTGTCGCATTTTTGGTATTTTTATTGATTTTTCCCATTGGAGAAAAGCGAAAAGATGGAAGTTATGCTGTTTTGTTTGAAGGAATGAATCCAAGCGATAATGCCTTAATTTTACAATATTTGCAACAGAATCAAATTCCGTATAAAGTTCCCAAAGAAGATACCATTCTTATTCCTAGAGATAAGGTTTATGAAGAGAGAATAGCTCTTGCAACACAGGGTATTCCCAAAAGTAGCAAGGTTGGTTTTGAGATTTTTGATGTCAAAGATTTTGGTGCTACAGATTTTGATCAAAAAATTAAATTTATACGTGCAACAGAAGGAGAGTTATCTCGCACTATCGAGAGTCTTAATCCTATAGAGAAAGCTAATGTTCATATCGCCATTCCAAAAGACTCTGTTTTTGTAAGTAAAGAAGTTCCTCCAACTGCCTCAGTTATGTTAAAAATAAAACCAAATATGCGTTTGACAACACCACAGATTATGGGTATTAAAAACCTTGTCGCTGCATCAGTTACTAAACTTACTCCAGAAAATGTAAAACTTGTAGATGAAGATGGCGAACCATTAGGAGAGGGTGATGATTTTACTACATCTAAAGAGCTTGCTGCCACACAGCTAAAATATAAACAAAATTTTGAAAATATTTTAGAGAACAAAATTATCAATATTCTTTCACCTATTGTGGGCGGCAAAGACAAGGTAGTTGCTAGAGTAAATGCTGATTTTGATTTTAGTCAGAAAAAAAGTACAAAAGAAACTTATGATCCAAACAATGTTGTGCGAAGTGAGCAAAATTTAGAAGAGAAACGAGAAGGAGCACAGCCCAAACAAATCGGAGGAGTACCGGGAGCTGTAAGTAACATAGGTCCTGTTCAAGGACTCGATGACAACAACGCTAAAGAAAAATATGAAAAATCACAAAATACAACGAACTATGAAGTGGGGAAAACGGTTAGTGAAATCAAAGGAGAGTTTGGAGTCTTATCTCGTTTGAGTGCAGCTGTAGTTGTAGATGGTAAATATAAAAAAGTTAGCAAAGATGGAACCGAAAACATAGAATATGTTCCCTTAAGCACAGAGGAAATGCAGAAGATTGACTCTTTAGTTAAACAGGCTATAGGTTATTCCGCACAAAGAGGCGATGATGTGGCCGTAAGTAATTTTGAATTTGATGCAAAAACAGAAAATTATGTTCCATTGACTGGTTTTGAAAAGTTTTCTGCAGATGTTGAGAAATATCTGGGGCCATTTATGCCACTTTTGAAATATGTTCTAGTGGCTGTGGTGATATTTATTTTTTACAAGAAAATTATTTCTCCATTTGCTGAACGGATGTTGGAAGTTCAGGAAAATGAAGAAGATAAGATCGAATCATTGTTTGAAATCAATGACGAGGATGATGGAGATCTCAATAAATTTAGCGAGATTAGAAAACGTGTCGAAGATCAGCTTGGACTCAGTAGTGATTTTAGTGAAGATGAAGTAAAATATGATGTTTTGCTTGAAAAAATAAAGAGCAGCATCGAAGAAAAACCTGAAGAGATTGCCGCTTTGTTCAAGACATTGATAAAAGATGAGATTAGTCCTGAAAATAGGTCATAGGAGTAGATAATGGCTTCAAAACTTAGTTCCAAACAAAGAGCTCAATACGATGAACTTTCTATGGCAGAAAAAATTGCTATTTTACTCATTCAGGTCGGGGAAGATTCTACAAGTGAAGTTTTTAGACATTTAGATATTGATAGTATTACAGAAATCAGTAAGCAGATAATGCAACTAAATGGCACTGATAAGGCTATTGGTGGAGCAGTTTTGGAAGAGTTTTATGCAATATTTCAGTCCAATCAATATATCAATAGTGGTGGATTGGACTATGCTAGAGAACTCTTAAATAAAACATTAGGACCAGAGGAAGCTAAAAAAGTTTTAGACAAACTTGCCAAGAGTATGCAATCTACAAAAAACTTCTCTTATTTAATGAAAGTTAGACCTCAACAACTTGCAGATTTTATTGTGAATGAACATCCTCAAACTATCGCACTTATTCTTGCCCATATGGACTCTTCAAGTGCAGCTGAGACTTTAGGATATTTTCAAGATGACATGCGTGCAGAGATTTCAATTAGAATGGCAAATTTAGGCGATATTTCCCCTAATGTTGTTAAAAGAGTTTCAACTGTATTGGAAAATAAACTCGAATCTCTTACTAGTTATAAAGTTGAAGTTGGTGGTCCTAGAGCCGTTGCAGAGATGTTTAATAGACTTGGTCAAAAAGCAGCAAAAGCGACTATTTCCTATATCGAACAGATCGATGAGCAACTTGCGAGTGAAATAAAAGAAATGATGTTTACCTTTGAGGATATTTCTAAACTTGATAAAAATGCCATTAGAGAGATTCTTAAAATTGCTGACAAGAAGGATTTGATCTTGGCGTTGAAATCCTCACCTGATGAACTTAAACAGAAGTTCTTAGATAATATGAGTACGCGTGCAAGTGAGCAATTTGTGGAAGAAATGCAATTTTTAGGAGCTGTAAAAGTAAAAGATGTTGAAAGTGCTCAACGTAAAATTGTGGAAGTTGTGCAATCCTTGTCTGAACAGGGACTTATCCAAATAGGAGAGGAAGAAGATGTTGTTGAGTAATTTTGAAGAAGAAAATTTGATTGCTAAAAATGAATTATCAAAGCATAATGTTCAGAGATATGAATTTAAATCTATTATTAAAAATAAAAGTGATGATATTGATGAGACAGTAAGTATCATCCAGTCATCTGCTCCAAATCCAAATAGCTCTCAAGACATTCAAGAGGCCAAAAAAAATTCAAATTCATTGGAAAAGGATCTGATTGAAAGACTTTTGCAAAAAACAGACGAACTTTCTAGCTCTCTTGCTAAGCTTCAAATTCAATTTGAAAAACAACAGCTTGAAATCGAAGAAAGAGTTGCTGGTGCACGCAATGATGGATATAAAGATGGAATTAAAGAGGGAGAAGAAAAAGCAAAAAAAGAAATGCTTGATATGATTGAAAAAGAGAAAACAACTCTGATTCAATCTGCTATTGCATTGGATACTGAAATGAAAAGATCTCAATCTCATCTTGAAGAATTAGAAAAAGAGCTTAGTGGAATTGCCGTAGATATAGCTAAAGAAGTTATCGTTAAAGAAATAGATTCAAGCAGTCAAAAAGTAGCTCTTGCACTAGCAAAAGAGCTTTTATCAAGTATTGTAGATGCCACTGATATACATATTAAGGTAAATACAAATGACTATCCATATTTGAATGAGAATCTCAAGGATTCTCAAAAAATAAAACTTGAGCCTAGTGATGCAATTTCAAAAGGCGGAGTTGTTATCACTTGTAGTAATGGTAATATTGATGGAAATATTATGACCCGTTATAGGACGCTTAAACAGAGCGTATTAGATAATCTGAGAGCATAGAATGGATTTGATAGTTAGGGGAGGTTTTCCAAACCTCGCCACAATGGATATGGCTTCATTGTTGGAACTTTGTGAAAATATTCGCCATAGAATTTTAGAAGTTGTTAGTAAAAATGGAGGACATTTGAGCTCTACTTTGGGTGCTGTGGAACTTATCGTGGGTATGCATCGAGTTTTTGATTGTAGAGAGAATCCATTTATCTATGATGTCAGTCATCAAGCTTATGCACACAAATTGATCACAAATAGATGGAAAGAATTTGAGACTCTTAGACAATTTGGAGGTATGAGTGGATTTATTAAGCCCTCAGAATCAGATTTTGACTATTTTATTGCTGGGCATAGTTCGACTTCGATTTCTCTTGGAGTGGGCGTTGCTAAGGCTTTTGCACTGCAGAAAAAAAATGCTATCCCTGTAGCACTTATTGGAGATGGAAGCATGAGCGCGGGATTGGTTTATGAAGCCTTAAATGAATTAGGCGATAGAAAATACCCAATGATTATTATTCTCAATGACAATGAAATGAGCATTGCTAAACCTATTGGAGCAATTAGTAAATATCTTTCACATTTGATAGCTGGGCCTATGTATCAGTCTGTGAAAGACAGGATCAAGAAATTATTAGAAAAAATGCCAGATAGTGCAACTTATATCGCCAAACGTTTTGAAGAGTCTTTTAAGTTAATTACACCGGGAATTTTATTTGAGGAGATGGGTATTAATTATATTGGTCCTATTAATGGACATCATTTAGATGAAGTTATTCATGCATTAAATTTGGCAAAAGATATGAGATGTCCTGTGATTATACATGCTCAAACTACAAAAGGTAAGGGGTATGAGATTGCAGAGGGAAGGTATGAAAAATGGCATGGAGTGGGTCCATTTGATCTTGATACAGGAAGTTCAAAGAAAGCTACTAATGCTCAGAGTCCAACAGATATTTATTCTCAAACCCTTCTTGAACTAGCCAATGAGGATGAAAAAATTGTAGGTGCTACTGCTGCAATGCCTGGAGGTACGGGATTAGGGGCATTAATTGATAAATATCCTAATCGCTTTTGGGATGTTGCGATTGCCGAACAACATGCCGTAACTTCTATGGCTGCATTGGCAAAGGAGGGTTTTAAGCCATTTGTGAGTATTTATTCAACTTTTTTACAACGTGCATACGATCAGATTGTGCATGATGTCGGCATTATGTCTTTGCCTGTAAGATTTGCTATTGATAGAGCTGGTATTGTTGGTGAAGATGGAGAAACACATCAGGGATTATTGGATATTTCTTTTTTACGTCCCATTCCTAATATGGTTCTTTTTGCCCCCCGTGATAACGCGTCTTTAAAATCCGCAATTCTTTTTGCTTCCAATCACTCCTCTTCTCCGTGTGCCTTCAGATATCCGCGTGGAAAATTTATAATCAATGATGGAATTTTTGAAAATAAAGATTTTATTATCGGTAAATCAGAGCTTTTGCTAGAAGGTGGAAAGATTTTATTGATAGGCTATGGAAATGGTGTTGGAAGAGCTTATGAAGTGTATTTATCATTAAAAACTAGTGGGATAGAGGCTGGTTTATTGGATTTGAGATTTCTTAAGCCATTAGATAAAGATTTGAAGAAAATTTTAAATTCTTATTCTTATGCTTTTGTTTTTAGTGATAGCTATAAAATTGGTGGGGTTGGTTCAGCATTGCTTGAATACATTGCAGATAACGATATACAAATTAAATTACATAGTTTTGAAGTGAAGGATTCTTATATCTCGCACGGTAATACAGGTATGGTTGAGAAGTCTATAGGCTTAGACTCTTCAAGTGCTGTTGATTATATTATCAAAAATACTTAAAAAATCTAAAAGAGAAATCAAACAGGGGTTAAAAAACAACAGTTTTATTTCCGTGTATAAAAACCCTGTCATTCAGTACAAGCTCAATTGCTCTAGCGAAGACGACTTTTTCAACATCTCTACCTGCTTTTTGCATATCTTGCCAACTGTAGGTATGGTCAATTTTCGTAATATCTTGAGTAATAATAGGACCTTCATCAAGATGATTATTTACAAAATGAGCCGTTGCACCAATAATTTTTACTCCTCTTTCATACGCTTGTTTATATGGATTTGCACCAATAAATGCAGGTAGAAAACTGTGGTGAATATTGATGATTTTATTTTTGTATTTTTCCACAAAATTTGGAGATAGTATTCGCATATATTTAGCTAAGGCTAAAAAATCCACATTGAATTCATCACATTTTTCTAACACAAGTTTTTCGTGTTCTTCTCGTGAAATTCCCTCAGTGCTGATGTGAAAAAAATCAATCCCAAATTTTCCTACAAGATTTTGGAGGTTTGAGTGATTACTAATGACAGCTTCAATATTCACATCAAGTTCCCCGCTATCATAACGCAATAAGAGATCTCCTAAGCAATGATTTTCTTTAGTGCAAAGAATGATGATAGATTTCTTTTTTTCCTCTATTACATTGATTTGTGCCTCTGATGGCAAACAAGTACAAAGATTTTCTTTTAATACAGCGGCATTGGTGTTTCCATTTACCACAGTACGCATAAAAAACTGATTGCTTGGTTTATCTACAAATTCGTCATTTCGTTCTATATTGAGGCCATGTTTAAGAAGGATAGAAGAAATATTAAAGACGAGTCCTTGCATATCTGGACAGGTTATCAATATGGTATGTTTCATTCAATCCCTTTTTATCTAAGAGTGTAGGTAAAGGCATTCAACATCACTCGTGTGCTAGTTTTGATGATTTTATCTAAGTAGGCATCAAACTTATCTCTTTTTAACCAAATGGGATGTTGGACTTCAGAGAGAGTTTTAAGCATTTCTATGGCTTGATTTTGCGTTCCAATAGTATCAATAAGCCCTAGCTTGAGAGCTTTTTTTGCACTAAATACCTTTCCTTCAGCATACTCTTTAGATGATTTTATATCAAGTCCCCTAGCATCAGCTACATCAGATAGAAACATTTCATATTCTTCATTAATGAGTTTCTGAAGAAAATCTTTTTCTTGCGGAGTCCATTTTCGCATAAAAGTGCCTATTTCTTTGTATTCTCCAGCGGCTATAACTTGTTCTTGAATACCTAGCTTATTGGCGAGTTCTGAGATGTTAGCTCCATCAAAAATCACTCCGATAGAGCCTATCAAAGCCCCTCTGTTTGCATAGATTTTATCTGCATACATTCCTGCATAGTAACTTCCACTTGCCATAGCTCCTTGTACGTATGCTATTACAGGCATTTTTTGTTTGAGATCAGCTATCATATCGCTAATTTCTACACTTGCACTCACAGCTCCACCAGGTGAGTTGATGATAAGAAGAACTCCTTTAATGCTAGGAGTAGCTAAAATTTTATCAATTTGAGTCCTGATTCCTTCGCTATCAATAATGGGACCTTGCAAATAAATTTTTGCAAGATTGGGGGAATTAATGCTTGAAGAATTAGGTATTACTGATATTATTAAAATAACAACAATCAATAAAAATACCATTGCTTTGAAATATTTTGTAATAAAATCTAATGGCACGACAATAAGATTAAAAATTTTTTTTATCATTAATTTCCTTTAATTCAGAGTATCAAAATTACACACTATATTTCGTGATTATATTAGAAAATGCCTTGAACTTTGCTTTTTATTTGACATTTAAAATAATTCACTATTTTTTTTGCAAGTGAGACAATTTGTATAGATATCAATAGATTTGTCGATAGAATCACTTAGCTTGTCGAGCTTTTTAGCGATATTGATGAGTTCATCGCTAGATTGAATCGCTATATATTCACTTATCCCAATTTCTTTTCGAATTTTTTCTCTATCCTCTTGGCTAAATTTTTTTTCATCTAAATACTCTTTGATATCTGAGTTGATTTCCATTATGTCATTATGGATTTGTTCTCCGATTTTTTTTGCCAAGATAGAGCTTTCTTTTGTTTTTTGAATGCGACTGATAAAGTCATTGATATTTCTACTTGCTTGAGCAAGTTCTGTATCTTCTCGTATTGGAAGATTTATTAGGCTATTTTCATTTAGATTTTTTGAATACTTTAGGAAGTTTGTAATTTGCTTTTTTGTCCAAATCGTCGTGAATATCAAGCCAAAAATTACAAATAAAACAATCATTGTAGCTATATATTGAAAGATATTGAATAGATATTCAGTTTGACTGAGCGTCTTGTCATAAATACTATAAAGTTTTTTTAGATTTTGTGTTAGGAGTATCCCATTGTCATTAATTTCAGATAAAGAATCAGATAAGATGTTATGGTTGGCTATGATTTCTCGCACATTAAAGGCATATTTTTGCCAAAAGTCATAATTAAATTTGATAGCTTTGAGGAGTTCTTTGTTACCTTTATAAGTAGGGTTAGTATAAAAACCAAGGATAGTAGAATTATATTTTTCAAAAGATTTCAAAAATTCTTCATAAGCATCTTTTTGATTTTTGATTGTATATAAAGTAAGTTGATAGGGAATTTTTTGGCTAAGCGTTCTTTGTTTGCCTGCTTCGTTTATCTCTTCCTGGCTTATTTTTGCCCCGATCATTTTTTTAACAACATCATCACTTATATCTAAGAGCTTTTCATTGTTTGAGTATAAAAAATTTCTATTTTTGTATAGATTTTTTCTTGCAAATTCATAAGTTCTTACATTGCTATTAAATTTTTGCAGTTGCTCCTGCATTTGTTCGAGTATTTTTTTGATATATTTTTCGTCTAACCAAAACATTTTGTAAGTTCTATCTTGGTAATAAAGAGTGTTAAATTTTTCTTCAAAATCACTAGATTTTTGATTGAGAGTTTCAAAATCATTGGTGTTTTGATAGTTTCCTAAAAATATATCTTTGGTGATTGATTGGGTTAGATTGATTTGAAGGCTAAGATTACTCAAAACTCTAGTAAGTGAAATATTGGCTTTATTTAAATAGATATTTAAAATCATCACAATAAGAACTACCACAAAGGTAATTCCCACGATTGCTGATAACCTTGAAGATATGGGATTTTTAAAAGTAAAGTTCATTTGTATTCCTGTTCAAATTTTATAAATTTCTTGCAGACTCTTTTTGTCTATTACCTTGATTTCGCTATTTTCATCGGATTCTATAATGCGATCTTGCTTGAGTTTTTTCAAAATTCTTGAGAGCGTCTCGGGTTGAATATTGAGCCGATAAGCAATTTCTTGACGTTGCATCAAATTGAAGCGATAAAGATTTTTGTCCAATGTATATGCTAATTTAGCGATAGCATCAAAAATAATATCACGATTGATAACTTCATCTAGTTTTTGATTTTTTAAAATGATTTGTCTGCATAGATTAGAAAATAAATTTGTGTTTTGCCTTGCAAGGTGGATGAGTTTTTTGCAATCTATATTCAAAATGTCGCTTTTTTCATAAATACAAGCATTGCCAAATGTCTTAATCTCTCGAAAATCGATATGATTTATGAGCAAAAGATTGTCTTGATTTTCTTGCATAGAGTCAATATTATAAAGGTATTTTTTATTACCAAAGCGATCAAATTTATAAATATCTACAGATCCATTGAGTAAAAATAAAAGGTTATCGATAACCTGTCCCTCATAGAATAAAACAAAATCTTTTTCATAGGTTTTAATTTTGCTAAAATCGCAAATTTTCCCCAGTGTATTATCGTCTATATCGACAAATAAAGATAGCAATTTTAGTTTTTCAATCAAATCTTCCCCCTTCTATTTAGAAGATTTACGATTTTAAATTGAAGAGGAGAAAAATATCTTAGAAAGCATGTTTTTCTAAGATATACTCCTATTTTTTATTTTCTTGGCAACACCTACTATAAGCTGAAATTTTCCATCAAATTGAAATTTAAATACTTATAGATATTTTCTTTTTTACCACCTAGTTTTTCTGGGACTAATTGCATATATTCTTCTTTGCTAGGAAGTCTTCCAAGTAATGCACATACAGCCCCAAGTTCTGCACTTCCCAAATATACTTGAGCACCCTTACCCATACGATTGTCAAAATTTCTCGTAGAAGTTGAAAATACAACCGCGTTGTCTTTTACTCTAGCTTGATTTCCCATGCATAGGCTACATCCGGGTATTTCTACTCTCGCTCCTGCAGCACCAAATACTGAGAGATAACCCTCTTTGCTAAGTTGTTTTTCATCCATTTTTGTAGGAGGTGCAATCCAGACGCGTGTTGGAGATTGTCCTGCACCTTTTACGATCTCTCCAAAGGCTCTAAAATGACCGATATTTGTCATACAACTACCGACAAATACTTCATCGATATGATGAGGTCTTTTAGAGTTGCTCAAAATTTCAGTGAGTGTAGCAACATCATCTGGATCGTTTGGACATGCCAAAATAGGTTCTTTTACATCTGCTAAATCAATTTCAATAATCGCTGCATATTCAGCATCTTTGTCAGGTTGAAGCAAGGTAGGATTTTTTATCCACTCGCGCATTTTATCAGCTCTACGTTTCAATGTAGTGGCATTTTCATACCCATTTTCGATCATTTTTTCAATTAGCTCAATGTTGGATTTAAGATATTCAATGATAGGCTCTTTATTTAATAAAATACTACAAGCAGCAGCACTTCTTTCAGCACTTGCATCGCTGAGTTCAAAAGCTTGTTCCACTTTAATATCTTCTAGACCTTCAATTTCCAATATTCTACCATTGAAAATATTTTTTTTACCCTTTTTTTCTACCGTCATCAAACCTTGTTTTATTGCGTAATAGGGTATCGCATTTACCAAATCTCTAAGAGTAATGCCCGGATTGAGTTTGCCCTTGAAACGGACTAGTACGGACTCTGGCATATTTAGCGGCATAGAGCCTGTTACCGCTGCAAAAGCAACAAGTCCGCTACCAGCAGGAAAACTGACCCCTATGGGAAATCTTGTATGGCTATCTCCTCCTGTTCCTAGTGTATCAGGAAGACACATGCGATTGAGCCAAGAATGTATGACCCCATCTTTTGGACGTAAAGCCACTCCTCCTCTAGTTGTCATAAAACTAGGTAAAGTTGCCTGTAAGCTTACGTCGGCAGGTTTTGGATAGGCAGCTGTATGGCAGAAACTTTGGAGTACAAAATCGGCACTGAAATTCAAACTCGCTAATTCTTTGACTTCGTCTCTAGTCATTGCTCCTGTAGTGTCTTGACTTCCTACAGTTGTTGCGATTGGTTCACAATAAGTTCCCGGTCTGACACCCTCAACCCCACATGCTCTTCCCACGATTTTTTGTGCTAATGTGAAACCTTTTCCTGTATCTTTGGGGATTTCTGGTTTTGCAAAAATATCAGATTCGCCAAGTCCTAGAAATTTTCTTGCTTTGTTTGTCAAACCTCTTCCTATAATAAGCGGTATCCTTCCTCCTGCTCTTATTTCATCTACAATAGTATTTGGAGTGAGAGTGAATTTACTCACAACAGAACCATTTTTTTCGATTATTCCTTTGTAAGGATAGATTTTGATAATATCGCCTTCTTTAAGATCTTTTACATCTGCAATAATAGGTAACGATCCGCTGTCTTCACAAGTGTTAAAAAATATTGGAGCGATGACTCCGCCAATGACAATCCCCCCTGTTTTTTTATTTGGCACATAAGGAATTTCATTGCCAAAATGCCACATAATCGAATTACAGGCTGATTTTCTTGAGCTTCCTGTTCCTACAACATCTCCAACATATGCAACTGGAATACCTTTGGATTTGATATCTGTGAGACGTTTTTCATAATTGTCTATTCGATTTTTCAACATTGCTTTAGCGTGAAGCGGAATATCGCTTCTGGTAAATGCGTCACTTGCGGGGCTTAGATCATCAGTATTTGTTTCCCCATCAATTTTTAACACACACATTTCTATCATTTCATTTAAAGCTGGTTTGTTTAAAAACCACTCTGCATTTGCCCAAGATTGGATGACTTCTTTTGCTAAATCATTGTTTTTGCTTAGTTTTGCAACTTCATCAAAACTGTCATATACAAGTAGCGTATGTTTCAAGGCATTTGCAGATTCTTGAGCGATCTCTTTATTTGCATGAGAAATTCCTTCTACTAAATATTTTACATTATAGCCACCTAGCATTGTGCCTAGATATTTTATAGCTTCAAGACTTGAAAATTCATCACATTTCAATTCGCCTTTTGAAATTTTTCCTAAAAATTCTGCCTTTACTTTTGCACCTTCATCTACTCCTGGACTTACTCTATGGATTAATAACTCTTTTACAAAAAGTTTCTCCTCTTTGCTTGAAGCTGTATTTGTGAGTATTTCAATCACATTTGTTACTTCGTCTGCATTTAAAGGAAGGGGTGGAATACCTTCTTTTTCTCTATTTTCTTGAGCTTGTTTGTAATCAATAATAAACTTTTGCATCTTGTCTCCTTTTAAATTCCTATTGTTGCAACCTAAATCAACATATGATAATCAAAATTACCTTAACAATAAAACAAACACAATCAATATTTATGATTTTGTATTTTTTGGGCTAATTTCCTTGAGTTAAGATATGATGTTTTTCTTCCAAAAAGAAATATTTCTCTAGCTTACTTTCAAGTTCTTTTTGAGTTTCTTGCATTTCTTTTGCGATGGTTGCAATTCCCTTTTTTTCATATATATTGGGATCTTCTAATTCTAACTCTAAAGACTTAATAATTTTTTCTAGTTTCTCTATTTCACTAGGTAAAAATTCTAATTCCATTGCTTCTTTATAGCTTAATTTCGTATTTTTCTTGATTTTTTCATTTTTTTGGTTGTCTTTTAAATCAAGTTCTAAAATATCATATTCATCAAGTTCTTTTTGAATATCCAAGTATTCTGTGTATTGCATATAGCTTTCTTCACATATTCCATTTCCCTTGAAAACCAAAAGTTTGTGAGCAATTTTATCTACAAAATATCTATCATGGCTTACAAAAATGACTGCTCCATCAAAATTTTGTAGATATTCTTCAAGAACATTGATGGTTGCAATATCTAAATCATTGGTAGGTTCATCTAATATCAGACAATCATATTTTTTTGCAAATAACAATGCAAGTGCAACACGATTTTTTTCTCCTCCACTCAAATAGGATATTTTTTTGTCTAAAAATTCTTTTGGAAATAAGAAGTTTTTCAAATACCCAAAAACGTGAATATTTTTCCCTTTTACTTCAATATGATCTCCTCCGTTAGGACAAAAAGTTTCTAAGAGGTTTTTATCCTCATCTAACATTTTTCTTTGTTGATCAAAATATCCGATTGTAATATCCCCTCGTTTAATAATGCCACTATCTTGAGAAATTTGATTTAAAAAGATTTTTAAAAGAGTGGATTTCCCGCTCCCATTTTTACCTACGATAGCAATTTTATCTCTCTGTAAGATTCTTAAGCTTAAATCAGAAATAAGAACTTTATCCGCAATTTTTTTATTGATTTTTTCGCATTCAAAGAGCATTTTTTTAGTGTTTTTTCCTTCATCTCTATTGAAATGTTTTTGTTCTCTTTGAAGTTCAAGGCGCATTTTTTTGATAATAGAAGGATTTGCTTTGGCATTTTTTCGCATTTCTAGCACTCTTGCTTTTCGACCTTCATTGCGTTTCCTTCTACCCTGGACTCCTCTATGTAGCCATTCTTCCTCAGATTTTAAAAGTTTAAGCAGATGTTCGTGTTCTTTAGAAAGAGTGTTTAATATCTCTTCTTTTTTTTGTAGATAATTGCTATAACCCCCTTGAAAGCTTAAAAGCTTCCCATCATCAATTTCTACGACTCTATGAGCAAGACTTTCTATGAAGTATCTATCGTGGCTTATAAATACAACAGAACAAGTAAGAGAAGAAATCATTTCTTCAAGAAATTCAACCATTTGCACATCAAGATGATTGGTTGGCTCATCTAATATCAAAATATCAGCACTTTTTAGAAGCATTACAGATAGAGCAAGACGTTTTTGTTCCCCTCCACTTAAGGTATTAGCCAATCTATCTGCGATATTTTCTAGATCAAATCTTTGCAGGATTTCATCTACTTTGCTATCCATATCCCATCCGTGATGCTCTTCTATAAAGCTTATGATTGCTCCTTGCTCTTCTAGCATATCTTTGGTGCTTTCTTGAGTGTTTAAAAATTCAAGACGTTTATGGGCATCTCTGAGTTCTGCTAAGCTTTCTTCACAAACATCTCTGACGCTCATCAGAGGGTCAAAAATAGGATTTTGAGGCAGACTTAAGATTTTTATGTTGTTTTGAAAAATACGTTCGCCTTCATCAGGTTCGATCTCTTTTGTTAGGATTTTTAAAAGAGTGGATTTCCCGCTCCCATTTTTACCTACGATAGCAATCTTCTCTCCCTTGGTGATAGAAAAATTTATATCTTTTAAAATTACCTTATAATCGTATTGTTTGCAAACTCCTAATAAACTTACTAATGCCATAAATTTCCCTGTCTTTAAGATGATGTAATCATACCAAAGTTTCAACTAGGAAAACTTGTGAAGAACCCAAGATGGCGAATTTATTTTTCAAAAGAACATAAAAAATCAAAGTAAGGAATCAAATGCAAGCATTATTAGAGACTAAAAATCTCGTAAAATCTTATAATCACGATCATCAAATCTTAAAGGGGATTAACTTTAGCATACAAAAAAGTGAAGTTGTTGTGATTTTGGGACCTAGTGGATGTGGAAAAAGTACTTTTTTGCGATGTTTGAATGGATTAGAAGAGATACAGGGAGGTCAAATTATATTAGATGGAAAGATCATTAATACACCATCTACAAATTGGAATCTTATCAGACAAAAAATTGGCATGGTTTTTCAGAGTTATGATCTTTTTCCTCATATGAATGTACTTGAAAACATTCTTTTAGGACCATTAAAAGCCCAAAAAAGAAAAAAAGAAGAAGTCAAAGAACAGGCTTTGAGATTATTAAAACGGGTGGGACTTGAGGATAAAAAAGATTCGTATCCAAAAGAGCTCTCAGGAGGACAAAAACAACGCGTTGCGATCATTAGAGCATTGTGCATGAATCCTGAAATAATGCTTTTTGATGAAGTTACAGCTTCCTTAGATCCTGAAATGGTAAAGGAAGTTTTAGATGTTATTTTAGAACTTGCAAAAGAAGGCATGAGTATGATAATCGTAACTCATGAACTTAAATTTGCTCAAGCAGTTGCAGATAAAGTTGTGTTTTTTGACCAAGGAATTATAATTGAAGAGGCTACTCCAAAGGAATTTTTCACCTCTCCAAAGTCTGAAAGAGCAAAAAAATTTCTTGATATGTTTAACTTTTTAGGAAGTTTTTAAAGAAAGAATAATTGATTAATTGAGATTAGCTTGAACCTTGAGATTTTGGACAGGCTTTGACTTCTGAAGTTAATCATACATTTTTAACCCCGATTTTCTAGCTGTCCATCCTCTCTAGTATCCTCAAAAACACTTTTCATATATCTTTAAATCCATCATTGAGATTTATAAAAATGATGTAGCTTCGGTGATGCTTGAGAAAAATAATATTTTATTTGTTTTGCAAAAAATTCTTGCTTCTTCAACCATATTCCCCCCAATAAGAATAGGGATAACCTTGTGCTTGTATGTTTTTTCTTTGAGTATTTTTACAGATCCTAGAGGATCGGTCATGTCTTGAGGGGTAATGAGCATATAGATAAAATCTACTCCATCAAAATTATCTACGACATCTAAAGAGGCTTTATACCTATCTGCCAAGGCATCACCGATGATGTCGATAGGGTTATTATGAGACCAATGTTCAGGCAAAATAGCATTCAAGGCTCTTATATTTTGCTCATTCAAAGAGTAGAGTTTTTTCCCTCTAGCAACAATCGCATCTGTTAGAACAGTTCCTGGTCCTCCAGCATTTGTAATAATTGCAATTTCTTTGCTATTATGGAAGAGAGGCTTTAATATCAAAGCTTCGATATTATCTACTACTCTAACATTTAAACTTTTCATTAATCCAGAAAACATATCATAATTTCCGCTTAAATTTCCAGTGTGAGAAAAAGCCGCTTTTGCCGCTTCTTCACTTTTTCCTGATTTGAAAAGAAAAATAGGTTTTTTTGTATTTCGAATATTTTTTAATAACTCTTTCCCTTTACTAATTCCTTCCAAATATAGAGAAATACTCTTAGCGTTAGGATCACGATCAAGCATTGGAATAAGATCTGAACTTTCTAAATCTACAGCATTTCCTGTGCTCATAATATGAGAAAATCCTATATCTAAAGCATTTGCATAATCCATAAGTCCTGCCAAAACTGCTCCAGATTGAGAAATGAAAGCTAGATGACCTGTTTTTAGATTCCCTGTTCCAAATGTTAGATTTAAATTTGTACTATCATTAAAGTATCCTAGACAATTTGGCCCTAAAACATTAAAATTATTTTCCTCTGCAAGTTTTCCTATTTCAAGTTCTTCTTCTTGGTGACCACTTTCTTTAAAACCAGCGGTAATAACGATGAGATTTTTTAGCCCTCTAGGGATAAGTTCTTTGATAGTAGGGATAACAAACTTTGCGGGAATTGCTAACACAGCAGTATCGATATTACCTTGTATTTCTTCTATGCTTTTTAATAGAGGTTTTTCTAATAATTGTCCTCCTTTTTGATTTACAAAAAATAATTCCCCTTTAAAGCCAATAGAGTTTTTTGCCACTACATAACCTGCTTTTGTTTTATCGGTACTTGCTCCAATAATAGCTACGCGTTGATTGTGTAAAAAATCAGGCCGAGTTGATTTTCTCAAAGATTCTTTGGAAATACTAGAGGATTTTTTTATTCTCGCATCTACGGCAATCAACCCATCTTTTGTGAGTTTTAAGGGATTGATATCGAGTTCTTTAATATCAGGATTTTCATTGATAAGCTTTTGTATATTTTTGACTAGCGTTATAACTTCAATCATTTGATGATTACTGCCACGATAACCCTCAAAGAGTTTTGAAATTTTTGTATTTTTAAATGCACGGAGTATCTCATCTTCTTGTGCATTGGAATCTATGTAACAAATATCTTTATAGAGTTCTAAATAAATCCCACCTTTTCCAAAAAGAATGACATTTCCAAATACATTATCTTCTACAGAGCCAATATAAAGTTCTTCTCCTTGTAACATTTGTGTAATTATGAAACAGTCATTATTATCTAGGGGGATTTTATGCACATCTTGAATATTTTTTTTCATTTTTTCTCTAGCATTTTTGATTTCTTCATTGGAATTTAGATTCAATATAACGCCACCTACATCGCTTTTATGAATCACTTTTGGGGATTGGATTTTTAAGACAGCAGGAAAAAAATCAACACTGATTTCTTCATTCATTCCCACAACTTTACAACAAGGGGTCTTAATCCCGTATTTTCCGAGCCATTGGTATAATTCACTCTCTGTCATAACTTCTCCTTAAAATGTTTTGTAATTCTATTATAGGATTATTTTTATGGGTTTGATTACTTAGTTTATAGTTTTTATCAAATATTGGTTTTAATTAGAGTATTATTTTTACCAAATTTTCCATAAAGGAGCACCGATGAAAAAGTATTTGGGGTTTGGGGTGGTAGGAAACTTTGCTAACCATCTAGAACAAGCAGGAGAATCTAACGATTTTGCTGATATTACAGGAGAAGACAAAGATGCTCCTAAGGGGATTTTTCCTTTTTATATTCCTGATAGTGCTTCAGTTTTGGGCAGGTATTGTATCAATAATCAGGCGATTATTTTGCCGACAAATCAATCATTCAAGGTTCAAGCAGAACCAGAAGTAGGACTTGAATGTGATTTGGAATACTTGGATAATAAAGTCACTAAAGTCATACCTAGATTTTTTATGGCTTTTAATGATGCTTCAGTTAGGAATGACGAAAATGCAACCAAACTTTCACAGAAGAAAAATTTTTCTGATGGATCTAAGGCAGTTGGACTAAAAATACCTATCGATAAATTTTCTAGTGGTGGGGTTTGCGATAATTATTCCATCGCTTCTTTTTTGAAATTTGATGGAAAAGTACAGGAATATGGCGAATCAAGTGAGCTTATAAGTTATAGTTATTTTTACGAGAAGCTTATCAATTGGATAAAAGATAAACTCAACACGCAAAAAGAGCATTCTGTTTTAGAGGATTTACCTGAAGTGCTAAGAGAATCTTGCTATCCTTCTAAAATTATCATCGCCATCGGTGCTACGCGTTATTTAGAACTTGCAAAGCAAAGATTTTTGCAAAGAGGTGATATTGTCTCTATTGTTGTATTTAATCACAAGAAATATACACTTGAGCGTTTGAAAGAAATAGTTTCTATGGATTGTATTCCTGCAGATCTCAAGGATATTTCTATTATTAGACAAGAGGTTAGGTAGAGTTAAAAAGCACTTAGCAAAATAACAGAAGCAATCACAAAGGCTACCCCTATGTAGCCTATTATATTTAGTCTTTCTTGAAAAAAAATATATCCCCCTATAATTGTTCCTATGATGCCCACAGCTCCCCATATGGAATAAGCGATACTCAAAGGCATTTTTTTGAGTGCAAAAGAAAGAAAAATAAAAGCACACAAAACCAATAAGATCGAAACAATGCCTAAGATTTTATATTTAAATCCTTGAGATTTTTTTAAGAGGAGATTGGCTAGGACATCTAAAAATCCTGCTAAAATAACAAATAAAAGATACATCTATTTTTTTTCTCCTAAGTTGATAAGTACAATACCAATAACTCCAAGAACAATTCCGATCTCTTGATAAAGAGTGATTTTCTCTCCAAATACGATGATACCTACAATAGCAATAAGGGATAGCCCAAATGCTTCCCATATTGCATATGCAGTACCTATAGGAATAATACGAACACAAAGTGCCATGAAATAATAAGAAATAACAATAAAAAATCCCATTGTGATATAGCCCCATACTGCCCCCGAAGATATTTTGAGCGAAAGGGTGGCTATGACCTCTGAAATGATAGCTATGAATAAAAATATCCAAGATTTAGTTTTGTGCATTTTTGTTTTTCTTAATATAAGCCAATATTCCTAGTGCAAAAACAATCATCACTAGGCTTAAAATTTGTCCCATGCTTAGGTTTCCAAAATAATAACCCATCTGCGGATCAGGTTCTCTGTAAAATTCAGCTATAAAACGCATAACCCCATATGTAATCGCGTACACTACAATTAACAATCCTCTTGTTTTAAAAAGTTTTTTTGCTATTAGGACGACTATAAAAACGACCAATCCTTCTAAAAAAGCCTCTATAAGCTGACTGGGATATCTTAGCTCACCATTTACAAGGATACCAATTTTTTGCCCCCAAACGCTAGTAGAAGGAACAATTCGTCCATAAAGTTCTTGATTGAGAAAATTTCCAATACGACCAAATACATATCCTAGCGGAACGCTTATAGCCACTAGATCCATGTATAGTAAGAAATTCTGTTTTTTCTTATAAGCAAAAGCAATAGAAGCAATCAAAAATCCCACCAATGCTCCATGGTAACTCATGCCGCGTATTCCTACAAAATGACCTTCTATATCGAAAGGATTAAATATCTGCCATGGATGAAGAAAATAATACATAGAATTTGGTTCATAAATTGCAATATAGCCTATTCTTGCTCCTAAAATAACCCCAATTTCTACCCAAATAAAAAAACTTTCCAGATTTTTATTTGAAATAGGGAAACGTTGAGCATCTTTTTTGATAAATACTTTGGCAATATATAAAGAAATCAAAAGCGAGAGAACATACGCGATTCCATACCAGTGAATTTCTAGTCCAAAAATATTAAATGCAACAGGGTTGAAGATATTATAAATATTATTCCATGTGCTATACATTCTTTCATCCTTAGTTTTGTTTGATAATGATCTGAAACTTTTTATCAAGTTCTAGATATTGAAAAAGATTCAAAGTTTTCATATTATTTGTGTATATTTGTACATTCACCTTATCATTTTCTTTGAGTTTCATCAAGTAGCCTATGGCATAGGAATTGATAGGGTAGGTATCTATAAAAAATAAAAAAAGTTCGGAATTTGATTTGTTTTTAAATTTTTCTAGAGTGGAATCAATAACATTCTTAAATTCCAAAAAATCTTCATAAGTTTTAATTTTTCCCGTTATGGCTAAAAATGGCTGATTTTTCTCGGCTTCATTGGCGGTGATTTTCATTTTTTTGTCCTTTAAAAATTACTTTCTCCCAAACTTCTTCTCCTAAGATTTTATAATAATAATTCTGAGTGAGGTATTTTATTATTTTTTTCCCTTTGCCTATGATGAGGTTTTCTTCATTATAAACGGTTTTTGGATAGTTTATCAAAATGATAGGGTTAGGGGAGGATAAAAAATATAAATAGATTTTTTGTGAGCTTTTTTTAACCAAACCAGAGAAAATTTCATTTTTTGAATATTTGCAGATACCATGTTCGAGAGCATTTGAAAGGATTTCAAATAAAACTAGACTTATATTATCTAACATGTCTTGATCGGTTTTAAAAATATCAGGCAAAGCACCAATAACTCTATCGACATCAGTAAAACTTGCATTGATGATGAGGTTATAGGTTGAATTCATTGGGAATCGCAGAGGTAAAATCATACCCCAACAATGAGATCTTATGAGCATGGAGCATCAAACGTTTTGAATCTAATCCACCATAGAGATTATCTCCTATGATTGGGTGGTTGATACTTTTTAGATGGACTCTGATTTGGTGAGTGCGTCCGGTTTTAATCACTACTTCTAGTAGTGTTTTTTTCCCCATAATAGAGATAGGTTTGATACTTGTATGTGCAGGGAGACCATCTTTTGATATTTTACTTTTAGCGTAAGTAGTTTTGATTGTAAGGATAGGTTTATCGATCTGGATTTCTTCATTTACTATTCCTTCAACAAGTGCTAAATATTCTTTATACACATTTTGATTTTTAAAAGCCATTTTTGCTTGGTTATGAAAAGGAGTTTTATCTTTTACTAACAAGATAACCCCACTTGTTTCTCTATCAAGACGATGAAGCAAAACCCATTCTGGAAACATTTGAGCTAATTCATAACTTTCAATAAAAGGTGGCTTCTGGATTGCTAAAATATTTTCATCTTCAAAAATCACTTTTGGTTTTTGGATTTGGATAATTTGAAAAATAGAACAAGAGGGCATTTCTGAACGTGCGATGGTTATTTTTTTGCCATTGCAGCTTACAAGTCCTTTATCAATGAGAGCTTTTGCCTTGCCATTAGAAATTTTTTCTTGCAGACTTAAGAGTTTGTAGGCTTTTTCCATAGATTATCCTTGAATAGGTTGTATGATAGAGTTTATGAGATTTTTCAATTTATCATTTTTATTTTTTATAAATGCATTAGGAAGAGTTTGATAATTAGAGATAGTTTCAAAAAGTTCCTCTTTTTGTATGATTTTGTATCCATCAACGGCTTCAAAAAGACTATTTTGATTGAATATATATGGACCAGTGATGAGTTTGTTGTGAAAAAATGCTGGTTCAAGAGGATTGTGTCCGCCTACTTTTACAAAGCTTCCTCCAAGTATGCTTATATCAGAGATGGCATATAAATTGTTGAGCTGACCTAGTGTATCAATTAGCAAAATATCACAATTTTCATCAAACCCTACTTCAGAGAAGATTTTAAATTTATAAGAAGTATTTGTTAGCATTTTTTGTATTATTTCTTTTACTTCTACAAATCTTTCTGGATGTCTGGGAGCTAAAAGCAACCAAATCCCATCCCTAGAGCGTCTGAAATCTAAAAATGCCTTTAGAATTAATTCTTCCTCTAGAGGATGTGTACTTGAAGCAGTGAAGGTTGTTTTTGAGCTTTTGGGATAAAAAATGGTGATTTTTGGAGTATTTAAAAGTTTTAAATTCCCAAATATTTGAACTTTTTTTCCACCGAGTTGTTTAATTCTTTCGTTATCGGCAATACTTTGAGAAAAGATTTCATCTATTTGGTCAAAGACTTTTTTATAAAACCAACTAAATTTTTTGTATTTTGGGAATGACTGAGTTGATATGCGAGAGTTGATGAGCATTGTTTTTGCTCCTATGGTTTTAGTTATTTTGAAAACCATATACCAAAGTTCGGCTTCTGTAATTACTAGGGTTTGGAGTGATTTGAGTTTATGTTTCCAAAAAGGAATGAATATTTCAAAAGGGAGGAATTTCACTTCAATATGAGCTTTTTTTTCGTAAGTGTCTTTTGCTAGATTAAAACCTGTTTGAGTGATGGTTGTTATCAAAATAGGCTGTTTTGGCATTGCCTCAATGATGGGTTCTAGCGATTTTACTTCTCCATAAGAACATGCGTGAAACCAAAAAGAGGGACAAGAGGATAGGGCGAAATTTTTTAAAAAAAACCTTTGAAAAATAGAGTTTTTATGTTTTTGTTTGAATGAAGAAAATATCAAAAAAGGAATGGAGATGATATATATGAGCAAAGCGATAAAATAATATATCATTCCAAACATAAAAATACTTTATTTTGTTTCTTCGATATACAAAATCCTTCCACAATGCGGACAAGTGATAATGTCATTACTTTGAATAATTTCAGTATATACTCTATCGTTGATTCGAATAAAACATCCTCCACAGGCTTGTTTTCTTACGGGAACAACACTTGAATTTTTTGCCCATTTGCGGACTTTTTCATAAAAACCAATAAGCTTTTGATCCATTTTTACAATGAGTTTTTGTTTTTGAGAGAAGATTTTTTGTTGTTCGTCTTTGATGATTTGAATCTCTTCATTGACTTTACCTTCAAGACTTTTGATAATCTTATCAAGTTCGTTGATGTCTGATTGCAGTGATTTTTGAAGATCTGTTTTGTGATCTAGTTCTTTATCTAATCTTTCTATCTCAATATTAGCTTGTGTGCATTGCTCTTTTGCGATTTCTTCTTCCACATTTAGAGCTTTAAGCTCTCGCTCTGATCGAACTTCAGAGATTTTTTTATGGATATTTTCAAGCTTTGCATTGATATCTTTGAGGGTTTGATCATTTCTTGAAACTTGAAGCTTGAGATCTTTTTTTTCTTCTTCAAGTTGAAGTGATTGAAGATTTTTAGATTCTTTAGAGCGAATAGTTTTGTCGAGCTCACTTCTTTTGAGTTCTATTTTTGGTTCTAGTGCATCAATATCTTTATCAAGATTTGATATTTCGATGAGTTGTTCGAGATGTTTATTCATATTTTTGTCCTTCTAAATAGGTGAATGGATTTTTACAATCTTTAATTATAACCTTATAACCCTTAGTTTTCAAAATAGATTTTAGAATTTCTGGGAAAAATCTTTCACTCGGATAATGTCCTACATCAATTAGGCTGATTTTTAGGGATTTTGCAATCATTGCATCATGATATTTTATATCCCCGGTAATAAGACAAGAATTTGGCTTTAAGCTATCAGAATAAAGATAGGAGCTACCAGCTCCGCAAATTATGGCTACAGAATCTATTGTATCTGAGCTTTGGGTATATTTAAGATTTGTAAGCTTTAAAGACTTGCTGATATGTTCAAGTAAGGAAACAAACTCAATACCTTCGAGATTTCCTCTAAGTGCAATACCATCAGGGAAAAGATTCTCAAAACCTAAGATTTCTTTTGCAAAGTATGGATTTAGATGTGTTGTATCAAAGTTTGTGTGCATACAAATGAGAGAACAGTTTTTTTCTATCAGTATTTTAGCAATATTTGCAGGGTAGGCATCCCATGTGAAATTTTTGATTGGTTTAAATAGTAAGGGGTGATGAGAGATAATCAAGCTTTGGGGATGCAGCTCCTTAGCTATCTCTTCATTGACCTCTAAACAAGCATAGATTTTAGATATTTCGGATTCTTGACTTCCGATATTTAGACCACTATTATCCCATTTTTCTTGTAATTGAAATGGAGATAAGAGGTTGAGACAATCATAAATTTCAAAAACCTTCATAAATGATTCTTAAGCCTCTCTTCTCGTTCATTTTCTTGATCTTTATACAAAGTAGCACAGCCTTTGGCAAGTTCTCGTATTTTTAAGATATAGTTTTGTCGTTCAGTGCTAGAGATAGCTTTTCTGGAATCCAAGATATTAAAAAAATGCGAACTAAGCATTGTAAAATCATAAGCAGGTAAAGGAATACCTGCTTGAAGACATCTTTTGGCTTCGTTTTGGAATTTTTCAAACATCTCAAAGAGCATTTGGGTGTCTGCAACTTCAAAATGATATTTACTAAACTCATATTCATTTTCCAGATGCACATCGGCATATTTTACAATAGAACCATCGATCTTATGTGTCCAAACAATATCAAAAATAGATTCTACATTTTGAATATACATCGCTAGTCTTTCTACCCCATAAGTAATCTCTACAGCCACAGGATCACAAGCAATTCCACCAACTTGTTGAAAATAGGTGAATTGTGTGACTTCCATCCCATCTAGCCAAATTTCCCATCCAAGCCCCCAAGCCCCAAGCGTTGGAGATTCCCAGTTATCCTCTACAAATCTAATATCATGTTCTAGTCTATTGATGCCCAATGCTTCAAGGCTTTTTAGATAGAGTTCTTGAATATTTTCAGGACTAGGTTTAATAAGAACTTGAAACTGATAATAGCTTCCAAGTCTATTTGGATTTTCTCCATATCTACCATCTGTTGGTCGCCTAGATGGTGCAACATAAGCAACACTCCATGATTTGTTTTCTAAGCTTTTTAATAAAGTGGCAGGGTGAAAAGTTCCCGCTCCTGCAGGAATATCATAGGGTTGCACAATAAGACAACCTTCTTCTTTCCAAAAATTTTGGAGTTTGAGTAAAATATCTGAAAAACTATTGCAGTCTTTGGGCATAACAATCCTTTTGTTAAAATCTAATCTAAAGTATCTATCGTTTCATCAGGTCATTCATGCTTTTTTTAGGACTTTTGCCATTGATAATTTCTTGGACTTCTGTAGCAATAGGAGCATAAATATTTTTTCTTCGGGCGATTTGAGTGATAGCCTTGGCAGTCTTTACACCCTCTGCAACTTCTCCGAGTTCAAGCAATATTTCATCGATAGCCTTATTTTGTGCAAGTCCTAATCCGACACGGTAGTTTCTTGAGAGGATAGAATTCGCACTCAAAAATAAATCTCCTGCACCAGAGAGTCCTAAAAATGTTTGCATCTTTCCACCAAAAAATTCACCAAAACGCGACATTTCTACTAATCCCCGAGAAAGCAATGAGGCTTTTGCGTTTTGTCCTAAAACCAATCCATCGCAAATTCCACCTGCTATGGCGATAACATTTTTATATGCTCCTGCTATCTCTCCGCCTCTGACGTCATCTTTGACATAGGGTTTGATAAAGCTTGGCATCAAGTCTGCAAATTCTTGTGCGAGGACGGGATTATAAGAATGGATAGCCAATGCACATGGAAGTGCCATAGAAACCTCTTTAGCAAAGCTTGGACCAGCAAGGAAGCACAGATTATTTTCATCTATAAAGTTTTTAGCAATATCACTTACAAAATCTCCCGTACCTTCTTCTATACCTTTTGAAGCGATGAGAACTTTTGCATTTTTTGGTATAGGGGTGGTTTTGAACCATTCTCTGAGTGCTGATGTGGTGATAGCAATGACAAAGTACTCTGAATCCAAAGATTTTTTAGTATCGATTTGGGTAATTTCTAAGGAATTATTTTTTTTCAAAGTGTCATTTGCAGCATTCAAAATGCCTTTAAGATCTCTTCTGGATACGATAAAAGCCTCGTTATTTTGGGCAAATCCAAAAGCTAAGGCTCTTCCCCATGCCCCTCCACCAAAAATTGTAATCCTCATATTTCCTTCTTGAATTGTTTTTGTTTTCGCATTTTATCACAGAAATAAAATATTGTCCTTATTCAAATTTTTTTGATTTTAGATATATGCTGACAGAAAAACTAATAAATCCTAAAAATGCTAGATAATATCCGATAAACATTAAATCATACATCCCAATAGTTGCCATCAAAACAGGAGCTAATCCCCCAAAAATTGCATAAGCGATATTGTAAGAGAAAGACAATCCACTGAATCGGACATTAGCAGGAAAGATATTTACCATTATAAGTGGGGTAAAATTTACCATTCCTGCAAAAAGCCCACTTATCAAATACCATATAACAATAGTTTGGATAGAATATTCAGAAGTAAGAACGTAAAAAAATATTAAGGAAGAAATAATAAAGCTAAGTGAAAAAAATTTCAAAATACTCACAGTTCCAAATCTATCTCTTAAAAAACCACTTAGTAAGCAACCTATTCCTAATGTGCAGATAATCCCCATTTGAATTAGGATTATTTGAGCATGAGTGATAGGTCGATAAGTTTTGTTTAGGATATTGTAGATAAAATTGGGCATTAAAAGAACCAAAATAACAATACATCCTGTCAGCACCCAAGTCATCAAACCTGATATAAAAATCGCTTTTTTTGAATTTAAAAAGACTTCTTTAAGAGGGATTTTTAGTAATTTCTGAGACGTTTTCATTTCTTGAAAAATAGGAGTTTCTTCCAAAAAAGTACGTAAAAATACAGAGATAATTCCAAAAATACCTCCCAAAATAAATGGAATCCTCCAAGCATAATCCAAAACTTCAGCATCCCCGTATTTTAAATTAACTATAAGTGAGGCGATAGATCCCAGTAAAATACCCCCAGTGATAGATGAAGTCAAAACACCAATAGAAAATCCCAAACGATTTTTAGGTGTATGCTCACAAACAAATACCCAAGCACCAGGCAACTCACCACCAATAGCAATGCCTTGAAAAATACGAATAAGCAACAAAATAACAGGAGCAAAATATCCTATACTCTCATAAGTAGGTAAAATTCCCATCAAAAATGTAGGAATCACCATCAATAAAATAGAGAGCATAAACATATTTTTACGACCATTTTTATCCCCAAAATGTGCCATAACAATTCCGCCTAGTGGTCTAATAAAATATCCCACTGCAAAGGTTGCATAAGTATTAAACGAACTCCAAAAATATCCAATATCGGATGGATAAAAAAGCTTAGAAATTACTTCAGCGAAAAAAACAAAAATGACAAAATCATAAAATTCGAGTGTTCCTCCAAGTGAGGAGAGAAGCATTATTTTGCTTTGATTTTTGTTTAATGTTTTTATAGAGGAATTCATAAGGTTTGTTTATATTTTTTAAAAAAATGTAGAAATATACCCACGCCCACACCAATAATTCCCAAAAATGCTAGATAATAACCCACAAGAATAGAATTATATGCGTTCAAACTCACAACAAGAATAGGAGCTAATCCCCCAAAAATTGCATAAGAAAGATTATAAGAAAAGGATAATCCGCTAAATCTGATGTTGGGTGGAAAGATTGATACCATTGTTAGTGGAGTAAAATTCATCACCCCTCCAAAAAATCCTGCGATAACATACCAAATAAATATAACTCGGTTGGAGTAATCTCCATAAAGTGCATAAAAAAAGATTAAAGCTACAATGCTAAAAGCGATACTAAAAACAATATATGCCCTTGAAACCCCAATTTTATCTGCTAAACTTCCAGAGAGAATGCAGCCAATGATGAGGCTAAATATCGTTAGCATTTGAATAAGTATGATTTGTGTTTGTGGTACTTGTAGTTTGTGGCTCATAAAATTAGGTACTAAAAGTACAAGCACAATGATACATCCCGTCAGTACCCAAGTGCTAAACATAGAGGTGATGATGCTTGTTTTTGAGGTTTTAAATACCTCTTGGATAGGAATTTTTGCGAGTGATTTGCTTTTTTTCATTTCTTGGAAGATAGGAGTTTCTTGTAAGTAGCGTCTCAGAAAAATTGATATAATTCCAAATACTCCACCTAAAAGAAAAGGGATTCTCCAAGCATATTGCATGATTTGGGCAGTATCAAAAATAGCATTGATAAAAAAAGCTACGATAGAGCCTAGCAAAATTCCACCTACTACACATGAAGTCAAAACACCAATAGAAAATCCCAAACGATTTTTAGGTGTATGCTCACAAACAAATACCCAAGCACCAGGCAACTCACCACCAATAGCAATGCCTTGAAAAATACGAATAAGCAACAAAATAACAGGAGCAAAATATCCTATACTCTCATAAGTAGGTAAAATTCCCATCAAAAATGTAGGAATCACCATCAATAAAATAGAGAGCATAAACATATTTTTACGACCATTTTTATCCCCAAAATGTGCCATAACAATTCCGCCTAGTGGTCTTGCAAAATACCCTGCTGCAAATGTTCCATAAGTGTTCAGAGCGCTCCAAAGAGGATCAAGTGTCTCGGGGTAAAATAAATGGGCAATAGTCTGTGCAAAAAAAACAAAAATAATAAAATCATAAAATTCGAGTGTTCCCCCAAGTGATGAGAGCGAAAGAGTTTTGACATCATTGCGATTCAAGAGACGGGGGCTAGAGGTTGTTTTCATAGATACACCTAAAAATATTTTTAATAAAAGCGGGATTATAACTAAAAAAGCTTAGAAGACATAACGCATACCGACACTGCCGTTGATATTGATGTCTTTGTATGCAAATCCTGCTTTTGCGCCCAATCCTAGATTAACATAGAGTTTTCTAAAGAGTTCTAGTTCTCCACCTGCTGTGAGTGAGCCATAAGTATTGAGTTGATCGCCTTTTTTGTAACTAAGAGTGTCATTGCCTACAAAACGAACTTCATTATCTCCATTATTTTTTAGGAACACATCTCTGCTTACTCCTGCGATAAAATACCAATATGAATTTCCACTGAAATATTGTCTAGTTTCTAGGGCGATATTTACAGCGATATTGAATTTATTATCTGCATTTGCATTAATAGCCAGATCTTGATCATCTGTATTATCTACCTCTCCTTGAATCGATCCTTTTTTGCCACAATACCAATTTCCGCTTGAGCAAATGTAATACGCACTTACGCCGATTTGTGGTTTTAGGACGATGGATTTATTAGAGATACCAAAGACATAACCATAGTTAAAGTTTACATTTCCAACAAAAGTGTTGTAGTTGTAGCTCTGATTGAGTTGTGAGAGGATAATGTCTTGAGAATAGAGATTTTCTTTATTGTAGCCATATGTCCCACTGATGGAAGCATCAAATTCGTTGTTTCCTGCATAGGCTCTATAATAAATACCTAGATTTGCATTGTAAGATTGATTTCGGATTATATCGCCTGTATATTTTCCCTGAGCATAAGCTACATATGCCCCGATGATTTGGTTATGAATAAATCTATCATAGCCTATATTCACTCCATATAATGCACTATTGCCACCTTCTACAAAACTTGCAGTTCCAATTGCGGTAGCCCATAAGTTATTTTTGTAAGTATCTCTGTTGGCAAATTTATACACTGAGGCGATATCGCCACTAGCTGCAAAATGTTCATTTTGAAGATTTCTGATAACTTCTGCAAATGTTGGTGTGTTTGCCTGAGTGTTGGAGAGTTTCACAAGTCGGCTTGTGCGATTGACATCGGTAGCTAGTCGAACTGAATTGGTAGAGTTGTTTTTACGATTGACTGAGGAAAGCTGTCCCATAGTGCTTTGGAGTTCTTTTGCTATTCGCACAAAATAGCCCAAATCATTGTCATAAACCCTTTGTTTTGCCCATAAACCATTATGTTTATTTATCATCAATTCCTGTAACCATTGCATTATATCAGGGCTTACATCACTAATGGTATCTATCCATTCCATGCCACCTCTTTTATATAGCCAGTACTGGATAGTATTGGGATCATAAGGGTTAGAATTGTCTAGTTCATTGATTTTGAAAGAGATTTGTTTGTCATTGGCTTTCACTTCTACATCAGCTCTTGAAGGAGTGTTTGTATCACTACCATCATATAAGCCTATCCTATCTGCAACTTCATTATACAAAGTATTTGCGTCTGACTTACTATTAGTGGATTTGAGTTCTTTGCCTTCTGAATTTATATAAATATAGGTGATGCTCCCTCCAGCTTTGAATAAAATATAATTTTCATTGAGCTTTAGACCTTTGATATTGCTTATTTTGATGAGAGGGGTTGCATGTCCTGAGGAGTCTGTTTTGTCATCGTTGAAATAAAAGGTTGCATTGCCTTTTACATTGATAGTATTGATAGTGCCGCCATTAGGAGTGATATTAATAAAGGCATTATTATTGAGAGTGAAGTTACCATCAATGGTTAGATCACTGTTTCCTCCATAGTTCATCTGTGACCCTTCACCTAGTGTGAGGTTATTGAAATGTGCCCCATGAACCCCCCCATCATAGGTAATACTAGGAGCATAGGGAAGATCAAGGAGCTTTGTGATGGTTACATTGGTAACTTTACTTGCATCTAAAAATGACCAACTTCCAAGTTTTGCTGTTCCTATAGTGAGGCTATCTCCTCCGCCATCAAATTTAAGTCCAGACTGATCTAGTCCAGAAGTGCCTTTTGTTAATTCAAGAGTTCCTATACTAGATGTTCCAATATTGGTCATAAAATCAGAGAAGTAATTATTGATCGATCCACCATTTCCATTATAGACTTTCAGACTACCTAGTTTGAAGTTTTTCATCTTGATACCCGCATTTCTATCCTGATCGTTTGGACGAGCTGCATAAGCTTCCATAGAGCCTATTTCAATACTTCCTGTAATGCCAGTTAAATCTAATCCTACCTCATCAGTAATAGTTTGATTTGCCCATAAAAGTATGGAACCGGCATATTTAAAGCCAGTTCCAGAGGCTTTTAGGCTTGAATGATTCCTAACTTTTATATAAGAAGCTTTGTTATCTCCTAGTATTTCCCCTGCTGATTGTAAATCTAGATGCCCGGAGATGAGGGCACTATCTCCTAAGGTGATCTGACCTCCCAAATAGATATTGTCAGCCTTTACCACCATGTGTGATTTCATTGTATTTGTTCCGATAGTTACACTACCTTCAGAGCCACCTATATCTTGGTTTTTGCCAAGTGCAAAATCACTTCCTCTCGCATCTACGGTAAATACAGCACCTGCATTTCCATAGTTATGATAGTCTAGATCTTTCATATAATAGATCGTATTTTCTTCTTTACCGGTAACGGTATTTTTCCAAGTTCGTTTTTGTAGCGTCAGGGTGTAGTTTTTGGCGAGTCCACTTGCTGCAGGAACTCCGCCAATATTTCCAAAAGCTGCTGCTCCTTTTCCGATTCCAAACACCCAAGTGCCTGGATTGATATAGGGGACTGCATCTACGTAGTGTTTTCCAGTATCGTATTTAAATCCGATGCTTTTCCTATCATCACTGATCCAATAATTTAGTGCAAGTGAAGAACCATCAGGGGTATTGAAAGACATCCTGTTTTTGAGGAGCTTGACATAGTCATCATAACCAGCATTGCCATTTTTGTATATCTTGCCACTATTATCAGAGAACCAAATTCCATCCCTTGTTTTGAGTAGATTATAAGTTTGTCCTGCTTCAAGTCCAGTTATAGATACATTTACATTGAGTTTGGCCTTAGGGACATCTACTTGTATGGTATTGCCTTTATCATCTTTTGAGGTTTGTTTGATCATTGTCATATTGAAGGTAAAAGAACCATCAAGAACATTGATGAGATTTTTTGCATTTTTGCTTGAATCATTTCCTAAACTGACATTTATCTCTCCGTTATTTATGAAGTTTCCACCGTGAATTTGGAGATATGTTCCATCATCTATGTTTAGATCGCCCGTATTTGTATAATTACCTTTTGAGAGATATACATTTGCACTGTTTTTGACGGTGATATTGTTGGTAAAAAGGCTATTTGCGTAAATAGCAGAGTTATTGAAGATGATATTATTAATAGTGGTAGCTCCGCTCATTCCGCCACCATTTGTGTTGGAAGCATAGAGGCTAGAAGCATTGTACATATCCAAGGTATCGGCGGTAAATGTTTTTCCACTCTTGATATACAATAATGCCCCGTCATTAAGGGTGAATTTCCCATTTTTTTGCGTGATAGTATCTGCATAGAGATAGGTTTTATTATTACTAAAAGAAGCATTACCTAGCGTGAGGTTTTTGGCTCTGATGGTAGCGTAAGATGAAATTAGATTTTTCACCGTTACATTTGTGATACTAGAGGCATCTAACTCCGCCCAAGAGTTTAAAACAGCTTTATCTATGGTAAGTGAAGTACCTCCCCCTCCAAAGATTAGTTTTGTATTATCCACATTTGAGCCACCTGTGGCAAGGTTGAGTGTTCCTATGGTGGAAGTACCGATGTTGCTATAAAACCTTGAATGCGAAGCACCCTTGTGTGCAATAAGGGTTGTGATGTCAAAGTTGCTCCCATATACACTCGCAGTGCTTAGATCAAGCTGTTTGATAGTGGTGCGACCTTTGATTCCTGAAAAATCTAATGTTGTGTTTCCTGTAGTTGAACCATTTCCTACATTGATACCTTGAGCATTAAAATTCCCTACACCTAAAACAACCAGAGAGCTATAGTATCCAAGATAAACATCTTTTTTTAAGGTGACATTTTTTCCATTGAGTTTAAAGGTTGCTACAGAACCAGCTAGACCTATTCCTGCTACGCTTCCATTGACTTTAAGATCTCCTGTGAGTGTGATGTCACCATATCCGTGAGTGTTGATAAACGCAGTTCTGCCGGAAGTAAAATTTGAAACATTAATAGTACCCACAGTTACATTTGCGTGAGTATCTATAGTTGCTGTACGGTTTTGTGCCCATCCAGATTTTGTCGTTGTGAATGTGTTTACATTTATATTGCCTTTGGTGTCCAAAAGATCTAAGGTAACATTATCCCATAAGTTGATATTTTTTGCAGAGAATGTAGAGCTTTGAATTTTTGCACTATTTCCTAAATAAAGACTATTGACTTCAAAGGGCTTGTTAGAATTTTCAACATGCAAACTTCCATCAACATTGAGATTTCCACTTCCAGTTATGCCGTTTTTTATATATAGATAGGATTTTCCTTTTACATTGATATTACTTCCTGCACTCATATTTACAGGAGCATTAAATATTACAGATGCAGAATTAGTGTTGGGGTTATTTCCTATTTGTAATGTGGAATTGCTAAAATAGACTTTTCCGGCGTTGATAGTTACTACCTGTGTTCCTAAATATGCTCCACCGGCACCATTTGATGGGGAGTTGAAGCCCTGAAAGGTTAGCGTATGAGAACCAAACTCAAAAGTTGGATAATAACCATAGGTGCTCCATCCTGCCCAGCCATTCACAACCGCATCTGTGTTCCAAGTACCTGATTTTAAATTTGTAAATGCTCCTGTCACATTTTGAGCAGAAAAGACCAATGAATAGGGTAATAAACTTATAGTAAAGATTTTGAAAAGTCTAAAATTTAGGAATTGAAATCGCATTTTAAACCCTGTAAATGGATTTTTGATGACAAGACTTTCAAATCAATATCATATGGAGAAATCAAACAAGACTTATTGAGATGTTTTAAGGTTGTTCCAAATCTCAAAGGTATTCGTTTCATTCCAGAGTCCTTAAGCAATCAGGGTTTGAACCCAATTTTTTGTTGTCTATGCAACAATTATACTACAAATTTAGTAATATTTTTCTTAAAAATTTTCTCTAAATAAAGTAGTTTTTTTAAACAATGAGAAAAATTTACTCATAAAAATTCTTACTCATTGTTTTTACTTGGAAGTTATCAAATCATTTTTGATATTTTTTCAGAACATTTTTTTCAGGATAGACAAAAAAGCTTTTGCGTTCGACATTGATTTTTGGATCATCTGTCGCGTATGCCTGTATAGTGATAGGTGTTATAGCATCTTTTGAGGTATTATCCCCTAGAGCTGCTTTTGCTCTTATGATTACAATTTGCTTACTTTTGCCTCCTGCTTTAATGCGAATATCACTAGTGGGTTGCTTGATAATAAGATCATTGTTATCTAATATTTTGAAGCTGTAATTGTGGTCTTTGTTGTCTGTGTTTTGGAATAAAAATACATATTCATTATCTACAACTCCAGAGCTTCGGATTTCATAAAGTTCGCTAGATCTTGTGATGTTTAGCAACATTTGCTCTTTTTTGCCCCACATAGCTACCATAATTCCAAACACGATCGCGAGAACTACAATATAAGCAATCGTTTTGGCTCTAAAGTATTTGATCTTTGTCTTTGTGTCTATAGAATTTGGAGAACTCCACTGCACAAGAGATGGTCTGCCTAGTTTGCCCATCACTTCAGTACATGCATCTACACATTCAAGACAGTTAATACATTCTAATTGCATTCCTTTTCTAATATCTATATGGGTAGGGCAGACACGAACGCATTTCTCGCAATTGGTGCATTCTGCATTTGGATCTCGTTTTTTGGGTGCTTGAAGGATTTTTTCTCCTTCTGGAGTGTAGATGGCTCCGCCCCTAGATGAATCATATATGGCCATAATCGTATCATCATCATATAGCACAGATTGTACTCTAGCATAAGGACAGATATATACGCAGAAGTTTTCAGCAATAAATGTAATATCAAACACCAAAAACCCAGCAATACACAGCCAAAATGTCATCAAAACCATATGATTAAGCGGATCAAGTAATGCAGGAAAAAACTCTTCAGGAGGTACAAAATAAAATAAGAATACTGCCGAAGCCATCAGAGCAATAACACTAAAAATCAAAATACCAATGATTTTTTTAACATCATTAGAAATGATGGTGTATTTCGGTTTTTCTTGTTTGTTGGAGATTTTTTTGCGTAAGCCTAATAAGGTGGTTTCTATGAAATCTCTATAGATCACACGAAATATAGTTTGAGGACAGCTCCATCCGCACCATACACGTCCTCCTAAAGTGGTCATAAAAAATATACCCACAAACAAAATAATCAGCAAAAAAGGCATCAGATAGAGTTGCTGGACATTAAATGCAGTACCTAAAAGATGTAGTTCCATATGGTCAAATGATAATAGAAATATATGATTGCCATTGATCCTGATAAATGGTAGAGATATTGCGATAACCGTGATGATAAAATAAACAAGATAGCGTCTTTTTCTGTAGAAGATAGTGTTTATTAAGGATTGCATAGCTTTCCCCTTATGGTTGTTTAGTTTTTGTTGTGGGCAAAATCCTAAATCTTATTTGCTTAGTTTTTGCTGATATAGTGAATTTTATATATGATGATGATTTATTTTATCAAATGTAATAAAGGAAATATTTTTACAATATACAGTTATCTATAAAATTAAAATAATGTTTTATAGATTAAACTTATAGAAATTAAAATAGAAAATATGTAGAATTGGCGATAATAAACTCAATCAGGAGCTAGAATGAGGAAAATTATGATCATATTATGTATGATTGTCTTTTCTACCACAAGTGTTTGGTCTGTCAATACTGCGAAGTTTGATGGAGAGCATTTTACTTTTTCTTTGGTCAAACCTATATGACCAAAAAACAAGCATGATATCCAAATATTTATCCATACAACATTCGTGATCTAACATCTCAAGAGACAGATAATAGGACTCAAAAATCCATAATAGGCACAGATATGAGGACATTTTTGGGGGTGCAATATGGATGTATTTTTGGATACAGGAATTTTGGCAGATAAAGCATCGCCGCAGGATTATACACACATTGCTATATCACCTAGGATCTTTTGTTAATCTCAAGATTCCTCTATTTGCACTTAAAGAAACTCTACAAATTCCTGTTTTAAGCATCGATTCATCCACACAATATATTCCTGTAAAAACTTCTTCTTATCTTATTGGTCTAAGTATAGGTTATATATATTTTTTCGGAACACAAAATTAATATTTTAGGATTGAAAATACTCTGATTTAAATTTTTTCTTTTTTGTTAAAAAGAGCTGTTGAGTTTTTGGTAGAATTTGGTTTAGATTTCAACGGATTACAAAGGATATATAAATGCTACAGACAATTAATCTCACCATGCGTTATGCCACAAAAAAGCTTTTTGAAAATGTGAATATAAAACTTGATAAAAACAAACGTTATGGTCTTATTGGGGCAAATGGAGCAGGTAAAAGTACATTTTTGAAGATCTTAAGTTCTCAAAATGAAGCTAGTAGCGGAGAGGTTATTATTGAGCAAGGGTTGCGTTTAGGAGTGCTGGGGCAAGATCAGTACGCTTATGAGGAGCTGAGTTTAAAAGATGCTGTTCTTATAGGAAACAAGAGGCTTTATGAAGCTAGCAAAGAAAAAGAGAATCTTTATGCAAATGGGGATCTTAGCGATGATAGGGTCAATGAACGACTTGGGGAGCTTGAGATAATCTGTGCAGAAGAAGATCCAATGTATGAATGTGAAGTGGTGATAGAAAAAATATTAGAAGATTTAGGATTTCCCTCTAGCACTCATAATGAAGCGATGAAAACGCTTACAGGTGGGGATAAATTCAAGATTTTGTTAGCGCAGGTGCTTTTCCCTAAGCCCGATATTTTGTTGTTAGATGAACCTACAAATAATCTCGATCTCCATTCTATTGCATGGCTAGAAGAAAATCTTAAACGACACGAAGGAACGATGGTTGTTATCAGCCATGATAGACATTTTCTCAATGCTGTTTGTACAAACATCTTAGATATGGATTTTCATACTGTGCGCGAATTCAGCGGAAATTACGATGATTGGTATATTGCCTCAACGCTCATTAGCAAACAACAAGAAGCTGAACGCAACAAAAAGCTAAAAGAAAAAGAAGAGTTAGAATCCTTTATTGCTAGATTTTCTGCGAATGCAAGTAAAGCAAAACAAGCCACCTCTAGGCAAAAACAACTCGAAAAGCTCAATATTGAAAGTTTAGCAGTTTCAAGCAGACGCGATCCTAGTATTGTTTTCAAACCTAAAAGAGCTATAGGAAATGAAGCGTTAGAATGTGAAGGAATATCTAAAAGTTACGGAGATCATAAAGTTTTACAAAATGTAAGTTTAAAAATTTTGCCAGGAGATAAAATCGCTATCATCGGCGGAAATGGAGTGGGGAAAAGCACTCTTTGCAAGATTTTGATGGAGGAATTAAAGCCAGATAGCGGAATGGTTAAATGGGGTGCTACAACCGAACGAGGGTATTTTCCGCAAAATGTTAGCGAAGAGATCAAAGGCAAAGAAACTCTTTATGAGTGGCTTAGAGGTTTTGATAAAAAAATGGACTCTTCTGAAATACGTACGAGTTTAGGGAGAATGTTATTTAGCGGAGAGGAGCAAGAAAAAAGCATTGATGCACTCAGTGGGGGTGAGAAACATCGGATGGTGTTATCTAAAATAATGCTTGAGGGAGGGAATTTTTTGATATTAGATGAACCCACTAATCATCTGGATTTGGAGTCTATTATCGCATTAGGAGAAGCTCTTTATAAATTCAGTGGATGTGTTATTTGCGTAAGTCACGATAGAGAACTTATTGATGCATATGCAAATAGAATTATCGAACTGATTCCTTCTGATGATGGAGCAAAGATTATTGATTTTAAGGGCAGCTATGAAGAATATTTAGCCTCAAGGAAATAAAAATGAATACAGTGCAAAAAATAAATCTTGAATGTAATTGGAATGAAGTAAAGGCATGTGTTTTTCGTAATTACAATGGTGGATATTTTCATCCTATTAAGGATTTCGATAGGCTTGATACAAAGGATTTATTGGGACTAGATAAGGAAATTTCCAATTTAGAAAAAAATACTCTAGCATTTTGCGAGGGAAAAATAGCTTCAAATGTTCTAATATGGGGAGCAAGAGGGTGTGGAAAAAGTTCTATTGTTAAAGGTGTTTTATCTTCTTTTATTCATAGTGCTTCAAATCTTAGAGTAATAGAAGTAGAAAAAGTTGATATTTGGGTGTTGCCATTATTGATGGATATTCTTAGAGAGAGTGAGTTTTTGTTTATTATTTATTGTGATGATTTGTCTTTTGAAGCAGGAGATAGTAGTTATAAATCACTAAAAAGTGTTTTGGAAGGTTCTTTGGAAAAAATTCCAAAAAATGTTCTAATGTACGCTACTTCTAACAGACGCCATCTCATTGCTGAAGCACAGGAAGTGCAAGAAATTCATCAAAAAGATGTCTATGATGAAATCATTTCATTGAGCGATCGTTTTGGACTATCAATGGGGATATATACTCTTGGATCAGATGAATACTTAAGTATTGTAAAAAGCTTGTGTGAAAACGAAGATGAGTTTAAAGCTGTAATGCAATTGTCTCTGAATTACGCGGGAATAAAAGGCAATCGAAGTGGTAGAAGTGCAAAGGAATTTTATAAACTTTACAAAAATGGAATTTTTGACAAATAAAATGGAAATAAATCAATAAAAAACCATTTTGAGTTTAAAAATCAAACCCATTATAAAAAATATTCTCCCCCTAATCTTTTGGTTATGTATTTTTGATCTCAAGATGGACCATCCTTAAATGCAGCTTTGTATTGGTTTTTGTTTTAAAGTGGTTGCATAATTTATAAAATATCAAACCATACTATTTTTATAACCATTTTTTGTGGGTTGTAATATATGAGGTAGAAATTTTTATACGTAAACAGGAGTTTTGACTTTTGTTAGCCCTTATATTTTGGTATCAATTCTATAAGTTTTTTTGTTAAGTCTTCGGCGAACTGCTCTATTTAGACTATAGAATTTCTTGATGCTATCCTAAAATCATGTTAATTTTAAAAAAGAAATGACTTTTATAGCAATCCTTACATTCATCGTTTTTATCTAATAGTGAGTGCTTATAGAAATACTGCCCCCACATTTCTCCATAGCCTTATAAAATAAAAATGAATGTTAAGATGCTATAATAAACAAAAACTCAAAAAGGATAAAGAATGACCATTATCATTGAAAATGCGAGTGAAGATTTGGCAAAAGTGATCAAAGGTATTGCAAAGATTGGAAATAGCAAATGTAAAATATCTAAAGATAATAAAGCTAGAGAGTGGAAAAAAGAATCTGAAGAGATGATTAGAGATTACAAAGCTGGAAAAATCAAGGCTTATGATAGTGCAAAAGAAATGCACAAGGAGATACTAGAGGATGCATAAATGCAAAATAATTTATTCAAAGGAATATAAAAGAGCTATTAAAAAATTCAAAAAGGATATACATCTAATAGAAAGTATTATTGATAAACTTGCTAGTGGTGAGACCTTAGAATCCAAATACAAAGACCACAAACTCAAAGGTGAGTATAAAGACTTTAGAGAATGCCACATCAAGCCAGACTTG
>NZ_JAUYZK010000008.1 GCF_030688855.1 Helicobacter cappadocius | reverse complement strand
TTTTTACAAAAATTAGGCCAGATGTGTATTTTTTTCATTTACCTTCATTTACTATTTGAGGATTTTATTAGGTTTGTGAGCATAAAGCGTTTTTTGTTTATGCCAAAAGAAAAAATTTTATCCCCCCATAATGGGTGGGCGGGTCAAAACTTAATCAAAAAAGAGAAAGTCTTCGCCTTTTCTTTTTTAAACAAGGAGGAAAAGCGTTAAAAAAGGATAACTGCTTATCCTTTTTAGCTTCGCACACCGATCGCTTTATAAAAAGCGTAGCAAGTATAGGAACGGGCATAGAGGATAGCGATAGGCAATAGTGAGGGTTTTTGCTTTTACAAAAACTCTTCTTTTTTCTGTAGGACTAAGAGGCGGACAAAAAGTCTTCGGGGGAAATGAAAATACGCATACCATCATTTCCACAAGGCAAATTCCCCTCCCTTGTTTTGGCAAAAATAAAAGGAAGAAAACTTTTATTTTCGGGGTTAAGGGAGGGGGAGGGATAAATCCCTTTTTGTTTTAGTGAAAAAAGAAACGTTATTTACAGCTATGGAATTCTTAAAACTTACCTATTGACAAAGCTTTGCTTATCAAAAAAGGGAGGTAGTAAAAAATCATTCGATGATTTTAGGAACGATAAAATATCCTTCTTTGGAATCAGGGGCATTTTTGAGAACATTTTCAGAGATGGTAGAATCATTTTGTTTTATATCTTCCCTTAAGGGAGTTTTGAGATTTTTTCTCTCAAGCTCCACATCTTCTAAATCTAAAGTGGAGATATTATCCACAAAACCCAAAATATCGCTCAAATTCTTCTTTATCTCTTCTTTTTTGCTCTCATCAATATGTATCATTCCAAGTTTTTCGAGCTTTTGAAGTAATTTATCATCAAGTGTTGCCATTTTTTGCCTTGTTAATGATTTCTTATCCGTTATAAGGACTTATTTAAATGTAGTGCCGCCATCAATCACTATAGTCTGACCTGTGAGCCAAGCACTTTGTGTGTGATCGCACAAGAAAAATGCTGCTCCTGCCAAATCTTCGGGAGTTCCCATACGATTAAGAGGGGATTGAGTCTCGACAGCTTGTTTGATTTCTGCATAGTCTGGAAAAGCTCTCAGAGCATCTGTATCAATAGGACCACCGCTAACGGCATTTACTCTAATACCATGTGTTCCTAACTCTGTTGCAGCGTATTTCACCATCGTTTCGACTGCATTTTTTGAATTCCCATGTCCTGCATAGTTTGGCATATAAACAAGATTTCCCGTAGAACTTAGAGATACGATAGCTCCTCCACCATTTTCTTTCATTCGCTTTGCTGCTTCTTGTGCTCCAACGACAAAGGCAAGAACAGTAGCTGTGTAGATGTTATTCAGTCCTCTAGGTTTGAGCCTCATAAAAGGTGCAAATCCTCCTGCTACTGATTTTCCATAGATGATGGCATTAGAAATAAAAAAATCCACACGTTTAAAATCTGCATCTATTTTTTTAAACAATTCAACATATTGTTCTGGTTCAAGAACATTGAGTGGATAGTATTTTGCCTGGATAGAATATTTTTCCTGAACATCTTTTGCGATTTTTGCTGCTTCTTCCTCGTTTTTGTTATAGGTAAAGGCAATATTAACGCCATTTTGTGCGAATTTATAGAGAATAGCTTTACCAATACCTCTAGTAGCTCCACTGATAACAAGAGTTTTTCCCTTCATATAGTCTGTTGTATTTTCTAAGCTTGTCATTTTAACACCTCATAATTTTGTAAAGTTTTTTCGATCAAATCCATATGTTCTTTATTGGGGGCTACTAAAGGAAGGCGGTATTCCAAGTTAGAAATCAATCCGGCTAAATACATCGCAGCTTTTATAGGAATAGGATTACTCTCGCAAAACAAAACCATATTTATATCATAAAGTTCATTATTAATTCTTTTAGAATGAATCATATCTTGATTTAAAGCATATTTTGTGAGTTCTGAAATTTTATTAGGCAACAAATTCCCAGTAACAGAAATGACTCCTCTTCCCCCGTTGGCTAAGATGGGATAATTAATAGCATCTTCACCCCCAAAAATTCCCATTTCTGGAGCATTTTGATCTAGTTCTATCACCCTTTCCATAGAACCTGAAGCTTCTTTTATGGCAAAAATATTTTTCACATCTTTGAACAACCTTATGGCTGTATCAACCTCGATACTCACCCCTGTTCTGCCTGGCACATCATAAAGCATTAATGGTAGTTCTACTGACTGTGCGACAGATTTATAATGCTGATAAATCCCTTCTTGAGTAGGCTTATTGTAATAAGGACTCACACATAATATTCCATCTGCTCCACTTTTTTGGGCAAATTGAGCGATTTCTATAGCTTCTGCTGTGGAGTTACTTCCAGCTCCTGCTAAAACCTTCACCCCACTACCCTTGCATACATTGACTGCAATTTCAATACATCTCATATGCTCCTTGTGGGTTAAGGTCGCAGATTCCCCTGTTGTGCCTACTGGAACACATGCATCCATTCCGTATTTGATTTGCCTTTTGATGAGCTTCTCATAGACTTCTTCATCAATCTTTGAGTTTTTAAACGGTGTGATCAAAGCACTCATAGCGCCGCAAAATAACATCTTTATCTCCTATTTTTTCAAAATAAGGGTTGTTTGACTTGAAGGAACGAAATATTTTTTTGCGACCTCTACAATATCTTCAATCTTAAGTGCATCAAACTTCTCTTCATACTCTAACAATGGCTGAATATCCCCTCTAGCCAAATAGCTTCCAAAAAGCTCTGCAACGCTTGAAGAATCTTCCAAGCTATAGATAAAACTTGCTTTTGTATTGATTTTGATCTTATCTAGCTCTTCTTGAGTGATTTTGCCTTTCTTGATACGATCTATCAAGCTTAGGATTTCTTTTTTTACATCTTGAATATCCACACCCTTATTCGCTCCTGCAATAAATAAAAATATTCCCTTATCTTTCAAATCCATATTGTAGGCATAAGCTTGAGAAACAAGATGTTTTTTATCTACGAGTTCGCTCTGTAATAACGCACTCTTTCCGCCACTAAAAAGATCGGCGATAGCAGAGAGGGCGACTTGATCTTTGCTCTGAAAATTTGGGATTTTATATCCAAGTGCGATCCACTGCACCTCTGTATCTTTATGAACAATACCTTCGCGTGAACCGTCTTGTTTGGGTTCTTGCATATATACTTCTGGAATTTTAGCGACTTTATTTTTGATGTTTGAAAAATGTTTTTTTGCACTATCAAAAACAACTTTTGGATCCACATCCCCTGCAACCAATACAATTGCATTATTTGGCTGATAATAAATAGAATGGAATTTGCGAATATCTTCTATGTCCCAATTTTGAATATCTTCCATAAAACCAATGGGTGTCCAATGATAAGGATGATAAACAAAAGCTGTGTTAAAAAATCTAAAATACAAATATCCCATCGGGGAGTTATCTGTTCTCCATCTTCTCTCTTCAGCGACAACATTTCTTTCAGGAAGGAATTCATCTTCTTTCAAAGATAGATTCCCCATCAATTCAGCAAAAAGCCCTAGAGATTTGTCCAAATTCTCAGTGCTAGATTTGATAAAATAACGCGTATAATCAAAACCTGTAGAGGCATTGGTAAGTCCGCCAAATTTTTTTACAATCTCGTCAAATTCACCTGATTTTAGGTTTTTGCTAGATTTGAAATTCATATGCTCAAGCATGTGAGCGATTCCACTTTTTCCCATTGTTTCATTTCTAGAGCCCACTTTATAAAAAACATCTGTTTCTATCACTCCACTGCCATTTCTCATAGGGACAACGACAACTTGCAGTCCATTTTCTAGCTGTATTTGCTCATATTTTGGAAGAAATGATTGAACTTTAGCACTTACATTGCCCATAATAACTCCTAAAATCGTTAGAATAAAAAATATATTTTTCACTTCAAATCTACTCCTATTGCATCTTTTATGCTTAAAAATCCATCTTCAATAAGATATTCTTGAATTTGGGAATTGATGTTCTTGCACAAAGAAGGACCTTTAAAAACAAAACCGGTATATATCTGCACCAAAGAAGCTCCCATCTTAATCCTCCTATAGGCTTCTTGTGCATCATCGATTCCACCTACTGAAATCAAGGTGGTTTTTTCAAAAAATGCTCTTGAGAGTTCTTCAAAAATAGCTCTGCTCTTTATTCTCAAGGCATTCCCACTGATTCCACCGATAGATTTGGGGGCACTAAGGGTAGAATAATCAATCGTTGTATTAGTAGCGATAATTCCATCAGCACCTTTTTGGATAGCCATTTCACAAACTTTAAGCATTTCATCTATTTCCATATCTGGAGAAATCTTTAGAAAAACAGGTTTGTTTGTGTGCGATTTTGCCATCAAAAAAAGCTCTTGTACAAAATTAACATTTTGTAGATCTCGCAGATTTGGCGTATTTGGCGAAGAAAGGTTGAACACATAATAATCGCCCATATCTAAGAAATCTTTCAAAACATCTTCGTAGTTTTTAAGTGCATTTTCTTCGGAGATATTTTTATTTTTTCCCAGATTGATTCCTATGGGCAAAGCATAAGGATAGATTTTAGAAATCCTTGAAGATACTTTTTGGGAACCATCATTGTTGAAACCCATCGCATTTTGAATACTCTGTTCTTCTTTGAAACGAAATAATCTGGGCTTGGGATTGCCTTTTTGAGAGGTCTTTGTCACTGTGCCGATCTCCAAAAAACCAAATCCAAAACAACTCAATGCTTTTATCATTGTGGCATTTTTATCAAAACCTGCTGCAAGTCCGATAGGGTTGTAAAAATCAAGCCCACAAATTTCATTTTTTAATATTTCATTGCTATAGCAGAAATTCTTTGCTAGGATATCTTGAATTATATTTACAGAGCCGAGAGCCTGAAGAACACTTTCTAGTGCATTATGTATATTTTCTGGTTCAATCTTGAATAAAACATTGCGTATTGATTTATATGCAGACATTCATAACCTTTTTATTTCTCAAAAATCCTTTTATTGTACTCAAAAAACATTTAAGGTAGAATAATTTAATCAAAATTTGAGACTTTATTTCAAATAGGCATTTGCCAAATCGACATAACGACTAGCTGAAAACGCAATATTTTTAATTTCATCTTCGTTTAAAGTTCGTATGAATTTTGCTGGATTTCCCATTATCAAGCTTTTAGGAGGAAATATTTTGCCTTTAGTGATGAGACTTCCTGCTCCTATGATGCTAAGCTCACCTATACAAGCTCCATCCATTATGATACTTCCCATCCCCACAAGACATAGATTTTCTATTTTACAAGCATGTATGATGCAATTATGCCCAATGGTTACATCTGAACCTATCTGCACAGAACCAAAATCAGGCGAATTTGAAACACTATGTTCGGTATGTATAACGGTATTGTCTTGGATATTGCTCCTCTTGCCAATCTTGATAGCATTCACATCACCCCTAAGAACGCTTCCAAACCAAATACTGCACTTTTCCTCTATATAAACATCTCCAATAATATGCACACCATCAAAAATGATCGCACTCGGATCTATTTTTGGAATGAAATTTTTGAAATTTATTATATTTTTTGACATCAGGAATCCTTCATCATCTTATCTAAAAGCTTTTTAGTTTTGGAGCTTTCTTGCTCAGTTTTGGTTATATTGTATATCTCATTAACATATTCTTCATAGATGACTTGCGAACTAATGGATTTTTGGGTAGTAGGGATTTTATAATACAAGCCATCTGATTTGAGTTCGTGCATTTGGACATTGTCTTTTAACTGAATATTAAGAATTTCATCTAGTCGCTTGATAATAGCTTCAGAAGTAGCTGGAATCAAAAGCTCCACGCGTCTTTCAAGATTTCTAGGCATCAAATCTGCACTTGAAAAATACACTTGAGAGGCAGAATGTTTGAAATAATAAATTCTAGCGTGTTCAAGATATTTTCCTATGATGGAAAAAACTCTAATATTCTCGCTAAAACCCTTCACTCCCGGAACCAAACAACATACTCCGCGAATAATCAGATCGATTTTTACTCCTGCATTAGAGGCCTTATAAAGACTTTTTATCACATCTGAATCAACGAGTGCATTTGCTTTTAAAATAATCCTGCCTTCTTGAGCTTTTTTGATTTCATCTTCAATCATAGAGAGAATTTTAGGCTTTATCTGCATAGGGGCAACACACAAAACATCTAGTTGGGTTTTATGCGAAGTGCCAGTAGAGAGAGAATGAAATAGTTTGATAGTATCATTGGCGATTTGTTTATTTGAAGTAAAAAAGCTCACATCTGTATAGATTTTAGCAGAGGCACTGTTGTAATTTCCTGTGCTTAAATGCACATATTCTTTGAGTTTATCTCCTATTTTTTTGATAACCAAAGCCACCTTTGCATGAACTTTCAAACCCGGAACACCATATATCACATGAGCTCCAGCAGATTCAAGTGCTCTAGCCCAGTGTAGATTATTTTCCTCATCAAAACGAGCTTTAAGCTCTACAAGAACGGTAACTTGTTTATTTTCTGCTGCTTCTGTTAGGGCTTTGATAATCGGGGAATTTTTTCCCACTCGATAAAGTGTCATACGAATAGAAAGCACATCAGGGTCTTTTGCAGCACTTTGAATAAAATGCACCACAGAATCAAAACTTTCAAAAGGTTGAAATAAAATCACATCCTGTTTATCAAGCGTATCAAAAATATTGGCACTAGAGTCTAAAGGCGGTAAAATCTTCGGATTAAATGGTGGCGTACTTAAATGAGCAAAATCCTTAGAACCTACTAATTCCCAAAAGGCACTCAAATTTAATGGGATATTATTTTCATAAACATCATCTTTAAAGACAATGATTTGTTTTTTTACAAAATCAATAAGATTTTCATCCCCTATTCCAACTTCAAGCCTAACAATTTCCCCTTTTTTTCTTGCTTTTATACCCTCATTCATCAATTCAATAAAATCATCAGCTTCATCTTCTTGTATTTCAATATCAGCATTTCTAGTCACTCTAAAAGGAACATAACTTATGAGTTCATAACCTTCAAATAAATCTCCAGCAAACTCTCCAACAATAGTTTCAACAGGCACAAATAGACCTTTTTCAATTTCTATAAAGCGAGTAAGTACCCTAGGAATACGAATCATTCCATATTTTATGTCGCCATTTTCTTCGCTTTTGAGTTTGATGGCAATCCCAAAACTAAGATTATTTAAATGTGGAAAAGGATGCGTAGAATCCACAACTATAGGTACTATTACAGGATAGAGATAACTATGAAAATAACCTTTTATAGAAGATTTTTGACTCTCATGTAATTCGCTAAAGTTTTTAATATCAAGTCCAGCCTTGCAGAGTTCTTTTTTGATTTCTAAAAACAACTTTTCTAAGGCACTTTGTTCTTGATGGAGATAATCCCTAATATATTGAAGCTGCTCAGAAGGTGTTAATTTGTCAGCCCCAATCTCTGCAATACCACTAGCATATAAACGTTTCAATCCTGCAACACGAATCATATAAAATTCATCAAGATTTGTTCCATAAATCGCTAAAAACTTCAGTCTATCCAATAAGGGTAGATTTGGATTATAAGCCTCATTTAAAACCCTTGTATTGAATCGTAACCAAGAAAGCTCTCGATTGAAAAACATCTTAGGATCAGTAAAATCCATCTATTTTATCCTTTATTTAAAGCTATATATCATTGTATCTTATAAAAGCTTTGTGAAAAGATATAAAATCAATTCCAAACTTCAAACCAAAGAAAAAGATTTTTCAAAAATTCCGATATACTTCTAGATTTTAAATTTCAGACAAAAAGGACAAGATAATGAAAAAAATAATCTTAGCATCGTTTTTTGGCTTTACTAGCTTGTTTGGTATAGGGATCGGAAACTATCAAATTTCTCCTGAATTTGGTGCAAATCTAGCCCTTCAAGATAGTGGAAAAGGAACATTCTCTTATGGTGGCTATGCTAGAGTATGGCTAGGAGTATCTAGAATCGTTATAGCCCCTGCTTTCAAATACGATGTCATCACAAAAGAAAATAATCTCAGCACTGCGTATAAAAATATGCAAATCGGCGGACTTGTTGGATTTGAAATACCTATTATTCCTCTTACTCCCTATGTAGGTGCTAGTTATTCAACTTTTTTTGGTGCTTATGATGATACGGCTTCTTTCAACTATGGTATTAAATTCAAAATACCAATCATTCGAGTTACTTTGGGTATAGATGGGACTTATCAAAGACCTAAAAATATCAATGGAGATCGTGTAAATATGAATAGAATTGGTGCTAGTATCGGTTTTCAATTCTAAATCCTTATAGTTTTGCTACAATTCCCTTATACAAAACCATACATATAAAGGGAATTGATGCAAGATTTCATCAAAATACTCCGAGAACATGATGAGTTAAAAGTCATAGACACTCCGTTAGATATTTACTTAGAAATCCCCCATTTAGCATATTTGGAAGTTAAAAAGCCCAATGGCGGAAAGGCATTGTTATTCACAGCTCCTATTGATAAAAAAAATAATAAAAAATTTGATATTCCAGTATTGATGAATGTTTTTGGATCTTACAAGCGTTTGGAAATCATAGTGGGTCAGCCCATACAAAACATACCCACGCATTTAGAAAAATTCCTGCATTTCACTCCACCTAAGGGCTATAAGGCGATATTTTCACAAATAAAAGATTTTTTCTCATTACGTTATACTCTCATCAAACAAATAAAATCTCCTGCCCCTGCTCAAGAAATTGTGTATAAAGGTAACAAAGTTGATCTTTTTGATTTGCCAATTTTGACCACTTGGGAAAAAGATGGGGGACCTTTCATCACTATGGGACAAGTATATACCCAAAGTCTAGATGGAAAGAAAAAAAATCTAGGGATGTATCGCTTACAAATTTATGATAAAAATCACTTAGGATTGCATTGGCAGATACATAAAGACTCTCATCATTTCTTCCATGAATACAAAAAAGCTGGTGTGAAAATGCCCGTAAGTATAGCTATAGGTGGCGATCCTCTCTATACTTGGTGCGGTCAAGCTCCTTTGCCTTATGGAATATTTGAACTCATGCTTTATGGTTTTATCAAATCTAAAAACCCCAAAGTCATCAAATCTATAACAAATCCGATCTATATACCTTATGACTCTGATATTGTGATAGAAGGTTGGGTGGATACAAGTTTGTATAGGTTGGAGGGTCCTTTTGGAGATCATACTGGATTTTATACTCCTGTTGAAGCTTATCCAATGCTAGAAGTGAGTGCTATCACTCATAAAAAATCTCCAGTATATCTAGCCACGGTTGTAGGTAAGCCCCCATTAGAAGATAAATATATGGGATATTTAACCGAAAGAGTTTTTTTGCCATTGATTCAAACCACTTCTCATGGCTTGATTGATTACTATATGCCAGAAAATGGTGTATTTCATAATTTAATCTTGGCAAAAATAGATCCTCAATATCCCGGACATGCCAAACAAATTATGCATAGTTTTTGGGGAACAGGACAAATGAGTTTTGTCAAACACGCTATTTTTGTTGATATAAATGCACCTAGTTTTACCAACGCTAAAGCTACCACAGAATACATTCTCAATCATTTTTCTACACAAAATATTCTTATTAGCGATGGGATTTGCGATGCACTCGATCATTCTTCTCCTGAATATGGATTGGGTGGAAAACTTGGTATAGATGCGACACAACAAAGCTTGGAAAGAGATTTTGTTCTCTATAGCGATGAGGAGTTGCTAACACTTATTAAACCATTACTACCTGAAGCAAAAATCCTAAAGCAATACTTCACACAAACCAAAAATCCTATCTGTATTATCGGGGTTCAAAAGGGAAATACAAGCATTATCAAACTCAGCAAAAATCTCAACGATCTACAAAAATCACTCGCGATTGTAATTTTTGTAGATGAAAGTAAAAATGATCTCGAAAATGCCTATATGCTTATCTGGAGAATTAGTAACAATATTGATGCCAAAAGAGATATTACTATTTTCAATAATACAATTTTTATAGATGCTACTGACAAAAATAACATTGATGGATACAATAGAGAATGGCCATTAGAAACTGACTGCTCCGTTGAAGTCATACAGAAACTTCGCCAAAAAGGTCTAATAGAAGGTCTCACTGAAGGATTCATGAAGAGATTTCATATCTATACATCACCTAAAACATAAGGAGAAACTAGAGTGAATATTTTAAGAAATAATCTTGACAAAATAATCTCTAGGATTGAAAAAGCTCGTATCTCGTATTCAAGACATCAGATTATCAAACTTATCGCCGTATCTAAATACTCTGAAATAAGCGATATTCAAGCCATGTATGGGTGCGGTCAAAGGGCTTTTGGAGAAAATAAAATTCAAGATTTGAAAACCAAATCTGACGCCCTAATAGATCTTCCCATACAATGGCATATGATAGGAACATTACAAGAGAATAAAATCAATGCACTCCTTGTACTAAAGCCCTCTTTATTGCACTCTTTGGATAGCATAAAACTTGCTAAGGCTATCCAAAAAAGATGTGAAAAAATACAAACTTCAATAAAAGCATTACTGCAAGTTAATAGCTCTTATGAGGAAACAAAAAGTGGTGTCTTGCCCCAAGAAGCAAGAGAGATTTATTTAGAAATTTTACAAACCTGTCCAAATATCAAACTAGAAGGCATCATGAGCATTGGGGCAAATTCAAAAGAACTTCAAAAAATAGAATCTTCTTTTAAAATCACTAAAGATATATTTGATTCTCTGCAATCTGAAGGGGCAAAAACACTATCAATGGGTATGAGTGGAGATTTTGAAATAGCCATTGGTTATGGGGCAAATATGCTCAGGATTGGATCATTGCTCTTTGAAAAATAATAACTATTCTAAAAATTTCTTTGCCATTTTAACTTGAAGCATTTGTTTTTTGAGATTTTCTTGATCTCCTTCTAGCATCTCGATAGTTTGAGAGATCAACTCTTGTGCAACTAAAAGCTCTTCCATATCCTTAAAAGAGTCTTTAGGGATATTCACAACAAGTTCATAGGCTCTTTGAGTATTTTGTTCTAAAAGAGCGATTTTAAGACTATCTAACCAATTCATTCTGATGAATCTCTTTCCATGCCTCAAGCAAACCTTTGGCCACATTGATAACAGTATCTATTTTTTCACAGTTATTTTCAACATTAGCTTGAGTAAGTAGTTTTATTTGATGAGTGTATAAACCTGTTAGATAAGTCGCAACTTCCCCACCTTTTTCGTAATCAAGAATATTTAAAAGTTCGGTGAAAATATCTGTAACGCGATTGATGTAGTAGATTTTTTTCTCAATATCTTGAGATTCTATATGCCTTTTAGCAGCTGAAGCAAACTTCAAAATACCTTCATAAAGCATTTCGATAAGCTTTGCAGGAGATTCAACTGAAACCGAATTTTGTTGATAAAGACTATATGCGTTCGCACTTCTCATTAGATATTCCTTATTTTTTCTTTGCAACAGATTGATCTATCATCATTTGAACGGAGTTGAAAGCATTATTGGCTTTTGCAATTTGACTATCATAAGCAGCAAATCTCTCTGACATGATGTCATACCTAGTTTTTAAAATATCCATAGCATTAGTCTTATCCTTTTGCAAATTTTTAGCATCTCTGTCCAATGATTCCTCATATACCTTAAGTTTCGCAGTACTACCATCGACCAAACCAGCTAAAACTTTATTTAAATTTACAAAAACTCCATCTTCATGAATTTCTTTGCCTTCATAGCTTTTTTTATCTGTACCATAAAAGAAATCCTGGACTTTTTGAGGATCAGAATTAATAGCACTTGAAAGCTGTGCTTCATCTAAACTCATTTTACTCTTATCATCAAGACTAAGGCCATATTTCATCAAACTCTGCATATCTGCCCCAGAACCCATTGTTTGAGAAAATACATTATTGATACTAGAACGAATAGTGCGAATATCACTCACTCCATTAAAAATACCTGCTATTTTTGTTTCTGCATCATAACGAGTAACCTCATCTAATTTAGGAATGAGTTCATTATAAGCTTTGACAAATTCTTTAACATTATCGATGATGGCTTGATTATCTCTACCAATAGAAATAATAGCAGGTTTGCCCGGCTCTGTAGTGCCTTGAAGTGTCAAGGAAACACCACTGATAACATCATTTATATCATTAGTTGGCCTTGTTACACTCACTCCATTATAAGAAAACTTTGCATCTGAAGCACTTTGAAGATTTTTGAATTTAAAAAGATCTTGTTCTAATTTGGAGTAACCCTGAATAATACCTTGCTTTAAACCTAAATCTTTGATAGCTTGAACACCTTTATCATCTTTGGCACTGATGTTAATCTCTCCAATTTCAGAATTTAAAATAAGTTTGCCATTCCCATCGGTTTTGGCATGCATTCCAGCTATATTTTCTATGGCTTCAGCGATTATCTTAGCATTCTGTTCGCTTGTATTGCCCTTTTTGGTTAATTTAGCAAGATTAAGAGGAACACTGCCAATACTCATAATTCCCTCTAAATGACCAGGTTTAACAGTAATATTTGATACAAGCAAATCATCTTCATTAGAATTAGTTTGATTGAATCCCAATTCAGAGAGCTTCTTGCCCGATAACTTAATTTCATATCCTCTTCTATCATTTAGCACTAGAGATTTTCCATCATCTGAAAGCCCTACATTAATATCGGAATCTAACAAATCCTTTGTGTCAGAATTTTTACTGATGGCATCTTTTATAGATTGTTTTAGGGCTTGTGCCTTGTCTTGGGAAGTCATGCTATCTTTAAGGTCAGAAATCACATTGATGGTTTGATCATTGCCATTTTTATCTTTAAGTGTAAGAACAAAATCCCCTTCAGCTAGATCAATAGGTTTATCAGAGATTGGTTCTGAAGAGAGAATAGAACCAAAATATATTTTGTTAGCTTCTCCTGTATTTTTGGAGTTTATCATCAACTGATAAGGCTTGGCCCCACCTGTTTTCATTATGATACCATTGACTTCACCTTTGGTGGTATCTGTGATTGCTTGTGCCACATCGCCCACACTCATACCTGCTTTTATATCAATGGTGTAATTTTTTCCATTGGTGAAAAATTTCAACTTCACATCACGATCACTAAAAGCATCATCTCTGGAAGAAAATTTCGTACCCACCTCATTAATATCGCCTTGTGCCAGGCTTTCTACATCAATTTTAATATCTTGGATAGGCACACCTGCACTCACACTTGCTTTTATAGCATCGCCTGTAACATTGCTCGTTCTAGCCATATATGGAGCAGAATCTGAAAGATTTTTTGCAGGTGTTTTAAGATTACTAATAAGCGACTTTATTTCAACAAGCTCTTTTTGCTTTTCAACATTAGTCTCCATTTTTTTATCAATTGGAGCAATCATTGTTTTTTCATCAGCTTTTTTTAGCTTATCGATCACATCATAATTTAAAACATTGCTCCCTATTCCTAGAGAGCTAAGTTTGCCCATTGCCAAAACTTACTCCTTGGATTAATATACACTAGCCTTTTTTATCAAAAATCAATCCGACAATATCGTGCATTTTTTTCATTAATTCGATCGCCTCTTTTGAAGGGATTTCACGTATTACTCTATCGCCTCTGCCCTCTGTTACAGTAACAACCAAACCTCTTATGTCATCATTATAGTTAAAGTTTATATCTGTATTGATTCTCTTCATTTCTTTATTTAATTCACTGCTCAATGACATCAATTCCTTTTTAAGTTCGTCTTGATGTTTATCATCTCGATAAGCTTGTAGATCTGCATCTTGAAGGGTCGCATTAGATTGTGTTCTGCGATTTTCAAATGGTCTACCTGCATTACTAACAAGAGTGACAAGTTTATTTTGCAATGATGAAGCCGAACTTCCTTGTATATTGTCTATCATCATTTCCTCCTAAATCATAAAATAGGTTATACTTTTAATATCGGCAATAAAAAAAATTCTTTTACACTTTTTTATTTGCTCGGTAAAATTATCTCCATTGGATCAATATGTTTGTCTTTTTGGGTGACTTCAAAGCCTAGTCTAGAATCAACCCTTCCAATAACATATCCTTTTTTTATCCTCAATCCTGGTTTGATTGTGGGTGCTATTTTATCTAATTGTGAATAAATTGTATGCATTTGATTTGCATGTTCAATAATAACAACCTTTTTTAAAATAGGGACTTCTTTAGCATAGACAACCTTTCCATCAAAAATATTACGCACTAGTGCATTTTTTACATTTGATAACAAAGTTACAGACTCATTAAAAACCTTTAGCTTATACACAGGATCAAAATAAGGACCAAATTTCTGTTCTACCTTATAGCTAGAAATAGGAGAAATAGTCTTTGGTCCTTTGTATTTAGTTGTAGAGATGCTCTGGTAAGAATTTGCAACTTGTTTTACATCAATTGGAGCTATGAGTTGATTAGAATCGACAGGATTTGATTTTGCTTTGGCTTGTTGTTTTTGAGCTTCTTCTTTTGCTTTTTTTGCTAACAATTCTTTCTCTTTGGTTTGTTTGAGAATATTAAGATTAGAGAGTATGTTATCAAGACTTTTTCTTTCATTATCAATATCTCTAAGTTTTTTATCATAACTATCAAGTTCGGATTTTAAATTTGCCATCAATTTTTTTTGTTCCAAAATCATTGACTGGAGTTTTTGTTTTTTATCTTTTTGATTGTTGATAAAAACACTGATTTTATTCATATTGCTTGTAATTTGAGATATTTGCAAATTAATTGATTCTTGTTGTTTTGTAAGCTCTTCAATCTTTTGTTTAGAATCCTTATTTAAACTCTTAAATATTTCTTGAAGTATGATGTCATCTGGAGAAATAGGGCTTTGATGATTTAAAACCATAATAAAAGCCATGTCTTTTATAAGAATATTAGAAATACTATCTTCAATAGATTTTTTTTTCTTTTCAAACTCCTGAAGAGATTTTTTATAAGAATTCAAAGCTTTCTCTTGGGTGGAATTTTCAGATTGATTTTTATTGATATTCTTTTGAACATTTTGGATTTGAGTATTGAGTTGTTTGATTTGATTGTGTTTCTGATTAATGGTATTTCCAAGCGTATTTAAAATATTACTGATTTGAATTTTTTCTTTATCTTTCTTCTGTAGTTTGGATTTATTCGCATCAATATTTTTATCAATATCATCTATTCCCGCACCAAATAAAAAAATACTCACAAACAAGGTCAAAAAAACTATGCGGAGGTTCACTAAACCCTCCTTTGGGATAAAATCACGACCAATACTGAGAAAAATGAAACCCCTATGGCAACAAGTAATAACATCAAAAAATCCCCGCCAAAATTAAAAATATCCCCTTGAATTTCAAGGGCATTGGCTATTTCTTTGAAAGTATTTTGATAGGAAAGATAAATCGCCCCTAATGTAATAAAAATACTTGTGATTATAGAATCAATAATCGCGAGTTGAAAAAGTATTCCGTTGCGAATCCAAAAAGGAGCTCCCAAAAAACTCATGATTTCCATTCTCTCGCTATGCTCAAAACGCCAAATTTGAATCTGTCTAATCATAAGCAATATGGAAAGAAATGTGAGCAATGCACCAAAAACCCAAACATTCATTTTAATTAAAAACAAAAGCCTATAGACTTGATTGTGTGTTTTACTAAAGGATTCTACCTTTGTGATACCTGGTATCTTTAAGAGAGTGCGATTAATTTCCTCAAGACGATTTTGATCAGGAAAGGTAGAAAGTTTAAGAGAATAAAAAAATGGAAGATCTTTTTTAATACTCAAAAGATTAGTATCGCTCATATTTTGCTTAAGTCTATCAAGCAAAAAATCAGGATTGATAAGCGATAAGGATTTTGCCTCTTTGATATTTTTAGCTATGAAATCAAAACCGATTTTCTGAGTTGTAGCCAAAAGGATTGAATAACTTTGTGAAAGCTTATCCTCTTTGATGGAAATAGCACGATTAACCAAAACAATGCTTTGGAGACTGAAAAGCAATGCCAACAAAGGCACAATTAAAGAAAGATGTCGCTTAAGCATATTCATATACTTCTCCATTTGCAATATTGAGTTTTCTGTAAAAAATATTCAGATGATCTGGAATTCTATGGGTTACGACTACAACAGTAACATCAAGTTGCTCGTTTGCACTTTTTAGCAAACTCCAAATCATATCACTTGAATAATCATCAAGATTTCCTGTGGGTTCATCTGCTAAAATCAACAATGGACGGTGTGCGATAGCCCTAGCCATAGCAACGCGTTGCTGTTCTCCTCCGCTGAGTTCAAGTGGCTGACGATTGGCTTTGTATAACAAATCCACATGGGAGAGAAGTTTCTCTACTTGAGAATCACAAACTTCTTTTTTATAGCCATTAATCATCATAGGTAAGCGAATATTTTTTTCCACGCTCCATTCTTCAATCAGCTTGTAATCTTGAAAAACGATGCCTATATTACGTCTTAATTCATTTATAAGGGATTTTCTAGCTTTTTCGATACTAATAGAGCAAACTTCCAAGCTACCTTCAAATACAGGTAAATTTCCGTATAAAGACTTCAAAAGCGTACTCTTTCCGCTTCCACTGGCTCCTGAAATAAATACAAAATCCTTATGCTTAATCTCAAAATTTGCATTTTTAATGATAGGCTCTCCTCTTTTGTAACCCAAATACAAATTCTTTGCTCGAATAATACCGCTCATCATTTCTCCATTAATAAATTTAGTAATTCAAGATGTGAGTTTATGTTTGCCTCAGTACTTAATGGATGACCTCCAAAATAATACGCCCTTTTTTTCTCAAAAATGACTATCTTATTTACAGGCCAACTAAAATCCCCAAAGCTCAAAATCAAGATAAATTTTCCATCATCTGTTCTAAAAACTTCGCAAATATGAAGGAAAAAATCTGTCTTGATTATTTTACCGACTTGATGGATTTTTTCCAAAGCATTGAAACTAAAAGAACTAAAACTAAAATCATACTCTATTTTTTTATCTTCACTTTGTTTTAAGGAAAAAATTCTCAGATCAAAAATATCTTTTTGTGCTCTCTGCCATCTTGCTTCATATTTACTGATGACCTCACTAGAGAGATTTTTTCCAATCTCTGCTCTGGTATTATTCGCTTTCATAGCAATTTCCAAACTATCTCTAAAATATTGTTCATCATCGGTTCTGAGTTCAAGAAATCCATCTTTTTTTAGCACTCGATCTACTTGTGCTAAAAACTTATGACTTATCACTCTGCGATGAGGTTTTTTATTCCAAGGAACAGGAAAATGAACATAGATAATCTCACAACTATTAGAAGGCAATATCTCCAACAATACTCTAGCATCCATACACACAATATAAAGATTTTTAAGCCCCAACAAATCAATCTGTCTTAAAACCTGCTGGATAGATGGTGTGTGAATCTCCATTCCAATATAAGTTTGATGAGGATTTTCTTGTGCCAATTTGAGCAGATGCCTACCTGAACCAAAGCCAATTTCAATACAGAGTTTGGAAAAATCAAGCCTAAATACCTCTTGAGGTTTGAGAAAAAAATTGCTTTTTAGAGTTTGTTTAATAGAATCATTGTTCAGATTATGAGAGATTAGAGTAGATTTTTTTGCCAAAACTCGAAGAGCCCCTTTGAGAATTCCTATAGGACTAGGTTTGCTAATTTTTTCAGCTTTAAATAAAATAGCTTGAGGTTTTTTTATTTTTCTGATAAAAAATTCGTCCTCTTCATAATCCATACATATCAAACTTTCGTTAGGATTTCTGATACTCACAGCTTCATAAAGCACCTTATACACTTCATCAGTAAATGGCAATTTTCCAAGTTCTTCATATTGAGCTAAAAAATGGGGCATAGCTTATCTATTTATAAGAAGTTCAACTTCTTTGCTAGGTTTAGATTCTATTCCATTTTTATCCACACTCACAACCTCATAGCGGTATTTTTTCCCATTTTTCATTTCTTTATCAACAAACTCATTTTTCAAAATCCCAGAAAACCGTAAAGGTTTGGAAGAGAATCCACCCTCGTATCGATAAACTGCATATTCTTTTACTCTTGAATCATTTATTCTTTGCCACTGTATAACTGCTCTAAAATTTTCGATTGTTCCTTTTGTGATCACAGGAACTGGAGGAGGACTCAAGGTAGAACCTTTCACTCCCCCCAATGGAAGATCTCCTTGTATTCCCACATCATCAACAGGAACAATTTTATAAAATTTTTCCACCCCATCTGCATCAATCTTATCAATATAAAATGTATTTTTTGTTTCTGCGATCAACTTAAAATTGTCTTTGGGTGAATTTGAAGCATAAACCTGATATTTATTCACATCTTTTTGAGGAGATTTAGTCCAAACTAGCTTGATTTCTCTTGGGAGATTTTCACTTGCTTTAAGTCCTGTGATAGGCATTGGCTTAGCTTTTGTTTTTCCCACTGCTATGGCACTAGGAATAGACTTCGCACCTTCAAAACTTTCTGCTACCACCCTATATTTATATTCCCTTCCATCTTCTAAGCCCTTATCAAAATATTCTACATAAAGACGATTTTTAACAACACCGATATTTAAAAAAATGCCTTTTTCATTCTGTCTTTGAATGATATATTTTGAAATGCTTGGGTTAGGATGAGGACTCCAAATAATCTTAATCTCTCTTGGATAATCCTCACTAGCAAACACACTTTCAACAGGATCAATAAAAGATGTCTTCACATTTATCAAAGGTGATCTAGGAGATACAGATCCATTTTTGCCTAAAGTAGAAATCTGAAAAGCATATTTAGTTTGAGGTATCAAGCCATCATCATAATAGTGTGTTGCTAATGGATTTTTGATAACTGCAATCCTCTTCATACCTCCATCTTTTACAACTTGATAAAGAACAAAACCGCTTATCAAAGATATATCATCAATTTTATCCCATTCAAATCCAATACTCTTAACATCATTAATAGTCCTTACATTCTTCACTATTGGCAACCCCTGATCTATTTTGTCATTTCTACCAAAAAGCGAGAGTGCATTATTAGACATAGAAGCACACCCACTAATGAGGACTACAAGTGTTAAAACGATGTAAAATGAAATCTTCTGCGATAACTTCATCCAAACCTGCCTTATCAAAATTCTGATTCAAAAATTCTAACATATCATCAAAAACAGGAGCTTTAAAAAACATTTTTTTACCTGTGCTAGGATGAATAAAATACATTAAATAAGCATGAAGCATTACTCTTATATTATCATTGCCTCTATAGCCATAAAGTTTATCTCCAATAATATGCCTAGAAATACTCTCTAAATGTACCCTTATCTGATGGGTTCTACCTGTATAAAGCTTTGCTCCAATAAGCTCCATATCTCCATTTTTACCACCTAATAAGGGAACAAAATCACTTTTAGAGTGACGTGAGGGAATATTTTTTTGTCTGATTCTATCTAAACTTATCATTTTAAGACGATTGTTTGGATTTCTTCCTATTTGACATTCAATCGTTTTTCTCTCACCTAATCTTCCATCGATGATAGCAAGATAATATCTTCCCATTTCCCTGCTCTGTAACTGATCAGAAAGCTTGGTATGGGCATTATTTGTTTTAGCAATTACTATTGCTCCACTTGTTTCTTTATCTAATCGATGCACAATCCCAAATCGTTGCTCTCCACTTAATGTAGATAGAGAAAAACCTTTAGATTTGAGCCAATCCACCAATGTTGGCTCTTTTACGCTAGGAGCATTATGCACGACCACAAAAGGAGGCTTATTCAAAACTAGCACTTCAGAATCTTCGTAAATAATCGAAATATCAATGTCTATATATGAGCGTTTTTGTTCTGATAAGTCCAAAATCGGGTCAAAAATCGCTACTTTATCTCCTAAAACTAAGTTTTCTCCGCCTTTTTTACAAGGCTTATCATTAATAAATACCAATGAATTTTTTATCAAATGAGTGATTTGGTTTTTTGGAATATCTAGCCTTTGAGACAAAAAAGTGTCCACTCTTTTAATCGGATATTCAACTTCAAATAATGCTTTCATTTGCTATATCCACTCTAATTTTGTTAAAATCACCAAAACATTACCCCAAAAAGTGAATTTCTTATGATTGATAGGCGAATTTTAACACATTTTGATTTTTTACTACCTGTTATTGTAACCCCTATTATCGCTATGTCTTTTTTTCTTATAAATGAAGCTAATGAAGCAATGAATATCAAACAAAGCATTTATATTGGAGTGGGCTTTTTACTTTTTTGGATTATCTTTTTTATCCCATTTAGAAAGCTGGGTAAAAGTATCAGTATTTTTTATTGGATTTGTATTCTCTTGCTTCTTATTGTTGATATTTATGGCACTACAAAACTTGGGGCACAAAGATGGATTACCATACCTGGATTAGGCATTTCTTTACAACCTAGCGAACCTGTGAAAGTAGCCATCATTCTTATGATATCAAACTTTGTCTATCACAACCCACCTCCTAAGAATGGCTATTTTTTCAAGGAGTTTTTTAAAATCAGTTTTTATATTCTTCTGCCATTTGTCCTAATCCTTAAACAGCCTGATTTAGGGACTGCAATGGTTGTTTTATTGATGGGTTTTGGGATTTTGTTCCTCATAGGAGTGAATTATAAAGTTTGGCTAAGCATTTTATTGGGCATTTTGATCGCTTCTCCTCTTATATACGGTTCTATGCATGATTATCAACGAAAAAGAATACACGATTTTATTTCTGAAAAACCTAGTTACCATGTTAGGCAATCAGTGATAACGATTGGTTCGGGGGGTCTTTTTGGAAAATCAAAAGAAAACTCCACACAAACCCAATTAAAATTCTTGCCCATCTCAACAAGTGATTTTATTTTTGCTTATTATGTCGAAAGATTTGGTTTTGTTGGAGCAATTCTACTTTTAGGGCTTTATGTGGGACTTATTTTGCATATTCTATCATTTTGTTTTATAGATTCTAGAGATTATCAATTGCGGGTTGTGGCGAGTGCAGTTTGTATTTTGATCTTCGTGTATATGAGTGTAAATATTGGAATGACAATAGGTCTAGCTCCTGTTGTAGGTATCCCTCTACCAATGTTTAGCTATGGTGGAAGTAGTTTTATTACTTTTATGGTGCTTTTTGCAATCCTAGAAAACCTTCTTGCGTTTAGATTTAATTTTGAGTATAATTCCAACCCCCTTAGAGGTATTTTTAAAAATATCAACAAATAAGGGACCCTTAGCTCAGTTGGTCAGAGCGCTCGGCTCATAACCGATCGGTCGCAGGTTCGAATCCTGCAGGGTCCACCACAATAAAACTTTCTCTAGCTTATCTTTTACTTGAAACTTGCTACTAAATTTCCAATTAATAAATTAAATCCATCCACTAACACAAAAATAAGTATTTTAAAAGGAAGTGATATCATCACTGGAGGCAACATCATCATACCCATTGCCATCAAAATAGAACTCACAACCATATCAATGACCAAAAATGGTAAATAAAGCAAAAAACCTATTTGAAATGCTGTTTTTAATTCACTTATCATAAACGCAGGGACCAAAACAGTCAGTGGCACATCTTGAACAGTTTGCGGATTAGGCAAGTTACGAATCCTAAAAAATAATGCCAAGTCTTTTTCGCGAGTATTTTTGAGCATAAATTGCTTGAATGGTTCAACCGCTCTATCAAATGCAACTTCATAAGAAATCTTATTATCCATATAAGGTTTTATCCCACTGTTATAGCCCTCTTTTGCCACTGGTTCCATAATAAAAAAGGTCAGCACCAATGCCAAAGAAACTAAAATTTGCGTAGGAGGAGATTGTTGCGTCCCTAAGGCTGTACGCAAAAAAGAAAAAACAATGATAAGACGTGTAAAACTTGTCATCACAAGCACCAAAGAAGGTGCTAAGACTAAAAAAGTCAGGATTACTACAATATTTAGAGTGCTCACAAGTTGTTTAGGTGAAGATGGGGCAGAAAGAGAGAGATTGACCGTAGGAATAGTAGTATTGGCTCCATAAGCTACGCTAACTCCTATAAAGGTCACTGCTATGATTGCTAAAAAAAATCTCAAGAACTCCTCCATTTTCACTAAAATAATCTCCTTAGTATAAACACAATTGTGTTAAAATCTTATAAATTTATCTAGTCTATTAAATTTTTAAGGAAAATAAATGTCTATTTCTGTGGCAATCCTTGCAGCAGGTGCTGGAACGAGAATGAAATCATCTCTACCAAAAGTCCTCCATAAAATTTGTGGAAAAGAAATGCTTTTTTATTCCATTGATGAAGCGCTCAAAATAAGTGATGATATTCATATTGTCCTATTCCATCAGCACGAAAAAATAAAAGAAGCTATCCAAAAATCTTTTGGGGACTCCAAAATCACCTTTCATATCCAAAATCACCTTTCATATCCAGGAACAGGAGGGGCACTCATGAATGGCGCAGATCAAAACCCCATATCCACAAAATACGATAAAGTATTAGTTCTAAATGGAGATATGCCACTAGTGAAAGAAAAGGAACTTTTAAAGCTTATCTCTCCTGCTTCTGCTGTCAGCATGAGTGTGCTTACCCTTGAAAATCCTACTGGATATGGACGGGTGATTATCGAAGACAAAAAGGTTACATCTATAGTCGAAGAAAAAGATGCTCAAGAAGCCACAAAGTCTATTTGTATCGTAAATGCTGGGGTATATGTTTTTGAAAGACATATCCTAGAAACCTATCTTCCCAAACTAAATAATCACAATAATCAAAAAGAATATTACCTAACTGATATTATTGGTCTTTGTGCAAAAGACAACAAAGAAGTCATGCCTGTATTTGTAAATGAAAAAGATTTTATGGGGGTGAATTCCAAATCGCAACTTGCTTATGCAGAATCTATAATGTTGCAGGATCTAAGAAATAAAGCAATGGATCAAGGTGTGATTATGCACCTTCCTGAAACTATTTATTTGGAATCTGAAGTGGTTTTTGAAGGTGAATGTGAGATTGAAAATGGAGTATGTATAAAAGGCAAATCTAAAATCATCAACTCTCATATCAAAGCCCATACAGTAATAGAAAATAGCTGTATCAAAGATTCCGATATAGGTCCTATGGCACATATTCGTCCTGGATGTCAAATCTCCAACACACATATTGGAAACTTTGTAGAACTCAAAGCCTCAATTCTTAATGGAGTAAAAGCGGGTCATTTGAGCTATTTAGGTGATTGCAGTATTGATGAAGGTAGCAATATTGGGGCAGGAGTGATTACTTGCAATTACGATGGTAAGAAAAAACACAAAACAATCATTGGTAAAAATGTCTTTGTTGGAAGTGATACACAACTTATTGCACCTATAAATATCGCTTCAAATGTATTGATTGGAAGTGGTACAACGATGACAAAGGATGCTAAAGAAGGAGATTTAATCACTTCAAGAGTCAAGCAAGAAAACAAAGCTGGAGGATTCTATCGTTTTTTTGGATATTCTAAAGAGAGTTCTCAAAGCAATGATTAACTATTAAATAAAAATAAAGGAACAAAATGAAGCTCATTATTAACGGTGAAAATAAGGAATTTTCAGAAAATCTAAATATTCAACAAATACTAGACAATCTAGGCATTGAGTCTAAAGTCGTTGCAGTTGCACTCAACTCATTGGTAATCAAAAAACAAGACTGGGGCAACACAATCCCAAAAGAAAATGATAAACTCGAATTTTTACAATTTATGGGCGGTGGAACATTATTGCCAAAATCGCAGAGTTAGATCGAGTCAATACATGCATAAAATAAAAAAATATTTCCTTTCTATGGGAATACTATAAGATTATGAAAAATATTTCTACATATCCAGAGATAAAAGATGACGCATTCTTCATCTCCGATTCTCATTACATCAGAGGTGATAATACCCTACCTCAATTGCTAGAAAAATTAATAGCCTCTCCGCCTGTTCAAGTTTTTTTTATGGGAGATATTTTTCATCTCCTGATAGGGCATATTCCTTCAAGCAGAAAAGAAAATGCCTTTTTACTTCAGCTTATCAATGAGCTTTCTGAAAAATGTGAAGTTTTTTACTTTGAAGGTAATCATGATTTTGGAATAGATAGTTTTTTGTTGCCAAAAGTAAAAATATATCCTCGAAGTCTTCAACCAGCTTCATTTTGCTACAAACAAAAGCATTTTTTACTTGCACACGGAGATATTTTTCTTACGACAACTTATAATGCCTATATTCAAGCACTGACAAATCCTTTTTGTTTGAGTATTTTAAAAATTTTGGATGGATTAAGTTTGGGATTTATTTATAAATTTATTTCAAAAAAAATTTATAAAAAACCTATTCTAAGATTTAAACTAAACGATAAGGATTTTGAAAAATTCGCTAATAATCGAATTGATAAATATTTAAATTTTATCAAAAAACATCGTTTTGAGCCAATTGAAGGGATTATTGAAGGACATTTTCATATAGGAAAAAATTTTCAAAACTATTTTTCACTTCCTTCTTTTTATTGCGAGAAAAGTGGTTTTGTTATACAATCTAGCAAATACAATGGGATGGACATTTGAGAGAAAACAATATAGAAAAGCTGAAATTGAGTTCAAATGAGATCGAACTTATTGATTTTAGAATTTTTGAAATGCGCGATAATAAGCCATATGAAGGTATCTATGGAATTAATGTAGCAAAAGTTCAAGAAATCATAAAAATGCCTGAAGTCTTTGAACTTCCTTCAAGTGCCGATTATGTTGTTGGAGTATTTGATTTGAGAGGAACCATCATTCCTCTTGTTGATCTTTCCAAATGGATGGGTATCTGCGAAAAAAATCTTTCAGCTTTAAATCAAAAAATACATTCCAAAAGCTCTGAAGAAAAAAATGTCATTATTACTGAGTTTAATAATGTAAAAATTGGTTTTATTGTTGATTGCACAAAACGTATTCGAAGAGTCAACTGGCAAAATATAGAACCAGCCCCTTTTAACTCTTCTAGTACATCAGAAAGAGAGAAAATCACAGGCACTACGAGGATTGAGGATGAAAAAACCCTGCTTATATTGGACTTAGAAAGCATTATAGATGATTTAGATCTGCATCAAGACAACAACAAAAAAGAAATGAGTGAGCTTCCAAAACTTAAATTCAAAGGCTTAGTGTTATTTTTAGAAGATAGTAATTCAGCACGTAAGCTGATCAGAAAAAATCTCTTAAATATGGGATTTGAAATTATAGAGGCTATTGACGGGGAAGATGGCTTAAAAAAACTAGAAAAACTCTATGAAGAATTCAAAGAAAACCTTCAAGAACATTTAAAGCTTATTATTTCTGATGTAGAAATGCCTAAAATGGATGGTTTTCACTTTCTATCACAAATCTATAGCGACAAAAGATTTATCGATATTCCCCTAATATTCAACTCTTCAATCTGTGATAAGTATAGCGCACAAAAAGCAAGAGATTTAGGAGCAAAAGCTTATTTGGTAAAATTTGATGCAGATAGATTTTATGATGAAATATCAAGAATTTTAGGCTAAATAAAATCAAAATCATTGTAGAATAAAAAACTTAAATTATTATTTGAAGAGGTGCTAAATGGATGATATGCAAGAGATAATGGAAGACTTCTTGATTGAGGCGTTTGAGATGATTGAACAACTTGATCAAGATTTGGTTGAGCTTGAAAACAATCCTCAAGACTTAGAACTCCTCAACAGGATTTTCAGGGTTGCCCACACAATAAAAGGCTCTAGTTCGTTCCTAAACTTTGACACACTCACAAATCTAACTCATAACATGGAAGATGTCCTCAATAAAGCTCGAAAAGGAGAAATCAAACTGACTCACGATGTTATGGATGTCGTCCTCCCTTCTATTGATCTGATGAAGGCATTATTAATAGCAATTAGAGACAACGGAACAGATCAAAATAGTGGCATTGATATATCTGATAGCGTCAAACAACTTCAAGCAATCTCAAATGAAAAAGGAGATTCACCTTCTACTCCAAGTAATACACCTTCAGTGCAAACCACTCAAAACCAAAATATTTCAACCTCTTGTAACCCTCTCGCAGATGAACCAGATATGGACTATTCAAATATGAGTACAGAGGAGGTTGAAGCTGAAATTCAAAGGCTTTTGGAAAAACGTCAGGAAGCTGATAGACAAAAACGTTTAGAAAAAAAGAAAAATAAACCTGAAGAAACTCCTAAAGAAAGCAAACCTCAAGAAACCCAAAAAATAGAGACTAAACCAGAAGTAAATAAGCCAAAAACTGATGAAAATAAAACCCCATCTACAGGTGTAGAACAAACCGTACGGGTAGATGTACGTCGCTTGGACTCTTTGATGAATCTCATCGGAGAGCTTGTGCTAGGAAAAAATCGTTTGATTAGAATTTATGGTGATGTAGAAGAGCGATATGATGGAGAAAAATTCCTTGAAGAGCTCAATCAAGTTGTTTCTTCTATTTCGACAGTTACTACCGATTTGCAACTTGCTGTAATGAAAACAAGAATGCAGCCTGTAGGAAAAGTATTTAATAAATTCCCAAGAATGGTTCGCGATCTCTCTAGAGAACTAGGAAAAAATATCGATCTTATTATCACAGGAGAGGAAACAGAACTGGATAAATCTATAGTTGAAGAAATTGGAGATCCGCTTATTCATATCATCAGAAATTCCTGTGATCATGGTATAGAAACTCCAGAAATTAGACAAAATTCAGGAAAATCAGAAACAGGAGTTGTGAAGCTCAAAGCCTACAATGAGGGAAATCATATCGTCATTGAAATATCTGATGATGGGAAGGGTTTAGATCCTGATATGCTCAAACAAAAAGCTATAGAAAAAGGTGTAATTACCGAACGTGAAGCCGATAGTATGAGCGAAAAGGAAGCCTTCAACATCATATTTAAGCCCGGTTTTTCTACTGCGAAAAATATCTCAAATGTTTCAGGCAGAGGAGTTGGGATGGATGTTGTGAAAACAAATATCGAAAAACTCAACGGCATTATTGAGATAGAATCTGAAAAAGGCATTGGTACTACTCAAAAACTGAAGATTCCACTCACTCTAGCAATTATACAGGCATTGTTAGTGGGAGTTCAAGAAGAATATTATGCTATTCCTTTATCATCTGTTCTTGAAACTGTGCGCGTAAGTCAAGATGAGATTTATACCGTAGATGGCAAGAGCGTTCTAAGACTACGAGATGAAGTACTTTCATTGGTTCGCTTAGCAGATATTTTTAAGGTCGATTCTGTTTTAGAAGCGATGAATGAAGTTTATGTTGTTATTGTCGGTTTAGCAGATCAAAAAATCGGTGTGATTGTGGATTATCTCATCGGACAAGAGGAAGTAGTTATCAAGTCGCTTGGTTACTATCTCAAAAGCACCACAGGTATCGCTGGAGCAACCGTTAGAGGGGATGGAAAAATCACTCTTATAGTAGATGTTGCAGCGATGATGGATATGGCAAAAAATGTCAAGGTCAGTATCAATAAACTCATTGATGAGGCAGAAGCCTCTAGAGTTAGAAATTCTCCAAGTGATTATGTTGTCCTTGCTATCGATGATAGTAGCACTGATAGGGCAATTATGAAAAAATGTCTCAAACCTCTAGGAGTAACAGTCCTAGAAGCTTCTAATGGGCTTGAAGGACTTGATATTGTAAAAAATGGCGAAAAAATTCCTGATGCCGTTCTTGTGGATATAGAAATGCCAAGAATGGATGGATATACCTTTGCAGCAGAAGTGAGAAAATACAATAAATTCAAAAATATCCCTCTGATTGCAGTGACTTCCCGAACAAGCAAAACAGATAGAATGCGTGGTGTGGAATCTGGAATGACTGAATATATTACCAAGCCTTATACTCCTGAATATTTGGCAAATGTAGTTAAACGAAACATAAAACTCAATACAGATGGAGCAAGTGATGAATAATACTAAAACACTCAAAGAAGTATTTGACAAACAAAAACAAAGCAATGAACGTTCAAACAAACAAGAAGATATTGAAGATGTACTTCAAGTGATTGGCTTTATTGTAGGCAATGAAGAATTTGCTGTGCCTATTTTAAATGTGATTGAAATCGTAAAACCTATCGAACACACCCGTGTACCAGGAACTCCAAACTATGTATTAGGGGTTTTTAATCTCAGAGGAAATGTATTCCCCCTTATCAATCTAAGATTGAAATTTGGTATTTCTGTGGCCAAGCAGGATAAAGATACTCGTTATCTTGTAGTAAGACACAATGATCAAATCGCTGGTTTTGTTATCGATAAACTCACAGAAGCAATCCGTTTCAAAAAATCAGATATTGATCCAGTTCCTGAAACTCTAGCAGAACAACATGATTTGATGTATGGAGTGGGCAAAAGAGAAGACAGACTTGTTACCATTTTAAAAATAGAAACGCTTTTAAAAAGAGATTTTTAACTCTTGTTTTATCAAAAATAAGATTCTCACATAAGAACTTAATTTACTTTTTCCCATACACTTCCTGTTGGGGTATCCATCAGGATAATCCCATCTTTAGCCAATTCTTCTCGAATACTATCTGCTAAGGAAAAATTTTTTTCTTTTTTTGCCATATCGCGTTCTTTAAGTTTTTTTGCAATCTGTATTTTTTGCTCTTCGCTCACGCCAAGTTGAAAATATCTAACCGGATCTCCCCCACCAATACCTAAAAGTTCGGAAATAAACTCGATATTTCCTATGGCTTTACTTTTAATAGTTTTATCTTTTGGATTTTTATCTATCGCTTCATTACAAGCACTCACCATTTCTTCTAAAACACTCAATGCTTTAGAAATATTCAAATCATCGCTCATAGCCTCTAACAATTGAGTTTGAAATTCTTTATCGACTGCCCCATCTACTCCTATTGATCTTTTTTTCAGTCGATATATCTTGTCTAGACGTTTCTTGCTCACAACAAGATCTTCCTCGTTGAAATTTAAAATTGCCCGATAATGCACTCCTAATAGATAATTTCTTAAAATCTCTCCATCATAAATCTTCAGAGCATCTTTGATAAAAAAACTATTCCCTAAACTTTTACTCATCTTTTCGCCATTGATATTTACAAATCCATTATGCATCCAATACTTTGCAATCTCAATTCCACTCGCACATCTAGTCTGCGAAGCTTCGTTTTCATGATGAGGGAATGCCAAATCTGCCCCTCCTCCGTGAATGTCTATTTTATGAGACATATTTTCATATGCAAGTGTATATTCAATCATTGCTGAACACTCGATATGCCAACCTGGACGCCCAAATCCTAAGGATGTCTCATATCCTACATCATCCTTGCCTTTATATGCTTTCCATAAGGCAAAATCTCTTTGTCCTTCTTTGGCAACATTTTCTTCCACACGAGAAATATTTTCATCATCTTTTCCACCTCTATGACTGATACTGCCATAGAGATTATCTTTATCCACAGATAGATAAACATCTCCATTAGATGTCCTATAAGCGATTTGCTTATCTAAAAGTACGCTTATCATCTTTACAATCTCATTAAGACTCTCTGTAGCCTTTGGTTCTACATCAGGTCTTTTTACCAATAAAGCATCCATATCTGCGAGATATGAATGAATATACTCCGAACTTATCTCTTCTACACTTTTTCCTATCTGAATGGCTTTTCTAATGATTTTATCATCAATATCTGTAAAATTTCTAACAAACTTAACTTCATAATTATTTGCTCGTAAAACTCTGGCCAATAAATCAAACACTATAGAACTTCTAGCGTGTCCTAAATGTGCATCATCATAGACTGTAGGACCGCAAACATACATTCTGACCTTACCCTCTATGATGGGAATAAAATCCAGTTTTTGTTTTTGTCTACTATCATAAATCTTCATACACAACCTTCTTCAATTAATATGGAAAAAATGCAAAAAAATCTTTAAAACAACAATCTCAATAATACCCAAAACAACCAAAGCAAACCAACCTTTTTTATAAGAGATTATATCCCAAAACCTCTTTATGCCAAACTCTCTGACACTCAAAACAAAGAGCATTATTCCACTAAGACTTCCAGCTAGAGCAAGTCCTTGTGCTTGAAAAAACTGCATCAAAACCAAAGAACAAATCACGCCAAAACAAAGCGAAATCGCTGAAATACTAGCTGCCCTACCTTGTCTTTTGTGTGCATAAAGCCACAAGGAAAAAACTCTTGCAAGTCCAAAAGGTAAAAGACCTATCATATACATTGCAAACACATTTGCAGATATCAAAGTGTCATTTCTAAGGAATTTTCCTTTTTCAAATAGCAACCAAATGATTTCATTCTTGAGCATCATCCCACCGATGGTACATCCTAGCAACATTACAAACAAAAACCAAAAGGATTTCTTCATACTAGCTAAAGCTTGTTTTTCTTGAGAATTTTTGATAGCTTTTGCAACCATGGGAAAAAGTGCAGTTGAGATCGCTATAGCAAAAATAGATAAAGGAAGCTGAAAAATACGATTAGCATAATACAAATAAGAAATACTTCCGCTAACCAAAAATGAAGCAAGTGCTGTGTCTATAAATGAAGCGATTTGAGCTGTGGAACTCCCTAATACAGAAGGTAAAAATTGCTTAAAAAAGTTTTTTAAATCATTTTTTGCAACAATTGCTAAAGATTTTGATTTAGAGATATTGGAAAATCCTATGAGGTATATTTGCTTAATACCTACAGAAAAAAGCTTAAAAAAACCAAGTTTATACAGAGGATAAAAATGTAGTAGAATCTGAGCTATACCCCCGCACAAAACCCCATAACTTAGAATATAAACTACATCCATCATATCAGAATCTTTTGCTAAATACAATGCGATAATCATACAAATATTAAGCAATGTGCTATTATAGGCACTCACCCAAAAATTATTTTTATACTGCAAAATCGTGCTAAAAAATGTTACGATAAAAACCAATTCTAAATACCAAAAATTAATAACAACGATAGGTTCTGCTAATACGATAGTTTGTTCATCAAATCCATAAGCTAAAAGTTTGGTAACCCAACTAGACCCTGCCCAAACCAATACAGAGAAAAAACCCAATATTAAAGCAAAAATAATAAATACATTTACGCTAAAAATACCTTTTCTTTGACTGCTAATAAAGCTTGGTAAAAAACTTTGAGCAAAAGCTCCTTCACCAAAAATTCGTCTAAAAAGATTGGGAAATTTAAAAGCTACGAAAAAAATGTCGCTATAAACACCCACCCCTAAAATCTGAGCAGTATAAATGTCTCTAAAAAATCCAAGTACACGAGAACACATAATGCCACTACTATTGGTAAAAAAAGCTCTTCTTAGCAAAATTCTTCCTTCTGAACCCGATAATATTTCTTTATTATTGTACAATAATAAAATAAGAACACCAAAATGGAGAGTCTATGGATGCTTTGAATTTTGTGCCTCAAGTGATCAAAAATTGCGAAAATATAAACGATCAACTCCAACAATTTTCCACAAGTTCAAAAATAGCTATTGAGAAAATTTGGTTTGATGTTCTCAATATCAATACTTTTATCAAAATTAATGAAAAAGATGAGCCTCATATGATTACAGGCAATGAACTTGCCCAATTCGAAAAAGATAATTTCTATATTAAGGAAGATTTTTTTGTCCATCAAACTTATGATATTAGGATAAGACCTAAGACAAAGGATTATGGCATAAATATTGAAATCACGCCTAATGCCGATAAGGTTTATGCACTTTTTGATGAATCCTTTGTAATGATAGATGACGAGAGGTTTTTTGAAGAAATTTTTGGCGTTATTGATTCTTTGATGGCACAAAACAAAATCATCTTTCGCCAACAATTTCAGCAACGCGAGAATTTAAAAACCAAACTCAAAGAATCTAAAGTAGAATGCTTATTTGAAAAAATCCTTTTAAAAACTGCTCCTGACTTGATTCCTTATAAGCCTGCAGAATTTCATTTCACAATTAAAGAAGAATGGGAAAAAGAAAAATCAAAAATAGCTCCTGAAAATGCTTTTTTTGGGGTTGGGGTAGATGGAGTTATCGCTGAATATATCAAACCAATTGAAGGAAAAAATGGGCGAAATCTAAAGGGAGTATTTGTCAAAATGGATACGAAAAAAATAGATCAAATACCTCCCATAACCTTCAGTAAAACATATGTAAGAAAAGAAGAAACCGCTGATAAATGGCTTTTTAAATCATTGATTTCAGGTTATGTAAAAATACTCAACAATTTCATTACTTTCAATACCAAATATGAATTTGATTCGATGAAACTCATCAATGCACCAATATTTTTGGGTGGTCTAGATAGTGGCATTACACTCACCATAACATCAGATGATGACCTTAATGATGCAGTTGGAGCAAATATGATTATAGAAGCTACAACAATTGATGTTGTCGGGAGCATTGGAGAAAATGTAGAACTTCGTGCACAAACTATTTCTATCAAAGGGCAAACTCATCAAAGCAGCATTGTCAATGCCACTGAAGCTAAAATCATTACCCACAAAGGTAAATTTTATGGAGAAAATATCACTGTCAAAAATCTAGACTGTGGATTCATACAAGCCAATGACTGCTCCATAGAAACTTCAAGTGGTGGCACCATATATTCAAAAAAAATTTCCATTAAAAAGCTCAAATCCAATAATAAAATAAATTTTTCTTCTGAGTGCAATCTCAAAGAAATTCAAGGCGGAAACAATGAGTTCGTTATCTCTTCTAGTTCTCATATACCAACGCAAGAGACAATAGAATTTATAAATAAAAAAATCTCTCTTTTAAAAACAAAAATGCGTTCAATGGCAAAAGAATATCAATTTCTTATTTCCAAAGCTAAAAAAAATAAACCCATCATTGATAAGATAAAAGCAGCTGATAAGTCAGTTCAAAAAGTGATGCTTAATGATGAAGATATCAAAAAGGCCTATCAAGAATTTAGCATTCATGTCAAACAACTTAAGGTACTAAAAAAAGAACTGCTCAATCTACAAGAAAAAATAAAACAACTTGTTTATAATCTAATGCAAATAGAAGATGAAACTCTTCGTGCCAAAATCAACACCAACTCAGAGTGGAAACAAGAAAATGAAATCATCTATCAACGTAGGTATCCTAAAGCTACCGATCAGCTCCTTACGCTCAAAGATGGTGAAAATGTGGATATTTATATTGACTCTAAAACCAAAAAAATTACAAAAAAAATCTCTTAAGGATAAAAAATGATAGTTGGTATGATTGGAAATATTCACAAACTAGAGCCCACTAGGCTTGAATTTGAAGTTAATGGTCTCATCTATGGCATACATATTTCTACTAATACAAGCTATGCACTCAATACCCAAAAAGAAAAAAGTGAAAAACTAACCCTTCTTATCAGTCAGATTATTCGTGAAGACGCTCATCTGCTCTTTGGTTTTATTGAAGATATAGAAAAAGTCACCTTTGAACGTCTTATCAAGATAAACGGCGTAGGACCTAAAGTTGCCCTCGCAATTCTCTCCACCTATACCCCACAAACCTTTGGAAAAATCATTGAAGAAAAAAACATAGCAGCTCTTCAGAGGGTTCCAGGTATTGGAGCAAAAGGTGCGGGTAAAATTATGGTAGATTTAGCAGGATTTTGGAGCGAACTTACAGATTCTCACAATATTTCAGCAAACCAAGGTAGTCAAAACGAGGCACTTTTGGCACTCCAAAGTCTAGGGTTTAAAAGCACAGATATTGCAAAAGTTCTCAAAACCATAACAAGTTCTAGCACCCAAGAAATCATCAAAGAAGCTTTAAAGTTACTAAAATAATTAAGTTATAATTAAAATATATAAAATAGGAGCACATATTGCTAGATAAAATCAAAATCATCGGTGCAAAAGAAAATAATCTCAAAAATATCCATTTAGAAATTCCAAAAAACAAGTTGATTGTTTTCACGGGATTAAGTGGTTCAGGAAAATCAACTCTAGCGTTTGACACTCTTTATGCTGAAGGGCAAAGACGCTATATTGAATCTCTATCAAGTTATGCTAGGCAATTTCTTGACAAAGTAGGCAAACCTAATGTTGATAAAATTGAAGGTCTAACTCCAGCTATTGCCATTGATCAAAAAACTACAAGTAAAAATCCACGTTCCACAGTGGGAACTATCACGGAAATCTATGATTATTTACGGCTACTCTTTGCTAGAGTTGGAACACAACATTGTCATTTATGCGGAAAACCTATCTCACAAATGAGTCAAACTGATATTATAGACCAAATCTTATCTCTACCTCAAGAGAGCAAAATCATCATTTTAGCTCCGATCGTCAAAGAAAAAAAAGGAAGTTTTAATGATAAGATTCAAGATTTACGTCAAAAGGGCTATGTCCGTGCATATATAGATGGCGTTATGGTACGGTTGGATGAAGAAATAGAACTAAGTAAAACAAAAAAACACACCATTAAAGTTATTATAGATAGAGTTATTATCAATAAAGAAAATCATTCAAGGATAGCTCAAGCGATAGAAAAAGCACTCAAAGAAACTTATGGGGAGCTTGAAATAGAAATTATTAAAGATGATGAAAAAAATAATGAATTTATACATTATAGTGAGCATTTAGCTTGTTTTGATTGCAAGGTGAGCTTTGAACCACTAGAGCCTTTAAGTTTTTCTTTTAACTCTCCTAAAGGAGCTTGTGAAAATTGCGGGGGTTTAGGGAGCAAATACAGCATTGATATCAAAAAAATACTAGATAAATCTTTGCCTTTAAACAAAGGCGGAATAAAAGTTATTTTTGGATTTAATCGTAGCTATTATGCTGAGCTTTTTAGTGGGTTTTGCAAAACAAATAAAATCGATGGTAATAAAACTTTTGAAGATCTAAAAGAACACGAACAAAACGCTTTGTTATATGGCAATGGAAATGAAGTTGAATTTATCTGGAAAAATTCAACACTCAAGCGTCCTTGGAAAGGTATCATACAAATTGCCTACGATATGTTTAAAGACGAAAAAGATTTGGGTGATTACATGAGTGAAAAACCCTGTTCAACCTGCAATGGTCATCGCCTAAAAGCTCCTTCTTTAAACGTGAAGGTTTCACAAAAAGGAATCGGGGATATTATTGATATGCCCATTGAAGAAAGTTATAGTTTTTTCAATAACGATGATAATTTTAGCTACCTAACAAAACAGCAAAGTTTCATAGCAGCTTCTATTTTAAAAGAGATTAAAGAAAGGCTTTTTTTCCTCTATGATGTAGGACTAGGATATCTTAGTCTAGGAAGAGATGCAAGGACTATTAGCGGAGGCGAGAGTCAAAGAATACGAATTGCTAGTCAAATAGGCAGCGGATTAACGGGGGTAATGTATGTTTTAGATGAACCAAGCATCGGACTACACGAACGCGATACGTTAAAACTTATAAAAACCCTAAGAAATCTGCAAGAAAAAGGAAATACAGTTATTGTTGTAGAACATGACAAAGAAACTATTAAAAATGCTGATTTTATTGTAGATATTGGGCCTGGTGCAGGAAAAAATGGTGGTGAAGTAGTTTTTGCAGGAACGATTGAAAAAATGCTCACTTCCAATACTCAAACTTCTCAATACATTAATGGAAAAAAAACCATCTCTTATCCGCACAATAGACCCCAAAAAAAATGGCTTGAAATCAAAAATGTAACTATTAATAATATCAAAAGTCTAAACCTCAAAATTCCACTCTCAAACTTTGTATGTATCACTGGAGTGAGTGGAAGTGGCAAAAGTTCCCTAATACTCCAAACACTTCTCCCAGTGGCACAAGAACTTCTTAATAATGCAAAAAAAATAAAAAAATGTGATGGTGTAGAAATTGATGGACTTGAAATGCTTGATAAAGTCATCTATTTAGATCAAAGCCCAATTGGTAGAACTCCACGAAGTAACCCTGCAACCTATACAGGCGTAATGGATGATATCAGGACATTATTTTCTGAAGTCAAAGAAGCAAAAATTTTAGGCTATGGAATCGGTCGGTTTAGCTTCAATGTAAAAGGTGGAAGATGCGAAAAATGTCAAGGAGAAGGTGAAATAAAAATTGAAATGCATTTCCTCCCTGATGTGATGGTAAAATGCGATGCCTGCAACGGTGCAAAATACAATCCTCAAACACTCGAAATCAAATACAAAGGCAAATCCATCGCAGATGTCTTAAATATGAGTGTAGATGATGCTTGTGAATTCTTTTGCAAAATACCCAAAATAGCCTCAAAGCTCAAAACGCTTCAGGATGTTGGTCTTGGATATATTACATTAGGGCAAAATGCAGTAACTCTAAGTGGTGGCGAAGCCCAAAGAATCAAACTCGCCAAAGAACTCAGTCGCAAAGACACCGGAAAAACTCTATATATACTAGATGAGCCTACCACAGGGCTTCATTTTGCTGATGTGGATAGACTTACAAAGGTTTTACACCATCTAGTTGAGCTTGGCAATTCTATGATTGTCATCGAACACAACTTAGATATGATAAAAAATGCTGATTATATCATTGACATAGGACCTGAAGGTGGAGATAAGGGTGGAAAAATCGTAGATATAGGAACACCTACTGAGATTGCAAAAAATGCCGAAAAGTCCCACTCTTATACAGCTAAATTTTTAGCACAAGAATTAGAAGAGGACAACAAAAATGCTAAAAAAACTAGAAAAAATAGTTGAATATCTAAAAAGTCTTAATTTGAATCTTTCTGAACAAAGCAGAGATGGACGCATTAACTCTGCCTTTAACGAAGATGAATTACTCAATATCATCAAAATAAAATTTCCTGAAATCCAGTATCCAAAAAAGAGAGATTGGAAAGATTTCTGTTTTGAAGAAGATGGTCAATATATCCCTGTGAATATCAAAATAACCAAAACAGATACAACAGATAACCTAAACTGCAAAGTTGGCATATATTATGCCCTAACAGGAAGGATTCCTAGTTTTGATAATCAGATTGATTGGGGCAATTATTTAAGGAATTTGAGAGAAGACATAACTCCAAACAATCAAGATTACTACTTTCTAATCGTAAATAAAAATAATCCTAAAGATATCTATATAGCATCACTAAAAACAATAAATAAAATAGTTCCAAATGGAAATAATCTACCATTTCAAGCTAAATGGGACGAGAATAAATACGCAATAAATAGAACCTTTGAAGAAGCAAGAGATTATTTACTTAAGACAATGGGAAAATCCTTTAGACTTAGAAGTCGTGTATATGACCAATTTGTGGAATATTTTCCAGAATTTAAGAGGTTGATAGATTGAATCACTCCAAAGAAATTTTAGGACAGTTTTTTACTCCTACTTTTGTTGTAGATGAAATGATAGGACTTATAAAAAACAAAGGGAGTATATTAGAGCCTAGCTGCGGAGATGGAGCATTTTTAGACCATTTACCCTCACATGCAGTAGGTATTGAATTAGATTCTAGGGTTATCAAAAATAAAAATGTAAAAAACATAGATTTTTTTAGTTATAGCATTGAAAATAAATTTGACACCATCATAGGAAATCCTCCATATGTAGCTTATAAAGAAATTAATGATAACACCAAAACACTTCTATATTCCTATTCAAGGTTATTTGATAATAGGACAAATTTATATCTATTATTCATCTATAAATGCATCTTGCATCTAAAAAATAGTGGTGAGCTAATTTTTATAACGCCTAGAGATTTTTTAAAACTAACATCTTCTATCAAACTCAATGAGTTTTTATATAAAAATGGAACAATCACCGACTTTATTGATCTAGGAGATAAGAAGATTTTCAAAGATGCCCAGCCTAATTGTGCAATATGGAGATTTGAAAAAAATAATTTTATTAGAAAAACAAATTTAGTGAAAAATTTTAGTTGCAATAATGGTCAAATATACTTCACAGATAATAATTATTTTATAAAATTTAAAGATTTATTTTTTGTAAAAGTGGGTGCAGTTAGTGGGAATGATAAAGTATTTTCTAATGAAAAATTAGGAAATGAAGATTTTGTATGCTCTACGACTTGCAAGACAGGAAAAACTAGAAAAATGATTTACAACAAATATCTTATACAGCTAGAACAGCATAAAGAAACTCTAATAAAAAGAAAAATCAAAAACTTCAATGAATCCAATTGGTTTTTATGGGGGAGAGATTATTTTAAAAGCGATTTATCTAGGATTTATGTGAATACAAAAACAAGGAATAAAAAACCATTTTTCATCCATCCATCAAAAGCATATGATGGATCTATACTTGCCATATTTCCAAAGTTTAAAACTACAGCTAAAGAACTCCAAGAAATTTGTCTTTTATTAAACAACGTCAATTGGGAAGAACTTGGCTTTATTTGCGATGGTCGTTTTTTATTTTCACAAAAGAGCTTGGAAAATTGCTTACTTGGAGAAGAGTTTGGTAAGTTCAGTTTTATTTAAAATCATTTCATCAGTCAAAAGTTTTTGCATATTGTTCTCCTAGTATTTTTGCAAATAGCTCTTTAAAATAATTCCTTATTTTAAGTTCTACATCAGCGATACCTTTAGGCTTGAAGGAATCTTTCAGGATAGAATTGGTGCGAATACTCTCTTCTATGAAGCACTCTTTAATCTCTTCAAACCTTTCATTATCAATCATTACATCACAGTTTCCCAAAAAATACGGCATTTTATCAATATATCTTTTAAAAACATCAATATAACAATAATATGGAAATTTTTCTTCATGCACATAAACTGCATTATTGCTATGAGTGTTTATAAAAGTGCGATTTCTTTTGAGAGCATTTATGTCGCGTAGAGTATAAAATCTTGCGACAAATTGTTCATCTTCTTTGAGGGTTTTTTTATTAGGATATTTATGAATGTAGTTTGCGATACTATCAAAAGAGTTTAACCTAAAAATTCCTCCTTCTTTAACTTTGAAGTCAAAATCTTTGATAAAATCATAGCTCATTCCAACGCAATCCCTTTGATATAACCCTATGAGTATTGGAAAGCCAGTTACTCTAGAAGTGCTAGAGAATTCTTGAGAATTAAAAATCACTCCATTGATGAGTTTATAATTTTTGACAAATTTTGAAATCAAAGAAAAATTAGATTTTTTGATGAGATAAGATAAAGGGTGCAAAACGCAGACATAATCAGCTTCTAATTTATTATAAGAGAGTAAAAAAGACATTCCTAAATCACGCGTTTTTATATCAGCATCTATTTGTGTTGGTGCATATTTTATGTGACTACAGATAATAGAGGTTGTATCATTATAAGGAGGGTTTCCGATAACAACAAGCTTTTCATCTTCTTTAATATTGAAAACTTTACGATTAACATCTTTTAGAGAATTCTCACAAATAAATTCTGTATTTATATTTTTCTTTGCCTTTTTTATAGCTTCTATATCAATATCAACCCCAATGAGGCGATTTTTTATATCATCTTGTAAAAACGATCCATATCCGCAAGATGAATCTAAAATCGTGTATTGTGGAAAATTAACAACATTTCCTTTGAGCATTTCATAAACCAATGCCACCAAATGCTTGGGAGTATAATAACTTCCTAGATTGACGGTAGATTTTTTATCTAAATGTTTTTGATCTATATTCATAAATTTCCATCATTCAATTATAGATAATGCTATAAATCGCCGCAAAAATCGTAAGCAATCCGAAAATCAAAATAAATAAATTTTGCAAAGGTTTTTTGTATTTTTTGAGTTCATCAAAACTATAAATAGCTATCAGAGGAATAATAAAAAGGATTATTGCTAAAACAGGTCCGACAAATTTATCTATCATCCCTAATATTTGAGGGTTCATATAAGAAGCAATCCAGGCAATAATAAAAGTAAGACTAATAGTGATTTTTTTGGCAAATGATGGACTAATTTTATGATTAGAGAGTTTGAATAATATCTGATTAAACCCTTCTTGTGCTCCTAAATAATGCCCAAAAAATGCCTTCCACATGGCTACAAAAGCGATTGCAGGAGCAACATATATCATAATAGGAGCAATGACTTTGAAGATAGGATTTTGAAATCTATCAGCAATATTGGCCAGAAGAGATAAAATGGAAATATTTTCACTTTGTGCGAGTTTGAAATCATCAGGACTTAGGCACATCATAAAAGAAAATACAAAAAACATCACGGTTGCTATCATTAAGATATTGCTTGTAGCTATAATTTTAGAGCTTTTTATATCTGCATCCTTGCCATATTTTTCTTTAGAATATACAGCAAGTGAAGAAATAATGCAGGAGTGATTGAAAGAAAATACCATCACAGGAAGCAATAACCACAAGCTTTTAATATCCCTACTCCAAGAAAAATCCACATTTTTAAATAGATTGGTATTCCACTCTGGAATCAGTGAAAGGGCTATGAGGATCAATACAATAATAAATGGCACAACCAAAGCACTCATCACTTTTACAATCACTTCCTGTCCAAAACTCACGATAAAAATCAAAATTCCCACCAAAACAAATGATAAAAGTAACCGATTGGGGGCATTCATATGTAATTGATTAACAATAAAACTGTCTAAAGTGTTTGTAATTCCTACAGCGTAAATAAGCAATACAGGGAAAATAGCACAAAAATACAAAATCGTGATTATCATCCCCCCTATATTTCCAAAATACTTCTGTGCTACAACTGTAATATCATCAGAAGTCGCATCTGATGATATTACAAAACGACACAATGCTCTATGAGATAAAAAAATCACTGGAAATGCCAAAATAAGCATCATCACAAGCGGAATAAGTCCGCCAGAACCCATCTTAATAGGCAAAAATAAAACTCCTGCTCCAATAGCTGTACCATAAAGACTTAACGCCCAGAATAAATCTCGCCTATTCATATTTGATCCTTTTGTTTTTTTGTTTTAAATCTCTAGTAAGAATTATAGTTAAAAAAATATTCCTCATAAAAATAACAGTTTAAAAATATGACTTTCCATCCTCTAGTGTCACTAGAAGGAGCAAATCTAAATTATATTTCTAAAGTTTTGAAAATCAATTAAAAAGCGAGAATCTTAAAGGAAAAAGGAAAAAATCTTGAGGATTTATGGGAGATAACTCTAAATCGATTAATCGATGATTGGGATGCTAAAATATGGGATATTCCAAATGTAAAAAACAACCATCCAGAAAAATCAAATCATCCTTGCCAATTCCCGGTAAAATTAGTCGAAAGATATATTTTGGCACTAAGTAATGAATATGTTGATATTGGTCTTAAGAGAATAGATAGTTTCTTAAATGGTGAATTGATCACTCGTCCGATCCATCAAGAGATATATAAACCAAAATCAACTGATAAAGTTGCACAAATTCCCACTGAATGGACCAAATGAAAATAGGTCAGATTTACAGTCATCTAAATGGTCTAGAATTTTTAGAAATTAGAAAACCACATTTGCTAAAAGAAATCAAAATAGCGATTGAAAATGTTGACGCAAACAAAGCTTTTGAAAAAGTTAATAAAGAAAAAACAAAACTAGGGAGAACGCTCTATTCTCCATCAAAATTAAATAAACTTTTTCAAGAAGAATTCAAAAAGTTCGGTTGGCAAGACAAAAGAACATCTTATTTTGTAAATGAAGATCTGCAGACAACTAAGGAAACCTATAATATTCAAGATAGAGATATTCAAAAAAGAGAAATAGAAAATAGAGGTTTTAAAGCATTCAGAACATACAATCAAATAGATTTTGTTAAATAAAGAGTCGCTATTTAGGTGCAGTTTGGAAAATATTTTTCAGTACAATATGATCTCCATGTCAAGCACACATTTTTTTATCAACTTGATGACATTGATATAGGTGTTGAAATTATTCCTATGCACAGCCTTATGAAACAAATGTCTACTGGCGTAGCCTGGTATGAAAATGAACTTACAAATATCGTTAGAGAAGGTCGTTCAAATCCAACTGTCCTAATTATTTTGATTGGACTAACAGAGTGATAATTCTTACTTCTCTCCTACTATCAAAAACATTGGTGTTGCATTAAACATCAGCTTCTCTTCTTCATTCCAAATCTCTTGATAAAACTCCCTATAACAAGCAATCTGTCTAAAACCTATAAAATCTAAAACCTCCTCATCCCATTTGGGTCGCTCTATCTTGCTAAGAGGAAGTGATTTTGCAATCTCTTCCATTTTTTGAGCATTGGGGTATAGATTGGTCATATGATCAGGAATCCCTAATTTTGCTATCTTTTCTCTGTCTTTTTTGTAAATTTCATTTTGTTTTTTATTATAGAGTTGTAGATACCAATTTGCATCAGCATTGAAAATCTTCCCTCCTTTTTTTAATACACGATACCATTGTTCATATGCTTTTTTTGGATCTTTTAAATTCCAAGTCAGATTTCTTGAAACAACTAGATCAAAACTATTATCTTCAAAAATCAGATTATGTGCATCACCCACACAAAACTCAATCTGAGTATTGTGTTTTAAGGCATTATCTTTCGCACATTCGATCATACTGGGAGTGTAATCCAATCCTATTACCTCTGCATTAAGCTTGGATAATATAATCGAAAATATTCCCGGGCCACAACCGATGTCTAAAACCTTTTTGCCTCTAAAATCATCATAGATATATTTAAAAAATATACTGCTCCAAAGGTGATTTTTCTCACCATTTAGTTCAGCTAGGTTTTCTTGTGCATAGCTAAATGATCGCTCACTCCAATATTCTTTTATTTCTTCTAACATTAATTCACTCTTTTAATTTAAAATCTAACATTTGCCTGTGCAAAAAACGAAGCACCAGCAACTTGATAATAGTCATAATAGCGATTATTTGTAAAATTTAAAAAACTTATACTCAAATCAAGATTATTTTCAAACACATAGCCTATTTTTGCATTAAAATAAAGTTGATCATCGTAATATCCAAATGTATTTTTGAAAACCTTTGTGTTAGTATCATCGCTATAAGATTTGGACTGAAAGCTCCCCTCAATTGAGCCATAAATACCTTTTTTTGAATCATAAAGTAAAGCTACATGGGCAATATGTTCAGGCGTGTTAGGAATGAATTTTCCCTCAGTAGAGGGTTTGGCAGAATTTTTAATTATTTTAGCACTAGTATAAGTATAATTTGTATTCAACAAAAAATATCCTCCTAGCGGTTGAAGATAACCTATTTCAACACCATTTATTCTCCCTGCTCCTGCATTTTTATTTTGATAGGGAATATCTTTTCCATTACCACTTCGATAGATTATATTGAAAAGTTCTGTTTGAAAATAATAAATTTTAAACACTCCTCCTTTCAAGCTATTGATATCTGTACCTACATCAAAAGATATTCCTTTTTCAGGTTTAAGTTCTGTATTATTGATCCATTTTTGCGTGGAAGTACTGATACGGAATATTTCTCTCAAAGTTGGAACTCTAAAGGCACTTCCTACAGAGGTTTTAAAAACCGCTCTATCTAAAAAATTGTAATTGATGGAGAGTTTTGGAGAAAAAGAGCTTTGTGAGAGATTGCCTACGGGTGTTTTTTGATATTTGATTTGAGTGTAATTAGCAAAATTCTTCCAATAATCATATCTAATGCCTAAAGTCGTATTCAAATTATCACTCCAGGCACTATCTAGTTGAGCAAATCCTGCACCTAGAAAAGCTTTTCCCCCATAGGCTTTCAAGAGACCTTTATCATATTTTCTCACCTTCCAATCACTCATTCCATAGTTGAGCTGATCTAATGCCATGTATCGTCCTTGCAGAGCAACGCTTAAGGTATGATCCCCAAAAGTTTTGTCATATACAATATCCAAGTAATTGCTAGTGCTATAAATATCTTGAGAATATCCAGTTCCTCCAGCAATTGTTGGCAGAGGAATTGCTGAAATATCTGCATCTAGCCAATAACTGTACAAATTCACACTTGAAAGTGTAGCTTTAAGCATAGAATCATCTGCAAAACTATGTATATGTGAGACAGAAGCAATATAATGCGTATAACTGCCAATTCCTTCATAACCACTTCCTATAAATGGATTATAAGAACTATTTCCATATACAACCCTTCCTGAAGCATCCACTAGATTGCTATGAGGGGAAATAAAATCATAATGATGATTAGAAACTGAAGCCATCAAAGATGTAGTATCACTATCTCCCCAATCATATTCAATTTTTATTCTCCCATCATTAAGAACATATTCTCTTCTACCTGTATCTCCGGCGATATAGTTCCCTGCCCTATCTACACTATAACCACTTATACCAATTAATTTGATAAAATCCCCCATTGATCCAAATGCCGGGACACTTGGGTAGCCTCCTGAAGTAGTAAATCCATAACTTGCCTTTACCCGCAGTCTTTTATCTAAAAATACATCTCCTATGCTTGCATACCCTCTAACAATGTTCATATCTGCTTGATTTTTTTTGAATGCATTTCCATAACCTACCAAAGCAATGCTTTCAAGTTTTGTGGGCATTGAAGTGATAAAATTTACCGCTCCGCCAATAGCACCTGTTCCATAAAGACTTGAAAATGCTCCTCTGATAACCTCTACTCTTGAGACATCATAAAGAGAAAGTTCATCTAATATTCTATTCTCCCCTTCTAGATCGCTCAATATCACCCCATCTAACATTACAAGAGTGCCATTAGTAATTCCTCGTATAGTGATAGAAGGTCGAGGATTAAGTCCTGCATCATTTGAGATATGAATTCCTTCATAGTTTTTGATAAGATCATTCACTTTTTGAGGACTTCTATCTTTTATCTCCTTTTCTGTGATAACGCTAATATTTCCGGGTGCTTTTTCAATACTGCTCTGCGTTCTTGTCGCACTGCTAACCTGTCTATCTAATAAATAACTCTCCTGACCCAAAAGAGAGCTGCCAAACATAAAAATACCAAATACTTTTTTCATATATCTACCTTATTACAACAAATAACATCGCTAAGCAATGATTGTACTCAATAAATATGTAGAAAATAAGAAGCTATTTTAGATTCATGATTAAAACTTATAGATTTATTTTTGTTTCCTCACTTCGGTGATACTCTTACCCCCAAGACCATAATTATCTGTCTGTATTTCATCAATAATCACCACAGTTGAGGCTTTATTCTTTTTAAGAACTTTTGCTAGTAAGTCTGTAACTCCCTTTATAAGTTCTTGTTTTTGCTCTGATGTAGGTTCTCCATTTTCTTGTGTGATTTTAATATTAACAAAAGGCATATTTTTCCTTTAAATTATTTAATTACACCCCTCCTATTTCTAGCATTTTATAATCTATGGAGGGTTTAGCATTAAGTGCTAAAACTCAAAATTAATTTTTATTTCTGTTATCAAAAAATCGTATAAACCGCCGCAGAAATTGTGAGTAATCCAAAAACCAAAATAAATAAATTCTGCAAAGGTTTTTTATATTTTTGCAAAGCTTTAAATCTATATATCGCATATAATGGCATTATAAATAATATAATCGCCAAAACCGGTCCAACAATATTGTCAATAATATTAAGGATTTGTGGATTTGCGTACGCCACAAGCCAAGAAACAATAAAAGTGAATAAAATCGTGATTTTTTTACTTATTTTTGGAGTAATTTTTTGTAATGAGAGTTTGAATAAAATCTGATTAAACCCCTCTTGAGCCCCCAAATAATGCCCAAAAAAGGATTTTCCCATCGCCACAAAAGCAACTAATGGTGCAACATACACCAAAATAGGCGAAATAACCTTGAAAATAGGATTTTCAAATCTATCAGCAATATTTGCAACCAAGGATAAAATGGATATATTTTCTTCTTGTGCTAGTTTGAAGTCATCTACATTTAAACACATCATAAAAGAAAATACAAAAAACATTACAGTTGCTATCATTAAGACATTGCTTGTGGCAATTATTTTCGTGCTTTTTTTATCACAAGCATCGCCATATTCTTTTTTTGTCCAAACTGCCAAAGAAGAAATAATAGGAGAATGATTGAATGCAAACACCATCACAGGAAGCATGAGCCATAAATTTTTAATATCTTTATGCCAAGAAAACTCAATATTATGAAACAAATCCAAATTCCACTCTGGTATCAAAGAAAGTGCTATAAGCATTAGCACAATAATAAAAGGAAATACCAAAACACTCATTACTTTTACAATAACATCTTGACCAAAACTCACTGTTAAGACCAAAATTCCAACCAAAATAAAAGTTAATAACAATCTATTTGGAGAAGCAAAACCCAACTGATGCACGATAAAACTATCAATAGTATTACTAATTCCCACGCTATAAATAAGTAGTATGGGAAAAATTGCACAAAAATACAACAAAGTGATAATCATCCCTCCAAATCTTCCAAAATACTCTTGTGCAACCACGGTAATATCATCAGAACTTGCAGGAGAAGAAAGTACAAATCGACACAATGCCCTATGTGCCAAAAATGTAATCGGAAAAGCCAAAACTAGCATCATTATCAAAGGTACCAATCCGCCTATCCCTGTTTTGATCGGTAAAAATAAGACCCCCGCTCCAATTGCAGTGCCATAAAGACTAAACATCCACAACAAATCTTTTTTATTCATCATCTATCCTCTTTTTTGTTTAGTTTAGAAACATTATTATTATACAAAACAATACTTTTGTTTCAAATATACTTTAGATTTTTATTCAAAATTTGATATATAATTCCAAATCCCATTTAAGGCAACATTATGAGCAACCTCAATATATTTAAAATAGGCGTTGGCCCATCTTCTTCTCACACTTTAGGACCTATGTTAGCTGGAAATTTGTTTTGTGAAAAAATTTCCCATCAACTAAACATAATAGAAAAAATTCAAATCTATTTCTATGGTTCGCTCTCACTTACAGGCAAAGGACACCTAAGCGATAAAGCTATCATTTGGGGGCTTAACAACATAGAAGCAAAAAATCTTGATACTTCCACTCAACAAAGTATTATAGAAAAAGCACTTCGAGATAAAAAAATAAACCTATGTGGCAAGAAAGAAATAAACTTTGATTATCAAAGAGATTTGATCTTTTCAAAACAATTCTTACTCTTACATGAAAACGGTTTGGTTTTAAAAGCACTTGATAAAGCAGGAAATATAGTCAGTGAAGAAACTTATTATTCCATCGGTGGAGGATTTGTAAAAACAGCTCAAGAACTCCAAGATATAAAAGAAAATGGCATACAAGAAGAATTCACAGACAATAAGCTTGTTTTCAATCACTCAAAAGATATTCTTGAGTTTTGTCGCAAAGAAGGCAAAAATCTAATTCAAGCTTCGCTAGAGTATGAATTACAATTCAATAGCCTAGAGTTTATACATAATTATTGCCTAGAAATCTGGCAGACTATGCAGGAAGTCTATAACAACGGCATCAAACCACAAGAAAATACTCTACCAGGTAACCTAAAGCTCAATCGCCGAGCACCTGGTCTTTTTAACAGAATTCAGCCCACAGCAGATCCGCTTGGAATCATCGATTTTATCTCTTTATATGCCATCGCAATTGCTGAAGAAAATGCTAGTGGAGCAAAGGTTGTGACCGCTCCTACAAATGGGGCTTGTGCGGTTAATCCAGCCGTAATGTTGTATCTAAAAAACCATACACTAGGCTTTAATGACCAAAAGGCAATAGAATTCCTTCTTGTAGGAATGTTGATAGGATCACTATATAAGAAAAATGCAAGTATTAGTGGAGCAGAAGCTGGATGCCAAGCTGAGATTGGAGTTGCTAGTTCAATGGCAGCAGCGGCGATGGCTTCAGTACTTGGAGCAGATGCCTTTGTTTCCTCAAATGCTGCTGAAAGTGCGATGGAGCATCATCTAGGACTTACCTGCGATCCAGTAGGTGGTCTTGTTCAGATTCCATGCATTGAGAGAAATGCCTTTGGAGCTATCAAAGCAATTATGGCAGCTAGAATGGCGATGAGTCGCAAAAGTACTCCAAAAGTAACGCTTGATGAGGTCATCCTCACGATGTATAACACAGGTAAAGATATGAATCTCAAATACAAAGAGACTTCACTTGGAGGATTAGCAACAACGCTCTCTAGCCTCTGTTAGTAAGAAATTGCAAAAATCAAAAGATTAAAAGGGCATCTCGCCCTCCTTAAGTATTTTCTACTCTCTTCTTTGATGAGTAATGCTATAGGTTTGATTTCTAAATTCAAATACACTATCTACTGGTGCTTGTACGCCATTTGGAAGCATTCCGGGTAAAAACAAATCTGTATTGCAACTATTGCCCTTGAAGGTTTTTAGTTCAAGTGTGCCTAAAAATATTTTTTTATTTGTATTTTCCCAAGCCGCACTGATATCATCTACAGGATCTTTTGGGTTTGCTAGGACTAAATACATATAATAATTTACACTACCTTTTTTTAGGTCAGCCTCAAGTCTTTTTTCTAAGAAATCATCCCCCACCTTTTTAGCTTCTTTTTCAGAGAGTTCAATAATCCCTGCTTGAGGAACGAATATTATTTTTGCATTCATTAGCTTACCATCAGAATCAGAAACCCTATAAACATGCTGTGTATTGAATTGCACATTTGCCAAACTTACAGGAACACCTATAGTATCTCCATAATCCATCGCTCTTTTGACGCTTGGGTATTTTTTTATAAGCTCTTGAAGTTCTTTTTTCTTTGTAGGATCTCCGATGACCTCCAAAAATTTTACAATCACATCAGGGGTTTTTCCTGAATTGATGACACTATTAAGAGTAGCAAAATCCCATTCTTGTTTTCCATTCTTGAGCTTCAAGGCAAATCCATGAGCACTAGATTTATCACTTGCTTTTGGATTACCTCCACCGATAGAATATCTAGCTAAAACTTCTGATTTAGTATAAAGAAGAGGAACTTTTACAAACTCTCTAATATCTTTACGTGGTAAAAATTCACCACTTACACAAAAACCCTTTGTGTGATTGACTTTTCTATGTGGATCAGCTTTGTCCCCAAATTTATGGTAGAAAAAATCCGCCGTCTGTGTAGGGGTGATAGATTCAGTTGCAAAAACAATACTTACAAGTAATGCTTGTATTAAAAATATATATTTCATTTATTTTATCCTTTAGTTTTAGATAAGAATTATTATATCTAAATAAATATAATTTTTATAAAATAAATATTTATAATAAATAATTTTGATTTATAAATCATTTATAAATCACTGCTCATATGTCTACCTTCTTCCTAGCAAAAAAGGATTCGAGATAAAATCTTAATCTGCCTAATACACAAGCCTTCACAGGTTTGCATCCTATAGGATTTTAAATCACAAAAATGCAAAAATATTAAAAATAAACCATCTAATCTAAACGAAATCTTAATAAAAAAATACTACAATAAAAAATAGGAATTTTAAAATCAAAATAAAGGACTCTGAATGAAAAAAAATGTACTCAAGAAATGCATGACTTCTTTTTTGCTTTTAGCTCTTGGGGGGGGGGGTATCAGCAAAGGCTAAAGATTTAATTAATTTGACTGAAAATGATATTAAAAATATCAAACAAGCAGTCAATAACGATATTTCTGGTTTTACTGGTGAGGGTATTGGTGCCATTGGGGTTGGTATTGGACTTACTTTAAACTCTCTTGTCAAAAACGTTTACAAATACACTGGCGTAGATTTGATACAACATCCTGAACAGTGGTCTGTACTTCAGCTTGTTTTAAATAATTCTAACAACAATCTACCTCAAATCAATCTTCAAAATGCCATTAGCTTCTCTCCAAATGAGGCATTTTCAAAATTAAGTCAATTGCAAGAAAATCAATCTCAAGCCTTAAAAAACCTCAAAGATGCCTTTAGTAACTACACCACTTCTTTAGATGTTTCTACCACGCAGTCTATGATTAATAAACTCCAATCAGTTACTAATAGCTTACAAATTAATATCAATACGAATAATGATTCAGCACTTGCTTCCAAAAAACAAGCTCTAGATAAAACTTTTAGCGACATCTCTTCTAAAATTTCTGCGTTAAAATCAAATGTCAATGATTATCAAGTCTATCTCAATGGCCTCCAAAATGTTCTTAATAGTATAAAGGCTGTAGATGGTTCTTGGTCTGGGAATTGGCAATTTTGGATTAATGGCAAAAAATATGGCTTCAATGAAATAAATAGCATTGGTAGCGATCTCAAAAACGATATTAAAGCCTATAATGGTGCACAAGGTAATATAAACGGTTTAAATGATAAACTAAACGATCTAACAAATCTTATTAGTACTACCAACACTAATGCATCCGATCTAGCAAACGTAAATCTCACATCAGGAAAAAAACAGGCTTACCAAGACTCTTTGAATCAAATCCAAACTCTTGTTAAGCAACTTCAAAACTCCCTGAAACCTTCAGATGGAAATCCTTCAGATGAACTTGATGAAGCAAGAAAAAAATATCAAGAGATAAATGATCAGCTAATGGGTTATGGAGAAATCGTATTAGCCCTGTATCAAATGCAACAAACTGCGTTCAATCAAATCCACAAAGAACAACAAGCTATCTCCAAGCTCACAATAGGTGTATCTTCAAATATGAATAAACTCAATTTTGCTTCTTCTTTGGCTACCAACTCAAGATTAGCTAAACTTTCTAATCCTCATAGACAAGATGAGAGATTTGCCCAATGGATTGAGAGTATCAAAAACAAACCTTTAGCAGACAATACAGATATTACCAATGAAATTAGTTCTTCTTCAGCGATGGTTCTAGCTGCCAATACTTCTAATTCAAACACTACCCGCACAAGAACAGATGCAAGTAATGAGAGTTTTCTCTCTAAGAGCATCTATGCTTATGATTATCTTAGATGGAATCATAAAAACAATGTTTGGGGAAATATCGGTACCATACTAGGGAATTCAAAATCTGTAAATACCGCTTCAGCAACTCTTAGTTTTGGCTATGATGCTTGGGTGAAAAATATGATTTTAGGTGTATATGGAAGCTATGCTTATACAAGCGATGCCATAGCCAATTTAGATTCTAAAAATAGCTCCCATAATGGAGATATCGGATTTTATAGTCGGTTTTTCTTAGGGAACAATGAGATTGATCTCACCTTAGGAGAGAATATCGGGTTTAATATGCTCTCTTTTCAAGATGCCTTATTGCAAACTAACTTACAAGATAATTATTTATCTTTTCAGACGCATTTAGATTTGACCTATGGTTATGTTTTTTCCTTGAGCAAGGGGTGGTTTTCTAAGCCTTTTATCGGAGTGAATTACAACTATGGTTATTCACTTGGAATGAATGCCAAAGATCAAGATGTGAGTGTAGGCTTTGGAGATTTTCAGACTAACTTCATAGCCTTTAATGCAGGATTAGAGATTCGAAAATATTTCAATGATAACGAGTCATATTTTTATATCTCTCCAGGATTTTATGAAGGAGTATTGCTAGACAACACACAACAAATGCAGACAAGAGTCTATGATACAACTCTAACCCAAAGCGTGAGTGAGTTTGATAAAAATTCTAGTATTGAACACGCTTTTATTTTGAAAGTTGGCGGAGAGTGGCAAGCTAGTCAAAATATGTATTTAAATATTTCTGTAGGGACAAAACTAGGAAATCTCAGTCAATATGGTATGCTGAATTTCGGCGGGAGATATGTGTTTTAATATCTCCTTCCACTTAAGGGGTATCAAAGAAATTGAAGTACCCCTTTTTAACTTCTCTTTGATCTATAAAAATCACTTCATTAAAAGAACTTCCAATCTATGTTGATTTGGATTTTTTACTACAAAATCATCATGGATACATAAGCTTTTGAAAAGCTATTTTTGATTTAGAAAAACTTACTACCTATTTGAACATAAAATGAGGCTCCGGGTGCTTTATAATAATCATAATATTGAGCATTTGTAAAATTTAAAAAACTCAAAGAAAGAGATGTTTTGTTATGGAATTCATAGCCGATTTTTGCATCAAAACTTACATGTGGATTGATAGAACCAAAGGTCTTTTGCGTTTTATCTGTTGCTTTATTATCAAGACTTGTAAATGCTCCTGATTGAGCGTTTAACTGCAAAGAACCAAAGAAGCCAATCTTATCTTCTCCTCCATAAAGCAGTGCTAAATGCCCCATATGTGGAGGTATTTGTGCGATATAGTGACCATTATATTTGGGCTGGGCATCATTTCTGATGATTTTTGCATTTGTGTAGGTGTAATTTGCTGAAATTGACAAATCCTTGTAAATTTTTTGATCAAATTCTAATTCTACTCCATTGATCCTTTCGTGCCCACCATTGATATTTTGATAAGGATCATCAATAGAACCTGAACCATTTTTGTAAATAGCGTTGAACATTTCAGTTTGATAATAATAAGCCTTAAATAATCCGCCGTAGGAATTTCCCTGCTCTAATCCTATGTCAAATTCAAGCCCATACTCCGGAGAGAGAAAGGGGTTATTCTCTTGATAGTCCCCACTATGTGCGTGAGCGTACATCTCTCTAGTATTTGGTGCCCTGAAAGCTAGTCCTATTGACCCCTTCAAGACAGCATAACTGAAAGGCTGATAATTAAATGCAAACTTTGGAGAGGGAAAGAATTTTTTTGTATCTGGGAATATTTCTTTGCTTGGATTATAAACATCAGTGGTATCTAAAGTGCTCATATCAAATGTCTGCCAATAATCTAATCTCAAACCCATATTTGTGCTAAATACATCACTCCATTTGCTAGTAAATTGTGTCCATAGAGCAATAGTGTAAGCACTACTATTGTCCTGTCCATAAAGACCAGTATAGTCATTCCAAAAATCTCTACGTGTCCAATCTCCGATCGTATGACGTTCATTTGAAGCTTCCATATATCTAGCTTGAAAACCTATCATTAAGGTATGTTTATCAGTGAGTTTGTTTTGATATACTATATCTAAATAATTACTTGTTGCGGAATTATCTAGCGATTTGCCCGGTCCGCCAAATATACTTGTTTTTGGATTGGAATTGTCTCCATCGCTAAAATGCGAAATCAAATCCACACTCGAAATAGTAGTAGTCAAAGAGGAATTATCATTGAAATAATGTTTGTGTGAAATTGATGCAAGATAGTTTTGTTCAAAGCGAAATCCCGACCAACCAATTCCATAAAAAGGACTATAAAAGCTGGTTTTAGCACTATCAGTATAACCTCCATATACAGGCTGAAAAATAGAGTTTCTTAAATTTGTTTGTGTAGAATTTTGATTTTCATTGATTGTGGAGATATTGAAAGAAACGCTTGTGGTATCATTATCTCCCCAATCATACTCTGCTTTGATGTGTCCATTGTTCGTAAGATAGCCACTACGTCCAAGTTTGCCGACATTCTCTCCTGCGACTGTTGGTTTTCCATATGCAGTGATACCGCTAGAAACATCAAAGGGTTCTTTTAAGATTGCTGGGACTCTGGCATAACCATCACTCATAGAAAACCCATAACTAGCCTTCAGACGCAATCTTTTATCTAAAAACGCATCTCCTATACTAAAATATCCTCGAGTTCGATTTTTCTCTGCTCCCCCATCAACTATTTCATTCCCATAACCTAAGGTTGCCTTCATCTCTAGTTTAGTAGGCATTGATGTAATAAAATTAATAACTCCACCAATCCCTCCTGTTCCATACAGACTCGAAAAAGGTCCTCTCACTACCTCTACATGATCAATATCCATACTTGAAATAGATTGAATGATACGCATTTCGCCTTCTAGATCATTTAAAATCACCCCATCTAGCATAATGAGGGTTCCATAAGGAATCCCCCGCATATAAACCTGAGGACGACCATTGTATCCTGCGTCTTTATCTACCTTTACTCCTGCCATTACACTTATCATATCGCTGATTTGCTGAGATGTGCGATCTTTTATTTCTTTATGATTCATTACACTTACATTTCCAGGAGCTTCTGACATGAGTGTAGGCATTCGATTTGAAGTTGTTACGACTTTGTTAAGCTCAAAACTCTTTTCATCATCTCCAAATAAAAATACTCCACTCATTACAATGCAGCATAAGACGAGGATACAGCGATTTTTACGAGACATTTTTGCTTCCTGATAATTTTATAATCATTCTTAAAACATAATATTTTGACATTTTATTAAAAAAATATTAAAAATAATATTTTGCATATTACCAAACAACAGAGTTAGAGAGAAAACTACAAAAAAACTCAGAATGAAATAAAAAAACCGCTGATAAAAATCGCCACAATAATAATGGGGATAATGTATTTGATATAAGCAAACCAAATGCGAATAACACTTTCTGGTAGTTTTGCCCCATTTTTGAGTTCTTTTATAGATTCGCTTCCAAGCACATAGCCTACAAAAATACTTGCACCCAATGCAGTAAGAACAAAAAAGATATTCCCACTCACAAAATCAAAAGTATCAAAAATATTTCTTCCTCCTATTTTTATATCTCTCCAATATCCATAAGCAAGAATACAAGGGATATTTCCAAAAATAAATATAAAACTAAGTGTGATAGAAATAGCCTTTTTTCTATTGAGTTTGAGCTTTTCTGTGAGGGTTGTAATAATCACTTCATAGATAGGCAGAGAAGTCGTGAGTGCCGCGGTAATAAGTAGCAAAAAAAATACCACAGCAAACAAATTTCCAAAAGGCATATGTGAAAAAACAATTGGAAGAGTTTTGAATACAAGAGATGGACCTGAATCAGGACTAAGTCCAAAACTAAAAAGTGAAGGAAATATCATAAAACCTGCCATAATTGCAATAAAAGTATTCAAAATCCCCGTAATAATAGCGGTTTTTACCATATCTTCTTCTTTATGCAAATAAGATGAGAGAGTAATCATCACTCCAAATCCTAGAGATAGTGCGAAAAAAACTTGTCCCAAAACCAAAATAAATAGCTTTGGAGTGATTTTGCTAAAATCAGGGGTGAGATAAAATTTCACTCCTTCTATAGCACCAGGCATAGTGAGATTGCGAACAACCATTGCCAAAAGGCATAAAAAAAGTAGAGGCATCAAATATTTCATCGATCGTTCAATTCCATCAATAATCCCCTTTGATAAAATAACCCAATTCAATACAACAAAAATAAATGTAAAAATTCCCACCATTAAAGGAGAATGTTCAATATGTATATCATAAAAATCTGAAGCGATATTTTTAGTAATCGCACTAGAGAGATCAAGTCCTCCACTTAAAATACTTACTATATAAGAAATAACCCACCCCCCAAGCACCATATAATAAGCTAGGATTCCAAATGCCCCTATCAGCCCCATATAGCCGAAAATCTTCCAATATTTTGAGATCTTCCTACCCTGCGTGACTCCTCCAAAAGCATCAACAGAATTCATATGTGCTCGTCTTCCAATGATATTTTCAACCAAAATAATCGGGATTCCCACGACAATCATAGCGATAATAAAAACCAATACATATGCCCCGCCACCATTTTCTCCAACCAAATAAGGAAACCGCCAAGTCGCTCCAAATCCAACGGTTGCTCCTGCCACGGTGAGGACATAAGTAAGACGGCTTGACCAAAGTTGTCTTTTTTGCATTTGTATTCCTTTATTTGTGGTTGGAAGTTTGATTTTAATTTTGAAAATATATTTTATCAATTTTAAAGCACTTCTGAATAGATTTTTGAAATTTTTCTATTGCATCTTATTGAGCTATATTGAAAATTGATTGTAAAAGTTTATGCATGAATAATCATTTTGAATCCATAAGTAAAGGCATAAGTTTTAAGTACCTTTTGTAAATGATAAAAACATATATTTTAGATATTTGGGAAATAGGGAAAACAACAACGCTGTAAAAATCGATATTCTAAGATTATAAGAAAGTGAGTTTAAAATCAAATAGGAGTTTTAAGTCCTATTTGATAAAAAATTATTGCTTAAGATTGAGTAGGGTATTTAAAATTTGATCAGAGGTCGTAACTGCCTTTGAATTTGCCTGAAATCCACGTTGAACAACGATAAGTTGAGTGAGGCTTCGACTTAAATCCACATTACTCATCTCAAGCTTTGAACCAGAGACCCCGCCTCTTCTACCAGTATTTGCTGCTCCAATCATCGCTTCGCCTGAGTTTCCTGAAGCAGAAAAAACATTTCCTCCTTCTGATTGTAAACCTGTATTGTTGGCAAAGTTTGCAAGTGCAACCTGAGCAAGTGCAAGAGATTTTCCGTTGCTAAATGCACCAAGCAAAGAACCATTTGAATCAAATCTCACATCCATCAAATCTCCAGCTTGATAGCCATCTTGATTAATAGCATAAGTCTCTGATATTTTATCCACACTAGTAAGCCCTCCAAATGTTCCAGAAAGACCAAATTTTAGATTAACTCTTTGGGGAGCATCTGATCCATTTTTAGGATCGATCTGTAAAACAGGAGGGTTCATACCTGCTAAGCTTCCATCACTATTAAATCGAAGTTTTCCTCCTTCAAATACATTGGGTCTGCTAGGAGAGGAGCCATAAATCTCTGAAGGTTCAGGCACGATTGCTCTAAAATTCCACTCTGCTCCACCTGTCTTGTAAAACTCAAATCGTATCGTGTGCTTAGTACCTAAACTGTCAATCATATCAATGCTAGTTGTATGGATAGCATGACCAATTTTCGAAGTACTTGTAGCTGTTCCACCTTCAATAAGAGAGGCTGTGTTAAGTGATTTCATTGTATCTTTAAACAAAACATTGTTTGTAACATTCTCAGAAGCATAACCACTGACAAAAAGATTCAAATTTTGTTTTTCATTATCTCCATTATCTTTGTTAGCAATTTCAAACATACCATATTTATTTACGGTAACTGAAACTGAAGCGGTACTTTCACTATAAGCCTTAGTAGGTTCTTTTATCATATTGGCATCATATTGCATCAATGCCCTTAAATCTTCAGTGGTTCTAAACTGCCCAGTAGCAGAATCTGGACTGACTGATTTGGTATATCTATACCTAAATGATGTAATATCCGCATCTCCTTGTATAAAACTAGAAAAAGCTCCGGTTCCTGAAGCTGTAACGCGAATATTTTTGACTTTTTCATCTCCGTCAAGCTCATTTTTATTCTCTAAACTCAAAAGTCCGCCATTTACATATGCTTCTATACCTGTCTTATCTTTTACCGCATTGATAGCATTTTGAGCTGCTACAAGAGTGGAAACACCACTCACTGCTGAATCGTTGGTGAAAGAAATTTGAGTACCATTAAGTCCAATTGTATTGGTCGTATCTGATGGAACAATCTCATTTACCATGTGAGAGGTTTTATAACTTACCCATATACCCTGATTTTCATTTAAGGCAAACGCATCTCCGTCTTGATTAAACAGTGCACCCACATCTTCTGCCATCTGTGTCAGATTGGTTTTTGAATCATAGACAGGATTAATACCATCAGATGGAGTTTTTGCACTAGAATCTAAAGCAAAAATACTTGCCATTTGATCCACATGTCTACCAGCATTCAAATTTGCTCTAAGCGAGACTTCAGTAGTTGCTCTTGCAGGCATTACCATGCCTGGATCAATCTGAATATTTTTTAAAGGTCCTGTGTTATCAACTTTGAAAAAATCTGTCTCGCTCATTTTTGAAGAGTTTTTAATATCATCTCGCACCCAACCCTGCACAACATAACCACCAGTGGTAACAAGATTTCCATTTGCATCAAATACAAATTCACCATCTCTTGTATAATTACGTGTGGTTCCTCTATCGGGACTGATAACAAAAAATCCTTCTCCCTCAATGGCTAGATCTGTTTTTACATCAGTATTTTGAGTATTACCCTGTGAAAATACCTTTGTAGTTGCATCAATACCTACACCAAGACCTACTGAAAAATCATTCTGACCACCTAATCCATTTTTATATGGAGAAGTTGCTATCAGCTTTATTTGCGAAAGCATATCAACAAATGAAGCTCTAGAATACTTGAAACCAACCGTATTAACATTGGCAATATTATTACTCTCTACATCAAGCGCTATTTGGTGAGCTTGCATACCACTCACACCAGACCACATAGACCTAAGCATACAAATCCTTTGGAATTTTATATTTTGTATTCTAAAAGCAATTAGTGTGCCAAAAAATGAGATTAAATCATAGAAATTATTTTGAAAAGATGATAAGTGGAATTTTTATTTTGTAATATCCCTCTAAAAAGAGGGAGAGAAAGCTAACAAGAGTAAGTAGAAATAAACTCAAATGGATGAGGACGTCCTTCCCAAGGCCAAATTTCAGTTTCAAATTTAAAACTCTTATAAATCTGAATAAAACTCTCTGTGAACACATCACCTTCTTTAAGGTATTTTCTATCTAAAAGCATTTCTTCCATTGCTGTTCTAAGAGTATGAGGCATTTGTTTGATGCCTTTTTCTCGAATTTCGTCAAGTGTAAGCTCAAATAAATCAATATCCATTGGCTCACCAGGATCTGTTTTATTAACAATACCATCTAAACCTGCCATCAAAATGCAAGAAAATGCAAGATAAGGATTAGCAGAGCTATCAGGAAAACGGAATTCTAATCGAGCACTTTTCCCAGATACGCCATAAGGAATTCTCACACTCGCACTTCTATTTTGAGCTGAATAAGTCAAAATAGATGGAGCTTCAAATCCTGGAATAAGCCTTTTATAAGAGTTTGTAGAAGCATTTGTAAAAGCAGCAACACTTCTAGCATGTTTTAAAACTCCACCCAAAAAATGGAGTGCAGAATCACTCAAACCTTGATATTTTTGACCACTAAAGAGATTTTCTCCTGCCTTCCAAATGCTCACATGTGTGTGCATACCACTTCCATTATCTCCAAAAAGTGGTTTTGGCATGAATGTAGCTGTTTTGCCATTGAGATGAGCTACCATTTTTACGACGTATTTGAGTTTTTGAACATTATCAGCTGCTTCAACCAAATCACCAAATTTAACGCCAACTTCACCTTGTCCTTGTGCTACTTCATGATGAACCACAAATGTTTCCAAACCAACCTGATTAAGGACTTTTACAATCTCTGCTCTCAAATCCATCATCGAATCTACTGGCGGAACAGGAAAATAACCACCTTTTGTTCCAGGTCTATGTCCTGAATTAATGCCACCTTCAAAACTTCTATCTCGATTCCATTCGCCTTCTTCGCTATCTATTTCATAATATTGACAATTTACAGCATCTCTGATTTTGATAGAATCAAAGATAAAAAATTCATTCTCTGGTCCAATATAAACCATATCACCAATGCCTGTTTTTTTCAAATGTTCTACAGCCTTCTTTGCCAAACTTCTTGGACATCTCTCATAAGGTTGATCTTTATATATATCCCACACATCGCAAAAAACAACAACAGTCGTATCAGCTGTAAATGGGTCAATAAAATATCTAATTGGTTCAGGCAAAAGTATCATATCAGAATGCTGGATAGGTTGCCACGCTTTGATAGAACTCGCGTCAAATGGGATACCATTATGGAAAGTCTCCTCGCTGAGTGCACTAATAGAATAAGCCATATGATGCCATACACCCTTAATATCAGTGAATCTGAAATCCACAAATTCCACATCATTGTCCTTACAAAAAGAAAAAAAATCTTTAATAAGCTCTGGCTTACTGTATCTAGGAATACCCATAACCTACCCTTTTCTAAATAAATTTATCACAAATTCTACCATTGTATTGTAAAAACCTAACTAAAATATCAACATATAAGATAAAATCTTACCAAAAAATATAATAAGATATACAGAAGATTTTAAATCCACACTTTCTATATCACAAGCTAGTTGATATTAAAAAATCTTTTTGCTCAAAAATGCCTTATAATAATAAAATATCCCGACAAGCAAAATAATACCTATGACATAACCAATCATAATAGAAGAACTAAAACTCGCCACTCCAAAACTAATCATAGCCACAACTGCTGCGGTACTTGCATAGGGAAACTGAGTAATAAAATGGCTTTGCACAGAACATCCAGCTCCCGTTGCAGATAAAATCGTGGTATCTGAAATAGGAGAAGCGTGATCGCCATATACTGCTCCTGCCAAAACAGAAGAAATACAAAGAATAGCATCTCCTCCTGAAGCTATTGCCAAACTAACTCCAATAGGCAACATAATTGCGAAAGTCCCCCAACTCGTTCCTGTAGCAAAAGCTATAAAACCTGAAATGGCAAAAAGTACCATTGGCATGGCTAATCCCGCACTCTCAGATAAAAAATCTTTACTGATATTGGCAAGATATACACCTGTTTGCATATCATCACTAATCACAGGCCCTATCGCCCATGCCAAAATCAATATTAAAATCGCTGGGAGCATACTCTTGATTCCATCAGTTACCATCAAAATAAAGGATGATTTATTTAAATGTCTAATAGAGATCAAAACACTCACTATCAACGCAAAAAGCCCTCCATAAAAAAGCGAAAATGCGGTATCAGTGTTTTTTAACATAGAAAAAAGAGTGTTTTGTCTTCCTGCTTCAAATCCTGTCCATAAAATCATAAATGCAATCGATATTATCAACACAATCACAGGAACAATCAATAACCACACAGAACTTGAAGGTTTATTCAGTTCTTCGCTAGAAAGAAAATCCCTCACCCCAATATTTTTATTTTTAACCATTGCAGGGAGATTTATCTGCCAATATATCGTTAAAAATACCGCCAAAAGAGCAAACCAAGCATAATAATTACTCCATACACTATGTATCAATACAAATAATCCATCTCCTACAGATTCAGGGACACTTGAATGCATAATTCCCAATATATACGCCCCCCAGCTCGAAATAGGCATCAAAATACAAACAGGTGCAGATGTGGAATCAATCACATAAGCCAAACGTTCTCTTGTGGAATGATTAGCATCATTAAGAGATTTGGAAATCTGACCAACAGTTAGAGCATTAAAATAGTCATCAATAAAAATAATAATACCTGCTATAAAAGCAATAAATTCTGATCCTTGAGGTGTTTTAATACGATGACGTGCCCATTTTACAAAGGCATTCACTGCACCTGAATGAGAAATGGTCTGCGTAAGAATACCCAATACAATCAAAAAACCAAATACATAGATACTGGAATATTTCAATACCAAAATAGATGTTCCATCTTGTGTAGGTTCAAAGCTATAAAGAACGGTGGAGATTTTTTCATAGATATAATTAAAGGTTCCCATCAAGTGTTGGTAATTCATCATCACACCACCTAGAACAATTCCCACAAAAAGCGAGAGAACGACTCTTTTGGTAGCAAAAACCATCACAATAACACACAGGGGAACCAATAAACTTAAGATAGAATCGGCATAACTCATAAAATCCCTTGAAAGATAAAATTTTATGAAATCATACCAAAAATGCTACTACTTTGAAGATTTAGAAGCTGGTGGAGTGAGCAAATCTTCCATTTTTTTCAGTTCTTGTTTTTTGGAATCAAGTTCAGTTTGCACCATTTTAAGTTTCATCTCTGTTTTTTTGATCCTATCTGATTTTCCTTTGGCTTGAACTTCTGAAAGCTTTTGCTTGACTTCTGTTATTTTTTGTTCTAATTTTGTGATATCTGTTTTGATTTCAGCTATGACAACATCATCTTTGCAGTGTTTTTGTAACTCTTTGAGAGCTTTTTTGAGTCCTGAAATTTTGTCTTTATGTCCATGTTTGTTGGCATAATCTATTTGATTTTGAACATCTTTTTCTTTAAAATCACACACAGGACCTGCCAATAAAATACCGCAAGCAACAAAACTTAAAACTATTATCTTTTTCATTTTTATCTCCGTCTATAAAATTATTTAAGGCCTTAGATTATATCTTATTTTTTATTCCCTGAGCTTTTAATCAAATCCTTCATTCTCAACATTTCCTGTTTAGCAGCAATATACTGCATATTGGCAACCTTGTAGTCAATCTGTGCTTGTCTGAGATTATGTGCATTGCCATCTATTTGTGCCTGATGGAGTGCTGATCTTGCACTTTGTAGATTTTTTTGAGTATTCTTTATGTTTTGATTGATCTCTTCTAAGATATCAGAATCTCGACATGTCTTTGAAAAATCCGATAGCTTTACCTCTAATTGTTTTGCTTTATCTTCAAAACCTTTCTTTTTTGCATAATCAATCTGAGATTTTAAATCATTTAGCTTAAAATCACAAACAGGACCTGCATAAACAATCCCTCCCAAAACTGCACTTACAAGTAAAATCTTAACCAATCCCTTCTCCTCTTTTGAAGTTTCATCTGATTATACAAAACACATACCAACAAAACTATCGATCCTTATCTTGCTGATCTGTTTGTTTGGGTATTTTTTTACGCAAGGTTTCTAAGATTATATTTAAAATATCATCATCATCTTTACTTGAGGCTAGTATTGTTTCTTTGACATCGTTATTGTAGATTATGGTTATGTTTTGTGCATAATTAGAAATCGCTTTTATTTGAAGAGAATTTGCCAAAATCTTTATCATAATAATCTGCAAGAATTGTAGAGTCATTATATCAGGCTTTCCAAATCTATCTTCAATCTCGCCTTCTATTTCATAGACCTCAGCTATTTCTTTACATAAGGATAAACGTCTATATAATTCAAGTCTAAGTCTATCACTTATAATGAGTTCAGGATTGAGATAAGCACTCACACTGAGTTTAATATCTACACTTGCTGGATTTTGAATATTTGAGCCACTTAACTGCGTTATAGCTTCCTCGAGCATTCTCAAATAAAGACCATAACCAATATTTTTTATATGACCACTTTGAGCTTGTCCAATAAGATTTCCACCCCCTCTTATTTCAAGATCATGATAAGCAATAGATGCCCCACTTCCCAAATAAGAGTTCTTTTCTAATGCAAGAAGACGTTTTTGCGCTTCCTCTGTAATGGTTTTTTTCTCATTTACAAGAAAATAACAAAACCCTTCTTTATTTCCACGTCCTACCCTTCCTCTAAGTTGATGCAAATCAGCAAGTCCAAATTTATCTGCTTCATTAATAATGATTGTATTGGCATTTGGAAGATGTATTCCAGATTCCACAATAGAAGTACATAAAAGCATATGATATTTTCCATCGGCAAAATCAATCATAATATCTTCACTTTCTTCAGAATGAATTTGAGAGTGCAAAATAGCGATTTTTAGATTTGGAACGAGTTCTTGAATTTGTTTTTTGATCTTATCTATTGTAGCAATATTATTATGAATATAAAATACCTGACCATTTCTACGCAATTCCCTATGAATGATTTCCTTCAATAAAGCAGGGGTATTTTCTTTCACAAATGTTTTATTGGGTTGTTTTTGAGTAGGAGGAATAAGCAATGAACTCATTCCTTTTATTTGCGAAAGTGCCATATTTAAAGTTCTAGGTATTGGGGTTGCAGACATGCTTAGAAGATGAGAATCTTTGCTGAGATCTTTGATATTTTCTTTTTGCTTCACGCCAAATTTATGTTCCTCATCTACCACAATCAAACCTAAGTTTTTAAACCTTGCATTAAGTAGTGAATGTGTTCCCACTATCACATCAATATCTCCATCAAGAAGTTGTTTGAGAATTTGGTTTTTATGGGATTTTACAAATCTATCAAGCTTGGCAACTCTTATACCAAAAGATTCTAATCTCTTTTTGAGTGTATTAAAGTGTTGATTACATAGTAGAGTTGTAGGCACAATCAATGCAGATTGGTAACCGCTTTTATATACCGCAAAAATAGCATTGAGTGCGACTTCTGTCTTACCAAAGCCAACATCTCCACTCAAAAGCCTATCCATCACTTTTCCACTACTAATATCAGCAAAAATCTCTTTAATAGAACGTTCCTGATCGTTAGTAAGAACAAAATTACAGGAATTCTTGAATGTCTCAATTTCTGGCAAAGAAACATCAATTCTCTTACCTTCGATAATGTCTCTTTGAGCAGCTAATTGAATGATAGCATCTGCTATTTCAAAAAGCTTGATTTTTACTTTTTCTTTTAATTTTGCAAAACTCCCTTTGCCTAGTTTGTCCATAACAGGAATGCTTCCAGAAGGTGCAATATAACGTTGTATCATATGCAGATTCTCCACAGGAAGAAGGAGTTTATCTTGCCCTTGATAAAGTATTTCAATAAAATCCCGAACACTTCCAAGCACTGTATTTTGAGCAATACCTTTAAATATACCGATTCCATAATCATCATGAACGACATATTCTCCTATGTTGAGCTCATCAATACCAATTTTTGTTTTTTTCTGTTTGTGTATCTTTGTATAAGTATTTAGAGAAATAATAAGTTCTGTTGGTGTGGAAATATTAATAATACAATCAGAAATCATACAATTAACAGATTTATTGAGTGTTAGATTTTTGAAAAGTGCTTGATTTTTTCCAAGAAGGGTAATGGATTTATTTGCATTCAATTCAATAATAGAATCTAAAAGTCTTTTATCTATTTCAATATCAAGACTTCCATTTTTAGGAATATCAAGCACTCTTAAAGAGGTAAAATCCTTCAAATTCAAAGATAAGCCATTCTCAAGATCAAAAATCTCCTTAGCCTCCTGCAATGCCTGTATACTCAAAACAGATTCATAAGTTTTGACAAAATTAATCCCATCTTCTTGCAAAAACCAAAAACCAAGCGATGAAATATCCTTGCTAAAAGCATCAAAATCTGATTGGGAAATTTGTTCGTTTAAAAGATTATACTGTTCTTGATTCAAGCTAAATAATGCTGGAGGAATGTCAATAAAATCATATTCAGTTTTTTCACTGATTTGCGTATCAGGATCAAAACAACGAATACTTTCGCACTCATTATCAAAAAAAGCGATACGATAAGGAGATGAAAAAGGAGGGAATATATCAATAATATCTCCACGAAAACTAACTTCGCCTTCTACACTCACAATATCAACATTCTCATATCCATAATATAAAAGTTTATTTTTGAGATCAGAAATATCAACACAAGTATTTTTTTGAATCACAAAACTCTGAAGCAATTCTGCTCTTGGCAGGGGATATAATAAACTAGAAATAGGTGAAATAAGCAAAGGATTGGAAGAATTGTAAAATTCTCTTAATTTCACGAGCAATTCACTAAACTCACTCACAAAAGAACGCATATCATCACCCATTCTTGCCCGAAAATCAGGAAAAAGAATAGGCTTAAGAGAAGTTTTTTTCTCACAAAATTTTGCAACTTGATAGGCTTGGTGTGCCTCCATACTATCTTTGGTAATTAAAATGGATGCTTTAAACCCATTTTTAAAAGCATCATAGAGACTGGATTGTATCATTTGTGGGTTTGATAGTAGGTGTTTTATGTGTTTTATCACTTGATCCTGTTTTGGTTTTGCTCTCACCCATAAAAATACCTTTTCTCTCGATCACTAACTCTGAAGTGATGATTTTTCCATCAATGCGTCCAAGTGGCAAAATCTCAACCACTTCAGACTCTGTGGTGCCATTAAACTTTCCACTCACAATAAGTTTTTGTGCATAGATTTCTCCGCTCACAAGTCCGCTTTTCCCAATCATCACTGTATTTTTAGAATTTATATTTCCCTCAAATTCACCATCAATATGCAAATGGCAATCTGTGTTGATTTCGCCTTTTAATTTTGTTCCTTGAGCGATAATGGTTGCTGGTCCCATTTTTCCTGTCCCTCCATTAGGTTGTTTATTGTCGTTAGTAAAGATTGCCATCTAATTGTCCTTTCTTTTTCAAATATAGAGTCAAAATTTTTCATATCCCATTTTACAAAATTCATTGGATCAATAGGTTGATTTAAAAATCGAACTTCGTAGTGTAGATGGGGTCCTGTGCTAATTCCAGAAGTCCCACTATAAGCAAGAAGCTGACCTTTTTTAACGAATTGCCCATTTTTCACAACAATTTTATTAAGATGTGCATAATAAGTTCTAAATCCAAAAGAATGCGTTATTTTCACAAGTTTTCCATATCCACCATTCCATCCATCTCCTGAAAAATCAACCACTCCATCAGCTGTAGAATATACAGGAGTATTAACAGGAGTTCCAAAATCCAACCCGGTATGCTTATGCAGAATATGCAAAATAGGATGCATCCTATTGCCAAATGGAGCCGAAATCCTTCTATATGAATCTAGTGGCCTTCCATTGGGAATAAATTTCATAATAAAAGCCTTCTGTGCCCCCGTAATGGAAGCAACATCAATTCGAGAGAGAAGGCTTTCATTTTTTTCTGCATCATACTCATCTTTTGATACTCCAATAACCCCTTCAAGATCATCTACTCTATCTCCAGCAAGTGCAATCTCCTCCAAACGTTGATTGATTTCTTCATTTAAATACGAATTTCTTTTAAGCATTTTTTGATATTGCTCACCTATAAGGACACTTTTTGTGTTAATATCCTTGATTTCTGAATTAAAAACACTGATAGACACAACCAAAAAAAGAACTATTCCAAAAATAAAAAGCAAAAAATACAAACTAAGCTGACGAAAAATCATACTGACATTGATATGACGACTGCCATTTTTGTCTGTAATCATTAAAACCAGTCTTTTATCAAGAATCATTTTTTCTCACCCACACTAAAGTCATTGCTCTGATAACTAAGCTTATATGTTTGAAGCTGTGCCATATCCTGAATTGTCCAAACCAAACTCTTCCAATCAATAGAAGAATCGTGATCAAAAACCTCTTCGAAATTATTCGAATTCCAAGCTGTGTATATAGTCGGATCAAGCACCTTGCCCAAAAATCTAACCTCATAATAAAGTGTATCTCCATTTGAATTCCCAGTATGCCCACTATAGCCGATAAGCTGACCTTTTTGGACAAAATCTCCTTTTTTCACAAGAGATTTTTGAAGATGTGCATACATTGAACTAAACCCAAAAGAATGGCTGATTTTAATAAAATTTCCATAACCATTGCTAGAATTACTTTTAGTTAAGTCAATCACCCCATCGGCTGTTGCATATACCGGCGTACCTTGAGAAGTTACAAAATCATAACCCGTGCTAGTGTTTGATTTTTTGGCAGAATGTGATTTTTGATAAGCTAAGTTCTTGGATGTATATGAAGCAACGGGTTCCCCATTTGGGATAAGGCTTAAAATCAGTGTTTTTTGAGATGAGGAGAGATCTTGTAAATCTATTTTTTCATATTTTGAACTTTCATCGGTGGTTTTTTTTACATTTACTATATTTTCCAAATCATCAATTTTCTGCCCTACAATAGCTAATTCCTCACCTTTTTGTTTGATCTGATCTTTGAGAAAATTATTTTTTTGATAAATATATTTGTATTCAGAGATCGCAATATTTTTTTTGAATGCAATATCATCAATTTTTTCCATCAAAAATTTCATCAAAAAAAAGCAACATAAAACAATAACAGCAAACACAAAACAGATGAATACAAGTATTTTTGTAGCATTTTTTGGTAACCGAAATTGCCTTGAACCAGATTCATCTACAATAGTAACAACAAGTTTATCTTGCACCTGATTCCTCCAAAAATTGTTTAACCACACTAAAAGACCCAAATACTAAATACTCTCGCTCTTTTTCGATTTTTGAAGCTTCAAAAATTCCAAAATCAATATCTAATGTCGCAATAAGGCTTTTTAATTTGTCTGTTTCGATAATTCTTTCGTTTTGAACCTCTATAATCAAAATCTTTTCAACGATAGGTTTAAGTGTTTTGAGTATAGATTTTACATCCTTTTGTCTGTAGGTATTATACACTAGGATTACTTTTTTATTGCTAAAAACTTTCAAAAGCTCTCTAGCAGCTTGTTCATTATGCCCTACATCAAGGGTTATATTGGGGGCAATTTTTTGACATCTACCAGCAATATCTAAAGGAGGAAATTTTTGTATATCAGGGGAAATATTGAGATAATTCAAAACATTCATAGCATTATCAAAATTATCGGTTAAAAACCCAGGAAGAGAATGTTTTTTAGAATAAAAAACACCTTCTTTAGTCGAAGAAACAAAGTGCAGCTTAGAATTTTTTTTATGTGCGATTTTTATAGCAATCTCTTTTATGACAGGAAATGACTGTTTAGCAAGAAATGCAATAGGAGCCATAGAATTTAGCTTTGTGGTAGCAATCTCTTCAATATGCTCTCCTAAAATCTCTTGATGATCTAATCCAATAGCTGTAAATACAGAAATATCGCGAGGAAGGCAAGTTGTAGAATCATATTCTCCTCCTAATCCCGCTTCAAGCACTAAGAAATCAACATCTTGAGCTAGAACACAAGCCAAAAAGGTTGCGTATTCAAAATAGCTACAATCTCCAATAAAATCAAATTGCTGTAAAAATTCATGGGTTTGTTGAAGTGCTAGATCGCTTACTATTGCACCATTTTTGTAATAACGTTCATTAAAATCAAATAAATGCGGGGAAGTAAAATGCAAAACTTTGTATCCAGCTTGCAATAGACCTAAAGCAATGAACCTGCCCGTACTTCCCTTTCCATTTGTTCCAACAATATGAATATTTTTAGATGAGATATGAAAATAATTTGATAATTTGGCGTAAATATTTTTTGCACGATCTGGGTCAAAGGGTGCATACTCAACTCCCTTTGATTGTAAAAATTCTTCTAAAGATCTCTTGGTGGAAGCATTTTTAGTTGCTTGGATTATTCCCATTCAACTCTATTCCTACCACTATTCTTAGCTTTATATAAAAATTTATCTACAGAGTCAATCAATTCAAATTTGTTTTTATGAGAAGCTCTTTCAGCAATACCTATGCTTGTAGTGATTTTAATTTTTTGTTCTTTGTAGGTAAAGTTGGTTTGCTCTATAGTTTTACAAATTCTTTTTGCAAATTCTTTTGCTCTCTCTAGATCCGTATTTGGCATCAAAATAAGGAATTCATCCCCTCCATATCTGCCGACCATATCTGTTCCTCTGCAGTTTTGCTTCAAAATATTTCCAAAAATTCCCAAAAGTTTATCACCTGCAGTATGACCATAAGCATCATTGATGTTTTTAAAATTATCTATATCAAAAAACAACACTGAATAATTAATAGAATTTTCTTTGAATTGTTGTTCATAGACTTCTGCAACTTTGTCAATATACTTTCTATTATACACATCAATAAGATTATCAAGTTTAGATTGTTCTTGAATATTTTTCACATACAAAGAAAGTGCGTTTAGCTCATCATAAAGTCGCTTGATATTCTCTTCTTTATTTTTTAGAGTATTATTGACTTCCATCATCTTGCCATAGATAATCTCAGAAAAATCAATAAGTTTTTGTTTTTCCTCTCTTAGATCTTCTTTTTCATTTAGCGAATTTTTGAAATTTATTATTTTTTCGATATGTGCATTATTACTATCAATAATACCATCAAGTTCAGATAAAACATCAAAAGTATTTTTTTTGATTTTATTGCCATTTTCATCCAAAAGCTTGGGATTTAAAATAATGCAATTCTCATCTTTAAAGCTTATAATCTCTTGAAGGTGGGATAAGAAATCCTCATCACTGATATTTTGTGGAAATTCTTGAAGCTTTGTTAGGGCTTCTTTAAAATTAACCTTATAATCCTTCCAAGGATTCATTAACGCAACAATAATGGAAATAATCTGTTCTTGAGTCTTGAGGTGCTGATTGTTTTTAATAAAATCTTCCCAATTTTTTAGTAGATTTTGAATCACTTCTATGCTTTCTAGCTTTTCTGTAATAAAAAGCTCTGGATGTTCTTTTTTGATCTGGTTACTAGAGAGTTGAAAAAGTACGCCTAAAAGAACATCAAGCAAAAGTACATTGCATTCAGCGTAATTTGCACTATCTGAAGTGCTAGAAGCATTCAATATCTTGATAAGACGTTGAATAAATTCTTCTTTTGTTTTAATATTATACGCGATCATGCTTTTGATTTTTTGATTGATTGAATCAAGGTATTCCTGAAGCCAAGGACCACCTTCAAAAGAAAAATTTTGCCTTTGTAATTCTTTTGCTAGAAATTCCGCTCGTTCCTCTTCTGATGGATTAGGAAGCTTATCTAGTTTTCTGAGAATTTTCTGAATTATATTTTTGACATCTGGCATTTAAAGTCCTAAGTAGAATTTTATTTATTGTTATTATATTATATTATTTGCCCTGATAGGAAACTTGTGTGATAAATTTATCAATTGTTTGGTTTGTTGCCTGCTCAATAGCATAAAATCGATTATTATAGGTAGTAAGTGGATTTTCCAAAGAAACTGCATAATCATAATATCCAGTGTTTTTAAAGGTTTCTGATTGTCCTCTTTTGTTTGCATAGGTAAAAGTTACATAAGCAAAAGCACGATAAAATGTCGTGAATCCCTGTTCATTGGTGGCAATTGAAGTATCTGTAACATCTGTAATTTCAATCGTAATGATTGAATCAGCATCTTTTTGCGATGCAAGAGTACTCTGAAATCTTGAAATAACAGCCCGATTAAGAGCATCTTTTAGCTGAACAGAGTTCTCAGGGTTAGGAAGATTCACTATAAGTTTTACATATACACTATCACCTAATACTTTCTGAGCATAATATGCGGAAGGAAAATATCCACAACCACAAAAAAATAAGAATATACCTAAAAAAACAAAAGCTCTCATTGCTTGATGACAAAATTCACAATTTTATTAGGAATAACAATTTCTTTGACAATAACAGCATTGTCAAGCCATTTTGATACAATAGATTTACAAGCCTGTAAAAGTTCTTTTTCATTCATATTTGGTAGAGTTTGAATTTCACCGCGTTTTTTTCCATTGATAGTAATCGCTATAGTTACATTTTCGGTTTCTAATGCTGCCTTATCCACTGGAATTTCAGACATATTTTTTAGATTGAAATACTTTTTGCTAATCTCCCAACAAATATGAGGAATAATAGGCTCAAGAATATTAAGCAATATAAAATACCCTTCAGTCCAAACAAACTTACTCTCTTGTTCGCTCAAGGCATTCAAAGCTTCCATACACGAAGCGATCAAAGTATTAAACGCATAGCCACTTTGCTTTTTTTCAAAAATATCATTGGATTTACACAAGGCTTCATATACTTTTTTTCGAGCATTTTTTTCTTTTTGGTTTAAGCTAGAATGTTCTATTTGAGGAATAGAATCTGTAGCCAAAATATTTTTCGATCTATCCCATAGACGTTTTATAAAACGATAAGCTCCTTCTAATGCATTATCATTCCACTCTAACTCCTTAACTGGAGGGGCTGCAAAAAGCACAAACAATCTAGCAGTATCAGCTCCATATTTTTTTATAATAGCATTTGGATCAACCACATTTCCTTTAGATTTGCTCATCTTAGCCCCATCTTTTAGGACCATACCCTGCGTGAGGAGGTTTGAAAAAGGTTCATTTGAGTTTGTATAACCCAAATCTCTAAGTGCTTTTGTAAAAAATCTAGCATACAATAGATGCAATATTGCATGTTCAATGCCCCCGATATACTCATCTACATCCATCCAGTACTTTGATGAAGCTTCATCAAAAGCAACCTTATCCCAGCTATTTTTTGGAGAGGTATAGCGTAAAAAATACCAGCTTGATTGAACAAAAGTATCCATCGTATCTGTTTCCCTAATAGCATCACCTTGACATTGAGGACACTTGCAATTCTTCCAAGATGGATGTTTGTCCAATGGATTGCCCTCTCCATCAATAACAACATCTTCAGGAAGATTGACGGGAAGATTTTCATCCTTTTCTGCTACCAAACCACACTTTTCACAACGAATAAGAGGTATTGGAGCCCCCCAGTATCTTTGACGAGAAATCCCCCAATCCTTGAGCCTATAATTAATGATAGACTTACCTAGTTGATTCTTTTCAAAATACTCAATAATTTTATTACGTGCTTCTTGTCCAAATAATCCATTAAATTCGCCACTTTCTTTGAGCTTACCCTCTTGGGTGTAAGGCAAATCAGAACTTTCTGAAATAAGGACTTCTTTAATAGGAATATTGTATTTTTGAGCAAATGCAAAATCTCTTTCATCATGTGCTGGAACACTCATTACTCCACCACTTCCATAATCCATTAATACAAAATTTGCGACCCATACAGGCAAAATCTCTTGCGTGAGAGGATGAATGACAGAAATCCCCAATGGCACTCCCTCTTTTTCGCTCATTGAACGTTCTTTGGTAGGCATATTTTGCATTTTGATGATTTTGTCAATAATATCTCTTTGCAAAAAATCACTCTGTAACAAAGTTTTAACGATAGGATGTTCAGGTGCGATTGCACAATAAGTGACTCCATAAATAGTATCTGCTCTTGTAGTAAAAACTTCTATTTCTGAAATGTCTTTTACTATATCTTGACTCTTGGCATCAAGCTTGAAAGAAAAATTCAAACCTTTTGATTTGCCTATCCAGTTTTTTTGCATTATAAGTACTTGAGATGGCCACTTATCTTCTAAGCTATCTAGGCTATCTAAAAGTTCTTGTGCATAATCAGTTATCTTAATATAATATTGATCCATCTCTTTTTGAATAACTTCAGTATCACATCTCCAACATTTTCCATCGATGACTTGTTCATTGGCTAAGACGGTTTTATCATTTGGACACCAATTCAAATAGGCTGTTTTGCGATAAATCAAACCTTTTTCCCACATATCAATAAAAAATCTTTGCTCCCATCTTGTGTAGCTGCTATCACAAGTAGCAAATTCTCTCCTAGAAGAAAAAGAAAGCCCTAAACTTTCTAATTCATTTTTCATATTTTCTATATTGCTATAAGTCCATTTTTTTGGATGTGTTTTATGTTTGATAGCAGCATTTTCAGCAGGCATTCCAAAAGCATCAAATCCCATAGGATGCAATACATTATAACTATTCTTGCGATAAAATCTAGCGATAGCATCACTGATGCAATAATTCCTTACATGTCCCATATGAATTGCTCCACTTGGATAAGGAAACATACTTAGTATATATTTTTTGGGTTTAGAAAAATCATCTAAAGGTTCGTGAATATTATTATCTCTCCAATATTGTTGCCATTTCTTTTCTATTTCATTGGGATTGTAAGATATATCCATCTATTTTATCCTAGTAATCAGTATCAACAGATTTAGCACTTTCAATCAACATCAGTGCTAGAGAAAAAATATTTGCCAATAATGCACCAATAATAAGAACATAGGTTACACTCAAATTATTGAATACTTGCAAAAATATAAAAGCAGGAATCAGATGAAAATCTGCCACAAGCGAACTTGCTAACAATTCTGAGGCGAGTTGTTTTTTTACCCCGATTTTAAGTGTTGTAGAAATAAGATTAAGAGCAAGTGCAATAAAGAGTATCACAATATTTGGATCCCACAAAAAACCTGCTGTAGAAGTCAAAGAACCTAAACTAAAAAAAATAAAAATTACCTTACCCCAATCCATATCATCTCTCCTTAAACGCGACCATTTTCATACATTTGTCGCAATTGTTTTTTTTCTTGAGCTTTTTTTGCTTTTTTAATTTCTTTAGCATGATATTTTTCTATATCAAATCCAAAAATAATAGCCAATTTAGGTGCAACAAACATCGAACTATAGGTTCCAAAAACCACGCCTATAAGCATTGGCAAAGAGAAGCCGACAATGATTTCTCCACCAAAAAGATACAATGTCAAAACCACAAAAAATACTGTCAAAGAAGTTAAAAGTGTTCTTGAAAGAGTACTAGAAATTGCCTCATTTATAACTTCTTCAATATTGTTTGTTTTATTGATGAGCATTTTCTCTCTGATTCTATCAAAAACAATAATCGTATCATTAATAGAATACCCCAGCAAAGTGAGTAAAGCGGCTATAACTTCTAAATTCAAGTCGATATTAAAAACAATAACCGAAGCAGCTGTAATGATAACATCATGCACAAGTGCAACGATTCCAGCCAAAGCAAAACGCCACTCATAACGAAAACTAACATAAAGCATCATTGCTAAAGTAGCTAGAATCAAAGACAATATGCCCTTTTGACGCAGCTCGTTTCCAACTTTTGGTCCCACAGTATCCAATTTACGGATTTCAAAATGACCTGTAGGTTGCAAGATTTTAGTAATAATAGGATTAAGATCTTGATTCTCAAAAGCCTCAATAATAGGTATTTTTATGGATACTTCCTCTTTTGAACCAAACTCACTAACTTGTACGCCCTTAAATTGCGGATCTTTTTCAAGAAGCTCACGAATCTGTTCAATAGGGGCTGTTTTTTCGTATTTTATCTGTGCAACACTTCCACCAGCAAAATCAATACCAGGAGTAAAGCCCTTCACAAACAATAAAACAAAAGCTCCTATAGTTAAAAATACCGATAAAATAAGTCCGTATTTGGAATACTTAACAAAATCAAAAATCCTGACTTTTTTGAATATTTCCATATTTTAATCCTTTTTTCCAATCCCAAACCAAAAATACAAATGTTTAGTTTTGGAAATTTTTGGAAGAATCGCTAAATAAAAACCCTGCGTTCCAATAATCGCTGTTATGATTGAAGCTACAATACCAATGCCCGTAGTTATGGCAAAACCTTTGATAGCACCTGTTCCATAAGCATACAACAAGATGGAGGCTATTAAAGAAGTTATATTGGAATCAAAAATAGCTCTAGAGGCATTCACATAACCCATATGAATAGATTTTGAAATATTTTCTCCTGCACGTAGTGCCTCCCTAATACGTTCATTAATGATAATATTAGCATCTACGGCTATTCCCACAGTCAAAACAATACCCGCCATACCTGGTAAAGTAAGCGTCGCTCCAAAAATTGCCATCACAGCAATAATTAAAAGCAAATTCACTACAAGAGCAACAGAAGCAATCACACCTGCCATAGAATAATACACAATCATAAATCCGACAACTAAAATAAACCCACTCCCAAGAGCTATCATAGAAGCTTTGATGCTATCTTGTCCCAAACTAGGTCCAACGCTTCTTTTCTCCAAAACTTCAATAGGTGCGGGTAACGCTCCACTTCGTAAAGCAATCGCCAAATCACTGGCTTGTTCCACGCTAAACCCTCCACTAATTTGACCGCTTCCTCCACCAATACGTTCACGAATAACAGGAGCGGAATAAACTTTTCCATCTAAGACGATTGCCATCCTTTTATTTACGTTCGCTCCTGAAAAATCACCAAATATTTTTGCTCCTTGGGAGTCAAGAGTAAAACTAACTACAGGCTGATGAGATTGATCATAACTAACTCTAGCATCTGTTAGCATATTGCCATCTAAAATGGGAATCGCCTTGAGTAGGATTTTTTCGCCTTGTGAATTAGCAAATGGCAGAATAACATCACCATATTTCTGGGCTTGTAAATCATTCATTGAATATACTTGAGGATTCCTATCTTCATCTACTGCCATCATTTGAAGATGTGCAGATTTTGAAATAAGTTCTCTTGCACGTTCTTCTTCTTGAACTGTCTTTATTCCGGGAAGTTCAACCAAAATATATTCTTTACCCTGTCTAGTAACACTTGGTTCAGTAAGCCCAAACTGATCAAGACGATTTCTAATAGTTTCAATAGCTTGAGATACGGCATTTGCCCTGATAGTGCTTTCTTCTAGAGGGGTTAAAGTAATAATGTAATGATTGTTGGTAGAATCGATGTTAATTCCGTTGAATTTTTTCAATATGTTAGAAAGTTTATCAGCCTCGTCGCTATCTATGAGATCAAAGCTCACCCCAGAGGAATCTCCCTGCAAATCATCAAGTAAAATATCTGCTCTTCTTGCCTCGTGCGAAATAGAAGATGCCAAAGAAGAATACTTACTCTTAATAGCCTCGTCGGTTTTTACTCCCAAAAGCAAATTCAAACCACCTTGCAGATCTAGACCCAAGTTTATCTGAGGTCCCTTAGTGTGAAACAAAGATGGTACAGAAAAACCCACTGCGAAAATTATCGCAATGATAAAAACCAACAATCTAGCATTGAGTGTTTGCTTCATTTCTGAACTTACTTTTTAGTATCATCAAGTTTATAGCTTACATACTCTTTTGCAAGTTTTACGATAGTTTCATCGTTTAACTTGACACTGAAAAAGGTTTCTTCTGGCTTAATAACCTCGCATATAAAACCACCTTGCGTAACTATCTTATCGCCTTTTTGAAGATTCCCAAGCATTTCCTTGTGTCTTTTTTGCTGAAGTCTCTGTGGTCTGATGATAAAGAAATAAAAAATAGCAAACAACACTATTAGCGGTAATATGGAGGTCGCAATCTCTTGAAAATTTTGCATAAATATCCTTCTATTGTCTAAATTTAAACGTATTTTATCATTTGTTTCATTTAATTTTCTTTAGGTTTGAGTTTGTAAAGCACATTCAAATAAAGTACCCCGATAATCCCAGAAATCAAAGATCCTATCAAAATAGAGATTTTTGAAACTTCCATCGATTCAGGATGAGAAAAAGCAAGATTTGAGACAAACATGGACATCGTAAATCCAATCCCCGCCAACATTCCTGCACCAACAATATGCCCCCAGCTGATACCCTCTGGTCTTGAAGCAATTCTCAATTTCTCACACAAAAATGTGATAAAAAATATACCTATGGGTTTGCCTATAACCAGACCTAAAACAACCCCTAAGACAATATGATCGATATCAAAGTGAATTTCATTACCAATATTTACTCCCGCATTAGCAAAAGCAAACAAAGGCATAATAAAATATGCACTATAAGGCTGAAGAAAATGTTCCAAACGTCCCAATGGACTGCGAATAGATTTTACTCTATCTTGGATAGATTCTAGTACTTCAATTTGATCTTCACTTAATGGAGCGATTTCATAGGTGTTTGAAGGTGAATCAACCTCTGCATTTTTGGGAACTTTGATTTGAAATTGATCAGCAAGTTCTCTTATAAAATGCGTAAAATTCTTCCGTGATCTCTTCGGTGTAATCGGAATTGTAAAAGCTAAAATAACTGCGGCAATAGTAGCATGAATCCCGCTATTATGAATAGCAAACCAAAGCAAAACTCCCAATATTAAATAAGGTAGGAGATTTTTTATCCCTATCTTATTTAAAAAAATCAATAATACAATAATAACACCTGCACCAATAAGCCAAGTTAAATTCAACCCGCTTGTATAAAAAACCGCAATAACAATAATAGCACCTAAATCATCAGCAACTGCCAAAGTAACCAAAAATACCTTTAAAGCCATAGGGACTTTTTTACCAAGCAACATAATTACCCCGAGTGCAAACGCAATATCAGTTGCCATCGGAATTCCAAATCCATGATAAGAGTTCGTTCCCGCATTTAAAGAATAATAAATCAAGCCTGGTATTATCATTCCACCAAGTGCTGCAATAGCAGGAAACGCGGCTTTTTTAAATCCTGCAAGTTCTCCAAATAAAACTTCGCGTTTAATTTCAAGTCCTACCATCAAAAAAAACAATGCCATCAATACATCATTAATCCAATGATGTATTGAAAATCCTACAAAATGCTGACCAAAAGAAAAACCAAAATCTATATGCCAAAAATTAAAATAATACTCACTTAAAGGAGAATTTGCCACAATCATGGCTAACACAGCACTAATAAAAAGAAAAATACCCCCAAATGACTCACTTCTAATAAAGTTTAAAAACACATTTTTAAGCCCTACCTGGGTTATTTTTTCAGTGTTGTGCATAATATACCTTTTTATTTTTCTTTGTGCTAAAAATCATAGTAATAATCCCAAAAAATGCCGAAATAAAGGAAGCACACAATATAGAAATTTTTGAGATATCAACTGCATCTGCATTATCATAAGCAAGATTGGCAACAAACATAGACATAGTAAAGCCAATCCCAGCCAAACATCCAACGGCAAAAATATGCCCATAAGTAAGTCCCTTAGGTCTAATAGAAAGATTCAATTTTTCGCTCACATAAGCAAAAAAGACAATTCCTATAGGTTTCCCCACCACAAGACCCAAAATAGTACCTAGAAGTATTCCTTTCATTTCAAAACCCGCATCAAATATTGCTTTGAGTGTGTCAGGGCTAATCTTCACTCCAGCATTAGCAAAAGCAAATAAAGGAACAATAAAATATGCACATAAAGGCTGGAGTGCGATTTCAATTCTAATGAGTGGATTTTGAGCATATTTAGAATATTTTGCGATGGTATCAAGCATATGGACTTGCTTACTTGTTTTTTCCATATCAATTCTTTTCTCAATATTTTCACCTGAAGTGATGAAATGCTTGATATTTTTCCAAGAAGAAGCAAAAAATCCCAGATTTTCTTCCTTAGAATCAACTTGCACATCTCTTCCGTTATTTGTCATAAAATTTATCTTATGCCACTCTTCCATCATATTCATAAAATATGTTTTAGTAATATTCGATCTCCCTGGTATGGTAAGTGCTAAAATTACAGCAGCAACAGTAGCGTGGATTCCACTGTTATGAATAGAAATCCATAACAAAACACCGACAGTAAGATAGCTAGAGAGGTATTTGGTATCGGTATAGTTAAGATAAATCAAAACACAAATCAATCCGATTGAAACATATAGCCACCCCATGTTCAAAGTATGAGTATAAAACAATGCAATGACACTAATAGCACCCAAATCATCGGCAACTGCAAGTGTTACTAAAAATATTTTAATAACTGGAGGAACTCTTTTACCTAGCAATAATATAACTCCTAGTGCAAATGCGGTATCCGTACTCATCGCCACGCCAAATCCGTTTGCAAAAGGAGTATTGTGATTAAAATATATATAAATAGCAATAGGAAGCACCATCCCCCCTAATGCCCCAAAAACAGAAAATCCCACTTTTTTAAAGCCTGCAAGCTCGCCATACAGAACTTCTCTTTTCATCTCTAACCCAACCATTAGAAAGAAAAAGGACATCAATACATCATTAATAAACTCAAGCAGAGACATTCCTCTAATTTGATGCCCCAAACCAAACCCATCAATAAATCCTCCAAATTGAAGCTTCCAAAGACTAAAATACTGCTCTCCAAATTCAGAATTTGCAATCACTATAGCAAGCAACACACAGAAAAATAATAGCAACCCTCCAAAGGATTCATGCCCTATGAATGTATGAAGACCTTTTTGAAGTTTATCTTTGACATAATAAGCTGAATTTTGAGATTTCTGATCTTGTTTTGTAACTCTTAATATTTCTTCCATAGGACTCCTAAAAAAATTATGATACAGGTATGAAGTCTATCCTATCGCGTATGTATAAAATATATGCCTGAACTTGACTCTTATTTTTAGACCGACTCTGTACAAAATCTAAGTATCTTTTTACTTGTTTTTTATGTTCTTCTTGATTGTGAATACCTGTTTTATAGTCTAAGACTATAATCTTGCCATCTTCTTTCAAAACCATCACATCAATACGACTTAAAATATTGTTACTCAGATAAGATATCTCCGATTTTATCAAAGATTCGCTGATGATTGAATTAAACATATCATTTTTTTTCAGATTCTCAATTCTTCTGAATATATCATCAAAACTTTTAACTGGAAGGAAAAATCCGTAGTGATTGTTTAAAATATGTGAGATTTTTTCTTCTTTGATACGATGTCCTAATTCATATTCTAATGCTTTATGTAAAGCCTCTCCAAACTTCATATCTATGTAATTTGTATCTGCATAATCATCAGCTTCTTTGATAAAATCTTCTTGTTTTCCAAAGCTTTTTTGTTCAATAAAAATAGGAGTGATTTTTGATTCTTTTACTTTTGAATGTCCTGTTCCTTGAGGAGAACCTATTACTTCAGGAGCAACCTCTAAGTCTCCAAAACAAATTTTATCTTTATCGCCATCCTTTTTTTGTTTTGGAAGGATAATCAACCCTTCCCTCGCCCTAGTAAAAGCAACATAAACCGTATTTAAACTCTCTCGTATTTGTAGATTTTTTTCATTTTGCAAGGCATTTTCATATTCTTTATCCACTTCTTCTCGTTTGGATTGTTTATAAAATATTCTTTTTAATTCTATGCCTTCATAATCAAAGAGAAATTTTCCCCTATCTGAATTAGGTTTTTTGATACGTTCGCACAAAATAACATATTTGAATTCAAGACCTTTGGATTTATGGATTGTCATCATTTGCAATCCTTTTGCAGATGGCATACTGAAATCAATATTTTTTTTGTTAATGCTTTCTAAAAAATCATCTACACTTTCATATTCACAAGAGATTTCAAGAATTTTTTGAGCAGCCTTTCCATATATTTTGAAAGTCTCCATAATCTCTAAAATAAAACTTTGTAAGGACTGATACGGTTTTTTTATGGGCATTAACATATCTGCATCATAAGCAAGTCCAGCAAGTTTGTAAGCACATTTTTTATGAAACTCTAAGTTTGTTTTAAAAAAATCTATCGCATGAAAAATGATTTTTGATTCATTTTGATTTAAAAGCTTTATATTTGTCTCAGTCATGATTTCAAGTTCTGGATTTTTACTCTTGATATAATCTCTAATATCCAATACATCATCATTTGAAAAACACAAAATCGCTATATCTTCTGCAGAAATATTGTTCTGAAGTAAATAATTTAAATTTTCCCAAACACTCTCTTGCATATTTTCGCAAGGCTCACATACCTTAACATAGCCCTTTACTTCGCTTGTTTTACCTAATGGATATTTTTGTGGAGTATAGTCAGAAATCACATTCTCAAAACACTTATTCACATAAGAAATGATATTTTCACAGCTACGATAGTTATATTGAAGATCCTCTTGTGTGATTCCCTCACCTTTGGAAGCAATATCAAAAAGTTCGCTATTACTGCCTCGAAATCTATAAATACTTTGTTTGGTATCTCCAACAAAAAATACACTTCTATCTCCAAAACGTCCCTGTCCAGATCTGATTTCATCAATGATGGGCTTGAGAATTTTATACTGAATCGTGCTTGTATCTTGAAATTCATCAATCAAAATATGAGTGATTTTATCATCTAATCTAAAATAAAAAAATTCACTATCGAAATTTTTTCCAAGCAATTCATAGACCTTCAAGGTAATAGCATCAAAACTGAGTGAATTTATAGAATGTTTTCTTTTGTTATTTTTGTAAAACTTTAGAAATTTCCCTATTTTGTCTAACATCACATATTCGCGATGATTATAATAACCCTTAAGCATATCTTTGAGGGTTTCAAACTTAGGTTCTAGTTGTTTTAAATCAAGCTTCTTAAAATAGCGATATCCTTGTCCATCTTTCAGCCATTTTAGATTTTTAACAAGCTCCTTGACACTATCTGTTTTGATTGCATTTTTTGCCGTATCACTAGCTTTTTCATTTTGAATAATGGCATTTTTAATCTCCTGTGCAATATCTAAAATCTCTTTATCTCTATCTCTTCTAATGATCTCATTTTCATCTGCGGGAATGTGATTTTTGAGATCAAAATCTTTTGCATCCAAAAAAGAAAGCAAATCAAGCATAGACTCTGCATTAATATCTTGATAAATACATAAATCTAAAAATTCTCTAAAATCTTTTGGAGATAGAGAAGACAACAAATCTTCATAAATTTTATTTTTCTCTTCAAATTCTATTTCATAACGATGGCTCACCCCTGCATACCAGCAGAATTTTTTTAAAATCAAATTCAAAAAGGCGTCTATGGTAGTGATTTTTGTATTTGCTTGTAAAAACTTCTTATAGATATTTTCTATATTATCTGCGATCATGCTATTGCTGATTCCATAATTTTGAAGCTCTAAAATAAGAGTTTGTGCATTTTTGTTTGTCCTCAGAGAAATCAAATTTTCCAAAATACGTCGATTCATCTCCAAAGCAGCTTTTTTAGTGAAAGTCAAAGTCAAAATTTCATTGGGATTTGCACCATTAAAAAGTAAGCTGATATATCTCATAGCGAGCGCAAAGGTCTTCCCACTCCCTGCTGATGCTTTTAAGGCGAGATATTGCTTAGAATCCATAAGTACGCTCCAATGTTTAATAAAAAAATAAAGTCTAAATATATCAAATTTTCCGCCGATTTTAAAGTTAAGTTTTTATCATATAAAAAATAGTGTAGAATTCCGCACAATTTTATTCAAATAAGGAACATCAAATGAAAAAATTGCTTTTTGTCTTAATGGCTTCATCGCTAATTGGAGTTACAGGTGTTTATGCTGCTACTAAGGCTACCCCAAAAAGAAATCCTATTAGCAACATCAATCAAAAACGAGGTGCTGTATTAGGTAATTTTACAAAAGGTTCGATTGTTGATGGAACAAGATCTACTGGTTCTGTCAGAAGATGGTATTTGTTCAGTGAAGGTGTCTTGGGTAGCTCTTATACAATGTTGGGCAAATCTCAATATGTATCTGCAGATATTGGCTATAGCACTTATATTAGAAGTATTGAATCTTTATTTGGCGGCATGAGTTTGATGGCAGGAACTGAAATCAGTGTGCCTATCTATTTGATGACGAGAGGAAAATCAAACATCTTAAGTGATGAGCGTCCATTAGAAACAAAAGAAACTGAGGGTGTTGCTGGTTATGGACTCCAACTACCATTCATGGCAGGGCTTGAATATAAAGGATTTTATATCGTTGGACTAGTGGGCTACACTTGGCTATATATGAAAGATACATACTACGCTGCTAGTGGAGCAAACCCAACTGCAAACACTTTATATGATGGACTTATCTTCGGTGGAGGTATGGGCTATAAGATCAGTAATGTAGTCAACATAGGAGTACGTTATATCACTTCAAATGGTCTTACCAATCGTATGAATCAAACCAAATTTGATGATCGTGCAATCGCTGAAGGACTTGATAAACAAAGTAAGTTTGTGAATCGAAACAGAGATATTTATGGCGTAGATTATCAAAGAATCTATTTTTTCCTGTCATTTATTTTCTAAAAATCTCATTCCCCTATCTTTAGGGGATATCTTTAATTTTTTTATTCTTTATTTTTGTATTGCCGTGTCTGAATGGATTGAATTTGTATTCAACAATCTGTCGATTTTAGAAACTGCGATAGCTGTTTCATATTTGGATTGAATAATATTGGTTTTAGCAGTATTTAATAAAAATTGAGCATTCAAAAGTTCAGTATAAGTGGCTATATTTTGAATGTAACGATTATTGGTGATGCGGTAGTTTTCTTCGGCTTGTTTAAGCGAAACACTCGCTAAAGAATATTGTTGCTTTGCAAGTTCGAACTCATTGAAGACCTTATTGATATCATTTTTCATATCTTTTTTATATTGATTTATTCTACTCAAAATCGAAAGATAATAGAATTTTTTAGCTTGGTAGTTATAATGAGTATTGAGTCCATCAAAAAGATTCCATCCAAAAACAATCCTTGCTTGACTCTGCAGGGCATAACTTGTTCGTGCGATACTTCCACCGTTAATGTACCAAAATTTAGTGGCAAAAACATCAACAGTAGGCATAAAAGAACCTCTAGCAATATCTACTTGAAACTCTGCAGATTTTAACAACGATTGCAATCGCAAATAATCTGGATTTTCTTGGAGGATTTTTTCTAAAATCTCATTTTTATCAAATACAATATCTGTGACAGTCTTGATATTTTCAAGATTCTCTGGATTGATTGTGCTAGAAGTAAGGGTTGAGAGCAAGTTTTTAGAATAATCCAAATTAAGCTCAGCGGATTTTAGGGCAATATTGGCATTGGCAAGTAAGACCTCCACACTTAAAACCTCATTTTTTGCACGAAATCCTTGATTAAAAAACTGCTGGGCCTTTTGCTTTTGAGCTTCTAAGAGCTTCTTGGATTCTTGTGCGATTTTAAGCGAATCAAGTGCTTGAAGAACTGAAATATAAGCGATTTTTGTCTGCAAGGTTACATCAGCAATATTGCTTTGAAGAACATAATTTTGAGTGGTTTGGGATTGTTTAGAATCCTTGATGGTATAGTAATCTTTAAAACCATTAAATACATTGTATTTACCTGTAATATTAAAACTATTCAAAAAATAAGTTGAAGTGTTTCCAGGTATGTTATAACTAAAAATATAGCCTAGATCTAATTTAGGCATAAGAGTGGATATTTTTGACTTGGAAATACTTTGAGCTTGTGCATAAAGATAGCTTTGTTCTCTGATTTTATCGCTATTTTTGATAGCCATATCAATAGCTTTATCAATATCAAGACCCAAAAGAAATGAAGATAGCAATATAAACAAGAAGATTATTTTCATATATTTATCTTTTATCTTTGATTACAAATAAAAGTAGTGAAGGTATCACATATACCGTAATGATAGTGGAAAAAACAAGTCCTCCCACAATCACCGCCCCAAGTCCTCTGTATATCTCGCTTCCAGAACCAGCAAACAACACAAGTGGCAAAAGTCCAAAAACGCTCGTAAGCATACTCATATAAATTGGAGAAAGCCGACTTTGCGTTGCCTTTATGACCGATTCAAAAGCAGGAATTTTATATTCTTTGAAATTAATAAGGGTTTGATAAACAATAAGAATTGCATTATTAACCACACTCCCTACTAGTATAATAAAACCTAACATTGTAATCACATCAAGATTTTGAGCCACCAAAAAACGATTGAGCAAATAAAGTCCTATAAGCCCACCTGTAGTAGCAAAAGGAACGGTTAAAATAATGATAAAAGGATAGATAAAATTACCATACAAAGCACACAATATCAAATAAGTAATGACAATTGCCAACAAAAACCCACCCAAAAGCTCTCCTTTGAGTTTGCTAAGCTTTCCAGCACTTCCGCTTAAAAATATATTATCTGTAGTATTTTTTTCAATATCTGGTAAAATAATATTAGATATCTTATCCATAATCTCCTCTAATGGTTGACCGCCATAAGAATTAAGAATAATCAAAATATTACGATTTTGTTCAAAATGCCTAATACGAGAAACACCAAGTTCGTTTTTAATTGTTGCTAGAGAATTCAAAGACAATATCCCTCCATTTGGCGTGTAAATCTGCGAATACAAAATATCTTCAGGAGAAATTTTTGATTTATTTTGATATGTTTTTAATACAAGATCAACATTTTTTCCATTTTGACTCTTATATTGGGAGATTTTTTTTCCTTCAAGCATCACCTCCACAATAGTGCCAAAACTCCTAACATCCAATCCATTAAGTGCCAATGCACGAGAATCTGGATAAAGATTTATCTCGCGATTATTGATCTCAAGTGAAGGAACCGTCCTAACACTAACATCTGAGAGATTTTTTTTAATTGAATTGACAATTTCTTGAGCTGTATTTAGCAATGAATACAAATCGCTTCCACTCACATTAATATCGATACTCGAACTACCTGAAGCGCTAAAAATCCCTTGTTGAAGCACAATACCCGTAATATTTGGTATGGAGTCAATAACGCTTTGAGCATAAGGAATAAGTTTTGGTGCATCATCTGGATTTTTTGCACTCAGATAAAAATACATATTTGTACCTGAACTGATAAAAAAATCTTTAATAACGGGTAAATCTGATGGAGATTTCTGCTCATAGTTATTTGCTTGTAAAAAAGGTTTAAAATCTTCATAAATTTCTTTAATGATATTATCTTTTTCGCTAAGTGAAAGTCCTGATGGGGGGTTTAGATAGGCGATGATAAAATTTTGAGAACCCTTGGGAAGATAATCTGTTTTTGGAAATGCCAAAAAACTAAAAATACTACAAATTCCCACAAATATAATAATAGTCAAACTTCTTGAAAGTGTGCTTTGAACACAATATTTAAGGATTTTTAACAAAAAAGAAGAAATCCTCTCTCCTATTTTTTCAATAGTATTATTCAATGTAATCAACACATTGATCTTGATCTTAGGCATTGAAGAGAGTTTTTTAAGCATCAAAAGTGCAAAAGGAGGAATAACAAAAATACACACAAAAAATGAAATAAAAATCGAACTACTTGCAGCAAGTGCAATATCTACAAAAAGTTGTCCAGCTTCATCGTTGAGCAACGCGATAGGGATAAAAATAGCGATGGTTGTAATAGTACTTGCAAACAAGGCACCTATGACTTCTTTTGTGCCTAAAGATGCTGCTTCAAAAAGATTTTTTGTCTTGTCTTTATGTGCAATGATATTAGCCATCACCACAATCGCACTATCAATAATCATGCTGATAGCAAAAGAAATCCCCGCCAAAGAAACCACATTAAGCGTTCTTCCAAATGCCTCTAATAAGATAAAAGAACCAATCACGCTTACAGGAATAATCAATGCAACTACAATTAGAGAAGAAAAATTTCTCAAAAAGAGATATAAAATCAATGTCGCCAAAACAATCCCGATGAGAATATTTTCTTTGACTTGAGAAATCGAAGATTCTATGTAATTTCTCTGATCTCTCCCCCAATCAATATGAAGATGTTCGCCTTTGATTATTGTATTATTGAGACGATCGGTAAGTTCTTGGACATTTTTGGTCAGAGATAAAATATTTGCACTAGCTGTAGGACGAATCTGCAATGAAATAACATTATCATTATTGTGAATATTGTAGCCTGTAGTATTTTCATAACCCTTCAAAATACTAGCCACATTTTTTAGCAAAATAACCTTATTTCCTTCAGATTTGATAATCGTGTTATAAATAGATGCTATATCTTGGTATTGTCCAATAGTAGATATACGATAATTTCGCTGATCAAAATCGATACTTCCTGCTGAAATATTTGTATTTTGTATTTTGATAGCTTGGATCACTTCATCAATAGTGATATTGTTATAAGCAAGTTTTTTTGCATCTAAAATGATCTGTATTTGCTTACTTGTCCCTCCACTTACATACACCTCCCCTACACCATTTAGTCGCTCATAATATTTGATGACCTCATCATAAATAAAATTTTTATAATGATTGATGGACTCATTATTTCCTTCTGCAGTTTTTACAAAAAGATACACAGCAATTGGAATATTATCTCCTGTAGTTTTAATAATAGGTTTATCTATATCAGGGGGATATCCTCTCACCTCATCTAACTTAGCACTCACATTCAAAAATGCGAGTTTCATATCCGCATTGATGTCAAATTCAAGATTAATAATACTCATTCCATCGCGAGAAGTAGAAGTCATTGAAGTAAGGTTGGGAATATTTTTGAGATATTTTTCCTGTCTATCGGTAATTTCTTTTTCAACTTCATAAGGAGTTGCCCCAGCATAAGAAGTATAAATACTAATTACAGGGCGAGTCACTTGAGGAAGAAGTTGATAAGGCATTTTTAAAAGTGCTATACTCCCAAAAAGAAGTAAGAAAATTACCCCCACAGAAACGACAACAGGATTTTTTAGACAATATTCAATCAACTTCATTTCTTGCTTTGTCTTTTTTCTTCAATATCGCTACCATTTTGAAGCCTATCTTGACCTCGATAAACAACCCGATCATTTTCTTTGATTTTTCCTCTAATTAGAGCCTGTGAATCCTGGATTGAAAGCACTTCTACTTTTGTAGCGATGGCTTGATTATTTTTAGATACAAATATCGTAGGAGAACCCAAATAATTAACTATACTATCTCTAGGAACGATAAATCCTGAACTTTTTCCATCAATATCAAGCATCGCTTCAGCTGCCATTCCATCCAAAAAACTTCCATCATTTTTTACGCCAATATGAACAGGAAATGTCCTTGATCTAATATCAGCTTTTGGAATCAATGCAGAGATTTTTCCTTGATAATGTTTGGAGTTAATAATAAGGCTCACATTTTGCCCAACTTTGATGTTTTTAGCTATCGAACTAGGTACATCTACTATAACCTCTACATCAGAACTATTAAGAATTTGACAAATAGCCTCACCTGTATTAACCCATTCAGCGACATGCACTTTTTGCTCTACAATGATTCCATCAAAAGGTGCGTAGATGGTTTTTTTTGCACGTTCAGCTTGGGATATTTCTAGTTCAGCTTGGAGTGCTAAGATATTTGCTTCTTGAGATTTGAGCTGATATTCAAGATTTTCATATTCCTGCAATGGAATTGATTGAGTATCTAATAGATTTTTATAACGTTGAAGGTCTTTTTCCTGCCTTTGTAGGGAATATTGAGCTTGTGTCAGCTTGGCTTGTTTTATTTGAATATCTTTTTGCAACAAATCATCATCAATACTGAGCAATTTTTGCCCTTTTTTGACTTTTTGTCCTATGCGAAAATAAATCTGTTGTACTACGCCTTGAGATTGTGATGCGATATTGGATATTTCCTTAAAACTCACGCTTCCAACAAATGTTTCTTGTTTTTGAAGAGTCCCGCTTTTGATTGGTTTGGTATTGACATAAATAGGTTTTCCATCAAGAAATACAAAAAATACAACTATACAAAAAACAAACTTTCTAAACATTACTTCATTACCGCCGTTATTTTGTCTAAAATACTCAAGAGCTGATCTTTTTCCTGAGAGGTAATAGCATTATCAAAAACATCTAAAAAAGTTTTCTTATTGTTTTTAACTATTTCTATTTTTTCAAGACCTTCAGGAGTGATACTGACTTTGGTAATACGATTATCTTCTTTTTCTTGAGATTTTTTGACAAGATTTTTTCTACAAAGGGATTTGATAGTTCGAGAGACTGTACCTTTATCTTTGAGAGTTATATTAGATAAATCAGTGATGCTAAACTCTCCAGATTCTTTGAGAATAAAAAGAATGCCTATTTCTTCTGTTCCAATGTTGTATGGACGAAGTCTTGAACAAAAAAAATTTTTTATTTGCCTAGAAGCTAAAATAATAGAAGGAATAGCTTCTCTTTCTGAGCAATCTTTTTCTTGCATATACTTGTAAATATCCTTGCTTATTTTGTTTCAATCATATCATAAAACTTCTGAAATTTCAGATTGTAGGCTTAAGTTGATTTTGAGTATAATCACAAACTAGGTGCAATAGGTGGTTGCTCCAAAAATGGAGAGGAAAGTCCGAGCTACAGAGACAGGATTCCATTTAACGAATGGCTAACGCAAGTTAAGGGAAAGTGCAACAGAAAATAAACCGCCCATTTGGGTAAGGGTGAAATGGTGGGGCAAGAGCCTACCGGGAGTTGAGCAATCAAATCCGTCAATGTAAACCCAATCCGTAGCAAAAAGAGTATGGTTAAAGTCTCATTTTAGCTCTTTGCTAGAGGTATATTGTGAAATATATCCCAGATAAATAACCACCCTAGACAGAACTCGGCTTATCGTTGCACCTAGAGTAAAAATTTATTCCTCTAATGTTATTTTTAGCTTTTTTTGTTTATATTCTTTGTATTAGTTTAAAAAAAGGCAAAACAAATGGATAAAATGGATCAAAAACTTCAAGCACAATATCAAAAAGCACTCGATTATCACAAAGGCGGTAAGCTTAGAGTTGAGGCTAAAACATCTTTAAAAAATCAAGAAGACTTATCTCTAGCATATTCTCCAGGTGTTGCAATTCCTTGCAAAGAAATTCAAAAAGATCCTCTAAAAGCCTATGATTATACTTCTAAGTGTAATTTAGTAGCAGTTATTAGCAATGGCACTGCTGTACTTGGTCTAGGAGATATTGGAGCACAAGCAAGTAAGCCCGTAATGGAAGGCAAGGCTATTTTGTTCAAGATGTTTGGAGGCATAGATGCCTTTGATATTGAAGTGAATGAAAAAAACATAGATAAATTTATCGATATAGTAAAAGCGATAGCTCCAACATTTGGGGGCATAAACCTCGAAGATATAAAAGCACCTGAATGCTTTGAAATAGAAAGAAGACTGGTTGAAGAACTAGACATTCCTATAATGCATGATGACCAGCATGGAACTGCTATTATTTCAACTGCTGCAATTATCAATGCCTCTAAAATCGTTCAAAAACCTATTGAATCTATGCGAGTAGTCATTAGCGGTGCGGGAGCAGCTGCGATTGCTTGTGCAAAAATGTATAAAGCACTAGGCGTGAAAGAAATTATTATGTTTGATAGCAGAGGCGTTATTCATACAGGTAGAAATGATATTGGAATTATAAAAGCAGAATTTGCCACCTCTAAAGATTATTCATCTTATAAAGAAGCTTTAAATGGCTCAGATGTTTTTTTGGGTCTTTCAAAAGCTGACTTGCTTCAAGCAGATGATATTATGGGGATGAATGAAAATCCTCTTATTTTTGCGATGAGTAATCCCACTCCTGAAATCCTCCCTGAAATCGTCTATGAAGCCAGAAGAGATGCAATTATGGCAACAGGTAGAAGTGATTATCCCAACCAAATCAACAATGTCTTAGGATTCCCCTATATTTTTAAAGGAGCGATGAGCGTTCGAGCAAAAAAAATCAATGAAGAGATGAAATTTGCTGCAGCTCATGCACTCGCAGAACTTGCTAGAGAACCTATAGAACCAGCATTAGATGGCATACATGGCAGAAAACTTGTTTTTGGTAGAGAATATCTTGTACCTTCACCTTTTGATAGTAGATTAAAAGAAAAAATATCCAAAGCAGTTGCCGATGCAGCGATAAAAAGTGGAGTAGCTAGAATTTGAATACTCCCAGTTCTCCTCATATACCTGTTTTGCTTGAACATGTTTTGGATGTCTTTGGAAATATTTCTAATGGTTTAATAATCGATTGTACGCTTGGATTTGGTGGGCATAGCCAAGCACTTTTAGATCAGAATCAAAATATAAGCATTATCGGCATAGACAAAGACATTCAAGCTAGGGATTTTGCTCAAAAAAGATTAGAGAAATTTAAAGATCGTTTCAGTTGTATTGCCGGGAGTTTTGGAGAGAAATTTGAAGAAATACTACAATCACAAGGCGATAAAATAAAAGGAGTTTTAGCAGATATTGGAGTGAGTTCCTTGCAGCTTGATAACAACTCCAGAGGCTTTGGATTCCAATCTGATAATCTTGATATGCGCATGGATACTAGCAAACCACTAGAAGCAAAGACTATCATCAATACTTACTCAAGCTATGAACTTGAAAGAATATTTAGAGAATATGGCGAGATAAAAGAATACAAAAAAATGGCTTCTTTGATTGTGAATGCCCGCTCAAAACAACCCTTTGAATCCGCACAAGATCTAAGCACTTTTCTCCAAAAACATTTCAAAAATCCTCGCATACATCCAGGAACTCTTGCTTTTCAAGCTATTCGTATAGAGGTAAATGATGAGCTAGGAGAATTGCAAAAACTTTTAAATAGTGCCAGCAAGCTCAAAGGAGCAGTCTTTGGAGTGATTTCTTTTCATTCACTAGAAGACAGAATGGTCAAAACAGCCTTCAAAGAATGGTCAAAATCTTGCATTTGTAGTCAAAATAGCTATAAATGCGAATGCGGAAACAACCACTCAAAAGGTGTTATAATCACAAAAAAACCTTTGATTGCCTCAAGCGAAGAGATCAAACAAAACCCTCGTGCTAGAAGTGCAAAATTTCGGGCATTTGCTTTTAAGGACTGATAAAAATGAGAGAATCTATAAGCATCGATAAAAATGAAAAAGAAGAACTATTTTTTGATGATGAAAAAAAGGGTCTGAATATCAACGCCCTATTTTGGGCATATGTAATCTTAGCATTTTCTCTTGTAATCGTGCTTCCAAAAATCTATCTAGCTAGTAATATCTACTACATCAGCCGCGATATTAGCAAACTTCAAACTCAAGAAAATCTTCTAAAAGAAGAAAACAATCGCCTAGAGCGTGAATTAGAAGATGTAAGATTCAAATATTTGATGATGAATTTAAACTGATCTTTTATGTTTGAAAATTTTTCCGCGATCTAAAAAATTTAGCCTCTGATATTTTTTTAAACTATTTTTTTTAAAAAATTAAATATAATCAACAAAATAATCTACCAAAATCGAAGGGTTTTATAATGTCTATAGACAACAAAAAAGAACAAGAACGTGCCGCACTACATAAAATGATTTGGGATCTCGCCAACGATTTACGCGGGGCTGTGAGTGGCTGGGATTTTAAACAGTATATTTTAGGAATCCTCTTTTACCGGTTTATCTCTGAAAACATTAAAGAATATGTAAATAAGGTCGAGCATGAGATGAGCGGGGGGGGGGGAGACAAACTCGAAATTCGACTACGCTTGTATATCTGATGAATTAGCCATAGAAGGTCGCGATGATATTTTAGAGGCTAAAGGTCTTTTTATTAAGCCCTCTGAACTTTTTGAAAATGTCTGCAAAAAAGCCAAAACCGATGAGAACCTCAATGTAACCCTCTCCAAAATCTTCAAAAACATCGAAAATTCTGCAAATGATACCAAATTTGAAAGCAACATCAAAGGCTTGTTTGACAATATTGATTTCAATAACGAAAATCTACTAGGCAAAACCGTAGCCAAACGAAATGAAAGGCTCACAAAAATCCTCGAAGGCATAGCCTCCCTACCACTAGGAAACTACGGGGATAACACTATTGATGTATTTGGTGATGCTTATGAATATCTGATGACTATGTACGCTGAGAATGCTGGAAAAGTTGGGGGAGAATTTTTCACCCCTCAAGAAGTCTCCGAGCTTTTGGTAGAACTCGCACTCTATGGCAAAAAAAGGTAAATAAAGTCTATGATCCTGCCTGTGGTTCAGGCTCACTATTGCTAAAATTCGCAAAAGTTCTAGGAAAAGAAAATGTAAAAAATGGATTTTATGGTCAAGAGATCAATCCTTCTACCTACAATCTCTGTCGCATCAATATGTTTTTACACAATATCAATTTTGACAAATTTAACATCGCCTGTGAAGACACCCTCACTTCACCTCAACACGAAAACGATGAACCATTTGAAGCCATCGTGAGCAATCCCCCTTACTCTGTATCTTGGGCAGGAGATAATAATCCAATCCTCATCAACGATCACAGATTTACCCCTGCTGGAGTTCTCGCTCCAAAATCAAAAGCTGATATGGCTTTTGTTATGCATTCTTTATCTTATTTATCCACTGATGGGGGAGCGGCTATTGTTTGTTTCCCAGGGATAATGTATCGAGGCGGTGCAGAGAAAGAAATCAGAAAATATCTTATTGATAATAACTACGTCGATAGCATCATTGCATTGCCTTCTGATCTGTTTTTTGGCACAAGCATCGCGACTTGTATTATGGTGATCAGAAAGAACAAAAACGAAAACAAAACTCTTTTTGTCGATGCAAGTGAAGAATTCACACGAGGAAGCGCAAAAAACAAGCTCACTTCTAGCAATATAGCCAAAATCTATGATTGTGTGATGAATCGCTCACAAATAGATCATTTCAGTAGTTATGTAGAAAATGACTTTATCGCAAAAAATGACTACAATCTCTCTGTCTCCACCTATGTAGCACAAAAAGACACTAGAGAAATCATCGATATAGCCATGCTCAATGCAGAAATCATCAAAATCGTAGAAAGACAAAGCACTCTGCGCAAACAAATCGATAGCATCATCAGCAATCTCAACATAGCCTAGTCAAATAAAATGCTTATAAATATTTCTGGGGGGGGGGGATTAGTTGAATATAAAACGCTTGGAGAGGTTGTATCAAAAAATACTTTTAAGCAAATTGGTGCGAGTGAGCTAGAATCAATGGTTATTACTGGAGGGAATGTGAGGCTGTTACCTAGTTCAAAAAATGATAATTGGTGGACAAATGAAAATATTTCAAAAGATTATCTCTGCGAGGGTGAAGTCATTACACTAGGTCGTGCGAGGTATGCGAATATTAAATACCATAATGGAAAATTTGTAAGTTCAAATAATTGTACCATAACTCCAAAAAACAAAAGTCAAGTTTTAGCAAAATACCTGTACTATTTCATAGCTAATCATGCAGAAAAGTTCTATGTTTCAACTTCCACATATCCAAAGCTTGATAGTGCTATTTTTGACAATTTCAAAATCCCCATCCCGCCTCTACCCATCCAAGAAGAAATCGTGAAAATCCTAGATACCTTCACAGAACTAGAGGGCGAACTAGAAGCCGAGCTAAAACTCAGACAAAAACAATACAAATACTACTTGAACAAACT
>NZ_JAUYZK010000007.1 GCF_030688855.1 Helicobacter cappadocius | reverse complement strand
TTCCAAATTGTATTAGTATTGTTGATTGTTGGGTTAGTTATTTTATCTGCTATTATTTTGTTTGGATTGGATGTTTTCCTTAGCTATTAAAAATTAGTGTGTATCAAAAAAATATAAAAAAACACTTAGTTTTTTAAATATTTATGATTTTGCTTTAGAATCTGTTCTTAGTTATCAATAAGGAGTTTGAAATGAAATATAAAATTTTAGTTAGTGCTGTTTTGGCAGGTGCTTTGAGTTTGAATGCCTTTGCAATTGAAGATGTTCCAAGTGTGAATAAACGTATTGCTCCAGATGTAGCTCCTAATATGGTTTATTCTTATAATAATTCTGTAAAAGAAGCAACAAAAGCAGTAGTTAATATTTCTACTCAAAAGAAAATAAAAAATCAAATAGCCAATAATCCAATGTTTAATGATCCATTTTTTCAACAGTTTTTTGGAGATATGTATAGTCAAATACCAAAAGATAGAGTTGAAAGAGCATTGGGAAGTGGAGTGATTATTTCCTCAGATGGATACATTATTACGAATAATCATGTTATTGATGGAGCAGATAAGATTACTGTTACTCTACCTGGAAGCACAGAGGAATATTCCGCTACTTTGGTAGGAGCTGATCCAGATGGTGATCTTGCAGTGATTCGCATCAACAAAAAAAATCTACCTTATATAAAGTTTGCTAATAGCTCAGATTTGCTTGTTGGAGATTTAGTATTTGCTATAGGAAATCCATTTGGTGTAGGTGAAACCGTAACACAGGGTATAGTTTCAGCTCTTAATAAAAATGGTATGGGAATCAACAATTATGAGAATTTTATACAAACTGATGCTTCTATCAATCCTGGAAATTCAGGAGGTGCTTTGATTGATAGTAGGGGTGCTTTGATTGGAATTAATACTGCAATTATTTCCCGAACAGGGGGAAATCATGGCATTGGCTTTGCCATTCCTTCAAATATGGTCAAAACAATTGCAACAGAGCTTATTAAAAATGGTAAAGTCGAGAGAGGATTTTTGGGCGTAGGCATACAAGATGTTGATAATAGTCTAAGAAACACTTATCAAGACAAAGAAGGTGCTGTTGTTATAAGTGTAGAAAAAGATTCACCAGCAAAAAAAGCAGGTTTGATGGTTTGGGATTTGATTACAGAAGTTGATGGCAAGAAAATAAAAGATGCTGCACAACTTAAAAATATTATTGGCTCCTTAGCTCCTAATCAAAAAATTGTGGTCAAGTATATTCGAGATAAAGTCGAACATACAGTTACGATTACATTAGATGAGAGAAAAAGTGGTAATAAAAAAGAAGTCAGTGTTCCTAAAGGTAATATGCAAGGACAGTTAAGCGGATTAAAGGTCGAAGCACTCACACCTCAGATCAGACAAAGAAATAAAATTCCAAACGATATTAATGGCGTTATCGTTAGTTCTGTTGCAGAAAACTCTCCTGCAGAGGATGCTGGGTTTGCACAAGGAGATATTATTTCTCAAATTGAGGATATTTCTATAAAAAGTACTGCAGATTTTACAAAAGCACTTGATAAATATAAAGGCAAAACTAAACGCATACTTATTTATAGCAATAATGGAATCAAAACTATCGTAACTAAGTAGCATTTATCTCTTTGTCATCTCTCTTTGTTGATGATAAAGAGAATTTCCAACCCTAAGCATTAAGATAAATATCAAAAACTTTAAGTTAGAATGCCTAAATAAAATGCAGTGAGGAGTTTGTTTGAAAGGGATTATTTTAGCTGGGGGGAATGGCACTAGACTTTATCCTACTACCCTTGCAATATCCAAACAACTTCTCCCTATCTATGATAAGCCGATGATTTATTACCCCTTGTCTGTTCTGATGCTTTCAAAAATTCGTGAAGTTTTGATTATTTCTACCCCCAAAGACATTGGTAAATTTCAGGAAATATTTTCTGATGGAAGTTGGTTGGGGATGTCTATAAGTTATTGTGTTCAGCCTGAGCCAAATGGACTTGCTGAGAGTTTTATTTTGGCAAAGGATTTTATTCTTGATGATAGTGTATGTCTTGTTTTGGGAGATAATATTTTTTATGGACAAGGCTTTAGTCAGTTACTTCAGAAATCTTCAAAATTGGATCCAAAAAAAGGTGGAGCAGTTGTTTTTGCCTATCCTGTAAAAGATCCCCAAAGGTTTGGTATTGTTGAGCTTACAAAAGAGTTTGAACCCATTGCTATTGTGGAAAAACCACAAAAGCCAAAAAGTAATCTCGCATTGACGGGGCTATATTTTTATGATAATTCAGTCATAGAAATTGCTAGTTCGCTTAAGCCATCTCCTAGAGGTGAGCTAGAGATTACAGATGTAAATATTGCTTATTTGAAAAATCATAAGTTAAATGTTGAAGTCTTAGGAAGAGGTTTTGCATGGCTAGATACTGGAACTCACGATAGCCTAGTTGAAGCCGGTAGTTTTGTTCAGACCATTGAACATAGACAAGGCTATAAAATCGCATGTATAGAAGAGATCGCATATAACAATGGGTGGATAGATGCTCAGATATTAAGACAAAGAGCACAAAGACTTGAAAAAAGTGGATATGGAGAATATTTACTGAAATTGTTAGAAGAATAAAACAAACAATGGAGCTTAGATGAAAAAAATAAACAATTTCAATTCAGATGAAAAGATACTGCGGTACACTAATAAGATAGATTATTTTTTTAACTCCCACAAGACATTAGTGGTCACCGAATTAGATCTCACCAATAAATGCAATCATCGTTGTCCTGGATGTTGTGGTCATAATGAAAATAATGCTGAATTAGAAAAAGAGCAAGTTGAAGCAGTAGTCGAAGGACTTAAGAGTTTGGATAATAAAGGTGTAATCCTATCTGGCGGAGGTGAACCCACTATTAGCCCTTATTTTGAGTACGCCATTTCTCTGATAAAGAAAGCTGGAATGAATATTGGATTGAATTCTCACGGAATGAGTTTAGATGAAAACAAAGCTAGAATAATCGCTGAAAATCTTGAATATTTTAGAATAAGTTTGGATGCTGGAAGTCCTGAGATGTATGGAAAAATACACGGAATGAAACCCCATCATTTTGAAAAAACACTTGAAAATATTGCAATGTTTGCTCAAATAAAAAAAGAACTCAATTCAAAAACAAGCTTTGGCGTAGGCTTTCTCACTTCTAAGCTTACGCAAGATGATATGGAACCTTTTGTGAAACTTGTTAAAGAACGAGGTGCAGATTTTGCACAGTTTAGACCTTTTACAGGAGATACTTTAGATATTTTACCTCGTCTTGAAGAGCTTAAGAAAAAATATGAAGATGATGATTTTAAAATTGTCGCAAGTTATCAAAAATACAAAGAAATGTTTGATGTGAGTTATCGTGGTTATGATAAATGTCATGGAATGTTCTTTTCCACGGTTATTAGTGCAGATTTTAAGGTTTGGGCTTGTTTGCATTTTAGGCAAAGTGAAAAACATTTTCTAGGAGATTTAAGAGAACAAAGTTTGGAAGAGATATGGAAGGGTTCAAGAATAAGAGAAGTGTATGAATCTATCAATTGTGCGGAATGTCCTATACTTTGTCGAAATGATAGTTTTAATCGGACATTAAATAAACTCAGCTTAGATGTGATTAATAGTGAATTTTTATAATTATGCAGAAAATAAAATATTTTTAAAAGGATTTTAAGATCATCTTAGGCTTTTGTTTTTTTGTAAAATTGATATGTTTTTATTTGTCTGATTTGTTCGATATGTTAGTGTGAGATTTTACGGAATTTTGGATTTTTTCAGAAGTTCTTTTTCTCAAATAAATTTTAATAAAAGATTGATTTGATGATTTTTTTAAAACCAATCCTCTTATAAGAATGATTGATTATTGTTTTAATAACACCTGTCTATTAAAAACCTTTAACAAACTGATAGGCAATTATAAATGCGGAGAATTAAACTTATCAAGCCTTCTAAAATCAAGAATGACAATAAATTTTCATCGTTGATAGTATGTTTTGATAGTATTTGTAGCTTTTTTGATTGCTTTAAATGGTGGTATAATTTGACTAATAATAACATTAAAGGTTGGAAGTTTTGGATAGAATCAATGTAAATAAACCTTATTTACCAGATATGGATAGATACAAAAAATATCTTGATAGGATTTGGAAAAATCACCATTTGACAAATTTTGGTCCCCTTAGCATAGAGTTAGAAGAAAAATTGTGTGAATATCTAGGTGTTGATAATTTGCTTTTAGTGAGCAATGGAACTTTGGCACTTCAGATTGCCTATAAAGTCTTAGATATAAAAGGAGAGGTTATCACTACACCATTTTCCTTTGCTGCTACTACAAACACTCTTTTATGGGAAGGTTTAAAGCCAATATTTTGTGATATTGATTCTGAAACATTTTGCATTGATGAGCAAAAAATAGAACCACTTATCACATCTGCTACGGAGGCTATTTTGCCTGTACATGTTTTTGGAAATCCATGCGAAGCGGAATCTATAGATAAAATTTCTAAAAAGCACAATCTCAAAATTATCTATGATGCTGCTCATGCTTTTGGAGTGAAATATAAAAACAAAAGTGTCTTTAATTACGGCGATATATCTACTTTAAGTTTTCACGCCACTAAGTTGTTTCATTGCATTGAAGGAGGTGCACTGATAGCTAAAGATAAGGAGCTCATAGCTAAGGCAAAAAAAATAATTAACTTTGGTTTGTCAAATAGTTTCCCAGAGTTGCTTGGGATTAATGCTAAAAATAGTGAGTTTCATGCAGCTATGGGTCTTTGTATACTTGAAGATATGGATATTATTTTTCAGGAGCGTCAAAAAATATGGGAGTATTACTATAAAGAACTTAAAGACTTTTTTTGTGTTCAAAAAATATCCAAATACGCGAACAATAACTTCCATTATTTTCCCATTTTGCTTGAAAATGAGGAGAAATTACTCAATGTTTTAAAAACTTTAGAAGCAAAAAATATTTTCCCTAGAAGATATTTCTATCCTGCTCTAAATACCTTGCGTTTTAATCTTGTACATCAGGATTGTCCTATTGCTGAGGATATCTCAAATCGTATTTTATGCTTACCTATTTATATGGGTCTTTCACAAAAAGATCAAGATAAAATTATAGAAGGGCTTAAATTTTGAAACCTACGATAAAGTTAAAAATACTTGATTGGTGGAGAGGAGAGAGTTTTTATGATAATTATTTTGTGAGAATACTCTCTAAGAAATACAATGTTATTGAAGAAGAAAACCCTGACTATGTACTTTACTCAGTGTTTGGGTATGAGCATAGAAAATATGATTGTATTCGGATATTTTTTACAGGCGAGAATATTTGTCCTGATTTTAATATATGTGATTATGCTATAGGTTTCAACGATATTGTTTTTGAAGATAGGTATATTCGTTACCCACTTTATCTTTTAAATGAAAAAGATATGGAAAGGGCAGTAAAAAAACATATTATTACAGATGATATTATGCAAAATAAAACGAAGTTTTGTAATTATATCTATTCGCACTCTAATAGCTCAAAGCTTCGAGAAGAGTTTTTTGACTTGCTTAGCAATAGTTATAAAAAAGTTGATAGTGCTGGAATATACCGTAATAATATAGGTTTTTCTTTACCTATTATAAATGGTGATTTTTCTAGCAGTAAGTATGAATTTATGAAAAATTATAAATTCACTATAGCATTTGAAAATTCCTCCACAAATGGCTATACAACAGAAAAAATTATTCAAGCATTTGGAGCTAGAACGATTCCTATTTATTGGGGGAATCCTAAAATAAGTGATTTTTCTCTCCGGGGGGGGGGGGGTAAATGATAAATCTTTTATTAATGTACATTCATTTAACAGCCTTAATGAAGTCATCGACAGGATTATAGAGATAGATAGAGACGATAGGCTATTTTTGGAAATATTAAAAGAACCAGTTTTTGTTGATCGGCTTTACCATTTAAAACAGTATAATTTATTAATGGATTTTTTTGACAATATTTTTTGTCAAAATATTTCAAAGGCAAATCGCCGAAAAAATGAACATTGGTTTAGAAATTATAATCAAGCGTACTTACAAATGACATCTATGCTTGTATTTAGAATAAAATTATCTGCAATCAAACAGAAAATACTCGGAATAATCTATCATCAAAATAAGATCCTTGTATTTTTAAGAAGAATTGGTTTTACTAGATGGTGCAAAAAATTTTTTAGAAAAAGAGATTGAAAACCATTTTTTACACCTTATTTTTTAGAGACTAGCCTTATTGTTTAAAATATCCCTAAAACACTCTTAAGTTTCATAACCCAAAGATTTTCAATAGATCGTTTTACTGTATAGGCAAATGATCCTGATATCTTTCTATCCATAAAAATTCCCAATCCATATCCTTTTCCTAGAGAACATATGCTTCCTTTGGGCTCAAAATAAAAAGTTTTTTCTATAGAATGCCCTTGAATAATACAGTGGAGTGTTTCACCCACATAAGCCCCTTCTCGAACCGAGATTTGTGCAGTAGGGGCGTGGAAACGACCAGTTTTAGGATCTTTTAATGCTCCACAATCTCCAACAATAAATATTTTATCTCTATTTGGGAGGACTTCCTTTGGATGGAGATATTCATCAATTTCTATTTTGCTACGAGCACTTTGAAACTCCGTAGAATTTTGTATGACTTTATTTCCTTTTACCCCAGCACTCCAAATGATTGTGTTGCCATGAATTTTTGAACTTTTGCCATCTTTTTCAATTATTACACCATCTTTTAAGCACTCTAGTATTTTTGAGTTTTCTAATACCTCGATCCCAAGTTCCTGAAGCCTCTTTGATGCTTGTGTGCTTAAAATATTGTCGAACATTGGCAGAATATGTGGCATTGCTTCAATACAGGAAATTTTTATATTTCCTTTAGGGATGTCGGCTTTTTTGGCTTTGATGTTTAGCTCTTGAGCGAGTGAAGTGGCAAATTCAACACCGCTAAATCCACCACCACAGATTATGAATTTAAGTTCATTGATATCTTTGTTGTTTTTGTAGTTTTCAAATTTTTGATCAATATGATTTTTGATATTGATAGAGCTTTCATAAGAAGTCATACTCAAAGAGTATTCTTCAATCCCCTTTATTCCAAAAGAATCAGAATCAAAACCGAGTCCTATAACTAGGTAATCATAATCATAAATACCATTTTGCCCAATCACTTGATTTGAACTTGGCTGGATTTGAGTGATTGTATCTTGAATGAAAGTGATTTCCGAAGGTAAAATATCTTTAAGCGGATATTTTATTCCTTTAAGCTTTGCTCCAGAGGCTACCTCATGAAGCAAAACTGTATGATAGTGGTAATCCTGATTGCTGATAAGAGTAATTTGAGCATTTGTGAAATCTTTGTGTGTTAGTTTTTTTACTGCACTTAGGCATCCGTAACCTGCACCAAGCAATAAAATTCTAGGCTTTTGCATAGCACTCCCTGAAATAAGTTTAAAAAATTTTAGAATCAATCAATTTCAAAATTTTAACATTATTTTGAAAAAATTCAAATTAATTTCAATATCCATTGATTGACCTAATCGTTTTTGATGAAGGCTTTGTATAAAATCATATATAATTGCACGCAATAATAAATTAGAGTATTTCTATTAATAAATATTAAAAAAGGGTTAGCTATAAAGACATTATTGCTTGAAAATCATCTATTGCCTAAAACAATAAGTTCAGTAGTTATTAGATTTTTATTCTGTTTTTTGTTTATAGGACATATTTTTTTATGTATGCTGAACGCTTATGAGAACGATTATTTTGAGATTTCTGATGCACAAGTGGGTTTTTTTAGTTCAGGCGGATTTGGGAGTTATGAGGACGATAAGCTTACTGGAGGTTATACAAATCTTTTTAGTACCTTAAGCATAGGAATCAAGGGTGCTTATGGGTTTGATTTTGGAGTTGGAGGAAGTGCGGTAGTCCTATTACATAAAGTAAAAAATAATGATATATATTCAGATATTAATAATAATGAAATTGGTGTTGGTTTTCGTATTAATAACGACGAAGCTAAGGATTTTAGATATACCAGTGATAATGCAATATTACACACATTGTATATGCGCTATACGAACTCCTGGGGTACTTTTACAGCAGGAAGATTTCCATTGAAGTTAGAGTGGATAGGGGATTATTTAGAGGGAGTGAATATAGAGATTGACAGATTCAAGGATTGGACAATCCAAGCTGGTTGGTTTGATAGACAAGCTTATGGGGATGCAGAAGAAAATGTTCATTTTGGATATATTAAACATTGGTATGAAAAATATGAAGGTTACAGGATTAATAATAATTATTTTTTGGATATAAAATATAGCAATGATTTTTTGGCTATCAATGCTTATTACAATTACTTTGACACGCTTCTTTATGCTGTTGGCTTCAAAACAGATTGGAGCTTTGGATATGGAGATTGGAAATTTGCAACATTGCTTCACTATGTTTTTGTAGCTTCAAGTCTGCAAACACAAGATCAATGCGATCAACCTTTTATTGCAAGTGCTGCAGGTCTTGCTTGTTATGTTCCTTCAACTATGGGGTCTGTATTGGGCTACTTGTTGCAGCTAGAACAAGGTTTAAACTTTAAAGATTGGTATTTTTCTATGGGATATTTACAAAACGACAAAAAAGGTTCTACAAATAATTTACCTATTTATTCGGACAATAATCCCTTAGAATATAACACTGTTGTTTATGGAGGAGGGGCAAAAACAGGTTATATTAGTCTTAAATATGAGTGGGCAAAAACATATTTTTTAAGTTTGAAATATGGCTTGAGTTATTATTATTCAAATGGCAATTTGTTTTCCCAAAGCCAATTCAATGCTTTGGCAGGTGTTGATTTTTCTCATATCAATGTTTCGTTAGGTTATTTTAATATTGATGATAAGAGCGGATATAAGAATAATATTGCTAGAATTTGGTTGGGATTTAAGTTTTAGATATGATTTATTCTTGACACAAACACAACAGAAATGTTGTTTAATATAACCAATATTTTAAGAAATTTTATTTTGAGGTCGCGATGCGTTTATCGAAAATGTTTTTGTTTTTTTGTGTGATGATGAGTATTGTAAGTGGAAGGGAGATAAGTTTGGAAGAATTCCTCAAAGCTGTGGAGAGAAATTCTATAGAACTCATCGGCAACAAAGCTCAGTATCAAAGTCAATTAGAAAATCAAAAGTCTCTACTTTCTTGGGATTATCCATATGTTGAAACAGATATATCGGTTGTAAAAAACTCGCAAGGTCGCAATGAACCTCAAACAACAGCACTTTTAATGATTACGCCTAAGTTACCTTGGGTAAGTTCAATGTTGCGTCAAAGTCTGAATATAAAAACCATCCAATACAAAAAATCCTATGAACTCAGAAAAAATCTTGCTTTCATCGCCGCTAAACGATTATATCTTACTTATTCCATCACTAAGGAAAAGTATAATATTTACATACAACGTGAAAATAACTATCGATCGCAATTAGATATTGCAAAACAAAAGCTAGATGCAGGGAGTATGTCTAAAAAAGACTATATTAATTTTAGAAATTCTTATTTAGAGGCAAAACTTGCTAAAACAAATGTAAAATCAACGCTTGTGAATTTAGAAAAAACCATTGATACTCTTATAGGAGAATACTCTCGTGATAATACAGGTTTAGATTCTGATATTGAAGTATCTGGACTCAGTTTTGAGTATGTAAATATTCAAAATCACATTGTGAATAAGATCCTTGATGAGTCCTTGTATGTGGAAATCATTGATTTGTTGGCAAAAGACTATCAGACTAATGCTAAACTTGCTAATAGGGACAGGTTGAGTGCTTTAGAAATTGGAGCGGGGATAGAGAATGCGAATTCTTCTACAAATCTATCATTGAAGCTTCAAATTCCCCTACCTGTAACTCCCAAAAATACACATCTAAAAAGAAAATATATGGCACTTCAAAGTGGAGCATTATCACAGAGCGAAGTGACTAAACGCAACATTAGAATCAAGGCAGAATCTTATATGGAACAACTCAAAAATAAGCAACAATATATTGAAATCCAAAAAGAAAATATTCAAAATAAAAAATCTTTGATGGATATGGGAAAGATAGCTTATGATTCGCAAAAGATTGGATTGTTTGAATATTTAGCTTATCAAAACTCTTATATGGATTCACTCATCACACTCGCTGATGCGAAGATTGACTATATTGATACAGAAGCTTTGTTGGAGGAAACTTTAGGCAAGAGTCTTATAGGAGAAAAATAATGAAAAAATGGCTACTTATAATATCACTTGTATGTGTTGTTTGGGGATATGATGAGATAAAGATATCTCCTGAACAATTAGAAAAACTTGGTATTAGTGTTATTAAAATAGACAATGATGCTCCAACTAGAGGAATACCATTTAATGCTTATATTGATTTTAATGACAAGAGCTCCACGACACAAAGTTCAAGTTTTGAAGCAATAGTGGTAGCATTATACAAACGTGAAGGAGAAAGGGTAAAGGAAGGAGAAATAATTGATGAAATTAGTTCTCTTGATTTGAGTAATCTGTATTTTGAGCTTCAAAATACTCAAAACAAACTCAAAGTTGCCAAAGATATTACAAAAAAAGACAAAGAGCTTTATGAAAAAGGTGTGATTTCAAAAAGAGAATACCAAACTAGCTATCTTGCTAGCAACGAAATGGAGTTAAAAGTCAAGCAGATTGAATCTACATTTAGTCTATTTGGAATAGATCCTCTAAATCCAAAAGGAAAATATGGTTTTAGGGTCATTGCTAAGGATAGCGGAATACTTTCTGTGGCACCTAAAAAAACAGGAGAACGGATTCCTGCTTTTACGCCATATATTCGGATATCTCGCGATGATGACTTACTTGCTAGGATAAAACTTCCTGTGAGTGCTTCTGAATATATCAAAAAAGGTTCAGCTGTTTATAGCGAACAGGGCAAAAAAATCGGAGAAATTCAATCTATTTCTGTTGTTCTTGATAGGGCATCTAATACGATTTTAGCAACTGCATTGCTTACAACGGGCGATTTTAAAGTAGGAGAAATGACTGATGTTTATATTGATGGGGTTAAACCTAAACACTCTATTGCTATTCCCTCAGAAGCTATCATTAAAAATGGTAAAGATTATTTGATATTTTTAAAAACTAAAGATGGTTTTTTGCCAAAATCTGTAAAGGTTATCGAAGAGAGAGACAAACAGTTTCTTATCAGTGATGAGGGGTTGAAAGTGGGCGATGAAATCGCTTCAGGAGCCCTGATTGCATTGAAGGGAATCGTCAATAAAATAGGTGATGAATAATGTTAGCAAAAATCATTGAGTTTTCGTTACGACAGAGAGTTATAGTGGTTATTTGTGCATTTATTTTGCTATTTTTTGGAATTTATAGTTTTGTGTCTATTCCTATTGATGCCTTTCCTGACGTGTCTTCTACGCAAGTTAAGATTGTTTTAAAATCACCAGGTATGTCTCCTGAAGAAATGGAAAATCGTGTTGTAAAGCCTATAGAAATGGAGCTTTTGGGACTTCAGGGTCAAAAGTCTTTGCGCAGTACTTCCAAATACGCTATTGCCGATATTACAATTGATTTTGATGATAAAATCGATATTTATCTAGCTAGAAATATGGTGAATGAAAAACTTTCTATGGTTTTGCCAGATTTGCCAGATGAAGTACAAGGAGGGATTGCTCCTATTGTAACACCACTCTCGGATATGTTTATGTTCACCATTGATGGAGATTTGCCTGAGGTTCAAAAGCGTCAATTGCTTGATTTTGTGATTCGCCCAGCATTGCGTACGATAAAGGGTGTCGCGGATGTAAATTCTTTGGGTGGGTATTCTAGGGCTATTGTTGTGATGCCTAATTTTAACGATATGGCAAGGCTTGGGATTTCTATCACAGAACTTGAAGATATTTTAAAAGCAAATCTAAAAAATGATGGCGCAGGAAGAGTGGATAGAGATGGGGAAACTTTTTTGGTAAAAATACAAACGGCTGCACTCAATGAGGAGGATATCAAAAGTATTACTATTCCAACAAAGACAGGCTATATTCATATCGGTGATTTTTGTAATGTTGTTTCTAGCTATCGCACAAGGCTTGGATTTGTTACAAAAGATGGATTGGGTGAAACAACTGAAGGTCTAGTATTGTCTCTTAAGGGGGCAAATTCAAGAGATGCTATTGTTCAAGTGAAGCAAAAACTTGAAGAGATTAAACCTAGTTTGCCAAAAAATGTCAGTATCAATCCGTTTTATGATCGTTCCGAACTGACCAAAAAAGCTATAGATACCGTTTCTAAAGCATTGGTTGAGGCAATTGTATTGATAGTGATTACATTGTTCTTGTTTTTGGGTGATTTTAGGGCAGCGGTTGCTGTGAGTGTGATATTGCCACTTGCACTTTCAGTAGCATTTATTTTGATGAAAATTAATGGGATGAGTGCAAATTTGATGAGTTTGGGTGGCCTTACTATTGCTATAGGAATTTTAGTTGATTCTGCTGTTGTGGTGGTTGAAAATGCTTTTGAAAAACTAAGTTCGAATAAATCTATGACAAAACTCCACGCTCTTTATCGTTCTTGTAAAGAAATCTCTGTTTCTGTGGTGAGCGGGATTGTTATCATTATTGTCTTTTTTATCCCTATTGTTTCTTTGGAGGGCTTAGAAGGCAAGATGTTCCGTCCATTAGCTATGAGTATTGTATTTGCACTTTTAGGCTCACTTCTACTTTCTTTGACTGTTATTCCTGTTGTTAGTTCGATAGTTTTGAAGGCAAAAGAACATAAAGAAACTTTTTTGACGAGATTTTTTTACTATCTTTATAATCCAATGTTGGATTTTTCTTTAAAACATTCCAAAATAATGTTTATAGGTGCAGGTTTGTTCCTCATCGCAAGTTTTTCACTTTTTCCATTTGTTGGAAAGGCTTTTATGCCCACGCTTGATGAAGGTGATGTAGTTTTGACCATAGAAACCACGCCTTCTATTTCTCTTGAACAATCAAAAGATTTGATACTAAAAATAGAAAAAAAAATTCATCAAGATGTTTCAGAAGTTAAAACGATGGTTGCAAGAACAGGATCTGATGAACTTGGATTGGATTTAGGAGGACTCAATCAAACAGATATGTTCATTTCTTTTAAACCCAAAAAAGAATGGCAAGTCAAAGGAAAATCTGAATTGATTGCCAAAATCTCTCACTCTTTGGAGGACTTTAAAGGGATCAGTTTTATTTTTACACAACCTATTGATATGCGTATTTCTGAAATGCTCACAGGGACACGCGGGGATGTTGCTATTAAAATATTTGGCGATGATATTGATAAGCTCAATGAACTTAGCACTCAAATAGCAGATATAATCACCAAAATACCAGGTTCTAGCGAAGTATTTACCGCACTCAATGAAGGGGTGAATTATCTTTTTGTCTCTCCTGAACGTCACGCAATGGCAAATGTGGGTATCACTAGTGATGAGTTCGCAAAATTTATGAAATCTTCCCTTGAAGGAATTATGGTGGATTATATTCCTGCTGGATTTGCTAGAGTTCCTGTAATCATTCGTCAAAATCCTGAAATTTCTACAGATATTACCAAACTCAAAAGTCTTGAGATGGCTTCTGATAGAGATTATGCTGTTCCAATTACTTCCATCGCACATATTAGCGAAGTTGATGGACCAGTCAGTATTGTACGTGAGAATTCTCGTCGATTGAGTTTAGTACGTAGTAATGTTGAAGGTAGAGATCTTGGTGGTTTTGTAAATGAAATAAAAGCACAGATCGGAGAAAAAATAAAACTACCGCCAAATTATTTCATCACTTATGGAGGGCAATTTGAAAATCAGCAAAGAGCAAATGCCAAACTCGCTACTGTTATTCCTATCAGTATTTTGGTGATATTTTTTATTTTATTTTTTACATTTAAAAGCATTCCTTTAGCATTGCTTATTTTACTCAATATCCCTTTTGCTGTTACTGGAGGGTTGATTTCGCTCTTTGTTTCAGGGGAGTATATTTCCGTACCTGCTAGTGTGGGATTTATAGCTCTTTTTGGGATCGCAGTGCTTAATGGAGTCGTGATGATAGGGTATTTCAAAGAGCTTATCAAACAAGGAAAAAGCGTGGAGGAAACGGTGCTTATAGGTGCTAGAAGGAGATTAAGACCGGTTCTGATGACAGCATTTATAGCTGGATTGGGCTTGGTGCCAATGCTTCTAACACATGGAGTAGGATCAGAAGTACAGAAGCCCTTAGCGATTGTTGTGCTCGGTGGATTGGTAACTTCAAGTGCTCTTACTTTATTGCTTTTGCCACCTATGTTTAGGATACTTGCTAAGAAGATTAAACTTTAAGGAACGATGGATGAAGTTGATTGAAGTTTATATTGATGAACAATATAAAGATAATTTGGTAGATCTGCTTTTGGAAGATGGATTTGATGATTTTTATTACTTTTCTTGTCATAAATATGCGGCAACCTCGATGCTTTTGAGCGAAAAAGAGCAAGTAAGTGGAAGAAAGGATTATGGAGTTTTTAGGCTATTTGTGCAAGAAGATATTTCTATTTTGCTTATTCAAAAGCTTCAAAAAATCTTTAATAAAGATCAAATGAGAATTGTTTCTTATTCTTCGTTGAGCGAGATATAAAAGCTACATTATAGGGCTAGAATTTCTAGCCAGGTTTAAGCATTTATGCAGGATTACTTTTTTCTTGCAACAATGCTAATTCTTTCTTAAACCTAATGGGTTGTTTGATATATTTGATGGGTGCAGAAGAACTTCCTGTTCCTATCATTATAACTGTTCCATAACCTAGAATTCTGCCCAATATGCTTTGATTTAGTCGGATGCTTTCTACTTTATTGATTCTCAGCTCAACAGAGTCTCTTCTAATAAGCCCCCATTTTCCTACAACTGATTTTTCTGTTATCGCTAGTTCTGTAGTCCAGCGATAAATAATCGCATATACAAACCAAACAAAGCCTATAGTAATGAATACAATACCTGCCGTATCGTATTCATTAAAGAAACAACCGCCAAAACAAATCATCATAATAGGGTACACAAATATAATCCAATGAATTTTAGCCTCATAGACTAATTTTTCATTGATTGAATCTAAATATGCCATTTGAATCCTTTTTTTCTAAAAATTTAATTTTTTATTATAGCCCCCCCCCCTATTAATAAAAACTTAAATATTTTTATATTTATAAAGGAATGATTTGAGATTATGAAAAATTTTGGATAAGATTTGGAAGTGTCACTTCAAAACAAAAACTTCACTGACGCACTCCCTATGCTCATAAAAGTTTTGTTTGTAGAAGCACTGAGTGAGAGATTGAGGTTGATAAAAAGACTCTCATTGATAGGTATTTGTGCCCCTGTTAGAATATTGCCAAAGTGTTCTGCTGGTAGTGCAGATATATTTAGAGTGTTGCCTAGAAAAATAACTTCTGTATTCTTTTGGTTGTTATAAAAAGTGTATTGCATAGATGGGCGAATGAAAAAATATCCAGCATTTTGAAAATACTTGATGTATTCAACGCCTATTATGCCTCTTATCCACATTTCAGTACCAAAGAGGTATTGACTTGCTAGGGCATTTCCTTTTTCATTGACATGAGTATTGTGATTAATATTTGTAGCTAGTCCTATGTAGGGTTTGATAATATTGCTACTAAAATTAAATGGTATGCCTATTTGAAACAATCCATTAAAGGAATTTGTGTTATACCCGGCATTGTTTGAATAAATTTTGGACAATATGGAGATATCTTTGATGGACTTGGAGTTGGAGTAGTCATAGCCCAAGATAATATCTGTTTGAAAAATAGAAAAATTTGCTTGTCCATAGATTCCTATTTGGAGATTATCAGATTGGATTTTCACAACATCTAAGTCTAAGTCATTTTTGTTGTAGCCTACATAGCTACCTAAAAATAAGTTTTCGTTAATCAATTTATCATAACCGATATTTACACCATACCCATATCCATATCCGGATGTAATTTTTTGATACCCACCTAAAATGCTTATGTATATTGAATTTGTCAAGTCATTTTCTTTTGAGTATATAGAGGGTAATCCTGCATCGGTTCTATAGGTGGCTCTAGTATCTATAGAGTTGAGTGCGTATTTTGTAAGTGATTTGTTTGAGCTTAAAACAGAATGTGATCTAATCATTCTATTAAACACTTCTGATGATGAGGCTTGAAATCTTAGTTGTGAAAGATTGTTTTTATTATGAACAAATGTTTCCATGCCTGATTGTATATTTTTTGCTAGATTTTTTATCTGTATAGCACTTAGATTTTTGATGTCAAAATCATCAATGGGTTTTTTCTCATCAAAACCATCTATAATACCTTTTTCATTTTGGCTTATATCTGTGGTCTGAGAAATTATATCGCTCAAATCTCCCGAATAAGGAATTTCTTTAAAAGTTACTTCGAGTGTTTTTCCTTTATCTTCTACTAGAAGCTTATAAAATAAACTCACACTCCCATCTTCAGAAATAGCATCTTTTTCTCCCAATATAGAGTGATTGTATGCAAGAGAATCCGTTGCTTTGAGGAAAATATAAGAAGTATCGGTCTTTGCATTTCCTTTATATAGAAAAATATTGGCATTTGTAATTTCAATGCTTTTTGCATTGATGATTCCATATCCAGAGGTATTTCCACTGAAGTAAATATTTGTATTAGAATTGCTTATAAAACTCCCTGCTATATTGATTTGTCCTGTATTATTGAGATAGATGTCGCTGTAGCTTTTGTTTGTAAAGTTCCCGGCGATTTCTATGACCCCATTGTTGATAGCCTGTATTTTTGATCGGACAATATCTGAAATATTTGATTGCGATAGATGAGAACCTGCTCCTTGGCTTGTGAGGTTTTTTTGTATTTTTATATTTCCATCATCAGCGATGATATATCCAGCCCCGCTTCTATAACGTGTAGAACTAGAACCAAAAGCCTCGCCTACATCTCCTCCATTAAGAACATCTCCTCCATTGATAATCAAAGTTGCTTTAGAGTTTGACTTGAGGATAGAAATGGTATTTGTAGAGGTTTTACCATCTGCTTTTCCGCTAAAGCTGTATATATCATAAAGATAGCCAAAGTTTGACAAATAACCTGATTTGAGGTTAATCGTGCTTGTTCCTGAGTTTGTAGTTTCAAACACGCCATAAGCTCCAATTCCTTCTGCTGTGCGTCCATTGAATAAATAATTCGCATCAATCTCTAAAATTCCTCCATCGTTTAAAAATCCCATATTTCCCGAAGCTTTTATATTTATTGTTGGGAAATTTAAAGTTGTTCTTCCTCTATTAATAAGAATTCCTCCAGTGCTTGTAAATTCCGCACCAGTTGCTTGAAGAGAGGCATTTTTTGAAATATTTATAGAACTACCCATATCAGGAGCAAAATTTGTTGAGGTGTTTAATATGAGGTTTGAATTTTCTAATATATCGATACTGCCTCTATTGTAAAAGGTTTTTACCGCACTATTTACATTAACAGTAAGAGTTGAAGAAGCTGATCCGTTGGTTTTGTAGGTGAAGTTTTTGAGGTTATATAGGTTGTTTCCGCGTAAATCTGTTGTGCCATTAGCTTGGATAGTAAGACTGTCTCCACTGCTTAAAGCAGTAGTCCCCATAGGGAAATTTTCCCATTCTTGTGCAGATAGAAAATAAACAAAGCAAAGAGGTACAATAGACTTTCTCATTTATTGCTTCTAAAAATTTTTGATAATTCATTATATCATTTTTATTGAGCCAATTTTTATAAATCTTATAGTAATCCATTTTTATTAAGTTTCATATTAAGTAGTTCATAGGTTTTATGTGTTGCAATCCTACCTTTAGCAGTTCTTTCAAGATAGCTATTTGCGAGCAGATAAGGCTCGATAACATCTTCAATTGTGCCTTCATCTTCACTCATCGCAGCTGAGATAGTGTTAAGTCCAATCGGTCTTCCTCTAGATTCAGCGAGGATTTTCAAGTAACGTAAATCTAGTTCATCAAATCCAAATTCATTCACTCCAAGTTCATTTAAGGCGTATTTTGTTATTTCAAGATCAATTTCTTCTTTTTCGGCTACTTCGGCAAAATCACGAACTCTTCTTAAGAGTCTGAGGGTAATTCGAGGAGTTCCACGTGAACGAGCAGCAATTTCTTTTGCCCCATCATCACTGAGTGGTTTTCCTAGTTTGACACTTGCTTTTTGTGCGATAATTGCGAGTTCTTTTGTCTCATAAAACTGCAATCTAAAATTCATTCCAAATCTGTCTCTGAGTGGGTTGCTGAGCATCCCTGCTCTTGTGGTTGCTCCAATAAGTGTGAATTTTGCCAAATCAATCTTGACTGTTTGTGCAGCTGGTCCTGATCCAATAATAATATCAAGTCTATAATCTTCCATTGCAGGGTATAGAATTTCTTCAATAGCAGGGCTCAATCTGTGTATTTCATCAATAAATAGGATATCACCCTCACATAAATTAGTCATAATCGCTGCCAAATCCCCCGCTTTTTCTATCATGGGAGCTGCAGTTACTTTAATGCTTGTTCCCATTTCATTAGCGATGATATGGCTAAGTGTAGTTTTTCCAAGTCCAGGAGGACCAAAGAATAAGATATGATCTAAGCATTCCTGTCTTTTTCTGCTAGCTTGAATAAAAACTTTGAGATTTTTTTTTATCTTTTCTTGACCGATATATTCTTCCCAAAGTGTTGGACGGAGTGAATTTTCTGCACCTTCTTCAAAATCAAGTTTTTCAATGTCTATGATTCGATTATTTTCTTCTAAAGATATTTTTTCCACTTCCTATCCTTGATAACTTTCTTGCACAGAGGGAAAATTCCCATTTTTAACATCTTCTACATATTGTTGCAATGCAGTTTGAATAAGTGTGCTGCCCTCTAGGTATTTTCTGACAAATTTTGGTTTGAATTTTTCAAAAAACCCAAACATGTCGCTCCAAACAAGTATTTGACCATCGCAATTTATCCCGCTTCCTATTCCAATAGTGGGAATTTTGAGATTTTCAGTGATTTGAGTCGCAACACTGGTGTAAATTCCTTCCAAAACGATCATACATGCCCCCGCTTTTTCTAATGCTATAGCACAATCAATCAGCTCTTTTGCTTCTTGTGAGGTTTTGCCCTTGATTTTATATCCTCCTTGAGATCTGGCAAATTGTGGCATTAAACCAATATGCCCAATAACCGCAATTCCCTCACTTACCATATCAGAAATAATACCTGCTTTATGAATATCTCCTTCAATTTTTATAGCATCAGCTGAAGTTTTTTTGTAGATAGAGACAGCATTTTTAATAGCCATTTTTGAATTTTGATAGCTTCCAAATGGCATATCTGCGATGATAAAAGATTCTTTTGCACCCCTACAAACTGCTTTTGTGTGATAGATAATTTCATCTATACCCATACTTAGAGTATCTTCTTTTCCTCCAAAACTCATATTCAGGCTATCTCCTACTAAAATTATATCAACTTTAGAGTCAAACAAGCTTGAAAACAAAGCATCATAGGCAGTAATAGCAGTGATTTTTTCTATTTTCTTTTTTGCTTGTAGGTATTGAATGGTTTTTTTCATCAATTTATTCCTTTGTTGAAATTTTACAAAATATTATCAACGGAGTTTTTTTAAGAAAATTATTATAGAATTCTTTATATAAAAAAACGAAATTTTATAAAAAAATAGATAAAATCTTCGCAATCAGAGTTTAAAAGGTTCCTCAGATGCAACGAATCGGTATTTTACTATGTTTGTTTTTATTGGGGTTTGTTTATGGTCAAGATGATTTAAACTACAACTCCTTAGATCCGTCATATTATAAATATATGAAGCTTTATAATAAAACTAGTGATAAAGATATCAAAAAACTTATCAAAAATCTTGATGAGGCACATAAAAAAACAGGACTTTTTTTGGGCGTGAGTGGCGGATATTTTGCCAATGATGTTACAAGTAATGATGAGGGAAATTATTTGCTTGCATATGGAGCAAAATTTGGATATCAGACTTTCTTGCCATCATTGTTTGAGGGGATATTTTTGCCAAACTATGTGGGCAGACGCATATATGTGCAGTATATAGGCACAGTTGGAAAAGAAAAACCATTAGGAAAACTCGATTTTTCTAGTATTTTCTTAAACGGGGATATGATGATAGATGTTCCTGTTTTCAATGGCTTTGCAGCTGGGATGATTCTGGGCATAGGATTAGGGAGTATGACTTATAACTACAACGCAAACTCTGAATTTGGAGTGATGGTAAATGCTGGTTTTGGAATCACATTCTTTTCCCATAATCGACTTGAGCTTGAACTCAAACTTGTTACCAACAAAGATATTGATTGGATGGGAGCATTATTTATGGCGGGGTATCAGTATGTTTTCTAAAAAAATAATAGCAATTTGTTTGTTTGGTTTGATAGTAGGAAACTTTTTGAAGGCAGATGATGATGGGCTTGAAGATCAAAAAAGGCAAATATATATGCTCAAGGGACAGCTTTATGAGCAGCAACACAGGGCAGAACTAGCAGAAATTGCCAAACAAAAAAATGGCTTATTTTTGGGCGGTATTTTAGGTAGTATGACAGTTGATAGCCTTAGCTATGCAGATGTACATCCATTTGTTGCTGGAGTTAAGGTTGGGTATCAAAAGTATTTGAATTATATCGCTGGACTTAGATTTTATGGAGAATATATAGGCGGAAGCGATTTTGAAGAGATGATTTATCAGTTAGGAAGTGTGAATCTAGATCTTATTGCAGATATTCCCCTAGATAGTGATCAACGCTATTCTATAGGTTTTTTTGCTGGAGTAGGAATGGGATGGACATATTATTCTGATAGTGTTACTAAACCCGCTTTAGAACATTTTGGTCCTGTTGTGAATGTGGGTATAGCTGTTACCCTTGATCTTAGAAGTCGTATTGAGCTAGAGATGAAGATACCTCCACTCAAAATAAACGATTCGCAAAAATTCAAATTCTCAAGTACGAATTTGTATTTTGTGAGTTACAATTTTTTATTTTAAGGTGCTGATGTGAAAAAAATTATTTTTATTTTTGCGATGGCTGGATTAGGTTTAGCTTTTGCTAAAGCTGTGGAGGCTCAAAAAAGTAGTGATATTTTTAAAGACAAAATAATGCTATCAGCTTCAGATAGCGAGATACAATCTCTAAAAGATCAGATTATTAAAAATGGTGGTACGCCTATGGATTTTTCTCCTAACACCACATATACAAATACACATCATCCTTATGCTTCTGCTGAAAAAAAGAAAAAAATCCTAAGAGGATATACTGTTGCAGATGAAAAAAGTGGTTTATTTACAGGAATAAATCTAGGCTATGGTTCATTATATAATGATTATATTGATGGTTCTTATAATCAAAACAATACAACTATAGACACTTTAAAAAAACAAACCACAGGGGTTTTGAAATCCCCTCTTTTAACTCAAGCTAATCTCTATATGTTTGGAGGAAAATTTGGGTATCAGAAATTTTTCAACCCCTATTTCGGAGCTAGAATCTATGGAGAGGGTATGCTTTCTGGCGGACCCATGGCAGGAGATATTACCGATACAGAAAATGGCAATAAAATTGGAACGCTGATTTATATGTTAGGTTCTATGGATTTTGATCTGATGGTAGATATTCCCATAACACATTCTTATAAGCATTATGTTGGAGGCTACATTGGTTTGGGTGTTGGGGCGATGATCTTACTTGATAATGCTAATAAAGATCAGCTTAAATCTCTTTTGAAAGACACTAGCTATAGTAGCAATAATCTTTTATGGAATACTTTGCTTCAGGTTGATTATACATTCAATATGGGGCTTTCTTTTACTGTTAATACAAAAAATCGCATTGAAGTAGGTGCTAAGATTCCTTGGACATATTTGAGACTTGGGCTTGAAAGTCCCGCTACATACACAAATACTAGCGGGGATAGCAAAACATTAGTTTCCAAAGACATAGAATTCAAACGTTCTACGATTTGGACACTCAGTTATACTTATTTGTTCTAAAAGCAAAAAAATATAGTAGAATCTAGCCCGATATTATACATGAAAGGATGAAGCGATGGGACAAACAATCACTGAAAAAATATTCTCAGATCATTGTGGTCAGTCTGTGTATGCTGATGATATTGTTCAAACCGATATTGATATGATTATTGGAAATGATATTACCACACCTTTGTCTATAAAGGCATTTAGAAGTGCGGGTGCAAAAGCTCTAGCAAGACCAGATAATTTTTGTATTGTGATGGATCATTTTATCCCCGCTAAAGACATTGCTTCAGCAAATCAAGCTAGAATCAGTCGTGATTTTGTCAAAGAATTTGGATTGAAAAATTATTTTGACGAAAGAGATATGGGGATTGAACACGCCCTTTTGCCTGAAAAAGGATTGGTTGTTAGTGGAGATGTGATTATTGGTGCAGATTCTCATACTTGTACTCATGGTGCATTGGGAGCTTTTTCTACGGGCATGGGAAGTACGGATTTGGCATATGCGATGATTACTGGCAAAAACTGGTTCAAAGTTCCAAAATCCATAAAGGTCAAATTTATTGGCAAACCAACACAACACCTATATGGAAAAGATTTGATATTAGAAGTTATTAGGCAAATTGGAGTTGATGGTGCTTTGTATCAAGCACTTGAATTTTGCGGGGAAGGAATATCTCATCTAAGTATGGACGATCGTTTTTCATTGTGTAATATGGCGGTTGAAGCAGGGGCAAAAAATGGCATTATTGCCGCTGATGAAATCACCAAAGAATTTTTAAAATGCACACATCAGGCTAATGGAAAGCTTCGATCTGAACCCAAATATCATTATTCTGATGAAGATGCACAATATTCTAAAATTTTAGAAATCGACATAGGCAAACTTGAACCCATCGTTGCTTATCCATTTCTTCCTAGTAATGGTAAAAAAATCAGTGAAGCTATCAAAGATGAACTTAAGATCGATCAAGCCTTTATAGGTTCTTGCACTAATGGACGCTTGAGCGATTTAAAAATTGCAAGTGAAATCCTCAAAGGACATAAAGTGCATTCAGATGTTCGTTTGATTATAACACCTGGAACTCAAAAAATCTATAAACAAGCACAAGAACTAGGATATATAGATACTTTGATTGAAGCAGGAGCACTCGTTAGCAATCCTACTTGCGGTGCTTGTTTGGGTGGCTATATGGGAATCTTAGGCGATAATGAGAGATGTATTTCTACGACAAATAGAAACTTTGTTGGCAGAATGGGTGCTAGAAGCTCAGAAGTATATTTGGCAAACTCTGCTGTTGTTGCTATAAGTGCGATTAGAGGAAAAATATCAGATCCTAGAAAATAAGGTATAAAATGAAATTCAAGTCTTTTTTAAAATTGGTGATTTTGGCTGTCGTTATTGTAGGCGGGTATATGATTTATACATCAGATTTTTTTGAGAGTAAGCCACCTGCACTTGATGTTTATATGGTTCTTGACAAAAAATTTGTAAAAATAGACGAAAAAGCATATTGGAATCCTGAAAAAAAAATAGAGATTGCTGCAAAAGATGAGAGCGGTATCAAAGGTTACAAAGTTACTGCAAAAACTTCAGATGGGGTCTTGGTCGTTGATAAAGAAGTAGTGGTTTTAAAAAAGCCAAAAGAGAAAATTTTTGTCCTTCCAACTCCAGAAGTTAAACTTCCTGATGGTGCTAAAGTGCATTATGAAATTACGGTTACTGATTGGAGTAATTCACATTTTTTTAGCGGGAATAAAGCTATCAAAAAACTCGATCTCACTATTGATACTCAAGCCCCTCTTGTGAATGTCATTGCAAATTCTTATAAGATAAGTTATGGAGGGAGTGCATTACTTATTTTTAAAGTGATTGATAATAGTATTGAATCTATTAGTGTAAGCAATGGAACTAATGACTTCAAAGTTTTTCCTTTTATGAAACCAGGTTATTATGCAGTTATTTTGGCTTGGCCTGTGCAAAATACTTTTTTTAATGGAACTATCACTGTTTTAGATAAAGCTTATAACAAAAAAAGAGTCGCAATTCCTCTGATCAAGGATTTGAGCCCTAAGTACAGATATTCAAATATCAAAGTCAAAGATAATTTCCTCAATGGAAAGTTAAATGAACTCATAGATACCGTCGGAGAGAGATCTCCTGATAGCTTTGATAACAACAAAAATAAATTTAACTACATTAATGAAACTATCCGTAATAGAGATGAAGCATTAATATCAAAAGTTTCAAGCGATGTTGATTACACCTCCATGACTGAACCTATCGAGCTTAATGCCTTTCTTCCACTTAAAGGAAGTGTTGTTGTGGGGAGTTTTGGAGATCATCGTAGCTATTATTTGGGCAAAAAACTCATCAGTAAGTCTTTGCATTTAGGGCTTGATATTGCCAGTGTCAAAAATGCCCCTATTGTTTCTACAAACTCAGGCAAGGTGTTATTAACAGAACTTTTGGGTGTTTATGGAAATACGACCATTATTTATCACGGGTTTGGACTTTCTTCTTTATATTCTCATATGTCAAAATTTTCGCTCAAGCCCGGTGAAAATATCACTGCTGGTACGATTATAGGCTTTACAGGTCAGACAGGTTGGGCATTTGGAGATCATTTGCATTTAGGGTTATTGGTTCAGGGAAATCCTGTCAGAGATGTTGAATGGATGGATGCAAAATGGATAAAAGCAAATATTACAGATGTATTTATGAAAGCTAAAAATATAATCGAGGATGCAGGTGATCAAAACAAGACAGAAAAATATTAAAATCTTCGAATTTAGCGGAGGAGAAACTCAAGAATACATTGATTTTATTACAAAAAATTTTATTTTGCTCAAGGATTATTTGTTTGTTTTCAAGCATAAAATAGAAGCTGGGCTTGAATCTTTTTTAAATGAAATGAAAATAACCTATGTGGTAAATGAGACAGATTTTAAAGGTAGAGATGTTGAGGTATTGAAGGTATCAAACATCAAAACACAAGCAAAAATATATCAAAAAAATATCCGCAGTGGCGAAGAATTGGACTCTTCTGGAGATTTGATTTTTCTTGGAAATATTAATAATGGTGCGAAGATAACTACAGAGGGAAGCATTACTATCTTTGGAAAATGTGATGGGGTGATTGTGTGTCTAGGTGAATATATTATTTTGAGAAATGTGAATTCTGGTCATATTGTATTTCAGGGTGAAATCCTCTCTTTGAAAATGATAGAAAGGATAAATTCAAACGATTTTTTAAAAATAATTACAAAAGATGGCGATAATATATTGATAAAGGAAATAAAATGAGGCAGAGGACCATAGCAAAAAAAGTCGAACTCATAGGCATTGGATTGCATAAAGGTGTTCCTGTAAAGATGGTTTTAGAACCATTAGAGGCGAACAACGGAATCATTTTTTATCGTACTGATAAAGGCGTGAGCATTCCTATGAAAGCTGAAAATGTTGTGGATACGACAATGGCAACGGTTTTAGGAAAAGATGATGTAAAAATATCCACTATAGAACATTTGCTCTCAGCAATCAGTGCTTATGGCATTGATAACATTAAGATTTCAGTAGATAATGAAGAGATACCGATTATGGACGGGAGTTCTATAGGTTATTGTATGTTGCTAGATGAAGCTGGAATAGTTGAACTTGATGAAGTGAGAAAAATCATTCAAATCAAAAGACCCATTGAGATTAGAGATGGTGATAAATTTGTAAGGGTTGAACCTAGCAATCAAACCGTTTTTGATTTTGCTATTGATTTCAAGCATCAAGCCATCAAAGAGCAAAAATATAAATTTGTTTTTTCAAAACAGGCATACAAAGAAGAGATTGCACGAGCTAGAACATTTGGATTTTTGCACGAAGTGAATTATCTGCGTTCAAAAGGTCTTGCACAGGGCGGAAATTTGAGTAACTGCATCGTGCTAGATGAAAATGGTATATTAAACAAAGAAGGCCTCAGATACAAAGAAGAGTTTGTCAGACATAAAATCCTAGATGCTATTGGCGATATGGCTATTTTAGGGATGCCTTTGATGGGAAGCTATATATCTTTTGCAGGAAGCCACAAGCTAAACTCACTGCTTACGCAAAAAATTCTTTCTGATAGCAATGCTTATGAAGTGATTGCATTAGAAGATCAAAATACCGAAAAAATGTTTGAGTTTGCAAAAGCGGTTCAATAACTTATGAGTGATTTAAAGAAAGCTGATTTGATTCTTATTGGGGTGAGTTCTCCTATGATATGTGGAGTTTATGAAAATTTCCATTTAAAAAAGAGCTTTTCTTCTACTGCTAGAAGTGCAGATGCTATTTTAGAGGTTTTTAATCTAGCATTTGAATATTTGGAAATTTTCAATATGGAGTTAAGATCGATTTTTTATGCTAAAGGACCAGGTAGTTTTACTTCACTAAAACTTGTTCATATTTTTTTACAAACATTGTGTTTGGATAGAAATATCAAGCTTTATTCTGTAGATAGCTTTTATTTCAATCATAAATCCCCTATCAAAGCATTTGGAAACAAATATTTTATTAAAAATACTTCAGATGATATACATGTACAAGAAACTGATGAAAAAATCGATAATGTATTTTCTTTGCCATTTATTTTAGAGCCGAAACATTTTGATACTCAAAACATCCCACTATATATTTTGCCACCTCTTTAGGATATAATAGAATAAATTTTTTTTGGGAAATATATGATAATAAGTGTTCCTGCAACGAGTGCAAATCTAGGACCGGGTTTTGATTGTTTGGGTCTAAGTCTTGATTTTAGAAACCAATTCAGCATCACTCCTTCAAATTTTTCTAGTATTCAGATCATAGGAGAAGGTGAGGGACTAGCGAAGTTTTTGGTTGATAATATGTTTGTAAAAATATTTAAAAAAACCTTGCTTGATTTTGGAATACAAGGCAACGAATTTAGGTTTTTATTCAAAAATAAAATCCCTGTTTCTAGGGGTATGGGCAGTAGTTCTGCAGTGATTGTAGGTGCTATTAGTTCGGCATATCATTTTGCAAAAAAAGAAATAGATAAACAAAGCATTTTAAATGATGCCCTCATTTATGAATCCCATCCAGATAATATTACTCCTGCCGTATATGGTGGTTTTAATGTATGTGTAGTGGATCGAAAAAAAGTCTATCATCTAAAACAAGAAATTCCACAAATATTTAAGGCGGTGATGGTTGTTCCAAACCGTTCAATTTCTACAAAATATTCTAGGCAAACTTTGCCTAAGCGATACTCTGTGTCAGACAGTGTGTTTAATATTTCTAGATCCTCGATGATGAGCATGGCTTTTGCACAGGGAAAATGGGATGTTTTGACGTTAGCTAGTAGGGATAAATTCCATCAAGATAGACGAATGAAACAATTCCCCGTACTTTTTGCTGTGCAAAAAATAGCCTTAGCAAACGGGGCTTTGATGAGCACCCTCTCAGGCAGTGGTTCTTCTTTTTTCAATATGTGTTATGCTGATGATGCACAAAAATTGGCAAATATTTTTGAGAAGAAGTTTTCAAATTTTAGAGTTTTTGTTCTAGGGTTTGATAATCAAGGGGTTATGATTGAAGAAGAATGATTTTAATTTTGGTATAATTACAGAAAATTCAACAGATTTTAAAAAGTTCTCATCTCAAAATTCCGTTAGAATGTGCGTGTGTTGTCGCAAACGTTTTAGTCAAGATCAACTTCTTAGGCTTAAAGCAGACAATGCGAAGATAGTATTCTTTGATGGGAGTGGTAGAAGTTTTTATATATGTGAGGAGTGCATTGGCAGTGATAAAATCATAGGAAGTCTCATTAGAGTCAAAAACACCCCAAAAGACAAGAATATTATCAGAGAGCATATCAAGGAGATTAGAAATAAATGGCAAAAGTTAGATTAACAGAGATAGCAAATGAAGCAGGAAGGGCACCTAAAGAGGTATTAGAGAAGGCCAAAGAAATGGGGCTGAATGTGAAAGCGGCTTCAAGTGCTTTGAGCGAGGAAGAAGCCGCAAAATTATACGAATACATCACTACAGGCGTGAATAATTACATCCCTACTTCGTCAAAAACTTCCAAAACAACCAAAAAAACACAAGAAACCGATCAAATACAACCAAAAAAACCCACCAAAAAAGAAAACAAATCTCTCAAAGAAGCACCCAAAAAAGACGAACAAGAGACAAAAAAAGATGTGGTTATACAAGACAAAGAAGAAGCTATCATCAAAGAATCTATAGAAGAAAACACAGAAGTGCCAAAGATCGAATCTGTATCAGCAGAGGCTAGTGTTGCTAGAAGAACAGGAATTCGGATTGTTAAAAAAGGAAATTTTGATGAGATTGCCCCTAAAGCTACCTCGAAGAAGCATCAATATGCTCCCTCTGCTCAAGAAATGCTTGAAGAGATGCAAAGCGAACAAGATAAAACAACCAAAAAACCTAAAAAATCCGCCAAACCAAAGGCACAACAAAAACACAAAGAACAAAAAATTGATTTGCTTAGCGAGAGAGCTTTGGGCAATGTAGATGAATACGATGATGAACAAAATGAAATCATGCTTTTTGACCTGCATGAACAAGATATCAGAGATGAAGAAGAAGAAAATCAAGTCAAACAAGCTATTACAGATAGGATCAAAGTACATAAAAAAAATCCTTGGATGAGCGAAGGAAGTATCAAAAGAAGTATCAAAAGACGCAAACCTCCCAAACAAGACACCACGCTCAAAGTTGCACAAAGCGTTATCAGCATCCCTGAAGAAATTCGCGTATATGAGTTTGCTGATATTTCTGGTAGGAGTTTGGCAGAAGTTGTAAAAGTCTTGTTTAATCTAGGAATGATGGTAACCAAAAATGATTTTTTAGATAGAGATGCTATTGAAATACTCGCAGATGAATTTCAAATAGAAATTTCTATTCAAAATACTGTAGAAGAATTAGATTTTACTCAAACTCAAGATGAGAATGTGCAAAACCTAACTGAAAGACCCCCAGTTGTAACCATCATGGGGCATGTCGATCATGGAAAGACTTCTTTGCTTGATAAAATACGCAATGCACGAGTTGCGAGTGCAGAAGCAGGGGGGATCACCCAGCATATCGGGGCGTATATGGTGGAAAAAAATGGGAAAATGATTTCATTTATTGACACACCCGGACATGAAGCATTCACAGAAATGAGGAGCAGAGGGGCACAAGTTACAGATATCGTGATTGTTGTCATTGCTGCAGATGATGGGGTCAAGCAACAAACTATTGAGGCATTCAAACACGCCAAAGAAGCAGGAGTGCAAATCATTGTTGCTATGAATAAAATGGACAAAGAAAATGCAAATCCCGACAAGCTCAAAGCAGAATGCGCGGAGATCGGGTTCAATCCTATTGATTGGGGCGGAGAGTATGAATTTATTCCCGTTTCAGCAAAAACCGGAGATGGGATCGAAGAGCTTTTAGAAACTATTTTGATTCAAGCTGAGGTAATGGAACTCAAGGCAGATTCAAGCGTGAGTGCAAAAGCTGTTGTACTTGAAGGAAGCGTGGAGAAAGGACGAGGATCTGTAGCAACCATCATCGTCCAAAATGGTACATTAAGGCTAGGGGACTCTATTGTTGCTGGAGTTGCCTTTGGCAGAGTTAGGGCGTTGATAGATGATAGAGGCAGAAATATTAAAGAACTCCATCCTTCTGGCGTTGCCGTGGTTACAGGTCTATCAGAAGTCCCAAGTGCAGGATCTATTTTAATAAGTGTGCAGAGTGATTCAATAGCTAAAGAATACGCACAAAAAAGAGCCACTTATTTGCGTCAAAAAGAATTGAGCAAATCAACCAAGGTTTCTTTTGACGAACTTTCTGAAATGGTAGCAAAAGGACAGCTAAAATCTATCCCTATTATTATCAAAGCAGATACTCAAGGAAGTCTTGAGGCGATAAAATCTAGCTTAGAGAAACTCAATAACGATGAAGTAGAAGTCAATGTTATTTCGATGGGAGTGGGGGGTATTACAGAAAGTGATATTTCACTTGCCGCAGCTAGTAGCAATTCTATTATTTTGGGTTTCAATGTCAGACCCACAGGCACTGTGAAAATCAAAGCAAAAGAAATGGGTGTTGAGATAAAAACTTATTCCATTATTTATGCCTTGATAGATGATATGAAAGCTTTGGTATCAGGTTTGATGTCGCCAATTATCGAAGAGGAAAATACAGGCCAAGCAGAAGTGCGAGACACTTTTGTGATTTCAAAAGTGGGTACCATCGCAGGGTGTATGGTTACAGATGGTGTGATACAAAGAGGAATCAATATTCGTCTCATCAGAGATGGAGTGGTTATACACACTGGAACCATTGCATCACTCAAACGTTTCAAAGATGATGCAAAAGAAGTTTCAAAAGGCTATGAATGCGGCATTATGCTAGAAAAATACAACGATATTCGAGTTGGCGATGTTTTTGAAACTTACAAAGAAATTCAAAAAAACCAAATTATCTAAAAGAGATATCTAATGGAGAAATCTATCCATCTGCAACGTACCCAGTCTGTTTTAAAAGAAATGCTTCAAGAAGCTATTTCCGGATTGAGCGATACTAGGGTGAATTCCGCGAGTGTGGTTGAGGTTGTCTGCTCGAGGGGAAAATACAATGCAGATGTTTTTATTCACCCTGATTTTTATTCACCAGAAGAAAAAAAACAAGTCCTAAAAGGTCTAAAAAAAGCAGAAGGGGTTTTGAGAGAATATATTTTGAGTGTAAGTGGATGGTATAAATGCCCCAAGCTAAATTTTTGTTTTGATGAAACACTCCAGAAAACAAAAAACCTAGATGAGATTTTTAATCAAATCGCCAAAGAAAAAGAGGGAAAAAATGCTTAGCAAAGAAGTTGAAGATAAAATAGAAGCCATCATAGAGTCTGTGCAATGCTATCTTTATGACATCGCATTTTTGAAAGAAAATGACATGGATATTTTGAGAATAAGTATTTTAGCAAAAGACAAAAACACAACTTTGGACAAATGCCAAGAAGTAAGCGAACTCATTTCTCCGCTATTAGATGTATATGATCCTAGCAGTGGCAAATACACATTTGAAGTTAGCTCACCTGGGATCGAGCGAACTCTAAGAAATCCTAGAAATTTCAGGCTTTCTGTAGGTGAAGAAGTGCAGGTTAGAACTCAATCAAAAGACGAATTCACAGCAGTGATAAAAAGTGCAGATGAAGAGGGAGTGAGCTTTGAGATCAACAATAAAGAAAGCTATTACCCCTATAGCAACCTCAAAAAGGTGAAAACCATTTTTAGATGGTAAAAATGAACAATTACAAAAAATCCAATATAGAAAATATAACTCTTTAGAGATTCCAAACATGCCCCTCTTATAAAGATACCGCCATAGAGTATCTAGGCTCCATCCCCGCCCACTAGGGAGGTTAAAAAGCTGAAGTATGTTTTAGTCTAATCGTTGAGTCTGCTCCAAAAGAAAATAATGAAGAATTGCTTTCAATTTACACAGACATCGGTGTAAGACCTAGCCATAAATGCCCAAAACAAATACATCGCCTTGCTCAAAGAATACAAAAAAACAGCCTGATTAACGATGCAGTCATCGGGAAAATAAAGATAGCTTGAATAAATATAAACGATTAAGAAGCTTTGAGAGAAGAGTCTTGTCTTTAATATTTCTACCAAAACAAAAAACATTAAGTTTTTGTTTGAATAAGAGATCTATCTTTTATGTGAAAAACTTCTTTCAAATGCTGTTTTGTTTATGTGCTTATAACCATGCTTGTTAGGCTTATTGGATTTTCTGATATTTTTTTATAAATTCTTCATAGGCGTTTTTGCGTAAGATACAAGCATTGCATTCCCCACATCCATAACCCCAATCATAGAGGATTTCTCTATTTCCGTTATAGCAGGTGTGGGTGTCTTTGATGATTATATCTAGCACCCCTAGTTCTTTTGCGAGGTTGAATTCTTGAGCTTTGGTTGTTTTCATTAGGGGTGTGTGGATTTTGATGTTAGATTCTGATCCTAAATTTAGTGTGAGTTCGATGTTTTTGATAAAATAATCACGGCAGTCAGGATAGCCGCTGTAGTCTTGTTCAGATACTCCAAGTGCAATATTTTCTGCTCCTATTTTTTGGGCGAAACTATGGACAATCGTGATAAAAAGTGCGTTTCGATTAGGGACAAAGGAAGCTGGAAGAGTCTTGTTTGATTGGTGGGTGTCATTGACTGCTTGTGTGCTAGAAGACAAAAGGGCGGATTCTACGATGCTATCAAGGAAATCGATCTTGATAATATGCAGAGGAAGGTTCAGTTTTTGGGCGATGATTTTAGCTTGGGTGAGTTCTATTTTGTGTTTTTGATTGTAATCAAAACCTAGAAGAATTACTTGTTCAAATTGGGTTTTTGCCCATGCAGCAGTCGTGGTGCTATCTTGACCACCGCTAAAACTCACAACACATTTTTTTTGCATAGTTATCTCCTAGTAAAAAATCAGGTCTGCTATAATACAAAAATTTTTCAAGGAAATCGATGTTTGAAATTTCTCTTCCTCAAGAAGTCAGCAAAATCATCAATATATTAGAAAAAAAAGGTTTTGAAGCTTATGTGGTAGGAGGGTGCGTACGCGATAGCGTGATGAATATTTTGAATATTTCTTCTACTGCTCCTAATGACTGGGATATCACCACTTCTGCTAAGCCTGATGAAGTGATGGAAATTTTAGCAAAAGAGGGAATAAAAACAATTCCTACAGGTATCAAACACGGCACCATCACAGCTATCATAGAAAAACAAAAATACGAAATCACCACCTATCGAATAGAAGGCAAATATACTAGCCACCGCACCCCGCTTGAAGTGGAGTTTGTAAGTACGCTAATAGATGATCTCTCTAGGAGAGATTTCACCATCAATGCGATGGCCTATCATCCTCATAGGGGAATCGTGGATATTTATGAAGGAATAAATCATCTAAAACAACAGCTTATTTGCGCAATAAGAGATCCTAACGAGCGATTTGAGGAAGATGCTTTAAGGATATTACGGGCTTTGAGGTTTTCTGCTAGATTTGGCTTTGAGATAAATGAACAGACTTCAAGGGCTATTTTTAAGCACAAAGAACTCTTGAGTTTTATCTCGATAGAAAGGATAACAGAGGAACTTAAAGGCATTCTTTGTGGAGAATTCGCATTTGATATACTTGATCAATATCATGAAGTGATTTTATTTTCTCTCACAGGAGATAAACTCAATTATCCTTATTACAAAGATGCGATAAAAATCATCCCTTATTGTCCTAAAAATCCTATTACAAGGATAATTGTTTTGCTTTATTTTGGAATTGTAGATGAAGCACAGAGGATAAAAATTTTGCAGAGATTAAGATTTCCAAAATGGATAGAGAAGACAATATTAGACATTATGAAGCATTTGCACAGATCGCTTGCAGATGAAAAGATATGGATAAAACAATCCCTTAGTTTGATGGGGGAGAAAAACTTTAAAATATTTTTAGAAATCAAAAACGCTCAAATGAATGCAAAAAAACCAATCTCTGAAGATGAGCATTTGAAATTGCATGGGATTTTTGAAAAATTTCAAAAGATAATAGAGAACAAAGAACCCATTCATATCAAGGATTTGATGCTTGATGGAAATGATTTGCAAACATTTGGAATACCAAAAGGAAAGAAAATCAAGGAAATGTTACACAAAATGCTTGAAGCAGTGATGAGTGAAAAAATATCCAATGATAAAAAGAGCTTAGAAGATTTTGTTTATCAAAATATAGATAAGCTTCATGTGTGATAAAGCCCCAATGAGGCTTTATCAAGGTTTTTAGATACATAAAATGTTTTTACTTAAAATACCCATCTTCCTCCGATATTAAGCATTCCATATTGACTTAAATTACCTAGTTTTGCTCCTATGCTGATATTGATAAAAATATCATTACCAGCTTGCCATTCTCCTCCTGCTTTTATCAAAAATGAAGTATCTAAGCTTTGATTTTGGCTTAATGAGGTTGTATTTTGAGTAAAGCTTGATTCATAGATTCGCGTTTGTATGGCCTGTGTATTTTCAAACAATACCCCTTGATAGAACGCAGGGGCAATGTAGAAATAAGATTGGTTGTCATTGAAATATTTTCTGAGTTCTAACCCCGCTCTAACAGCTCCAAAATGTGTTTGAAATGGATCAAATCCCATTGAAATATCATTTGATTTGGCATCCATTCCAAGATTATAGCCGTAGTTATAGCTCACTCCGATGAAAGGTTTTGAAAACCATCCTTTCCCGATCTTAAATACATATCCATAGGTCAAATCCAAATGTGTTTGAAAAGAAATATAATCACTTTTGAGCGTGGTATCTAAAAGAGCTTCTTTGAACGAAAGAAAATTAAATCCAAAACTCTCGCCGAGGTTGAGGTCGATTTCATTTTGTCCTAAAAAGAACCTAGAATAAAATCCAACATCAGCATTGTGTGATTTGTTGCTTGAACTTGCATTGGCGATGCCATTTGTGCTATAAGCATAGCTTCCATACGCACCTAATATCATATTTTTTACCCACGCATCATAACCGAAGCTAAAGACACCTGAAACGCTATTTAAGGAATTAGAATTCCCGATGATAGTTCCTATATTTCCCCATAGATTATTGTTTTTTCTAAATCGCAATGAATCATAACTATAAACTTCAGGAGAGAGAAAGGAAGTAAAATCATCACTGCTTTTTTTTGTTTTGATTGTATTAGCTGCTAGAGGCTTGTTTTTTATTGCATCAATATAAGTAGCAAATTCTGTATCTTGTGAATAAGGATTTGAGAGTTTAGCAAGTCTTGAATCTGTTGCCATAGAAGAGGCAAAATTGACTTTGACCATATTGGAAGAAAAGCTAGAAGCGATATTTGATAAATCTTGCTGTTCTTTTGTAATGGTTTGGGTGGTTTTTTGGTGGAGTTTATAAAGAGTGTTCATAGCTTGAGCGATAAGTATGAGGTCTTGGGAAGCATCTTCATATTTGCCAAAAGCTTCTTTCAAATTATCTTTAGCATCTGCACCTGTGCTATCTAGGCTTTTTTGTAAGGAATCAAGGACTTTTTGGACTTCAGCGACTGAATCGCTATAAGCTTGGTTTTGACCTGTTGTAACACTAGCGTTTGCTAGGGCATTGGCTACATTTTGGGCATCGGTTATTGTACTCTTAAGGTCACTTAAGGCATTTTTGACCCTTGTGATATTGCCTTGACCATACATAGACATAAGGTTTCTTTTTAAACCCTCTGCGATTTTATCAGAATTCCCATATCCATAGCTTACATGACCATCTTGATTATCAATTGTAAAACCCCAATTGGCAGCATTTCCCCACCAAGATGGGCTACTAAGAACTTTGTTTAGATCATCATAATCGGTTTGAAGATCATTGAGAGGACTAACATAGTTATTGGCAATACTATTGAGGCTATTGATAACCCTTTGCATATTTTTTATTTGGGTATCTTTTCCTGAAGGGTCATTTGCATTGGCTTTATCTTGTAATGTACCTAAGAGTGGCTGTATAGAAGAGATTGCCTGTTGCACTCCTGCGGAGTTTATAGAGTTGATATATTGCTTTTGTGCGTCTTGGAGTGCATTATATGCTTTATCTACTTTTTCACCTTGTTGAAGAAGTATTTGCATGGCTTTTGTTTCAGAAAAACTAGCTGCATTTTGTAAGGTGACAGGGAGAGGCGTTTTATTCATCATATGTTGAGTGATGGTATTATTAATATCAGAAAAACTAGGGATATATTCATTTTTTGAATTATCTTCTAAAGCTTGTGCTACCCCCCCCCCCCGCAGAGATTTAAAAGCAAAAAACAGATCAAAGATTTTATCTTTTTCATGGAAGCTCCTTAATTTTGAGATATTTTTTTGTACAGAAAAACCAATTTTAGCATAAATAAAGTATACAAAAAAAGTAGAATTTATATTTTGTGTATTATTTGAGAGGTTGTTTGCATGGTATGCCCAGAGGGATTCAAACCCCCGACCTACAGGACCGCAACCTGTTGCTCTATTCAGCTGAGCTATGGGCACATAAAAAATGGAATTTTATCAGAGTTTAGTTGAATTTATATTAAATTCAATATTTTTAGCATATAATTTTGCTCATGAAGTGTTTAAGCTTCAATATTTTAAAAAGAAAGTGGTGATTGCAATGCCGGGTATGAAAGTCAGAGAAAATGAATCTTTTGATGAAGCTTATCGAAAGTTCAAAAAACAAACTGATAGAAATTTGGTCGTTACTGAGTGCCGAGCAAGAAGATTTTTTGAGTCAAAGACTGAAAAACGCAAAAAACAAAAAATCAATGCGAAGAAAAAAATGCTCAAACGACTTTATATGCTCAGAAGATACGAATCCCGATTATAATTTATGGGTCTTTGGACCCATTCTTCAATATTCTTCTATTTTTACCAACCCTCCCTTTTATCATATATGCTTTTATTGGAAGATAAATATTTTTTCGCTAATATTAATTTTTATTATTTATTTGAAAATATAGGAGATAAAAACTATGAAATTCAGTGGCAAAAATGTCCTTATAACAGGTGCTTCAAGGAGTATAGGAGCTGAGATTGCTAGAACTTTGGCAGGATTTGGTCTGAAAGTATGGATAAATTATCGTAGTAATCCTGAAATCGCAGATAAGCTCAAAGAAGAAATAGAAAAATCTGGAGGCAAAGCCGCACTTATAAAGTTTGATGTTACAGATGAAGAGGCTTTTATAGAAGGAATCAAAGCGATTATTGATTCAGATGGAGAGCTTTCTTATTTGGTCAACAACGCTGGAATTACCAATGATAAATTAGCCATGAGAATGAAAACAGAAGAATTTATGGATGTTATAGATGCAAATCTCAAATCCACTTTTATCGGTTGTAGAGAAGCTTTAAAATTGATGAGTAAGCAGAGATTTGGAAGTGTAGTGAATATCGCTTCAATCATTGGAGAAAGAGGAAATGCAGGTCAAACAAACTACGCTGCAAGCAAGGGCGGTATGATTGCGATGAGCAAATCTTTTGCTTATGAAGGAGCCCCTAGAAATGTGAGATTTAACTGCATAACACCCGGTTTTATTCAAACAGATATGACAAGTGTGCTAAAAGATGAAGTCAAAGAAAACTATATAAAAAATATTCCATTAGGAAGACTAGGAGATGCAAGAGAAATAGCACAATCAGTAGCATTTTTACTGAGTGATTATTCAAGCTATATCACAGGTGAAGTTTTGAAGGTAAATGGCGGGATGTATATGTAGAGCTTTTTAGTGCAAACGGAGAATTTTTGAATTTTATTTTTGTTTTTATGAAAAGTTTGTTACAATTGCGAAATACGAAAAATACTAAGGAGAAATTATGGCTTTATTTGAAGATGTGCAGAGTTTGGTTGCTGAACAATTGAATGTAGGTGCTGAGCAAGTAACTATGGAAGCTGAATTTGTAAAAGATCTAGGTGCGGATTCTTTGGATGTTGTAGAGCTTGTTATGGCATTAGAGGAAAAATTTGGCATTGAAATACCTGATGAACAAGCTGAAAAGATTGTTACAGTGGGTGATGTCGTTAAATTTGTCGAAAGCAATAAAAAATAATCAACCTCCCCTTGAGGGGATTTTCAAAAAAATCTAAGGAGTATATGTGCGTCGAATTGTTGTAACTGGTTTAGGAATGATAAACTCGTTGGGACTAAATAGAGGAGATTCTTTTAAGTCTATTGTAGATGGAAAATGTGGGGTTAAAAGAATTACCTGTTTTGATGTCAATGACTTTCCCGTACAGATTGCAGCTGAAATAACGGATTTTGATCCTAATGAAGTAATGAATCCAAAAGAAGTTAAAAAAGCTGATCGTTTTATTCAGCTTGCATTAAAATCCACCAAAGAGGCTATGTTAGATAGCGGTTTGCTAGGAAGTGATGGAAAATGTGATCCTTCTATTGCCGATAGATTTGGAGTGAGTTCAGGGGCTGGAATTGGCGGATTGATAAACATAGAAAAAAATTCAGTCACTTGTTTTGAAAAAGGTCCTAGAAAAATCACTCCATTTTTTATTCCTTCGGCTCTTGTGAATATGCTTGGTGGTTTTACTTCTATCGAATTTGGGATAAAAGGTCCAAACCTATCAAGCGTGACTGCTTGTGCAGCAGGGACACACGCTATTATTGAAGCAGCCAAAACGATTATGCTAGGCGGAGCAGATAGGATGTTAGTGGTAGGTTCTGAATCCACTATTTGTCCTGTTGGTATAGGCGGATTTGCGGCTATGAAAGCATTGAGTTCGCGAAATGATGATCCTCTAAAAGCGTCAAGACCTTTTGACAAGGACAGAGATGGTTTTGTTATGGGCGAAGGTTCTGGGGCTTTGATATTAGAAGATTATGAGATAGCCAAGTCAAGGGGTGCGAAGATTTATGCTGAGTTAGTAGGGTTTGGAGAAAGTGGCGATGCTAACCATATGACGACCCCAGCTCCTGAAGGCGAAGGTGCTTATCGTGCGATGAAGGCAGCTTTAAATATGGCAAATGTAAAAGTCGACTATATCAATGCACATGGGACGAGTACAGGTTACAATGATTTGTTTGAAACAATGGCTTTGAGAAATGTATTTGGAGGCAAAGAAAATGTTCCTCCTGTAAGTTCTACAAAAGGTCAGATAGGGCACTGTTTGGGTGCAGCAGGAGCACTTGAGGCTGTTATTTCTATTATGGCAATGAATGAGGGAGTTTTGCCACCTACTATTAATCAAGAGACTCCAGATCCTGAATGTGATTTGGATTATATACCTAATATAGCACGGAAAGCAAAAGTTGAAGCCGTGATGAGCAACTCCTTTGGGTTTGGTGGAACAAATGGTGTTGTGATTTTCAAAAAAATATAAAATTGGAAGTTTTGAATGGCCACTTATTTAGATTTTGAACAACAGATCAAGACCATTCAAGATGAAATAGAAATGGCAACCATTCGTGGCGATACTGCTGCGAAAGATATATTGGAAATTGAGCTTGAAAAAGAGCTCCGATCTGTTTATTCCAATATGAATGATTATCAAAAACTTCAACTCGCAAGACATCCTGATAGACCATATGCACTTGATTATATTGATATTATTTTGAAAGATGGTTATGAAATATGTGGAGATAGGCATTTTAGAGATGATAAAGCCATCGTATGTTTTTTGGGAAATATAGAAGGACAAACCACTCTTATTATTGGAGAAGAAAAAGGGCGAGGAACGAAAAATAAACTGATGAGGAATTTTGGTATGCCAAACCCAGAAGGATACCGAAAAGCACTCAAAGCAGCCAAACTCGCAGAAAAATTTGACATCCCTATTTTGATGCTTGTAGATACTGCAGGAGCATATCCTGGACTAGGCGCAGAAGAAAGAGGGCAGAGTGAAGCTATCGCAAAAAACCTTCAGGAATTTGCAGATTTGAAAGTTCCTACTATTTCTGTTGTGATTGGCGAAGGCGGTAGTGGAGGTGCTTTGGCAATCGCAGTTGCTGATAGACTTGCGATGATGCAGTATTCAATATTCAGCGTTATTTCTCCAGAGGGCTGTGCTGCGATTTTGTGGAATGATCCTACAAAGATAGAATCAGCTACTAAAGCAATGAAAATCACACCTAATGATCTCAAAAAGGCAAATCTTATTGACGATGTTATTTTAGAGCCTTCTAAAGGTGCTCATAGGGATAAGGTATTGGCTGCTAATGCCATCAAAGAATATTTTTTAAAGAATTTAAATGAAATTAGAAAAGATACTAAGTTTATCCAAAAACGTTATGACAAACTGATGAATTATGGGGCATTTTCAGAATAGCATCATCACTAGAATTATTTTTCATTATTATACTTCCATTGTTTATTTTCCTATCTAGCATATTTTTTGTGAATACGATTTTTTGATTTATACTTTTAAAAATGACGAATATGCTCAATAGCTAGAAAAAAATTTTAGAATTTTTATGAAAATGTATTAAAGCGATTTTAAAATGGTCGATATATCTTTTAACCAAGCAAGGATGCTTTGGATTATTTAACAAGGAGTTACAAATGGCATTTCAGGTCAATACAAATATCAACGCGATGAATGCACACGCTCAGTCTGTGCTTACACAGACAAACCTCAAGAATTCTCTTGAAAAATTGAGTTCAGGTCTTAGAATTAATAAGGCAGCTGACGATGCTTCAGGTATGATTATTGCAGATAGTTTGAGATCTCAAGCAAGTGCTTTGGGTCAGGCAATTCAAAATACTAATGATGGTATGGGGATTATCCAAATTGCAGATAAAGCGATGGATGAGCAACTTAAAATTCTTGATACTATCAAGGTAAAAGCTACTCAAGCTGCACAAGATGGTCAAACTACCGCATCAAGAAAAGCGATACAGTCAGACATTATTCGTTTGATTCAAGGACTTGATAATATAGGAAATACTACTTCTTATAATGGTCAAGCTCTTCTCTCTGGTCAATTCACTAATAAAGAATTCCAAGTTGGTGCTTATTCAAACCAAAGTATCAAAGCCTCTATTGGTTCTACAACATCTGATAAGATTGGACAAGTTAGAATTCAGACAGGTGCTTTAATTACTGCTTCTGGAGATACTAGTCTTATTTTCAAACAAGTTGATGGTGTAAATGATGTTAAACTAGAATCTGTAAAAATTTCTACCTCAGCAGGTACAGGTATCGGAGTTTTAGCAGAAGTTATCAACAAAAATAGTGACAAATCAGGTATCAGAGCTCAAGCAAATGTTATCACCACTTCTGATGCTTCTATTCTCTCAGGAACATTAGCTGGTGTTGTTATTAACGGAATCAACCTGGGCGATATCGTAGGTATCAAAGCTAACGATAGCGATGGAAGATTGGTTGCTGCCTTTAATGCTGTGACAGCAGAAACTGGTGTAGAAGCATATACAGATCAAAATGGTCGATTAAACCTAAGAAGTGTAGATGGAAGAGGGATATCTCTAAAAACTACAGCTCCTGCTGCTGATGCTACTGGTAAAACTCCTGCTGCAGCACTCAAAACAGTTAATGGTGGTCAAGATACTACCGCAGGTAATGGTTCTGAAAACTATGGTCGTTTGTCTTTGAGCCGATTGGATGCGAGAGCTATCATCGTTCTATCTGCAGCAGATTCAAAAACTGGAGGCTTCTCTGCCGTTGGTTTTGGTGCAACTCAAGTAGCTCAAACAACTGTGAATCTAAGAGATGTAACAGGGACTTTCAACGCTTCTGTAAAATCAGCTTCAGGTGCAAATTACAATGCCGTTATAGCTAGTGGAAACACAAGTTTGGGTTCTGGTGTTACAACGCTCAAAGGTGCGATGGTGGTAATGGATATTGCTGAATCAGCTCAAAAAATGCTCGATAAAGTTCGTGCAGATCTTGGTTCTGTTCAAAATCAAATGGTTAGCACTGTTAATAACATCACTATCACACAAGTGAATGTTAAAGCTGCTGAATCTCAAATCCGTGAAGTGGATTTTGCTCAAGAGTCTGCTGACTTCAACAAATATAACATCCTTGCTCAATCAGGAAGTTATGCCATGAGTCAAGCAAACGCTGTGCAACAAAATATTTTAAGACTTCTTAGCTAATTTCTTTGCCCCCCTCTCTTAGGGGAGGGCATTATTTTATGAATACTTATTTTGACTCTGCAAAAAAAGCTTATAAAAATCAAGATTATAAAACCTGTATTTCTCATTGTATTGAGATATTATCTCAAGATGAAAGAGATTTTAAGGCATGGAAACTCTGTGCTTTTTGTTTATGGGAAATAGGAGAAAATCTTAAGGCGATTGAATATTTAGAGCATTCTTTGTGTATTTTTGAGGATGATATTTTAGCTTGGGTGAGTTTAGCAGAAATGTATCGCAAGACACATCAACCTCAAAAATCCATAGAGATATTATCTCGTTTTATTCCTTCTGCTTGTGCGGATTTGTATTTTAACCTAGCTAGGGCATACACAGATATTGAAAATTTTTCTCAGGCTATAAAGTATTATAAGGAAGTTTTAATTATTTCTCCTAATGATGTGGAAGCAATGTATAATTTAGGGAATCAGTTTTTGAGAATCAAAGATATAAAAAATGCAAAAGAAATTTTTGAAAAAGCCTCAGATTTAGGGCATAAAGATTCTAAAATTAACCTAGCTTCTATTTATTGTGATATGTTTGAAGAACAAAAAGCCTTAGAAATTTATAGAAGTTTGAAAAAATCAACATCTGAAAATGCTCATTTTTATTTTAATTATGCAAATGCCCTCAAATATGCCCTCAACTTCAGAGAATCAAAAAAAATGTATAAAAAAGCTATTTCTATGACTATTGACCCTGCTTTTTTGGTTAATTATGCTTATTTGATATTGAGTTTGGGTGAATATCAAGAAGGTTTTATGTCTTATCAAGGGCGATTACTGTTTGAAAATATATTACCCATGGGCGTAGATAAAAAACGCGTTTTACTCCCATTTGATAGAGAGATTGGACAAAAAAATATCCTCATCTATCATGAGCAAGGATTTGGAGATACCTTGATGTTCTCGCGTTTTATTGATAAGCTTATTTCATTGGGCAAAAACGTACAGATTCTTCCTCAACCAGAACTTGTAAGTCTTTTTTGTGACAGATGGGGGGAGAGGGTGAAAAAACATCACCGCGAAATTACATCTTATGATATAGCTTTTTCTATTCCTTCGCTCCCTTATGTTTTGGGAGAGGGGCTTTTTGAGTTAAATCTTTGCAATAAGGTGTCTCCACTTTGTCTAAAAGAAATCAATAAAATAGGTGTATTTTTTACTTCTGTTTCAAACTCTAAGGATTCTATGCAAAGATCTATCCCTCCAGAGAAGCTTTTAGAATGCCTGAAGAGGTTTGAAATATATTCGCTTCAGCCTGAAGGCACAGCAATAAATGTATGCAAAAAGTTTGATGCTATAGATTTATCTAGCAAAATAACAGATTTCAAATCCACTCTGAAATATCTCAAAAAATTAGATTTACTCATTACTATAGATTCTGCAATAGCTCATTTAGCTGGGAGTTATGGTATTCCTACGATTGTATTGTTACCCAAAAGATATGATTGGAGGTGGGGAAAACTAGGACAGAGTAATTTTAAGGATGGTTTATTTGTCGGAGTAAGATCAAATTGGTATCATTGTGTTATAGGTATTGCACAAGAAGAAAATGGGGATTGGAATAAGGTATTGGAGATTTTGAAAAATTTTTTAAATGGAGCATATAATGTTTGATAGCTATGATATTTTAGTTGCCTTAAAAAAACTTGATTTGCTTACACATAGAGATTCTTGGTGGTGGCCTAATGCTCTTAGTTTTGAAGTGGTGGTTGGAGCTATCTTGACTCAAAATACAAAGTGGGAAAATGTAGAAAAATCTTTACAATCTTTAAAAAATCATTTGATCTTGAGCGATAATGAAAGCAGTTTGAAAAATATAGCACAAATGAATCCAGATGTTTTGGCATCTCATATCGCTTCTAGTGGTTTTTTAAATCAAAAATCTGTCAGGCTTATTTTATTGTGTCAGAATATTTTAGATGATTTTGGGAGTTTTGATGTGTTTCTCAGCAATGTTGATAGGCAATGGCTCTTATCTCAAAAAGGTATCGGCAAAGAAAGTGCCGATAGCATTTTGAATTATGCTTGTGCAAAAGAAGTGATGGTGGTGGATAAATATACTTATAAATTTTTGTGTTCCTTGGGGGTGGATATACCAGATTATGATGAATTGCAGAGCTATTTTCAAAATGGAATCAATGCAAACATAAAAAGAACCCTTGAACTTTATGACAATAAAATTCCCCTAGCACAGATTTATGCTAGATTTCACGGCAAAATAGTAGAATTTTCAAAAAAGAAAATGAAATTGGAGCTATAGATGAAAAACCCTTTAGAAATCTTTGAAGAGATTGCTTGTATTCCACATATTAGCTTTCACACTCAGGAGTTATTTGAATGGATAGTGAGATTTGCTAACAGTTGTGGTTATGGTGTGCAAACTGATAAGACGGGGAATATCTATGCTTTTGGTAAAAATCCTCGATTTTGTTTGCAGTCTCATTATGATATGGTTGGAGTTGGAGAGGCAAACAAACAAAAACCTCTTGAGCTTTATATAGAAGATAATTTTTTGAAAGCAAAAAATTCATCTTTAGGTGCAGATAACGGCATAGGAGTTGCCATGCAGCTGTATCTAATGCAAAAATATAAAGATTTGGAATTTTTGTTCACTAACAATGAAGAAGTCGGACTTTTAGGAGCGAAATCTCTTGAGATGAAGATAATATCTCATAGACTTATCAATATAGATTCTGAAAGTTTTGGTGAGATCATATTGGGCTGTGCAGGAGGTTATGATATGAATGTGGTGTTTGATTTGAAAAGTGATAAATCTTTTTATAAAAACACTTATCAAATTACAGCCAGAGGGTTTCAAGGCGGACATAGCGGGGTCGATATACACAAAGATATTAAAAATGCCATCGTTGAAATATGTTATTTTATTGACAAGGTTGATGGGGGGATTTGCAGTATTGTTGCAGGAGAAAAAATCAACTCTATACCCGTGAATTCACAAGCAATAATAAAAACAAATCAAATCATCAATTCTTCAGAAGATTTTTTGGTTCAAGAGATAAAATCAACTTCTGTTTGTTATGATAAAAAAGCAATCATAGATTTTATCTTAGGTATCCAAAATGGAGTTAGACTCAAAGATGGTGATGATGTGATTGATTCTGTGAATATTTCATTGCTTTCTCAAGAAAAATCTAAGATAAAAATTTCTCTAATGGGGAGGTCAAATACAAAATCATTATTAGATAATAGTCTGCTTGAAGCCCAAAAATTGGCAAAAAGAATCGATCCAAATGCACAGATAACAATTGATGATTTTTATTTTCCTTGGCAGAGAAATATATCAGATGATGATGAATTTTTAAGAAGTGTCAAAAATGCTTTTGGAGATCATTTTGTCAAAGTATGTCAAATTCACGCTGGATTAGAATGTGGTATATTACAGGAAAGATTTGAGGCGATGGGAAAAAAAGATGTCAAAATGCTCTCTATAGGACCTACGATACTTTCCCCGCATTCAGTAAATGAGCGATTAGATATAAATTCTTTTAAAAGTTTTTCTAAAGTCTTGGAGAATTTAGTAGAAAATTATAAAATATAGTTTTTATTGAAGGGATTAATAATGAAAAGATTGATTTTAGTGATGTTTATTTTGGGAAATATAACCGCTTTTGCTGAAAGCACAAATGCAATAAAAGAAGAAACTCCAAAGTTGCAATTAAAACCAAATGAGCCTAATCATATCTATGGGGCTTTTAAGATAGGTTATGTTTATCAAAATTTGAGTTCTGCAAATATCCCTCTAAAAAACGGAGAAAACTCTTATAATTTTTCTTCAAATAATGCTTATTTTGGGCTAGAGAGAGGTTGGGTTGGAGGACCTAAAAAAATGCTGCTCATCGGAGGGTATTTAGATGCTGGAGCAGGTGATACATACTATTTGTCAGCAGGAGGAAGCTTTGGGTTGCGTTTGCTTGATGGATGGGTTATACCAAAAATTTCATTAGGCTATCAGATGGAGCATTTAGGGTTGCCTAAGGATTCAGATCAGTATAATATTCAATCAGGGGTAGGCACTATTGGTGTGTTTGTAAATGTAATACAGGGATTTGGCATCAACCTAGAAGCAAGGGCAGGAATTCCTTTTACTATAATGCGAGGCGATCAGGCTTCTGTTTATGGAAATCCAAAATTTGATATGTATCAAGTGATGGTTAGTTTTTCATTTTTTGATTTTGAGTAGCGTTTGGGAAGAATCTTATTTTATTTATTTGCTTTTATTCAGTTGAGTTTTGCTTGTAGTGGTGATTGTGCAAGTTGTCATTATAAACTTGATTACAAACATGATAGCAGACACTCTCCAATGCTTGGTTGTAAAACTTGCCATACTGATGAAAAGATGGCGCAGCTAAATATGGGTGATACATGCGGTCAGGATTGCTTTGCTTGTCATAGTGCAGATAAGCTAAATAACCCAGCTTTGCAATCTTCGCACGGAATGATAAGAGAGTGTATTTCTTGCCATCAGGATATTGAGAAAAATTCTAAAATTCTTGATAAGAGTATTTTTTTAAAAGGACTTGATAATAATTTCTTTCAGACAAAATAGTTACTGATTGTAATCTTCTGCGAAAAATCTATTATTTTTATATGTTAAATTCATACAATATACTATAGGATTAATCTAGCTGTACAAAAAAGAGGAGATGATATGCTAAAGGAAGAAGGCGTAAAAAAACCCTTGATTATTAGGCTTGGAACAAGTCTTGTATTTTGGGTATTAGTGGGTATTATTGCGGGGATTGTTGTGGGGGTGATGGATCCACAGTGGGGGATTTCCACTAAAAGCTGGACGATTGATCCATTTCTAAAAGCACTTAAATGGCTCATAGGACCTATTATTTTTCTTACTCTTATTTGCGGAATTGTGGGGCTAGAGAGTCTAAAATCGCTAGGAAGCTTGGGTATTAAGGCGGTTATTTATTTTGAAGTAGTGAGTACTCTAGCTTTGGTAGTTGGGGTAGGTTTTGGTGAGCTTTTTAGGCCTGGTCACGGAATGGGACTAGATGTAAACGCACTAGATGCTACTTCTGTGGCACAATACACCTCTGGTGGAAAAACTGAGCATATTGGTTCTTTGAAGTCAATTTTAATGGGTGCGATTCCTTCTGATCCCATCACTCCATTTTTAACTGGAAACACTCTTCAAGTTTTGTTTATGGCGATTGTTATTTCTATTGTGATTTTATTTTTGAGTCAAAAGACAAAAGAAAAAATCATCAAGCCATTAGAAAAAGCACAGAATTTCTTTTTCAAGCTTTTGACTATTTTGATTTACTATAGCCCTGTAGCGACATTTGGAGCGATGGCATTTTTAATAGGTAAATTTGGAGCAGAAACGCTTTATAATATGGTGTATTTGTTGTTTGTCATGCTGTTTTGTTGCTTGGTCTTTATATTTGTTGTTTTGGGTATTATCTGTGCGATGGCTAAGGTTAATATTTTCAAATATATGCGTTTTATCGCACGAGAAGTGTTGGTTGTGTTTGCTACAAGTTCTTCGGAAACAGCTCTTGCTCCCTTGATGAGAAAACTCGAAAAAGCTGGAATTAACAAAGGAGCTGTGGGGCTTGTAGTTCCAGCGGGGTATTCTTTTAATCTTGATTGCACCAACATATACCTCGCACTCAGCGTTATTTTTCTCTCCCAAGCTTTTGGTATACCCTTGAGTTTGGAACAAACTATTAGTATGCTCATTATTTTAATGGTAACTTCTAAAGGTGCAGTAGGAGTTTCAGGTTCTGGATTTATTGTTTTGGCCGGGACACTTCAAGCAATGGGAACAGGACCAGGAACGATTCCTGCAGTAACTGTTGCAGCACTACTTGGTGTGGATAAGTTTATGAGCGATATGCGTGCTGTGGGAAATTTGTGTGGAAACTCTGTGGCTTGTATGGTGGTATCGATTTGGGACAAAAAGGTTGATATGCAAAAATTTCGCTACGCACTTGATCATCCTGATGAATTTAAGGTTATTTGATTAATACAGAATAATTTGTTGAGTTTTGTGCCTGAAATTTTGAATGTGAATGTATAATTCAAAATAGACATTGCATATGCTTGTGCAATCTTCAAAAAATCTTGCCAACTCATAAAGGATACAAATGATTTTTATTGATGCTTGTAAAAGAAAACAAACCCCCTACACTCCCATATGGATGATGAGACAAGCTGGACGATATTTGGAAGAATACAAGGAAGTGCGCAAAGAAGCTGGGAGCTTCCTAGAGCTTTGCCACAATTCTACTTTGGCAGCAAAAGTAACTCTTCAACCTATAGATATTTTAGATGTTGATGCAGCGATCATTTTTAGTGATATTTTGGTCGTTCCTCTTGAAATGGGAATGCCACTAGAGTTTTTAGCTGGAGAGGGACCAAAATTTTCTTCCCGTATTTCCAATGAGGTAGATATAAAAAATCTGCAAATAGGCATCTATAAGAATCTCACCTATGTTTATGATACGCTCTCTAAGGTAAGACATGAGCTTTCAAGTCAAAAGGCATTGATAGGTTTTTGCGGTTCTGCTTGGACTTTGGCTACTTATATGATAGAAGGAGAGGGGAGTAAAACTTATACTCGTAGCAAAAAAATGCTCTATAAAGAACCAAAGCTTTTACATATGCTTTTACAAAAAATCACCGATGAGCTAAAGGGCTATTTAGAAATGCAAATCAAGGCAGGAGCAGATGCAGTAATGGTTTTTGACTCTTGGGCAGGGGCGTTAGAAAAAGAGGCTTATTTTGAGTTTAGCTGGAAATATATGAAAGAGATCGCTTCACATTTGAAGAAAAAATTTCCAGAAGTACCTGTGATTTTATTTCCCAAGGGGATAGTTGGATATTTAGATTGTATTGATGGAGATTTTGATGTATTTGGTGTGGATTGGGGCAGTCCTATGCAGATGGCAAAACATTATTTAGGCGAGAGATATGTATTGCAAGGGAATCTTGAACCTTCCCGTTTGTATGATAGAGAGAGTATGGAAAAAGGAGTAGATGAGATTATTGCAGTAATGGGGAAAAAAGAGGGACACATTTTCAATTTAGGGCATGGCATGTTGCCAGATCTTCCTAGAGAAAATGCGATAGCTTTGGTTCAAATGGTGAGAGAAAAAACTAAAAGATAATAATTATTATTTAATAAATATTAGTAATTTATATTTATAATCCTAGATATAAAATGTATATCAAAGGATTAAAGATGAAAACATTGATTTTGGCTTCAACTATAGGAATCGCTTTAATGAGTGGATGTGCTGGAATAAATTCAAATTACGAGGCTTTTGGTGTAGCCAAACAGCCCCAGCATTTATCAGGATCTACTCTTTGGCTACCTAGACAATAGATTTATTGGGTATAAATTTTTTACCAATTCACTCCCGCAAAAAAAAATAGACTCTGTGTGGGGGCTTTATAAGGATTGTAAAATGGTAGATAACCCCAGAGTTGTGCATTGAAATATTTGGAGAGAAGTTGAATACCAACTCCTCCTCCTGATAAGAATCCGCTACTTTGATTATCTCCTACAATATCTCTAACATACCCCATATCTATACCCAAACTTGGAGCTAGGGTGATTCTCCAAAAATTAGGTAGATACATCATTAGATCATTACGATAAAGCACCCCCATTTGACCGCTTAGGCTGAAGTGATTGAACCCTCTGACGCTATAGCGTCCACCGATAGTCATTTTTTCACTTGCATAGAGCTGATCTCTTGAAATTTGAGTTTTGATAGTGGAATTATAAACAAATAGGCTTTTCCATAAACTAAAAGGGTGATAGATATATAGATTTACGCTAGGAATTGTATATACATAAGAACTTTTATTATAGTTTTGATTAGAAGTAAATATCGGTACTCCTTGTATCAAACTCAAAATAAGATTAAATTGAGAATTTCCTACATATCTTTTATAGCTGACAAAAGCTGAAATTTCTGCTAATTTTTTTGTTTGCACATCTAGTTTGATATTTTCTAAATAGTTGTCTGAAAATCTGCTAGAAACTCCAATTCCAAATGAAAGCTGATTTTTTGCATTCACATGGGCTAGATAGGTTGCCTTAAAATCTCCGTTTATGGATTTACCACTATATACAGGGGAAATTCCATAGAATATGAGTTGATTTGCATTGTGTGCATAAGAAGAGTCAAATTGAAATAGAAATCTCCTGATGGGGATAGAATAGCTCAAAGAAGCATAATAGCTGTGATCGATTTTTGAAATAGGCATGGAACCTAGCAAATAAACTTGTAAACTATCGGCTAAATGAAGAGGATTTTCTATTCCTAGAAGAAATGTCCCTTCATAGCCTTCTTTCAGACTTCCTCCGTTATCAAAAGAAGCTTGAATGAAAATAGGCAGAGATTTTACATTTGTTGCGATAAAGATTTTGCTTTCAGAGTTTTTGCTCATAGGGATGATTTTGCTCGTAGGGGACAAGTATCGTAATCGTTTCAGATTAGTGATACCTAGCTCTATAACTTGCAAATCCAATACATCGCCTTTTTTGACCCCAAAGTCTTTGCTGAAGAAAAACATCTGCCCTTCGTTGATGTATTGTATATCACCGACAAAACCAACTTCAATTCCTATTTTTAATGTACCAGAGTTCAAATCTTGAGGTAAAAGACCAAATTTTGTGGTGATATAGCCTTTTTGTATTGCTTTAACATTCAGCTTATTTAGAAATGTATTGATTTCTTCTGCCCCTATACAGGTGTTGAGGTATGGTTTGGTTATTTTGCGAGTGAAGGAGAATTTTTTGAGGATTTTCTGAGGTTCTTTATCTTCCATATCTAAGGGAATAAAATCAATATTTTTGATAAGAAAACACGGAGGTTTTTTTGTATTAGAGGTATCTGAAATTATGGAAGAAAAATCCAAATCAAAAGGAATGCCCTTTGATAATAATATGAGATTTTTCTTATGATGGCGGAAGAATGTATCTGAAAATATAGAATATAGAGATGAAAAATTCTCAGCCCTATGGATGAAGTCCTGACCACAAAGAGATGATAAGAATACCAGGATTATCAACAATAGTTTTTTCATATATATAACTCTCATAAATCAGATAAATAAAACTTCAGTATTACCAAATTCTAGAATACAAATTTATAGCCAAACATAAATTTTATCGATTTGTAGCGTTTGTCCGCATAATCTGTACTAGAGTTATCAAGCTCATAAATAGGTATTTTTGTAACAAACTCTACTCTATGATGATTTGCCAATAATAACGATACCCCTACACGACCAAAAACTGAAGGGGAAATTGATGGAAAAGTAGGGTATTTGTCACATTGCCTATCATAGTAATAAGCATCAGATATTGTTCCATTTACCCCTCCCTCAACTCCACCAAACAATCCTATACTATTATTTCCAAACTTAATCACATCTAGCAAAAGATCCAATCCCAGATTAGCCTCTATGACATTCGAAGGATATTGAATGAGATTATTACTTTGATTGATAAGTGTAGTTCTTCCATATCCTCCTGCTAGAAACCATCTGAAACCTACATAGTTATTCTTATCAAAATGATGTTCTGTGCCTAGATTGATATTAAAGAGATAGCCATTACCTAGATAAGCATTTTTTGTGAAAGATCCAGGTGTTATAATACTTCCACCATAACCTTTGATATCCTCTGTCTTCACATCTATCTTATCCATACTATAACCACCATCTATTCCTAAGAAAAACCTAGCATCAGCTAAGCTAGTGAGTGAAGATAAAACAAGCAAGATTGCTAATAGATTCTTTTTTATAAATACTCCTTTGATTGAAATCGACTGAATTTATAATCTTTTAACTTCCATATAAACTTCATTCCCTACTCCCACAATACTTTATCTACAAATCCACCTAATGCATCTTTGCTTTCTTTTTTAGTATTTTCCCAAGCATTTTTGAATATATTTTTAGGAGCTTGATGTTCTTTATTTTCAATAAGATGTTTTCCTGCAGTTGCAATATTACTCACTCCAATATTGATGAGTGAATCATTTAATGGCTTGGTGAATGTATAGACATCTTTCATATTTTGTTTGAAGCTTTGGTTGAATGTTTTATTGGCTATGTCTTGAGTTTTGATAGATATATTAACAAAAGCATCAAACACTGATGGTTCTTTTTTGTCTTCATTTTGAAGGAGAGAGACTTCTTTTAGGGTTTGATTATCGGGGGATATTCTATGAATATTGGATGTTTCATCTTTTTTATGTTTTGCTTTTTCTTCTAAATCAATGTTATTAGAGATACTTGCTAGGGTTTTAGAAGTATGGTTTTGTTTTTGATAACCCTTCACTCCTTTAAAGGATTTTATATTTGAAGAGTTGGTTATATTAGAAAAAGAGAGTGTGCGGGTGCTAAGAGTAAAAGAAAGAGTCTTATCTTTTTGATTATTTTCTGTATTGATATAAGCTCCTTTTAAATCTGTGTTATTTGCTATATTGATTTGTAGTGAATTCTTCGCATTGATGCCACTTTGATTTTTGACATTTTTTGTATCAGAGTTCATAGGAGAATTTCCAAAAGAAGGCTTAGTGTTTTTAAGAGAGCTTGTATTGATAGAAGCTCCTAAATGTGTGTTGTTTTGTGAGGCTGTGTGGGTATCTTGGAGGCTTTGTATATTCATATCTCCTTTGATATTTGCTTGTAAATTAACTGTATTGATGTTGCCTCCTTTAATATTGAGGTTTTTTTCAGTAGTGAGCTTGAGATTGTTTATATTAAGTGCAGCATTATTATAAGTGGTGGTTTCTTTAGAACCAGAGGCACTAGAAATATTTATCCCCAAATCCAAAGAAGCGAGATTGAATCCTCCTCCCATTGAAGCAGAAAAGCTATTATCTTTGGAAGTAGAAGTAAAAGAATCTTTTGAAGCTAAAACATTTAAAGATTCACTTTGGATAGAAGCTTGTGTTGCATTGATATTAGAACCTTTTATGAGAGTGTTTTTTGATGAGTTGATAGATAGGTTTTTAGAAGAGAGATTAGAAGCTGTGTGGGTGATTTTACAAGAAGAATCTTTGCTTTGTGTGTGATTATAGGAAATATCTGCTTTTGCCTTTGTGTTTTTGCCTACATCTATAGAGAGGCTTGTATTAAAATCATCAGAACTTGTGCTGATAGATTTAGAGCTTTGATTATTAGCAGCAATAATATTTACATCTTTTCCAGTAAGATTGATGTCATCTTTGGTATTGAGGTTTGAACCGATGATATCAGCCTTGTTTTTAGCATTGATAAGTATGTTATTTCCTGATAGATTTGAGCTTGAAGCTTGGGTATTTGAAGAAGAAGTATTGCTTGAGTTGCTTTTATGGCCAAAGCCTACTCCAATTTCAAGATGATCAATCTCTGAGAGGTAGGGGGATTTAATTTTATCAGATCGTTTTTCTAGCCATTTTCCTGGATTTCTAAGCAGACCTGGATGATTGATTGAATTTTTATTCTCAGAATTGCTAGGATCTAGCTTATCTGCTAGTGTTTGCAATCCTTTTCCTAGTGAGTTCATAGTTGATTTAGCAGAAGCATTGGCTACTTCATTTACATAAGATTTGGGGATAGAGATACCAAAGCTATTAGAAGTGGTTTTTGTTTCTTTGCTAAAGGAGTGCTTATCTTCTAAAGAAGAGATAGAGATATTATGAAGGCTATCAAGTGAAATATCTCCATCTCTAGCAATAAGATTGCTAGATTCTATAGAGATGTCTTTGCCTGAAGAAATAGAGATAGAAGAAGCTTGTATATTTTCTTTTTTATGGATACTAGCTTGAGAATTTTGATGGGTATGAGTGGTTTGTTTGCCAAAGGAAGCAGAATAGCTATCTCCTTCAGAAGAGATTTTAAATCCTGAGGTTTCTTGATGGGTTTGTATGTCAGTAGAAGAGTTGTCAGCTAGATTGCTTAAAGTGATGTTGTCTTTGGCATTCATAGAGACTTTATCATCTGCTTTGATAGAAAGGTTGTAAGCATCTATAGAAGAGTTAGAGTTGATATGAATATTTTTAGCCATCAGTTGATTGTTTAGATGGGTATCAGAAGTGTGAGTGGTAGTGGTGGCTGTGGTGATGGAAGTGAAATCTCCTTTGCTCATATCACCTTGTGAATAATCTTTGATGATGGTTTTGTCCATAGAGTGATTCAAGGCTGTATTAAAAGAGATATTGCCTTTTGCATTTAGAGTAATATCATTTTTAGCTTGTAAGTTTGCAGAAGTGAGGTTTGCATCTCCTGTGGTGTTGATAGAAATATTTTTTGCTTGTAAAGAAGAGGTTAGAGAGGTTGTATTGCTATGAGATTGGGTCTTATCGCTGTAGCTAGAAGAGAGTTTGACTGCGGAAATATCTAAATTTTTCGCATCGATAAAGAGGTTATTTTTTGTCGCAATATCACTGCCTTTGATTGCTATTTTTTCTCCTTTGATATAGAGATTGTCTGATTGGATAGAAGAAAGAGCGTCCAAAGAGGTGTTAGAAGAAGAGTAGATGGGCTTAGAGTTTTTAAATCCAGATAGAGCAAAAACTTTAGAAATAGGTTTGTGATAAGAAAATTCTATACTATTAGTTCCTGAGGTGATTTCTGTAGAATCAGAATTCAAATAAGCATTTTTAGCTTTGATGGTGGAACTGATGCTTTTAAAAGATTCTCCAGAGATGAGAAAATTCCCTGCTGTGCTATCTACATTAGCTAGAGAGTTGTCTGGAGTGTTAGTTTCACTTTTGCTAGGGTTATTAGCGACAATAGTTCCGTTTTGATTGAGGAGGAATTTAGAGTTGATAGAGACTTTATTTCCTTTGATGTTAGAAGAGTTTTTGGTGTGAGTAGAAATCAAAGAAATGTCTTTGCCATAGATTCCTGATGTGATAGCACCAGCTAAAGAAGTTTTAGAGTTGGATTTGGAATTGGAAGAGTTGGAATCATCTTTGGATTTGGAAGTGTTAGATAAATCAGATGAGCTAGAGTTAGTTTTAGATGATTTGGAGTTGGAAGTCTTATTTAAACTAGAGTCTTTAGAATCATTGGAGTTAGAATCTAAGTAAGCTAGAGTGTTAGAATTATTTTGATCTGAAATGATAGAATCATCTGTGTATAGGTTTTCATTGTTTTTGTTGTTATAAGAAGTATGATTGAAATCATCTTTGTTATTCAATGCTAAAGCATTGTTTGAATTATTTAAATTGCTTAGCTTATTGAAGTTATTTAGATTGCTTGAATTGCTAAAAATGTTTGAATTAGTTAGATTGTTTGGATTATTAAAACTATTTAGATTAGCTAAATCATTTCTATTCAATGAGAATTGATATTTGATAGAATCTTGTGTATTCTTGTTGATAGAATCTATCATTCCTCTTATATCTGCTAGAGGATGAGAAGGAATAAAACTATCATAGAGATAGGATTGAAAGGTTCTAGTAGAGATGAAAGTATCTTTAGTAATGTAGAGAGGATTTGTTTCTATTACATAAGAGATAGGATTTAATGAGAGGGTTTGCTTGTTTATGGTTTCAGAGTTAGAGAGGATAGAGTGGGTATCAATGCTAGGGAGATCTAAGGAGATAGAGGAGATACTAGCAGAGGGTGTGTAATCATAAGTGTCGGTATGACTATGACAATTCCAATCGTGTTTTCCAAACCCAAACATTCTGCCTCCACAATATCCTCCGTGTCTATCATAATGTCTCTCTACCCCTACCTTCTTTATCACTCTCTTAGGAATAGGTTGTGTATTGACAATATTAGTTACTTCTAAGCTAAGCTTATCTTCTGCAGAAAGGATAGCTGTATCATTAGTGAGATTCTCTGCTTTGATATGAATGTTTTTAGCAGTGATGATAGCAGGATCATAAGTGTTTGCTTTGAGCCTATCTTCTGTGATGGTTTTATCATAATCATAAGTGGTGTGATTGGTATCAGATCCACAATCTCTAGTTCCTTTGCTTTCATCTGCACACCAACTATTATGATGTTCTCTTTTGATGATCACCTTCTCTAACTTTAAACTCCCTAGATTATTCACACTCTCTGCTTTGATATCTAAATCTCCATTGCTAGAGATAATAGAGTGATTCTCTAGTTCTTTTGCAGTGATAGAGAGGTCTTTAGATGCTAGTATTGAAGGAGGAATAAAAGTATCTGTTGGAGTATCTAAGATGGTGTGGTTTGAGTTGATATTGAATATGTTTGCTGTATTGGTATTAGTATCATTTATATTAGAGTGATTGTTATCATTGAGGCTATTTGAATTTCTCATATTCAAATCATCATTATTAGAACTGATTGAATTATTGTTACTAACATTTGAATTCTTATTACTTATATCATTACTAGCTTGTAATTCTTTGATTCTCTCTTGTTCTTGTTTGTAAGCTTCATAAGCTTCTTTAGCTTTAGCTATCTCTACTTTACCATTGACATTGATAACAAATCCCCCATCTCCTTCTTGCTCTGATGCAATAGTAGCGATTCTTCCACTATTCTTCACTCCTATTCCTTCAGTAGTCGCTACTAGATAAATAGAGCGAGAGAGGATAGAACCTAGATAAGCAACATCTAAAGCCAAAGCTGTTTTGGTTTTAGATGTTGCTTTATCTTCTTTTGTATGGTTTGGATCATTAATTGAATTTAAATGATTATCTGAATCATTAGAATCATTTATATTTGATTGATTGTTTGAATCATTATCATTAATATTATATGAATCTATAGGAATCTCTACAGGTTCATATAGAAGAATGGAAGCATTCTTAGATATATCTATCCCTACTTTGTTATTTCCTAAGATGATATTGAGTTTGTTTGTTAGTAAGTTTTTATTAACAGAGAGTGATTGAGCTATGATATTTAAAGTAGGAATATTAGAAGCATTTAATGCTTCTATGTTGATATGTCCTCTTTGCACCATCATATTGAGATGTTTGCTTAAATCCCTTAGATCATTTAAACGATTGAGTTCTTCTAAAGAAATACTTCCTGTAGTGAGTGTAGCAGAAGAGCTATTGATAAATCCACATCCATTACAAGAAATTCCATTAGGATTAGCAATAATGAGATCTGCACTCTTACCTGCTATTTCCATATAGCCTAGTAGTTCTGAAATATGATTGCCTGTGATTTGATTGAGTATCAAAGAAGCTTCTTTGTCTTTAAGATGGCTATTACCATTGATAAGTCCTGCTAATTCTGTAGAAGTTATCAAATCTTTTGAATTATTAAATATTAATCCACTTTTAGAAACATTGAATTCTTTGAAATAATTATTAGAGATTCCAGCATCATTAGGAGTAGAGATATTGACAATATCAATGTTATTTCTAGCTTTATCTAAGCTAGGATTGTTAGGGGTAATGGAGGTGTCTATGATGATAGGAGGAGTGATATTCTTTGCTGTATTAGCATTAGGAGTGTTAGGAGGAGTTTGAATATTAGATGGATTATTAGTTATGTTTGGAGTAGGGATGTTTTCAATGGCTAAAAGTGTTTGAGAAGACAAAAGTGAGAATGTTATTAAAATAGATATGGATTGTTTAATGAAATGTGAGAAAAACATAACTAAGCCTCCAAAATAGTTTATATTCAAAATCAACTTTGTCAATTATAGATAAATAATTATTAAATTATTATTAAAAATAATGACTAAATATTTTTCTCTCAATTCCGATATAATTCCAAGTGATTTAAAATTTAAAATCCCAATTAGGAGTTATCAAATGAAAAAGAATCTATTATTAACACTCTTGCTTACTCTATCAATGCTCACTAGCTTAGCTAATGCTAGGTTCTTCTTAGGAATTGATGGGGGATATTCTATGGATAAAGTAGATGTGAAGACAGAAGATAAAACTACATATACAGGAACAAACACAATAGTAACACCTGGATCTTTTACAAAAAATGCCTACTTAGGTAATGGCTATCTCTTTGATATCAATCTAGGAACTGAGCATCATTTTGATAAGAATAACTATGTAGGTTTCAGATGGTTTCTAGCAGGAGGATATGGAAGAACCACTCTTATCAATCAAAGCAACAATCTTATAAAATACCCTTCTTCTATCATAGAAGCTAATCTAGGATTGGATTTGTTATTAGATGTGATCAAGTTTGGTAATAATAGTGTGGGGTTATTTGGTGGGATTGAGGCTACAGGGTTGAATGTTTTTAGTATGCAAAAAGATACTGTTATTTTTGATACGCCCGAAATTCAAGCTAGAGCTCGTATAGGTCTCTCATTATTCCTAGCAGATCATCATAGAATAGAGTTTATTACAAAAATACCTGTATATACTCTGAATGGAGATGAAAATATCTACAAGCCCCTCCAATTTATGCTTGGCTATAAGTATGTGTTCTAAGTTTGATAATTAGGAAGTATTTCAAATGAAAAAGAATCTATTAGCAATCTTGCTTGTTTTATCTTCACTCACTAGCTTAGCTAATGCTAGGTTCTTCTTAGGAATTGATGGGGGATATTCTATGGATAAAGTAGATGTGAAGACAGAAGATAAAACTACATATACAGGAACAAACACAATAGTAACACCTGGATCTTTTACAAAAAATGCCTACTTAGGTAATGGCTATCTCTTTGATATCAATCTAGGGACAGAACATCATTTTGATAAGAATAACTATGTAGGTTTCAGATGGTTTCTAGCAGGAGGATATGGAAGAACTACACTTGTCAATCAAAGTAATAATCTCATAAAATACCCTTCTAGTATCATAGGAGCTAATCTAGGATTGGATTTATTGCTAGATGCCATCAAAGTTCGGAAACAATAGTTTAGGGTTCTTTGGTGGAGTTGAAGGAGGGGTGAATATCATTTATTCAGATGATGAGCTTTTAAATAAAAATGGATCAACATTTGCTATTTTGTCAGCCGCTTCAGCTCAAATCGGGATTTCTTTGTTTTTATCTCAACATCATAGAATGGAAGTTATATCTAAAATACCATTTTTATTGTAAATCTAGGTGCTAATGGCAGTAGTGATTTACCTCATATCTATCACCCTCTCCCATTTATGTTCGGTTATAAGTTCATATTTTAGAATTTGGGAATAGCACTATGGCATTAATCAAATTTTGATTTTTTAAGACAGTATTTTTTTTGCTAGGTCGATTTTGTTAGAATTCATAAAATGGATTTTATGGTGAGTGTCATAGAGTTTTTTGAAGAGTTCTTTGCTCAGTTCAAAGCCTACTTTTTCTTCCTCTTCTTCTCCTTTTTGATGAGCCTTTTCTAGCTTTTCTAGCCATATTTGAGGCACAAAAACACCGGGTAATTTTGAGTAGAGAAACTGTGCAGTCTTATATTTGAGGATAGGGAAGTATCCAAAGACAAGCTTTGCGTTTGTTTGAAGCTCTCTGTTTATTTCTTCACAGAATTCTAAGAGATATTTTGCATTTTCTATGTCATATACTGGCTGGGTAAATAGAGCCAGGATACCTGATTTTATCTTGCGGCGCATTTTATTTTTTAGGCTTAGGAGGTTGTTTGAGTGCGAGTTGATAACACCAAAAGGGTAGATTGGTTTTATATTTCCTTTGATAGGATTTTGGTTCAAGTCTTTGTTTTGGTTGAAGTTTTTGATGATTTCTACCAATAATGAACTGTTGCCCTCAAAAACGCCTTTTGATTCAGGCTGATCTCCAAGCTTGATAGGGTCGCCTGTGAGGGTGAGGAACATTCTTACATCAAATTCATTCGCACCTAAAATATCCCCTTGCAGTGCTATAGAATTCCTATCTCTCATATTTAAGGTAGCAATGACAGGTTTTTTTAGAGTATTTTGGAGTTTGATAGCACTAAGTATGGGAGAGTGTCTAAATCTCGCTAGTGGGGCGTCCGTGCATATAATTGCATCAAATCCATCCCAATTTCCTAGCTTCTCTAGCAGTTCCTCTCCTATCTGTGATGCTTTTGGAGGATTGATTTCATAGCTAAGAAACTTTGTATTTAAGAGCTTATGAACACATTCCTCTATCATCTTTTTTCCTTAAGCATTTTCTCTGATGTGTTTTGTGGCTAACACGAGGTTTTTTAGAGATGGTTTGACTTCTTCCCATTTTCTAGTTTTTAGCCCACAATCAGGATTTATCCATAGCTGTTCTTTTGGCAATACTTCAAGTAGGAGTTTTATCTGATGAATAATTTCCTCTTGAGTAGGGATTCTTGGGCTGTGGATATCATATACACCCGGACCTACTTCATGAGAATACCCTACTTGAGCGAAAATTTTCAACAGTTCATTTCCACTTCTAGCAGTTTCGATACTGATGACATCTGCATCAAGATCCTCGATAGTTTTAATGATGTCGTTGAATTCGCTATAACACATATGGGTATGGATTTGTGTTTGCGGTTTTGCAATACTTGTTGAGATTTTGAAACACTCCAATGCCCATTTTTCATAGGTTTTGATATTTTCTTTTCGCAGAGGATAACCTTCTTTAAAAGCTGCTTCATCTACTTGAATGATCTTGATGTTGGCATTTTGCAGATCGTCGATTTCATCAGCGATTCCTAGTGCTATTTGCTTACATACTTCGCTCCTAGGAATGTCATCGCGAACAAACGACCAATTCAGGATTGTAACAGGACCTGTAAGCATTCCTTTGACTATCTTTTTTGTTAGACTTTGTGCATAAGTTGCCCATTTTATGGTCATTGGTGAAGGTCTGCTGACATCAGCATAGATGATAGGGGGTTTGACACACCGACTACCATAGCTTTGCACCCATCCATTTTCACTGAATACAAACCCTTTGAGTTGTTCGCCAAAATATTCAACCATATCATTTCGTTCAGGCTCTCCATGTACGAGTACATCAAGACCGATTTCTTCTTGGAATGCAACACATTCGTTGATATAGTGTTTTATTCCTTTTTCATATTCTTCGATGCTGATTTGTTCTTTTTTAAAATTTTGTCTTAATGCCCTAAGTTCTGGAGTTTGTGGAAATGAACCTATTGTGGTGGTGGGCAATAGAGGGTAGTTTAGCTCCTTGTGTTGAAGCTTGATTCTCTCTTTAAAGGCTACTTCTCGGTTTGTTTTGAGAGGTTTTTTGAGTTTTTCTTGAACATTGACATCGCCTATTTTAGAAGATTTTTTTCTGTCATCATTGATGGCTTTATTTTGTTTGTATTTTTCTTCATTAGATGGATTGATACCATTTTTAAAGAGTGATTCTAAGAGTTCAAGCTCTTGAATTTTTTCTTTTGCAAAACTTAGCCAAGATAGTGCTTGTGCATTCATTTTTGTTTCAGAATCTTTGCTAAAAGGAGTGTGCAAAAGCGAACAACTCGAACTTAAGATAATTTTATCTTTAGGAATTTTGCTTGAGATTTTTTGTAGCAGTTCGAGTTTAGCATCAATATCTGCTATCCAAATATTCCTACCATCAATCACCCCTGCATAGAGTGTTTTACCAGATTTGGCGATGGTTTCTAGGGAGGTTAGATTCTTATCCCCGTATAAAAAATCCAGCCCAATTCCATCTATATCGCTCTGAGAGAGTATTTCTGTGGCCTCTGTGCTGTGTTCAAAATAAGTGGTTACGATTGTTTTGAATCCTTTTTTTGCGATTTGGTTATAAACATCTTTGATTTTGCTGTAAAATCTTTTGTCTTCACCTCTGGCAAAAATAGGCTCTTCAAACTGTATAAGTATTGAGGAATCCAAACTTTTGAGATTATCAAGCAATTTGAAATAAGCATTTTTGACATTTTCAAATACATTTTCAAAGCTAGAATCATCGACAATCTTAGAAAGGCTTACGAAAGTAAAAAGACCTATGAGGTTTATTTTTGGTCGATAGCCTAAGGATTTAGCTTCTTTGTATTCGTTTTGTATTTTTGTGATGTTGATATTGTAGTTATCTTTCGCACTCAGTTCTGGGACGACATAGTGATAATTAGTATTAAACCATTTTGTCATCTCACAAGCTACGCTATCTTTTATGCCTCTAGCCATTCCAAAATAAAGTTCTAATCCCTCAAATTTTCTAAACCTCTGTGGAATCGCTCCAAGCATATAGGCTAAATCTAGCATATTATCATACAAGCTGAAGTCATTCACGCTCACATACTCGAAGTTTTTTTGATACGACCAGTGCTTAGAACGCAATTCTTTGGCACTCTGCTCAAGATCTTTTTCAGAAATTTTATTTGACCAAAAACTTTCCAAAGACTTTTTAAGTTCTCGGTGTTCGCCGATTCTTGGAAATCCAACAATGATACCCATTTTTTATCCTTAGCATTTAAATTTTATGTTTTAAATACTATCATACACATATTGTGTTTTAATAAATTTTCGATATTTTATGAAAATTCAATATGTGTTTGTAATAAAATCTAATCATTTTTTGTTGCAATGCTTCGCAAATAGTGGATAAGAGATATACTTTTACTAAAAGTAACATTAATAAAAAGTTAAATTTTTAATTCTAATTTGAATGATTCAAATAGACAAAATAGATATAATTTTGATATGTCAAAACATAAGATAGAGAATATGGAAGCAAAAACATTACAATCTGTGCATGATGAGATATTGAAGTGGTATAAAACAAATGGTCGCAAGGATTTGCCATGGAGAAATTTAAAAGGAGAAAATGCTCCTTATGGGGTATATGTGAGTGAGATTATGCTTCAGCAAACGCAGGTTGCTACCGTGCTAGGAAAATATTATGAGCCTTTTTTAAACGAGTTTCCGAGCTTAGAAGCATTGAAAGAGGCAAATGAAGAGAGGGTTTTATATTTATGGAGGGGGTTAGGGTATTATTTACGAGCTAGAAATATGCTCAAAACTGCAAGAATCTGTGGAAAATATCTTCCTTCTAATCCAAAAGAACTTATAAAATTACCCGGTATCGGAGAATATACTGCTGGTGCGATAGCTTGTTTTGGATTTGGCAAGTCGGTGAGTTTTGTAGATGGGAATATCAAACGGGTATTGAGCCGATTTTTTGCACTTAAATCCCCAAAAAATAATGAGTTGCAAGAAGCTGCTCAAAAGATACTCAATCAACAAAATAGCTTTGATCATAATCAGGCACTTTTAGATATTGGAGCATTGGTATGTTTGCCATTGTCCCCAAAATGTGTCATTTGCCCTTTGCAACTATGGTGCAAGGGATGGCAAGAACCATTGGTTTATACGCAAAAAAAGAAAATCACTTATGAGGTTTTGGATTTGAATCTAGGTTTGTGTGTGCTTGATGGGAAGATTGCATTAGCAAAAAGTGAAATTTCTCTATATAAGGGGCTTTATAATTTTCCTAGAGTAGTAGAAACTATTACAGATGAGGGAATTTTGAGTTTTCCTTTTGTGGGCGAATTTAGACATTCTTATACGCGTTATAGATTGAAAGTAAAAGTTTATTTGATTTCAGATATGCAATATCTACAAGAGAGGGTAGAATTTTTTGATTTTAGAGAGCTTGATAAGCTCCCTATGAGTTCTATGACTTTGAAAGTTTTTGATATGATAAGGGAAAAGAAGTTTTTAGACCTGCAGTTGCAGATCTAAAAAAACTATTTGAAATAAAGTCCGAAGTTTATACCCACTGTAGAAGTATTGTAATCAAGTGCATAGCTCATAAAATCAACAGAAATTTTATAGCCTAGGTGATCATTGATGTCCTTTTTGCCCCCTAGCGAAAACCCTACTCCAATACTAGAATAGTCCTGACCATTATAGAGCACCATTTCAGGTTTATTTCCATCAAGCCTATCTGCAGCTCTGAAAGCCACATTTCCACCTATGAATCCTAAGGAGTTTTCTTTTCCAAACTGCCATAAAAATCTAACCCCAGCTTCATCACCGTTTTTGAATTTGAAATCAGGTGCATCAGCTAGGCTAGATTTGTATTTTTGAGTCAAATTTAGCCTGTAGTAGAACTGACTAGTAAAAGAAGCAAATTTATCTGCATCAACTTTCTGTGTGATAAGATTGAGGAAGAATGTATGCCCTCCGAAGTAATTCATCTGGGAGTTAAAATCATAAAAAGCCATATTGCTGATAATATCAGAATTATCTCCTATGATAACACGAAAAGTCTCACCCTTGTATAAGGTAGCCATCAAACCGATATTGGCATTACCAAAATTTATGATATTGCTTTTGGAGCTGATGTCTTTGGAGCTATAAAAATCATTATCTACATTTGAATTTTGGTAGTATCCATTTGCATTAGCGTAGATTTCAAAATAATCTAATATCCCATATCTAGCATTGAGATTGATATCTACATCAATTTGCCCTGAATTTTGTTTTGAGTTTGACGCAAATGTGGGGTATGTGATGTATTGACCATCTATTTTTCCATACAAATAAGGGGTAGAAGGGTTATTTTTTCTATATACCCCGTTCAATGAAGCATCTACGCCAACTACAAAGTTATTACTATCTAGCACATCACCCTCTACTGGAGGTCTCGCAAAAGAGACACTGAGGGTAAGGGCTAGGAGTGAAAATATTGCTAATTTTTTCATGTTTATCTCCCAAATTATAGTTTAATTAAAATGCAAGACCTAGAGTGCAAACTGGTCCCAATAAAGCTGCACATCCTACAACGCCTCCAACTGTGGCTACTGGCACAAACCAACTCCAAAAACCAAAGCCTTGCGTATTCTTCATCTCTTCATTATCTAATACCATCGCATTAGCTTTACCACCAAAAAGCATCGCTTCATCAGAACTGCTTAGAGCAGTAGTACTACTTGCAGATACATTTGATGTATTGATAGCATTCATAGGATTCGCATTTGCAAGAGAAAATCCTAAGACAAAAACTGATACCAAAGTTACGATGATTTTTTTCATCTACTCTCCTTGTGATTAAGAATTTTTATACCAAGATTGAGATTATTAAGATTCATTCTTGATTTGATAATCCTAACAAAAATCAGAATCTATGTCAATAAAAAATAAAATATTTTTATATTAAAATCCATTTTATTTAAATAAAATACCAAAAATAGGGATATATAAGATGTGTAATTTAGATAAAATAATTTATCTAATTGATTAAAAATCAATATTTAGAATATTATTTTAGATATAAATACAGATAGAACAGCTATTGATAGGTAGTTTTTGGAGATTTGATAGGATCAATTAAAATTCCTATGAAGTAATGCTAGTATTTGTATATCAGGAAAGATAAAAAAGGAGGATTAATTCCCTCCTTATATTAGATGATCATTTCTTTTGGATAGTGGCAAGTTTGCCCCTGACCTTGAAACAAGTACTGTCAATAAATCCACTTTTGTCAGTTTGGGTGATTTCTGTATCTATTAGAAAATCTCCTTCAAAGCCTCTTTTTTTACCATTTTCTATGGCGTTTGCGATAGCTTGATTCATTGTGGAATTCACTTTTTCCTTAGAGTGTGATAAAAGCGTAGCAAAACAACTTTCACCTTCTACAGGTATCGGGGAAGTTTTGATATTAGGAATCTCTACTTTATTTGTAGATAGAAGTGAATAATTTGTTGAGTTAGGAGGAAATGTTGTGCTACACCCACTAAATATTAGAATACAAACTGATAAATACGAAAATTTCATCTTATCTCCTTTTTAATGTAAAAGTTAATCCACACTAAAATCATCATTTGATTTTAGTGTGGTATTTTGGATTATCTTAAAGGAGTAGAAGGAGACCCGCAACTGCTAGTGTTCCGCCAAAAGAAGCTCCAAGTGCGTCACCAAAACTACTCCAAAAGCCAAAGCCTTGAGTATTCTTCATCTCTTCATTATCTAATACCATCGCATTAGCTTTACCACCAAAGAGCATCGCTTCATCAGCACTACTTAGTGTTGAACTAGTGTTTATAGAGATATTTTGTGGATTATTGTTTATAGAGTCTATAGAACTTGCATTTGCAAATCCAAAACTTAAAACAAATACAGAAGCCAAAGTTAAAACCAACTTTTTCATTTTATTTCCTTTATTAAATTTTATCAATAATAATAATATTCATTATTGATAATTTTATTCTAACAAATTTTGAAGTCTATGTCAATAGATTATTAAGCAAAATTAATTTTATTATTATAGGTTTTATAAATAAAATATGTTACTATATGAAAATTAAATTTATTAAAAATGAGATATAAATGAACAAGATAATATTATTTTTCTCAATGATTTCTAGCCTGTCTGCTGATGCAGTGATGATAAATGAGATGCTCACTCAAAAACATAGCCTCAGGCTTGATACCTCGATATTTTATGCTAATATCCAAAAACAAACAAATGTAATCGCTCCAGTAATCGCCACTGCTTCGCCCACAGATTCTTCTAGTGTTTATAGCATTCCTGCCATACTTGGGGTGCAACAATCCAATCAAGATTTTTTAAACTTTTCTCTCAATCTTAGATACGGTATTACAAAAGATATTGAAATTTTTGCTTCGCCTAGTTTTTTTTATCAACATAGCAATCTAAGTGATAGTGCTTTTTCTGGAGAGGATGATTATGATTTTAATAACTTCAATATGGGGCTTCTTTATCAAGTAAAAAGTGAAGGTAAATATCCATCATTACTTATAGGAACAACCCCTATTGTTATTTCTAAATCCATTCTTGCAGCACCAGAGAATCCAAAATACAAGCTAGATTATTTTAAAAATTATGCGTTTTTTGCTACGAGTTATTACACTGTAGATCCTGTGGTTTTTGTATTGCAGGGAGGTTTTAGGCTGAATTTACATAGAAAGATTGATGATCATACTTTAGATATAGGTAATTTGCTAAATCTAAGTCCTATGGTGTATCTAGCACTTAATCCTTATACTTCTATAAATTTTGGGATTAATTATCAGTATAAGTTTAAAGATAGATTAGATGGAATAGTGATAGCTCATCAGGGATCGTCGATTTCTTATCTTTTTGGTGCAAGTTATGAAGTGAATCCTAGTTTGATCGTGAGTGTGGATATAAATAATCTCAGCACCAACCTCTATACAAGTAATAGTGTGAATGTATTACTCTCATACAAAATAAGATGAAGAAATTTATTTTTTTAGTATTCTTAGGTGTGCTTAACGCACAGGTATATATCAATCAAAATGGCATATTGATAGAGCGATCTGTAAAATCGTGGATAGAGTTTAGAAATGCTAATCTGGTAAGACAGAAATATGATTATAGCTGTGGGAGTGCTTCTTTGGCTAGTATTTTAAAATACTATTATGAGGATAGTTCTATTACAGAACGTATAATTATTGATGAAATATTGAAATCCAAAGGCTATGATGTAAATCAAAATGAGGTCCTTAAAGAAGGAGATAATATCATCTCATTTTTGGATCTTTCAAAATATGCTATTGGCAAGGGATTTAAGGCTATCGGACTTGCTGTGGATTTTGATACTTTATCAAAGTTAAAGATTCCAGTGATTGTATTTGTGAGTATCCGCAGTATCGATCATTTCACTGTATATAAGGGCATGGATGAGGAATATGTCTATCTAGCTGATCCTAGCTTTGGAAATATCAAGATAAAAATCGATCAATTTAAAGAAATGTTTTTTCAGCGAAAAGACTCTAAATATCCCGGAAAAATCCTAGCTATTTTGCCTCAAAAACAAGATACCCCAATCAATAAAGACTTTATGAAAATAAAAAAAGATTCAGGCTTTACCTATAGGCTTATCAATCAGGATTTGATACACCATCGTTTTAGATAATTAAAATTTATATAAATTGTATTTATATTATCGTAAGAAAGTCTAAAGATTATTCTAGGGGAATCCCCTAGAATTTCATGTTAAAGATTGATTATTTTCTAGAGTCTTTGAAATCATGAATCACACTAACACTGCCTTTTATATCGCTAAGTATCGCACAAGCAGTTTCTGCAGCACTTCCTAACGCACAAGAGACCATAGAGGTTACTCCAGAGGCGATTCCTGCAACATATACCCCATCTTTGATAAGATTTCTACCGGTATGCTTGAGCTTTATTTTTCCGGGTTTTGGCATCAGGTCATGAGGCTCTATAAATTCTTCTAAACCTTTTATGTCGCATTCACTAGCACCAGTTGCGATAACTGCATATTCTGCGTTAAATTCTCCTTGAGTACTTTTGATAACTAAAGCCCCATTATTTCCTGAAATTTCAGTAGCTTTTGCGTTGATGTAGCTAATTTTTGTAAAACTTGTTATCTGATTTTTTATATGCGAAATAATTTCTTCACCTTTTATTGCTTTTGGAAAGAATGGCACATTATACACTTCAGCTTTTAAAATATCTGCTTTTCCTTCATCGATAATTGTGATTTCAAAATCCAAGTCTTTATTAATAGCTGATGCCAAAATGAGTGCTGTGTTTAGCCCTGCGATACTTCCACCGATGATGATAATTTTCTTTTTCATTTTAAAGTCCTTTGATATAAAATTTGGTTAGCCCGTAATCAGCTTGTAGGCTGTAACGAGCATAGAGAGCATATAAATGCTAAGTAAAGCTATTCTGTGGATTTTTCCACTGGATATTTCGATAAGCTTTATGCCTATCCATACTCCCATCATCGATGCGATACCTATGTAAAATCCTGCATACAATACTGCTGTGTCAATCACATTTTGGTTGTGCAGTGAAATAGTCCCTGAAATGGAAGCAAAGATCACAAAAAACAAACTTGCTGGAACGGCTTGTTTGGATTGATAGCCTAAATAATATCCTAAAATTGGCACCATCAGCAATCCCCCTCCAATTCCTAAAGAAATAGCAAAAACTCCTGTGAGTGCCCCTGCTAAGATCAAAATGAGATTTCTTTGTAGTGGGGATGTTGCTGGAGGGTTGTTATTTACAGAACTTTTAACTTTAAAGGCGTATTTAATAAAGGAATAAAAGGTGATACATAAAAATAAAATCTTGAGTGTTTCAGAACTTACATTTCCAAGCACTATTCCACTAAAACTTGCACCAATAAGCCCTCCTATACCTGCATAAATTCCGTCTTTTACAATCAAAAGACCTTTTTTGTAGTTGATAAAAGAACCAAAAACAGAGGAAAAAATCATTTGCATCACAGAAATACCGATAGCATGTTGCATAGGGTATTTTAATACAAGCATCAAAGGTACAATAATAGTGCCTCCTCCTATTCCAAAAAACCCCGCTGCTATTCCTGAGATCAGCCCCACGCATATGTAAATCAAAATATCTAAATGTGTTCCACTCTGAATTAAAGTATCTAGTTCCATTTGAAATTTTCCTATTTTTTTATGTGTTATTATGCGATTTTAAAGTTATAAATACTTTAAAATTTTATATATTTTATTTTATGGATTGATTTTTGCTTTATTTGGAGTAGTTGTACATAAGGATATATGAGGGAATCTAATGAATGTTAGTTATTGTAATCGATATATTCAGATAGAGTTATTTCAAGAAAGTGAGCTATTTGAAAAAATAATGAGATATTCTAGCAAATATTTTTCAGAACACTACAGGCTATCTTCGTCTATTTTGATTCTTGATGATGGGGAGAGATTTAAGAAGGATTATCTGATAAATTGGGCTTATCACGCTAGTTTGGAAGAGGAGAAGAGTCATCTTGATGCTGTATTATTGCATACTCACTTACCTATTCGTATCAAAATACTCAAAAAAAATGATGTTTTGCAGAAGGTAAAAGTTTCATTGCGAGTGGTCGGACTTGATAAAGTGATCTTAACTCTTGAAAAGAAGAACGCACTAGCTAGACGTTATTTAAAAAATTTATTTGGCGTTTATTGTGATTTTGAGTGTGAAAATGAAATTCATCTCAAGGCAAGAGGAGATGAATTTTGGGAACATATTATGAACCTTATTAGTTCTAAAATTATCCATAATGTGGCGATTGATTTTGATTATAAAGGATTTTTTGGAAAAAAATTTGACTCTTCTTTTCTTACCGAAGATGAATGCAATCTTAGAGGATATTATCTTGAGTTAGAGTCCAGATTTGATGATGATTTTCAGAGTGTTAAAAAACGTTATTTGAGCTTGGCTCGTACTTATCATCCAGATAATGTCTATGGGAGAGATGAAGCAATTGTTCAAGATTATCACGATCGTTTTACTAGGATTAATGAGGCTTATGAGGCTATAAAAAAATCTCAAAAAATATTTCTTGAGGTTTGAATGAGCGAGATTTTGTCCTATGTCCTCATCTTTTTGATAGGGGTTATATCCTATTTTATAGGGTTTGATGCTGTGTATGGATATATGAAATTTTATTCTTATCTCTAGTTTGATACAATACATTAAAAATTAAAATTAAAGAATCCAAATATGAATCCACCTATATCTAAAATAGGGGTTCTTCTAAGACCTGCCACCCCTACATTAAAAGATACTTTTTTTGAGATACAAAAAGCATTTAACAAAAATGGCATACAGATAATTTTAGAAGATTCAAGTGCATTGATGATAGGGCTTAGTGGAATAGCTTTTGAAGATATGTGTGAAGAGATTGACGCACTTCTTTCGCTAGGTGGGGATGGGACATTGCTCTCAGCACTTCGACGTAGCTATGGGAGTAAAATACCTGCTTTTGGTATCAATATAGGACATCTAGGATTTCTTACTGCTATAAGTCCTATAGAGGTCGATAGATTTGCTGCCCTTCTTTCAAAAGGGGATTATAAAATTGATGAACACATGATGCTTGAAGGGTGTTTAAGTACCTCTGAAGGCGAAAAAAATCTTCACGCACTTAATGAGGTTTTGATTTCAAAAAAGAATATTTCAGGATTACTGAAAATCTATGCTAAGGTCAATGGAGAGTCTTTTAATGTGTATTATGCAGATAGCCTGATTATAGGAACACCTACTGGCTCTACGGCTTATAATATCAGTGCAGGGGGTTCTGTGATTTATCCATTTTGTAGAAATATATTGCTAACGCCTATTTCCCCACATTCTCTCACTCAAAGACCGATGGTTTTAAATGATGAGTTTGTATTAGAATTTGGAGTAGAAAACGATTGTGTGCTCGTTATTGATGGTCAAGAAGTAATGGAAATGAAATCACAAGATACTCTGAAAATAAAAGCAGCACAATTGAATGCACATCTCATCCAAAAAACAGATCGGAGTTACTTTAGGATATTGAAACAAAAATTCAAATGGGGTGAAGAATGATAAATAGACTCATCGTCAAAAATTCTGTAGCATTTGAAAATGTAGATTTGGAATTCAAAAATGGATTTAATGTTTTTAGCGGAGCTAGTGGAAGTGGAAAATCTGTTTTGATAGAGTCCTTGCTTGGGGCTTTTGGAATTAAAGATAGTAATGCAGATATGATTGAAGCGAATTTGGATATTGCTTTAGGTGAGTTTGGAGTGGATTTGAATGAGTTTGGGCTTAGTGAAGAAGATATTCTTGTGCTAAGCATTCTTAAAAAAGATAAAACAAGATATTTTCTTAATCGTTATAATACTTCCAAAAAACGTTTAAGTGAGCTTGTTTCTAGGTTTGCTAAACATATTTCTTCAAAAGGTGCAGATGAGCTTAAGATGGAAAATATTTTGAGAGTTTTTGATGATTTTATCGCTCAAAATAACCCTAATCACAAGAAACTTTTGAGTGATTTTACGATTCATTATAGAGATCTTTTGAGCATACAAGAGGAATATGCTGCATTAAAAGAAGAAGAGAAAAATATCCAAAATCTCAAAGAGTTTGCCGAATTTGAAATAGAAAAAATTTCTAGTTTAAATTTAGTAGAAGGGGAGTATGAGAGATTATTAGAACTCAAAAAAACCTTATCAAAAAAAGAAAAAATTCAAGAGAGCATTTCTGGGGCATTGGAGGCATTAGATGGAATTTCTAAGATTTCACATACACTTGCTTTGATAGGTAAAGATAGCCTGATATTTCAAGAAGGGATTTTAGAAGCACGTTCTATTATCGATGAAGAAAGAGAAAGGCTTGAAGAACTTGGAAGTCTTGATGGAGAAGAAATGCTCAATCGTATAAGCACCCTTTCAGATATTAATAGAAGATATGGCGGAGTTTCTGAAGCTCTAGCACATTTGGAAACGCAAAAACAAAAACTTCAAGATTATCAAAATATCAGCTTCAACAAAGAGACTCTTTATAAACAAATACAATCATTGCAAAATACATGTCTTGAAATAGCTAAACAAATCAGTCTCTGTCGAAATGAATGTGTAGTGCAGTTTGAAAAAGAGATTTTAAGGTTTTGTAATCAATTGTTATTGAAGAAACCAACGATAAGCTTGAAGTCTTGTGAATTATATAATTTGGGATTAGAAAAAATTGAACTTACTTTAGAAAGTTCAAGTATTGATGTGCTTAGTTCAGGTGAATACAATCGCTTGAGATTGGTAATAATGTGCATAGATGCACTTATTAATGGTTCTAAAGGAATCTTAGTTTTAGATGAAATTGATGCAAATTTAAGTGGAGAAGAAAGTGAAGGGGTAGCAAAAATGCTTAAAATATTGTCAAAAACTTATCAAATTTTTGCGATTTCTCATCAGCCACATATGCCAGTTTTGGCAGATTCTCATTATTTGGTTCGTAAAAAAGATACTAAAAGTGAGGTAATACTGCTTGACAAAGAAGGCAGAATCAAAGAAATGGCTAGAATGATAAGTGGAGCAAATATAACTAAAGAGGCACTTGAGTTTGCAAAAAAAAGATTAGAAGAAAGTCAATAAGGAAAATAATGAAATTATGGCTACTTAAGAATATTGCGAGATTTTTGAGTGACCAAGAAATGATTCATAACATCAAACGTATTGATGATAATTTGCTGAAATTTGAGCTTAAGGAAAAGATATTTTATTTTGATATGACCAAAGGAAATAGCGGTGTTTTCCTCATGCCAAAACCTCTTTTAGGGGCAAAAATATACAATGCACCCTTTGATGTTTTTTTGTCTAAACTTTGCTCTAGAGCTAAAATTATAAATGCAAACGTAGATGGAAATAATCGAATTTTGAAGATAGAGTGCGATCAGTTTGGCACTTATAAAAATACCAGATTTTATATTCAATTTGAATTTACAGGCAAACACACTAATGTTATTTTGCTAGATGATAAAAACATTGTCTTAGAAGCACTTAGGCATATTAATATTGATAGGAGTTCTAGGGAGGTTCGCATAGCAGAAGTACTAAAGCCATTAGAACAAAGAAATATGGATTTTTCTGAGGAGATGAAGATTTTGAGCAATGAAGAGTTATTTGTTCAGCTTGAAAATGCTTATTTTGAAAATTTGGATAAAAAATTAAAAATAAAAAAAGAAATCATTACCAGTAGAATTTCCAAAAAAATAAAGAAATTGCAGATGCTTTTAGATGATCTTCCCAAAGAAGATGATTTGCATCAAAAGGCACAGAAATTATCACAGAGTGGAACTATTTTACTTGCCAATTTGCATCAAATACAAAATTTTGCTTCTGAAGTAAGGCTAAAGGATTTTTCTGGTTCTTATGTGTGCATTACTCTTCCTGAAGGGATTAGAACACCTCAAGAAGGTGTTAATATGATGTTCAAAGAAGCAAAAAAACTCACTCAAAAAGCCAAAAATACCCATATACAAGTTCAAAATTTAAGTGATAAAATTGATTTTTTAAAGCAAGAAAATATTTATATTCAAAACATTCAAAATATTCAGGATTTAGTCATTTTAGAACCTAAGAAGCAAAATAAGAAATCACCACCTAAATATGAAGTGATTTTTATTGAAGGAATAAAAGTTTCTATAGGCAGAAATAAATCAGAAAATCAATCCTTGCTTGAAGAAGCAAAAGCTGATGATATTTGGTTGCATATTCGAGATATTCCCTCATCTCATATGATTATCCATTGTGGTAAGGGAAAAATTTATGATGAAGTTATCCACAAAGCAGGGGAAATATTAGTAGGGATAAATTCAATTCAAACAGGAAATTTTAGTGTCGATTATACTAGAAGAAGGTTTGTGAAAATCATTGAAGGATCAAATGTGGTTTATGCCAAACATCAAACCTTTCATTATAAAAAATAATTCAAGGATGAAAAATGGCGATCTCACCTATTGGTAATATAACTTATATTAATCAGAATTCACAGCTCAACTCTACACAACAAGCCAACGCCATTGCAAGAGGAGATATGACAGATGTCATCGCAAGAGAGTTTGAAGATAAACTTAAAGATGTTCAAGAAGTTCGTCCTACAGAGGATTCTCAATCTGTAAATCCAGATTCAAAAGGAAATGGAGCATTTGAGGAAGAAAACAAAAAAGAACAAAAACAAACCCAAGCTACTCAAGATGAGCAAATAGTTGTCCATAGTGAGCATATTTTGGATATTAAAGTTTAAGACCTAGATCATATCTGCAAATTGTTTGAAAAGATTGCTTGATTCTTTTGGACCAGGACTAGCTTCAGGATGGTGTTGCACTGAAAAAATAGGAGCATTTTTATATTTGAGTCCTTCTATTGTCCCATCAAATAGGTTTTTGTGGGTGATTTCAGCAATTTCTTCAATCTCTTGAGGCACTGAATAGTTATGATTTTGAGAAGTGATTTCTACGCTTTGAGTAATGAGGTTTTTTACTGGGTGATTTCCCCCGTGATGACCGAATTTTAACTTATAGGTTTCATAGCCATTTGCTATGGATAGAAGCTGATGCCCTAAACAGATTCCAAAAATTGGGATTTTTGCTTCAATGAGGAGTTTGATTTGAGATATTTCATTTTTTAGCATTAGTGGATCTCCAGGACCATTAGATAAAAATACCCCTTTGATTTCTCCATTTTCAAATCTAGCAATGATGGAATTTGCTTCAAAATGATGAGGCATTACTTCGACCTCAAGTCCTACGGCTGTAAGTTCATTAAGTATATTTCTTTTGATTCCAAAATCAATAGCGATGATTTTTTTTGAAGTGTTAGGTAAACCGTATTGAAAGGTGTTAAAATCAAAGGTAGAAGTTGTATGTGTGTAGGTTTTTGGGGTTGAGACTTCGGGAATGAGGTTAATATCTTGGATTTTTTTGGATTTTTTAAGAATATTTTTGAGTTCCTCAGGAGAAGATATTTGAGTTGATGCTATCATCATCATTGACCCATTGTTGCGAATGGTTTTGGTTAATAGCCTTGTATCTACGCCAGTAATTCCCATTATGTCTTGGGATTTTAAAAAGTTATCCAAGTTTTCTTTTGCTCTAAAATTTGAGTAAAATTCATTGTAGTTTCTTACAATAATTCCTTTGCAAAAAATTCCTCTTGATTCCATATCTTCGGGATTTGCTCCAACAATACCAATTTCTGGCATAGTAAAAAGGATAAATTGACCTGCATAGCTAGGATCTGTGATAATTTCTTCATAACCTGTCATCGAAGTGTTGAAAACAACCTCTCCCACAGCTGTTTGACCTGATCCAAAGGCTTTTGCTTGTAAAAAAAGTCCATTTTCAAAATAAAGATAAGCATCTTGCATTATAAAAACCCTTTTCTTTTAAGTTCTTCTTCGTACAATTTTTCAAAAACCAATTCATACTCATCTGTGCCCACAAGAATTTTTCTTTTGTAGTGTTTGATTTTTTCAATCACTTCATCTTCAATTTCTTCATATATTTTAGAATAAGAATCAATGGATTTAAAAATAATATTTTTGATAAGATTTTCAGATATGCTGAATTTAATAAAACCTTCAAGACTTATCTCATCAAGTATCCTATGGGAAATATCACTGTATCTATCCTCCCAAGAAAGTAGAAAATTTTCTTGTTCAGCTATTTGACGTTTTATCATCCAAAAAAGCTGTCTTTCATCTGCACGCATGAATTCAATCTCATCAAGATTTTCCTCTAATAGACTTTTGGCTTTTTCGTCAATTTCAGCTTCTTTTTTGATATCTTCTTCCAAAATTACTCTAGCAGTATTGGCGATATTTTCAATAGGTGCTTTAAGCTCCAAGAGATTGGAATTTGCAATGTCCAATGCTATTTTATTTGCTACGTGGGATATATGTGTTAGTTTTAATTTCATTGGCTCACCTCTAAAATGAATTCTCTGATTTTAGCGAGTTTTAGGTAAATTTCTATTTAAAGATGTTATATCTTTGGGAAAACACCTAAAATAAGTAAAAACTTCAAATTATTAAGATTCAAAAATACAATATCAAATAAAAATATTAAAAATATTTGTGTATATAAGTAACATATTATAAATTTATATGAGTATTTATTAGACATATTTTATGATTCTATGTATAGAATAGATTTATATAAATTTCAAATTCAAATAAAAAGGATTTAAGATGTTTAGAAATGTAATCGTAAGGATTCCATCTGCTCGTATATCTGAAGGTATCACAAGTGCAAATCTTGGAAAACCTATCTATAAGAACGCCCTTAAGCAACATTCTGAGTATGTTGCAGCTCTAGCAAAAACAGGAGTAAATGTAACAGTATTAGAACCACAAGATGATTATCCTGATTCTTGCTTTGTGGAGGATGTTGCATTATGCACTAGAGAGTGCGTTATTATCACTAGACCTGGTGCGAATACACGAAGAGGCGAAGCTAGTTTGGGTGATATGCAAGAAGCTTTGAAAAAATTTTATAAAAACATCGAATATATTCAAGATCCTGGAACGGTTGAAGCAGGGGATATTATGATGGTAGGAGATCACTTTTATATCGGACTTTCAGCACGTACTAATCAAGAAGGCGCACAACAAACTATCAAAATATTACAAAAGTATGGTTTAAGCGGTTCAATCGTGCATTTGAGTGAAGTACTTCATCTTAAAACAGGGCTTTCTTATATTGAAAATAATAATCTCTTGGTTGCTGGGGAATTTAAGACTAAGTCTGAATTTGCAAAATTCCATCGCATAGAAATTCCAGATAACGAAAGCTATAGTGCTAATTGTATCTGGGTAAATGACTTTGTTATCGTCCCAAAGGGCTATAAAGCTGTGTATGAGAAAGTTTCTGCATTGGGTTACAAGATTTTAGAAGTGGATACCTCTGAGTTTAGAAAAATTGATGGGGGCTTGAGCTGTTTGTCGCTTAGATTTTAAATAAATCATAGGGACTATAAAAATTAAACTTTTCAATAGCCAAAAAGGGTTTTTAATGGTGCAGAAGAATTCTTTAGCAAAAGATATGAAGACAAGACATCTTGTGATGATAGGGTTTGGAGGGGCTATTGGCGTAGGATTTTTTGTAGGTACGGGTGAAACGATTTCTCAAGCTGGTGCATTGGGTGCATTGATCGCTTATTTTGTAGGCTCTGTTATTGTTTATTCTGTGCTTTTATCTTTGGGGGAGATGGGTGCTTATTTGCCAAATACGGGCAGTTTTGGCGACTATGCTCAAAAGTTTATCAACCCGTTTACGGGATACTATGTCTATTGGGCTTATTGGCTTAATTGTGTCTTAGGAAATGCAATTCAATTTATTGGTATCGGGTTTTTGATGCAAAAATGGTTACCTGATTCGCCATTATGGATTTGGATTCTTTTATCTTGTGCTTTAGTTTTTGTTGCCAATGCTTACAAGGTTAGATTTTTTGCAGAGGTAGAATTTTATCTCTCAGCGATTAAAGTTGGGGCTATTTTGATATTTCTCCTATGCGGACTTAGTGTCATAATTTACAATCTTTATACATTAGGATTTGGTTTAGATGCCTTCAGCAGAGTTTTTCAAAATTTTTATGATAGCTCTGCACATACATTTTTTCCTAATGGTATTTTGGCAGTTTTTTCAGCAATAGTATTTATTAGCTATGCTTTTGCAGGAACAGAGGTTATAGGTGTAGCTATTGGAGAAACTGCAGATCCTCATAAAGCAATGCCTTATGCAGTAAAAGCAACGATGTGGAGATTGCTCGTATTTTTTATCGGCTCTGTTTTTATTGTTTCGACTTTTTTGCCCCATAGTGATGCTAGAATTACAGAAAGTCCTTTTGTTGCTGTGCTTGATATTTGGAATGTGCCTTATGCAGGAAGCATTATGAATGTTGTGATTATAGTTGCTATTTTATCTTCTTCAAATACTGGCATTTATGGATCTGCAAGGATGTTTTATAGTTTGTCTCAGAAAGGTTTTTTACCTAAAGTTTTTTCAAGAGTGAATAAAAATCAAATACCTATATATTCACTGATTGTTTCTACTGCTGTCTCTCTTGTCTCTCTTTTGTGTATATGGATTAATCCTCAAGAGGTTATCAATGCTCTTATTATCATAGCAGGATTGTCAATGATGCTGGTATGGATGAGTGTAGGCGTTTCTCAATATAATTTTAGAAAATGGTATAAGAATATTTTAGGCAAAAAACTTGAAGATCTTCCATATAGAACCCCTTATACTCCATATACGCAAATTATAGGTGTTTTTGGATGTGCAATTCCTATTGTTGTGAGCAGTATTGAAGGTAGCTATCGAGTATCGGTTTGGTATACACTTGCATTAGTGGTGGTTTGTTACATAGGATATTATTTTACTAAAAGGTTTAATAAAAATATTAATAATGGTATCAGTGATGAAGAGTTTTTAAAAAATACAATGAAGGAAATCAAATGAAACAAGTTACAAATAAAATTATAATGACAAGACCCAATGCCTTCCACTTCAATCCCCAAACCGCTGTAAATAATTATTTTCAAAAACAAAATACTCATGAACAAAATGATGAAATTCAAGCAAAGGCGTTGATGGAGTTTGATAGTGCTACATCTGTTTTAGAAAAAGCAGGAATAGAGATTTGTTATTTTGAAGATACGCAAATTCCTCATACTCCAGATAGCATTTTCCCTAACAATTGGTTTGTTTCTATTGATAAAAATAATCTTTGTTTGTGTTCAATGTTTGCAGAAAATAGACGCAATGAGAGAAAAAAATTTTTGAGTAAATTATTTGAATACAATCATCAGGTAAAGCTAGATATATTGGATTTATCCTTATATGAAAAAGATAATAAATTTTTAGAAGGAACAGGGGCAATGGTTTTGGACAGAATACATAAAGTCGCTTTTGCTTCTCTCTCCCCTCGTTGCGATAAGGAACTTTTGTATATATTTTGCGAACATTATGGTTATAAACCCGTTGCTTTTACTTCCTATCAAAATTTTAATTTAAAAAGACTGCCTATTTACCACACCAATGTAATGATGGCAATATGTAGTGATTTTGCAGTTGTTTGTTTTGAAAGTATTGATAATGTAAAAGAGCGAGAATTTGTCATTCGAGCTTTGGAAAATTGCAATAAAGAAGTGATTGCTTTGAGTGAAAATCAGATTTATAATTTTGCAGGGAATATTATAGAGCTTGAAAACAAATTTGGAGAGAAGTTTGTAGTGATGTCTAATAATGCTTACCATTGCCTTGAGGACTCTCAAATTGAAAAAATCTCAGAATACGCACAAATTATTTCTATGGATATCTCAAATATTGAGCAATATGGCGGAGGTTCGATCCGCTGCATGATTGCTGAACTTTTTAATCAGTCTTTTTAAAATAAGAGTTTCTCATCAATAGTATCTTGAGGCTTATTTTCTGGAAGTTTTGAAGTTTGCGTATAGTAGTAATCACTTCCATTGATTGTCTTCTTATTTACGCCTTCTGGGGTATCAAATTTTCTTTTCAATCCCGGATCAATTTTTAAAACATTGCTGATAAAATGTGAAAATACAGGAGCTGAAATTACTCCTCCTGAGTCATTTTTGCCAATAGAGGTGTTATCATCTCTGCCAAACCATATGATAGCCTGTATAGAAGGAGTAAAACCGCAAAACCATCCATCAATATTATTATTAGATGTCCCTGTTTTTCCAGCTATTTCAATCCCATTGACCCTTGCTCTCCTTCCAGTTCCTCCTGCCACTGTTTCTCTAAGGATAGAGGTTGTTAAGAAGGATTGTTCAGGAGTGGTGATTTCTGTGAATGGTTTGTCTTCAAAAGTTTCTGTGTTTCCATCTCTATCTGTAATGCTTTCAAATAATGAAGGTTCCACCATCGTTCCATAGTTTGAGAAAATAGAATATTCTTTTGCAGCTTCAAGAGGAGAAATTCCAACGCTTCCTAATATGATAGACATATCTTTAGGAGGGTTTTTAAACCCATAATCAATAAGTCCTGAGTAGATTTTATCAAAGCCTACCATCTCTACCAAATTTATCGTAGCTAGATTAAGAGAATGACTCAAGGCTTCCTTTAAAGTTACAAGACCCTTGAAACTTTTAGAAAAATTATTAGGTCTCCAATATTCATCCTTATCTTCATTTTCTTCATCGGTGTTATAGGTTTTATTGAAGCTTCTAGCCACATCAGGCACGGTTGTGGCGGTTGAATATCCTCTATCAAACGCTATTTGATAAATGAATGGTTTTATCGCACTACCAAATTGACGTTTGATTTGAGTGGCACGATTAAACGCACTTTTGCTATGATCGATTCCTCCTACTAAAGCTAGAATATTCCCTGTCTTTGTATCTGTAACAATCATCGCACCATTTAGCGTATCATAATCGTTAGATTCCTCTGTTGTTGGAGGTTTTGGATCGTATTTTGCGATACGTTTTTTGATATTATTATAGCCATAGAGTAAGGATTCTTGAGCTATTTTTTGATAGTCTAAATCAACAGTGAGTTTGATTTGATAGCCCCCTGTTTTGATGTCTTTGATATAGCTTAGCTGTTTGAGAACTTCATCTACAACATATGGAGCGGCATTTTGAGTGAGTGTTTGGTTATAGACTTCAGGGATTTCACTGATTCCTTTTTCATATTCTTCTTTGCTAATCCATCCGATTTCATACATACGTTTGATAATATTGTTCGCACGGCTTAATGAAAAATCTAAATTTCTTGTAGGATCATAAAAGCTAGGAGCTCTAGGCAGAGATACAATCATAGCGATCTCTTTGAGACTCAGAGCATTTAAAGGTTTTTTAAAATATCCCAATGAGGCAGCTTTTACTCCATAATACCCATGTCCAAAAAAAGTCTGATTAAAATATCTCTCCAAAATTTCTTCTTTTGATAACATATGTTCGACCTCGATAGATAGCAAGGCTTCTTTGATTTTTCTAGATATGGTTTTATCTCGAGTGAGAACCATATTTTTGATAAGTTGTTGTGTGAGCGTACTTCCACCTTCTAGGTATTTTCCACTTTTGATATTTTTGACCATCGCACGAATAATAGCATCGTAGTTAATCCCCCCATGTTCAAAAAATAATGTATCTTCAACAGCCAGAAGTGCTTCTATCATTTTTGGTGGTATTTCGTCAAATTTTACATAGAACCGATATTCTGTATCAAATACATTTGCGATTAAGCGATTTTTTCTGTCAAATATTTGAGTTGTCAGTTGTGGGTGATAATTTTTGATTTTTTGCACATCTTTTTGTAAATCTATCCATAAAAAAGCCACATAAAAAACGATAAATACAACAAAACAGCTCAAAATAGAAATAGTAATTTTTTTTAGCATATTTGACCTTGAGATTTTTTGATTATTTTACACAATTTTTTTGTTTCTTTCAGAGAGTTTTTTGTACCCAATGTGATTCTTAATATAGGCTCTTTTACTGTGGGTTTCCTGATAGCACCCACTAAAAAGCCATTTTCTTGAAGTTCTTTATGTGCTTTTTGCATATCTTCAGTATTTTTGTATTTTATAATCAAAATCTGCGATTGCAGTGGTATTTCAAGTATCTTTTTAACTAGATCTTGGAGGCGAGATATTTTGTCCTTGAAAATCTTCTTATGTTCTTGAATATATCTTAGATTTACCAATGCTAAGGCAGTGTCAAAGATACTCAATGCAGTCGTATATATGATAGATTTTCCTCGATTGCATAAAAAATTCACTATTTCTGTATCTGCAAGTATATAAGCACCATAGCTGCCATAAGCCTTTGATAACGTTCCCATTTTAATAAAATTTGGACAGATGGGAATATGATGATAGTCAAAATAGCCCAACAAATTTGTCCCAATACTTCCGCTACTATGAGCTTCATCTACAATCAAGAGAGCATTCTTATCTATCGCAATTTTTGCAAAATCTTTGTGTGCAAGATCTCCATCCATTGAATATACACCTTCAATAGCGATAATAATCCTGCCCTTAGTGGGCGAAGTTTCAAGTAGATTATTTAAATCCTTAGGGTCATTGTGCTTGAAAAATACAGCTCTATCGCCGAGTATTTTAGCAGCATATACTCCACTAGCATGATATTTTTCATCGATATAGATTTTGTCATTTTTTCGTACAAGTCCATCAAAGAGTGCAATATTTGCTAGAAATCCACTGCCTAAGATAATACCATCTTTGAATCCATTCAAAGCACAAAGCTCTAATTCTAGCTCTCTGTGTAATAAGGAATAACCATTTACAATCATTGAAGCTTTTGGGGAATGAGATTTTTGCTCCAAAAGCAACTTATAAGCAGCTTTTAGGAGTTTTTTGTTTTTAGACAATCCTAGATAATCATTGGAGGCAAAATCCTTCAATGTATCTAGGAATATTTTTCTTTCTCGGTATAGACCACTGTGCTTGATCGCATTGAGTTCTTTTTCAAACATAGATTTTGATTTAATGTTCTGATTTTTCGCTCAAGATACCTTCTATAATTTTGTTGATATCATTTCTTTTCTCTTCTAGCATTTCATCGATGCTTTTCATAACGCCATTGCTTCCATTTTCCATATTGGATACTCTTTGATCAATAAAGCTTTTTGAAGGTTCTTGTTCATTTTCTTTGATGGCTTGAGCAAGATTATTAGCTTCGGTATGCACAGAAGAATGGAAAGCATCAAGATTTTTATATCCTTGTGTAGATGAAAAGTATTTTTTGCCTTCACCTTCAAAATACCATTTACCCAATCGACAATTTTGATGTTGGACTTGATTAAATGAATCAGATAGTTTAAATAAAAGTGCATAAAGATTATTTTTATAAACTGTGTGATCAAGTTTTGCCAATGCACAAAAGATTTGATTATTAGAATTGTAAATAGCATATTTTGCAATTCTCGCACCGTCTTTTAGATGAGCGACCATTTGATAAATCTCATCTACGCTATTTTTAACTTCTTCAGTGATTTTATTGGTTTCATCTGTGCTGTTTTGAATATCACTAGCTTCTTGCTGCATTGATTTTACAACGATAGCAATCTCCTTGGTAGCTTTTTGGGTTTTTTCAGCTAGTTTTCGAACTTCATCAGCAACCACTGCAAACCCTCTACCGTGTTCTCCTGCTCTAGCAGCTTCAATGGCTGCATTGAGCGCGAGTAGGTTAGTTTGTTCTGCAATATCATCAATAAGAGAAATAACATTGGTGATTTCATTGCTTCTTTGAGTGAGAGATCCCACTAGCATAATCGCATTTTGCATCTTTTCATATAGATTGTTGATATTTTCAGAAGCAGTTGTGCTTAAATCAAGGCCATTTACCCCGTCTTTTTCTGATTCCGCAGCTTTTTCTAAAATTATTTTGCTTTCACTTAAGATATTTTGAAATGAATTTTGAGCTTCAAGTAATCCATTTTTAAGACTCTGATGATAGGTTTTAAAAAGATCTAACCCATCATTTTTTTCAAAAATCCCATCTGAAGAAACTAGAGAATAATAGATCACACCATCGATGATTTTACTTTTAACCCTATAGCTCTGATTTTTTAGCTTTAAGCTAGTGGAGTTTTCTCTTAAATGATGTGTGATTTCCTCTATACCTTGTAACTTACTGGCATTTTCATTTGCAAATACAATTTTTTCATTTTTGATTCCAAAAATAATTTCTGTAAATGAAAATTCCGCAAGTGCCTTATAATTTTCTACCTGTTTTTGAAGCCGTTCTATTTCCGCACTCTTTTGAGCTAACTGCAATTGCACGTTTTTGCTATTCCCAAACATTTCATTTCACCTCGTTAGTTTTGTTGTTTCTTTGCCCTTAGTTATCATACGCAAAGATTATAAATCATTTTTGCCCAATAATTTATTAAGTTTGTATAAAATTAGTTTTGTATAGAATTTTGATAATTACTTAGGTTATTATATGTGAATATAAACCAAGTTTAAAGATAGAGGGACACTTATGATGCAAAATAGATTAGAAACATTGGATTCAATACTTGATAGGCTTAGGACATCCATTCGCAAAAATGGCTTAAAGAATTCCAAGCAACGAGAAGAAATTATTTCTGTGCTTTATAAAAGTGGCACTCATCTAAGCCCTGAAGAGATTGCCTCTGAGATAAAAACTAAAGATAAAACAACAAGTATTTCTTCTGTATATAGAATTCTTAGTTTTTTGGAAAAAGAAAACTTCATCACTGCTTTAGAGGCAGACAAAAGTGGCCGAAGATATGAAATAGCAGCAAAGGATCATCACGATCATATTATTTGTTTGCATTGCGGAGAGATTACAGAATTTGTTGATCCAGAGATTGAAAGACTTCAAATAAAAGTCGCCCACGAGCATAATGCAAACCTCATTAGCCATAATATGAAACTTTTTGTGATTTGCCAAAAATGCCAGAAAATTAAACCCTAAGAAAAATCATCTATCTGCAAGGGTTTTCCAAATTTGAGATCGGTGTTGGCTTTTTTGCCAATAATATCTTTGAGATATTTAGGTGCTAATCCATTATTGGGTCTGACTGATTGGATGTTTTGCATACTTAGCACCTCGCCCTTTTTGATATTCTTGGATACAAAAAGGCTTCGTGCAAATTTCCTTTGATTGGTTAGTTTTTTCAGATCGATTTTAGGCTCTTTATTGCCTAGTGCTAATATTGTAGAGTTGATAGCTTGTACCATTTCTTCAAATTCTAATTTATCCAAACTAAAATCAGCATCAACACCACCTAGTTTTTTATCTAAGATGAAATGTTTTTCTATCATATTTGCTCCTAGTGTGGTTGCAATAATAGCTGATAAATAGCCTTGTGTGTGATCTGATAGTCCATATTTTACATTGTATTTTTCCCCAAGTTGTGGCATTGAGAGTAGATTGGCTTCTTGTAATGGAGCAGGATAAGAACTTGTGCATTTTAAAAGAGTGATATCAGAATTTCCTGCTTTTTTGCACATATCTAAGGCGTCTTTTATCTCTTCTTCTGTGGCGATACCTGTAGAAATAATGATGGGTTTGTGTGTTTTTGCGACTTCATATATAAGATTTGTATCAGTGATTTCAAAACTTGCGATTTTATACATAGGGCAATCTAGCTGTTCTAAGAGTTCCAAAGCCTTTAGGCTAAAAGGAGAGCTAAAGATAATAAGATCCAAGCTTCTTGCCAATGCAAAAAGCTCATTGTGCCACTCCCAAGGCATATAAGCTTCTTGATACAGTTCATAAAGGGTCTTACCATCCCATAATGTCCCAGAGTTAATTTGAAAGCACTCATCTGTACAATTTAGAGTAAGGCATTCAGGAGTGTAGGTTTGGAGCTTGATGGCATTAGCACCACATTCTTTGATGGCGATAAGGGATTTTTTTGCGATTTCTAGGTTTTGATTGTGATTGGCACTGAGTTCTGCGACGATTAATGGCCTAGTCATTATTTTTCCTTTTTCCGTAGATAAGTACATTTTCGTATTTATTATCTCTAAAAATAAAATCTAACAGTTTTCCTTCATAAATATAATCATGTCTTTTATAAAATCCGATAGCTTTTCGGTTGCTTTCTAAAACCTCCAAATGAAGGGTATGTAACTCAAACTCTACAAAAGCAATACTCTCAAGGCATTTTAAAATCTCTGTCCCCACATTTTGAAGGCATGGATTTTTATAAATCCCCAAATAAGCGTGTTTGTGTGTAAAATTGACACGAGTGATAGATCCTACTCCTAAGAGAAGAGAACCTCTTTTTATTAGCCAATAATGGCTCAAAGGGTTATTTTTCAAAGAAGAGATAAAATCTAAATGAGCTTTCTTGGAAATATTTCTTGAATACATCCATTTTGAGATTTCAGGATGATTTCTAAACTCTAAAACACTCTGAGAATCTTTTTCATCCATTTGGGTAAAATGCAGAGCATAAATGTCGTGGATATAAAAATTCATTCCATTACCTCTGTGATTATTTCTTCAATTTTTTTTAACAAGAGGTTTCCAAATCTGATGGTTTGAAATGCTTGAGACATTTCTTCTCTGATTTTCATAGGAATGATTGTAGCAAAATCTTTATCCAAACTTTCAAGAGAGGTGATTTTCATTCCCCCAGTTGATTCCCATTGCTTACTTTGGAAAATTTGATTTTGTGCAATCGGGATGATTAGTGTAGGTGTTTTTGACATTGCCAATTCATTGAGTGTTCCCCCTCCAGCTGATATGGCTACATCACATTTTTTCATAATATTGGCCATTTGTGATGCGGAAATGTTTTGATAGTAGTTTCCTTTAAAAGAAGGTTTGCCACAAAACCTTTGAGGCAAAATAATATGTTTTTGATAGGGCATATCATCTAATATTTTGAGAGTTTTTTCGGTCATATTTTCAGGATCAGAACCCCCAAAAGTTATCAAAATATTTTGAATGTCTTTTTTAGATATTTTTGAGTCAAAAAAAATTTTGTCTATGATGGCGTATTCAATTCCTGCAAGATAATTTTTTTTCTTTGGATAGAGGCTCTGTGCCCCCAATGCTCCATTAATAATAACACAATTAAGAGGATATAAAAGGCGGTTTGTATCATCTAATACGATAAGTTTTTTACAAAACTTAGAAGCTTTTTGATAAAACACTTCATTTGCCTCATAGCTGTCTATGACAACTAAATCTGTATCTAAAATCAATGAATCAAAAGCAGCACTATCTAGCCAGTTTAAATATTTGCTACCTTCTATGGAGTTAACTCCATAATGGTAAATTGTGGTGTTTTTCACATATTGATCTAAAATTTTTTTTAGACGAATGCAACGCGTTAAATGCCCCAATCCATAAGGATATCCAGCTTCGGTGAATATTTTTATCTTCATTTGGAATTTTTGAGCTTGTATTTGATCTGTGCAATCTCCCAATCATCCAGAGTGTCAATATCTTGAACAAACATACGAGGGAGGATAAAGGGGATAGAATGAGGGTGAAAAATCGGTTTTTCATCACAAAATGCACCTGTTTTCCCCCAATAAAAAGCCCCTGCATCATGATAGACTTTTTTGAGATCTTGAGATCTACTCAAGGAATGTTTTTCAAAAAGCATTGAAATTTCTTCATTTTCATTATTTATCAAAAAAGCTCTCCAAGGAGTGAAATCAAATTCCACACAGGAAAAAATATAAAGTTTTTCAGGGCTTTGTAGTAGTTTATCCAAGCTCGAAGTGAGATATTGAGATTTTAAAAGTGGTGCTGTTGGATAGATGCAACAAACCAAATCATCAAAATTTAGATGAAGTTCCTTGATTGCGTGTGCAATCACTGGTAAAGTAGGAGTGGTATCAAGGCTGAGTTCTTTTGGACGTAAAAAAGGGATTTTTGCACCATAGGTTTTGGAAATTTCTGCAATCTCTTCATCATCTGTGCTTACAATTACTTCATCAAACACACCACTTTCAAAAGCATTTTTTATAGAATAACTGATAATGGGTTGATCGCAAAATAATCTAATGTTTTTTTTCGGGATTCTTTTGCTTCCTCCTCTAGCAGGTATAACGGCGATTTTTTTCATATCAATAAGGCCACTCACTTTCAAGCACATCTGTCGCCATTTTTTTCTTGTTTGTATTGCTCAAAGATCCAATATTTGCATATCGTATTTTTGCATCAGAGATGTATTTTGATTCAATGGTATTGTTCCTGCTAATATCATAAGGTCTTATAACGCCACTGATTTGAATGATTTGTTTTTCTCCATCAACCAAAACTTCTTTGTTGCCATAGATGAAATAATTTCCATTTTCCAAAACTTTTACAACTCTAGCTGTTAGAGTAAGGGTAAGATTTTCGCTTTTGCTTTGATTTCCCCCGCCTTTGAAATTCGAATTATTGGTCGGGGCTACCATGCTGTAATTGGTTTGATTGTCTAAAAATTCTGTAGATTTTTTCTTGGACTCATCACTGCCATTGTATGTTAATCTAGGTGGATTTGAATTACCTCCTGAAGCTGTGTTGTAAGTTTTTGAAGCTGTATAATTCGCATTTGAAGTTTCATTGATAAGCACTGTAATAAGATCATCAGGCTTCATTGCTCTTCTATCGGCAAATAATGGTCTATCTCCTTGTCCAAATAAACTTCCAGTTTTACTGAATTCAGGGATAAAATCTTTTGAAGGCATTTCTTCAACATAGCTAGGCGGGTTCATATCGATTTCAGGTTCATAAGCATAACCCAAGCTAAGCCCAAAAATACATAATAAACACAGAGCTTTAAAAGAAAAAATATTCATTTGGCAATCCTTTGTTTGTAAAACTAAACTGCTATAATAAAAGCAAAGTTTATTCCAAAGGATATTAAATGAGTCAAATCAAAGAAAAAATGGCACAAGATCTCAAAACTGCTATGAAAAATGGCGATAACTTTACACGAGATACAATCAGACTCCTAAATAGCTCAATTAAGCAAGTTGAAGTCGATAAAAGAATCACTTTAAGTGATGGAGATGTTATCAGTATATTAAAAAGTGCATACAAGCAACGTGTTGATGCGTCTATAGCCTACAAAGAGGCAGGTAGAGAGGATTTATTAGATAAAGAAAATAAAGAAATGCAGATCATTTTACAATATCTTCCTAAGCAGCTCAGTGATGAAGAACTTCACGTAGAAATATCTAAAACCATTAAAACTATGGGTGAAGTTACTCCAAAGGATATGGGCAAGGTTATGGCAGCACTTAAACACTTAAGTCAAGTTGCCGATGGTCGTAGAATTTCTGAGATGGTTAAAAGTATTTTGAATCAATAAGGCTTACAATGAGCAAACATTTTTGAAAAATAACTTTTGGCTTTTTTGATCATTTCCTTATCATTGCTTTCTAGCATCAGTTCATAGTTATTTTCAAAGGCATTTTTGCTCCAGTTTGCTGATCCTATAATGATAATGTCTGTATCGATAATCGCCATTTTTTGATGCATGATACCATCGTATTTGTTATTTCTCTCTCGCTTTCCTTTTAGAAGACAAGTGCTGATGTTGTTATATTTGCTCAAATAACCGATCGTGGAGTAGGGATTTTTGACATTGGATTCATAGTCATAAATAATTCTGATTTTAACCCCCTTTTTCGCCATATCCTTGAGTGCCTTAGCTATTTGTCTATTAGTAAAACTAAAGATTGAAATATCAATGTTTTCTTCAGAGGAATATATGGATTTTATCAAAACATCCAGAGCTGTTTTTTGTTCATATGGCATAAAATACAGCTTATCATTTGCATTTAGAGTGGTTAAAAAAATCGCAATCAAGGTGAGTTTTAAAAATAAATTTTTCATTTGTTTCCTTAATAAAAAATCAGGTAATTAATTGATATAATCCTAGCAATTTTTAAAAAATAATCGGAGTAGCTATTTTGAAAATACTTTTGATAAACAACGATTCAATGGTAAAAAAACTTTTTGAAGCCGTTGCCAAAAAGTTAGGATTGGATTTGATCGCCCAAGACAGTCTAAAATTGCCCAATGCAGAAGATGAATTTTTCTTATTTTTAGATGATGGAGTTGCTGGAGAGTATTCTGAACTTCTTCAATCTCCTAAAATACTTATCAAAGTTTATTTGCATAAGCGTACTTCTAGCCCTGCTGATGGATTTGAATTTTATATTAAAAAACCTTTTTTACCTACAGAAGTTTTGGATATTTTAAAGAGCAGATTAGCGGATTTTGGTATTGATGAGAGCACCACAAGTAATCTGACAAAGGATGATCTAGCAGAAATCCCTGAACACTCTTTGGCTATTGATGATTTTGATTTAGATGAACTTGATGATTTGGATTTTAAAGACGCTGATTTTGAAAATCAAAAAGGTCCATCAAAGCCCATTCCTCATATTTCTGATGATTTTGATTTATCTGATTTAGAAGAGATACAAGGTGTTTTAGATGATTTGGAAAAAGAAAAAGATAGTGGAAAGCAATCTGATTCTTCCAAAGATAGTCCAGATGAAGAAGATTCAGGTTTTGATTTTATTGAAGTTAAAGAAGACAAACCTGATAGCCCAAAAGAACAAACCGACGAAATAGAAGAACAACCAGATATTGATGAAATTCTAAAAAATGTCAAATCTAGTATGACTGAACAACAAAATCAAGATAAAGAGGAACAAAAAGAAGCTGATACAACGGTCAAAGATGCTTTATCTGAACTTGCAGATGAGCTTAATTTTGACAATGTTTTATCTTCAGAAGAATCCTCTATTTCTGATTTGCAAAAGCACAAAAACATTGAAGAAGATATCCACGAAGATCAAATCAATAAAAAAGATGATGAGATTACAGTAGATGAATCCTTTCAAAAAAATGAAGAAAATTATAGTGAGGAGGCTTTTGGAGAATCTTCTAGCATACTTGATAAAAAACAAATCGATGAGGTTAAAAAAATCCTAGAAGAAACTCAGGATGAAGAAAATCAAAATAAGGAAACTTTAATGGCAACACCACAGGAAGCAAAAGAAATTGAGGAAATTGAAGAGCAAGACATTATCGATGTTTTGGGCGATACTAATAAGGGAGAAGATATGAAAGAAACACATACAGATACAGAAAACAAAATAAAAGAAGATTTTGATATGCCTTTTGAAAATATGGATGATTTTACATTATCAGATAATGAATTTGATAAAAACATCTTAGCTGAAGATTTAGATGTGCAAGATCAACTACAAACCTCGCAAAATAACAGTATTTTAAACCTTTTAAACAATACTTCTATAGAAGGATTGAAATCTTTGCTAGATGGAATGCAGCTCACGATTAATATCAGCTTCCCTGATAAGAAAAAATAATGCAAAATACTCTTTTGGTGCTTTCAGGACCTAGTGGTTCAGGAAAAAGCACTCTGTGTAAATTTTTGCAAGAAAACATTCCTGAAATTTATTTTTCCATCAGCACAACCACAAGAGCTCCTAGAGAAGGTGAAAAGAATGCACAACATTATTATTTCGTCTCCAAAGAGGAATTTTTAACAGACATTCAAGAAAATAAATTTTTAGAATGGGCAGAAGTGCATGGAAATTACTACGGTACATCTATTTTGCCGATACAACTAGCATTAGAGGCTGGAAAATTAGTGATTTTTGATGTAGATGTCCAAGGTCATAGGGAAATCAAAAAATATTATGGCAATCTCGTGCGTTCAATTTTTATCACCACAATAGATAAAAAAACCCTCAAACAAAGACTTGAAACTAGAGGGAGCGATTCAGAAGAAACGATAAAATCTCGTCTTATGCACGCTTACAATGAGATGAAGCATATCAATGAATTTGATTATTTGATTATAAATGACGACATAGAACATGCAAAAGAGGCTATTTTGTGTATCGCAAAATCTCTTGCTTTTATCACAAACCCCAAGAATTCTGAAGATTTGTGTGCGGAATGGATGGGAAAAATATCCTAAAGATTTTAGAAAAAATATTGACTTTAGGGTATAATGATAAAAATTCAATATATTGATAATAAAGGATTTAAATGGGTGGTTTTGGCAGTATATGGCATTGGGTTATTGTTTTATTAGTGGTTGTTTTGCTTTTTGGAGCTAAAAAAATTCCAGAACTTGCAAAAGGCTTGGGTAGCGGTATAAAAAACTTCAAAAAAGCCGTAAAAGAAGACGATGAAACTGAAGATGCAGATGTATTAGAACCTGAAGTGAGTAAGATAGAAAAACCAGTTAGGCAACCAAGAGCAAAATCTAGCACCACAAAAACAACAACAAAAGTTTCCAAACCCTCCACAAAAGCTAAAGAGACTTCTTCTGAACCCAAAAAAAGAGGCAGAAAGCCCAAGTCTCAAACAGCGGTTTGATGTGAGTGATTGATGTATCATTATGTCAAAAAACTTTTAGAAGATAGACTTAAAGATTCTATTGTTCTTGAACGACCAAAAAACAAAGATCATGGTCACTATGCAACTCCTATTGCATTTTCTTTGGCCAAACAACAAAAAAAATCTCCTGTCATTATTGCTCAAGAGATTGCAAAAAATCTTTCTGATGTGTGGGAGTTTGAAAAAGTAGATGCCCTTAATGGTTATCTAAATATCACTCTTTCGGCCGATTTTTTTGAACATCTTTGTACAGAAGCTCTTAAAAAAGGCGATAGCTTTGGATCGCAAAAACCAAATAAAGAAAAAATACTTTTAGAATATGTGAGTGCAAACCCTACAGGACCTCTTCACATAGGACATGCTAGAGGAGCTGTTTTTGGGGATAGCTTGTCTAAGATAGGGCGATTTTTGGGTTATGAAATAGATACCGAGTATTATATTAATGATGCGGGATCTCAAATCCAAATGCTTGGATTTTCTATCTACCTTGCTGGAAAAGAATATTTGTTAGGTGAGAGTGTTCATTATCCTGATGAATATTACAAGGGTGAATATATATTAGATGTAGCAATTCTAGCAAAAGAGGAATACGGCATAGATGTTTTTAAAAACGAGACTTCTATTTTGCTTTTGAGTGAATTTGGCAAGGCTGTAATGCTAGAAGAGATAAAAGAAAATCTTTCAGATGTGGGGATTGTTTTTGATAAATTTGTGAGCGAAAAGTCTCTTTATGATCGTTGGGATGCCACGATGGCAAAACTAGAAAAAAATGATGGAATTTATGAAAAAGATCATAAAATCTGGATTAGATCTGAAGCCTTAGGAGATGAAAAAGATCGCGTGATTGTCAGAGAAAATACAGAGCCAACCTACCTAGCTGGAGATATTATCTATCATGATGATAAATTTATGAGAGGTTATGACAGATATATCAATATTTGGGGAGCTGATCATCATGGATATATTCCTAGAGTAAAAGCAGCTATTCATTATTTAGGGTATGATGAAAATAAGCTTGAAGTGCTACTCTCTCAAATGGTGAGTCTTCTCAAAGGCGGCCAACCTTACAAGATGAGCAAACGTGCGGGGAATTTTATCTTGATGAAAGATGTTGTGAATGATATTGGCAGTGATGCACTGCGGTTTATATTTTTGTCTAAAAAATCTGATACACATTTGGAATTTGATGTAGATGAGTTAAAAAAACAAGATGCTTCTAATCCAATTTTTTATATCAATTATGCCAATGCTCGTATCCATACATTGTTTGAAAAATCATCTTTGCAAGAAGCAGAGATTTTACAAGCTTCCTTAGATTGTATTCCAAAAGAGGCTCAGAATCTATTATTTAATGCATTGAGCTTTCCTAGAGCCATTGAGATGGCTTTTGATGATAGAGGATTGCAGAAGGTATGTGAATACCTGAAAGTTTTGAGTGCGGATTTTCATAGTTTTTATAATTCGCAAAAAATCATCCAAAACCCTATAGAAGCATCGTTATTGAAGGTCTGCAAGGTGGTGAGCCTATCTATTACTATTGGTTTTAGATTACTGGGAATAGAGGCAAAAACAAAGATGTGAGAAAAGGGATCAAGAGCCAATCATCCCCGCCAATCACTAATTGAATAATTTATTCTTGTGTTATCAATGCTTCGTTGATAGCCCCTGAATATTTTTCTAGCAGTCTCCGTAGTTTTTCTGCAATCTCTTTTTTTATTTTATTTCTACCTTTAAAAATAGAAACTTTTGGAAGTATCTCGGTTATTTCTGTGCCTGTCTCTTTGACTTCCCCATTAGATAATGATTCAATCAGGAATTTTTTAGTTGCCTCTGGCCGCAATCCTTCTTTATTGATAAGCTCTTCAAGTTCTTGTTCGTATTCTTTTTTTGTGAAACTAGACCAATCTCTTGGAATATCAGAAGCGAAATTCAAAGAAGTGATAAATTTTTCTAAAAGTTCCTCTTTGCTTCTGAGTTCATAGCTAGATCTGATTGTGCTGAGGAGATTTTGAAGCATCATATGTTTTTCTTGCCCTTCTTTTTTTGCAGCATATTCTGAGATAAGTATCAAGATATAATCTACATTGATGTCAAATTGCTTGATAAGCTCAAGTTCAAATTCAATATCATTTTGAATAGATTCCTTATCGGTATTTCTTAGTTTTTTGAATTCATCATACAGATCGTTATATTTGCCTTCGTAGTCTTGAAGCTTTTGTCCATTTAAAATTTCATTGCCTTCAAATTCATCAAAACTCACCAATATATTTTTGACTCTAAGTATCGCCCCCCAGAGTTTTATAAACTCTTTTTTTGCTTCCTCGCCTATTATTTCCTCACCTAGCACGAACTCACTCTCTAGCCTCCTGATAAGATCGCTATAGCCATCTACATGTTCGCCATTTTCGTTTTCATAGCCATTATAATATTCGTCAAATGTTTTCAAAAGTACGATGCTTTTGGCATCTTTGTTTCCAAAAAGAGCTAGAGCATCATTAGTAGCTTTTTCAAGATCCCTAAAACAAACGATATTTCCATAGGTTTTTATGGAATTTAGAATTCTATTTGTACGTGAGAATGCCTGAAGCAATCCGTGATATTTGAGATTTTTATCTACCCAAAGCGTATTGAGTGTAGTCGCATCAAATCCCGTGAGGAACATATTGCACACGATAAGCAAATCAATTTCGCGATTTTTCATTCTCCAAGAGATGTCTTTGTAGTAGTTCTGAAACTTTTCAGGGCTAGTGTCCCAGTTTGTTTTAAACATAAGATTATAATCTTTTATTGCTACTTCTAAGAATTCCCTACCAGAGGCACTTAATTGTGAGGTATCTTCACTATTTTCATCTTCGATAAATTCATCGCTTTCATCTTCATTCACCCCATAGGAGTATATGGTTGCGATTTTGAGCTTTTTATCAGGTGGTAAGATTGCCATTTGTGTTTTAAACTCTTCATAGTACATTTTGGCAGCATCGATTGAAGAGACGGCAAATATTGAATTAAAGCCATTGAGATTGGTATTTATTTTTATTTCATCGGTTCTTTTTTCTTTAGACCTGCTATCGTTTTTTATGATTTGTTCGATATTGGTGAGTTTATTATGACTATAAGAATCTTTGCGTCTAGTTTTTTGATCAAAATGCGTGAGAATATATTCAGTTACTTTTTTGATCCGATAAGGCGCGTTATAAGCTTCTTTTGTATCGATGGCACGAACTTGTGTATCTTCTATATTTTCTTTAATTTTCATCGTGGAGATGGTATCTGTTCTAAAAGGAAGGACATTTCCATCATCGATGGCATTTATTATGGTGTAGGTGTGGAGTTTGTTCCCAAAAGTTCTTTCTGTCGTATCAAGCTTGTTACTAGCATTTTCTGGAAATACAGGAGTTCCTGTGAAGCCGAAAATATGGTAGTTTTTGAAGGCTTTGATGATTTTTTTATGCATATCTCCAAATTGACTGCGATGGCATTCGTCAAAAATCATTACGATATGTTTTTTGTAAATCTCACTGGTTTTATTTTTGCTGATAAATCTATCGAGTTTTTGGATCGTGGTGATGAGGATTTTGCTACTTGGATTATGAAGGTTTTTTTCAAGCTCTTTTGTGCTAGAGTTTGCATTTGCTGCACCTTCTTGGAACTTGTCATATTCTTTCATTGTTTGATAATCTAGATCTTTTCTATCCACTACAAAAAGCACTTTGTCTATAAAATCTAACTCTGTAGCGAGTATTGCACTTTTAAATGATGTGAGCGTTTTTCCTGATCCTGTGGTGTGCCAAATATAACCCCCAGCATCTGTGCAACTTGTTTTTTTGAGGTTGCTTGATATGATGATTTTATTGATGATGGCCTCTGTGGCTGCGATCTGATAGGGACGCATCACAAGGAGTTTTTTATCAGAGTCAAACACGCAATATTTAGTGAGGACATTAAGCAATGTGTGTTTAGAACAAAATGTCTTTGCAAAATCGACTAAATCTTGAATTTTTCTATTTTGAAAATCTGTCCACCACGAAGTGAATTCAAAAGAATTACTCGTTTTTTTGCTATTTTTCTTCTGTAGATTGCTTTGTTCATTGATGGCGTTTTTTCGTGTGGTATTGGAGTAGTATTTGGTATGTATGCCATTTGAGATGATGAAAAGTTGTATATATTCAAAAAGCCCATTATCAGCCCAAAAAGAGTCTCTTTTGTAGCGATTGATCTGATTGAATGCTTCTTTGATCTTGTTTCCACGACGTTTGAGTTCTATATGCACAAGAGGCAGACCATTAACCAAAATGCTCACATCATAACGATTTTTATAATTTCCTTCTGTTTCATACTGGTTGATGACCTGCACAGAGTTGTTGTGAATATTTTTTTTGTCGATGATTATGATATTTGGTTTTTCACCATTATCTAAGAGTAGGGGGTATTGATAATCTTGTTGTATTTTTTCAGTTTTCTCGACCAATCCCTCACCTTGTTTTGCGATGTATTGAGACATCAAGCGATCAAATTCATCATCTGAAAAATTTATTTTATTGAGTTTTTCTAGCTGTTTGCGGAGGTTTTTTATCAAATCTTCGTTGTTTTTGATAGGTAGGTATTCATAGCCATTATTTTGGAGAATCTTTATAAACTCATCTTCTAATTCTTGTTCGCTTTGGTATTTGTTTGAATTTTTTACTGAGGGGACAAACTCTAATACAAGCGTTGAATTTGTATTTTGCGAGATGGGTTTGTATTGTGTTTCTTGCATTTTTATAATTCCTTATTATTATGTTTATGGGATTTGAAAAATCAAATCTTTTTCTGCCAAAAAAAGGGTTTATCCCTCCCTTAGCCCCAAAAAAAGATAAAGTCTTCGCCTTTTCTTTTTTGGCAAACAAGGGAAGGGGATTTGCCTTGTGGAATTTATGGTATACATATTTTTATTTCCCAAAAAGGCAGGAAAAAAAGCCATTGAAATCAAATCTTAACACCCTCTCTCACCTCCTAAGCCTCCTCAAACCTAAGCAGCCTGTCTCTGTAATACTCATACTGCTTCTTCCGCATCTGTATCTCCGCAGGAATCCCCAAAGAAATATCACTCACAAG
>NZ_JAUYZK010000006.1 GCF_030688855.1 Helicobacter cappadocius | reverse complement strand
AATGTCGGAGCAAGATTTAGCTTTGGTAAAAAAGTAAGTGATTTAGAAAAACAAATTACAGAGGGTAAAAATAAACAATCTAATAAACAACAAACCAAAGATTCACAAGAAGCACAGCAAAAAGCCAAACTCCTAGAAGAGAAAAAGACCATTAAACTAGATACCAAAGGAGCGAAGGTTGGATGTCAAGGATGTCTGCCTGAAGCAGGACTTTATCTGCAAGTAGCTGTGTTAGGTAAAAAAGATTCTTCAGCTATTAAAGAAATCTCTAAACACTCTTATAGGGCTTATGAGTTTGAACTTATAGGCAAAGATAAGAAAAAAGAGAAAGTTACTAGGTATCTTATTGGACCTTTTAAAAACTTGCATGAGGTCTATGAAAACAAAAATCTAGCAGATAGTATTGTTCAAGATATTGATAAGAATAAAAAATCTTATGCGATTATGTATGAAGTCAAATAAACTGAAGGAGGAAGAAATAAGATTCTTTGAGATAAGCACTAAAAACCATAGCAACAAACAAAAATAATAAGCTAAGGCTAAATCTAGTGCTTATATGATTGCTTGTATGGGTGAAATCAGTTAAAAATAAGAGATTGAGCAAACCCAAATGAGATTCATAAATATATAAGTGATAAAGACAAACAAAACAAACATCACGCTCCGTTATTACCCGCTAGTTGTCATTATTTTTCGCAGGATAAGGGGAGGAGCTATACTGACAAACAAACTCACTTTTATTGGTTGTTGAGTTATTTGTTTGCAGGAAACAATTATCTGTGATTTATCACAAAACAATTATTTTTTATTCTTTAATATTTATTTCTAGCCTATTATTCTTTAATACTAGAGTTGATATATTGTATTAGAGATGGCAATTGTGATTAGATTTTTAATATCTTCTTGAGGTTATGTTTGATTTCAAAAAAGTGCTTCGCTCATTTCATCAGGCTTTGATAATCCCATTAGTTTTAAAACTGTGGGTGCGATATTATCAAGTCCTCCATTTTTAATATTGCTCACGCCTTCACCCATTACAAAACAATATACATCTCCGATCGTATGATTGGTTAGCATATTTCCTTCATCATCTTTCATTTCCTCGCAGTTCCCATGATCGCTTGTGATAACGATGGCATAATCTAGTTTTTTTGCCATTTCTAAAATATTTCCGATTTCTTTATCGATTGTTTCGACTGCTTTGATAGCTGCGTTCATATTCCCAGTATGCCCGACCATATCTCCATTGGCAAAATTTACCACAATAAAATCTGTACCTAATTCCATAAAATCCCTTACTGCTTTAGAGACTTCTTTTGCACTCATTTCAGGACAAAGATCATAAGTATTAACTTTTGGACTAGGTATGAGCACTCGAGTTTCATTAACAAATGGCTCTTCTATACCCCCATTGAGAAAAAATGTGATATGGGCATATTTTTCGGTTTCTGCTGTATGTCCTTGCGTTAGATTTGCATTTGAAATCACTTCAGCTAAGGTGTTAGAGATTTTATCTTTAGGAAATAAAACAGGGTAGGAGAATTTCTTGTCATAGGGTGTCATTGTGGTAAGATATATTTTTGGATTTTTCTCTCGTATAAATTCTTTAAAATTTACATCCCCGATAGCTTCAACAATCTCTCTAGCTCTGTCGCTTCTAAAGTTTATGAATACAAACCCATCTTCATCTTCTATTCCGCTATATTCGCTAAAACAGATGGGTAAAATAAATTCATCAGTGATATTTTCAGCATACATTTTATCTACATATTCTATAGGCGAAAGAGAGGTTTGATTTTTTCCTTCCACAATGCTTTCATAGGCTAGTTTGATTCTATCCCATCTTTTATCTCTATCCATCGCATAAAATCTCCCTGATAGGGTCGCAATTTTGATATTTTCAGAACAGATAAGAAAGGTTTTTTCGAGGTATTTTTTTGCACTTTTTGGCAACACATCTCTTCCATCGCTGATTAAATGAAGCCAAACTTTTTTGCCCATTTTTTCAAGCATTGTGGCCATATCCAAAAGATGATCAAGATGAGAATGCACCCCACCATCACTACATAATCCACATAAGTGAATAGTTTGTGAATTTTTACAGAGTGATTTGAAAGCTAAATTTTCTGTAATTTCATTATTTTTGAACGCAAGAGATATTTTTACCAAATCCTGATATAAAATTCTCCCTGCTCCAATACACATATGTCCAACTTCAGAATTTCCCATCTGACCTTCTGGAAGCCCCACATTCATTCCATAGGTTTTTATTAACGAATGTGGAAGATGTTCAAACATCCAATCATAAGTGGGCTTCTTTGCTTGATAAAAGGCATTGTACTTGGTTTTTGGGCTATAACCCACACCATCAGTAATAATCAAAATTGTTTTTTGTCCCATTTACTTTTCCTAATTTGATTTAATTTTTCAAGGCTCTGGCATTATAAAGACTTTATCTTTTTTGGTTGGTTTTGAAACAGGAATTTTTTGCTGTTTTTTAGAATCTTGAAGATCTTTGAGCGTATTTTTTATATTTTGGTTTTTATCTTCAAGTTCAATTTTTAGCGAATTATTCAGTGCTTTGCTGTATTTTGGGATATAACTTCTTAGTTTTAAAACCTTCATCCGAATATCTTGATAGTATGCTTCTGCAGATTTGTTTTTACTCTTACTTTTTTCCCAGCTAAAGCCTTTATTATAAGATTTTATAATATTTTTGTAGTTACCTTTGCGGTTTTTTTGCCAAAATAATAGATTGTCTAAAGCTACTCTTGAGGCAAATTCATTATCACGCATCAAAAGTTCTCCAACTAGATTTCTTACAAAACTTGTATCTTTGTATTTTGTATATTTTTTGATAACTCCAGGAATATGAGCATGGTAAATTCCTGCACTTGGATCGGAAAAATTTACCATATACTCCCCCGCACAGGATTCCTGCCAAGCAATTGCTGCCATTGTATATCCCAAGCCATTTGTGCTTCCATAGTTGTAAGCATACAAAATAACTTTTTTTTGCCTAGCGTTGAAATCTTTTGGATCCCCGCATTTAGCCTGGATTTTATCTAAAGGAATAGCTCCAGATGCTATAAATGTATATAGTGTAAAAAATACAAAAAATATTCTAATCAATAACGACCTTTATTTGCTAAAATTCTATGAAGCATTATACAAATAAAGGAATAAATTTGAATACAAAAGATTTATTAGTTGAAATTCTTGTGGAAGAACTTCCCGCGATTCCTTTTTTAAAAGAACTTCCTAATATTGCCATCAAGTGGGGTATGGTTGTCCAAAAATACGATCTAAAAACCAATCCATCTATATTTTATACTCCTAGGAGAATTGTTATCATAGATGATTCATTCCCAACAATGACCTCAAGCAAAAAAGAAGAGTTTTTTGGTCCTCCAATATCTATAGCTTATATAGATGGAGATAAGACAAAGGGTTTGAGTAAGGCAGGGGAGGGGTTTTGCAAAAAATGCCAAATCTCTGCAGAAGAAGTCCAGATAACATCTAAAGATAACAAGGATATTTTGTATTGCTCAAAACAAACTCAAGCGATTCCTTCAAAAGAGATTCTTGCTAAAATTATCCAAGAATTCATAGAGAGCCTGAATTTTGGGAAATCAATGCGATGGGGAAGTTTGAGTGAAAGCTTTATTCGTCCTATTAGAAATATTTGTATTCTTTTGGGAGATGAGCATATTCCTATAAAGGCATATGGCATAAATGGAAAACTTGCTACGAAAATTCATACGGATGTGAGCTTTGATTGGATAGAAATTAGTTCTGTTTGCCAATATCTTGAAGTGCTTAAAAAGGGTTATGTGATTCTCTCTCAAAAAGAAAGAAGAGAAAAAATTCTTCAAGAAATCTCACAAATTGAAAAGGAACAAAATATTCAAGTTGAAATCGACGAGGATCTTTTAAATGAAATTATTTCCATTACAGAGTATCCAAAAGCACTTTATGGAGAATTTGAAGAAAGATTTTTAGAGCTCCCTAAAGAAGTCATCATTACTTCAATGAAAGAAAATCAACGGTATTTTGCTACTTTTGCGAAAAACACCCTTCATAATAGTTTTATTGCAGTGAGCAATGCTACTTCAAGCAGAAGCGACCAAATCATTTTAGGTAATCAAAAAGTTCTCAAAGCACGTCTATCTGATGCTATGTTTTTTTATCACAACGACCTTAAAAATGGCTTGGATTCTACTAAGCTTGAGGAAATTGCTTTTGTGCAGGGACTTGGAAGTATGGCAGATAAAGTGCAAAGAGAGAGGAAAATAGCTTTTTATTTGTTTGATAAATATAAAAATTTTTTCCCAAATCCTAAGACAAAAGAACTTATCCAAGAGGCTATTTGCTTAGCAAAAGCAGATTTACTGACTGAAATGGTTTATGAATTTCCGGAATTACAAGGTTTGATGGGTTATTATTATGCAAAATCTGAGGGTAAAGATAGTGATGTTTGTGTAGCTATCAAGGAGCAATATCTTCCAGATGGAGAGGATGCTAATCTTCCTTCGAATATATTTTCTGCCATTGTTGCATTGGCAAATAAGCTTGATAGCATTTTCGCTCTTTTTAGCATTGGCAAACTACCTACAGGCTCTAAAGATCCCTTTGCACTTAGAAGGGCTAGTAGTGGGGTGATAAAAATTGTACTTGATAAAAAACTTCATTTTAATCTAGATATAGATCTGAAAAATCTTTTTGAAATAGTTGGGTATAAACCTTTTGATATTAAAATCGTTCAAGAATTTTTTATTGAACGTTTAGAAAGTATTGTGGCTGTAAATCCTTCTATTTTGAGAAGTGTTCTTTGTGGTTTTGATCGAGATGTTTGCGTGATTGTAGATAAAGCCAAAGCATTGGATAGTTTTTTTGAAAAATCTGACAAAGAAGCTTTTGTAAGCACATTTAAACGTGTTGCTAACATTACAAAAGATATAAAAAATATAGGAGATATAAATGAGGAGTTGTTTAAACTCCCAGAAGAAATCAAACTTTACAAATCTTATCAGGCAATTCTAAGCCAAAAATTTGATGGTATTGACGAAAAAATTCAGGCTTTGTTTTCGATGAAAAAACCTTTAGATGACTTCTTTGATAATGTGATGGTAAATGATCCTGATGAAAAAAATAGAGAAAATCGAAAGAATCTTATTTTTAGCATTTACCAAAAATTCTTAGAGGTGGGTGATATTAAGGAAATAGCTTTTTAAGTTATTAGAAGCTTTCTCCAAAATATGCCGCAACATCACTCCGAATGGTTTGTGTGAGCTGGATTCCAGCTATAATATCATCTTTGAGTGCTTTTTGCAGTAAGCTCACAGCCCCATTTCGAAATTTACTTAAGTAGGGATGATCTATTTGTGCCCAATCTCCTAAAAATAAAATTCTGCTTCCTTCTCCAATGCGCGTTCCAATTAGTTTTATTGTGGCATTAGACGCATTTTGAACTTCATCAAATATTACAAATTTTCTACCTATGGTAATTCCCCTAGCATGGGCAATATCAATCACTTCTATGTTATGCTTTTGCAAAAAATATTCTGTAGCATCTTTTTTTTCAATTGTATTGACATCGCCACGATATTCAATTCTTTTTGCAATCGATTGTTCTTGCAATCTATCTATAGTGAAATTAATCGCACTATAAAGAGGATACATAAAATAGCTAAGTTTTTGGGATTCATCACCTTTTCTAAATCCAAGTTCGGATTCTTTATCAGTTGCTGTGACTGTGTTGCGCATATAGATAATGCCATCTACAACCCCTTTTTTTACTAGGTGAATCCCGGCTTGAAGAGCAATGAGTGTTTTTCCACTGCCAGTAGAGCCTGTAGCTATACTGACCTGATTTTTTGGATGAATAAGCATCGCATAGAGCATTTTTTGTTCTAGATTTATGGGTTTGATATAAGGGTTTGATTCTTCTAAAATATCATCTAGCATAAATTCTTCAAACTCCCCATCTAGCTTGATTCCAAAATGTTTTTTCCCTGTAAGATAAAGCGAACTTTCAGTATTATCTTGTTCATTGATTTCAATCAAGCTCCAGTTTTTTAGTTTTCCAAAAGCTTCATTTTCTTTTAGCGAGGTAAAATCATCGTCTTTATGTATATCAAAATAATTCCAAAAGTTAATATCGCTAGGATTTTCTACCCTGTCGCGAAAGAGTGATTGCGTGGATATTCCTCGTGCAAGTGATCTGATTTTGAGTGAAATATCATTGCTTAAGAGAATAAATCCGTAATCACTCGCAATTTCTGCTATTCTTGTATCGTTGAAGGAATATTCATTTTGCGGAGTTTTGTACTTTTGTCTGTAGATGAGTGTTATAGGAATGGTTTGTGAGTTTTTTGAAAAATTGATTTCTTTGAAAAAATCTCCCTCCATATTTCGCACCCTATGATGAGGCTTGATTGAATTATCACTATTAATAGATCGAAAAAATTCTCGAGCAAAATAACCCGTTTCATTTTGAAGTTCTTTTTTCTTGTCAAGCTCATCAATAACAACATCATTGATAAAAAGATGGTTATGACCGTCTTGATAGAGGTGGAGAATATTTTCGACATCATCAAGGATGATAGAAGTATCTAGCAAATAAGATTTTTTCATCAAACAAATACCTTTGGATTTTAGATTTTAAATTCTAACAACTTTTATTTAAAACCTTTCATAAACAAGTATTTAAATAAATCTACTACAATGTTCCCCCAAACATAATATTAAGGAAAAGTCATGTCAGTAAAATTCAAAGGAACTCCAGTAACTCTAAGTGGAAAACAAATTAATGTCGGAGAAAATGCTCCTCTTGTAACACTTGTGGGAAAAGATCTTGGTGAGGTCAAAGTCGGCGGGGCTAGTGGCAAATATCAGATTATTAATGTCGTGCCTTCTTTAGATACTGGTGTTTGTGCAACACAGACTAGAAAATTCAATGAGAAAGCTGCTTCTATTAGTAATGCTGTGGTAATGGTTGTTTCTATGGACCTTCCGTTTGCACAAGGAAGATTTTGCTCAACTGAAGGGATTGAAAATCTAGTAGTTGCAAGTGATTTCAGGAGTAAAACATTTGGTCAAAATTATGGCGTTTTACTTGCAGGAAGTCCTTTAGAAGGTGTTTTGACTCGTGCAGTATTTGTTGTTGATCCAAATGGAAAATTAGTGTATAAAGAAGTTTGCGAGGAAATCACTCAAGAGCCTGATTATAATAAGCCCCTAGAAGCAATCAAATAATCAAATTCTTGATTGCCTAGACAGAGAGAGTACTAACCCTATAGCGATGCAGTTAGCAATCAGCGAACTGCCTCCATAGCTTAGAAAAGGAACGGCAATCCCCTTAATTGGAGTTATACCACTTACTCCAAATGAGTTTATAATAAGTGAGAATCCTATTAAGAGTGCCACCCCGATACAAAATAATGAGTAGGATTGGTCTTTTATTCTATTTGCAATCTTAAATATTCGATAGATAATCGCACAAAATAATCCTAGACAAACCAATAATCCTATAAAACCAAGTTCTTCTGTAATACCCGCTAGAACCATATCTGTATGCACCTCGCTCAAAAAACCTAATTTGATAAGTCCTTCCCCAAGACCTTGACCAAAAAACCCTCCATTGTAAATAGCATTTGTAGCGTGATGGATTTGATATGGCTCTGGAAGATTATCTACACGGATAAAATCAGCTATTTTATGTGGCAAAATAGCAAGGATAGAGTCTTGAGCATTTGCCCACCAGAGTTTAACTCTTAAAATCCTATGAGAACTAGTGATGATTGTAAGTGTTCCTAATCCAATAACCCCAAAGAATAGAATTCCAAAAAGTTGCAAACTTCCTCCAGCAAAAATCAACATTAACCCTAATGTAATGGCTAGAAGGACTACTTGTCCTAGGTCATTTTGCATAACTGCAATAAGAAATACTACAACTACAAATACCCCCAAGTATGGCAAAACAATAAGGAATTCTTCCTTGATAGAACGTTTTTCACCAAAAGCAAATTTTCTTGAAAAACTCCATGATAAGAAAAAAATAAATCCAAGCTTAAAAAATTCCGAAGGAGCTAGTGAAAATCCGGGTAATCGTATCCATCTTTTGGCACCCCCAGCACTACTAGCAAGACTATCGGGTAAAAATGGCATGATTATCATCAATCCCAAAGTGGCCAAAAATAGAAAAAAACCTATTTTGATAAACCCCTTGCTAGGATCAACCTGAGAGAGTATCCACATCAATAATATTCCAATAATTGCAGAAAACAATTGCCTAGCTAGAAAATGGAACTCACTATAATTATAGATGATAACAGTGTATGCAGAAAGTGAGTAGCTCATAATCACACCAATACTAATCAGTATTGTTGCATATAAAAATAATCTTGTATCAGCCATAGCACCTCGAAATATTATATTCTTGGCGGTATTATCCTATATTTTTATTAAAAATCTCCTAATTAGAAATTTGCGATCTAGACAAATTTTATTAAAACTAGCAAGAATATGTTTTTTGTCGGAACTGTTTAGAAAATTTTAAATGAAACTTAAGTTTTTAATATTAATTTTATATAAATATAATTAAATATCTTATAAAATAAGTCGATTGTTTTAAATCCTGAAACCTGCGAAAAATTAAGGACAACACAATGAATTATCGTGATTTAAATGGCAAAATGCCTACTTCTACGATCAAAATTACACCAGAAAGTATGAGAAATCTTTCTTTTTTATTGGGTGTTTTAGTTTTGATAACTTCTTTTCTATTCCCAACTTATCTTAGAGCAGAGATAGTGTCTTTTGGCAGTTCTACTTGTAGTAGCACGAGTTCTGATTCATGTATAGGTGGAACTTATGATAAAATAGCCAAAGGAGACGATCCAAAACATACATCCTATTACGGAGAACTGGAATTCAAGCCAGGACCTAAAATTTTAAGCTTTAAGTTTTATGGAGATACAGCTTTTATAGAGACTTTAAATGTTAAAAGCAAGATTTTGATACTTCAAGGTAGCTTTAGTGGTTCAGGCATCAAGCAAGGTACTTTTACAAATGCCTCTCTTTATGGGGATTACTACAATGAATCTGGACCTCCTGCAGTTGATGTTCCAACCAAAATGGATTTCGTGGGTCATTCTGATGAAGATGGTTCTGGGATTGCCTTTTCTGGAAATATTAAAAATTATAATGGTATTTCTATATGGACATTTAAAGATGACGCTAATATGCAAGGCAGTATTCAAGCAAATGCCTCAGGAACTTCCGAAGGTATGAATACAATTACTTTTACAGACTCTTCTTTGAATGGAAACATCAGTAATGGTATAAATTCTACTCCCTCCGCCAATTCAATTCAAAGAGTTTCTCAAACGATCAGTTTTTCTGGAAACTCTAAAACATTTGATTATGCACTCAAAGGAGACATTTCTACAATAGCTGGATATATGAATGTCAGTTTTTCTAATGATGCTAGGATGATAGGCGATGTTAAAATGTCAGAAGATGGAAAAATGATTCCTTATGGAAAAGATCCCACCCCATCTCATAGCACTGAACTCAAATTCACAAACTCTTCTCTTACTGGAAATATTACTCAAGACAAAACAGGTAAAAGGCTTATAAGCTTTAGTGGAAACCAAAGCAAAGACGGGTATGCAATGAAGGGGAGCATTACTAATCAAGGAGGGGATTTAAGCGCTATTTTAGATGCAGGTGCAATATGGGAAGGTGATGATAGTGGCGTTGCACTCAATAATTCTAGCACTACGGCGATAACAATAAAACCATCATCTGCTATAAGAGGAGATATAAACAATGCTGATGGCACATTGAAACTGGATTTTGATACTTCTTATCAAACGGGGACTTTTAATCTAAGCGGTGGAAGCACAACTATTACGACTTTAAATAAATCCTCATTGGGCGATTTTGCAGGTAGTGGTATGCTTACTTTGAGCTTAGATGGTTCTTCAGCAGGAAATATTGAAAACTCAAATGTTTCTTCTACTATCACATTTAAAGATACCTTAACTACTCCCCCAACAGATCTTTCTAGTAGTGGTTTGCAGATTGGTGGTATTGATTTTAACGGCAAACTTACTGGTGAGATCAAATACTATAATGTTGGAGATATAAACAATCACAATTCATCTGATACAGATATGACTATCACTTCATCAAAGGTGGGAAATATTTCCAATGTTAATAAACTCGCTATCTCTAGTTCTTCTACTGGTGATATTACTAATAATGACACAAAAGCTTCTTTGACTCTTAGCTCTATGAGCGATCAAAGTATCGGCAATGTCGTTTTTGCAGGTACGCTGAATGCTGTTTTTGACAAAACAAATACAAAGAATATTTCTAACACTGGAGGAAATACAACTTTAAGTCTTTCAAATGGTTCTCAAACAGGCTCTATAAGCACAATCAGTGGAAGTACAACTATCAGTGCGGATAATTCAAATATTGATGGCGATCTTAGTAATAGCGGCACATTGAGTGCAGACTTTAAAAATACATCTATTCTTAAAGGTAATTTAGTTACCAATAATGGAAATTCTAATGTTTCTTTTGAAAATGGCACGAGTATGCTAGGCTCATTGGTTGGATTAGCTGGGAGTTCTAATGCGATTTTTTCTTCAGATGTTAGTAAAATTTCTTTTGCTAGTACTGATACCTTTTTTCCAAAGTCAGATTCGGGCTCGTCAGTTGATGTTAGCACCATGAGCGATGATGAAAAATCAGCTTTGATTTCTTCTATCACACCTGCTATGCTTACTAGTTATTTGAATGCTTCAGGAATATCAAATTATGGAGGGATGATTGACACGCAAGGTGGCGTGAATAAAGTTGATTTCCAAGACTCTTTGTATTTGGGAGGAGCTATAAACACAACTGGAGGGGTTGCTAATATTACTTTATCTTTTTCCAATGAACTTATCACTAAACTCAAAAGCAATCCTCTCACAAAAGCTTTTTTATATGAAGGCAGTGGTCCAGAGTTTTTTGTGAATACTTCTTCAGGGACTAGTAACATTGCACTCTCAGGAGATATTAAAGGTATCGCACATTTCAACTATACTGGCGGAAACACCAACATACTTTTTTCTGATACGATCAAAAAAGATACAACTACAGCTGTTTCGGCAACTTCAAAGTCTATAGGCGATACAACAGATTTTAACGATCCAGCCTCCTTTGATCCTACTTCATCTGACACAACTAAAACACAAGTTAAAGTCAATGGGCATATTTTCCAAGATGGTCTGCTTATTAGACTAGATGCAGCCAAAGCAGAATCAATTCTTGCTCCTTATCGAGATGTTTTTAGCTCGAATATGGCGACTTTCCATATTGATAAAATTACTGATAGCACAACTTATAGTGCTAAAATATCTGGAGTGGTAGTAGGAGAGGTCGATTCTTTGAACTCTTCAGGCTCCACAACCCCAAAAAACTACGAAGCTGTGCTTGATGAAAATGCTGCATTTATCGGGAATCTCAATATCTCTGATAGAAATATTTCTATTGAATTTTCCAAAGGTTCAAAACTGATTCTTTTAGGGAACTCAAACATTACAAAACTCTCATCTAATGACGATAATGCTCCAAGTTCTGTAGATTTTGACAATATTATTGGAGATACCTTAAATCAAAAAAATGCCGTGGTTGATCTAGCGACGCAGGGTATTCCTTCTAGTACTTCAAATATCAGAACTTCATTTTCAACTTTGAATATAAAAGAAGTCGACGATCTAAGTCATACGGTGTTTCGTTTGGCATACAATCCCAATGTAGATACGAGTGAAACCACAGATAAAAAAGCCGATCATATTATTATCGATAAGGTCAGTAATTCAACAGATCAAGAATTGACAAATTACCTTCAAGTATTTCAAAATTCTGAACATTTTTTGGTAGGTGATTTGAGTAAGAAAAATATCATTGTTCTATCTGTTGCTAATGATTCTAGTACGGGCAATCCAAATATAAAATTTAACGAGAGTTCTAGTGTTCAACAAGGTTATGATGTTATTTATACAACATTTCAATCAAAACAAGAAAATTCTTCTAGTGGTGATCCTGTTATAGCCCCCCCCCCTGCTGAAAGTACCGATTTAGCAGTTTCTTCAGCGAAAATGTTAGTTGGAGCAGATGCTACAACATCACCCACAGATGAATCAACAGATTCCCCGGATAAAACTCCTGTTATTCTTCCTTGGACGAACTATTATATAAAGTCTGCTGATGTTCATATCAACAAAGCCAATCAGGATATGACACAAGCAGCTATTAGCACTAACTATAATATTTTCTTATCTAATATCAATGATTTAAATAAAAGACTTGGTGAACTCAGGGGGAATTCAAATGCACAGGGTGCTTGGGGAAGAATATTTAATGGAATGAGTACGAGCAATAGAGGCGAGGAAGTTACAACTTACGCTACAAATATACAGGGGGGTTATGATTTTTCTATTCCTCATAGTGGTGCGAGATCTTATTTTGGTGCAGCACTCTCTTATGGCTATAATGTTTTAAATGGCACTGATTTTACAGGAAAGGCTCAGTCTATAGAATTGGGAGCTTATTATTCGTTTGTTTCTGAAGAAGGGTTTTATACTGACACTATTTTGAAATACGCATTCATTATGAATAAACTTTCATTACCAAAGAATCAAAATATTGATAATAATTTGAATTCTTCTACGATTTCTCTGGGCGAAGAATTTGGCTACAGATGGAATTTTTTGCTTAAGGATTTAGAAACTTCTAGACATTCTTTATATTTAGAGCCTCAAGCAGAATTTGTTTTCGGATATGTAGGTAATGGATCATTTGATCAAATCAATGGAAGATCTTATTTGAATTCAAAGATTGATAATATTCTTGCTTTCAGAGGAAGAGTGGGGGGAGTAGTAGGCTATGCTCTCAAAACCGCTTCAAATCAAACAGATTTTAGGCTCGGCCTTTCTTATGTGGGCGATGTTGCAGGTGGAGGGAATATTTATTTAAAAACAAATTTTTCACAAGCACAACAGAGCGTATCATCCAATCAAATGGCAATGCTAAGTTTTGGAGTAAATTCTATACTTTCTCAAAAGTGGAGAGTGTATGCAGATATTGATACTTCTTTTTTAGGTAAATATTACAATCAAACCTACCTTGTTTCTGTGGGTGGAAGATATGCTTTTGGAAAACAAACTCTAAATAAACAGAGCGTTAAAATAAAACAAGCCAAACAGATGCAAGAGCCTCAAAAAGAAACATCTTCCAATGATGTAAAACTTCCATCGGGGTATTATTGGGTAGTATATGCTTTGGAAAACAATTCAAAACTCACTCCAAATCAGGAAAAATTCATAAGAAAATATCCTTATAAAGTTTCTTATGAATATCAAACCATTAAAGATGCTTCAGGGAAATCAAAAAAAATCCTATTTAGATATTATCTTTTGGGTGGGTTTAAAACAAAAGAAGGTGCGTTAAAAAATCAAAATATCGCCAATAAAATTGCAGAAATTTTGAATAAGAAAAATATAAAAGCGATACTAAAAGAGATAAAGTAAGTTTTTCAAAAATCTCATTTCTGATATAATTGGCTTGAGAAATAATCTGAGCGGAGAGATGAGATGGAATTAAAGAAGAGTCCTAATTTAGTCTTTGATGAGTATGATTTAAATAAGGAATATTTTTCTCTTGAGGAAAACTCTCCATTTAGCATAAGAACTGAAGAGATAAGAAGACTTGATAATCCTAGAAAATTAGGTATTAGTGGCCATTTGAGAGCAAAAAATGAAAGCTATAGCGTTTCAGAGGCGATAGAAACTGCTATTCCTGCCTTAGATGAGCTTATTATAACTGTTCAGCCATATATCAATGATGGGGGTATAGATGAAACTTATGAAATTTGCAAACAAAAGAAACAAAAATATCCAGAGAAAATAAAATTATTTTATTACACCCCAGAAGTTGCCACTATTGCTCATTTTAAAGATACTGATATTTATGATACCAATGATTTGAAAGATGATATTCCAAATAATTCCATCCATAGTTTTTCCCATTACACTAATTTTGGTTTAAAAGAGATTTCATATAAATACTATATGAAAATTGATGCAGATCAAATCTATTGGACTGATAAACTCAAAGAATTAAGAGATAATATTCTGTATGCAGATAGATTTGCTAAATCACATCGGAGTTTTATCAATAGAGTTATTGGGAGACTTTTTAGACCCTTTTATAATTTTCTTTATTCCATATTGCCTACTAGAGTGTATATTTCATTTGTGACTTGGATTAATAAAAAATGTTTATTTGGAATGAGTGGTTTCCAGCTTACCTTGCGGGGGGGGGGGGGGCAACTTGGTGCAAATAATAAAACTCTAACAACCCTTAGATCAGAAACTTATAAAAAAGAACTCTTTGATTATTTTATCCCTCTATCTCTTCATTACAATCGTTTTTACTGCACAAATGGTGGAGTGGATACTTGTATATTTGCTCCAAACTCTAAGAATTTATTTTGTTACTTCAAAGATCATGGCGTTGAAATGCAGAATTTAGTCGGAAATGCAGGTTTTAGGAATTTGGGTTATTTTTGGTTTCATTTAGGAATGATCAAGCGAAATTATTTTGTTTCAGGACAATATTATCAAGATTATATTAATTTGAGAGATTTTTTGAATGCCACTTTTGAAGATTTAAAGCCAAAAATACAAACCAAAGCAGTTTATAAAAGTGATTATGATGGATTTTGGGATAATCTTTTTTTGAATTTCAAAAAAGACAAAAAACATATCGAAAATTTTTTCAAAGAATCTAAATAGTCTCTAAAAAATCATAAAAAATGGAATAAAAAATGCTTGATAAGAGGATATAAAATCTATGGAGTTTGTGATGAATTCGTCTTATTTTGAGTCTTCTAAGATATATCCTCTTGTGTATAAAGCACTTGACTATCGATCTGTTAGGCAAGATTTAATAGCAAGTAATATCGCAAATGTGGATACTCCTTTTTATAGACCTAAAGATATTGATTTTGAATCCTATCTCGCTAAAGAGGAGGCAAAAATTCTTCAAGCCAAGCCAGATCTAGAACTCAAGATGGCACAAACTTCTTCAAAACACCTTCAGGGGAAGGATTTTGAAGATAATAGAGCCTCAATGTTTTTTCGTGATGGACATTTAGCTAGAAATGATGGCAATAGCGTAGATTTAGATGTCGAGACAAGTGAGATGGGAAAAAACAGCGTGATGTATCAAGCACTTACAGTGGCACTGAAGAAGCATAAAGGAATTTTTGCTTATGCGATCGATTCAGGCAAGAATTTATAATTAAAGGGGTTTTAATGGCTTTTTTATCTAGTTTTGATATCAGTGGGTATGGATTATCTGCACAAAGATTTCGAGTCAATGTTATTTCTTCAAATATTGCTAATGCTAATACTACTAGAACTGATGAGGGAGGACCTTATAGACGACAAGAAGTGATACTTAGGGCATTTGATTTTAATAAAGTATTGAATGAAAAACTTGCTAAGAATAACAATAATGCAGAGTATGAAGATCCTCTTGATGAGGGAGATTTTGGAAAGTTGCCAAAACCTGCTATAATGAGTGTGTATGTTGATAAAATCGTTCGAGACGACAGAGAGCCTCTGATGAAGTATGATCCTAGTAACCCCGATGCAAATGCCGAAGGTTATGTGGCATATCCAAATGTCAATCCCGTCGTCGAAATGGCTGATTTGATTGAAGCTACAAGAGCATATCAGGCAAATGTAGCTGCATTTCAAAGTGCTAAAAATATGGCAAGTAACGCTATTGTGATGTTACAAGCTTGAGAATTTAAAGTTTAAGGAAGCAAAATGGAAAATATCAAAAATGATATCTCTCTTACCAAGCCATTGTCAGGTGTTTCTTCTAGCTCTCCTGTGAAGCCAGATGAGGGCGGAGAGTTTTCCAAGCTTTTGAAGAAGTCTATTGATGAACTTAATCAAGCTCAAGAAACTTCTGATAAGGCTCTTGCTGATATGGCAAGTGGTCAGATAAAAGATTTGCATCAAGCTGCCATAGCTATTGGCAAGGCAGAGACAAGCATGAAGTTGATGCTAGAAGTAAGAAATAAAGCTATTAGTGCATACAAAGAGATATTGAGGACACAAATTTAAGTTTATATAGATGGATGAAAGATCAAGAAAATCAGAAAAAGTCCTCCTTGTATTTTTAGTTCTCGTATTGTGTTTTGGTATTTTTGCCATTATCGTTTATACCAAAATCATCATTCCCCGTAAAATTCCCACTCTTATTGTTACAAAAACTGATGTTGCCACTAGAGGTTCTATTTATAGTCAAGATGGCTTTGATCTCGCTTCTAGCAAGAAACTTTATAAAGTCAGTGTGAATACCGAATCAATCGATCCTGATAAGAAACAGCTTTTTGTAAATCTTTTTTCCATTTATAGTGATATTCCAAAGCCTATTATTTTAGAGAAAATATCACAAAAAGGCTATATTGTGATTTCCTATAACATCAGTCCAAATACCGCTGCAAATCTAAGAGAGCTGAATTCTAAGCTTCTAGCTTATGATGTTTTTAGAGAATATGAGGATAAAAATGGACGGATTGTACAAAAAATGGGCATCGGAATTGAGGTAAGTGGGGTGAGCCGTATTTACACTTATGGAAATATTCTTGAACCAGTAATAGGCTACACCAAAAAAGTCGAAAATGGAAGGATTACTACAACAGAAGGCGTGAAGGGTATTGAAAAATATCGCGATGGGATTTTATCTCCCAAACAAGATGGAAAACTTGAGGGGAAACGTGATATAGGATTTAATATCATTCAAAATAAAGATTCTAAATATAAAGCTCGTCAAGATGGTTTTGATGTCCAGCTTAGCATTCCTTTGAAGCTCCAAAAAAGGGTAGAGGAAATCTTGGATAATGCGAATGAAAAATATAAATCTAAAGAAATTGTAGTGGGTATTATTAATCCCAAAACAGGGGAGATTCTTTCTTTGGCAACGACCAAACGTTTTGATCCTAAAAATATCAAAAAAACAGATTACTCTTCTTTGAATGTTGATGCGATTGAAACTTCTTATGAGCCTGGTAGCACCATAAAACCTATAGTGTATTCGATACTGCTAGATAAAAATCTCATCAACCCGTTGCAAAGCATCGATTTAAATAAAGGTGTGTATAAGCTTGGAAAATACACAATTCGTGATGATACTATTCCTCTAAAAAATCCTATTATTGAGGATATTTTGATTCGTTCAAGCAATGTAGGAATGATAAAAATCACACAACGATTGAGTGGCAAGGAATTTTATGATGGACTCAAGAGTTTTGGACTATCTGAAAATACTGGGATTGACTTGCCTTATGAAAAAAATGGTCTGATTCCAAGTGTTAGATTATTGAGTGGAGAGACTTATAAGGCTAGTGCTTCTTATGGCTATGGACTGAGAACTACTTTTATACAGCTTTTGAGAGCATATAGCGTATTTGCCAATGGTGGTTATCTCATTACCCCGCATCTCACACAAAATCTCAAAGCACCTAATGGAGATATTTATATTCCAAAACTCCCTCCAAATAGACAAGTTATTTCTTCTGCTACGGCTAAAAAAATGCAAGATACGCTTATTAAAGTGGTGAATGTTGGAACAGGAAAACCTGCAAAGGTAGATGGGCTTATTGTGGGAGGAAAAACAGGTACGGCAAGAATTGCAAAACAAGGAAAATATGATAGTTTATATAATGGATCATTTTTTGGTTTTGTTAGAGACAGCGAAAATATTTATACAATTGGAGTGGTGGCCTTTGGTTCTCATCAAAACGAGGACTATTATGGAGGCAAAACCGCTGCCCCAATTTTTAAGGAAATCGTGGAGCTTTTAAAATCACAAGGCTACTTGAAAGTATCAAAATGAAGTTTTGATTACCAAATTTGAATATGATTTGATTTATCAATTTAAAAAGGACAAAAATGAAAAAAACTCTCGTATTTTTACTTATCAGTTTTTGTGTATTGTATGCAAATCTTCCTATAGAAAAGACTCTCAAGGAAGATCAGGGTATTGATATTAAAGTCATAGATTCTGTTGATAGTGGGGTAGATGGACTTAACATCACCACTTTGGAACAACCTGATGGTTTTCGCATACCTGTGTTATCGAGTAAAGATGGAAAAACGGTTATAGGAATTCCTGATTTATTGATTTCTGGGAACGAAAAATTTAAAGATACCTTGCAGAAAATTTATGAAGAAATAACTAAACATAACGATAATATTAGAGAAAAATCAGTATTAGAAGTTTTCAAAAAACACAATGATAAAGTTATAAAGCTTGAAGGAAAAAATAAATCAAAAATTACTTATATGGTGGTTGATCCTAATTGTCCTTATTGCCATCAAGAAATTCAAAAGCTTGGTGAGACATTGGAAAATTCAAACGTTTATATGCTTGTTATCGGGGCATTAGGAATGGATTCTGTAAAAAAAGCCGCAACTTTTTATGAGGAAATAAAAGATAAAAAATCTCAAAAAGATAAAATAAAATTAATCCATGAAGCTTTTGAGAAGAGCTACAAACCAAAAGGAGGTGTGGATATTTCAAAAATGATGATTATTGGCAGAGAACTTGCTCAAGCTGGAGTGAATGCTGTTCCTTATATCATAAAAAAATAATCTTATATTTTGACCCATTTTTGGGTCAATCTTCCACTATCTACACATAGTATTATTGTTATTCCTACTCTTAATTTCCTCATATTTTATCCATAATTTCTTGATAAATTAATTTGAATATAAGAATTGTTATTATAGTATTCAAAAATTTTAATTTTTGAAGGAGTTTTTTTATGAAAAAACAGGTATGGCTATCGTTTTTATTTTTATTATCTTTATTATTTGCTGAGGATAATCTAGTGGGCGATACACAGACTTACACATTAGGTAAATCAGTTGTATCTGCAAGTGGATTTGAACAAAACATACAAGAGGCTCCAGCAAGTATTTCTATCATTACTGGAAAATCTCTAACCCAAAAGCAGTTTTTTGATCTAGCTGGTGCAGTAAATGGAGTACCGGGCGTTGATATTGGTACGGAGATGGGAAAAACAGGGGGACTTAATATTAGTATTCGTGGTATGCCTAGTGATTATACACTTATAATGATGGATGGACACAGACAAGATGCTGGAGGCAATGTAGCTACAGATAATGTGGGATGGTCAGAAGCCTTTACAAGTTTTATTCCCCCGACATCTTCTATTGATAGGATAGAGGTTATTAGAGGACCTATGAGTACTCTTTATGGTAGCGATGCGATTGGAGGGATTGTGAATATTATCCTCAAAAAACCCAATATGAAACATTTTGAAGGAGCAATGAATCTTTCAAGTGTGCAAAACCAGCACTTTGAAAAATATGGTTCACAATATTCTCAAGATATGTATTTATCTGCACCCATCATTGAAGACAAGCTTTCTTTCTCACTTAGAAGCAGAGAATATTTTCGTACCGCTTGGGATACGAGTGTGCCTTATACCAAAGGAGATCAAACCCTCATAAGACAACCCACTACGCCTGTTTATATAGGACTTCCTACAAAATCAAATATTTATGATATTGGTGGGCGATTGGCTTATCAAATTGATGACAAAAACTATACTTATATAGATGCCCAGTATTTTTATGATGACTATGATAACTCTAATGAACAGCTAGGAGGGGCTTTGAGTGCTACAAAAGATTATGTCAATGCTAGGGCAAATTTTATATTAGCACACGAGGGGAGTTATGATTTTGGAAAATGGAATACCTCCATACAATACAATGATACGGCTAACAAAGGTCGTATTATAGGGCATAAGCCAGGTAAAACCAAAAATTATAACAACAGAGGACTAGAGGGACGCGATGTTATTGTAGATACCAAGCTTGTTTCTGCACTTGGTAAGGATTGGTATAGTAATAATCTCACTGTTGGGGGAAGATATTGGTTTCAATGGATGCGTGATTTGCTAGTAGAGCCTTCAGAGTTTGCACAAAATACAGGAGCTTTGTTTGTAGAAGATGAATGGGATCCTTTAGATGTTCTTGCTATTACATTAGGTTTGCGTTATGATTATAATCAGACCTACCATTCAAATTTTTCTCCTAGAGTTTATGCAGCTTATACGCCTGTTAGTTTTTTTACTATCAAGGGCGGAATTTCTACAGGTTACAAGGCTCCTTATATTAATGAACTTGTAAATGGTGTCAATGGCTATGGATCACAAGGAGCATTTCCTTATATAGGTAATCCAAATCTAAAACCCGAACACAGTATCAACTATGAAATCTCAGCAGTATTTGATGTTCCAAAAGCTGGACAAGCTAGTTTGACTTATTTTTATAATGATTTTAGAGATAAGATAGCAAAAGTTTCAGTCAGTCCATCTGATAATCCTACTTGCGTGCCTTATGACACGACATCTTATAATTATTGTTTTCTTTTCTCCAATCAAGATAGAGCTTATGTGCAGGGTGTAGAGCTACATTTTGATTCGCAAAGTTTTTTTGGATTTTCTCTTCAGGCATCTTATACATTTTTAGACAGTCATTATACAAGTGGCGTGTATAAAAATTCTCCGCTTGTAGATACTCCAAGACATCAAGTTTATGGAAAGCTTGATTATACATACAAGGCATTTGATATTTATTTTATGGGAAATTACAAATCCTCAAGAGCAATTTTGCCTACCACTTCAGTAATAAATGGTGCAAAAGGTTCAGAGATTGCAACAGCTATTGGGCATTATAATCCTTATGCGGTGTTTGATTTGGTTGCAAGTTATTCATTTAGCAAAAACTTGCGAGGAAGTTTTGGAGTCTATAATCTATTTGATAAAAATTTCCAAGACTACACTTATGTAAAACAAGATAGTAAAAAACACGATATTATTGTAAATCGATACAATGTTACCCAAGAGGGCAGGAGATTTTGGATATCATTGAGTATGAATTTTTAGTCTATCCTAGCATTTTATTTCGCCTATAAAAATCTGCAATAGGCGATTCTTCTTATAAGTGATTAATTTTTAAACTGATATTAATTTTCATTTTTATATTATTTCAAAATCAATTATCAAAATTATAGTTAAGGATTTATATGAGAATGAAACTAGTGTTTCTAGGATTAGGGTTATTGGTAGGGCTTAATGCAGACGATTCTACACAAGATTATACTCTCCAAAAGGTTGAGGCTTCTGCTGAGAGAGTTGATAGTGCTCCAGAGAGTTGGCGTTCTGATGAGGTCAAAAACTATATGGGATCTAGAACTGTTATATCAGGAAAACAACTCAAAGAAACTGCAAATCAAACTGTAGATGAGGCGTTGCAGAATATACCTGGTGTTCAGATTAGGGATTATAGTGGAACAGGCGTTTTGCCAAAGATAAGTTTTAGAGGTTTTGGTGGTGCTGGAAATGGACATAGCAATACAGGTATGATTCTTTTAGATGGTATTCCTATTTACGGGGGTCCTTATTCCAATCTTGAATTAGCTATTTTTCCTGTTACTTTTGAAGCCGTTGATCGCATCGATGTTATCAAGGGGGGGGCAAGTGTGCAATACGGACCTAACACCTTTGGTGGGGTTATTAATATTATCACCAAAGATATACCTGAGCAGTGGCAAAATCAGATCTCTGAAAGGATTACATTTTGGGGAAAAGACACGGGCTCACCTTTTAGAAAAAATGGCGAACCTGTGGCAAACAATATGCTTTTTGATACCTATCTCAAAACGGGCGGAATGATAAATGAACATTTTGGTATCCAGGCACAAGCAAACTATGTAGGCGGTCAGAGTTTTCGTGAAAATAGCAATACAAGTGTGCAGAACTATATGCTAGATGCAATTTATAAGATCAATGCAGAAAATAATATCAAAATGTATTACCAATACTATAGCTATTTTGCTAAGGATCCAGGTTCTTTGAGCGTAGAGGATTATGAAATTGATAGATTCCAAAATAAACGTCCAAACAATAGTGATGATGGCGTGGCAAAGCGATTTGGAGTGACTTATACGAATTATTTTGGAGATATAGACAAAGTCGGTGGAAACTTTACTTTTACCTATTTCAACCACGATATGACGAGAAATTTTACTATTGACTCTAATTACAATAAGATTTCTGCAGGTTATGATAAAAATCCGGCAGATGTTTCAGATAATGTTCGAAGATTTGTAGTTAATGGAGTGGAACCTAAAGTGAATATGACGATTAACTCTGGTGTATTGAAGCAAAACATCATTGCTGGAGCAAGATTTCTCACTGAAGATATCTATGGACATGGATATAAGACTACCTATGCAACAGGAACGATAACAGATCCCAAACCTTATGTGTTGCATAACAACTATACAGCACTTTATCTCAGCGATGAGCTTAGTTTTTTAGATGGTATGTTTAGCGTAACTCCTGGATTGCGTTATGAACTTTTAAACTATACAAACGAAAAAACCGATAAATCAAAATCTACTACAAGTATTTATCATCGAATTGATAATCAATTCAACCCTGCGATTAATATCGGGTTCAAGCCCATCAAAGACTTACTTTTTTATGCCAATTATACAAGAAGTTTTATTCCACCTCAAACAGGCGATATTGACGGCACAGATACAAATTATGTAACCACCTTTCAAACAGCAGAAGTTGGGACACGATATGCTCTAAATGATATGTTATCTATGAATGTGAATTATTTTGCAGTTTTTGCAGATAATTATCGCACTGGAAAATTCGCTACAGAACCTATATCTGCTATATCTCAAGGGGTAGAATTAGAGGGATATTATTCACCTATTGAAAATCTAACTCTCCATGCAGCATATACCTATACAAATGCTGCGGTTGCAAATAATAAAGCAAATAAAGCAGGTGTAAATATCAAAGGCAAAGAGCTTCCTTATGTTTCTCCTCATCAGTTTGTATTTGATGGAATTTATACATTAGGAAAAACAAGTTTTGGAGTTTCTAGTTATTTTTATAGTCCTGCATATACAGATATTTTAAATACAGTTGCTGAAAATTCTTCAGGCAGTGCCGGAAAACTCCCATGGTATTGGGTATGGAATGCTCAAGTCTCAAGAACTCTTTGGAAGTCTGGAAGACAAAGCATCAGTGGAAGTTTGGCTATGAATAATATTTTTAACATGAAGTACTATTTTAGGGGTATTGGTACTTCTCCTGTGGGAAGACAAGCAGCACCTGGAAGATCTGTAAGTGTGTATGTAAGTTATAATTTCTAAATCTTTTTTTGGGGCTTTTGCCCCTTCCATCTCTAGCACTTCTTATGCCTTATAAAACTATGGTAAAATTAAACAATATTTAATATATGGAAATACCTATGCAACTTTCAAAACCTCGTTTGAAATCAAAGCTTTTACGTCGGCTTTTTGTAGCAGCTTCTATACGTAGATGGAATGATCAGGCTTGTCCAGTGGAGTTTGTCGAGCTTGACAAACAAGCCCATAAAATGGTCATCGCCTATCTTCTAGCAAGATATGAAGAACAAGAAAGAGGGATTTGTATTGATTGGGAAAAGCTTATTAAATACTTTTGTTTTGAATTTTTTGCACGTGTAGTTCTTACTGATATTAAACCCCCTGTTTTTCATCAACTCCAAAAACACCATCAAACCGAACTTGCCCGTTATGTTATTGCTGAATTACAAGAAGAGCTAGGCGAGTATGAGTTTTTTGTTGAGATGGAGCAGTATTTATCCACCTCTACTGTTTCTATAGAAGTTGAGATACTTAGAGCGGCACATTTTTATGCTTCTAAATGGGAGTTTGATATTATATATAATTTTAATCCTTATATGTATGATATGAAAAATATCAAAAAAATTATTGATGATGAGGTTGAGGAACATTATCATTTGTCTGGAGTACAAAAGATTGTGATGTTTCAGAAGGTACGTGAGCTTGTCACAATGTTTGGACAACTTAGATTTCAAAAACGTTGGAGTCAAACTCCAAGAGTTCCTGCTACAAGTGTTTTGGGACATACCTTGATAGTGGCAATCAGTGCATATTTGCTCAGTTTAGATATTAAAACCTGCAAACAAATGCGAATCAACCATTTCTTAGGAGGTCTTTTTCATGATCTTCCAGAGATACTCACAAGGGATATTATTTCACCTATCAAGCGCAATGTGATGGGGCTAGATGATCATATTAAAAAAATAGAAGAAGAAGCTGTTAGGAGTAAGATATTGTCTATTGTGCCTCATAATATTGCTGATGATATTGTATATTTCACCCAAAATGAGTTTAGTAATCGTTATAAGGTGGAGTGTTTTACCAAAGTTGCCAAAGACGCAAAAGATTTAATGGAAAATTATAATTATGATGAGTATAGCCCTGTTTATGGAGAGTTTTTGAAAATATGCGACAATCTGAGTGCCTTTTTGGAAGCAAAAATATCTATTTCTCATGGTATATCAAGCCTTGAACTTAGTGATGGGGCAAAGAGTATTTTTCAAAAATGTTCTAGTTATGTTGTTGCTGATGTAGATATAGGGTCTATTTTTAGGGATTTTGAATAATGGAACTTCTAAGCACTCTCACTGATGGGAATGTGGGAAATTTTCTTTTACTATTGTTGCGATTTGCAGGAGTTTTTACTTTTTTCCCATTCTTTGATAATCAGCTTGTTCCGATCTCTGTTCGCGGAGCTTTGACTTTTTTTATGACAGTGTTATTTTTTCCTCTTCTTCCACATCCTGCATTTAATTTTACTATAGATACTTTTCTTATAGCTGGAGCGATGGAGATACTTTTGGGCTTTGTGGCTTCATTGGCTTTGCAGATTGTATTTGGAGCGATTAGTTTTGCAGGAGATTCTATTAGTTTCTCGATGGGGCTTACGATGGCAAGTGCATATGATCCAATGAGTGGATCTCAAAAACCTATTGTAGGTCAAGCAATCTCTCTTTTGGCAATTGTTATCGCACTTAGTGCTAATTTTCATCATTTTGTGTTAATGTTTGTCGCACATACTCTTTCAAGTATTCCTCTAGGAGGGTTTGTATTGAGTAATGATATTGTATCTTATTTGACAAAGGCATTCACAGATATGTTTCTAATCGGTTTTGCAATGGCGTTTCCTATTTTGGGGTTAGTGCTTTTGAGTGATATTATTTTTGGCATGATCATGAAAACTCACCCACAATTCAATCTTTTAGCAATTGGTTTTCCTGTAAAAATAGGTATTGCTTTGGTAGTGATTATATTGATTATTCCTGCAATTATGATTCGCTTTAAAGATGAATTGAATTTGGCATTTTTAGCATTAAAAAAATTATTTTGAAAGGAAGTATATGGATGCAATTTCTTTAAAACAAGCACAAGAAATCAATTCATCCATTCGTGCTGTAGTGCTAGGAGTTATACAAAAAAGTATTTATGAGGCTTTTGGAGAGATTTTGGCAAGAGATATTATCTGTGAAAAATCTCTTCCAGCATTTGATAATTCTGCTATGGATGGCTATGCACTGAAAATTTCAGACATCAAAAAGAATATTAAAATTAATGGCAGGGTTTTAGCTGGAGATGATGCACGAGATTTAGAGATTTTAGATGGAGAATGTATAAAAGTGATGACAGGGGGGATGCTACCTAAGGGGAGTGAAGTAGTTGTTCCTTTTGAAGATGTGGAACTCAAGGATAATGGTTATATAAGAGTTGTAAAAGATTTCAAACCAAATGCAAATATTCGATTTAAAGGTGAGGAAAAATCTATAGGAGATCTAATAGCAAAAAAGGGGGATAGACTTACTCATGGACTTATTGGCCTCATAGCTTCTCAGGGTGTCAAAAATGTGGAGGTTTATAAGAGACTTAAAATCGCCGTGTATTCTAGCGGAAATGAAATCATTGAACCTGGGGAGAGTGCAAAAGAACATCAAATATATAATATCAATGCGGTCTCTATCATAGCTTTATTACGAGCTTATGGATATGTGGCTGAATATTTAGGTGTTTTGAAGGATGATCTTGATGTTTTAAAAAAAGAAATTGAAGTGTTTCAAAAATACGACATTGTTATTACTAGTGGTGGAGTGAGCGTTGGGGAGGCTGATTTTTTCGAAAAATCTCTGAAAAATTCTGGTGCTCAAATCAAATATCACGGAATAAATATCAAGCCTGGACGTGCTATTATGTTAGCCGTATTGGGAAATTCTACGATTTTTTCTTTACCTGGAAACCCACTTAGTGCAATCACTCTTCTCAACACTATTATTTTGCCAACGATTCAAAAACTCTCTGGAGCAAATAAAATCTATCCAAAACCCATTTTTGCAAAGTTAAAAGCCCCTATTAAGCTAAAAAATGGAAGAGTAAATATGGTTTTAGGTAGATATACTAAAGGAGAGTTTGAAGTTTATAAGGGTGGAAATTATGGATCAAATGCTATTAGTGTGATTAATGAATGCGACAGTATTGCAATTATAGGAGAGAAGATTTCTCAGATACAAGAGGACATAAAAATTTTGCCTTATGTTATGGAATTTTCTGATACAATATTTGATATTATCAATGAATAAGAGGAGTTCAAAATGGTAAAACTATTATTTGGTGTGAGTGATACAGAAGAATGCAGGAGAGCCATAAAAACCATTATTAATATATTTGGTAGTCAGGATAAAGTTGCTCTGACTCTTTTGCATGTAACTCCTGAAGTTTTGGTCTATGCTGAAAGTGGGATTGTGGATTATGGAACAATTGAAAATATCGAAAAAGAAAAATCAAATGAGATTCTTGATGAGTTTGAAAAAACCTTTGAAAAAGAAGGCTTAAAATGTGAAAAGATTCTTAAAACAGGTAATCCTATTGATGTTGTTTTGGAGATTGCCGATCAATATGATTTGTTGGTAATTGGTGCGAGTGAGTCATCATTGTTGCATCGAATATTCAGCTCCCATCAAAATAGTTTTATCAACTCATCGCCTATTCCTGTTTTGGTTGCAAAATAAATTTGATAAAGCCTTGAGTTTTTATGAAATATATATACTCAATTAGAGGTATTCATTGAAAAAGATCCTTATATTCTTAGGTGCTTTAGGAACATTTTTCTCAAATGTTGCTGCACTTGAGTTTGGGGGAATGGGAAATGTCTCTGCTGGTATGGGTGGAGCGGGAGTGGCATTGAGCTCTTCTCCTTATGGGATATATTATAATCCCGCACTCTTGAGTGCTGATAATAAAACAAAATTTGGGTATAGCATTGGCGTTCAGTATAGGCAAAAGAATATAGATAAACTCGCTAATGTAGATTTTCGAAATATCGCATCTTCTCCTGAGAGCCTAGAATCTTTTAAGGATATCTTGACTGATAATAATTTAAGCATCATCAGTCAAAATGGAATTGTTTTTCAACTTTCATCTTCTGTTATTAGGGAAGAATTTGGTGTTGTATCCTTAGCGTATTTTGGATCAGCTTATGCAAATCTTTCTGTTGCAACAGATCCTGATCGTATGGATTTGATTGTCCAAGATGGTGCCAATTATCACAAACTTATAACAAATGGAATGGGGGGTTATGATTCAGTGCCCACTACTCAAGCTGATTATCAGGCTCATTCTCTTGTTTATGCACTTCAGCAGGGGAATGTGCATAAGCTTGTGACCTCTACTTTTGTTCTTTCTGAAATACCGATTGCATATGCAAAAACTCTATATCTGGAAAATTCTAATTTAAACTTTGGAGTTGCATTAAAGTTGATGAATGGTGTATTTTCCGTAGATAATATTTATCTAGGCAACTCATTTAGCCAAGATAATTTTAAGAACCCCTTTTCTAAAGGAAGCTATGAATCCTCTACAAACTTTGGGGTTGATTTGGGGATGATGTATGAAATTGATTTTCCGAAGTTTCGTTATCTTACACTTGGAATTGTAGCAAAAAATGTCAATAGTCCAATTTTTAAATATTCTACCGAAAATATTATGATAAAGCCTCAGTATCGAATTGGTATAGCTTACAATGAACGTTATTTTACACTTGCTTTGGATGCAGATATTTTGCCCAATGATATGTTGAATTTCAGCTATGAAAAACAACAAAGCCAGATGATTGGGGGCGGGGTTAAATTTGATCTGAAATATGTTGATTTAAGAGCAGGGCTTATGAAGGATATTAGACAAGATGATGGGGTGATATTGACAGGAGGGATTAATATACTAGGGCTTTTTGATATTTCTATACAAACAGGAACAAAAATAGGAGAAGCCAAAGGTTACAAAATCCCAAGATACTTAGATTTGAAGCTAGGTGGGAGTTTTTCATTCTGATAAAATGAAAAATTAAGAGAAAATGATGATTGCATCTTCTCTTAATAAGTTTTTTATTTTCGTAATTCTTTGATTCTAGCAGATTTTCCTTTTCTATCTCTTAGGTAGTACAACTTAGCTCTTCTGACCCTACCGATTCTTAGAACCTCGATTGTATCAAGACTTTCGCTATAAGCAGGGAAGGTTTTTTCCACACCAATATTGTTTGCACCCATTTTTCTAACAGTAAATGTCCTATCTACGCCATTTCCTCTAATAGAAATGCAAATACCTTCAAAATATTGAATACGACTTTTTTCACCTTCTTTTATTCTAATACCTAGCTTTACAGTGTCTCCTGCCTTGAATGTTGGAACTTTTTTGTCGCCAATTTGAGTTTTTTCAAAGCTTTCAATATATCTATTTTTCATTTTGCACCCTTTTTGTTGCTTTCCATTTTTGGTATAAATCTGGCCTAAAGTACTTTGTCTTTGAAACTGCCAAATTATTTTTCAAGTCGGCAATTTTACTATGATTTCCCTTTGAAAACTCTGAAGGTGGAATAAAATTTTGAAATTCTTTTTTTAAATTCATCACTCTGGAAAAATTGGGTGCTTCTAAAAGATGGGATTGAAAACTCTCTCCAACAAGTGAATTTGGATTTCCAAGCACCCCTTGTATCTGTCTAGAAATGCTATCACAGATACATAAAGCCGGTAGTTCTCCACCTGTTAGCACAAAATCTCCCATGCAAAAGACTTCATCAGCATTCATTTCAATAGATCTCTCATCAAACCCTTCATATCGACCACAAACAAGCACAATGTGACTTTTGTTAGCTAATCTCACAGAATCATTATGTTTGAAGGGTTTTCCTGCAGGAGATAAAAAAATAGTGTGTTTAGGATTTTTTAAGTCTCTTATGGCATGTTCTATGACATCAGGAGAGAGGACTTGTCCTGCTCCTCCTCCAATTTGTGCATGATCGACCTTTTTGTACTTGTCTTTTGAATAATCTCTGATATTGACAATATTGATTTTAATAAGGTTTTTAGAGACAGCATTTTTTAAGATAGAATCTTCAAAATAAAAATTGATGAGATTTGGAAAAAGTGTAAGAAAAGTAAATTGCATTAACTTGCTTCTAATATAGATTTTGCACCTTTGACAAAAATACTTTTTTCTTCCCTTGAGACTTGTATTATAAATACTTCTATATAGGGTATCAAAAATTTTTTTGGCAATTTTTCTAAGACAAGTTTTTCTGAAGTTTCTATAATGAGATAATCTATTGCTCCAATACGTTCAATATTTACTACTTTTCCTAATATTTCGTTGTTTTCATCGATCGTATAACCAATGAGTTCAAACCAAAAATATTCATTTTCATTTAGTTTGCATAGCCTTTTGGTATCTTCTATGCTTACATATGCTATAGCATTCGTGAGTGTTTTTGCTTGAGTTATCTCATCAATACCTTCAAAAAATACAACAGATTTGTTTGGATTAAAGCTTTTGATTGTATAAGAAGAATCAGAAGATGAAAAATTATCAGGAAATACCAGAGTCAGATTCAGTCCCTTTTGAATGCTTTGAGGAAAGTCAGTGTTTAAAATAAATTTTAATCCACCATCAAGACCAATCGTTCTACCTAATTTGCCTACTTGGACTAAAGATGAATCATTTTTTGGAATCATTAGCTTGAACGACTATTTTGTAGGTTAGACCATCTTTTGCTTTTGCTCCAGATATGAAAGTTTTCAAGGCACTTATCATCTTCCCATCTTTACCAATAACTCGACCAATATCAAGAGGTGAAGTATAAATAACGATACTTCTACACCCATCCATGGTAGGGGCAACAGAGATACTCACTTTATCAGGATGTTGAACTATTTTTTTTACATAGTTTTCTAAGAATTGTTCTACCATCTTTTACTTGCTTGAGGATAGTTTTGCTACTCTTTCACTCATTTTAGCACCTACGCTTTTCCAATAGTTTAATCTATCAGTGTCGATTTTTACTACGGCAGGTTCTTCTAGTGGGTTGTAAAAGCCGATGGATTCAATCCAGCCACCATCTCTTCTTTTTCTAGAATCTGTAACTACAACGCGATAAAATGGTTTTTTCTTTCTTCCCATTCTTGTTAATCTAATGACTGTTGCCATATGTTTCTCCTTGAAGACTTTGTAATATTTTGATACTTCTAAATTTAAGATTTCGGACTATATCCTATCTTTCAACTTTTAAAAAACCTGAATTATAACCAAAAAGAACTCTATTTTAAATTAAAATTCTTAAACTACCTGATTTTTCCTTTCATTTGCCCCATCATACTCATTAGATCTTGCATTCCACCTTTGGAACTGAGTTTTTTAGCCATTTTAGCAGCGTTGTCAAACTGTTTGATGATGCGATTTATATCACTGACTTCTAGTCCGCTTCCAAGTGCTATTCTTTTTCTGCGACTTCCATTAAGTAAATCCGGATTATCTCTTTCTTTTGGGGTCATTGAATTGACCATAGCTTTGATCCTTTTAATTTCTCCAGAATTATCCAAATCTACATTTTTTAGAGCTCCTGCCATATTTCCAAGACCAGGAATCATAGAAACAATGGAACTCATTGAGCCTAGTTTTTTGATGTTTTCTATTTGTGCTAGAAAATCAGTGAATGTGAATTGACCTTTTTTGATTTTTTTACTTAAAATTTTTGCTTCTTGTTCATCTAATATAGTGGCTGTTTTTTCAGCTAAAGAGGCAATGTCTCCAGCACCCATAAGTCTAGATATAATTCTATCGGGCATAAAAACATCAAGATCGGGGATTTTTTCCCCATTTCCAATAAAACGCAACGGAATACCTAGTTGATAGGCAATAGAAAGTGCGATACCCCCTTTTGTATCACTATCAAATTTACTCAAAATTACTCCAGTAATACCTATTTTTTGATTAAAAGTATCTGCACTCCTTATCCCATCTTGACCACTTAAAGAATCTGCAACATAAAAGGTTTCATAGGGTTCTAGTGTAGTTTTGATTGATTTAAGTTCATCCATGAGCTCTTCATCGATAGCCAATCTTCCAGCACTATCTACTATCATTACATCATATTGCCCAGCAATTGCCTTTTCTCTAGCTGCTTTTGCTACTTCTAAAGCGGATGTGTTTTCAAGATAAAAGACATCAACCTCAATTTGTGAAGCTAATTGCTTTAGTTGTTCTACTGCTGCCAAACGGACTAGATCACAGGCTACGAGCAAAACTTTCTTATTTCGTGTTTTTAGATAATTTGCAAGTTTGGCAGAGGTGGTTGTTTTTCCGCTTCCTTGTAAGCCTGTCATAAGAACGATAGTTGGAGGTTTATTGGAGTAGTTAAAGCCATAGTTTCCATTAGATTCCAAGATTTGTGCAAGTGCATTTTGAAGAGCATTTAGGAAATTTTGTTTACCGATTCCAGCTTGTTTGGTCTGTGTCTCGATATTTTTCAATAAATCTTTGGTGGCTTTATGGTAAACATCATTTTTTAAAAGAGATTTTTTCAGCTCTTCTAATGCTTTTGTGAGAGCTTTTTCATCATCATTGAAACGTATTTTGTTCAATGCAGTTTTAAATGATTCACTTAATGTATCAAACAACTCAAAACTCCTTGTGTATTGCAATTTGATTGTTTGGATTATTTTACAAGAAAACAACTTGTAAAAATCTAAAAAATCCATTAAAAATTTTTTGATACAATCCGTCATATTTAAATTAAAAATTTGATTTAGTTGAACGAGGATATGATTATGGACTTTGAAATGAGTTTAAAAGAGAAAAATCTTAAAGTTACACCCCAAAGGATAGCCATTTTGAGAGAAATTCAGAAAAATGGGCATATTGCAGTGGATGATATTTATGAAAACATCAAAAAGGATTATCCTTCCATCTCCCTTGCAACGGTGTATAAAAATATCACGGCATTGTATGAGGTGAATATTTTACGCGAAATAAAAGCCCCAGCTCAAAAGCAACGTTACGAGCTTAGCTATGATCATCATTTGCATGTAGCTTGTGAGAAGTGCGGAAAACTTGAAGATATTAAGGTAGATGTTTCTGAAGTTTCAGATAAATGTTCGAAGATGACAGGCTATATTTTACATGATGCATCAGCTGTATTTATTGGTCTATGCCCAGAATGTGCAAGCAGAAACAAAAAATAATTTGAAACTTTTAGATTTCCAAAGCTATTGGGATATTTAAAAGTTTTTCCTCACATCATCAAGAAATTTTTTTACTTTTTCTTGGTTATCTGGACGGAGTATTTTTTTGATAGCTTTATCAGCATTTTTTTGGATGTTCTTCATAGTCGCTTTTTTAATGAGCTCACTTGGGTCTAGTTGTATTATAGGTTCGTTTAGGTTTCCATCAATGAACATATATATATAATCTTGATGAGATGAAATTTTGAATTTAGAAGAGATTTTATTCTTTATAATATCTATTTTTAGGTATTGTGAATCTAAATTTATATCAGTGCTTTGCATCGTTAATTTTGCATCAAGGTTGCCTTTATCAATGTTTGAGAAGAAATTTGCTCCTTCAAAAACTTGTACATCTGTATCAATGCCTCTATATTTTCTAAAAATATTAGTTATTTGTGGATGAGTGATTTTGGCATCTTTAATGGAAGTTGAAATTTTACCCTTTTCAGATGTGATATCATAGTTCAGATCTCCTTGAATATCTCCATTTAATATAGCTGGGATCTTAAGCATATCAAAGAGTTTATCTATATTTACACCATCAAAGTTAGCGTACAGATTTTTTGGATTGATTCTTCCATTTATTTTTCCATCCAAACTTGTTGTTTGAAACTTAGCACTGATGCCTTTGTCGTATTTTATAATTCCATCAGCCTCTATTTTTCCATTTAGGTCTCTTCCTATAAGTCCTTTTAGTTTTGACAAATCTCGCACTAGCAGATCGTAGTTTCCATTTGCATAGGCATTATTGAAATCAATGTCTCCATTTTTTAACCTAAAATATCCAAGTGCTGATTCTACATTAAAATCAAAATTTCCTATCCCATCAGTAATCATAGCCCCAGTTTGCACTGTAAAAAAGACATCAGGAATATTTACCTGAGTGTATTTTTTGATGATACTGGGGTTAGTATTTGCTTTTACTCTCCCAGAAATGCTTAAGCTCCTAGAATTGCTCATATTCCCCATAAAAGTTGCAACACCACGTATGTATTGTGGTTTATAAAACATCCATAGCATTTTATCAACAGAGATTTTTTTGACATCAAATTGAAATTTTTGAGGGATAAATTTACTTAGGTTAAAAGAGTATTTGCTATCAGAATTTGCAATATCGGTATATCCTTGAATAAGAAGATTTTTCTCATTACCTTTTAAAATCCCTGTAGATTTAAAACCACCTCTGATGTTTTGAGATAGAATTAATCCTAGCGGTGCTATATCTACTAAAGAGATGTTGTAGTGGTTGTTGATTTCAAAAGTTGGAATTTGTATTTCGCCATCTGTGCTTATATTTCCAAAATTTGAAGTAAATTTTAAATTATTTTTGATTGTCTGATTTTCAAAATCTGCATTTAGGTCTAGTGAAAAAGTATCTTTAGGAATATTAATGTGAAGGTTCTTTTTTGCTAATTCTGAGTTTATTGTGCCTTTTTGAATTTGGCCGTTTATTTTTCCACTCATTGCAGTATGCCAGTTTCCCTTGAGGTCTGCATTGATATCTATATTTCCCCCAACATAGGGAGATTTTTCTAGAAAACTTAAGAGATCATCTATTTTTAATCCAATTATTTTAGCTTTAAGTTCTTCAAGTCTGAAGGATTCTATTTTTGCTTGAATATGACTGTTAGAGTTTGCAATATTGCTAGATGCGTTAATAATAAAATTCCGAATATTTCCCTTGAAGTTTGATTTTATATTGAAATTTTTTATTTCAGATTCAAAAAAAATTTTTCCATTGGCAAGAAGATTGCCCTGAAAATTTTGATTCCAAAGAGAAAAGTGGGCTTTTAATTTGACATCCATAGAATGATTGTGGATTGCAGAAATTTTAATATAAGTAGGTCTGAGTGAAAAATCTTTCAGTTCCAAAGAGATAGGAGAGTATTGATTAATTTTTGATTGAAGAAAAGGTTTTAAGAGATTGTTGCCAATCTGGGTAAATGCTACAACATACCCAAAAATAAGCAATACAATCAATATAAGCAGAATGAAAAAAATGATTTTTTTCAATTATTTTTCCTCACTAAATTTTTGGCATCTCTAGCTTTCTTTTCAAAGAAGCTAGAACAATCAAGATGATAGTTAAGGCTATAAAATAATATAAGAATACAGGAATAGGCACAGGATCTCCAGCGGCATAGCTGTGCATACCAGATAGATAGTAATTTACACCAAAATAAGTCATCAAAATAGAATAAAACCCAATCACGCTAGAAGTTGCAAAAACATATGGCATAAACCGAAATTTCAAAAATCTTAAGTGCAAAATAATAGCATAAACTCCAATGGAAATTAATGCCCAAGTTTCTTTTGGATCCCAACCCCAGTATCTTCCCCAAGATTCATTAGCCCATATTCCTCCTAAGAAATTTCCTACAGTTAGCATCAATAAACCAAGTATCATACTCATTTCATTAATAGCATTCAAAGATAAAATAGTTGAGTCTAAGTTAGGATGCTTTGGATTCCTAAAAATAAACATTACCAAAGTGATAACACCTAAAATAAAGCATAACCCTAAAAATCCATAACTTGCAGTAATAATAGAAACGTGAATATTGAGCCAATAGGATTTTAGAACAGGTACTAGATTTCCAATTTGAGGATCCATAAATCCTAAATTTGCAACAAAAAGAGCAATTCCTGCTAGAAAACTTGCTGCTGATAATGCAAGTTTTGATTTTCTGAAAAATATCACTCCAGCTATCCCTGCTGCCCAAGCAATATAGAGCATCGATTCATAAGCATTACTCCAAGGCGAATGACCGCTTACATACCAGCGTAAAATAAGTCCTATACTATGAATGCCTACGCATATAAGCATTAGTGTATATGTAGCACGAGCAAACCAGATATTTATGGGTTTATCACGCAAAATACTAACAAGAACAGCTATAAAAAGAACAACCCCTAAAATAATATAAGGTAAAGTCAGCTTATTGAAAAAATTCATATGGTTTAAGAATATTTCTGAATCTACTTTTGTTTTAGTAAGATAGAGATCTTTTCCATAAACTTGTTGGTACTTTGCAAGTCTATCAAGAGCAATATCTGCATTTTTCCATTCATTTTTTTCAATCCCCAAATCAAAGCCTGTATAGATGTCATTTAGAATACTTTGAATTTCTTTTGCGACAGAAGGCGAGGAATGTTCCATTGCTTCTAGAGGAGCTAACCATTTGTGAGAATTTTGATCAGGAAATATTTTTAAAACTTGTCCAGTAAAGACCATAAAAGCAAGATTTACACGTTCATCTACTTGTAAAATGTCATTATCAAAAGTGCTTCTTTCGTTAGGTTTTTTACGGTTTGCTTCTTCGACATAATTTTGCAACTTGTATCCGTTAGAATCAAATACATCATTAAAGGAAATGTATTTCTCATTGCTAGGAGTGCCTAATATCTCTCTAATTTTTGGAGTTTTTGTATAGATAATTTTGATTTCTCTCCAATCATCAGGATAGAGCATCATCCCTAAAAATACTTGATCGTTACTAAGTCCCTTAAAACCATCTGATTTGGTTATCTTATGGACTATATCCATAGCTACCGTATCTACAGGTTTTATTCTGCCTCCAAAATCTTGAAGTTGAAGTTGGGAAAATTTTCTTGTATGTGCTAGAGAGTTTTCTTTAAGATTTTTAAATCTTTGAAGAATTTGTTCTTTTGGCAACTTATAAAACAGATCATTTTGCATATTTGAACTGTTTATGCTCGAGCTGTTTGGAAGGGTTTGTGAGTTTGCTGATCCGTGAGTGTCTATTTTTCCTTCTTGTGCATACAATCCACTGCCCATACTTAAAAGTATCACTAGTGCAAAACCAGCGATTTTTTGACTCTGCAAAAATTTAGCCAGTTTTTTGAACCGACCTTCACGAGCAAAGAGCATCCAAATAGCACCTAATATTAGCATTCCATAGCCAATGTACGTTGGACGCTTTCCGGGATCTTTATTAACAGAAAGAATAGTTCCTTTTTCATCCATGTCGTAAGAGGATTGAAAAAATCGATAGCCATCATAGTCAAGGACATGGTTCATATAGATTTTATAAGGCATAATTATGTTTCCTTGCGTGTCTAATATTTCTACTTCAGAGGCATATGAAGAAGGACTATTAGACCCTGGATAACGTTCTAGGTCAAATTTATTTAGCTTGAGTGCAAAAGGTAAATGTATATTTTTGACTCCCCAGTTCATCGAAATAAGAGTATCTCCAAATGAGAGTTGCACATCAGCACTTTGTATTCCTGGTCCTCCGACAATGTTATAGGTTTTTGAAACTCCATCATAAGTAGCTTCAACAACCAAATATGAAGTATTATTGTTTTTATCCTGAGTGGTTTTACAAGCAGCTATGAATTTGAGTTCTAGAGGTTTTCCAAAAATCTTCACAGATTTTTTAGGATATCCTAGCAAGGGTTCTTTTGAAACTTCATCTGATTTACAAGAAAAATGACTAAAAATAGGATTTTTGAAAAATACTTTTTGTATTTTTCCATCTAAGGAAACTGCTGTGATGTTTATAGAGCTATCAGCACTTTTAATGATTGAGGTTGATTGTCCCTCCCGAATATGCATTGTGCCTTCAAAGCCGAAAAATCTAGTAACCCCTGCACCAAATATAATTACAATCAAGGAAGAGTGAAATAAAATACTAGAGTATTTTTTGCGACTCCAAGCTTTTGAAACAATTAAAGTTCCTATAAGTACCACAAAGAGATAAGCGTGAATAAAATTAAACCACCAAGTGTCATACACTACGGATTTTGCAAAAGCAGTTCCATAGTCATTCTCAACAAAAGTAGCAATAGCACAAGCAATTGCATATATTGCTAATAGGGGGATTGCTACCCAAAACGAACAAAACAATAATTTGAATATTTTCATAAAAACCCCTATGAATTAGATTTTTTCATAACATATTCTTGCAGTAGCTGATTGATTTGTCTTTGATCTTTGGCTTTTTTCCATTCACCAGTAGCAATAAATTCAAGCATCGCCATAAATTGTTTTTCAGGCATATAGCCAGGAAATTCTAAAATAGTCTTGCCATCAGTATCTGAAAAAACAATTGTTGGAGTAGGTCTTATATCATACATCCGAGAGAGTTGTGCAGTTGAGACCTGAATTTCTTTTGGATCATTAGGTGTTCCGACTTTAAAATCATGTATTTTTGAGTAGCTCATGTTGATATAATAGGCAGTGAAGTTATCTTGGATATACTTTTTCAAACTAGGTGTGTCTTTAATATCTTTTTTAAGAGCTTCGCAATAAGGGCAACCATTAGCTCCAAATACCATCATCATATATTTTCCATTTGGAGTTATGAATTTTGTATCGCCAAACACATCCTCAAGTCCTGCATAGCTATTTTTATCCAGATTCTCGCTCTCTTGACTGACTTTTGAAGATGTGTTACTTCCATCAGAAATAATGCTTGAATCGACTTTATTATCACTATTACAGCCAGATAAAGATATGGAAAACATACCTAAAATTACTAGAGTTATTGCCATCAAAAATATTTTTTTCATTTCAATCCTTTCGGTTTGGTTGAGCGTATTGTAAAATCATTTTAGCAAACAAATCTGAATCGTTCAGACAAGGACACACAATATAATCTTTGATCCCAATTTCTTGGGCGAGTTGTTTGTATTGTATAGAGAGTTCGTATTTTGTTTCAGAGTTGTCTATAGTGAATGAAATAGGATAGATAATAATCTTGCTTTTTTTACATTTTTGGATTATTTGGTCAGTATCAGGACCGATCCACTTCATAGGACCAACTTTTGACTGGTATGAAAGAAAAATATCTTTAAAAATAATACCTTGTTCTTGGAGTTTGTTTTTTATAATTTCAAAATTTTCTTCGCATTCTTTTTGGTAGGCATCACCTCTTTTCACGACACTTTCTGGAATACCATGAGCAGAGAGAATCAATGTAAATTCAGTACTATCCTTTCCGTTCAAGGATTTTTTAATGTCTTCTAAAACAGCTTGACTAAATGCTGGGTTTGCATAGAATCTATCAATAATCCTAATATCAGGATGATAATCCAAATCTTTGAGCGAATCATAAATATCTGTGATTGAAGAAAGAGTTGTTGTTTTAGAGTATTGCGGATACATACTTATAAGTACGAGTGATTTAATTCCTTTATTTTTTAGATCTTCTAAGACCATTTTTGAATATGGAGGAGTGTAGCGCATTACATAGGTGTATAGTCTGCTTTCATCCATTTGTTGTAGTTTTTGAGTTAGGGAAAAAGTAATCTCAGTGATAGGAGATTTTCCACCGATAGCAGAATATATTTTTTTAGACTTTTCAGATCTTTTTGATACGATAAAGTTTGCTATCATTTTTCTAAAAAAACTATTCCTTATTGAAAGAATGTGGGGATCATAGAACATATTAGTCAAAAACCCTTCCACTTCATAAAGACTGCTAGGACCCCCCATATTTAATAGCAACACCGCTTCTTTAGGCATTTTGAGATTGATCCTTTAGTTTTGTAAGTAAGAAATAATATTCAAATAAAGTTAATAATGCTAGAATTGCTTTATAATAATACACATTAGGAGTTTTTATGGAAGAAATAAATACGATTGCTAAAGCCTTCAATGACTCAGTATTTTTTCATAGCTTTTTTATGTATTTTATGCCTGTTCCATTTATAATCAATCTTTATACGCTTTTTAATCAGAGGGACTATGTTAGGGTGAATAGAAAAATTTGGTTTGTGATGCCTATCATCTTTTTTTTGATAGCGGTTGCTTTTTTTACAGGGATTTTTTTGATGGCAATGGGACATTTTATGTTCAATGCCAAGGTTATTTTGATGGTGATTGCTACGGTTGTGATTTTTGTGGGGGAGATAGTTCGGATTAAACGGTTAAAAATTGCCAAAACAAAAGAAGAATTTATGATTGCTTATCTGAAATTTTGCAAAGTACTTTATTTTATAGATTTGCTTCTTTGTCTTCTCCTGATATTTGGTTAGTTTGTAAGGGTAGTGATGCGTTTTACCTATCATCCTGATGCTGGAAATGATTTCATAAGCATTCAAGGGGAGCTCTATAATCATATTTATCAAGTCAGACGCACAAAATTTCAAGAAAATCTGCAAATGAGGAATCTTAGAGATGAAAATATTTATACTTATGAACATGTTCAGATTTCAAAAAAACAAGCAGATCTAAGGCTTGTGAATCATTCAGAAAGTCCAAATTCATCAAAGAAAAAGATACATCTTATTTGGGCGATTATTGAGGGAAAAAATATCGAAAGAACATTGCCTTATCTTAATCAGCTTGGAGTTATGAAAATCAGCTTTTTTTATGCCGCACGAAGTCAGAAAAATGAAAAAATAAACTTGGAAAGACTGCATAAAATTCTTATCCACTCTTGTGAGCAATGCGGAAGGACTGATTTTATGAATTTGGAGGTTATTCTTAACACTTCCAAAGCACTTGAACTCTATCCAGACGCCTGTGTATTTGATTTTGGTGGTAAAAATATTTATCACAGTATTCCGAATTTTTCAAGAGGCATTTTTTTGGGTCCAGAAGGTGGTTTCAATAATGAGGAAAAAGAATTAATGAAAGATCGATTAATTTATTCCACGAACGAAGATTTTATTCTCAAAAGTGAATGCGGAGCATTATTTCTTTCAAGTATTGGCTATTAATGGTAATTCTAATGGCAATTTACGCTTATTTTATAAGGATAATTTCTGTAATAGTACCTATCAATCATCACTACGAAGTTTTTGGTTTGATTTGTTTTTAATGCTGTAAAAATCATATGTTTAAAAATTGCCTTTGGTTGAATAAGGTTTTTTAGTTTTTCTAAGGTATTTTTGCTTGGATGATAAACATTTACACTTACCAAACACTTAGAAATATCTTTTTTCCCGATATTTTTGACATCCATATCTATTAAAAATGCATTTGCATATTGAAGCGGAGAGGCCTTGTTGTATGAAATTAAGGTTTTATAAAAACCTTTGTCCATAGCAATTTGGATAACAAAAGGCGTCGAAAAAAGGACAAAAAAAGACAGAATAAATAGAAAAGTAAATAGTATTTTTTTTTGATAAGAAAAGAGTGTGAGTATAAAAATAAGCAAGAACAAAACAAATATCGCCAAGAAGATTCCAATCTCTATGTAGCCCAAATGATAAAAAACATTTATTAGATTTTTTTTGATCTCCTGCATTTAGAGTTTCCTGCTATTTTTTTCATCAATACCGCTCATTCCAGATCGTCTTTTGAGTTCAGTTATGATTAAATCAGGATCAATATTCTTATAGCTCAGTGCTACAAGAATATGATAAATAAGATCAGAACACTCATAGATAATCTGTTTTTTTTCATTATCTTTAAGTGCAAAAGTTAGTTCCCCAGCTTCTTCTATGATTTTTTTGCAAATTTCATTGTCCCCTTTTGCGTATAGTGAAGCGGTATAAGAAGTTTGTGGAGATTGAGTTTTTTTATCTTGCAGTGTATGATAGAGAATATCTATAAAGTTATATTTTTCGTTTATATCTTGAGATTCATAGATGCTACTTATAGAGCTATCTTGAATATCTATTTTTTTAAAAAAGCAACTTTGTGTTCCTGTGTGACAAACCACGCCTTTTTGAATTACTTTTGCCAAGAGAGTATCATTGTCACAATCTAAGAAGATTTCTATTATTTTTTGGGTGTGACCACTCTGCTCACCTTTTTTCCAAATACGATTTTTCGTACGTGAAAAATAATGTAAAAAACCTGTTTCAAAACTCAACCTTAGGGCATCTTGATTCATAAAACCTAACATCAAAACACTGTTGTCCTCAAAATTTTGAACAACCACTGGAATAAGGGGAGACTTTCCCCAATCCAATTTAGCAGTTATTTCTTGTATTTGAGCTTGAGTCATTTACTTTGTGCCAGTAACTGCACTTTTTTGTTTTGTTTTAGAATCCACCCATATATTAGGCACGGCTCCTCCGGGCATTAAAAATATTTGAGCGTCTTTATTTGTTTTGAGTGCTTCGTTAAATTTATTTTGAGTTTCTATTTCTCTTAGCCTTAATAATTTATCGTTCAAGCTTTGACCGATGCTTTTGTTGGCTTCAGATTTTGCCTTTGCTTCAATTACAATTGCGTCAGCCACACCTTGTGCTTTTATGCGATTGGCTTGTGCCTCACCTTTTGCTAAAGCAGCGACTTTTTCGGCTTCTTGCTTGGAACGTTCAACTTCATATCGCACTCGCTCTGATTCTTGTCTGGCGATTTGTACCTTTTCAATCTGTTCTTTGATATTTTGAGGCAAAACAATCTCTCTAAGTTGTACAGAGCTTAGCTCTACAGGAGAATTTGGGAATTTTGCCATTTCTTTACTGATATCTGCACTTATAAGTGTAGCGATTTCATTGCGTTTGGTAGGCAGATCTTCAGCAGGATAGCGACCTACAACACCTCGAACCACATCTCGTACAACAGGATTTATGATTTTTTGTTCCCAACTCAGTCCATATGTTGCAATAGTTTGCGGAGCAGTTTGAGGATTGAGTCTGTATTGGACAGTGAGTTCAATAGAAACTGTCAAACCCCTAGAATCCATTACATTGATGGCATCATTTCTGAAAATTCCTTGATTCTTGCCCACGACTCCCATATCTTCTGTGCGAGAGAAATTGATTGTTCTAACTCTTGTATCTACCACAATTACATCTTGAATAATGGGTAAGAAAAAGTGGATACCAGGCTGCAGAGGAATATTGTTATATTTCCCTGCAGTAACTTTGATACCTACTTCACCTGATTTGATAACAACAAAGGGTTTGGCTATCAGAAATATCAAAACAATAATTATAACTGCAATAAGACCTGTAATTTTTTTATTTGTAAAAAAATTTTGAGGAATATTTGGAGGTCTAAAGCCTCCAGAATTGCTTGAATTTGGTTTGTCTTCCTTGCTTTCTTTTTTAAAATTATTATCGTTCCCTCTTTGCTCATTTTTTCTTTTTAGGTGTTCATTTAAATCAATAGGCATATTTCTCCTTGTTTATTTAATATAAGTTAGATAGTGAGTGTATTTTTGGTTTTTTCCCATTACGAGATCAAAAAATTCTTTTTGAAGTTTTTGAGTGATATGCCCTGCTTTTCCAGATCCAATAACTCTAAAATCAAGCTCTCTAACAGGGGTGATCTCAGCAGCAGTTCCTGTAAAAAAAGCTTCTTGGGCAATATATACTTCATCTCTTGTTATGCGTCTTTGCACTACAGGTATATTTAGATCTTTTGCAATTTCTATCACGGTTTCTTGAGTGATAGATTCTAACGAATTGTCATAAGGAGGAGTGATAAGAACCCCATCCCTAACAATAAAAAAGCACTCCCCGCTTCCTTCGGCAATAAAACCACTATCATCAAGCAACAAAGCTTCTTCGCATCCACAGTTTAGTGCTTCGTGTTTTGCCATTTGTGAGTTGAGGTAATTAGCGGCGATTTTCGCTTTTCCCATTGTGGATTTGATGGAATTTCTTGTAAAAGAACTTGTTTTGACCTTGATGCCATTGATAATACCATCTTCACCCAAATAAGCACCCCATTCCCAAGCGGCAATAGCTACATTTACAGGGGCTTGTTTGTGGCTTACACCCATCGCACCATATCCCAAATAAACCAAAGGGCGAATATAGACATTGTTTTGAAAGTCATTTGATTTAAGCAATTCGATCTGTGCAAGATTTAATTCATCTTCACTATAAGGGCAATCAATTGCAACGATTTTGGTCGAATTTAATAGTCTTTTGGTGTGATCATTAAGACGAAAGATCGCCAAACCTTTTTCGGTCATATACGCCCTCACACCTTCAAAAGCGGCATTTCCGTAATGAAGAGTGTGAGAGAGAATGTGTATGGTGGCTTCCTTCCAAGGGACTAATTCTCCATCTTTCCAAATATATTTAGCTTCTTTTATCATCTGATTTCTCCGAATTTTGATATGAATATTCTATCAAAGCTAATTTAATTTAGCTTTTATCTTTTTTTATTTCCTTTGTAATCCCCTCGACCTTGTCCAGTCGAACTGCTCCTAGTGCTAGAAGTTCCATAGCCTCCTGAAGGTTTTGAACCATAGCCTGATCCTCTTGAATCTGACCCTCTTCTTGAATTTCCTGAAGGTTTTGAAAATCTTTTATTTCTATCACTAGAGCCTGAACGATCTCTACCTCTAGTTGTCTTTGGATTAGATTTTTGTTCCTCGATTTTTTGAATCTCTTGTTTGCTTAATCCTATTTTACCTCCCTTTAGGTGGAGCGCTAGGAGTTTTAGACAGAGTTGAGAAAGCTCTGTTTTATCTTTGAGTGATTCATAAATGTTCAAAACTTCATCGCTTACTTTTACCTTTAGGATATTTTGAAGCACTTTATCGCCATCTAAATTCATTGTAGGTATTTCATATAGTTCAAGTTTAGATCCAATATCATTTTGAATTCTTTTGAGTTCTTTATATTCTAGAGGCGTTACAAGTGTTATAGCAACACCTTTTTTACCCGCTCTTCCTGTCCTGCCTATTCGATGTACATAGCTTTCTGGGTTTAGGGGAATATGGTAATTGAATACATGGCTTACATCACTTATATCTAGTCCTCTACTTGCCACATCTGTAGCCACAAGAATATCTGATTTATTTGCTTTAAATGCATTTACAGCCTCTCTTCTTTCTCTTTGTTCCATATCTCCGTGCAGGGCTATGGATCGGTAGCCTTTAGAGCTAAGAATAGTATTTAACTCGTCAGCTTCTTTTTTTGTTCGTGTGAAAATAATGCTTTTAGAGGGCGATTGTGTATCAAGAAGTCTTGTAATCGCATCATTTCTTTCTGCCTCATTGATAACATAAAATCTTTGAGAAATATCTACATTAGTCATATTTGTGGGGGTTATTTTGATATTGATAGGATTTTCTAATATTTTGTCAGCTAATAAGCGAATTTGATTGGGCATTGTCGCTGAAAAAAGAAGAATTTGAGCGTTACTAGGTAAGTAGCTGAAAATCTCTTCAATATCATCTAAAAACCCCATATCAAGCATTTCGTCACTTTCATCTAAAACCACAATTTTAGGTACAAAATTTTCAAATCGGTTGTTTTTAAGATGATCAAGTAGTCTTCCGGGAGTGGCTATCATAACTTGAGGCATTTTTTGCATAAACTCAATTTGTTTTTTGATGCTTTGTCCTCCATAGACGCAGATAGTTCTAGTTTTTGCGAACTTACCAAGCTTAAAAACTTCATCGCTTATTTGCATCGCAAGTTCTCTTGTGGGAGTAATGATGAGCGCCTCAACGGTTTTATCATTTGTAAGCATATTGATGATAGGTAGTGCAAAAGCCGCTGTTTTTCCAGTACCTGTTTGTGCTTGTGCGATTACATCTTTTCCTTGTAAAACAGCAGGAATAGCATCTGCTTGGATTGGGCTAGGAGTTGTAAAACCAGCTTCTTGGATACCTTTTAGCACTTGAGGGTTTAGTCCAAGTTGTTCAAAGCTTAACTCCTCTTTTTGGATTTCTGAATTGTCTAAATTTTCTTTTGGCATTTTTGCTCTCTTGAATTAGTTTGATTGCAAAAAGCCAAAAATCTCTCAACCAGACTTTTTGCTCTGACATTATAACAGAGTATTTCAGTTTTATTGGAGTAATTGAAATATATAGGGATTTTACAACTATTTGAAATTTAAAATATGTATAGGTTTATTAAGATAAATCTTTACAGAAAACAAAGAAGGTTGATCAATGTAACAATGAATGCTATATATTTATTTTTTTATGTTTTACTTTTTCTTTCTATAAAATATCCATAAAGTTAATAGGAAATTAATAGAGATTAGTGAGGTTGTTATGTTTGATCATTTATTGCTACAATTTTTTTATTCCGCCCCTCTTAGTGTTTCATTCTTTGCGGGAGTTTTGACTTTTGTTAGTCCTTGTATTTTGCCTTTGATTCCTGCTTATATGTCTTATATATCAGGTGTTTCTTTAGAGGATATTAAGTCTGGATCAGCAAATAGATGGAGAGTTATTTTTAAGTCTATCTTGTTTATTTTGGGTTTTGGGCTTACATTTATACTTTTGGGAGTTCCTTTAGCTAAACTGATCCATCAAGCAGGAGATTGGCTTAATTACATCTCTGGAGCGGTTATTATTATTTTTGGACTACATTTTTTAGGTATCTTCAGGATTGGATTTTTATATAAAACCAAGAAGGTGAATTTTGAAATCAAATCCACTCAAAATAAATTTTTGGGCTTCCTTGCTCCGATTGTTTTGGGAATAAGTTTTGCACTAGGATGGACGCCTTGTGTAGGCCCCATACTTTCAAGTATATTATTTTTAGGGGGGACACAAGAAGGATATGCTTTAGGGTTGATGAGTGCTTATACACTCGGATTAGCAATTCCATTTTTACTTGTTGCAATATTGCTCAATAGGGCACTAGGAATTTTAAATAAGATAAAAAAATATGCTCGAACTATAGAAATCATATCAGGTGTTTTATTGATTTTTATTGGTATCATTATTTTGAGCGGTTCTATGAGAGATATTAGCGAAATTTTGATGCAAAAATTAGGAGGTATCTAATGAAGGCTATATTTTTATTTTTGGTTTTGATGAGTTCTTTTGTTTTCGCAACAGATATCAAAGCCCAAAGTTGTGATGATAAGAGTGAAAATTCTTCGTTGCTTAAAGGAAGTTTTTTAAATAAAGATAAACTAGTTGGTCAATCTTGTGAAAATAGAGTTCAAAGTTTTGATGATAGTGCATCATCAACATCTCCCAATGAGGAAAAAAAGCTTAGTGATCTAAAAAACTTTGTGAATTCTTCAAAATGATTTATTGCTGTGGGCGGAATTAGGGATATTTTTTAAATAGAGTTTGGTTAAAATAGCAAAAAGCACTTTAAGGATAAATAATGTTGTTAAAAAATGGCTTTATTTGTGACTTTTCTCACAATCAAAAAGCAGATCTTCGTATAGAGGGAGGTCAGATTGTAGAGATTGATGCCCAAATTTCTGCAAAAATACAAGAAGAAGTGATTGATTGTGCAGAAAAAATCATTATCCCAGCACTTATTGATTTGAATGTATATCCAAAGACAAAGACTCTTTCTCAAAAAACTCTTACTTCTCTCTCCAAAAAGGCTATCAAGGGCGGGGTAGCGACTATGCTTGTTTTACCTGATACTTTTCCTGCCTGTGAAAATGAAGCCATAATAGAGCTTATAAAAAGCATCCAATCCACCATAGAGGTTAATATTATTCCAAGCATCAAGCCAATTAATGCTGAGGAAAAGCTCAACAATATTTCTATTCTTCATTCACAAGGAGGCAGGGCGATTTATATTGATAGCTCTATTGATGGAAATAATTTGCTTAGAATCACTCAATATGCACATATGTTGGAGATTCCAATTATTTGTTTTGCTCAAGATTCACAGATTGCTAATGGTGTTGTCAATGAGGGCGAGTTGGCCTCAAAATTAGGATTACCAAGCATTTCTCCACTTTCTCAGACTAAGGAGATCGCAAAAATTTCTGAAGTTGCACGGTATACAAATACGCAGTTTTTATTCAGTACCCTAACAGAGCCTGAAGGATTGGAAATTGTTGATTATTTTAGGAACAATAAAAATGCAAATATCAATGTTCAAACTTCTATTCATCATTTAATTCTGGATGAAAGTGCTATCCAAAGATATAATACTAGAGCTAAACTCAATCCACCACTAAAAGATGATGATTCTAAACAAAAGCTTTTAGAAGCACTAAAAAATAATAAAATAGATATGCTCACAAGTCTTCAGTGTGCGGATTTTAATTCAAAAAAAGATCAAGTATTTGAATTAGCAAGTTTTGGAATCGATGCAATCAGCTATTATTTTCCTCTTGCTTATACTTATCTTATTAAGACAGGGGTCTTGGACATGAGTTCTTTTGTGAAGATGAGTTCAAAAAACCAATCTGATTTTTTAGGTTTAAATAAAGGAGAGATTAGTTTGGGAAAAGATGCGGATTTGGCGATCATAGATTTACATGGACATACTCAGATTACTGATAGTTTTTCTCCTTACTATAATCAAACATTATCTTCAAAGATAGATTCAGTCATTATTGGCGGAAAAATTTATGAATAGATTTTTAGATTTTTTGGAGATTGCTTTGCCCTTTACAGAAAGCTTTTTTTTGCTTCTTTTAAAGGCGGGATTTATTTTTGTCGTAGGGCTTTTTCTAGCACATTTTGCACGTAAAAAAATAGCAAAGGTCATCAGCAAAAAAGATGAAATCTTGGGTAATTTTACCTCTCAGGTTGCTTCTATAGCTATTCTTATCATTACCATTGTCACCATATTGGCAAATCTTGGGGTGCAAATAGGATCAATTCTAGCTGTTCTTGGGACTGCAGGGGTTGCTATTGCTCTAGCTCTTAAAGATTCTCTTTCTTCAATTGCAGGGGGGATTATATTGATTGTTTTAAGACCTTTTAGAAAAAATGATACTATTGAGTTAGGTTCTATAACAGGGAATGTTGAAGGGATAAATCTTTTTAATACGATGATTAGAATGCCTGATGATAAACTCGCCATTTTGCCCAATAGAAATGTGGTCAATGCTAATATTATTAATTGTACTGATAGCCATAAACGTCGTATAGAATGGGTTTTTGGCGTAAAGTATGATAACGATATTGAGGAAATTCGCAATATCATCAAAGATGTCATTGCCAAAATGGACAAGGTTGATTTGAGCATCGCACCATTTATAGGGGTTACAGACTTTGGACAAAATTCTTTGAATTTTACTATTAGAATATGGGCAAAATTACAGGATAATGTCTTTGGAATTCGCAGTGAGCTTATAGAAAATACAAAAATAGCCCTTGATAAAAAAAATATACAGATTCCTCCTCAAAAGCTTGATATAACCATACTAAGTCAAATCAAGGATGAAAAATGAATCAAGAAATTAGGCTTATTGGCGGAAGTAAGGTTTTTGTTTGTGATGAGGGTTTTACGATTATTGATGATGGCGGAGTTGCATTTAATACACAAAATGAACAAAATTTTATCATTGAAATTGGAAAATATAAAGATCTCAAACAAAAATACCCCAATGCCTTATTTTATGAAGACGCAATTATTCTTCCAAGTTTTGTAAATGCACATATCCATTTTGAGTTTGGTAATAATATTTCAAGCTTTGAATATGGAGGCTTTGATAGATGGTTAGGCAGTGTTATGAAAAAACGCGAGGATGTGCTTAGTAATATTTCAGAATGTGTCAAATTAGGTGTTGATGAGCAGCTCCAAAGTGGTGTAGGAAGCGTAGGAGCTATCAGTAGCTATGGGAATGATATGCAGATTTTGGCAAATTCTCCTTTGAGAGTGATATATTTTAATGAGGCTATTGGTAGCACACCTTCAGCGATTGATTTTTTGTACAGCGATTTTTTAAATAGATACAATGCCTCTAAAGAACTACAATCAAATAAGTTTATTCCTGCTATTGCGATCCATTCGCCATATTCTGTTCATAAGGTGTTGGCAAAAAAAGTTTTACAGATATCAAAAGCAGATAATGTAAAAACATCTGTGCATTTTCTGGAATCTAAGTTTGAACGAGAATGGCTAGAATCTTCCAATGGATGGTTCAAGAGTTTTTATGAGGAAGTTTTGGGTATCAAATCACCAAAACCTCTCTATAATATAACCGAATTTCTTGAGATGTTTGAAGGGCTAGATACCCTGTTTGTGCATTGCCTTTTTGCCAGTGGTTCTGATCTTGATTTTATATCCAAAAATGGTCATATCATCTCTTGCCCAAGATCAAATCGTCTTTTGAATAATGCTTATATTGACTTTTCTCTTCTAGCTTCCCGTAATCTTCATCCTATCTTTGCTACTGATGGCAAAAGTTCTAATAATAATTTGAATATGCTTGATGAACTTAGAAGTGCATTATTTGGTTATTTTTCAGTCGATATAGATGAGTTGAGCAAAATTTTAATACTAGGATCAACCTTATACCCAGCTAGGGCTTTGGGATTAGAATGCGGGACACTGCAGATGGGAAAACTTGCTGATATTTCTGTTTTTCAATGTCCGCAGATAGATAAAAGCTCCCAGTCGCCATTGCAGTTTCTCTTGCATTCTCAAAAGGTTAAGACATTGTATATAAATGGTAAAGATATCATTAAATAAACCACTTGCAATCCACTTTGTAAAATTGCAGATCTTGATTTTGTAAATTTTCATTGGGTATTGCATAACATTCTTCAGTGTTTGTAGTTTTTATAATTTTTATAAAGTATTTAGGTATCGCGATGCGGTTTTTGATGTATTGTATTTCTGATGGCTCTTTTGGATATAAAATGATATTTAGAATATGAGCACTTCCTTGAAGTTTTGCAACCCTTCTCTCCCTTTGAGCAGCTTTTTCCCATAAACCTTGATTGACTTGATAATTTTGAGGGACAATATTGCTCATCAAAAATGTAGAATCTTGTGAGTGAGAGGTAGAAGCCATCGATTTGCTTGAGAGAATATGACCTTTTTCATATTTATTATCAATATAATTTTCCTTGTAGGTTCTATAAGCCGCAGGGACTTCTAAATCGTATCTATATTTAGAACGTTCGCTTGTTTCTCGAAGATTAAGTATAGATTCTTCAAGCTCGTAGGCTATAGCCTTTGGGCCTTTGTGCTCAAAGCTATAGCAATTAATATAATAATATTTATCCATCACCAAAGAACAATTATCTTTAGTAAAATATTTTTCAAAGGCTTTATGAAGTTTATAATACTCATAGATAAAATGTGCACAACAAATCGACACTCCCAAACAGAATAAACAAACAAAAAATTTTATTTTCATAAGTTATCCCCTATTTTTCAAGTCTTGAATTCTGAAAGTTTTTTATTGAGCATTTCTGTCATTTTGTTTAGATGTTCAGATACGCTCGCAATTTCTTCAACGCTTCGAGCATTTTCAGTAGATATACCATTGATATTTGAAATACCTTTTATGATTTCTTTGATATTTTTACCTGTTTCTACATAATTGTTTAGAGTTTTATCAGTTGTCGTTAATGCTTTGGTCATTACATCGTCCATGTGCGAAATCTTTTCTTGAACGCTACTTGATACGGAGGTTAATTCTTGGATTTTTTTGGAGTTTAGATGCATTTCTGTACTTACATCTGAAATTTCTTGAACAATCACACTGATGGTGGAATTAATTTCACTCAAGCTTTTTTGGGTTCTTTCTGCAAGTTTTCTTACTTCATCAGCAACTACAGCAAACCCTCTACCATGTTCTCCAGCCCTAGCAGCTTCAATAGCAGCGTTAAGTGCTAAAAGATTGGTTTGTTCGGCAATTTCATCGATAATGTATAAGATAGATTTAATATCTTCAGCATTTTGGCTCAAACGTTCAATTTTTATGGATAACTCTGCTTCAGTCTTTGCAGAAACTATGATTTGATTGCTTAAGATACGGATAGATTCATTTGTATCTTCCACATAAATTTTGGCTTTTTGTAAGTCTTCTTTGCCTTCTTGGGCGATCTCAATGCAAGAGAGAGTTTCAGATTCAATTTTTTGACTTTTGTGTGTTACTTCACTTACGATAGCTGTAGAATCTTCTACTCTTTTTCCTGTGCTTAATGATGTTGAGCTAAGTTCGTGTGCCACCGAAGAATTTTCTGAAGAAAGTTGCTTGGCATCCACAATTAGCACCCTAACTTTTTCTATAAAGCTGTTGATAGCACTACTAGCTTGTGCGATTTCATCCCTTCCTTTTATCTCTAGTTTTCTACTAAGATCACCATCTCCGCTGGAGAGATTTTTTGCACGTGTGATAAGATCTCTGATAGGACGCACAAGGTTAAGTCGAATATAAAAAAATGAAACCACCAAAATTACCAATACAACTACAACTGCAACCAAAAAGAAGTTTATAAAGTTGTTTTTGGTTCTCTGGGCGACATTATTTTTAATGATTTCCGCATCTCTTTGAATGTCGCTAAAATAAGTTGTAATTGCAACTATATTGTCGGCTTTATCCTGTTTTACATACGCAATTTTGCTTTCAGGGATGCTTCCATGTTCTCTAGGCATTTTATATTCAATATATCCTCCACCATTTTTGGCGATTTTGATAAATTCTCTAGCAATAAAAATATTGTCAGCAGATTTTAGATTTAATACGTTTTTCCCAACTAATTCTGGAGAAATTGGATTAAAGACTAATCTTCCATCTTCTGTAACAACCATTACATTTAGACCATTCTCGCCATCTTGAACCTTTTGCAGGAATTTTAAAATATCACTATTGACTTTTTTTAATCTTCCATCTTCTGCATATGAATCTTTCATTACAGATTGGATTAAAGTGAGCAGTTCAAAAGTATCTTTGAGCTGTTGTTTTCTCTCTTGTATCTTTCCATCTCTCACCTTCATGGCAAAAAATCCCTCTAAATTTTTTGCCATAGAAAATGAGGAATAAATAATAATACTCGAGAGGACAAAAAGTGCTAGTAAAATCATAGCAATGATGCGAGATGATATAGTCATAATTACTCCTTAAAAATTTATTAAGATAAATACTTTGGATAAGACAAACTCAGAATAAAATTGCCATTTAAGCGAAGAATTGCCACCCTTGAAAGTATCTAGGAATAATAAATAATATTTAATAAAAATTATATAAAGATATATTTTTTCAATAATGGATATAGAAAGAATAAATAAGGGAATAGATGGAAAAATAATGGTTATTTTTATAAGAATGGCTATAGGAATTAGAAAAAAATATTGTGTATATTAGATAGAGGCAAACCTACGGTATAAAATAAAATCCGTACGGTTTATTTTTTAATGGATTTATAGGTATATTATCAATAAGGAGAGTTTGGCAATATAGGCTTTTAAGCATTCCAGCTTTTGCTAAAATCCTTTCCTGCAAACAAAGATGCTAATCCAGTAACTTGCTTTAAACGAAGCAATTCATCGGGGTCCATACCAATATTTCGCATAATCCATTCATCACTTTTGCCACACTCTACAAGTTCAGCTACTATGTTTTGCATCAATTCTACGGAGTGGCTTCCTCTAGCACGATTATGGCGAATTGTAGAAGCCATACGATGAGAAATATCTTTGTTTATCACAACAACTGGTAAAAATCCATTTTCTCGTTCATATATATCTCTATGTTCTCGCATTGTGATATACCGGTGAAAGCCATCAACAATCTCATATATATCTTCATCGCTTATATAGTAACACACAATAGGCATCGTGTAGCCATCATTTAAAATAGATTGGTATAAAAGTTCCATTTCTGGGGTGGCAATATGATTGGGATTGTAGGTATTTGATCGTATCTTTTCAAATGGAACAGATATTACATTATACACAGGAGACTTAAAATTATCTTTTTCTTTAGTTTTCATAGGAGTCCTTTAACTAGAAATCTTTGTATTTTTCCATTATCTTGGCAATTTTATTTCTTTGCTCTTTTGTTTGTGCAAAACTCAATCCCTTGCAAAGTACATCATTTTTTATGATACAAACTGCCATTCGTCTCCATGAGGGGACTTCTTTGTTCGCTTCTATTTTTCTAGGAGCAGTATCTGGGATTTTTGTAAATACAAAGAGCTCCTTGCCTTTATTGCTTAACCTATTAAGAGGTTTTACCCCTTCAACCTTTCTTCCTTCTTCGCTTATATAGCAACCTTTTTTGTTCCAGTATCTGATAAATTTTATAAATTTTTCCACATAATGATTCCTAAGTTCTACAGGTAGTGTTGCTAAGAGCATTTTTGTGTAACTCTTCCAAGTATGCCCTTCAGGGAGCTTTACATCATAATACCCCATTATCTTGTCTTTGCAATAAATATTGCCAAAATTCGCACCACTAACTCGATTTACGACACTTACCCAAGTATAAGGCTCGATTACTCGAAAAAGGTTTAAGCCATTTTTTTGATCATCGCCATAAGGTTGGCAAATTCTCATTTCTGACAAAGACATCCCCGCTTTGTAAAATAAATCATAAAGTTCATTATAATCCCATTTGAATTTATAATTTGCGACCCAAATATCCTCTGTAGTCCAGTCATATATTGGGTAGGCATTATATACATTTTCAGAATCTTTACCTATCTGGGTGGTCCATTTCTTGCCTTCAAAAGTGCGTTTGGCAGCATTGGCAATTGTCCTAAAACGATTAAAGCTTTCGTCAGCTCGAATTCCTACAAGGCAAACAGTACTCTTACTTTCTTTGGCTTGAAAACGTACAAAGGCATTGGTAAATTCTTCAAATTCCATTTTGTAGCTAAAAAAATCAAAAGGGTGATTTTCGAGCGTCCAAACATAAGAATTTCTTTTGGGATTGTGCATTTCTTGAGGATATTCCCTTACCCATTTATCCATATTGTCCTTGTCCCAGCAAGTCCAAAAGGGATTAAAAACACTTGTGGCATTCCTAAGATTTAGTGGTAAACAACACCAATGAACCTCCAAATATTTCTCGTTATTTTTAATCATTTTTTTGATATATTCGATTGTATAAGAGTATTGTGCTTCAAGATCTACAATAAATAGAATTATTTTCTTGCGGATTTTATGAGTTTTCATATAATCTAGCACCAAATTAAGCATCACACCACTGTCTTTTCCACCTGAAAAACTCAAGATAATGCGTTTAAAGTTTGCAAATATAACATCAAGTCTTTCTTGTGAAGCAAGATAAACATCAATATTGCGATATTTTTTGCCAACAGCTTGAGTCATTTTAGTTCCTTTGTCCTAGTTTTTCGAGCATTATCGTATAATAAAAAAATAAAATTTAGCTAAAAGACAAAAAATCATGAGTGATTTTAGAAATATCTTTTTGCAGTATATAAATAGGATTTGGAAGTTTTGTGTTTAAATATTCAATATATGGTTTGCTGATAGTATTATAATTCTCCTCGTTGATGAGGTTGATGGCATAAATACAGGGAATATTTTTGGATTTTAAAAATTCTATGTTCAATACCAGATCATTAATCATTCCTAGCTTATCAGAGCTTATTAGACACATGGAAGCCTTCAAAAATCTAGCCAGATCTAACATATTATATTCTTCATTAATAGGCACCATTAATCCACCTGCACCCTCTATTAGTAACACATCACATTTTGATTCCAAGTTAGAGAGCTTTTGATAAATCATATCAAAATCAATTTCTGTAGAAATATTTTCATATTTTTTTGCCACAAAAGGTGAGGCAGGTAGTTTGTAACGATAAAAATTTATATCCTCTATAGATAGACTTTGATCGATTTTAAGATTATATTGGGAGTGTCTTTGGCAATCTAGTATTTCATTCCCATTATCACCTGTTTCAATGGGCTTAGCAATGATGGTTTTGATCCCCTGGGAGTTCATATAATCTGCTAGAAGATGTGTGCTGTAAGTTTTACCAATATTCGTGTTTGTTGCTGTGATAAATAAGCTTTTCAAAAAGTGCCTTTAAATTAATAAAATTTGGTAAAATTATACTCAAACCAAAATAATTTTTAGGGAATTTAATGCCTCAAAATAGCACACAAGTTGAAACTGATCTTTTGCTTCAAGAACCTAAAATGTCTAAAGTAATTTTACTCAATGATGATTACACAACAATGGAATTTGTGATAAAAATTTTGATGCAAATTTTTGGAAAAACCTATAATGAATCTACGGAGATTATGCTTAGTGTGCATCGCAATGGAAGTGCTGTGTGTGGAGTATATCCTTATGATGTTGCAGAATTCAAGACAAAACAAGCTAGGATGCAAGCTAAAAAAAATGGTTTTCCTCTTAGAGTTATTATGCAAGATTTAAATTAGGAGAAAAATTTGAACCATCTTATCAGCCCCAATCTCACCCAAACTATCAATACAGCTGTTGAAAATGCTAGGGAAATGAAACACGAGATGCTCACCATAGAGCATATATTTTTAGCCATATTGCACAATGCAAAAGGCGAAGAGTTGCTAAAAGCTTTTGGTGCAAATACTTCACAGATGGAAAAACTCATTCGTATTTATCTTGCCAATCATATCCCTATATCGCAGGCTCAAGAAGTGTCTTTGCCAACCCAAACGCCAGCTCTTGATAGAGTTTTTAGTTCTATGATTGAACATGCTGCAAATTCTAATCAAAAGATTTTAGAAATTGCGGATTTATTGGTTTTTATTCTTCAAGAAGAGGAAAGCTATAGTGCAAAACTTTTGAATGCACAAGGTATTACCCGATTGGATATTTTAGAGATGATTGCTAATGAAGAAAAATATCAAGATATTCAACAAAATGCCGATAGCTATCTGAAAAAATATAGCAAAAATCTTGTTCAACTTGCCAAAGAAGGGAAAATAGATCCAGTTATTGGAAGAGGACAAGAAATAGAGAGGGTAAGCGAAATTCTATGTCGCCGCAAGAAAAATAACCCTATTTTAATTGGTGAGCCTGGTGTTGGTAAAACTGCTATTGCTGAAGGGATTGCATTAGAGATTGCACATAAAAGAGCCCCTAAGGCTTTGCATAGTGCCCAGATATTTGCACTTGATATTGGAGATATGGTCGCAGGAAGTAAGTACAGAGGTGATTTTGAAAAGCGTCTTAAGGGTATATTGAATGAAATTTCACAGATTCCAGATGCTGTTTTGTTTATTGATGAGATTCATACAATTGTAGGTGCGGGATCTACTTCCGGAGGTTCTTTGGACGCTTCTAATTTGCTCAAACCAGCTTTAGCTAATGGATTATTGCGATGTATTGGAGCTACCACTTACAGTGAGTACAAAACTCATTTTGATAAAGACAAGGCACTTTCAAGACGTTTTACAAAGATCGAAGTGAATGAGCCTAGCCTTACTGATTCTTATGCTATTATCAAAGAATTAGCACCTATTTATGAAAAATACCACCATATTAGCTATACCCCTGAAGCATTGAAGGCATGTGTAGATTTATCTGATCGTTATATTAGTGAAAAATATCTTCCAGATAAGGCCATTGATCTGATGGATGAGGTCGGAGCTAATTATAAAATTCATGCTCATATGGGTAAAAAGCCTAAACTCATCACTAAAGAAGACATCGAGAATATTATTTCAAAAAGTGTCAATATTCCAAAATCTCAGATCGGTAGCGATGAAAGAGGATTGTTAAAAAAACTAGCTCAAAAATTAAAAACTAGAATTTATGCCCAAGATAAAGCTATTGATGTTCTTGTTGATGCTATCAAGATGAACAAAGCAGGTCTTGGAGAGGTACATCGACCCATTGGGAGTTTTTTGTTTGTAGGTCCCAGCGGAGTGGGAAAAACAGAGCTTAGCAAAGAATTGTCAAAAGTTCTTGGGCTTCACTTTGAAAAGTTCGACATGAGCGAATATATGGAATCTCACAGCGTTTCTAAGCTTATTGGATCGCCTGCTGGATATGTAGGGTTTGAACAAGGGGGTCTGCTTATTGATGCTATTAAAAAACATCCTCATTGTGTTTTATTGCTTGATGAGATTGAAAAAGCTCATAGCGATATTTATAATATTCTTTTGCAAGTAATGGATAATGCTACACTTACTGATAATAGTGGCAATAAAGCTGATTTTAAAAATGTTATTTTGATTATGACCTCTAATGCAGGGAGCAAGGAAGCAAATATATTAGGGTTTAATAAAGTCGAGAGTAGCAAACATCAAAAGGCTTTGAAGGATATTTTTAGTCCAGAGTTTAGAAGTAGGCTTGATGCCGTGATTGATTTTGCTACATTGGGCAAAAAAGAATTTGAAAAGATTGCTAATAAATATATTCAAGATATTAGCATATCACTAAAAGAAAAGAATATTTCCGTGAGTATTGATGCTAAAGGCTTGAGTAATATTGCTTCAAGAAGTTTAGATAATTCACTAGGGGCTAGGGAAATTCGTAGAATTATTGAAAATGAAATCAAACGCAAACTTAGCGATGAAATTTTATTTGGTAGGCTTAAAAATGGAGGAGAGGTAAAGATAACTACCGATAAGAATGGGTTAAAAGTCAATTTTTTGAAAAAATCACTATAGTTATATAGTGATCGAAATTTCTTAGTTTCAAGAGAGTTTAGTTTGAGTGTAGTAGCTTATTATCGCTTGAGATTATTCACTGTTTGGAGCATTGAGTCTGCTGTTTGGATGGATTTAGAATTTGCTTCATAAGCACGTTGTCCGGTGATAAGATCGGTCATTTCTTCTACAAGTTTGACATTACTAAGTTCTAAAAACCCTTGTCTTAATTGACCTAGTCCGTCTGTACCGCCTACACCCACAATGGGATCTCCTGAAGCACTTGTATTCATATAAAGATTATCTCCTAGTCCGTGAAGTCCTGCGGGATTAATAAAGTTAGCTATTTCTATTTGTCCTAATACATTGCTCAAGCCTTGATTACCCTGAACTACACTTACTGTTCCATCTGTTCCAATGTTGATTTGAGTTGCATCTTGGGGGACGGTAATTTGCGGAAGCAGTAAATAACCTTCGCTTGTAACTATATTTCCTTGATCATCGAGCTTGAAGTTCCCACTTCTTGTATAAGCAGTTGTTCCATCTGGAAGTTGAATTTGGAAAAATCCTTTGCCCGTGATAGCAATATCTAGATTATTTTCTGTTTCCTTAGGACTACCTTGAGAAAACATCTTGTTTACAGCTCCTGGACGTACCCCTAGACCGACTTCTATGCCGGTAGGCGAAAGTGTTGTTTCACTTGTGGCTGTTCCTGCGTATTGTAATACCTGATAAAATAAATCATTAAATTCTGCCCTCTGCTTCTTATAACCACTCGTATTCACATTGGCGATGTTGTTTGAAGTGGTATCAATCTGAAGTTGTTGCCCCAACATCCCTGTTGTTGCAGTGTATAATGAACGCATCATTTCTATATCCTTAATAAGAATCTTATTGAGGTTCAAGCAAAAATAATACCAATTAATAAACATATACAAAAGATCGAGAATCAATCATTCCTGTTTTAACTTCAAGCCCATACAATTCACTCAAATTTTTAGCATTCATCACTTCATTAACTTGTCCATTGCGGAAATTTTTTCCATCTTTGAGCATATAGACTTCATCAGCGTAAATATTCACTAGATTTGGATCGTGAATATTTATCAAAACCGAGAGATTTTTTTTATCAACTTGTTTTTTGAGCTCTCTAAAAAGTAATGCTTGGTTTTTAATATCAAGATGGGAGGTAGGCTCATCAAGCAACAAGATTGGAGCATCTTGTAGGAGTGCTCGAGCAAGAAGAACCATTTGTCTTTGTCCCCCACTTATCTCGTTGATACCTTGAAATTTTAGATGAATGATTCCCATTTCTTCCATTAATTCTAAGGCTTTTTTTTCATCTTGGTATTGAGGTGTTCCAAATATCCGCATTTTTCGAGTACTACCCATCATCACAACATCTACAACATTATAATTAAATGGACTTTGCCATTCTTGAGGCACATAGCAGATATATTTAGCTCTAAGTTCTGGTTTGAGAGCGAGTATATCACACTCTTGCGTATAAATCTGACCTTTAGTGGGTTTAAGTATTCCTAAAATATTGTAAAATAAAGTTGTTTTTCCTGTGCCATTTGGTGCTAAAACAGCCGTGATACTCTTTTCTTTTAAAATCAAAGAAATATCATTTAAAATGCTTAATTTTGGATAATTAAAGCTAAGATTTTTGATGGTTAAAACATTCATCGACCATTCCATTTGGCTGAAAATTGACTGAGTAAAAATATAAAGAAGGGAGCCCCCAAGATAGCGGTTACTATTCCTACTGGTAGATCGTATGAAGTTAATGTCCTAGCGATGGTATCTGCTCCTAAAAGTAACAAGGCACCTAGCGCTAGAGATCCGGGTAATAATTTTCTCATATCTGATCCAAAAAGTATACGTCCTAAATGTGGCACAACAAGACCAATCCATCCAATGGTCCCACTTACGCTTACTGCCAAAGCACAAGCAAAGCTTACACAAACAATACAGATAAAGCGCATTTTATAAGGTGAGATGCCCAGTGAGAGACATTCGCTATCTCCAAGTCCTAAAATATTGATTTTCCAGCGAAGTAAAAATAAAGGTACAAACCCTATCACCACTCCAAGCAGGGCAATTTTTACATTATCCCAACTTGCAAGAGAAAGGCTTCCTAAAAGCCAAATAACAATCGCTTGAGCTTTTTGTGGATCGACAAAAAATTTGATACTTCCACTTAGAGCACTCAGAAATGCCGAAAGAATTACCCCAGATAAGACCAAAGAAACACTAGAACCTCCTGCAAATTTCCCAATAAAAATCACAAGCAAAGAAGTCCCTAACGCTCCAGCAAATGCTAAAATCCCAAGTGGTAGATTTTCAAACAGTCCAATAGATAACGCGCATCCAAAAGCTGCTCCAGAAGATATTCCAAGTAAAAAAGGATCAATTAAGGGGTTTTTGAACATACTTTGCATTATGGCTCCAGAACCCGATAAAATTGCACCAACAATGATAGCCAAAATCACTCTAGGTAATCGTATTTCATACACTATCACCCCATCAGAGTTTAATGGTACGCCATAAAAAATATGTTGATAAATATTGCCCCACACATGATTCCATGCTATATCACTAGCACCTAGAAAAAGCACAATAAAAGCGAGTATAACTACCAAAGCATAAACGGATATTTTTTTCACTTTATAGCCTAGCAGAAATGGGATTCAAAAATTTCACAAAAACCCTTCAATGTAATCATTTAAAAAATCATACCTAGAAAATCTTAATATCGGTATTTTGGTAACACTCATTCAAATGCTATTTCTTTTAAAAAATTTTAAATCTATATTGTTGTAAATGTGCAATATAGCAATGGTAAAAAATATAAATCTTGGTATTTTTAGGTTTATGATTTGTATTCATAAAGTTTAGAGGGTATATAGATATTAAAAGTGGGATTTAATAAGTTATTTCTTGTGAGAACTTTATTTGGCCAGTAGTTTTTTATTTTTTGGCCTTAAATTTTAGAATACAAAATCCGATATAAGCTAACACACAGACTACAATGATTGTGCTAAACGCTTCAACATAGCCAAAAGGTTGGCTTAAATCAAAAACTCTCAATCCAAAAACTTCAAATCCCATCATATACTCCTAATGCTCCAAATCTATACTGCACCTTTACATACCTCTTGGCATCTTACACAAAGTTCTTCTTCACTTTTGCAGAGATATCTCCAACATCTTGGGCATTTGTGTTTTGAGGTTTTGAATATCAAAAATGTTTTTTCAATTCCATTATTAGATATTTTAAAACTTTTGAGTGGTTCATCTTTTTTATCCTCATTTTTCACTTCGCTTATAATGAGCCATTTGTCAAGTTCTTTAAACACATTGTTTTTTGTTTGGATGCAAAGTTCCAGGGATGATTTGATAATTTTATCTTTTTTAAGTCCATCAACAGCCTCTCCAAATCCTTCGCGGATTTTCAAAAGTTCCTCAAAATCAGTTTTAAGCTCTAAATTAAATGATTTTTTTAGATCGAGTTTTTCTAAATCAAAGACATCGTTAATATCACCTTTTAGAACTTTTGGAGCAAATTCCAAAACTTCATCAACACTATAGGTCAAAATAGGTGCTAAAAGATGAAGCAAGTTTCTTGTGATAATGGTCATAGCACTTTGATGAGCTTGACGCTCAGGAGAGTTCTTCGCATCGCAATATAGACTATCTTTGCATAGATCTAAATAAATTCCACTGAGTTCATTGGTCAAAAATCCCATCAACAAACTCAAGCCTTTTACAAACTCATATTCATCAAAAGAAGCTTGAACTTGGGAAAATATTTCATCAGCTTTCTTAACTATCCAGCGATCAATTTCGCCAAGATTATTATATTCTACAAGTGATTCAAGCCCATCTATATTTGCGAGTAGGAATCTAATGGTATTTCGTATTTTTCGGTATTGTTCAGCGATTTGTTTGAAAAAATTCACCGATACAGTGAGATCGCTTTGATAGTCATTCATCGCCACCCAAAGCCTCAAAATATCACTTCCATACTCTTTGAGGATTGAGTCTAGGCCGATTACATTGCCCTTAGATTTACTCATTTTTTCGCCATTTTCATCCACTGTAAATCCATGTGTCACGACAGATTTAAAAGGAGCTTTTCCATTGAGTGCACAGCTTAAAAGAAGTGAGCTTTGAAACCAGCCTCTATGCTGATCACTTCCCTCCAAATAAACATCAGCAGGATAATCTCCCGCATCATATTTGGGATTATTTTTTGTATTTTTGAGTACAGCACTCCAAGTGCTACCACTATCAAACCATACATCTAAGATATGTTTCCCTTTTTCAAGATTATCAGCCCTATGTGCCCAAGAAGTTGGCAACAGTTCTTTTATTTCCTTGCTCCACCAAGCATCACAACCTTCTTTTTCAAAAATATCACTTAAATGTTCCAAAACTTCTGTATCAAAGATAACTTCACCGCTTTTCTTATCTCTAAAAAATGCGATAGGTACTCCCCAATCCCTCTGTCTGGAAATGCACCAATCTGGGCGATTTTGCACCATTGTCCTGATTCTATTTTTTCCGCTTTGTGGATAAAATTTGGTCTCATCAATCGCTTCTAAAGCCACTTCTCGCAGTGTTTTTCCATCTTTAAAGGGCTTGTCCATTGAGATGAACCATTGAGTTGTTGCCCTATAAATAACAGGTTCGTGAGATCGCCAACAATGTGGATAGGAGTGAGTGATTTTGCTATGTTTTAAAAGAGCATTTCCTAGCATTTTAATGATCTTCTCTTGTGCTTTAAAGATATGTATACCGACAAATTCTTCAGGAAGAATTTTTTCCTTGAGTATGACTTCATTAAAGCAACCTTTGTCATCTACAGCCATAATGATAGGTAGATTGTATTTTAATCCTACATGATAGTCATCTTCGCCGTGTGCAGGAGCATTATGAACAGCTCCAGTTCCATCATTCATGCTCACATGATCGCCTAATATAATCAGAGAATCCCTTCCATTTAGAGGATTGATAGCTTTAAGCCCTTCAAGAGTATCAGCGAGGAATTCTTTTGATATTTCTTCATCTATGATTTGATTTTTATAGAGCTTGTTGTGAAGTTCTTTGGCAACGATATAGCCTTTTTTGGTTAAAACATAACTCTCCCCTGGTTTTAATGCAATCCCGGCATTAGCAGGAAGCGTCCAAGGGGTTGTTGTCCAAATCACAATAGAGGCATTATCTATCCCCAAAGCCCTTAATGCATCATCTTTAAGACTAAAAGCTACGAAAACAGAATCAGATTCCTTGTCTTTATACTCTACCTCTGCATCCGCAAGTGCAGTTTCACAAGCCCAACTCCAATAGATGGGCTTACTGCGTTCGCAAAGTAATCCATTTTTAGCCACTTCGCATAAGACTTTGTAAATATCGCTCTCAAACCTAAAATCCATCGTTTTATAAGGGTTTTCAAAATCTCCTAAAATTCCTAGTTGTTGAAACTCTTGACTTTGTATAGCAATAAACTCACTAGCGTGTGCTCTGCAAAGTTCTCGAATCTTTTGTTTAGGGAGAGTATCTTTTTTTTCTTTACCGATTTTTTTTTCTACCTGCTGTTCGATAGGAAGTCCATGACAATCCCATCCGGGTGTATAGCGAACACTATACCCTTGAAAATAATGATATTTTATGATGATATCTTTTAGAATTTTATTTAGAGCATGTCCGATATGCAGATGTCCATTTGCATAAGGAGGGCCATCATGAAGATTGAAGTTTTGGTTACTCTCTTTTGCTTTAGAGCGATTTTTTTTCATTTTTGTGTTATAGACTTGGTTTTCTTGCCATTTTTTATATCGCAAGGGCTCATTAACAGGTAGATTTCCTCTCATTGGAAAATCTGTTTGCGGGAGTATAAGGGTGTCTTTGTAGTCCATCAGAATCCTTATGGATAGAATTTATGTCCGATTGTACAAAAAATGCACTGAAAGATTTATTTATTCTAAAAATATTCTATCGAAATCTCACAAGATTTTTAGAACGAAACAATAAAATGGTGACAACATTTTATTTGATGCGATCAATAATTATATATAAATACAAATATGAATATAAATAAAGCCTTATTTCAGTTATTAAATTATTTGTTTCTAGCCTATTATTCTTTAATGCTAGAGTTGATATATTGTATTAGACCATGTCAATTGTGATTAGGTTTTTAATATCTTCTTAAGGTTATGTTTGATTTCAAAAAAGTGAATATTTTTCACTACTATTTATATTTATTCATCATATTAATACAAATAAATCGCATAAAAAATCAAATATATTATTTAATTTAATTAAAAGTTTCTATTAAACAATTTATAAGTTTATATAAAATATAATGATAACAATTACTAAAATTAAGGATAAATGATGAAAATATATAAAATTCTCTTTGTTGTTTTGCTGTTTTATACTTGGTTAAATGCAGAAAATGAATCTAGTACTACACTCAATAAGATTATCACTTCAGCTACTGGATTTGATATGGCTCTTAAAGATGAAGCAAGAAATGTTGTACTAATAGATAAGAATACTTTGACAAATAAAGGTTATCAGACTTTAGATGATGCATTGAAGATGTCTCCTTTGATTACTTTTTCAAACAATGGATTTGGAGGTAACATAGATTTGAGAGGACAAGGAGGGAGTGCAAATCAAGCTGTAAAGGTTTTAGTAAATCGTGTCCCTATTAACCTTTTGGATTCAAGTCATGGTATTACACCTTTGAGTGAAATCAATCTCGAAGATGTGCAGTCCATAGAAATTATTCCTGGTGGTGGGGCAGTAGTTTATGGAAATGGCACTAGGGGCGGAGTTGTGAATATTGTTACTAAGTCCAATAAAAAAGATTCTGTCAATATTAATTTAAAAGGTGGAAGTTATGAGGTGAGTGATGGTCTTTTTGGTAGAGCTGATCTTTCTGTAGGTAAAAATATAGGACATTTATTTTTAAAAGCAGATGCGAGTGTTGCTAATACTAATGGCTATAGAATAGGCGATAGTTTGTTTAATTATTACCTTAATGGCGAGGCTTTATATTCATTTAATCAGAACCAATCTTTGGATGTTAATGTGGGCTATTCTTATTCCAAACAAAACACATCACCTGGCATCAGCCTTGCTGAACTCAAAGCAAATAGAAGAAGTGCAGGGAAAGGAAGAATCACTTCTGAGAATAATTTTGTGAACACCTCGTTGAATTATAAAGCAAAATTATCTGATAAATGGGACTTTGATTTGCTAGGATTTTATCAGATGAATAATACTGCTTACCCATATGAAATCACCAGTGTAACCCAAAGAGGTTCTACTGTGCCATTTGATGAGAGTGGGAGTAGATTTTTTAATCAGGGAGCTGGAGGCAATCTGAAACTCAAATATAGTGCAAATAAAAATACTTTGATATTGGGATATGATATTCTTTATCAAAATACAAGTAGAAAATCAAACAACCATTACGTAGTTAAAATGCCCAAATTTGTTCTTGATAAAATAGTAGCTGCTATGAGTGCTTCAAAACCTGCACCTAAAGCTATGGATTTTACACCAACAACTGCCTTAGATCACGCTTGGCAAACCGATCTGGAAGCTAGTAAAATTGCAAATGCTATTTATGTGTTTGATAAATATGAATTTACGAATTGGTTTGAGCTGAGTGGAGGAGCAAGATATGAAAATAGTCTTTATGACTTATATGATGATAAAAATACACAAGCAAGTGGCCCTCTTAGCAAGAGTATCAAAAGTGGATCTTCGCCTCACTTTACGGTGGATACTAATCGAAATAATTATGCACTAGAACTCACTCCAAATTTTAAATATTCTGATACTGGAAATGTGTATTTAAAATACGAAAGAGGCTTCATCACGCCTTCTCCTAATCAAATGATGAATTCAGATCCCAAAAATGGACTTAGCTATAATGGGTTGAAGCCAGAAAACTATGATACTTTTGAGTTAGGCTATAGGGACGAATATAGTTTTAGCTATCTTCAAGCAACGCTTTATTATACCCTTACTTCAGATGAGATTTATTATAATCAAATTGAGCATGGATCAAATTGGCAATACAACAACTTAGATCAAACACAACGACTAGGACTTGAAATCGTAGCTTATCAAGACTTATTTAGCGATCGCTTTCATCTAAATGAATCTATTTCTTATATATATAATGAAATATTAAAAGGTATCAATAAGGGCAAACATATTCCTTTAGTGCAGGATTATAAATTTACCTTAAATCTTGCTTTTGATGTTGTCAAGAGTGATAATCAACTTTTGAGCGTGATGTTCAATAATGCCTTTTACGGACCTTCTGTTGATAATAGTTATTCAAAAGTAGATGCTTACATTTTGAACAATTTAGGATTGAATTATTCTTTCAAGCATTTTAGATTTGATGCGGGGGTGCAGAACTTATTTAATACGCAATATTTTGACTACCATTTAGCACTTAGTTCTGATTCATTTATTCCTGCGAGCTATATCCCAGCACCAGGTAGGAGTTATTATATTGAACTTCGATATGATTTTTAAATTCCTATATTTCTTAAAATGTCAGAAATGTGGAGTATTTGTTGATAAAAGCGATATGAGATTATGAAAATAAACTTTAGAATTAAATCTATTCTGATAAAATAATTCATTTTTTAATTTTGGAGTTATAAATGCATAGCAAAAAACAGATAGAGTTGTTCATTTTATTGGGCATCATTTTGATTACTTTGAATTTACGAGGACCTATCACGGGCGTAGGTCCAATTATAGAACTCATAAAAGAACAGTACCATCTATCAAGCTCTCTTGCAGGGTTTATTACAACTCTACCTCTTTTGGCTTTTGCTATATTTTCTCCAATCGTTGCGAGATTTCGATATATTACTACCATGTTTTATGGGTTGTTATTGATATTTTTGGGAGAAATAATACGATCGTATTTTGGAGAAGTGGGACTTTTTGTTGGGACTTCTATTATGGGGGTAGGGATTGCAGTTGCTAATGTTTTGCTTCCTAGCATTATCAAATCAGGATTTCCTAAGACTTTTGGAAAAATTATGTCTATTTATTCTTTGGTTTTGGTCATCTCTGCAGCTATTGGAGCGGGAATCTCTGTGCCATTAGCACTTTCTCTTAATTTGGGATGGAAAAATACTCTAGCGGTTTGGTCGATTGTTGCACTTATTGCAGTTATTTTGTGGATACCACAGTTGGGTGGCAGAAGAAGGTATAAAAATAATAAAACACACTCTAGTGCCTCTGTTCCTATTTATAAATATGCTACAAGTTGGTGGATAACATTTTTTATGGGAACACAATCACTTGTTTTTTATAGTGTCATTGCTTGGTTTCCTTCTATTTTGATGGATAAAGGGTTTGATATTCATTTTGCTTCAAATATGACACTTTTATATCAAATATGCTCGATGCCTGTTGCTTTATTTGCTCCGATGATGGTGGCTAGAATTAGAAATAAGCATAAACATCTTTTGACAGGTTTTTTGTGCTTGATGTATGCATTTGCTTTTGGTGTTTTGTTTTTTTGTGATGGATTATGGTCAATGGTTATTGCAACGATTTTTCTGGCTTTTCCCATGGGGGGGATGTTCGGAATCGCTCTTTTGTTTGTCTCCACAAAAGCTTCACATCCTCAAAAGGTAGCTAGATTGTCTGGTATGGCACAGTCTTTGGGGTATTTAATAGCTGCTATTGGACCTATTTTGCTTGGCTTTGTCTATGATTTGGCACATTCTTGGAATGTACCATTGGTATTATTTGTGTGTCTGACATTATTGCTAATATTTTTTGGATACAAAGCGAATAATTCTAAAGTTATTTGAGGGGAAGATAATTAAAAAATGAAGATTTGGTGTCAAGAGGGAGACTTGAACTCCCGACCTCCGGCTTATGAGACCAGCGCTCTAAACCAGCTGAGCTACCTTGACAAAAGCTCGTAATTATAAGAGAAAACACCTAAAAAGTCAATAATCAAAGCATGATATCAAATTCATTAGAGCTTTGGTAGGCATTTTTGTATCTTTCTAAAAAACTGTTGAGGTTTTGAGTTTGTATGCCAAATGCTTTTTGTGCATTTTTTTCATAAGGATTGGTACTTATTTTTGTGTTTTGTTGTAGTTCGGGATTGTATTTTCCATTGTAAAAATTTGTCAAACTATACAAGGATTGAGCAGCTAACATCTTATCTCCCTCACTCATTCCAGCAGTCGCTCTTTTGAAGGCATTGTATTCATCATTGCTCATCAGTTCAAGCACAAGAAGACCATAGGTTTCTCTTTGCTTTGATTGAGAATCTGTAGGGGTATTATCTTCTTTGATAGGCGAAGATATTTTTTTTATAGGTTCTGTGGGGGTTGTTTGAGTTTGTGCAGTCTCATTTTGTTCTTTTTGTGCATTGAATAGATTGTATAATGATGTTTGCGGTAATTGTGAATTGATTTCCACGCTAGAACTCCAAGTTGTTTTGGAATATCTAGCAAAAATTATTCCTTTTTAGTGTGATGGGACTTTGAATTTTTCAAATACACTCAAGATTTTTTCAGCACTCACTCTTGCATCTTCAAGATTCATTTTTTGATGACAGGGAATGGAAATCTCTGCACGATAAAAATCTCTTGCATTATAGAGATTAGTTTCTCCTAAAATATCTTTATATAAACTAAACTCATTGATGGGTTTATAATGCACCTGCACCCCAAGTCCTTCTTTTTGTAGGGATTTGAAAATATCCTCTTTTGAACACCAAAATTCTGGAGCAAGGATGATGGGATAGAGATGATTTGTGCTAAAATATTTGATATGTTGATGAAGGGTAAAAAAATAAGGATTTCCTTCAAATGCTTTGTCGTAAAATTTTGCAATTTCTTCGCGGATGTTCAAAAATCTATCAATTTTATTAAGTTGGGACATTCCAAGTGCTGCTTGAAGTTCAGTCATACGAAAGTTAAAACCACTACTTTTAACATCACAATTCCATAGCTCTTTTTTGATCATTCCATGAGATCTAATGAGTTTGGCTTTTTCGTAAATTTGAGAATCATTGGTTACTAGCATTCCGCCTTCTGCTGTAGTGATAGGTTTGATTGCGTGAAAGCTAAAAATAGTTATATCTGCAAGTGTGCCTACTTTTTGATTTTTATATCGACTTCCAAAGGCATGAGAACTATCTGAAATAAATACGAGATTATTTTCTTTGCAAATTTTTTGTATTTCATCAGCTTCTACACTATTTCCACCATAATCAACACTTACAACCGCTTTTGTTTCATTGCTGATATATGACTTTATGGATTTTTCATCTATATTTCCATTTGCTTTTACATCGCAAAATATTGGCTTAGAATCACATTCTAACATCATATTGGCAGTGGCAACAAAACTAATAGGTGATGTAATTGCACGGTGATTTTCATCTAAGTTGATAGCTTTGTAGCTAGCGTATAATGCACTTGTAGCGGAGTTGAATGCAAGAGCATATTTTACTCCTATAAAATCAGCAATTTTTTGTTCAAATTCATGTGTGAGATTACCTTGAGTGAGAGAGTGTCCTTGTAAGGCATTTATAACGGCTTGTATATCATCATCTTCGATAAATTGAGTGCTATATGGGTTCATTAGCCAAGCAACTTTGTTAAACGTTCTAAAGTGATTCCTTCTGTGTTGTGTGAAGCCTTGAATTGATCTTTGTTTAGAGCATTTTTATCAAGGGCTTCATATTTTTCATCAGTTGCTGGAAGAACATTTCCGACTTTATCGCTCAATGTTTCGATTGCCTCTTTAGCGTATTTTTTTTGTAGATTGAGATCTTTGATAAAATCTGCTAGATTTTTAGTGTTTTTTATTTCAATTCTATCAGGATTGATAGAATTGGCTTGAAACTTTATTTTTGGTTCTATTAGGCTGTATTTTTTTGAGAATACATTTTCTCCACCAAAGGTTGAAGTATCAAAAATTTTTGAAATATCTGATTTGATATTTTCAGATTCCTTCAAAGCAGTTTGAGACACCTGAGAGTTTTTTGAATGAATTTCTTTAGAGTTTTTGAGCAATGTTTCGGCGTCTTGGCTGATTTTGTTCATACCTTTTATAGCTATTTGTAATGCTCCAATGGTGTTGTTGATTTCTTTTGTGGATTTTGACAATTCATTTTCATTGATAACAACAGAATCCTCATTTTTTGCCAAAGGCTTTGCTTTGGAACCTATTGGGGAATTATTTTGGCTTTCCAAACGTTTGCTTAGGCTTTGATTAGTGGAAGTCTTATCATTAATACTAGTATTGTGCGGAGTGATCTTCATTACCAGTCCTTTGGCTTATTTTATAAGTGATAAGCACTTGTTATTCCATATTTTGTTCTAAATACTTGGTATGTATTTTTGAATGTTTAAAATCGGCATTATCCATCATTTTAAGATGAAAAGGAATAGTGGTTTTGATTCCTTCAATACAAAATTCTCGTAAAGCCCTTTTCATCTTTGCTATAGCACGGGTTCTATCTTCTCCCCACACGATTAATTTTCCAATCATTGAGTCGTAAAACATAGGTACAACATATCCAGCATAAGCGTGTGTATCAATTCTCACATTTGCTCCACCAGGTGCTACCCATTTAGTGATTTTTCCTGGACAAGGATAGAATTTTTCAGGATCTTCAGCAGTGATTCGGCATTCGATAGAATGACCCTTAAAGGTAATTTCTTCTTGGTTTGGGAGAGTTTCTCCCTCTGCAATTCTTATCATCCATTCTACCATGTCTAGACCACTGACCATTTCACTGATTGTATGTTCAACTTGAAGTCTTGTGTTCATTTCCATAAAGTAAAAATCTCTATAATTTGCATCTAAAAGAAACTCAAAAGTCCCTGCACCCACATAACCGATGTATTTTGCTGCTTTTACAGCAGTTTCTAGTAAGGCCTTTCTAACTTCAGGGGTAAGAACACTAGCTGGGGTTTCTTCGATGAGCTTTTGTTGTCTTCGTTGTGCTGAACAGTCTCTCTCTCCTATGTGGATAACATTTCCGTGCTTGTCTGCTAGTATTTGAACTTCAATATGCTTAGGATTGCGAATGAATTTTTCCATATAGATTGTGCCATCCCCAAAAGCACTGAGTGCTTCGCTTTCAGCTGCCAAGTAGAGGTTTTTTAGAAGTTTTGGATCTTCAACCACTCTCATGCCTCTGCCACCACCACCTGCAGCAGCTTTGATAATGACCGGATAACCGATTTCTTCAGCTACTTTTTCAGCTTCTTTGTAACTTTTGAGTGCACCATCACTTCCTAGTATGACAGGAACTCCAGCTTCTTTCATCACATCTTTTGCTTTGGATTTGTCACTCATCATTATCATCACTTCAGAGCTAGGTCCTATAAATTCTATTCCGTGATGAGAACAAATTTCTACAAAATTTTGATTTTCGCTCAAAAATCCATATCCAGGAAAAATCGCATCTGCATCAAATAGTTCTGCTACGCTCATAATTGCAGGAACATTCAGGTAGCTTTCAGAAGATTTTGGTCCTCCAATACAAACCTTTGCATCTGCAATATCTAGATAATGCGTATCTTTATCGGCGGTTGAATACACCGCTATAGCTTCCTTGCCCATTTCTTGAATAGTACGTATAGCTCTTAGGGCTATTTCTCCTCGATTAGCTATGAGGATTCTTTGGAGTGATTTTTTTTCTACTTGTTTCATAGTGCTAGATTTTCTCTACTTTGATAAGTCTGCTTCCAAACTCTACAGGCTGGGAATCATTCACCTCTATGGCAATTATTTTGCAATCGTATTCCGCTTCAATTTCGTTCATAATTTTCATTGCTTCAATAATCCCTATAGTCTGACCTTTTTTTACAGTATCACCTACATTGATATATGGTGCAGAATCTGGAGAAGGACATCTATAGAAAGTTCCAACCATAGGAGAAGTAATGAAATCCCCTTTTTCACTCCCTGAGCTAGAGACAGGAGTAGAAGAGATTGTTTGTGTTGGAATAGAAGATTCTGAAGGTATGATTTGGGTATTAACAATCGGAGTTGATTGGATATAGCCAGGTTGCTTGTCTAATTTTATTTCAAAATCACTCTGTTTTAAAGAGAGCCTAGCAATGTCTGAATTATCAAACATTTCGATGAGTTTTTTTAGTTCTGCAAGATTCATAATGCACCTATCCTTTTTGTTTGAATTTTAAAATCCCTAACTTTTTGAGGGTTGTTTTTTGTCTTTGGTATAATACCATAAGTTTAATTTAAATATAAAGGAGAGTGTTTATGGGCTTAAAATCTGACAAATGGATAAAAGAAATGAGTCTCAAGCATAAAATGATAGATCCTTTTTGTGAAAAGCAGATGGGCAAAAATGTCGTAAGTTTTGGGCTTAGTAGTTATGGATATGATATTAGGGTTGGAAGCGAGTTTATGATTTTTACAAATATTGGTGCAACGATTGTGGATCCAAAAGATTTTCATCAAAGCAATGTGATAGAAGTCGATGCTTCAGAAGATGGATTTTGCGTTATACCTGCAAATTCTTTTGCTCTTGCTAGGACAATGGAATATTTCAGAATGCCAAAAGATACTCTTGCGATCTGTTTAGGAAAGAGCACTTATGCAAGATGTGGAATTATTGTAAATGTAACACCTTTTGAGCCAGAGTTTGAAGGACATATTACTATAGAAATATCTAACACAACGCCATTGCCAGCAAAAATATATGCTAATGAGGGCATCGCACAAGTGTTATTTTTGCAAGGAGATGAGGCCTGTGAAGTTACCTATAAAGACAAACAAGGAAAATATCAAGGTCAAAAAGGAATCACATTGCCAAGGATTTTGAAATAAAACTTTAGAATCGATAGCTCACAGATAATCCATATGTATTTTGATACACTCCTCTTGAAATCTCTTGATCACCCACATCTACATCTATGTTTATGTTTTTATCTAATTTGCTTGAGACTAGAAAAGAAACTCCATATCCAAGTATTGCTCCAGCAATAACTTGAGTGACAGAGTGCCTTTTTGATGTGATTCTAGAAATTCCCACCAAAGTTGCTAAAACTGTCGTGGGAACTCCCCATTGCCAACCATAACGTCTTTGCATGAAACCTGCAGCTGAAAATGCAAACGAAGTGTGTCCTGATGGGAAACCTTCATAAGAGTCCTTATTGTCTGGTCTTTGACTGATTTTTGCCCAATTGGGGTGATTTCTAGAAATACCCACAAAGCTGTATTTGATAGCAAATGTAGTTGCTAGAACACTTCCTGATCCTATGGCAAGTTGAGCTAATCCTTCATAATCTTTTTGTGTAAGGGTATAAACTGCCGCAGCTAGAGGCAAAAACTGAAAGATATCCCCATAGATTTCAAAAGCATCTCTTTTTCTTGCCTGTGCTTGAGATATCAGAGATACCAAAAGGAAGATAAACAAAAATATTTTAGAATACTTTCTCATAATACCTCCAAGAGTTATATTTTTAGAATTATCGCATAATTATTCGGATTTTTAATGGAGATTTCATCTCTAACCCCCCCCCTTTTTTTTCTACTCCCACACCACCTTGTGTGCAAATTCATCTAATTTATCCTTGCTTTGTTTTGTAGTATTTTCCCAAGCATTCTTGAAGATATTTTTAGGGGCTTTAACTTTATGGAGATTCTTCTTAATGTGAAGTTATGCTAGATTCTTCTTTTTCTCTTCTCTTTTTTGAATTCTTATATTGGGCAACTATGTTGATGAGAAACAATATCCAGCATAAGGGTATAAATAGGATAGAATAGGAGATAAGAAGATATACTTGTGATTCAGTTTTAAGGATTGTTTTGAATATAAAGAATAAATTAATATCATTGAAGCTGAAATATTTTTTCATAATCATTATATAAAGATCGATATTTTTATTCGATAGAATTTGGTAGTTGATATTTCCGCAGTAAAATCCCTTATTATTTATGGTTAAATCTGCAATAATATCCTTTGTTTCAATTTTTAAATTGATGGGATTTTTATTAAATCTCCACCAAAAAATCCACAAGCACTAGCCCAACAATGATTGATCATAATTATTAAGAAAATTAATTTTAGCATATTATTTTCTAAAATTCTTTTGTAGTTTTTTGAAATAAGAATTTGGAAGAGGTATTTCTCAAAAAGAGGCGATCCATACTCTTGCACTTATTATTTTATTGGCAAGTTTGCACTCAATATTTGCGATGAATAATAGTATGGATATTTTTTTTGATCTCTTTGTATTATTTCCACAAAAAAGCATTTACTTCTGAAGGCTTGAGATTAAAGATGCTTTGGTAATAATCAATCAATATTTTGTTAATATTTGTAGTTTTAAATGCTTCTGGATAAGCTTTCAGAGCTATAAACAAAGAAATAAGAGGCGTTCTAGGTCCTCCTATGTCAATAGGAGGGAGTTTATAGACTTGTTTATTTTTGACTGCATTGATAGTTTGAAATTGCGGATTGTTTATAATGTCTTTTGGACTATAAGGGCTGAGCCACCATATAAAAATAATATCAGGGTTTTCAGAAACAATTTTTTCCAAACTGATTTGTGCTCGAGTATTTTTGATATATTTTAGTCCTATATTCTCCACCCCAGCCTTTGCTAGAATATCTGAATCTAAGCTATTTTTACCGCTGATTTCATTAGGCTGGTGAAAGATTTCGATCACGCGTTTTTTTTCAGAGATATTTTGGGTTTTATTACGAATAAAATCGAGTATTTCTTGCATTTTAGCTATTTTTGGTTTTGATGATACTTCCTCCCCTAGCACTTTTGCTTGAATAGAAATATCATCTATCACATTTTGAACGGTTTTGTCTTGAAAAGAAAGGAATTCAATACCAAATTTTTTTGCAAACTCTATTGCCTGAGGGTTTCCCACATAAGTGATAATGAGATCAGGGGATAAACTTTTGAGTTTTTCTATATTCAGGGCAGCATAGTGGTCATCACTGAGTTCTTTGATGTTTTTTAGATTTTTGGCAGTGAGCTTGACAATATCACTTTTGAATCCATAAGAAGCCATTCCGACGACTTTATCCCAGTCTCCAAGCATTGCAGGAACTTCTGCAAAACTTCCTAGATAAATAACTCTATTGATAGGTTGTGAAATCTTTTGAACGCCAAAGTAGTCTTTAACTTCAACTTCTTTTGATGCATAACTTAGAGTCAGTATGAAAATCGGTGACACTAATATTTTTATGAGGAGATGATTTTTCACAAATAAATCCTTGATTAATGGTATCTTAAGAACATAGCTTATGATAGAATAATGAAAAAAAATGATGGAAAAGACAATGGAAGATAGATTTACACGAACAAGGTTTTTGTTTGGAGAAGATTTTGAACTTTTTACAGATAAGAGAGTGATTATTTTTGGTATAGGGGGCGTGGGTGGATTTGCATTAGATTGTCTTTATCGCACAGGGATAGGTCATATTTCTATTGTAGATAAAGATTCTTTTGATATTACAAATCAAAATAGGCAGATTGGATCACATAAGGTTGGAGAAGATAAGGTTGAAGTTTTAGCTGAAATTTATCCAGGAATCACTCCTATTAAAAAACTTGTAGATATGGATTTTTTAGATGATTTTGATGTGAGAGAATATGATTATGTTATTGATGCGATTGATGATATTCCTGCAAAGGTACTATTAGCAAAGAAATGTTCAAAAATGCCATATGGAACTTATATTAGCTCTACGGGCAGTGCAAAAAAACTCAATCCTTTAGAGATAAAAGTAGATAGTGTTTGGAAAAGCTATGGGGATAAATTTGCTAGAAAATTTAGAGATTTACTAAAAAAAGAGAATTTTTCTGGAGATTTTAAGGTAATATTTAGTCCTGAAAATCCTAGATGTAAGCCTTTAGGTAGTTTTAGTGCAGTGACAGGAAGTTTTGGTTTGCAAATAGGCAGTGAAGTGATTAGAGATATTTTGAGTAGGAGAAAGTAATGTTAGAGACATATACCTATAAAATGTATGAAGATGATGAAATAGAAGATGAAGGCTTTGATGATGAATATCAAGATTGTGATGATGAAGATGAAGTTCCCTCTTATAATGGGTATGATGATGATGACTATCAAAATGCAGATGAAGAATATGAAGAAGAATAAATGAGAAAATTAAAAATCGCTGCTTTGCAGCATAGCTTTAAAGGCAATAGAATTGCTACTATTGAGCACACTCGAAAAATGATAGAGGACGCTTCTGCACAAGGTTCTCAACTTATTTTATTACAAGAATTGCACTCTAGGGAGTATTTTTGTCAAACTGAAGATGTTGGTTTGTTCGATTATGCTCGTGACTATGTCGATGATATGGAATTTTTTGCAAAGATTGCTAGAGAATGTGGAGTTGTCTTAGTGACTTCGCTCTTTGAAAAACGTAGTAGTGGATTGTATCACAACACAGCAGTTGTGTTTGAAAAAGATGGCAGCATAGCAGGAAAATACCGAAAAATGCACATTCCTGACGATCCAGGTTTTTATGAAAAGTTTTATTTTACGCCCGGAGATTTGGGCTTTGAACCTATCAATACAAGTGTTGGAAGACTTGGGGTGCTAATATGTTGGGATCAGTGGTATCCTGAAGCTGCTAGGATTATGGCACTCAAAGGAGCAGAGATATTGATTTATCCCACTGCTATTGGTTGGTTTGATGGAGATGATGAAAGAGAAAAAGAACGTCAAAGAGATGCTTGGATTGCAGTACAAAGAGGTCATAGCGTTGCGAATTCTCTGCCGGTAGTATCTGTAAATCGGACTGGATTTGAAAAGGATTCTAGCGGAACTCTAGCTGGAATTAGGTTTTGGGGTTCTAGTTTTGCATTTGGGGCTCAAGGGGAGTTACTTGCTCTTGGAAGCGTTGAAAATGATGAAATCTTAAGTGTTGAAATTGATATGGATAGATGCGAAGAAGTTCGTCGGATATGGCCTTTTTTGCGAGATAGACGTATTGATGCGTATGCAGATATTTTAAAAAGATTTTGTGATTAGAGGAAGGGATATTTGATTTTATTTAATCCGGTCGTAGTCGCTGTATTTGTGATGAGTATTTTGTGCTTATTTCGTATGAATGTTTTGCTCTCTATTATTAGTGCTTCCATAGTTGCTGGACTTGTATCAGGTATGGGAGTGATTGAGACTATTGATATTATGATAGCTGGAATGAAGGGAAATCTTGAGACCGCATTGAGCTATATTCTGCTAGGTGCTCTAGCTGTAGCGATAGCACGAGGAAATCTCACAAAAGTTTTGATTTTTAAAATGACCAAACTTATCAACGGAAGAGCTTTGTTTTTGTGTTTTTTTATTGCTTTTATTGCTTGTTTCTCTCAAAATCTTATTCCTGTCCATATTGCTTTTATACCCATTTTAATTCCTCCTTTGATAGGAATAATGAATAAACTCAAAATTGACAGAAGAGCTATAGCTTGTGCTCTTACTTTTGGACTTGAAGCACCTTATATTTGCATACCAGTAGGATTTGGACTTATTTTTCATACTATTTTACGAGATCAAATGATTCAAAATGGTATGCAAGTCTCTCTTTCAGATATTGCTAGTGTGATGTGGATAGGTGGATTGAGCATGTTGGTAGGGCTTGTGGTCGCGATACTCATTTTGTATAGAAAGCCCAGAGAATATAGAGAAGAGATTTTTGCTAAAGAAGAAGTTAAACTGCAAAATGCCCATTTGGGAATTTCGGATTATTTTACGATGGTGGGGGCTATCATTGCCTTTGGAGTGCAGATATATACAGGTTCTCTTCCGCTCGGTGCATTTGTTGGGCTTATCGTGATGCTTGTGGGGAAGGTTATTAAATGGAATGAAATGGATATGGTGATTGATGAAGGGATGAAGATGATGGCTTTCATCGCTTTTGTAATGCTTATCGCCGCTGGTTTTGGAGAAGTTCTCAAAGAGAGTGGGGCGATAGGCGATCTTGTGAGTGCTACGGCAAATATGGTTGGAGGAAAGCTTGGAGGAGCTGTTTTGATGCTAGTTATAGGGCTTTTGGTAACTTTGGGCATTGGGACTTCATTTGGGACTATTCCTGTTATCGCAGCCTTTTATTGTCCCTTGTGTGTGGAGTTGGGGTTTGGGATGAGTGCTACGATATTACTTTTGGGTATCGCAGGAGCATTGGGGGATGCAGGTTCTCCGGCTTCATCTAGCACCATGGGACCTACTTCAGGTTTGAATGTTGATGGTCAGCATAATCATATTTGGGATACTTGTGTGCCAACTTTTATTGCTTATAATATCCCTTTAATGATATTTGGTGTTGTTGGTGCGATGATTTTAGGATAATGATGAGAAATCTTGTTGTTGGTGCAGGAATATCAGGTCTGGTTTTAGCAGAGCGATTGGCTAATCAACTCAATGAAGAAGTGTTGATTATTGACAGGAGAGATCATATTGGTGGAAATCTGTATGATTACGAAAGTGAAGGGATTTTGGTGCATAAATATGGAGCACATATTTTCCATACAAACTCTTATAGGGTATGGGAATATCTAAATTCATTTTCTAGATTTTATCCTTATATGCATGAAGTAAAAGCTTTTATAAATGGTCATTTTGCTCCGATTCCTTTTAATTTAAACTCATTAGCTATCTTATTCCCTAAAAGTTTGTATAAAAAACTAGAAAGACAGCTTCTTAAACTCTATCCTTATGAGAGTAAGGTATCTATTTTAGAACTCTCTAAGGTTAGAGAGTTAAAATTTTTGAGTGATTTTATCTATCAAAATGTTTTTTATCACTACACATTGAAACAATGGCAGTGTCAACCAGAGGAACTTGACGCATCTGTGATGAGTAGGGTTCCTGTATGTATAGGAAAAGATAACAGATATTTTAAAGATATATTTCAAGGTATTCCCATAGATGGATATACCAAGATGTGTGAAAAAATGATTGATAATCCTTTGATTAAATTACTCTTGAATCAGGATTTTAAAAATATGTCTGATATTGGATATGACAGAGTGTTTTATAGTGGGGGCATTGATGAGTATTTTGATTATTGTTATGGAGAATTACCTTATAGGAGTTTGGAATTTGATATCAGAAAATTCGCAAAAGAATACTTCCAAACCAATTCCGTTGTAAATTATCCTAATAATTATGATTTTACTAGAATCATTGAATATAAATATTTTTTAGATCAAAAGAATCCGCAAACGATCGTTGGGTTTGAATATCCCAGAAATTACCAAAGAGGTATGGAGAGATTTTATCCAGTTCCCAATGATAAAAATAGAAAATTATATGAGAGATATTTAAAAAAAGCTAAGCAATTAAAAGATGTTTATTTTGTTGGTAGGCTTGGAGAATATCAATATTATGATATAGATCAAGCCGTGTTGAAGGCTCTGGATTTGTTTGAGGTTATCTTGAAAAGAAAATAGGGTATAATAACTACATAGTAATGACAAATAACAATATCTAACACAAAAATTTCAAAAGGTCATTTAATGCCATTAGTTTCGGTTATTATTCCTAGTTATAATACCTCTGATTTTATAGGTTACGCGATCGATTCGGTAATTTCTCAAAGTTTTGAAGATTTTGAATGTTTGATTGTAGATGATGCTTCAAATGATGGAAGTGCAGATATTATTCAAGAGTTTGTCAAAAAAGATAGTAGAGTTTTTTGTGTTTTGCTTCAAGAAAATGTTGGCGTTTCTAAGGCCAGAAACATTGCTTTAGAAAAGGCAAAAGGGAGGTTTATTGCTTTTTTGGATTCAGATGATGTGTGGCATAGAGATAAACTTAAGATTCAAATAGAATTTATGCTCTCCAAAAATATTGTATTTTCACACACCCCTTATCTTGTAATTGATGAGCAAAACAATAAACTCGGATCTTTTATGCCAAGAAATGCTGTTGATTATGTAGATACGCTCAAAACTTGTGATATAGGAAATTCAACAGCTATTTATGACAGCCATATTCTAGGCAAAATACATAGTGGAAGCATACGACATGATTATGAAATTTGGTTAAAAATTCTCAAAAAACACAAATCCTTCACCCCCCCCCCCATTGCTAATATAATTTTTCTAGCTTCTGTTCGCATTCGAAAGGGTAGCGATACCTATGATAAATTAAAATCTTGCAAACGTCAATGGCAGGTTTATCGCCAAATAGAAAAAATCGATTTTTTCAAAAGTCTGTATTATTTCGTTAATTATGCCTATTATGGGGTTAAGAAGCGATTTTCTTATTTTGGCCGATGATATGTTCTTAAAGCGATTTTTTCACAACTCAGTTTCATTATTACAGAAAAATTATTTTTTTGCAATTTCATTTTTAGCCACTCTTGCCTATTTCTTGCTTGGAGTGGTCTCTTTTCGATTCGGGGCATTTTTTGTTTTTTTAGCAATGATTATTTATTTATGTCATCATCGTTTTTGTTTTGGAATTTTTTTAAAAGATATTTCGGTCATTTGGTTTGGCATTTTGAGTTATATAGGTGTTCTTTTTATGGCTTTGCTTTCGGTTTATTTTTCTGCAGATAAATTTGGCACATTAGATAAGATCGAAATTTTTTTGATTCTACCTTTCTTTTTGATGTTATTTTTTTATGTTTTAGTGAAAAATTTAGAACAAAAAGCCTTCTATTTATTTTCCTTCTTCTTTAGTGTAGCTATTCTTTCGCAACCTTTTGCTACGATTTATCATTATTTTACGATAAATTCAGATCGAGTTGTAGGCTTTGGAGATGTTTCTATTATTCCTTATAGCTTATTTTTGCTTCTTAGCTTTGCTCTTTGTGTTTCAATGATAATTTATCTTAAAGGTAGATTCAAAATTTTCTCTTGCTTATTGTTGTGTGTGAGCTTGTTTGCTATGTATGCCAATGGAACACGTGCTTTGATTTTGTGTGTTGTGGTGATGGTTTTTGCAATGATGGTTTTGTTTAGAAATGAAATAAACAAAAAGATTTCTGTGGCTATTTCTCTAAGTATGTTTTTAGTGCTATTAGGAGGGTATTTTAGTAGTACATATTTTGGCGAACGTTTTAATTTTAAAAAAATATTTAGTCATATAGGGACTGTTTGGAGTTATGCTCCTGCACAGATGGGTCGATTTGATAAAAATTGCTTCAAAGAAGATTCGGATTACAATTGTTCAAAATTGAGCGGAGACAAGCTAGATGAAAGATTTAGTTTTGAATCAAACTCTTTGAATCGCTTAAGCTTGTGGAAGAGTGCTTATGTGGCGATTATGAAAAACCCCTTAATTCCTAATGGTTTTTATTCAAGATTTTTTAATAAAAACCTTTCTAATATTATCAAGCCAGATTCGATGGATTATTTTTATCCTAGAGATAAATATACTAATGCAGGGTATTATACTCATATGCACAATATGATTTTATCGTTTTTATTTGAGTTGGGCATAGTTGGATTTTTGCTCATCATAGCTATTTTTTTTGCGATTTTTAGAAGCTTTATTTTATTTTTACATAGAACAAATAATCTATATGAGAAACTTTTAGTATCTTCTGGCATTTTATTCTTAGTAGGCTTTTGGATCAGTATGTTTTTTGATTCGATAATCAGTTTCTCAAACACAAATTATACATTTTTCGCTCTTTTGGGAATATTTTTAGGCATTTCTCACAGAAGAGATAGTTGCCAATGATGAAGATTATTTTTGATGGGAGGGTGTTGGGAAATATCCAGAACAAAAATATGACTAGAACAGGAATTTTTTTTAGTGCTTATAATTTATTTTTAGAAATGTCGCGAAATAAAGATATAGAAGTATTGCTTTATTCTGATGTCAAGGCATTTTATGCGATAAAAAAATATTCTCAATATGATGAGAATTTTAGAGATATTAAGAATGTATTCAAATATTCTAAGCTCACGCAATGGGTCTCTTATGGGTTTTGGTTGCGTATGCGATTTTTGCCCAAAAACATCATAGAAATCTTTTTTGCTAAGCTTTTTACTTTAGTGTTATTGATACTCAAAAGAATGTTTTGTATTTTCGATAAGTCTAATTTATCTAAAAATGAACAATATGTATTTTTTTCTCCTATGGAGAAAATCCCTAGTTTTTTCCACAATAATGACAAAGTGATTAAATTTACCCTATTGCATGATGTGATTCCTATACTAGGTCAAAAACACTATACTCTCAAAAAAAATGATTGGTTTTGTGAGCTATTTGATTCTATAAATCCAAATGATTATTATTTTGCCAACTCAGTTTATACCAGAAAAGATTTTATCAAATACTGCTCTAGTATTGATGCCAATAAGATCACAGTGACTTATCTAGGAGCGAATGAAAATTTTTATCCCAATAAAGATGAGAAAAAAAATCGACTCATCAAAGAAAAATATCATATCCCACAAGACCAACAATATATTTTTAGCCTTTGTTCTATTGAGCCTAGAAAAAATCTGTTATTTGCAGTGGAAAATTTCATAAGATTTGTTCAAACATATCAAATTAATGATGTTGTTTTTGTTCTTAGTGGTGCACATTGGAAGGAGTTTATCAAAACACTACAAGACAAAATTCAAGACTTAGGGGAGTATGGAAATAAAATTATTCGTGCAGGTTATGTTGATGATAAAGATCTTGCAAATTTATATTCACATAGTTTATGTAGCGTATATCTTTCCACATATGAGGGATTTGGATTACCAGCACTTGAGGCGATGTCTTGTGGGACACCATTGATAGCTTCTAATGCTACCTCTATTCCTGAGGTTGTTGGAGATGGGGGAGTGCTTATTTCCCCAAGTGATGATTTGGCATTGCAAGATGCTTTTAAAAAAATCTATTTTGACTCTGCTTTTGCCAAGGAGTTATCTTTGAAAGGGATCAAACAAGCCAAAAAGTTTAGTTGGAAAAAATGTGCCACACAGATGATAGAAAAAATGAAAGCTGTATTGGAGCAAAAAAATTTGGATTCAAAATGTCTTTAAAAGTTGTCCATAGAATATTTTTCGGCTTTGGTGGAGAGAAGGATATTTATTTAGAGTATTTTCAAAACTGGCAAGAAAAACTTGAAGGCTATGAATTTAGACATTGGAATGCAAATAATCTTCCTTTGGATATCAATCCTTATGTAAAAGCGATGGTTGAACTTCAAGATGGGGTTTTTTTGAGTGATTATTTTAGGTGGTGGGTTTTAAGAGAATATGGAGGGATTTATTTAGATGGAGATATAGAGATTATAAATAAGGAAGCATTAGATATTTTGCTTGATAAGCTTAGTATCTCAGAAGAATATGATGCTATTATTGGAATAGAATCAAACGAAAAAGGAGGTTATACGAGTCATTCTATGGCGAGCAAACCTAATTCCGCAATTTCTAATTTTATGTGTGAAATTTATGAAAACTTGGGAAAAATCTATTTAGCTCGTAAAGAGCTTCTTATAGGACCAAAAATCACAGCTTTATATTTTTTGGACAATGGAAGTTTTACGCAAACAAAAGGTTATATTTTTGGTTTTAAAGATCCTATTATTGCCAATAGGGTGAAAATCTATCCCAAAGATTATTTTTCAGCTATTTCTTATGGTAAAACTCCAATTTTAGAAGATCTTACTGAGAGATCAGTTTTGGTTCATCATTATGGAAATTCTTGGTGGGAAAGGGATTCTTATTTTTTTATTCAAAAACAAGCGATGCGTAAGCGCAGAAAAATGATAAAAGACTATCTTCAGGAACAAAAAACCCTAAAGTTTAAGTTCAAACAAGGGTTCAAAAATTTTATGATAAAAATATTATTTCCTATAGGCTCTAAACGTAGATTTTGGATAAAGAATCTAGTTCAAAAAATAGTTCATATGGGTATAAAATGATTGATTTGAGTGTGATTATTCCAATTTATAATGTGGAAGATTATCTGAGGGAATGTTTGGATTGTGTTATCTCCCAGAGTCTTGAGAATATTCAGATTATTTGTATCAATGATGGTTCAACTGATAAGTCCCTGTCTATAATTTTAGAATATGCTAGAAGGGATGCAAGAATCGAAGTTGTTGATAAAAAAAATTCAGGCTATGGCCATAGCTGTAATATTGGAATCCATAAAGCTTTGGGAAAATATATAGCTATTTTAGAACCTGATGATTTTATTGATTTATCAATGTATGAAAATCTTATAAAAATAGCTCAAAGAGCTGATTTAGATATAGTAAAATGTGCTTATTATGAATATTTTGATTCAACAAAACAAAAAGATAGTTACATGGTTTTGCCACGATGGACTCAAAACATAACCCCATCGAATGAAGTTTTTGATACAAAAGAATTTCCTTCATTGCTTTTTTATCATCCTAGTATTTGGGCAGGGGTGTATAAAAGAGAGTTTTTGATGGAAAATAATATTAGATTTGTTGAGGCAAAGGGCGCATCTTGGGTGGATAATCCTTTTTTTATACAAACAATGTGTTTAGCCAAAAAAATTTCTTATACAACAAAGCCTTATTATTTTTATCGACAAAGCAATCCTAATTCTTCAAGCAATTTGATAAATTTTTCAGTTCCCTTAGAGCGAATGAGAGATATGAATGAATTTTTGATTCATCACAAGGAGATGCCAACTTTAGTTTTTGTACTTATTTTAAAAAAATATATCCGATATTTATTGTTAAGTATTTATATAGCCAAAAATCAAAAAATACCCGATAGTAGAATAGAATCTGAAATTTATATTTTGATTGATAATATCATCGAAAATTTTAAAATGCCAAAAATGCTCAAACTTCGATTTTTGTCGCTACGATTTTTTCCATTAGGAGTGATTTATCATTTATATAGTGTGCTTAGATGGATAAAATATAGATTTTTAAAATGAATATTGTCTGATTGGTCAAAATTTCTAAGGTAGTATAAATTTAATTAGCGATATGATTTTTAAAATATCTAAGGCAAAAAATGAAAGAAGATGCACTTAAGTGGAACAAAAGGCATACTGATGATGTTATGCCAATCTTACAGAGTGATCTTTTGATAAAATTTGTGGATATTTTGCCATTAGGGAGGGTTTTGGATATTGCTTGTGGAAATGGTAGAAATTCAAGATTCCTAGCAAGTAGAGGTTTTATTTGCGAATGCGTGGATATTTCATCTGTAGCTATTAAAAAACTTCAGAATATACAAGGAATCATTCCTGTATGCCTTGACTTAGATGAATATAAAATTACTCCTGATAGCTATGATGTGATTTTAGATTTTTATTTTTTAGATCGAAGACTTTTTGATGGTATCAAGAGAGGCTTGAAAAGAGGAGGTGTATTTTTGATGGAAACTTTTGTTGCAGATAAGGATTATCCTATTGATATTTCTGAACAAAAAATTTTATATAAGGGTGAGCTTGAAGAAATATTTAATGATTTTGAAATTTTATTTCATGACGAAATATACATAAAACGTTTGGGAGAGAAGACTAAAGCACTGCAATTTTGTGCCAGAAAGAAATCAAAATGATTCACTATACTTTCAAGCAAAAACTAAAAAAAATTATGAATATTGCCCTTCCTTCAGGGGCAAATTCTTTTTTGGATATTTTTGTCATCGCCATTTCGATGTTTTTTATGGGCAAACTCTCGAGCGAACATATCGTTGCAGTGGGGGTAGGCCTGAATTTTTTTATGCTGTTTTACACTATCAACGCGATTTTTTACATCGGAACAAATGCACAAATATCAAGATTTTTTGGGGCAAAGGACAAAAAGAATTCTAATTTAGTGTTTTCTACTTTGTTGATAGGTTCATTTTTTGTTTGTATCCCTATGGTTGGGATTGCTATTTGGGGGTATCCAAAGTTTTTGGATTGGATTAGCATGGGAGTAGAGGCTAGAAGATTAGGAGAGATTTATCTAAAAATTGTTATCTATTCTTTACCTGCAATGTTTTTGAAAAATATCATGATTTCAGCACTTGCAGCTATTGGGGATACGATCACACCTTTTTTGATGAGAGTTTTTACAACATCATTTTGTATTTTATTAAACTATGTTCTTATTTTTGGAAAATTTGGTTTTCCTAGATTGGAAATTGTAGGAGCAGCTTACTCTAATGTTATCATCGCCTATCTGGAATTAGCTATTTTATTTGGATTAATGTTTCGGAAAAAAGCTTATTTAAGTTTCTGTTTTAAATTCTGTTTTAAATTTTTTAGAAACGCTTTAAGGATTGGTATTCCAGCAGGACTCGAGAGACTTTTAACCCTATTTTCTTTGGTGCTTACAACGAAATTTTTATCAGAGTATGGAGATAATGTTTTGGCAGGTTCACAGATCGGCACAAGGATCGAAGCATTTTCATTTATGCCTGGATTTGGGTTTATGGTAGCAGCAATGGCATTAGTTGGACAGAGCCTAGGTGCAAATCGGGTGGATATTGCAAGTGATTTTGTTAAAACGATTTTAAAAATTTCTTCTTTTATTATGGGCATTTTGGGATTGGTGATGGCTATTTTCGCAGGATTTTTTTCATCTATTTTTGCCACAGGAGAGGAAGTAATACATGTATCAAAAATGTATCTTTTGGCAGTAGGACTTTCTCAGATACCTTTAATATGGGTTTTTGTGCTTGATGGGGCACTTAGAGGTGCTGGGATTACTAAGATCTCGCTTTGTATAAATGCAGTAAGTATTTGGGTATTTAGAATCCTTCCTATGTGGGTGTTGCTGTACTTAGGTTTTGGCGTGAAATGGATTTTTGTGATGATATTTATTGAAACCTATATTAGAGCTATTATCTTTTGGGTAGTTTTTTCTAAAGGAACCTGGAAACGTCCAGGTAAGACTATTTAACAGGTTTTTGTGTTTCTATCTTGCAAGTTTTTGGAAGAATTTTTTCGTGCAAAGAGCTTTTCTCTAAGACCTGATGAATGGAACTTGGAATAATTTGCCCTTTATCATCAATAAATACGCGATATAAATATCCATCTATACATTCATCAAGATGTTTGGGAAATTTTCCTTGAATGGGCATTGGCATGGAACTATTTGCTGATAAAATCGAACATATAAACAGAAACAACAGAACTCTTTTCATCAATCTCCTTTTTGAATTATCTTTTAGACATATATTAACCATTATTTTATGATAAATCCATATAAAAATAATTAAACAAAATAAGAAAATATTAATTGTATTTTTAATATAATTTTGTATTAAAAAATAATATATCAGATGTTTTTATGCTTAAAAAGATAGTAATTATTTTATCTATCGTATTACTTTTATCAGCAACAGAAAATACTGAAGATTTTGTTGGTATGCTAAACTCCGGTAAGTCTGCAGATGAAACAATAGGCAATGGAAGTATTGCTAGGGATAAAAGTGGGTTTTTATAGGGGGTATGTTTGGGGTTGCCTTTTTTGATGAAGATTTGTCGGTAGATCGATTTAAGGAAGAAATAAATACAACACCTAGAAGTGTAAGCACACTCACTTGCACAAAAAAACCTACTGGAGAAACCGTTTGTTCATCGACAGGAGGAGTTACATTACTAGTGGTGGGAGTTCAACTAGTACTACAACCTTATCAGAAAAATTTTTACTAGCGAATCATCAATGAGTTATGGAGGAAGATTTGGCTATAACTATTTTTTCACTCCAAGAAATGGATTAAGATTTATTTCTATGTTTCAGATGGAAAATTTAAAAATCACTCCAAATCAATACGTTCTATTCCAAGACTCTAGCGATAATTCCCATTATACCGTTTCTGCTGGAGTGGATTATCTTTTTGATTTTACCAAGGGGTGATCTCCTTTCGGGGTATTTTTAGGTATAGGATATGATTATAATTTCGGAGAAATCTTTAAAAAAATCAAAGAAAAAGATAGCACAAATACGAGCAATTCAGGTGTATATATGAACTTAGGAATCTCTCAAACAATCCTAAGAAGAGTACGTATTGATTTGGGTTATAGTTGTTGTTTTATAGGTATTTTAATGGAGCTTATCAATTAGAATCTGTAAAACAAGCCACTTCAACAAGATATGAGAGAATCCATACAAAAGCAAAAAAAAGCTCTCCTCAGGAACATTTTATCTCGCACTAGATATTCTTTTTGATTGAAAGTAACTTTGAAAGGAGTTCAAGTTGGAGGTTTTTTCTCAAAAAACTCAAGAAAGCATAGGTTTTTATGTGTATCTTTTAATAAATCCTTTGGATAACAAGATTTTTTATGTTGGAAAGGGACAAAAAAATCGAGTTTTTGAACATGCAAAAGCGTCTCTTTTGGATTTGGAAACAAATGATAAGCTTGACATTATTAGAGAGATTATTGCTAAAGGGCAAAAGGTAAAATATTATATTTTGCGACATGGACTAAGCGAAAAAGAGGCTTTTATTGTGGAGTCAAGCTTTATTGATTTTTTGACTTTCAGGGATTTTAAATCTGTCGCCAATATCACAAACATAATAGCAGGGCATCATCAATGGGACAAGGGCATTAAAAGTGTTGGAGAAATAGAACAAATCTACAATTGCAAATTATTAGATATACACAATAAGCCCCATAAATTACTCTGTATTAATATTAATAAGACCTATCATAGATATACTGATATTTATGAAGCCACAAGAAAAAGTTGGGTGTTAAATCCTGATAAGGCAAATGAGGCAGATTATGTTGTCGCAGAATATAAAGGGATTATTCGGGCTATATTTAAGGTTAATAGTAGGGGATGGTATTTTTATTCAAAAGATCAATATAATCGATATTGTTTTGAAGGCAATAGAGTTGAAGAAAAAGAGATTTGTGAGTTGTATTTGGATAAAAAACTTCCAGACAAACTCAAAGGAAGTGCCAATCCTATAAGATATCTATATTGATGATAATGTAATATAATCGTTAAAATAAGTGGAGAATGCTATGAATAATAAAATATTTATTTTATTGCTAGTGACATTTTTTATTTCTGTAGAAGATGGTTTTGGTAGCCAAACAAATGAAAATAATCTCTATTGCACTCTCTCTAATGACCAAGCAAAAGGTTGTATTAAGCCTATAAAAACAGATAAAAGTGCCGTGAGCATTCTTTTATCTCATCAAAAAGATATTTTCAACGCCCATTTATCAGTTGGTATCAAAAAATCTAACTACAACTATTTGATGTCTCCTAATATTTTTGGAGAGGATTTTTTAAATAAAGATATTGATTTGGGGCATGGATTGAAGCTTTTAAACGGTTCTGATAATGACCATTACTATGAATATTTTATAAAAGGAGATTATCTTCTTGATGAGGCAAAAAGAACGGCACTACAAGGAAAATCTGTAGAGGTAAAAGTAAGTTTTGATTTTGCAAATGCTTTTCACAAAATGCATACATTCTTCCGTCGTCTATTTCTTTGAAAATAAGGTAGAGAATTTTTTCAGAAAGCGAGATGGCTTAGCCATCTCAAAAGGGTTATTTTTTTCTTGAAAGAGCAATATTTTTGATGTATTGATCTGCAAGATAAAGACCATTTCCATTGTCGCCGATAAGTTTTAGTTTATCTACGATACCTCTAAAAAGAGCCTCCTCTTCATGTTGCTCATTGACATACCATTGTAAAAAATTAAAAGTTGGATAGTCTTTGTTTTTGAGCATATGATCTACAAGTTCATTAATAGAAAGAGTAATCTCTTTTTCGTGTTTATAAGTTTTCTCAAACACTTCAACTAAACTTTTGAATTTGTTTTCAGGGGCATCTATTTTTGCCAACTCTACATGTGAATCAGTTTCATTTAAATAAGTAATGATTCTTTTTGCATGATCTCTTTCTTCTTCTGCATGATCTGAGAGAAATAACCCTGCACCATCAAAACTATTTTCATAACACCAAGAACTCATACTGAGATAAAGATTTGAAGAAAACATTTCTTTCTGAACTTGAGAATTCAACAATTTAATAACTTCTTTTGATAACATAAAAACTCCTTGTAATTTAAATTTGTATCATAATTGTATCAAAAATGAGAATAGAAAAGTAAATGAGAAGAAAATTCTGTGATTTTTTAGGATAATTTTTTGGAATAAATATTGAAAAACCCGCTTTTTGGGCTTTAAAAAGCGGTTTTATTTTTTGAAAAGATTTGAAAAATAAGTAATTTTTAAATTAAAGAGAAAAATCTATTTAATTATTTGACTTCTTCAACTCCTATGCATTTTTGATTGCAATGATTATTTTTGCAGATAGTCTCGCATTTTATTGTTGTGTAGGTTGTTTGAGGTTTTGGTTTTTTAGCTGCACATCCTATAAATACAAGGATTGTGCAGATAGCTACTAAAAAATAGATCTTGAAAGGCTTCATCTTTTGTCCTTATTTTTTAATTACTGTTCAAAACTCTTAATGGCACTTTCATAAGCTGCTTTTAGTGCCTTAGAAATAGATTCATTTTTGATTTCTGGAGTTATGTTTGCATTAGAACCAATACTTAGAATCTTTTTTCCACTAAGCTCAATATTGCTTTTTCCTGAAAAAGTTCTAGTGATCCCACCTTTTTTAAGTGAGATTTTGACCTCTGAAGTTGCTTGAGATTGTTGTTTTGAACTAGCAATTTTTTCTTCAGAAGAGCTTTTTAACGATGTGCTATAGGAAATATTTCCAATATATCCATCATCGCTATCTTCTAATACAAAGCAATTATCTTTTAGATTTTCATCAAGTAGTTTTTTTATTTGATCAGGAGCTATATTGAGATCATTTTGCCCAGCTTTGATAGATTCAATATGGATTTTTGCAAGTGGAGCGGGACATTTTGGTTCTGTTTGAGTGATTTGAGGACTTTGTATCTGAGCACAACCGAACGCAAAAAATAGTGCTAATATGCTAAAAAAATAATGTTTCATAAGTTTCTCCTTGTCTTACTTAGTAGGGTTCAATTATATCTCAATTTTGATATAATTGAGAGTGATATTATTTTATTATTTCAAAGGAGTTTTTATGCCTTTATTAGATAGTTTCAAGGTTGATCATACCATTATGCCAGCTCCTGCAGTTAGACTTGCAAAGAGTATGCAAACCCCAAAGGGGGATAAAATATCAGTTTTTGATCTGCGTTTTTGTAAGCCAAATCAAGATATCTTGAGTGAAAAAGGAATCCATACACTTGAGCATTTGTTTGCAGGATTTATGAGGGAACATTTGAATAATTCCAAAGTAGAAATTATTGATATTTCACCAATGGGATGTCGCACAGGATTTTATATGAGCCTTATTGGAGAACCTGATTCTTATGATGTTAGAGATGCTTGGGAGGCAAGTATGAGAGATGTTTTGAGGGTAAAAGATGAAAAGGATATTCCAGAGCTCAACATCTATCAGTGCGGCACAGCAAAAATGCACTCTTTAAAAGAAGCTCAAGATATTGCTAGAAAACTTTTAGATCATGGCATTGGTGTAATGAATACACAGGATTTATTGCTCAAAGATTTTAAATAATCATTCATTCTGCGGGGATTTAATTAGTCTCGCAGAACCTTTCAATCACCTTACAAATATAATCTACCTCTTTTTCCTCGATATGGTTTCCTATAGGAAGACTTAGAGTGCTTTGTGCATATTGTTCGGCTTTAGGAGATGGGTGTAAAATACAGTTAGGATTTTCATAAATTGCTTTGATTTGACTTAATGATTTTGGATAGTGGATGCCTGTGGATATGCCATTGTTTTGTAAGTATTCTTGGAGTTGATTTCTTTTTTCAGAAGTGCTAGGAATCATAATGGTATATAAATGCCATACACAATGATCTTCATATAATGGCGATGGTGGAGTTATGATGTATGGAATTTCAGAGAGTTTTTGGGTATAAAGATGAGCAATATATCTGCGATGTTGATTTGAAGTAGATAAATATTTGAGTTTGACATCAAGTATGGCAGCTTGAATCCCATCAAGACGAGAATTCCGACCAAGCAACCTATGATTGTATCTATCTTTTGTATTGACGCCGTGATTGGCTATGCTTCTGCATTTTTCAAGCAATTCTATATCATTGCTACTGATAGCTCCAGCATCACCGTATGCTCCTAAATTTTTACCCGGGTAAAAACTAAAGCATCCTATATCACCTATATGACCAACGTTTCGGAGCTTTTCATTTATAATGCTTTTTGCTCCGTGTGCTTGAGCACAATCTTCAATGATTTTGAGATGATTTTCATGTGCAATGTCTAATATTTTTTGCATATTACATGCTCTTCCATAAAGATGTACTGGCAATATAGCAGTAGTTTTTGAGGTCAGTGCATTTTTTATGCAATCAGTGTCGATTAAAAAATCATCCGCACAATCAACTAATACAGCTTTATATCCACTGTTGAGAACAGCTTCTATAGATGCTATAAATGAGTTTGCAGGTAAGATAATTTCACTATCTTTTGGTAAATTCAAAGCCCTGAGTGCAATTTCTAGTGCATCTGTACCATTGCCGACTCCTACACAACCCCTCGCACCTAAAAAATTAGCAAAATTAACTTCAAAGTCCTCTACATTTTTTCCACCAACAAAAGAACTGTTTTTGAGGGTTTTAAATATCGCTGAGTCTAGCTCAGTTTTCAAGTCCTGATATTCTTTGGCGAGATCTAAAAATTTGATATTCATTAAAATGCAGGAACAATCTCGCCCTGATAGGTATCCAAAATAAATTTTCGCACTTCTTCACTTTGTAAAGCATTTTTTAGTTTGATTATGCTAGGTCTATTCTCATCACCCTTTCTTACTACTAGAACATTGGCGTAGGGAGATTCAGGACCCTCTGTAAAAATAGCATCTTTGGTTTTAAGTCCAGCTTGGAGAGCGTAGTTACCATTAATAACGGCTCCATCAACATCATTCAGAGATTTTGAAAGCATTGCTGCTTCAAGGGGGCGAATTTTTATTTTTTTGGGATTTTCTATGATATCAAATTCTGTTGCATAAAGATTAGTAGGATCTTTTAATTTGATAAGCCCGTGATTATGAAGCAAAATAAGAGCTCTCCCGCCATTGCTTGGATCGTTTGGAATGGCAATAGTTGCCCCATCTTTGAGTTCGTCAATAGATTTTATTTTTTTGGAATAAAATCCCAATGGCTCTACATGGATTTTTGCAATGGCGATTAGATTTAGCCCTCTATCTTGGTCGAATTTTTTCAAATAGGGTTCATGTTGCATAAAGTTTGCATCCAGAGATTTGTCTGCTAAGGCAAGGTTTGGTGTTACATAATCAGTGAATTCAATAACCTTAAGATCAATCCCTTCTTTTTTCAGCGCAGGAACAATAAAGTTTAAAATCTGTGCGTGTGGAATGGGTGTTGCTCCAACTTTTAAGACTTCTGCGAAAGCCACCTGAAAACCGCTAAATAAAACCAAAAAGCTGATGATTAATTTGAATTTCTTCATTTATTTTCCTTTATGTAGTTTTTTAAATAATGTCAAAAAATCGCAAAAACAAAGATTTTATTCTACCGGAATGATTTCACCTTTGTATTTTTTGAGTATAAAATTTTTTACTTCTTTGCTACTTAAGACCTTTGTTAGTTTTTTGATATCAGGATTATCCTCGTTATCTTTTCTAGCAGCTAAAACATTAGTATAGATTGATTTTCCATTTTCGTGAAAAAATGCCTGTTTTAGACTCATTCCAGCTTGAAGTGCGTAGTTTGCATTGATGACAGCTGCATCTATTCCATCAAGCACTTTTGGGAGCATAGCGGCTTCAACTTGTTTGAATTTGAGTTTTTTGGGATTTTCTATGATGTCAAATTCTGTGGAGTCTAAGTTACTAGGATCTTTGAGTTTAATAAGCCCATTATCATTTAGCAGTATCAGTGCCCTAGAGTAGTTTGTAGGATCATTAGGAAGAGCAATTGTGGATTTATCTTTTATCTCTGCAATACTTTTGTATTTTTTGGAATAAAATCCCAAAGGAACAATATATATTGGTTTTATAGCCACAAGAGAGAATCCTCTATCTTTGTTCATTTTGTCTAAAAATGGTTTATGTTGATAAAGGTTTGCATCGCTTGATCCTTCATTGAGTGAAATATCAGGGGTTACATAATCTGTGAAGCTTTGTACAATGAGATTTACTCCTTGTTTTGCTAGGATCGGTTTGGCAAATTCTAATATTTCTGCAGCAGGAACAGGAGTAGCTCCAACTTTTAAATCCCCTGCAAAAATACTTGAACTTAGAAGGGTTGATAATGCGATGATTTTTAATGTTTTCATGTTGAATCCTTTATTTGTTTTTTCTCAATTTTTTGACGATTAAATCACCACTTGTTTGGATAATTTGAACTAAGATAATAATGGTAATTACAGAATAAAATAACACATCAGGGCGGTAAGTTTGATACCCGATACGAATCGCCAAATCACCCAATCCACCAGCACCAACTGCCCCAGCCATAGCAGAATAACCGATAAGTGAAATAGTTGTAATAATAAGAGCGTTAGTGAGTGAAGGAAGACTCTCAGCTATCATCATTTTTACAATAGTTAGTTTATTTGCACCCATGCTCAAAGTTGCCTCAATAAGACCTTTATCCACTTCTTGAAGAGCTCCTTCAAAAAGTCGTGCTACAAATGGAATCGCAGAGATAGATAGTGGAATAATAGCTGCTGTACTGCCAATACTTGTGCCAATAATGAGTCGAGATAATGGTAAAAGTAGAATAATCAGGATAATAAAAGGAAAAGATCTTGCTGTATTTACAATAGCTCCCAGTGCTTTGTTTGTTAATGGCATTGGAAGAATTGATCCTTCTTTTGTGATGCACAAAAAAACTCCTAGTGGTAACCCAAAAATCACAGCAAAAATACAAGAACAAAATACCATATAGAGGGTTTCAAGCGTAGAGTTATAAATCATATCAAAGATCATTTTTTTTCTCCAGTTTTTGAATACTCAAGCCTTTTTGCTTTAGATATTCTAATGATTGGGCGATTTTTTCGCCACTGAATTCAATAATAAGATGCCCTACATTTTCTGTAGCAAGTTCTTCTATATTTCCTGAAAGAATATTTGCATCTACTCCAAAACGTTTGATTACGTCGGATATGAGAGGCTCATCAGCATTCTCTCCAGTGAAGATAATTTTATAAACCTGATTTTGAGTTTTGATATGAGATAGGATATGACTTTTATCACTAGGAGGCAAATATGAGATTAGTTCTTTAGTTACTTCGTGAGTTGGATTGGCAAAAACTTGGTGAACCACACCTCTTTCGATAATCTCACCATTACTCATCACACACATTTGATTGCAGATCTCTTTGACAACTTCTATTTGATGCGTAATAAGCACAACAGTGAGATTGAATTTTTTTTGTATGTCTTTTAAAAGTTCAAGAATAGACTTCGTTGTTTTTGTATCTAAGGCACTCGTTGCTTCATCGCACAGGAGTATTTTAGGATGATTGGCCAATGCTCTAGCGATAGCCACTCTTTGTTTTTGTCCTCCGCTCAATTGGGATGGAAAAAAGTCTGCTTTTTCCTTCAATCCTACTAATTCAAGGAGCTCATATACTCGAGTAGATATTTTTTGTTTATCCCAACCTGCTATTTCTAAGGCAAAAGCAACATTTCCAAATACATTTCTAGAACTAAGTAGATTAAAATGTTGAAATATCATTCCGATTTTTTGGCGAGTTTTCTGAAGTTTTTTTGAATTCAGATCCAAAATATTACACCCATCTACAATCACTTCTCCAGAACTAGGATCTTCTAAACGATTGATAATACGAATAAGAGTAGATTTACCTGCTCCTGAATATCCTATGATTCCCATAATATCCCCTGCTTTTACTTCAAGATCTAGTGTTTTTATTGCACAAAAGCCATTGGGGTAGGTTTTTGTAATGTTCTTTAGTGTAATAATGATAGCCTCCTTGAATAATGCCTAAATACTATATGCGAATTTTGGAATGAATTTTACTAGATATTTTATAAACACGATATGTATTTATAAAATATGTTATATAAATCATTATAAAATGTTACAATTATTCTCAATTTATTTTTATCATTCGGAGTATTTTTGTCTAAACAATCGAGAAGGTTTTTAGTTTTTGCTTAGTTGTGCGGAATGTTGAGTGCGATCTAGCCAAATAAAAACTTCTACGACGCTACTATAGAGTTCCTCAGGAATATTCTCATCAATCTGTAATGTTGCTAGGGAGTTTGCTAGAGTAGGATTTGCGAAAATAGGTACATCGAATATTTTGGCTTTTTCGATGATGGCTTTAGCGATTTCTCCAAGTCCAGAGGCTAGAATTTTAGGTGATGTATCTGTTTGATTGTTGTAAGCTAGAGCGATAGCTTTGAGTGTTTTATGTTTCATCTAATATCCTAACAATATCGAATCAATCTCTTTCCAAGAATTTGATTTGAGATTTTTATCTCGTTTTTTTAGTAGATGAGCAATACTTCTTACAAGTATATCTGTTTCAATATTAACACGTCTATTAACCTTGTAGTTTTTTATGAGTGTATGTTTTATAGTATAAGGAATGATGGTGAGTTTGAAACTATCCTCAAAAACCTCTGAGATAGTCAGACTGATGCCATCAACCGTGATAGAACCCTGAGGAATAATTAGATTGAGTGTGTCTTTTGGGGCTTTGATGATAAAATCGGTCTGATTTGCATTTGGAATAATATTTACAATTGTTCCAATACTATCAATATGTCCTTGCACAAAATGTCCATCAAGCCTAGAGTTTGCCAATAATGCCGGTTCAATATGTACTAAATCGTGATAATTTTCCATAGCTACACACTTTTGAGTATGTTTGCTAAGCTCTACTCCAAAACCATCAGAAGTGATTGTTACAACTGTGAGACAAGCTCCATTTACGGCAATACTATCGCCTAGTTTTGGTTTATAGGGAGTTTGAATATAAAGAATGTTGTTTTGAAATTTTTTTACTTTTGCTATTTCACGCACCAACCCACTAAACAAAATCAAGTCCTTTGAGATAAGAGTTTTTTATGTTGCCAAATACTCAAATTTTTGGAATAGAATATTTTCTCTTTAAATTCCTAGAATTTTACCATAAAAAGGTGAGGTAAAAATGAGCTGTTTGATTGATACACATTGCCATTTGGATAATGAATGTTACCAAGATGATCTTCAAGAGGTTATTCTTAGAGCACAACAAAATGGAGTAAAAAAATTCATCATACCTGGAGCTGATCCAAAAGATCTTGACAATGCTATAAAAATAACACAAGTTTATCCAAATGTTTATTTTGCACTAGGAATCCATCCTTATGAAATACATAATAATCGTCTGGTTGATATAGAACACTTTGTTACAGATAAAAAATGTGTAGCTATAGGGGAATGTGGGCTTGATTATTATCGTCTTCCTGAATTAGAAGAACGAAATGAATACAAAAAAGCCCAGAAGGAAATGTTTATTGCTCATATTGAACTTGCACTTAAATTAAATCTTCCTTTGATCGTACATATCCGAGAAGCTAGTAATGATGCTTTTGAGATACTTAATTCTTATAAAAATCTCAAAGGAGTACTACACTGTTTTAACGCTGATGAGATTTTATTGGGGTTGGCAGATAGGTTTTATTATGGAATCGGAGGAGTTTCAACTTTCAAAAATGCTAGAAAAATTGTTGAAATTCTTCCAAAAATACCCAAAAATAGAATTTTGCTTGAAACAGATGCTCCTTATCTGACTCCTCATCCACATAGAGGACAACGCAATGAGCCTTCTTATATTTCTCTCATAGTAACAAAGCTTTCTGAGGTGTTAGGAATGGATACTTTAGATATTGAGGATTTGAGCACAAAAAATGCTTACGATCTGTTTGGACAACTTTGATGAGAAGTATTTTTAAGATATTATTTGTGGAGATGATTTTGCCTTTAAGTATTTTTCAAGTACAATCACCTATTGGATTTAAAAAATCGATCAGGAAATTAGATGAAGATTAAGACCACGTTTTTGTTTGCTTGTCTGCTTTGTGCTCATAACCTAAGAGCAGATTTTAATAGTTTGATCTATGACAGATTTAGCGAGAATGTATTGAACTCCTTTGGTGTGAGTGGCACTTTTTTAGCAGAACTTAGGGCAAAAAATTCTCTTAAATCTGGCAGTGCAGAAGCTAGATGGGATTATTTTGTGCAAAAGTTTGATTCTGGTTATGAATTTATTCCCATTCTTAAAAGTATGATGGCACAAGCTGGAATTCCGCAGGAATTTTTATTTTTAGCGATGGCAGAATCTGAATTTTCTACCCGTGCATATAGTCCAAAAAAAGCTTCGGGTATTTGGCAGCTTATGCCTGTTACGGCAAAACAGCTTGGTCTTAAAATCAATGATTATATTGATGAGAGACGCGATCCGATCAAAAGCACCCAAGCAGCCATCAAGTATCTTCAGTTTCTGTATAAAATTACAGGAAAATGGTATCTAGCAGCGATGGCATATAATTGTGGCGTAGGAAGACTTCAAAAAGCTATCAAACAAGCAAAAAGTACAGATATTGATGTTTTGCTCGATGAACACAAAAGATATCTTCCCAAAGAGACAAGAAATTATATTAGAATGATTTTGAGTATGTCTTTGGCATTTAACAACATCGATAGATTTAAAAGTGACGATAGAGAATATTTGCTCAATCGTGGGGCGATGAATACTTTAGCTAGTGTGAATATAAAGGCTGGAACAATGTTAGCAGTAATCGCTGAGGGTGCTGGAATGAGTCTAGAAGATCTAAAAAAATACAATCGACAATTTAGGTATAATTTTTTGCCGCCAGGCTATGGTGAATACACGGTTTATATTCCTTATGAAAAACTAGCATATTTCAAACAAAATTTTGAGGAAGATCGTAATCCAAATGAAATGTTTGTTTTGCACAAGGTAAAGCAAGGAGAAACACTCACTTCAATTGCAAAAAAATATAAAGTTAGCGTTCAAGAAATAAAAATTACCAATAAACTCAAAAATTCTTTTTTATCTATTAATCAAAAACTTATTGTTCCAGTTGTTAGAAAAGATTATCGTAAATTAGTCCAAAATGAGATAAAAAATTGAAATTTTCGCTTGAAGCAGGGCTAGTTTTAGGAGCGATTTTGCTTTTGGGTTGCTCTCCACAAAGCGTTTATAAGGGCGGTGTTGGTGCTTTTAATGATTATGAAGGTTTGAGTGCATATCGATCAAAAAAATATACCTCAAATTATACTAATCAATCTTATAGTGAAGGTAGTTTTGATAGTGGGAATCTTTCGAGCGATCTTTTTGGGAATCCTTCTGATTCTATGTTAGATGGAATGCGTGAATCAGCAGCGATTCAGAGGGCAACCATGAGACCTTATCAAGTTGGAGGAAAGTGGTATTATCCCACCCGTGTAGATGTAGGAGAAATTTTTGATGGGATTGCGAGTTGGTATGGACCTAATTTTCATTCCAAGAAGACTTCTAATGGCGAGATTTATAATATGCATGCTCATACAGCTGCTTCTAAAATCTTGCCGATGAATACTATCGTGAAGGTTTATAATAAAGAGAATGGCAAAACAACTATCGTCAGAATCAATGATAGAGGACCTTTTGTAGATGGCAGGATTATCGATCTCTCTAATGCTGCAGCTAGAGATATTGATATGGTGAATAAAGGTACAGCTAAAGTCAGACTTGAAGTGCTTGGCTTTGGTGGAATGATTTCAAAGAATTATGAAAAATCTATTTCAAAAGACATGGAAAAATCTTCAGCCCTTAAAGAAGAGTTTAAAATTGGTGATTCTAAAAATAGTGTTGAAGGGGGGACATTCTCCCTTCAAGTAGGTGCATTTAGAAAGAAAGAGGGAGCATTGTCTTTAAAAGATCAAACTCAAAAATCAATAGAGGGTGATTATAAAGTTGAAATAAAAGAACAAACTAGCAATGGAGAGCCTATCTACAGAGTATTTGTAGAAGGATTTAAAAGTGAGGATGAGGCACTTGATTTTGCCAAATCCAAAAACATAGTTGGTGTGATTATCAGGGAGTGAAAATGAAAGAAGTCAAACGCGATACAAAAGAGACAAAAATCAGTGCAACTTTGCAAATATATGGTGAAGGCAGGGGAAATATTGATACTAAAATAGGTTTTTTTGATCATATGCTAGAAGCTTTTTCTAAGCATTCTATGATGGATTTACAGATGATTTGTGAAGGTGATAGACATATTGATGATCATCATAGCGTGGAAGATTGTGGTATCGTCTTAGGGGGATTACTCAAAGAGGAAATCTATCCTGCTATTGGAATTGAACGTTTTGGTAATGCTACTATAGTGATGGATGAAGCTTGTGTGGAGTGTGATATAGATGTATGCAATCGATCTTTTTTGGTGTTTGATATGAGTTGCTATGGAGATTTTAAAGGAAAAGTAGGAGACTTTGATATTGAGCTTGTTGAGGAGTTCTTTCGTGCCGTTTGTATGAATGCTGGACTATGTGTGCATATTTATCTAAAAAGAGGAAAAAATCTTCATCATATTATAGAAGCCACTTTTAAAGCATTTGCTTTAGCAATTAGAAGAGCTCTCACTCCTAATAAGAATAATCAAATCCCTAGCACAAAGGGAGTTTTATGATCGAGCTGGTCTTACTTGATGTAGATGGAACGCTCACAGATGGAAAAATAATATATAACCAAGACTTGTGTGAAAGTAAAGTTTTTAATGTTAAAGATGGATTAGGGCTAGTTACTTGGCAAAAGCTCGGCAAAAAGGTCGCCATCATTTCAGGAAGAAACTCTCCTATCACTGAGTTTAGAGCAAAAGAACTTGGTATTTCATGTTTATATATGGGGATAGAAAATAAAAAAGAAATTGTTTTAAAACTCAAAAAAGATTTTGATTTGCAATCTTCACAGATCGCTTGTATAGGTGATGATCTCAATGATTTGCCAATGTTTGCTGAATGTGGTTTGTGTTTTACTCCAAGTGATGGCAATGAATGGTTGCAAGAATATGCAGATGTGGTGCTTAAAAGCAAGGGCGGTGAAGGTGCGGTTAGGGAGATGATTGAGTATATCTTGATAGAATATGGGCTCAAAGATGAAGTACTTAAAATCTACCAATAGCGTCCTGAATTTTTTTTTAGTATTGCTTGTTATTACTCTGTGTTCATTTTTTTTCTTCGCACCTTCAAAATATCTCCAAGAAAATAAAAATAATGATATTGCAAAAATTGAATTGACTAACTTTAATATGTATCAGGTTAATAATGACTTTGTGGATATGAAAATTGAAGGTTCTAAGGCATTCCAATTTTCTGATCGTGAGATTTTATACGGATTTTTAGCTAGTAGATATAATACTCAATCTAAAAACACTTATGAATATATTAGCGGTGATGAAGTGATAAAAAAAGGAGATATGTATCACTTTCCAAGAGGAGCTATTTATATCAAAAGTGATGGAGGGAGTTTTTGGAGTGAAGGAGGAGTTTATAATTATCGCAAAGAAATTTTTAAAGGTGAGGGAGATTTTATTTTCAACACAACCGAAGGTTATTTCGAAGGAGAAGATATTATTTATAACAAAAAAACTCAAATGATAAAAGCCAAAGACATCTCTTCAAAGATTATTTTAGAGACAAAAGAAGGAAAGCAAAAATGAGAAAAGTAATGTGCTTGTTTTTTTTAGTTTTAGGGCTTTTTGCTCAAGAAACTCTCGAAGTTACGGCGAAAAAATTTTCTAGCGATGATAAAAATGGAATTACACGTATTCAAGGAGATGTGCATATTAAAAAATCCAAAGATACGCTTGAGGCAGATAGTGTTATCATCTACACAGATAAAGATAGGAAGCCGATATCTTATGAAGCACAAGGAAATGTCAAGTTTCATATTTTTATGGAAGATGGAAGAGAAATAAAAGGGCATTCTGATAGACTTACATATGATGCCAAAAGTGGGGAATATAGGCTTTTAGAAAATGCAGTACTCAAGGAAGTGGGAAAAGATAACACTATCAGAGGAGAAGAGATTGTTGTTAATAATGAGAGCGGATATGCAAATGTATTAGGAAGTGATAGCAAACCTGCTAAATTCATATTCAATCTTGATGATCTCTCCAAAGATAAGAAATCAAAACCTTCTAAATCCGAACTACCCCCTAGTTCAAATGAAAATAAAACCAATGCGAATTCTCAAAATTCTCAAAGAAGCCAAAATACTCAAGATGCTCCAGATATGACACAAACTACAAATTCTCCCATAGAAGGAAAGCAATGATTATTGCGAAAGAATCGAAATTTGTTACCTCTGCTAGAAATCTAGCAGGATGTCCTCCACCTGATATGATGGAAGTTGTATTTTTAGGTAGAAGCAATGTAGGTAAAAGCACCTTTATCAATACTATTTTGGAAAAAAATCTTGCAAAAAGTTCTTCAACACCAGGCAAAACTCAGTTGATAAATTTTTTTAACGTTGTTTGGGAGAGAAAAACAGAGAATTCTCAAAGCATTCCTTTTAGATTTGTTGATTTGCCAGGTTTTGGTTATGCAAAAGTTTCTAAAGAGACCAAGAAGGACTGGGAGAGCAATCTTTGGAATTTTTTGAACCATCGTACAAGCATAAAGCTTTTTGTCCATCTTATAGATGCTAGACACATAGGATTGCAAAGTGATGAATATGTATGCGAGATTATTCAAAAACTTCTAAGACCTGATCAAAAAATGTTGAGCATTTATACCAAATTTGACAAACTTAATAAAAATGAACAGCATAAGCTTTATCAAAAAGGTAAATTAGTTGCATCAAATAATGATAAAATTATTGATAAAAAATACGGAGGCAAAGACAAAATACGAGAAATGATTCTTGATAGTGTGCTTGGGATTGAAACAAACTAATCCTTATTTTAAGTCATTAGAGGTTTATTTTTTGTATAAGATAAGGGCGATTTTTCGTATTTTGAAGAATCAAATAAGATTTCCTTGATAGTTCAAACGATAAAATAGGGACGGAATATATTGAATGCAGACAATTTCTAATTTGAAACGAAATAATACCTTGAGAGAATTTATAAAAGCTATTTTGCTCTTAGTTGGGTTTAGCTTTTATATTTCTGTGAGCGATATTTATTTGTATCTCCCTCCTATGTTAGGGTTGTTGTTTATCTTTTATATGCAGACTTCAAGGGAAAATCGATGGGTAGTGAGCATTTCTATTGTTGCTTGTTTGATATTTTTTGAATACGATCATGATGAGAGAGCAGGTATTTTGCCTCTTATATTTGTTTTTACAAATTGGTTGGTTGTAAAAAGATTGCGATTGCTTTTTGAAGAAAATATATTTTTTGTTTTCATCTATGTGCCATTGATTTACGCGGTTTATTTTTTTGTGTTGTACTTGCTTGGAATGTTTGCAGGGGGCATTAGTTCGAATTTAGAACCTATTTTTATCTCCTATGTTTTTTATGAAGCTTGTTTGGGAATCGTGTATGAAAAAATTAAATATCAAATATAAAATCGCCATCGCTTTTTTTACGATAGTTTGGGTTGTTTTGCTCACCAAGATTTTTGTTCTTACAGTCAAATCCCACCAGTATTTTGAACAATTAGCCCAAAGAAATATGACTAAAAAAGAGGTTTTGGTTCCTGCTAGAGGACAAATACTTGATAGAAATGGAGAGCCATTAGCTATCAATGAATTGGGTTTTTCAATCTCTCTTCAGCCTTTATTAAAAAATGATGTTCTAAATGATCAAATAAAACTTATTCAGGGTTTTTTTCCTTCAATTAATACAGAAAATATCATCAAAACTTATAAAAAACAAAATTCAATCTATAATCACTCCCCTATTAAAGTGGTGGATTATATTTCTTATGTAGATATGCAAAAGATATATCCTCAAATCATTCAAAATAAAAATATTCTCATACAACCAGCAACCAAAAGACTTTATCCAAATAATTTAGCTGCTTCACATATTATCGGTTATGTAGGTTCGTCTGATGAAAATGATATTTTAAAAGACCCAGTGAGTAAATATACAGGCATTATTGGGAAAACAGGATTAGAAAAAGAATACAACTCTTTTTTGCAAGGTCAAATTGGATATAAGGTTGTTGCGGTAAATGCTTTTAATCAGGAGCTTGAAGTTTTAGAAGAATCTAAGCCTGAGACTCAAAATGATTTGATCTTGAGTATTGATATGAAACTTCAACAGATTGCAGACAAAGAGTTTGAGGGAAAAACAGGTAGTGTTATAGTAATGGATGTCCATACTGGAGAGATACTTGTTGCCGGGAGTTATCCTGAGTATAATTTGAATGATTTTGTCGGGGGCATCAGTTATAAAAAATGGAATACCCTAAGAGAAGATATTTATAATCCACTCTTAAATAGATTTGTAAATGCACTCTATCCACCTGGTTCGGTTGTGAAGATGGGAGTAGGTCTAGCATTATTGGAATATGCAGGTATTAATGAAAATACCAAAATAGACACTCCGGGCTATATTGAAGTAGGAGGAAGAAAGTTTAGGGATTGGAAGGCTGATGGGCACGGAAAAACTGATTTGGTAAAAGCGCTTCGTGAATCCGTAGATGTATATTTTTATAAACTTTCTCAAAATGCGGGTATGACTAATATCGCCAATGTTCTTAGGGAGCTTGGGTTTGGTGAGAAAACAGGAGTTGATATTCCTAATGAATTTTTGGGTATCGTGCCTGATCCAGAATGGAAAATGAAGCGATATGGCAAGGTTTGGTATACAGGTGATACCATTGTAACCTCTATTGGTCAGGGAGCTTTTTTGGTTACACCTATGCAGATTGCTAGATATACCGCACTTCTTGCAAGTGGAAAGTTGCCCACCCCTCATTTTGCAAAAACCTTTGGAAAAGAAGATTACCAATCAGAGCCAAAAGATGTTTTGAGTGATTTTCAAAAATCAAAACTACCTGTGCTTCAAAAGGGAATGTATGAGGCTTGTAGCACAATGGGAGGTACGGCATATTGGAGGACGAGGGGAGCAAAGGTAAAAATTGCCTGTAAAACAGGAACAGCTCAAGTTGTGCAAATTTCACAAGAAATAAAAATCAGGATCAAAGAGAGTGATTTGGAATATTTTCATCGATCGCACGGCTGGATTACAGGATTTGTTCCTTATAAAAATCCAAAATATGCTATTACGATTTTGCTCGAACATGGTCAAAGTGGAGGACGAGGGGGTCCTATTTTGGTAAAAATGGCAAATGCACTTTATGATAATGGCTATCTAAAGTGATTTTATGTGAGATAGAATTTCTCGCAAATCCTTTTTATCAATAATTATATTTGCTTGTTGTTTGAGAATTTCTTTTGCACAAAAAGCTATTTTTTTCTCTGCATAAGCAAACATGCTTATATCATTTGCACCATCTCCAACAACAAGAGTATTTTTTGGACATACGTTTAGAAGCCTTTGAATGACTGAAAGCATAGTGCCTTTTGAAAAATCAAACATCATTTCTCCGCCAACCTCTCCAGTAAGTTTGCCATTTTTACAATGAAGGGTATTGCTAAACTCCCCATCAAGCCCCAAAATATCTCTAAAATATTCAGTGGCAAATTTGAATCCTCCACTGAAACAAACCACCTTATAACCATTTTTTTTTAATTCAGCGATGGTTTCTTTTGCTCCAAGATTCAAAGGCAAGTTGTGACAAATTTCCACAGCCTTTTTTTGTGGCATTCCTTCTAGTAGCTTTACACGAGTTTTTAGACTTTCATAAAAATCAAGTTCGCCCTGCATTGCCTTTTTTGTGATTTGAGCGATTTGTTGGCTTACTCCCATTTCTTCAGCCAAAAAATCAATCGTTTCTCCATCCATTAATGTAGAGTCAAAATCAAATACTGCTAGTTTCATTTCCTGCCTCCTAAAGTGTTATAATTTTAGCCAAAAAGGGCAAAAATGATTGGATTAGAATACATCCCTAAACAAAAAGATACTGATATAAAGATTATCTCAAAATGGATAGATAAAATCAAGCCTGATTTTATTATTTTGCCCGATAGCCCAAATCTAAAACCAACTCCTGAGGCCTCTGTTTTAGCTCCTTTGTGGTCAAAAGAACTTAAATTAGATGTGATTGCCTCTATTGCGGGTTCAGGAAGGAGAGAAGAGAGGGTGGAGAGTCTTTTGAAGTCATTAGCATATCTTCAGGTCAAAAAAGTTGCCCTTATTGGCGGTGATTGTCCTATTGAAGGGAATCTAAGTGGAATACAGATGATAAAAAAAGCAAAAGAAATACTGGGACAAGAATGTGTGGTTATTTCGGGAAGTAAAGCTATGCTAGATACTCAAGAGAAGGTAAAGTTACAAGCAAAGATAGAAAATGGAGCTAATATTATCATTACCCAACCTATTTTTGAACTCAAAACCGCACAAAAATTTTTAGATGATTTTGAAAAAATCTCACAAGGAAGCAAGGCTAAAGCGATGATAAATTTTTTTCCTATTTATGAGAGTGGTTTTTGTGAAAGGCTTATGCAAAATAATCTTGGTTTTGAAATTCCTATGAGCTACTTGCAAAATATCAGAGATAATCCAATAAAAGCCAATCTCAAGCTTTATGAAGCGTTTGTATCTCTGGGTGAAAATATTCATATTTCAGGAGCGAAAAATATTTTTTTACAAGAGTTTTTTGATAATCTTAGTTAAATAATGCAGCGGGATTTATTTTGAACTGCAACATTTTTGCACTTTCTCTTCCTCCATCCCCGCCTTTTCTTTGCATAGTGATTTTTCCTATGAGAAGACTTCCTCTTGGAGAAAAAGCGACATCTCCACTATAGAAATCAATTACTTCATTGATAGGTTTTAAAATCCATTTTATATCCGATAGTTTTAAGATAACCAAAAACCATTCACTAGCAAATTGCCCTCTTCCTTTCAGAATATCATTTAAAATCAATGGCTGATTCTCTCTAAAAAAATTTAAGATTTTATCTTGATCTTGTAATGAAAACTCATCAAAAAACATTCTTCTTTCATCTTTAGGGTTTTTGATATTAGGTTTTAGCTCTCCGACAAAGCGTTGTAGAATTTCAAGTACATCTTCAGGAATATTCCACAAATCCTTATAAGACTTGAGTCATCTTTTATCGATTTGATTAAATCCTTGCGGATTAGAAACAAGCTTGACCTGTAAGTTTTGAATATCTTGAAGTTTTTGAAGTTTGATTTGAATAGAAATAATGACTTGAACATCTGCTTTATATAACCCTCTTATTTTTTGGGCATTCACATTTTCTATTTCCTCTATTTTGTACCCCATTGCTTCTAGCCATTCTTGAGCCAATATTTCTTTTTTCCAATTATTAAAAATATCTATTACAAAATATTCATTTCTAAAACCATCTTTTGCTGTTTTTGATCCTAAGGCTATTTTATCCATTGCATTGCTCCAGTAATTGTTTTGCTATGGTATCTATGACATTCACACTCATTGCATTCCCGCATTGTCTTAAGATATCTGTATTTTTTAGAGGACTTATTTTTTCTTTTAAGTTCTCTATTGTTCCAAAACCTTGTAGTTTTAGTGCTTCTATTGCGCTTAGCTTGTAGAGTTTTTTTTGATAAACATACAAAATTCCCTGTCTATCGCGCCTAAGGGTTGGAGTAGTATTCCTATATAGCCTTAAATCGCTTTGACGAGTATCCAAAATAAGAAAATCTTCTTGCAAAAGTTTCTTGAGATTGAAGCGATTGAGATTGTACTTATTGTGTAAATATCTCAAAAAAGTCTCATAAGATGGCAAGGTTTTTTCAAATAGATTATCCTCATTTGGAGTGAGAAAATCCTGAATTTTTGGAATGTTTTGTTTGTGCTTAAGCTGCATTTTAGAAAAATCAAAATTTTGATTGAAATCTTTTCTAATCCCTATAAAATAGACTCTCTCTCGTTTTTGCGGAAGAGAAAAATCACAACTATTTAGCACTTCATAAGATACATTGTAATTACATTTTTCTAAAATCTCTAGTACTGTTTTTAGAGTTTTGCCTTTGTCGTGATTGATGATACCTTTTACATTTTCTAGGATAAAAAATCTGGGCTGTTTGATTTCTAATATTTTCCCTAGATGGTAAATGATTTGACCTTTTTCTTTGTTTGCTAAGCCTTCTCTTTTGCCCACAATGCTAAAACTCTGACAAGGAAATCCTGAAATCATCACATCAAAATCTGGAAGTTTTTCAGCAGATATTTTGGTCAAATCTCCTAGATTTGGCTCTTTGGTATCAAATAAACTCTCATAAGTCTGGATGGCTACTTTGTCGATTTCGCTAAAACCAATACATCTAAAACCATTTTGTTCTAGTCCTAACCTTCCTCCACCAATCCCACTACAAAAATCAATAAATTTAAGCATAAAACCTCATTGAGTAATCAATTTGAAAATGATACATAAAAAATATTGAAGTTAGTAAGGTTGTAGGGTTGCCTTTTGGCAACCCTAAGAGATTGAAAGGCAAAAAATCAATCAAATTTAAAAGGCATTTTTGCATGTCGCTCAATATCTTCAGCGACTTGAAGACAGAGATCGGCACGATAATCTGAAGCAAAGAGTTGCACTCCTTGAGGAATATGCCCATCTTTGAGTCCTGTTGGGACACTCATACTTGGATAATTCAGACATACGAGTGCAAGGAGTGGAATTTGAGCGGGCATAATCACTTCTTTAAAATAATCATTCCCCTTTAGATCATCTCCGTGTTTGAAGGGTTCTTTTCCAGATACAGGGAGCATTATTACCGGATAGGTATCTAAAATTTCATTATAGATTCTTCTTAGTTCATCTCTTTTTGCAATAGCTAACATATACTCACGCATATCTTTAGCACCAGGTGCTCCATATATCATTCCTTCCCAAGCTTGATTCACATCTTTTGAGCCATAGTCTGTTACATAATGTCCGATTGTTGTTGTTTTTTCTGCGACGAGGATTTTGCCCCATACTTCTGCAGCGATGTTGAATTCAGGGAGTTTGATTTCTTCTACGACATAACCATCTTCTATGAGCCATTTAGCTGTTTTCTTCAGATTTTCTTTTACAGATGGCTCGATGCTCATTCCATCAATTTCAGTCACAATAGCAATACGTTTGATTCTACAATCATCATAAGTGAGCGGTGCAGGAACCCAAACCTGATCATAGATACTTCCTCTTGAAAGCACCTCTAATCCTAGTCTAATATCATTTACATTTCTAGCAATAGGTCCTTCAATAGAAAAGAATTCACTAGCAAATGTTCTTCCACCTGGACTACTAGGATCAAATTGTGGTATTCTGCCCCAAGTGGGTCTAAGTCCTACAACACCACAGGCATATGCAGGATAACGAATAGAGCCACCAATATCATTTCCATGAGCGATAAAACACATTCCACTTGCAGTTGCAGAAGCTGCTCCTCCGCTACTTCCACCCGGAGTGAGTGACTCATCCCATGGGTTGAGCGTTCTACCAAAAAGTGGATTTTCACTAAACCATCTGATAGCAAATTCTGGAAGATTTGTCATTCCTATAGTTACGCACCCAGCAGTATTAAAATTTGTAGCAATCGTACTATCGCCTTCACATACTCTATCTTTAAAAACCCCACCATTTGTGTTGCGTTCGCCTTTTACATCTACATTATCTTTGATAGTAACAGGCACTCCATGCAATGGAGAGAGAATAATTCCTTGAGCAATAAGTTCGTCAGCTTGTTTTGCTTGTTTAAGGGCTTTTTCACTCATTAGATTGATGATGGCATTGTATTTTGGATTTACTTTCTCTATCCTTTGCAGTACACTTTTTGTAGCTTCTGTTGAGCTAATGGCCTTATGTCTTATGCCTAGTGCTACATCTGTAGCACTCCATTGCCAAATAGGCACTGTAGGAAGAGTTTTTTTAATCTCTTTGATTCTGTCAAATTTCATTTTTTATCCTAATATTTTTATTTAATTTTATCAATCCCAGCATTCAGCATTTTTGATACCTAGTTTTTTTGCACTGAAGGTTGGATCTAAGCCTTGTTTTCTTTGCTTGACATAGTCATTGAGGGCAGTTTTTGCAACTTTGGCAAGTAAGAATATCGTGATGATATTGATAGTTGCCCCTATACCCATCACTACATTTGCCACTCCCCAAGCTAGACCTAATGATGCTTGTGCCCCTAGATATACGACGATTATGGTGATGATTCGATAGATTGCTACAATAGTAGGATTATCTTTGATATATTTCATATTCATCTGCCCGATATAATACGCGCCGATAATAACAGTTGAGGTGAGTACCACAATAAGAAATGTTACATAGTAATTACCCCATATACCAAAGCTTTCTTGCATTGCAGCTTGAACAAGAGGCATGGCAGTAAGTTTATCACCTGTATCAGGATCGATTGTTCCATAAGCATCGCTAAAAAGTATAAAAAGTACCGCTAAAGTAGCGATTACTGTATCTATAAATACACAAAATGCTTGAACAATACCTTGTTTTACAGGATGCGTGGTGTGTGCAGAAGAAGAAGCACCAGGAACAGAGCCTAGCCCAGCTTCATTGGCAAAAAGTCCCCTTTGAATACCTATTACGATGACACTTCCAGCAAAACCGCCAAAGATTGCTTTGAAATCAAAGGCACTTCTGAAAATTTCATGAATAACATCAAGTGCTTTATGGTAATGCATACCAATGCTAATAAGAGCAATGATAAGAAACACTGAGGCCATAAAAGGTGTTACATAGCTTGTAAATTTAGCTATATATCGCCCCCCACCAAAAAACATGATTCCAGAAAAAATAGCCAATACCAATCCAACATATACACTCATATTAGGAATTTCTTTTACTGCTGCATAGCCTTCAAATGAGCTATAAATAGTTTGGCTATATAATCCTATAAATGCCCAACCAATGGCAATGGTGATGCAGCTATAGAGAATAGCTACTTTTTTTGCATTCAAACCTTTGGTGAGATAATATGCAGGTCCGCCCTTAAAGGCACCACCATCTTTACTTTTATAAATTTGACCGAGTGTGTTTTCAGCTATCGCGATAGCACCATTGAGCCATGCTGCTATCCATATCCATACAATAGCTCCTGGACCACCTGATACCACTGCAACTGCCATGCCTACAATCGTTCCCATACCCACGCGTGTCCCCATAGAAATCATCAGTGCTTCATAAGGTGAGATATGTTCTTTATTGCCTTTTGCATTTGCATCTCTTTCTGTTATGAGGTGAAAAGCTGCTTTTGTGAGAGTTACTTGAGGAAATTTTAGTCTGATGCTATAAAAAATACCTACCAATAACAAGAGTGCTACCAAATAGTATCCCCAGATAAAATTGTCTGCATGACTAATAAAAGCAGAAATCATATCCATCAAACCAGAGCTTTGAGTTTCCGTATCCATATTTTCTCCTAAAATTAAAATTAAGTCAATTAAGTATTTCAGTTTTCATTCTACAAATAATATTTATTTTTATCCTTTTTATAATCCAAAAAATACATAAAAATGTTCTTATATGTTACATTTATATACATCAATTAAGATAAATAACGATTTGTTACATATTCTTATTTTATAAGAGTAATGTTTGGCATAAATGATTAATTTTAGATATATTGATTGTTATTGAAAGATTTAATACCAGTTTGAAAGGAAATACAATGATAACAAGAAGAAAAGCTATAGCTACAATGGGTGCAGTGGGTGTAGGACTTGCTAGTGCTGC
>NZ_JAUYZK010000005.1 GCF_030688855.1 Helicobacter cappadocius | reverse complement strand
TTTTTACAAAAATTAGGCCAGATGTGTATTTTTTTCATTTACCTTCATTTACTATTTGAGGATTTTATTAGGTTTGTAGGCATAAAACGATCAATCCAACAAAGCTAAAAAGAACTAGAAGTTGTCCTGTGTGCTATAGAAATCTATATTCCCGTGATTGTCCTAATCGATAAAGTGCAAAATCATATTTCACCGGATCGTTAGCATCAAATTTCTTCAATAAATCTGTAATAAGCAGTGCGGAATATAAGTCATAACTTTTTCTATCTAATAGACCGAGTTTTTGAGATACCTTGAAGGTATGTGTATCAAGTGGAAGAATCAAATCAGATTTGTTTATTTCCTCCCATCTACCAAAATCCAAATTATCTTTTCTCACCATCCATCTAAGGTACATATTCCAACGTTTGAGCGGGGAGCTTCCTTTTGGATTTTGAGAAACTTTTCCAATTAGAAATTCAAGACCTCTTGATTTTAGATATGATTTTTGAAGTATTTTAGAAACCCTATCTATAACTAGATAAACCCCTTCTAAGATATTTTTATTTTTATCATAGCCTTCTAAAACAATAGATTTAACTCTCTTAGTATGGATTATTTTATAAAAAACAATAAATAAATTTCTAATATCCTCTGAAGTCTGGAAACGATAGTGTGGAAAAGCTGCTTTTTGGATTTCACCTACAGAAGTGTGCAACAATGAAAAATCCAAACTATCTAAAGTTCGGACAATCTGCCCTACACTGCCATATGAAAGCAAAGCACAAATCAAGGCTATTTCATCAAAAATATCACTATTTTTATATCTTCGTACTATCAAAAGAGGATCTGGGTTTTCCACAGAAACCTCATTGGAATTATTTTTAAGCAGGTAGTGCTGATCTAATAATGCCTTTATATCTCTCATTGTTTGATACTAAGAAGTGTGTCTATCATCCTGTCAATTGCGGTTATAACTTTTGCATTCGCGGCATATCCGCCTTGAAATTTAATCAGATTAACCATCTCTTCATCAACACTCACTTGAGAAATAGCTAAATGTTCCTTTTTGATAGCCTCAAAAACTGATTTTTTTGTATTCAGGGTTTCTTGAGATTTTTCAGTATCAGTGGCGACTTTTCCATTGAGATATTGATAGAATTCACTCAATTTCATCTTATTGATTTCAAATTTATTATCATAAAAATCGATCTTTTCATACTGCATTTGTTGCATCATATTAGCTACATCAAAATTTCCATTTATAGGAGCTAACCAAGGTCTGATATAAGTAGGGTCTTTTTTATACTTACTATTGATTCGAATATTTTGTGCACTATTGCCCTCAAAAAATGGATTCACCCCAAGTGCTCCTGTAAAATTTGTTCCATTGTCTTTGAGTGAGACATAAAACCCCTTTGAGGGTTCCTTTGCTTGGATATAGAATTTTTTGGCTTTATTGTCAAAATAAGCTTTAAAATAATCGTCAAAATCATTTGTATCGTTGTTATCATGATTATCATCAGTGTTTGCATTGATTTGCGTAACAATGTCTTTCATTGTGGTGATATCGCTAATAGCGATGGTTTTTTTTGCGATTTGTTTTCCATCTGTGTTGTAGGCGATGAGATCAATTGTGCCATTTTTGATATTGTAATTAGTGTCTTTGAGAGCTTCAATATCTTCAAACTCAACCTTCTCACTCTCGATCTGATGAGCTGCACTTTGAGCGTAAATAGAGTTTGTAGCTTCAATAAAACCTTTTGCAAAAGAATCTAATAGATTGAGATAGTTTTGAAGTTTTCCTGTTTTTGTGCCATCATATCCCGTATTATATAGCCCTATCAATGCCCCTGCTTTACCTTCGGTGAGCCTATCTGTAATATCTACATCTTTAAAGTCATAGCCACGAAAATAGACACGATTAAGATGTGCAGCGTTGTTTTGTTTTTCTAATACAAGTGGGTGAAAGATAGTTCCATCAACGATATTAAATCCATTAGCAATGTTTAATACATACCCATCATCAAAATCTGCTGTTTTTTTGTCATTGAGTGCATCCATTCTAATGTTGTTTTTAAATACATTTCCCCCCACAAGTTCGCGTAAATGAAATTCTAACTCATCTCTTCTATCACGCAATTCATTGGCTTGTTTGAATATTTTTGGATCTTCTGTTTCTCTTAGACGCTTGTTTATTTCTGCGATTTGAGAACCTAGACTATTGACTTCTTTTATCGTGGTTTCCAACTCTTCGCTACTTTTTTGTTGCAACATGGAAATTTTACTTCGAGTGTCTCTGATATTATGGGTTAGCACCTCTGCATTTTTTGCCAAAACTTGCTTTTGAGCAGGATCTTTGCCATTTTTTGCCAAATCTTTCCAAGCGTTAAAATATTCCTGAAGATCGTTGTATATCCCCACCCCATCTACATCTGGAAAATATGCGGAGGCTTCTTTGAGAGCACTAAAATCAGTGTTATAAAATTCATTATCTTGTGCGGCTTTAGAATAACGAGAAAATACAAATTCATTATGTATACGTTCTACAGACTCTACATCCACACCTCTTCCGATGCTTTTATTTTGGTATTCAATAGGTTTTTCGGGTCTGGCAATAACCCTTTGTCTGCTATAAAATTCATCACTAGCATTAGAGATGTTATTTCCTGTAACATCTACCATTAATTGGTGGGCTTGAAGTCCGCTATAAGAAGTGTTCAAAGAAGATAAAATACCACCCATTGTTTTTCCTTATGCCTGGACTTTTAAAAAACTGCTTTGGGGAGTTTTGCTTCCCTTGTAATCAGATATTTCATGAGGAATGATTTTTTGAATCAAAGAAGTATAAAATTCAGAAACCGCAAACACGATCCGTGCATAACTAGTATTGAGATTTTTGAGTTCTTGGAGATTTTTTTTCATTTCACCTAAAAGATCACTCGCCTCATCGTCGATGAGTTCGGATAATTCTTTATCAGGGAATTGCTTTTTTAGATTCAACATCTCTTGATCAATGAGATTTTTTTTTGCCTCAAAGGTTTTGATAAGCTCTTGTTTTTTGCCATTGCGAGAAAAAATACTCTCATGAGAGGCAATAGCAATATCTTCAATATCTAAAGAAGTCAATTCTATAAGGGATTGAAGGTCAGAAACAGCACCTCTTAGGTAGTTATGAAGCATGGTTTTAATCCTAAATATTTTATTTAAATACTCCAAACTCTCAAGGAGCATTTTTATATTTATAGATTAAGCAAATTCAGTGCCATTTTTTCTGAAGTTTTTTGAATATCAACCCTATAAGTACCATTTTTTACAGATTCTTTAATTTGAATTGCTTTATCTTCGACTTCTTGTGTATTCTTTGGCTTGATATTCTCTGAATATTTTTTATTCTCATTAGCGATCAAAGGGCTAGTGCCAACTGTGACTGGTTTTATCATCTCAAATCTCCTATAATTATGCTCATTTATATACACAATATCGACAATATTTCTTAATGGTTTAGTTTATTTTTTTGATTTGTTTCATCATCTCTTCTCTAAATTTTGACACATCTGTGACATTAGTCGTGTTTTTAGTGTTGCTAAAAAGCGATGCGTCTTCATTTGGAGAATAAGTATAGATGAAGATAAACACCATTCCATAGCAAAACAATCCAAAACAGACACTCGGAAAAAGCCAAGTTTTAAAATCAAATTTTTGAAATCCCATGCTCAAACACACCTTATTTATAATTTATATTTTTTAGAGTTTTACCCATCTTTATAGATACTTTTTTTGAATTATAACAGATTTTTATCATATACGATATTTTATAGCAAATGTATTTTTGTGAGCATATTTGTAAAACTTGTATATAATTTGCCCTTTTACATACAATTTCAAGGTCTTCAATGAAAAAAATTTTACTGATATTTTTGCTCTTATCTTCTGTGAGTTTTGGTGCTATTGGCGAAAAACTAGCGTGGGATAAGGGGACAACCTTACTGGCTTTTTTTGAACAAAACTCTCTTCCTTTGAAGCTTTATTATAACCTCTCCTCTCAAGACAAAGAACTCACTGCAGAAATCTACGCAGGAGTATCATATTATGTTCTCAAAGACGATAATGGAGATTTGCTCCAAGCTCTTATTCCTATCAGCGAAGATGTCCAAATCCACATATACAAAGATGATGAAGACTATAAATTAGATTTTATTCCTATTGTCTATACTTCTGTGCAGAAAATCCTAACAATTTCTGTCCAAAAATCGCCCTATCAAGATATTATAGACGCTACTTCGGATGTAAGTTTGGCAAATGAATTCATCAATGCTTACAAAAAAAGCATCAATTTCAAAAAATTCGTCATCAAAGATGACAAACTAGCCATCATCTACACTAGAAAATATCGATTAGGCAAACCTTTTGGTTCTCCAGATATAAAAGCAAGCGTGATTGAAACCAACAAAAAATCTAACTATATTTTTGCCTATAAAGGACGTTATTATGACAAAAAAGGAAAAGAAGTAGCCGGATTTTTGTTAGAAGTGCCTGTAAATTATACACGCATTTCCTCAAAATTTTCTTACGGAAGGCTGCATCCCATACTCAAAATCATACGTCCTCATTATGGCGTAGATTATGCAGCTAGAATCGGCACACCCATCCGAGCTGCTGCTGATGGAAAAATCATCTATGTAGGAGTAAAAGGTGGATATGGAAAAACTATAGAAATCAACAATGGTAATGGGATTAAAACTCTCTATGCACATATGAGTTCATTTGCAAAAGGCATACATAATGGAATGTATGTAAAAAAGGGACAAATTATTGGAAAAGTCGGCACTACTGGAGTAAGCACAGGTCCTCATCTACACTTTGGAGTATATAAAAACAACCGCCCAATCAATCCATTAGGAAGCATACGCACAGCAAAAAGTGAGCTTAAAGGAAAAGATAAACAAGAATTCAATAAAATTGCTCAAACCTATATGAAAGAACTTGATGATGCCCTTGAAAAAAGCTCTTTTGAAGATCAAAAATCTTTTATATCTATCAAGGATTAAAGAATGAAATATTTTTCTGATGTAGATTCCAAAGTAGATTTTAAATCCATTTGCTTTGAAGAATGCTTGGATTCAAACTACATCAAACCTGCTAGAATGACATATATTGAAAATGGTAAAAAAAAGGTTTGGGATATTATTAATTCTTATGATAGCGTTTCTATACTTTTATACAACCAAGAAATTGATAGCTTTTTAATTGTCAGACAATTTCGCCCTGCTGTGTATGCAAACAACCAAGATGGCTACACTTACGAACTATGTGCTGGACTTATAGACAAAGAAGGCAAGAGCCTTGAGCAAATCGCATCTGAAGAAATATTTGAAGAATGTGGCTATGATGTAAAAGCTAGTGATTTAAAAAAAATCGGTAGCTTTTTCGCTTCTACAGGTATTAGCGGTAGCAAACAAACGATATTTTTTGCTACCATTTCTCAAGAGAATAGAATAAATGGAGGTGGAGGGATTGATGATGAATGTATTGATGTTTTATTTTTGCCTCTAAAAGAAGCTCAAAATTTTATCGATGATGATTCCATCGCAAAAACACCCGCCCTTGCATACGCAATCAAATGGTATATGGATAAATTCAAATAAGGATCAAAATTGTTCAAAAAAATTCTCATCACTATCGTTTTTGTAGTTTTTTCAATAGCAAATGCTGATAAGTTCAACGAACCTCTATCTATCAGTATAGAAAAAGTAGATACCAAAAACAAAACATTAAGCTTTCCAGCCTATGATTTAGTGGTAGGAGAAAGTGGTTTTGTCCTCACAAAACTAACAGATTATGTGGTGATTTCAGCGAAAATAGAGATAAAATCCATAGAAAATGGCATCGCCACAGCTAGTTTTAGTGATTTTGATACAATGAAACAAAAATATCTTCCAACTCCACACATACTGCCTAAAGCAGGAGATATGGCATCTTTTAGAGAGATCAACAACAAAGCATTCTTAATAGCTCCTGATCTAAATACTTATGAAAAAATAAAATCTCAACTCAAAGATGAATTATCTCTTATGAGTTCTGATCTATTGATGGGATACCTAAACGATTATGGCGGTTTTGATCCTAATGCCAAATTTCTAAAAAAAGCTTGTAGTGTTTATAGCGTGGGATTAATCTATATCGTGGGGACAAATAGCCTAAATGTACTAGATTGCCAAAGCCTAGCTTTATTAGAGAGTATTCCTTTTGATACTTCCAAAGTAAATAAAACTATCGCTCCTTTTTTCTCCCGCTTACAAGAGATAAAAACAGGTTCTTTGGCGAGTTTGTTTTACTCAAAAAAATCCAAAAACTACTTTGAATTTTATGATAATCTAATAAAAAATGGCTTTGATATTCAAAAATCCAAAAAAGCAAAAAAATCTCCAAAAACTAAAGAGTCTCAAAAATAACACTAAGGATAATTTGTGATAGAAGTAAAACATCAAAAAGAACTTGAAAAAATCGTCGGTTCTGAGAATTTCTATAACGATAAGGCTCATTTGATTGCGTATTGCTATGATGCTACAAAAGAACGTTATGAGCCTGATTGTATCATCTATCCAAGAAATGAAAGCGATGTGAGCAAAATCCTCAAATACTGCAATACGCACAAAATATCTGTATTACCAAGAGGTGGTGGGAGTGGATTTACAGGAGGTGCATTGCCTGTGAATGGAGGGGTTGTTTTGGCGATGGAAAAACACTTCAATCAAATCCTAGAAATCGATGAAAAAAATCTCATTGCTAGGGTGCAACCCGCAGTTATCAACAAACATTTTCAAGAAGTTGTAGAAAAGATAGGTTTGTTCTATCCCCCCGATCCTGCAAGTCAGGAATACTGCACACTAGGTGGGAATGTGAGCGAGAATGCCGGTGGAATGAGAGCTGCAAAATACGGTATCACAAAAGACTATGTCATGGCGATCCGAGCGGTCTTGCCTAATGGAGAAATTATCCGAGCTGGTAAAAAAACCATAAAAGATGTCGCGGGATACAATGTAGCTGGAATCTTGATAGCAAGTGAGGGTAGCTTGGCGGTAATTACCGAGATAACCCTCAAACTCATCGCGAAACCAAAAATTTCCAAATCAGCAATGGGGGTATTTAGCGATATACAATCTGCAATGAACGCAGTTTATAAAACAATGGCAGGTGGAGTAACCCCTGTAGCTATGGAATTTTTAGACAACCTAAGCATTAGGGCTGTAGAAGAAAAATTTCACAAAAATCTCCCCATAGAAGCTGGTGCGATCCTCATCACTCAAGTTGATGGCGATATTCCTGAACAAATCAAATGGCAACTAGAAAAAATTCAAGAAAAATTCACAGAAAATGGCTGCATTGATTTTAAGATTGCACAAAGCAAAGAAGAGGAAGAAAACCTCTGGTTTGCCAGAAGAAATGCTTCTCAAAGTATCACTGTCTATGGCAAAAAAAAGCTCAATGAAGATATAACCGTGCCTAGATCAAGGCTTCCTGAACTTTTGGAAAAAATCTCTATTGTAAGCAAAAAATATGGTTTTAAGATTCCTTGTTTTGGACATACTGGGGATGGAAATGTACATACAAATGTAATGGTGCCTGATGACAAAGACGAAGAACAGCTCAAAAGAGGGCATCAAGCCATAGAAGAGATTTTTAAAATCGCTATAGAATTAGAAGGCACACTTAGCGGAGAACATGGTATAGGGTTGTCTAAAGCGCCTTTTATGTCATTGGCATTCACTCCTGCAGAAATGGAACTTTTCAGGAGTATCAAGAGAGCCTTTGATCCTAATAACATACTCAATACTGGCAAAATGGGTTTATGACCCAAAAACTCAAAAGTTTTTTGGGCGATAATTCACAAATACTTTATATAACCTTAAGTATAATTCTCAAAATCAAAATTTTTGAGGTCAAATGAATTTTTTACGATTTGCAATACTTATTGTTTTTTTTACAGGTTGCACTTCTTTAATCCAAAAAGAAGAAATGATTTCAAAAACCCGCATACCAAAAAAATTTTCCAATCAAGATATATTAGAATCCATAGTGGAACAAACCTATGGTAAAAAACCCACTCTACCACAAAATACAGCAAATTTTCAAAATATGGATTTTGTCCAAACTTTTTTCTACATTTTTTCAGATACAACCTTGCAAAAACTCATAAACGAAGCCCTCAAGAACAATACCAATGTGCTCACCCTCACTTCTAAAATCGCCCAAGCAAGATCGAGTGCGAAAATTCAAGGGGCAGATATGATTCCAAAAATTGGAGTGAATCTAGGCTATAACTATAGCGATGGAAATTACAAAAAATACCAAATCAATTTCAATCAAAATACACTCAATGGGTCTTTGACCCTTTCTTGGGAAATGGATATTTTCGGAAGAATCAATTCCTTGCGCAAAGCCTCAAAAGAACAATATTTTGCCGCTCAAAAAGATCTCTGTAGTGCCAAGGTTAGCCTAATAGCAGATGTTGCGAACTATTATTTTACAATCAGAAAATTAGCAAACGCGATCAACATCTATCAAAAACTAATCGAAAATCAAGAAAAAATCTATCAAATCAATGAACAAAAATACCACCTCAAACTCATAGATATCACTGATTTGGCTTCACTAAAAACCACTCTTTCTACTCAAAAAAACACTCTTTTAGATCTATCTTATCAGCTAGAACAAAATAAAAATGCACTTTTTGTGCTTTTGAACTCACAAAATATCGATTTTGATACAACCCTCACTTATGAATTTGAAAAACCAAATTTTCCAAATATAAAAGCAATGCCCTCTAGTGTGCTTTTAAAAAGACCTGATGTACAATCTGCTATTCATACTCTAAATGCTCAAATATATACCCAATCTAGCAAACGTGCTGAGTTTTTCCCTGTGCTAAATATCAGTGGAAATCTAGGACAGATATTGTTTTCAAATAATGGAATCGGGGATTTGATCTGGCAAATCACAGGGTCTTTGGCTATGCCATTATTCAACCGAACAAGCATTAGAGAAAACTATAAAATCCAAAAAGAAAATGTCAAACAAGCTTTTTATACACTTCAAAACTCTATCAACACAGCTATTGGAGAGATACAAAATGCAATATCAGATGCAGATTATTCTAATCAAAATCTGCAAAACTCAATCCAAAGCACCCAAATAACGCAAAACGCACTAGAAGCAACCAAACTCAAATATAACTATAAGCTCATTGATGAAATCGCCTTACTCAATTATCAAAATCAATACCTAAATACTCAAAAAACCCTAAATGATTCGCTTTATTCTAATACTGAGGCAATGATTATGCTTTATAAATCATTTGGCGGAATGTTTGTATTTGAAGAAAACAAAGGAAATGAAAATGCCCAGCACTGAAATCTATTCCAAAATCAATCCAAAAAAATCAAATCACAAAAAATACTGGCTTATAGGTATTTGTATCCTCGTATTTATCTGCATCATCGCAGGGTATTTTTATAAAACAAAAGAAGAACAAATTCACTACATCACTGCTAATGCACATATGGGTGATGTTATTGCAAAAATAAATGCCACAGGCACTCTATCTCCTACAGATGAAGTACAAATCGGTAGTCAGATTTCAGGCACGGTTCAGGAGGTTTTCGTAGATGTAAATGACCCTGTTAGCAAAGGACAGGTTCTAGCTAGAATCAATCCTGAAAAAATCAATCAAGCCCTTGATAAATACAAAGCTCAAATCAATTCAGCCAAAGCCTCTTTGTTTTCATCAGAAGTATTACTTGAACAAAAAAAATGGAATTACGAGCAAATGCAAAAGCTTTTTAAAGCTACAGAAGGCAAAAGTCCATCAGAGCTAGATCTCCAAAACGCAAAAATGGAATATCTTCAAGCAAAAGCAGATGTACAAACAAAAAAGGCTTCCATAGAACAAATCACCACCGATATGAGAACTTCTGAAATTGATTTAAAAAACTCTGTGATTACAAGCCCTATTGATGGAGTGGTTTTAGAACGTAGTGTAGATCCAGGACAAACCGTCGCTGCAAGTTTCCAAACCCCTACCCTCTTCAAACTCGCTCAAAATCTAAGAGAAATGAGCCTTATTGTAAATGTCTCTGAATCTGATATTGGAAAGGTAAAACCCGGTCAAAAAGTTGTTTTTAATGTCGATGCCTATCCTGATAAGGAGTTTGACGCAGAGGTGAATCGAGTGAGCTTTGCTGCAGCTAGTAACGATGATAATACAAACAACATCGTAAGCTATGAAACCAAAATCTATGTCAATAACCAAGATTTACTTCTAAAGCCCGGTATGAGTGTGAATGCAAATATTCAAGTTGCACAAGCTTATAATGTCTTGTTAGTCCCTGTTGCAGCACTTTTTTACGAACCCAAAACCACATCCAAACAAAATCAAAAAAATAGCCCTTCACTAATGGGAAAACCCAGAAAAAAAGCCGGTATAAATGAAGCAAAAGAATTAAAATCGAAAACTAGCACGATTTATATTCTCAAAAACAATGTTCCAACACCCATAAATGTAGATGTGGGAATATCTGATGGAAAATCAGTGCAGATTATATCTGATGATATCGATACAAACACGCAAATCATCACTTCAAGTACAAAAAAATGAGCTTACTAATAAAGCTAGATAAAATCACCAAAACCTATGGAAAAGGTGAAAATGCCTTTTTAGCCCTAAAAGGAGTGGATCTTGAAATCCACAAGGGGGAATTTATCGCCCTTATGGGACCTTCTGGATCTGGAAAATCGACTTTGGCAAATATTCTAGGTTGTCTAGATATTGGAAGTGGAGGAAAATATTTTTTTGATGGGGTAGATGTTTTTGAACTCAACAGAAGGCAAAGAGCGTTACTTAGAAGGCATTATATCGGATTTATTTTTCAAGGATTCAACCTACTCTCAAGAACGAGTGCATTAGAAAATGTAGAACTACCTCTGCTTTATCGCGGTATGCCTAAAAAAGAACGCAAAGCAATTGCCACACAAGCACTTGAAATGGTAGGTCTCAAGGGCTGGGAAACCCATAGTAGCAGCGAACTCTCTGGGGGGCAACAACAAAGAGTAGCTATTGCTAGAGCTATCGCTTCTAAGCCTGTATTTTTACTTGCTGATGAACCTACAGGAAACCTAGATACCAAACGCAGTACAGAAGTTATGGAAATCCTAAATCAACTCAACATAGAGTTAAACATAACAATCTTAATGGTCACTCACGAACCCGAAATGGCACAATATACCAAAAGACAAATTCATTTTTTAGATGGGAATATACAAAAGGATTTCAATCAATGATACTCAATGCGTTTTTTTTGGCTTTCAAGCAAATCAGAAAAAATTATCTACGAGCATTTCTCACGATGCTAGGCATTATTATAGGTGTGGGCTCAGTTATCGTAATGTTAGCATTAGGTAATGGAGCGACCCAAAAAATCACCTCTGAAATATCAAGCTTAGGAAGCAATCTTTTGATAGTTTTCCCCGCACGAAACCTCAACAACGATGGAAAAAGCAAAAAACGCAATTTTACAATGCAAGAAGTCGATACCATCAGAAGCAGACTTCCTGGCGTGAGGGCTGTTGCACCTTTTTCTAGCACTTCTGTGATCGCTCAATATTTCTCTTCTAACACACAAACTCAAGCCAATGGAATCACAAAAGATTATTTTGAAGTCACGCTTTGGGATCTCTCTAGTGGAAGATCGTTTAGAGATATTGAATACACTAGCGGAGCAAGTGTGTGCATACTAGGAGAAAGTGTGAAAAAGGCTTTGTTTGGAGATGAAAATCCACTTGGGGCACAAATAAAAGTCGTGAAAAATATGTGTGAAGTTATAGGAGTACTAGAAGCAAAAGGACAAGGTGCAATGGGAAATGACCAAGATGATGCGATATTTATGCCATTTAAAACCTTCCAAAGAAATGTAAGTGGAAAAAACACCCTTTTTAATGTCAATCGTATTATGATTTCACTCAATGACGATACAGACTCCACAGAAGCTACAAACAACCTTAAGCAAATATTACGCGATATTAGAGATATAAAAGCAGGTCAAAGAGATAATTTTGAAATCATGGACACAAAAGAAATAGAAAAAATGGTGTCCTCAACCACATCTGTCCTCACTTTGTTTTTAGGAGCTATTGCGGGAGTAAGTCTTATTGTTGGGGGAATTGGTATTATGAATATTATGCTAGTTTCAGTTACAGAGAGAACGCGTGAAATCGGCACTCGTTTAGCTATAGGAGCATTAGAAGGTGAGGTACTTTTGCAATTTCTTATTGAAGCAGTTGTGGTAAGCTCATTAGGCGGAATTATTGGAATTTTTCTAGCTTTTTTTGTGGCACTAGGAGCGAGTCATCTTATGAATATTCCTTTTGTATTTCATATTGATGTGGCGGTATTTGCATTTTTGTTTTCTGCTCTTATTGGTGTGATCTTTGGATACCTCCCTGCTAGAAGAGCCTCTAGGCTCAACCCCATAGAGGCATTACGATATGAATAATTTATTTTTAGGAAACCTAATGTATAACGGCTATATACAAACCCCAAAAGAACTAGGAAAAAAATATCTTCACATACAAGCTTCACATAAAGGAATCAAAAGCATCTCCTTTTGTGATAAGAAGCCTTCAGAACAAAATCCAAATGATATTATCCTCTCTTGCATAGATCAACTACAGGGATATTTCAAAGGAACTCTTTTTAGATTTGATGTACCTTTAGATCCTGATGGAAGTGCTTTTGCCAAAAAAGTCTGGGAGAGATTATGTGACATCAAATTTGGAGAAATCAAAAGTTACAAACAAGTCGCCTTAGAGCTAGGAGGAAGCAATTATAGCAGAGCGATAGGAAGTGCAAACTCAAGAAATCCTATTTTTATCATCATTCCTTGCCATAGAGTGATAGCAAATAACGGATCTCTATCTGGCTATGCAGGAGGGGTAGAAATTAAAAAATGGTTATTAGATCATGAAAAAAACATCATCAAAAACACTAAAAAAGAAAAAATTTAAGCTATTTTATTATTAGTTTATTTTAATATATCTAAAAAACTCTGTCATAAAACTATCCCCATAAAGACTGCGGACTACAAAATCAAAGCAAAGCAATTTGTCAAAATCTATTCACAAATGGCATCTATTATGCCTTATGAGATGATAGAATGGGAGAAATTATTTTGGTTTTTGGAATTTCTTATTCCTAAAATGATTATCAAAGATAAAGATAAAGACAAGCTAGATGAGCTTTTGAATTCTGTTGATCTCTTACAAAAACAACAACAATGAATTCACCAAAAACCTCACCTTGTAAAAAATAATCCAAGAAGTGATGCTCAAGAAAAGAGAAAAAGAACTGGATTTTTATAGAAGTTATAACAATAACGAGGAATTAAAAATAGATTTATTAAATATAACTAAAAAAATTTTAAATTTAGGTGCTTGAGAATAAATAAGCCCTTCATCTCTATTTTTAGAAAAAAGTGCTAGTATTTTGGATAAAAACAAAAGTGAGAATGAGATGAAAGCAGTGAAAAAATGTTTATTTGTGTTTGGTTGCTTGGTTGTTTTGTTCTCTAACATTCAGGCAAAAGAGCTTACCGTTATGGTATCTGGTGGTTTTTATGCTGCCTATGAAGGGCTTATAAATAGCTTTGAGAAAAAAGAAGGGGTGAAAATAAAAACACTTCGCTCTCCCTCAATGGGTAACACTCCACAGGCTATCCCAAATAGACTAAAAAATGGCGAAAAAGCAGATGTGGTGATTATGGTAGGAAGTGCATTAGACAAGCTAGAAAAACAAGGTTGGATACTCAAAGACTCCCGAGTTGAACTCGCGGATTCTCCTATTGGGGCAGTAATCAAAAAAGGCAAACCCCTCATCAGTATCAAAACCGATGCAGAACTTCGCAAGGTCTTGTTAAATGCTTCTTCCATAGCGTATTCTGATAGTGCTAGTGGAAGATATATAAGTGAGCAGTTATTCAAAAAACTAGGGATTGAAAGACAAGTCAAAGACAAAGCATATATGATACCTAGAATCCCTGTTGCCTCAGTAATCGCCAAAGGAGCTTATGAAATCGGCTTTCAACAAGTAAGCGAGATTCTTCCTATTGCAGGTATTACTTTTATTGGAGAGTTGCCAAAAAACTTGCAGCATTTCACCCGTTTTGCTGGTGCTGTAGTGGCGACTTCGCATTCCCCTATCGAAGCTAAAGAATTACTAAAATATCTATCCTCAAAAGAAGTACAAAACATCGTGCATTCCACTGGCTTGTGTTCCATCAAACATAGCACATTAAAAAGCTTGATGAAGTAATTTGAATTATGAAATTTTTGTTATGATAAAATACCATCATATCAAACAGGAGAGTTAATGCAAATACGAATATATTATGAAGATACCGATTGCGGGGGGATTGTCTATCATACTAATTATATTAAATATTGCGAAAGAGCTAGGAGTGAGGAGCTACTTTTTTCAGAAGCTTTCAATCCTCATAAAATCAGCAATGCTTTTGTTGTGAAAAATTTGAAGGCAAATTTCATATCAAGTGCAAAACTCGGAGACAAAATAGAAGTACGCACTGAAGTACTCAAAATCAAACCTGTCACCGTTGTTTTAAAGCAAGAAATTTATAAGATTTTTGATATTTCATCAGAGACTTTATGCGAAGATAAAATCTTTGAACTAGAAGTAAAACTCGGGCATATTGATCTACTTACAGGCAAACCTACTCCTATTACAAAAACACTCCTAGGGGTATTGAATGCACGATAAACCACTATCTATTTTAGAAGGAAAACCAGAAATAAACTATCCTTGTGAATGGGAATATAGAATCATTGGAGAAAATAAAGATAAAATCAAAGAGGCAGTTTTTGAAATCGCTCCTAGAAAATATGATTTGCAGGAAAAAAACAAATCCTCAAAGGGAAGATTTGTCAGTCTTCATCTAAAAATACTCGTGAATACTGAAGAAGAACGAAATCAAATCTTCTGCGCACTCAAAGAACACAAAGAAATCAAGATGGTGATATAAGTTTTTTTCACACAACTTGAATATTAACCTAAGAATAGATTTTGTGTTTAAAACTTGTCATATTTTAGAGTTCCTTAGAATGTGTTTCTAAAATAAATCTAAGTTTGTCTAAAATAAAAAATGGATTTTTGATTTTCAGATTTTCTTTTGCTGCTTGTCTAGATCGCTCAAAAGATTTTCACCCTTAGCAAAACTATCTCTATCAAACTCGGTAAAACTGACATAAACGGTTGCTTTTGGCTTTCCTGCAATCCTCTCTAAAGACTCTGAAACATCTTTTGCAATCTCTCGCTTCTGTTCTGCGTTGAGTTTGCCTCCAACTTTTATATCAACATAGGGCATATTCTCTCCTTACCAACTAAATCCGCCACCAACTTTCAAGCTTATGTAGCTCGGAATGCGAGTGCCTGAAACATCTGTGAGTTTCAGATTTGATTGAAGTGCTAAATCCAAAAATCCCAAAATATTAATTCCCCCAGTGAGTATAACTCCTTCTCCTGCCTTACTTGCCAAATCATACATGCTACCAAAACGTAAATCAATATATTTAAAATCAAACATCACTCCCCCACCAATCATTTGGTTTTTTGGAGAAAGATATGAAAGAGTATTATTAGGCTTAAGATCCATATCCATCGCTAGAGATAAGAAACGCCACTCATAAGAAATCCCTGCACGAACTTGAGGATCAAGAATGATTTTTTGATTGTCATTTACAGAAATACTTGGACTATTGATGTCTTTTGCAACGATGCCTATATTAAAGCCACCATAATTATACAAACCTCCAATATCTATCCCAAATGTATTTTGAGGACTAATTGAACCAAAGTCATTACCAGAATATCCATCTGAGATACTGCTAAAAGAACCTGTTTTGTTAATACTCTCTCCTAGTGCAAAAATATATTTTGCAACAAAACCGATACTAAAATTACCTATAGGGGTAGAAAAAGCCTGTCCATAGCCAATGGGGATTTCTCCTAATGTCAAACCTGTAACATGTAATTGATGCTGTGCACTGTCGCTTAAGATTGAATGATTATCGTAATCTGCTTTTGTGGAGTTACTCAAAACAATTTCATTATCATTAATATCTACTTTTACATAGCTTCCATCTGATGAAGCAATGATCTGATTGTGCGAAGGATCAAAACTCGCACTTGCAGAAATAAAGGCACTTCCAAAGACACCAAAAGCAATAGCTCCCCTTCCATCAGGTCCATTTCCACCTATTTGTCCAACCAGTCCATTTTGTGTATTGGCACTCAAGTCATTTTTATCAAGTGCATTTTTGATGGAACTGATATTTTTGATAAGATCTTCAGTAGCCCCGTCAGGAGTCAATTTCACACTTCCTAAAGCACTTAAAACATCGCCTACATTTACATTTCCGCTATCGCCTTTTTGAATCAAATCAGCGATTCCATTGACTTGAGAAGGGGTGAGATTTTTGACAACGCTTTTTAAAATACCTGTATCCTCCCCGCTTTTATCAATCGCATCAAGCATTTGAGTTTGAAGATAATCAAACGCTCTCAAACCACTACTGTTAAGACTTCCATCTGTGAGAGTGGCAGCTTTGAATTGCTTTATCGCATCATCTATGCTTGTGGCGCTGCTAATTTTACTGCCCTGTGCACCGCCAATAGCATTGCCCAATAAAGTTTTAATATCGCCAAGCTCCTTGAATACATCAGCATTACCACCACTAGAAACGCCACTAGCTCCTGTTAGAAAAGCACCGCTGATTCCTGAAGATGAGTGCGAACCTACGGAAATATTTTTGACATCATCTACATTTATATTTGCCAAACCTAGTAAATTTGTCTCTCTAACATTCGCTCCAAAACTATAAGCAAATCGCGATTTTCTATCCATTCCAAGCAAAGCAGGGTTGTAATAAAGTGCCCATTGTGAATTCCTAAGAGCTACTCCAGCTCCACCCATACTTGTGGAAATATTTCCCATAGAACCAAATTCAAGTGCATCTAATCCCATACCAAACAAAGAACCCATTATGATAATTTTAGAAATTTTTTTCATAAGCCCTCCTTTTATATTATGACAACTTCCTCTTGAAGCTTAATGCCATATTCTTCAAAAACTCTTTTTTTAGCTAATTCAATCAAACTGATTGCATCTTCAAAATCCCCTTTTGCAAGGTTAATGAGGAAATTTGCGTGTTCTTTAGAAAAAGCAACATCCCTGATATTATATCCTTTTAATCCGACAGATTCTAGCAATCTTCCTGCAAAATCTCCTTTAGGATTTTTAAAACAACTTCCACAGCTAGGTTTTTTTGGATGTGTAAAACGCATAGATTCAAAAATTTCAACTAATTCATATCTAAAACCAGGATTTTTTTTGAATCTAGCAGCTAATATCACTCCTTTTATATCTGTATTTCGATACCCCATAGAGAGCATATCTACATCGATCCATTTCCCATCAACGCACACAGAATCTAAAATATTTTTTATTTCATACTCTTTCATCCCAGCATTCATCTTAACAAGCCCACCAAGACTACCGGGCAAAGCACGTAAAAACTCTAATCCTCCTAAATCCCAATCTCTAAAATATCGATAAATTTTCCCACTACTACTAGCTCCCCCTACTTCGATAAAATCACCCTTATCTAAAATATAGTCATATTTTTCTCCCAATATTGCGATATTTTTGGCACTAGGAGAGACTAAAAGATTATTTCCATATCCTATTATCTTGACTTCTTTTTCAATATCACACACATCTTCAAGGATTTTTACACATAAGCTTGAACCTATCTTGATGCTACAGTATTTTGAAAAATCAATGATTTTAGTCACAAAACAAACTTTGGTATTAAGTTTATCAATGTTCTAGTGTAGTCTAAAAGCATATTGAGCATCCATGGCATCGTAAGAATAATCACGCCAATCACAGCTAAAATTTTAGGTACAAAAGAGAGTGTCATCTCGTTTATTTGTGTAGTTGCCTGAAAAATACTCACCAACAAACCCACAATCAAACCTGCTAAAAGGATTGGCAAAGAAATAATCAAGGTAATCTTATAAGTCTCGATCGCTAGTCCCATCAATTGTGATTCCAAAGCAGTGCTCCTGATTATTTTGTGCAATATTTGGTTAAGATTATATCTAAATATTTTATGCAAAAAGGCTTTATTTTAGCTTTTTATGTGTATCATTTAATCACTGATTCTACTTTTAATAAGGATAAAATGACAATGGTAGAGGTTTTGAAAAACATAACCCAAAAAAGGGATTGTAAAATTTCTAATTTAGGCTTTGGTTTTGGTCATCGCATTCCTCAAAAAAGAGAAGTCCCCTTGTCCCCTCCTAAATTTGATCCAAACACACCCTTGATGATCGCAGAAATAAAACGAGCCTCTCCATCAGCTGGAAAAATTGGGGATATTTCAGAGCCTACAAACTTAGCACAAATATATTTAAACAATGGTGCAAAGGTTATTTCCATCCTCACAGAAGAAGATTATTTTAATGGCAGTCTCATAGATCTAATGTCTGTCAAAAATACCTTCAAAAATACCACTATTTTGAGAAAAGATTTCATTCAATACGCAGAGGAAATTGAAATATCATATCTAGCTGGAGCAGATATGGTACTGATTATTATCGCTATGTTTATGGATGATAAGGCAAAAGAAATAGAGCTTCAAAAAATCCTATCTGAATGCAAAAAATACTCACTCACGCCACTTTTTGAAATTCACAACCAAAGAGAATGCGATTTTGCTTTAAAATTAGAGCCATCTATTTTAGGCATCAACTCTAGGAGTTTGCACACCTTTGAGATTGATAAAAACAAAGCACTCAATCTCAAATCTTTGATTCCAAATTCCATCAAAACCATCTTTGAATCTGGAATACACTCAAGCTTTGATGGATATCTTGCTGGAAGTTTTGGATTTGATGGAATGCTTTGTGGAAGCTATCTAGTAAAAAACGAAGGTAAAAATCTTCCAAATCTTATTAAAGCCTACCAAAAAGGTAAAAAGCAAAAAAATTCTTTTTTTTCAGCGGTTTTTCAAAAACTTTATTCTAACGCTACGCCCATCATCAAAATTTGTGGTATCACCAATATTGATGATGCGATCTCTTGTGCAGAAGCTGGAGCAGATATGATAGGATTGATTATGGTCAAACAAAGCCCAAGATACCAAGATCAAAAATCCATCAAAGAAATATCAAAAGCTCTCAATAAGCTTTATCCCAATATCTTAAAAGTAGGCGTTATCACTAATGAAAAAAGCTCTCTTATTAGTGCAAAAGAATTGCTCAAAGAAGGTATTTTAGATTGTCTGCAACTTCATAGCTGTGATCCTTTTTCTCCTAATAATTTCGCATCTACCGATCTCAGGGAAGCTGATTTTAACTTTTATATTTGTGTTAATCTTGAGGATATTTCAGAATATCCAAAAGATTTTGTCTCACCTTTTGTGTTGCTTGATTCTAAGTGTGTACTTGGAGGAGGCAGTGGTAAAAGTATTCCTTTAGAAGAACTTCAAAAACTAAAAAATAATGGTATAGATTTGTTTATTGCTGGAGGGATTGGGGAGCAAAATATTTCTGAAATTTTGGCATTAAAACCAAAAATGGTAGATATCAACTCAAAGGTAGAATCCGCAGTAGGGAAAAAAGACATCATGAAGGTTAAAAATATTATCCAAATCATCAAAACATATCCTAATTGAGAGAAAGAAATGAAAAAAATACCTCTAAAATCCCATCATAAATTTTTTGGCGATTCAAAAGATTTCGGCGGACAATATACTCCTGAAATATTGCGTCCTGCACTAATTGAACTTGAAAAAGCATATAAAAAAATCTTTCCAAGCAAAGCTTATCAAACAGAACTAAAAGATTTACTCAAACATTTTGTAGGTCGCCCCACTCCACTTATCTACGCAAAAAATGCTTCAAAAATATTAGGAAATGAAATCTATCTTAAATTTGAAGGACTTGCCAATACAGGAGCACATAAAATAAACAACGCTATTGGACAAGTTTTGTTAGCAAAAAAAATGGGGAAGAAAAAAATCATCGCCGAAACAGGAGCTGGACAACATGGACTAGCTACTGCCGCAGCTGCTGCAAAACTAGGGCTTAGTTGCGAAATATATATGGGAGAGATTGATATTGCAAGACAAAGACCAAATGTTTTCAATATGGAACTTTTTGGAGCGAAAGTTATAAGTGTAGCTTCAGGAACAAAAACTCTCAAAGATGCCGTTAATGAGACATTAAGAGTTTGGAGCAAAGAGAGTAGTGAAACATTTTATGTGCTAGGAAGTGCATTGGGACCTTATCCTTATCCAGATATCGTACGCGATCTTCAGAGTATTATTGGAAAAGAAGTCAGAAAACAATGCAAGGATTATTTCTCAGATCTTCCTGATATTATGATAGCTTGTGTTGGAGGAGGAAGCAATTCAATAGGGTTTTTCACCGAATTTCTAAATGACAAACAGGTGCATCTCATCGGTGTAGAAGCTGGAGGTATTGGAAAAGCAACAGGTCAAAATGCCGCTAGAATAAATAAGGATATGCGCACAGGTATTGCACAAGGCTATAAAAGTATTTTTTTACAAGACAAAGAAGGCAATCTTTCTCCCACTCACTCAATTAGTGCTGGTCTTGATTATGCTGGAATTGGACCTCAACTAGCTTATTTGGCATCTATTGGAAGGATTGAATTCACTTCAGCCCTTGATAGTGAAGTTATTGAAGCTTTGAAATTTTTTGCAAAGCACGAAGGCATTATTCCTGCTTTAGAATCTTCTCACGCTCTAGCAGAAGTCATCAATATCTCCAAAAAAACAAAAAACAAAAAAATCATCGCCAATATATCTGGACGAGGAGATAAAGATATATTCATCACAGCAAAGGCTATCAACCCTAAAGATTGGGAAAAATTTTTAACAGAAGAAATCAAAAGAATCAAAAATGTGAGAGTAAAAGATGAAAAATAAAAAAACGAATGTGTTAATGGGACATATTGTTGCAGGTTATCCAACCAAAGAAATGAGTGTTCAAGCGGGATTTGGTATTTGTAAAGGTGGAGCAAAATACTTAGAAGTGCAATTTCCATTTTCTGATCCAAATGCTGATGGAACTATTATTGAAAGTGCTTGTGTTGAAGCATTAAAAAACGGTTTTAAAATAGAAGATGGTTTTGATATTATCAAAAATCTCTCTGAAAATACTTCTAGTGAAATACTCATCGTAACCTATGCAAACATTGTTTATAGCTATGGAATAAAAAACTTCGTCAAAAGAGCAAAACAATGCGGGGCAAAAGGCATCATCGTGCCTGATCTTCCTTTTGAAGAAGATGAAGGTTTAAGAAAATTTGCCCTTGAAGAAGAAATTAAAGTCATCGAACTTATTGCCCCTGGTATAACCCCTGAGAGAATAAAAAAACTCTCAAAAACTCCAAGTGATTTTGTTTATGTGGTCGCAAGAACTGGAATCACTGGAAAAAAAACTCATATCAATCAAGATCTATTTGAATGGATAGAATTTGTAAGATCTAATTGTAATAAAAAAATAGCATTAGGTTTTGGCATCAATTCTAACTCTCAAATAAAAGCACTTCAGGGCAAGGTTGATATTGTTGTGGTAGGAAGCTATTTTGTACAAAAAATAACTTCTCATAAAAAAAATATCCAATCATTTCTTCAAAAATATGCAACTGATTTGTTATCGTTTTAGATTATCTGCATTCAAGTAACAATATGTATCACTAATGTACATTATAAAAATATTTTTATACACACATTCACTATTTACTGATATATTTTATTTATTAGCACGTGAAACTTCAAACTAAAAGGACTTACAATGCAGTATTTTAAGAATGGTAAAATTTTTCAAGGAGAGGCGAAATTTTGCGAGGCAATGGGTATAGAAAATGGAAAAATTGCTTGGGTTGGAGACAATGAATCCATCAAAAATGAAAATGCTTTGGATTTAAAAAACTCCCTTGTTATTCCTACTTTTATTGACTCACACACCCACCCTAGTATGGTAGCAAAAAATATCGATAGAGTTCCATGTCTGCCACCACTTGTAAATTCTATAGCAGAAATGATTGAAGCCCTAAAAAAATCTCCTCAAAATACAGGAAATCCTAATGATTGGATAGAGGGCTATGGCTGGGATGAAAATGTTTTTAGCGAAGGAAGACTTCCAACTTGCAAAGATATTGATAAGGTTTCCACCACTCAACCTGTGATTGTCTATCATTCATCTTATCACTTGATCGTCTGCAATTCAAAAGCCATTGAAATAGCTGGGGTTGATAAAAATACCAAAGACACACAAAAGGGCAAAATAGGAAGATTTGAAAATGGCGAACCCAATGGTATTTTCTATGAAATGGGAGCTATTAATCTTGTCGCAAACAAACAAAAACCTGATAGTCTAGAAGATACAATTACTCAAGTGCTTAAACTAGGAAAAAAATATGATTCATTAGGAGTGAGTGCGGTAGCTGATATGCTATGTCTTTTTCACCCTTATGACAGAATCAGTATCTATGAAGAGGCAAAAAAAAGAGGTTTCAAACAAAAAGTTGTACTTTATTATGAGTGGGGAGCTATCAAAAAGCTAGGCAAAAAACCTTTAAAAAGAGAGGTTGGGGATATTTTTATCGGGGGTATCAAGCTTTTTATGGATGGCAGCATCGCTGGAAGAACTGCATTTATGAAAAAACCTTATCCTAATAGCAATGATGTAGGAATGAAGATGATGGATGAGGCCGAACTTCTTGAAGCGATCGAATATGCTAGAGAAAATCATCTGCAAGTCGCTATTCATGTAATGGGAGATGCTTCAATTGAATTTATTGTCAATACCTGCAAAGATATACAACCTTGGCTAAAAGACACACCCAATATCAGATTAGAACATGCCTCGATCATGTCTGTGCCTATACTAAAAACAATGAAAGACGCTAAAATGTCTTTTGGAATAGCTCCACAACCTATTTTTCTCTTTTCTGAATATATGGCTTATAAGAATAATTTAACTCCTGATTTGTTGGCAATGGCATATGGAATGAAAACAGATGATGAATATGTACTCACAACCCTCTCTAGCGATTCTCCTGCTACGCTTTGGGTTGATCCAGAAAATCTATATACAACGCTTGGAGCAAGTGTAAATCGTGTCAGCTCTACAGGCAAAGATATGAATAAAAAAGAAGCTATCAGCGTTTCAAAAGCTATAGATATGCTCTCAATCAATGGAGCTAAAATAATGGGATTAAAAGATATAGGGAAGCTAGAAAAAGGATATGAAGCGAGTTTTCAAATCCTTGATAAAGATATTTTCAATATCCCTAGCGAAGAACTAGGAAATATTCTACCAAAAGAAGTATATATCAAGGGAGAAAAAGTCCTTTGATAAAGGACTTAATTAATGGAAGTTCTTCAAAAAATTTTTCAAATTTCTTGAGGCTTGTCTGATACGTTTTTCATTCTCTATCAGTGCAATCCTCACATAACCTTCCCCATGCTCACCAAATCCAACACCTGGACTTAAGGCGATTTTGGCTTCTTTTAATAATCTTTTTGAAAACTCAAGACTGCCCAAATGCTCAACACATGCTGGAATTTTCGCCCAAATAAACATACTTGCTTTTGGTTTATTTATCTCCCATCCAGCTTCTTTAAAACTTTTTATCAATACTTCCATTCGTCTTTGATATTTTTTCTTGATATCCTCGACGCACTCTTGATCTCCTTCTAAAGCAACAGTTGCTGCTATCTGCATAGGAGTATAAATGCCATAATCAATCCAGCTCTTGATTTTTTGCAATGCGGTAATCATCTTGGTATTACCAACCACAAAACCAATCCTCCATCCTGCCATATTGTAACTTTTACTCAAAGTATAAGTTTCAACAGCGACATCCTTTGCTCCTGCTATCTGCATAATGCTTGGTGTTTCATACCCATCATAACACAAATCAGCATAAGCAATATCACTTATAATATAAAAACGTTCTTGCTTTGCTAAGCTCACCAAACGCTCATAAAAACTTTTATAAGCTATAACAGTAGTAGGATTGTGAGGAAAATTCACGACAACAAACTTCGGTTTAGGCATTGCCTCTTTGAGTATTCTTGATATATTGTTAAAAAAATGATCTTCATCAAGCTCCATTTTTTCATTCCACTTGATACCAAATCTCGCAACATTTGCACCATTGAGTATAAAAGCATAGTAATGAATTGGATAAGCAGGTTCAGCGACAATAGCATTATCACCGGGGTTTGTGATCGCTTGTATTAAATGCACATACCCCTCTTTACTCCCCATGCTGACACAAACTTCACTATTAGCATCAAGATCAACATTATATTTGCGTTTATACCAATTACATATCCCTAAACGCAATTTATAAATACCCCTACTTGCAGAATATCCATGATTTTTTGGCTTAGAAATAGCTTCAGATAGTTTGTCTATGATATGTTGTGGAGTAGGGCCATCAGGATTACCCATACTAAAATCAATCACATCTTCGTTGTGTTGTCTCATGTCTAATTTGATCTCATTAATAGCTGCAAATACATATTTTGGTAGACGCTTGATTTTTTCAAATTCTATTTCATCGAACATAAGCCCCTCCTCCCTATTTCTTATCAAAATTTTGAAAATCTATTTTAATTCCATTTTTTATAATAGCAGGATTTTGAGCATCAGTAACCATAATAAAACTAACTCCTTCCAAAATAGTCAAAGTTATCTCTTTTGCGGTTGCACTTTGGGTGATGAGATTGATGATTTGTAGATTTTTATCATAAAGCACAATTCTTGGACGCCAAGAAGTAGTGTTTGCCGTAATAGTCATATTTCCCTGCCCTTTTACGCTAAACCAGTACTCTCCACTCACTTCTGTTACTTGGAGAGTTTGGGGGGCTTCTATTTGTTTGGTATTGGCAAGTTTTGGATCCACCAATTCAATATCATATTCCCAGCTAGTAATTGAATTTCTTTTGATATCCAAAAAAATGTATCCACGTTTAGCTAGTTCGTTAATAATAATAGAAGGATCTAATGCATGTTCAGTAGAAAAACTAAAAGTTATCTTCGACATTCCTTTTTCGTATTGTGCCTGTGATACAGCAAAATACGAATAACCCATTGAAGAAAGGGCACTATTAATGCTTCGAGCTAAGAAAATGGGGGTTGTCTGGGAAGCAAAAGTAATATCAAGATCGCCAGGTTCGCTAAACTTCAATATCAACAAACCATTGTCCTTTAATGTGGTGACAACTTTTTTAATATCAAGTCTGCCATCAGAATAAAATTTTTCTCTGTCTTTGAAAATCCTATCAATAAAGTTTTTATTAACATTATATGATTGCATGCCTATAAGGTTTTGAACTTTATCATCTAGTATATCCCCCCATAAAGTCAGCACAAACAAAAAAAAGCAGAAAAAAAACTTTTTTATCATTGTTCTTGACCGCTTAATTCCAAATATTTTGAATATCGAATTTGTTTAAGCCCATCTTTTGGAGTATATAAAAATCTAAGTGGATATGCCTTATCATATTCAACCCTTTCATCATTGTTTTGAAGTGTAAGTTCTCCATGACCAAAAGATATCAACAAGCTATCACTTCCAGTTTTTATTGAATAGCTGTCCTGAATGATGGTTTGTTTTTTTTCTTTGGTATCTAAGTCTATTACTTCAACCCAAAGGCTTTTTTTCGGAGTTACTAAAATTTCACTTTCTTCAGGAATATTTTGATCACTTGGCTGTAATGTCTCAGAAGATGTAGTAGCCAAATCACTAGCTTTATTTGCAACCTTAGGTTCTGGTGAAACTGAAGGGGCTTGAATTTTGTTAATTTCAGAAACATTCCCATCTTCTTTGGAGTCAAAATCACTTTTGGCTCCTGTAGATGTTTGAGCTTCATCTTGAGATTCTTTAGGGGTTAATTGAGTAGATATATCAACATCTTGTGTAGTTTGAGAACTTTGTGCAATATCCTGTGTATCAGCCATTTCAGAATGATGAGAGAAACTTTTATATACAAGATAACCACCTAAGATAACTACCACAACAACAATTAAAATATAAAATCGCTTTTTTGAAATAATCTGTTTTTTTCTCTCTTCGATTAAATCATCTTTTTGTTTTTGAGTATCTAAATACAGATTACTCACAGGAGGTTCAACTACTAAATCTCTACCATCATCTTGAGTGTCAATATCTACAAAAAACCTTTCATCATACTCCTTGAGCCAAGAGCTCAAATCAACTTTATATTCACGTTCAAGTATTTTCAAAAACCCAACCACGCGAACCCTCTGCACATTAGAAAATCTTTTTTCTAATATATCCTCTATTTTATTGATAGAAATCTTTGTTGTTTTGTTGATTTCTTTGACACCAATTTTTTTGAGTATATCTATCGCTTCATCCATTCAACACATCCTATTGATTAAAATTCCAGCAGCTACGCTCACATTAAGCGAATTGAAATCATTTTTTATTTTGATTGACACTATTTTATCAAGTTTTGATAAAATTTTCCTATTTAATCCTGCACCTTCATTTCCCAAAAATAAAGCCCATTTATTTTTTATACTTACTTCTTGAATATTTTCACCCTTCATATCAGCTCCATAACAGCAAAATCCTTCATTTTTTAGCTCATTGATAATCTCTAAAACATTCTTGGAAATACAAAATGGAATATCTAGCATAGCTCCTACGCTTGAACGCAATACACCTTCATAAGAAATACTTTCTGAAAGCCCCAAGACAATCCCTTCCACTCCCAAACAATAAGCACTTCTAAAAATAGCTCCTATATTTCCAACATCAGTGATACCACAAAGTATCAAAAGTCTGTTAAACTTTTTAATATCCTTTATGGGAGTATGAGTAGGAGGGATTATTTTTGCCAAAAAACCTTGATGATTCCCCCCTCTAGCAAGAGCTTGGGCTTTTTTATTATCTACACGTAATATCACCCTATTGTTTTTAGCCATCATAGAAAAAAGCTTTGGTTCGATCTCTTTGGCAAGATAAATTTCTTCAATTTTTTGAGGATGATATTGCAATAAATACATCACAACTTGCTTACCATAAACAATCATCTATTTTGTCCTTCTTTGCAGATTCTTTCATAGATGCTTTTAATATCTTTATTTTCAAGCTTAGCGAGTATTTTGGCTTTTACTTTAGGAGGAATATCCATTTGCGATATTTGAGCCAAAGTAAGAGAGGGTTCAATTTTTTTCTCTACATTCATCACCAAAACCCATTCTCCATTAGTATTGACTTTTTTTATTTCCTCTAAAACATCCACCGCTTTTCCATAGAAAAATTTTTGATGCAACTTGGTCATCTCTTTGATGGCAAATAAATGAATATTTGGATACAAACAAACAATATCCCCTAAAGAATCCAAAATCCTATGAGGACTCTCATACACAACAATCACAACATCTTGTTGCAAAATCGAGATACCTTGCATGAGATTAGCAATGCGTTCTTTTCTGTCTTTTTGTTTATGTGGCAAGAATCCTGCAAACAAAAATCCATCAGATACAATACCTGAAAAACAATAAGCACTCACACTAGCACTCACACCAGGCAAAACATCATAAGGAATATTTTCGCTCATAGCGTATGCGACCAAGCTCATACCAGGATCGCTCACACAAGGCATTCCAGCATCACTTATAAATACAATATTTTTTTCAAAAAAACCCCTGTGAATAGAATCTAAAAATTCTTTTTCATTATGGGAATGAAAAGGGATAAACTGCTTGGAATCAAAAATTTTGGGAAAATTATCTTTAATTAGAGAATTTTTTTCAAGAAGTGATATGAGTTTCTTGCCAACCCTAACATCCTCACACATTATCACATCTGAATCTGCTAAAACCTGCAAACTACGCAAGGTAATATCAGCCAAATTGCCTATAGGCGTGGGCAAAAGGGTCAGCACAAAATTATTTTAGACTATATTTTTGTTTAAATTTCTCAACTCTACCTGCTGCATCAGCTATTTTATCACTACCTGTATAAAAAGGATGACAAAAACTAGATATATCAATTCTAAGCTCACTTTTAGTGCTCAATACTTCAATTTCTTTTCCACTTGTAACACAAGTAACCTTACAGGGAACATACTCTGGATGAATGCCTTTTTTCATTACACTTCCTTCAAAAGATTTACATTAATGGGAGATTATAACTCAAATATGCTTAGAATTTATTAAAATATCTATCAAGTCCCATTAAACTCGCATTCTTGAACTTAACAATTCTTGAGTATAAGGATTCTTTGGATTTGTAAAAACCTCTTTTGTGCGTCCATACTCCATCATCCTTCCCTTCCATAAAACCATCACATCATCACATACTGCCTCGATCACATCTAAATCATGGCTAATAAATAAATAACTCAATCCATAGTCTTTTTGAAGTTTCAAAAGCAATTCGATCACAATTTTTTGGGTGCTTTTATCAAGTGCGGATGTAGGTTCATCTAAAATGATGATTTTAGGTCTAAGTGCAATCGCTCTAGCAATAGCCACTCTTTGTCTTTGTCCTCCACTTAATTGATGAGGATAAGATTGCATAAAGCTAGGATTAAGCCCTACAGATTCAAGAATTTTTTCAACCCCTTCATTCTCTCTAATTTCTCCTAGCTTCAATGCCTCAAGGATAATATCACATATCCTCATTCTAGGGTTTAATGAAGCATATGGATCTTGAAAGACGATTTGAATATCCCTTCGATATGGCTTGAAGGTTTTTTGATTCATTTTATCGACTCGATTTCCTAAAATCCACTCTTCTCCTGTGCTTTTTATTAGCCTTAAAACTCCCAATGCAAAACTACTTTTTCCACTTCCAGATTCTCCTACTATACCTATAGTTTGAGATTGATGGAGAATTAGAAATATTTCTGATAGAACCTTATTTTCCTTTTTGCCAAAAAAGAAGTTTTCCTTTGTATAACTGATGGCAAAATCTTTAACCTCAAATATTTTTTTATCTGTTTGTAAAAGTTTTTTTTTGGGCAAAACTAAAGCATCTAAAAGCTTTTGGGTGTAGGCATCTTCAGGAGAAGAAAAAACTCTTTCCACCTGCCCTTTTTCGCAAATTCTACCCTCTTTCATTACATACACCCTATTAACAAAATCCTTCACAATTCCCAAATCATGGCTAATAAATAAAATCGCAATTTTATTTATTTCACTCAAATTATAAAGCAAATCTAAAATCTGTTTTTGAACACTCATGTCTAATGCAGTTGTTGGTTCATCACAAATAAGGAGTTTGGGATTATTGATTACAGCCATAGCAATAGCTATTCTTTGTCTCTGTCCTCCACTTAATTCATAAGGATAACGATTTTTTAGTTTTACATCTAAGCCAACTCGTAAAAAAATCTCATCCACTTTTTGTTCCATTGTTTTTGCATTCAAATGTGTATGGTGTAGAAAAAAAGATTCTAAAACCTGTCTTCCAACTTTATGTAAGGGGTTTAAACTCCCTAAAGGTTCTTGAGAAATATATCCGATCTCTTTACCTCGAAGAAGTTGTATTGATTTTTTCTTTAAGTCTAATAAATTCTTTCCTTCAAATTCTATGCTACCACTTTTTATAAGCACATCGGAATAAAGTTTCAATATCATATTGGAAATAAAACTTTTTCCACTTCCAGATTCTCCAACAAGCCCCACTCTCTCTCCAGCATAAATATCCAAATCAATATCTTTAAGCCCAAATCCTCCCACAAAACCACAATTCAATGATCTGATGTTTAATAATGGTAATTTATCTGACATTTGAATCAAAGGCATCTCGAACACCCTCCCCTATAAAAACCAATACAGAAAGCAAGATAGCCACCGCCATAAATCCCACTATTGCTAGATGAGGAGAAGTGAGATTATTTTTTCCTTGAGACAAAAGCTCTCCTAAAGAAGCACTCCCTACTGGCATTCCAAAACCTAAAAAATCCAAACTTGTAAGTGCAGCGATACTCCCTGCCATGATAAAAGGGATATAAGTAATGGTTGCTACAAGTGCATTTGGCAAAATATGATAAAAAATAATTCTAATATCACTACTACCTAATGCCTTAGAGGCTCTAACATAGTCCATATTTCTGCCTCTTAAAAATTCTGCACGAACTACGCCAACTAAACTCATCCAGCTAAAAAGAAGCACTAAAGCAAGTATCCACCAAAAATTCGGAGCAATAAAACTAGAAATAATAATAACTAAAAACAACATAGGTACTCCGCTCCAAATCTCTACAAATCTTTGCCCAAATAAATCCAATGCTCCCCCATAATACCCCTGTAATGCTCCTACACTTACACCAATTATCACACTAAAAAAACTCAAAATCAGAGCAAAAATAAGAGAGATTCTATAGCCATAAAGCAATCTCGCACTCACATCTCTAGCTTGATCATCAGTTCCGAGCCAATGTTTAAAACTAGGAGGATTAGGTGCTGGAGAATCCAAATCCATCACTATGGTATTGTAGCTATAAGGGATAATAGGGTAAATCACAAAGGCATTTTGAAGGAGTTTTTTTACATAAGGATCATTATAGTTAGCTTCTGTATCAAAATCACCCCCAAAAACTTTTTCGGGGTAACTAATAAAAATAGGAAAATAAGCTTTATGATCTTTATAAATAAACAATGGTTTTTGATTTGCAATAAAATCTGCACTCATTGAAACAAGAAACAAAATAATAAAAATCCATAGGGAATAAAAGGCTCTTTTGTTTTTACAAAATATCCTCCATCGTTGCTTCAATATCGGAGAATTCGCAAAACCGAAAAAAACCATTAAATATTCCCTTTTTCTAGGAATTGTACAAAAAAATAATAAATTCAAAGAAGCCTTATATAAACAAATCTCAATTTAGATTCTAAAAATCAGTGGCAAGAGTAAGAAAATATCGCCTTCCTTCATAACTGGCATTCCAAAGATTGATAAGATTATCTTGTGCTCCCTTACCTTTTTCATAAGATCTATAATCAATAAAATTTGTATTTAGAAGATTTTGAATTCCAAGACTCACTCGAAAATTCTTGTTAATTTTATAATTCACACCAAGATTCAAAACATAATAAGGCTTATACCATTTTGCTAAATAATCTCCCCAAACTTTAGCTATTTTTGGCTCTTTTTTACTTCCTGCATTTCTGTATCTTTCAGATTTATACACGCCTTGCAAATAAACATCTGCCTTGCCTAATATATTATAGCCTAAGCTGACATTGACTTGATGTTTTGGAGTGTTGGTGATAGGATTACCTTTACTTTTTCCAGTGAGTTGCTCACTTTGAGTGAATGTGTAATTTGCATCAAGCCTAAATCCATAAATGGGTTTGATAGAAAATGTACTTTCTACGCCTTGTGAATATGCTTCATCTACATTTACATTAATACTGCATCCAATACTACTAGCATCATGTCCTACAACATATGGATTTGAACAACCAGGATCGCCATATTTAAGAGAATCTCTATTGATTTTATTTTTATAGTTATTTCTAAAATAAGTAGCAGAAAAATCAACATATTCAAAATCAAAAGCAACGCCACCCTCATAGCTCACAGAAGTTTCTGGTTTGAGATCTTTATTTCCCAAAAATGGCAATCCTCCTTGTGCTCCAAAACCAAAAGCTGAAGTCGTCGTTTCACTCAAATAAGGTTGCTTATAACCTGTAGATACCCCGCCTCGAACCTGAAACCACTCTACAGGATTGTAAGTAAGATATGCACGAGGGGAAATATTATTTCCAAACTGCTGATCATAGGTGTATCTAGCCCCTAAAGTCAAGATGATATTATCTAAAAAAATACTTTGATTTTCTAGATATACAGCGATTTGATTTTTCAAAGTATTCACACCATTTGGAGTTGCATAAGGAATAAAATTAGTTGTTACTAGAGTCTTATCTGTAGCATCAGAAGTTTTGGTGCTATCATGACTTACAGGATATGGATTGGCCCCATAAGGAGAATCATGGAATGTTTGTAACCAGTATTGTGCCCCTACAGTAATTGTATCTGCAAACCAACTGTTAGTATAAACAGGGACGTTGAATTGACTCTGCAAAATCATGTCATTACCTTTAATATCCCTATTTTCATGGCTAGTGTCTGTGAGTGATTTTTGATAAGGGACCACACGACCACGATTTACGGTATTGTTATACTGCAAAGTCGTTTTGCTTTGACCCCAATCATAAGTTCCTAAATGAGCTAAAACATAGTTATATCTATAATTCACATAAAATTTAGGAGAAGAAGTAAAGTCTCCGAGTTGCTTTTTGCGATTGTCATAATTCTGATAGCCATTTGCAAAATCAAAATAAAAATAATTTTTCTCATCCATTGCATAAGCCAATCTTAAGCCTATATTGTAAATATTTCCTTCAGTAGGATTACCTATATATCCCGGAGTGGATGTTTTTACACTTCCATCTACTGCGGTATAATTAAATTGAACATCAGAGGCATTTCGATAGGTATAATTTCCCCTAAGCTGAAGGGCAAGTTTATTTTTGATAATTGGACCTGAAGTATAAAAATTGACGCCATAATAATTGCTAAATTCTTTGCGTTCATTAACAGTTGTCTGAAATTCCAATGCACTATCCCATTGCTGCATATTTGGTTTTTTGAGTATAACATTCACTACACCACCTAGTGCATCACTTCCATAAAGAGTACTCATAGGACCTCTTATAACTTCAATATGATCAATAGCAACCCTAGGTGGCATAAAAACTGTAAGTGCTTGTGCCCAACCATAGTTTTCTGTTCCAACATCCCCACCAACATCTTGACGCAAACCATCTACTAAATAAAGTGTATAACTTGCAGGTAACCCTCTAATGGATATTTCATATCCCCCTGTTTTTCCTTGTCCTGTACCAATATCCACACCAGGTACATTAAACACTGCTTGAGCTAAATCATGGTAATCAACCTCTTGCAAACTTTTCTCATTAATGACTGAAATAGAGGCAGGAGCATCCTTAATATCTTGAGCAAATCCAGAAGCAGAAACAACAGATTTATCAAGCGTATAACTCTTTTCTCCTATCGCATTAGAGTCATCTGCTAATAGTATAAATGGACATAAAATAGCTGATACTAAATAAGAAATTTTATTTCTCTTCATATTAAAATCCTTCATGATAATTTAAAGATTTTATATTATTATAATCATTATTAATTTTATATAAAATGAATATTATTTTAAATAATTAAAATATATCATATAGATACTATTGATAATATTCACCCTAATTGCAAAATTTAATATTAATTATTTAGACAAAAAATCAAAAATTCCATCTAAAATATCTCAAAAAAATAATTTTTAAAATTTAATAAAATATATGGTAATATCGAAAAGAATTTAAATAGTAGGATTTTTCATGTGGATTACTTTAGCCTTTTCTCTAGTTTTTTTATCATGGAAAAAAAATTTTGCATTTCTTTTGCTTATAGTAGTTTTGATCAGTGCGTTATTTGAGGGTTTTATCACACTTTATGCAATAGGAATTTTATTAGTATTTTTTTGTATAGGTATTATCCATAAATACTATAATTACAAATCTATATTGAGTATATTGATAGAATTTTTACTCTTTATGGGTGCAATAGCACTATTTTTTCATTTGATTACTGGCTTTAATAATCCTAAAATTTTAGATAAAGTCCTAACAGGATCTCAAAGTAGTTTATATTCAATGTATTTTAACTTGGACAAATCAATTGTTCCTTTTGTCCTTATTTTAGCTCTTCCTACCTTGTTTTATACCAAACCTATCAAGCATCAAACTTGGTGGAAATGGCTTATACTGAGTTTATCTATACCTATTCTACTTGGTATTGCCGTGCTTTTGGGAGGATTAAAACTTGAATTTGCTTTGCCAAGCTGGATATGGCAATTCATCTTGGCAAATTTATTCTTTGTTTCACTAGCAGAAGAGACACTATTTAGAGGTTATATACAAAAACGTCTGAATGATTTTATAGGAAGTATTCCTGCTCTCTTAATAACGGCAGTATTGTTTGGATTGATTCATTATCACGGAGGGTATTTATTGATTGTATTTGCAACTCTTGCAGGTCTAATTTATGGTATTGCATGGATGTGGAGTGGGAGAATATGGATTTCAACTTTTTTTCACTTTGGATTAAATCTAATCCATTTATTATTTTTCACCTATCCTGCTTATCAACCACATTTTCAATAACACTTGCTTGTATCAAACTTTAAATCAAACAAAATCTAACTAAACTCAAGTGTTTTAATTTTTATGCTGTTAGCGTTTTTCAAAGTCAATTCTAGGATCAATAAAGGTATATAAAACATCGCTGATAAGATTTATAATAAGCCCTAAAATAGTAAAGATATAAAGCGTTCCAAAAACTACAGGATAATCTCTATTTATAACACTGTCATATCCCAACAACCCTAAACCGTCTAAACTAAAAATGATTTCAATGAGTAAACTTCCACTAAAAAACATTCCCAAAAAAGCCGCTGGAAAACTCGAGATCACAAGCAACATTGCATTGCGAAAGATATGTCGATATAGTATTCTCCCCTCAGATGCACCTTTTGCCCTAGCAGTATTGACATAAAGCTTATTCATCTCATCTAAAAATGAGTTTTTTACTAACAATGTAAGTGTTGCAAAACCACCGATAGAAAGACACACAACAGGGAGAGTAATATGCCATAAATAGTCTTTTATCTTCCCAAATAAACTCAAGGTATCAAAATTATCGCTCACAAGTGCACGTAATGGAAATATATCCCAATAACTTCCTCCAGCAAACAGAACGATCAATAAAATAGCAAATAAAAAAGCTGGTATAGCATTAGCAACCACAATAATTAAACTACTCAAAATATCTATTTTAGAGCCGTTGTGTCTAGCCTTAAATATACCTAAGGGAATAGAAATAAGATAAATTAAAATCGTGCTAAAAACACCTAGAGATATAGAAACAGGGAGTTTTTCTTTAATCAAATCAATAACTTTAATTTGACGATAAAAACTCTCTCCAAAATCAAATTTCAAATAATTTTTTAGCATCATTAGATATCGTTTCCAAAGAGGCTGATCAAAACCATAGAGTTTTTGCAAAGATTGCAATAAATCATCATCCATTCCATCTGCACCACGATATGGGCTATTACCAATTTTTCCAATAGAAGATTCTCCTTGTGTTTGAATATTTTCTATTTTTGCCATCATTTGTTCCACAGGACCACCAGGAGCAATTTGAATGATAAAAAAATTAATAGTAATAATTCCAAAAAGAGTTGGAATAATAAGCAAAAGCCGCTTAAAAATATACTTCAACATCTATTGTTCTTTTTGGATATTTCTATCCCACCATAGATATTGAGAAAACCCATACTTTGGATTGATTGATGGCATAGCGATTTTATCCCAATAAGCAATACGAAAACTAGGTAAGTAATAATGAGGTATCACATAAAACCCCCACAATAAAACCCTATCAAGAGCTCTAGTAATAGCTATTTGATCATTTCTATCTTGAGCTTTTAGTAACAAGTCTATGAGGTTATCTATCACAGGATCTTTTATGCCTGAATAATTTCTACTACCCTTTGTAGTCGCACTTTGACTTCCCCAAAAATATCTCTGTTCATTTCCAGGAAACAAAGATTGCCCAATTACTGCAATAATCATATCGTAGTCAAAGTCCCTCAAGCGATTCATATACTGGCTCAAATCAACCTTTTGAATATTCATTTTAATACCCAAAACTTTCAAATCCTGAGCATAAGAAAGTGCCAATCGTTCAAACGCTGGATTATCTAAAAGTAAGGTAAAAACAAAAGGTCTTCCTGTTTTAAGGTTGATAAGCTGATTATTTTTCACTACCCACCCTGCTTCTTGTAAAAGTTTTTGAGCATATTTAAGATTTTCTCTCCTATTTTCTCCAACGATTTTTCTTCCGTTGGTTGTCGGTATCAAATAGGGTTTATCAAAGATATGTGGGGCTGTTTCTTGTAATTCTTTTTTGTAATGATCTAAAATCTTAAGTTCTTTACCCTCTGGAATCCCAGAAGAAGCAAAAATAGAATTATTAAAATAGCTCTTTGTACGTTTGTATTGTGAAAAAAACAAATTCTTATTGCTCCACTCAAAATCAAAGGCATAAAACAACGCCTCTCTAACCCTGATATCCTTAAAAATATCTCGTCTTGTGTTGAAAAAAAATCCTTGCATACCGCTTGGAAGACTATGAACAATAGAAACTTTTTTAATCTTTCCTGAATCAACAGCTTTGCCCACATAACCCCTTGCCCAAACTTTAGCACTAGTCTCTATACGCCAGTCATACTCTCCACTCAAAAATGCCCTAAGTGCAACAGTATCATCTTTATAATACTCATAAATAGAGGTATCAAAATTGAATTGTCCCACTCTAGTGGGAATATCTTTTGCCCAGTAGTTTTTATCTCGTTCATAAATAATTTCTTTGCCGACCTTGTATGATTTGATTTTATAAGGACCACTGCCTATTGGGATCAATAATGGATTCTTTCCAAAAGAATTTTTTTCATAGTAGTGTTTGGGTAGGATCTGAAGCTGACCTAATATAAGGGCAAGTTCTCTATTTTTGGTCGTTTTGAAAGTAAATTTTATATTTTGCTTATCTAGCACTTGTGCATCTTTGACATCTGCATAATATTGCCTAAAAATTGGAGAACCTTTTTCTCTCAAAATATCAAAACTAAACTTAACATCTTGTGCAGTTACACTCACTCCATCACTAAATTTAGCTCGTTTATCAATATGAAAAATCACATAGGAATTATCTTTAGCGACCTCAATATCATCTGCAATCAAAGCATATTCAGCATAATCTTCATCCAAACTCTGTGCCAAAAGCGTATCATAAACAAGATCAAGCCCATCAGCAGGGGTGCCTTTAATAACAAAAGGATTCAAACTATCAAATGTGCCTAATGAATAATTTTTTATAACTCCACCTTTTGGAGCTTTTGGATTCACATAATCAAAATATTTTAATTTTGGATACTTTGCCTTCTCTCCCAAAGAAATATAAGATGCTCCATAAAAAAAATGGCTCAAGACTAAAATAAAACAAATCACTCTAAAAATCAACATTCCCAATCCCAAAAAAAATTTAAAAAGTAAATACACATTATGTATTTACTTTTTTTGTCTAAAATGACGCCCCTTAAATCTATGGTTCTAAATCCATAAACCAAAAATATGTTACGCCCAAAAACTATAAAATTAGGCTGAAATCTTAGTATAAAACAAATAATATTAGACAACAAGGAAATAATGAAAATGCTTATAACAGGTATGATTTGTGGAATTTTATTAGGCTTTGTTTTACAAAGAGGTCGTTTTTGTGTAGTGGGTGCTTATAGAGATATTATACTTTCCAAAAAATTTACTGTATTTGTAGCTATTTTTATTGCTATTTTTATTCAAAGTGTGGGTGTATTTTTGCTTGAAAATAGCGGTATTATAAAAGTCAATCACGAACCTTTTTTCTGGCTTGCGACCATACTTGGTGGTATTGTTTTTGGTTTTGGGATGGTTTTAGCAGGTGGATGTGCTACTGGCACTTGGTATCGATCAGGAGAGGGGCTTATTGGAAGCTATATTGCCTTGTTGTTTTATATGCTAGGGGCTGCAATGGTTAAGTTTGGTGTTTTAAAACCTATAAATGAAAATCTCAAAAGCTATCAGATACAGGATTCTACTATATATCAAAGTTTGGGCGTATCACCACTTGTGTTGATTGTGATTTTATTCTTTATCGTTTGTCTGCTGGTTTATAGAGAATTAAAAAAACCAAAGCTTAAAATAGCTAGACTCTCTGCTAAAAAAACAGGTATTTCTCACTGGCTTTTTGAAAAATCTTGGCATCCTTTTGTTAGTGCAATTCTCGTGGGCTTGATTGCGATTTTAGCGTGGCCATTAAGCTATGCTACTGGAAGAGAGTTTGGTTTGGGAATTACAACTCCTTCTGCAAATATCATAGGATTTCTCACTGCAGGAAATATTGATTTGATTGACTGGGGGGTATTTTTAGTTTTAGGGATTTTTATTGGAAGTTTTATAGCCGCAAAAGGATCTAATGAATTCAAATTCAGACTCCCTGATAAAAAAACACTAGGACAAAATGCTTTTGGTGGTCTTTTAATGGGATTTGGAGCCTCTTTAGCTGGAGGATGCACTATAGGAAATGGTCTTGTGGAAACAGCCATTTTTTCCTACCAAGGCTGGGTAGCCATGCTATGCTTTTTTATAGGAAGTTCTATAGCAACCTATGTAATGATTATCAGACCGTCTAAATTGGCTTTAAAAACAAAATCATAAAGGAAAAAAATGGCAAAAATACTACAAACCAATGGACTTGTGTGCCCCTTTCCTCTAGTGGAAGCAAAACAAGCAATGCAAGAGCTACAAATCGGAGAAGAGCTGATTATTCACTTTGATTGCACACAAGCAACTCAAAGCATCCCTGAATGGGCAGCAGAAGAAGGGTATAAAGTAGGAGAATTCTCCCAAGTAGGAGATGCAGAGTGGAAGATCTCTGTATTTAAAACAAAATAACCCTTAAACTAACCCCACAAGTTCTTTTGCCTTCTGGTAGGTCTTTGAGGCTATGGGACGGACTTTATCTGCTCCTTCTTGGAGTATTTTCTCTATATAACCTTTTTGGTTGCTGATTTGTTCATATTTTTCCCTGATAGGTCTAAGCGATTCTATAATAACTTCAGCTACAGCAACTTTGAATTCCCCATAACCCTTACCCTCAAATTCTTTTTCAATAGCTTCTCTTGTTTGATGTGTTAAAACCTCATAAATACTAAGTAAATTATACAACCCTTCTCTATTTTCATCAAAAACGATTGAGGTTTGGGAATCCGTCGTGGCCTTTTTGATTTTTCTCATTATCACATCTGGGGCATCCAATAAAAATATTGCATGATTTGCACCCTTTGAAGATTTACTCATTTTGGTCGTAGGATCATCTAGTCCCATTACTCTAGATCCGGTTTTTGGAATCATAGGTTCTGGGATTTTAAAACATTCACCAAAATCACGATTAAATCTTTGAGCAATATTTCTTGTAAGTTCTAAATGTTGTTTTTGATCTTCGCCTACTGGAACACCATCGGCTTGATAGAGCAATATATCTGCTGCCATCAAAACAGGATAATTAAATAAACCCACATTGATGTTCTTTGGATTTTTTGCAGACTTATCTTTGAATTGCGTCATTCGATTCATCTCTCCCATAGAAACATTACAATCAAATATCCAAGAAAGAGCTGGATGTTCATCTATCTCGCTCTGAATAAAAAGATTTGATTTTTTCATATCTATTCCACAAGCTAAAAGCATAGCGGTAAGTTCGTAAGTATTTTCTTTGAGTTCTTTTGGATTTTGCGTTGTTGTAATAGCATGAGAATTTACCACACAAAAAATATTTTCATACTCATCTTGAGAATCTACCCAATTTTTCACCGCTCCTAAGTAGTTTCCCAAATGAATTTGACCTGTTGGCTGAATTCCTGAAAACACTCTTTTTTTTATCATAGGCAAACCTCCCAAGCATAAAATTTTAAAAACTAAATTATACACTCCAAACCACACAAATTCAAAAAAACTACCAGAAAATAAAAAATATAATTGTTTTTATTGCATTCTGTGAAAAAAACAATTATAATGACAAAGATTTTTAGTTTGACAATATCATTTTCATATTCCAAACTAAAGCAAATTCACAAAAAAGGCAAAATAATGAAAAAAGCTTACTTTCTTAGCATTCTGGTACTTATCGCTATCTTTGCAGGTTGTGCTAGTAAAGGCGAACAATTAGGAAATGTTTCCGCATATGGTTTAGAAGATGCTCCTGATTGGGTTTTAAATAGCGATAAAGAACTTTTAAGCGCTACAGCAAGTGCAAAAATCAAAAATAACAATGTTGGTTTTGCAACTACACAGGCTACAAATACAGCTAGAGCAGAGATAGCTAGTCAAATAGCTACACAGATTGAGAGCAAATACAAAGAACTTACTACTAGCAATGAAGATGATGTATCTCAGGAAGTTGTCCAAGCAATTAGAAATAGTGTAAATACAACACTTTCTGGATCAAAGCGAGTTAAAACATGGATAAGCAAAGATGGCACTATTTGGGTGCTTGTAAAAGTAGATAAACTCGATACAAAGCTTTTAGAAGAAAATCTAGCTAAAAGTAAATCAGTTGATAAAGCAGCTGCAAAAGCACTTTCTGAAGCTGTAGATGAAATCATAGATGGTAAAAAATCAACCAACTAAAAAGAAGATTTTTAGTTATCTAAAACTAAATTTTGATACCCCTGCAAACATCAGAACTTCATATTCTATCTTTGCAAAGGGGATATTGTTTCTAAAATATCTAGCTTGAGAAAAATTCAAAACTCCTCCACCTAGAAGTCCAGATTCTTTTAGATGTCCCAAAAAATCTTGTCTGTTAGTGAAATTTCGCTCTAGTTTTTCTATCCATATCTTTCCATTAAAGTACTTCTGCAGAATAGATTCTAGGCACTTTTTATCTCTCAATGGAGAAGATGTCCCTAAAAAACGATGGACAGAATCTAAACTTTTGTTTGTATGAATAGCAAATCGAACCATATGAGAAGATTTTGCAATTTTATACATCACAGAATCCAAATCCTGTGCCCATTGTAAAGAAGATGCTGCAAAAACAACATCATACTTATCAAAAACAAATTCCTCAAAATCTTCGCAAATCAGTTCTATATGGGGAATATATTTTGTTTTTTTTGGATGCTGAGAAATCATCTCATGTGCAATATCTAAAGCATAAAATTTATCTACCTTTATCCCTAGTTTATCTATCTCTAACGCCACAGCCCCACATCCACAACCTATATCCATTACCCTATGAATACTTGTAAAATCGCACGAAGCAAGTAGCATCTGAACAATTTGCGATTGGATCAATGATGATTGCTTGTATGAATGAGCTTGTTTTGCAAAAGAATTTAGTTTCTTCTTGTTTTTTATTCTGACTATCATTTTGTAATTTTATATTGTAATCAATAAAGTTTTGGTAAAATCACATTCTAAATAACACTGATTTGGAGAATTTTAATGATCAACGCACTCCTTGTGATTCAAATAATTTTGGCAGTTTTAATTGTTACTGTCGTATTGCTACAAAAAAGCTCAAGCATAGGTCTTGGAGTGTATAGCGGGAGTAATGATTCAGTTTTTGGAGCAAAAGGTCCAGCTGGTTTTATGGCAAAAGTAACGATGTTTTTGGGTCTTTTGTTTTTAATTAACACCATCTCACTAGGTTATATCTATAACAAATCCCACAATAAAAGCATCCTAGATAATCATAATACAAAGTCTTTAGTCCCTGCTGCACCGCTAAATACGCTAGAGCCAGTCAAGCCTATTGCACCCTTAGCACCCAATATTCCAGCACAAGAAACAAAATAAAGGATAAGGAAAATGCTAAAAGACGTTTATACATATACCAAATCCCATATGGAAAAAACATTAGAAGCACTTCATAGGGACTTTGGTACACTTAGAAGCGGAAAAGTGTCTATAAATATACTAGATAATATTAGAGTTAGCTACTATGATACCCCTACCCCTTTAAATCAAGTCGGTTCAGTTATAGCACAAGATGCGACAACCATTGTTATCAACCCTTGGGAAAAAAACCTTCTAAAAGAAATTGAAAGGGCAATACAGGAAGCAAATATAGGCGTAAATCCAAATTCTGATGGAGATTCAATTAAATTATTTTTTCCTCCAATGACCCAAGAGCAAAGAAAAGAAATTGCCAAAGAGGCAAAATCTATGGGTGAAAAAGCAAAAATAGCAATAAGAAATATCAGACAAGATGCAAACAATCAAATAAAGAAGCTAGAAAAAGACAAAAACATCACAGAAGATGAAAGCAAAAAAGGTTTTGATGAAATACAAAAATACACTGATGAGTATGTAAAAAAAATAGATGAGATAACAAAACGTAAAGAAGAAGATGTAATGAAGGTATAAACCAATTATTTTACAAAAAGATAAACTTCAAAGGGAAATCTATGGATATTGATATTAGAAAATACTATATGGATGCCGATGCTCTCCTTCAAGGACATTTTCTCCTCAGTAGCGGTAATCATTCTGACCATTATCTGCAATCAGCAAAGGTGCTAGAAAAACCAGATGTAGCACAAACCCTAGCAGAAGCATTAAGCAATCAAATAAAAGATTATGGATTAGTTGTAGATTGTGTCTGTTCTCCTGCACTTGGTGGAATTCTTGCAGGGTATGAACTCGCCAGAGCACTTGGTGTAAGATTTATTTTTACAGAACGTATTGAAGGTGTAATGACCTTGCGAAGAGGTTTTGAAGTCAAACCAAATGAAAAAGTTCTTATTTGCGAAGATATTATCACAACAGGGGGTTCTGCACTTGAAGCAGCTCAATGTATCCAAGCACAAAACGGAGAGGTTGTTGCTTATGCAGGACTTGCTAATAGGGGATTTTGTAAAAGAGTTGGATCTAACTTACAGAGAAAACCCGAATCCAAACTTCCTGAAAATGTACCTTTGTTTGCATTAGAAGATTTTATTTTCAATATGTATGATCCAAAAGATTGTCCTTTGTGTAAAGATGGAAGTAAGGCAATTAAACCCGGCAGTAGAGGAAACTAGGATATATCTTGAGTTCAAAGTATCGATGGCGAAAAATCAAAAATCAAAAAAATATCTCACAAACTCCTAGTTTGGATAAAAAATCTCCTATTATACAGACCCTAAAGGAAACTTATGCCTTTGCTAGAATTAAGGCTTTTATTACAGATATGTTTATGATTTATACTCCTATTCTTTACATTATCACCTATTTTGTATTAGGCAGTGCAGAAAAATTTCGGCATGATCAAAAAAGTATTTTTGCTTGTGTGCTGCTATATGGGATTATTTCTGCACTATTTATCTCACTATCCTCTCAAACTCCTGGTTTTAGATATATGCAATTAGCTATCATAAGAGATAATGGAAGAAAAGTAGGATTTTTTAGAGCCCTGATAAGATTTTTTATCTGGATATTTGGAATAGCAATTTTTGTGGGTATTCTCACTCCTTTTTTTCGAAAAGATAAAAAATGCCTTCATGATATTCTTTGCAGTACAACCATTGTAAAAAAACCTTCTATCATTAAAAAATGACTACTCATTTTTGGAGATTATTAATTGATACTTAAAAATAAATTAGCTAGAATATCCCTATCAAAAACAACTAAATGAGGTTTCATATGGAACACAGACTTTTCACATTTGCAGGTTTAATCAACCCCGATCACGATTTTATTATTGGTTTTTATACCATTTTATGTGCGATTATCACGATAGCTACAGCCAAACTAGCTACCACTAGAATGAAGGTTGTTCCTTCTGGGATTCAAAATCTATATGAAACTGTTATTGGTGGTATGTTGCTTATCGCAAAAGATGTTATTGGTGAAAAACTTGCTAGAAAATATTTTCCACTCGCAGGAACAATTGGAATCTATGTATTCTTCTGCAATATGATAGGTATTATACCTGGATTTGAAGCCCCTACTTCTAGTTGGAGTTTTACGCTTGTTTTGGCATTGGTTGTATTTTTCTATTATCATTATGAAGGCATCAAAGCTCAGGGTGTTTTTCACTATATAGTCCATTTTATGGGTCCTGTAAAGTGGCTTTCTCCTCTAATGTTTCCTATTGAGATCATCTCTCATCTTTCTCGTATCATATCCTTATCTTTCAGACTTTTTGGAAACATCAAAGGCGATGATATGTTTTTGTTAGTTATGCTAATGCTCGTACCATGGATTATTCCTATCGCACCTTTTGCAATCCTCATTTTTATGGGTGTTCTTCAGGCATTTGTATTTATGATACTAACTTATGTTTATCTTGCTGGAGCAGTCTTAGTTGAAGAGCAAGATTATTTATAATTTATGAAAAAAACTACTCTTATCAAATTCTTAGAGTTCTTTACTGGACTCTTTGGAGGAATTGGCATTTTGGGGGGAATTGCCTGTCTTTTTTTTCTTAGAGATTTTAACCCCTTATTATCTTTTATTCTAGCTTTGACTTTTTTTGGGATTTTTAGTTTTTTTTCTATAATTGCCAAAGTGCTAAGCATTCTTTTAAAAAACCAATCTTGAAGTTGCAATCTTACTTTATAACCTCTCCTTCTCTTTATGAAAACAATTCAGTGCTTGGTTTTTCTGAAAATCTAAAAAATATTTCCTCATCTTATCATATTGACAAAGCATGTTTTAGAGATACGATGATTTTTTCTAATGATTTGATTGATATTTTTGCTAAATGGTGTAAAAAAAACAAAATCCAAAGTTTTATAAATCTTAAAAATACGGAGACAAGTATTGAACTTGCAAAAATTTACAATATACAAGGCATTCATATAAAAGGCACAAATCTACACACCATAAAAAAAGCTCTGGATGAAAAATTATCCGTATTCTATAGTTCTCATTGTGCCAATGAAGCCCAAAAAGCTATTGATGCTGGTGTGAATTTTATTACCTTAAGTCCTATTTTCAATACCCCAAATAAGGGAAAACCACTAGGAATAGAATATTTACAAGGACTGAGTCCAATTATCAAAAACTCCTTATTTGCACTCGGAGGAATCATCTGTCAAGATCAAGTTTCACAGATAGAATCCACTGGTGTAAAAGGATTTGCTTCTATTAGATACTTTCAAAATATAAAGAATGCTAAAAGATAACTATAATCTGCTAGAATCATTGTCTAACTAAGTTTAAAGGACATTTGTGAAAACACTTATTATACTCGCTCATCCCAATATTAAAAGCTCAAAAATCAACAAAGCACTCTGTGAAAGCATAAAAAACACTTCAGATATTACATTACATAACCTTCATGAAATTTATCCCGATGGCAAAATCGATGCTTTAAAAGAAATAGAGTTGCTAAAATCTCACGATAAAATCGTATTTCAGTTTCCTCTATACTGGTTTAGCTCACCTAGCATACTAAAAGAATGGCAAGATGTTGTTTTCAGCTCCATTTTATATGGGAAAAACCCAAAAATGTTATCAGGAAAAACTTTTCAAATCATTACCTCTATAGGAAGTCCAAAAGAAAAATACACTTCTGATGGCAGAAATCAAAAGAGTATTGATGAAATACTTATGCCGATGAATATGTCCGCTAGTTACATGAACATGAAGCCACAAGATGTATTTGGTGTATATAATGCGATGGGAATTACAAATGAAGAACTATCAAAGGCAACTAGCGATTATCAAAAAATCCTCATAAATTCTTAGAATCAAGAATTTCTAATCTCTTTATATTCTGTGGGGATGAAGTAATCCTCACATTTGATCAACTTATCATAAATCCCAGCTTTAAATCCTAGTTCAAAAAGCCTATCAATGCCTTTTTTTTGGCTCTCACTCAAGCTTATAGAATCATCATTGGCATACAAGTTAAGATAAGTATCAAGTTCTTTTTCATTCACACGGATAATCCCTCTCTCCATCAACATTTTTGAGAGGGTTTTTTTATTTTTAACAGCTACATTTACGGCTTTCGTCAAAGTAGCTTCAATATCAATGGCCTTATTAAGTGGAATAGAGCGTCTTAGTGCCATGCCACCTAATGGTAGAGGAAGCTCTCCTCCTGCTTGTTCGCACCATACATCCCAAATCTCCCTATATACCTCAAGTTCAGAGTTAAAATTTAAAATAGATTCGTGTATAAGCACTCCTGCATCAACCTCACCACTAAGCACAGCGTCTTCTATCTCTAGGAAATTTTTATACACAATTTTAGCATTTGGATATGCTAAAGAGAAAATGATAGCATTGGTTGTGTGCCTTCCACTTAAAGCAACCTTAAAATCTTTCTTTAAATAGGTTGTTTTTTTCTTTATAAGCTTAGGACCATATCCCTGTCCAAAACTTACCCCTGTGCGCAATAATGCGAAATCATCACTTACAAAAGGATATACTCCAAATGAAATTGCACTCACATCATATGTGCCTTTTATGGTCGCTTCATTAAGTGTTTGTATATCCAGTGCTACATTAGAAAATCGATCTCCCAAAGAACTATCTACCCAACCAAACACGATTGCATAATACATAAATAAATCATCGGCATCAGGACTATGAGCCACACTAATCATTTCTTCTCCTTGATTAACTTTTGGTACAATATTACAGAATCAAAACAAATAAGAGGACATAATATTGAAAAGTATCTATCTAGCAGGAGGCTGTTTCTGGGGAGTTCAAGGGTATTTTGATCTTTTAGAAGGCGTAAAAAAAACAAGTGTGGGGTATGCAAACTCAAATATAATAAACCCTAGCTACGAATTAGTGTGTAGTGGAAAAAGCGGTGCCGTAGAAGCATTAGAACTTTTTTATGATGAAGAAATCCTTTCTTTAGAAGAAATCCTTAAGCGATTTTTTTCCATCATCAATCCCACTAGCATTAATAGGCAAGGTAATGACATTGGAACTCAATATAGAAGTGGTATTTATACTCAAAATTTAGACACGCTTCAAAGATGTAAGGATTTCGTCCAAAAATTACAACCACTCTATAATAAACCCATACAAACAGAAATAAAAGAACTCAAAAACTATTATCTAGCTGAAGAATATCATCAAAAATATCTACAAAAAAACCCTCGCGGATATTGTCATATCGATCTATCTTTGGCACAAAAGCCAATACCGTCTTCAAGTTAAAACCATTGACTCCCTATTAATTTAATTTTATAATCCATAATCATTACAAGCAAAATTAACCCTTGTGAAATAATATAAAATAAATAAATTTTAACAAACATAAATGGCTTATACACACGAAATGAATGGGATACAATATACTATGAATGAAGATGAATGGAAGAAGTTAGATGGTTGCGGGAGAAGGATTTGAACCTCCGACCTTTGGGTTATGAGCCCAACGAGCTACCGGACTGCTCTATCCCGCGATAAGATTCTTTTTTGATTAAAATCAGAATATTTCAAAAATTGGCTGGGGTAAAAGGATTCGAACCTCTGAATGCCTGGACCAAAACCAGGTGCCTTACCGCTTGGCGATACCCCAATAAACAAATTCAATAAAATCTATTGAGGGCAGAATTATAGTAGTTTTATCAAATATTGTCAATAAAAATAATCTTAAGGTATAATTACAATACAAAATAGATGAAGGAAAATGGATGTCTTTAGAGCGAGTAAAAGAGGCTATAGATGCAATAAAAAATGGTGAGATGATTATTGTTATGGATGATGAAGATAGAGAAAATGAGGGTGACTTGGTAATGGCAGGTATTTTTTCAACTCCGGAAAAAATCAACTTCATGGCACAAGAAGCTAGGGGACTTATCTGTGTCTCTATCACTAAAGAAATCGCTCAAAAACTTGATCTTCCTCCGATGGTTAGCAACAATAGCTCTAATCATGAGACTGCCTTTACGGTCTCTATAGATGCAAAAGAAGCTAAAACAGGTATATCTGCATTTGAACGTGATCTAACCATCCGGTTAATGTGCGATGAAAACACCGCTCCTGATGACTTTGTCAAACCTGGTCACATATTCCCTTTGATAGCAAAAGACGGTGGGGTTTTAGTGAGAACAGGGCACACTGAAGCAAGTGTAGATATTTGCAAGATTGCTGGATTAAAACCAGTGAGCGTAATTTGCGAAATTATGAAAGAAGATGGCACGATGGCAAAAAGAGGGGATAAATTTTTAATAGATTTTGCCCAAAAACACAATCTAAAAATCCTCTATGTTTCAGATCTTATTAGCTATAGACTTCAACATGAAATTTTGATTGAAATCATTTCAAAAGAAAAAGTAGATTTTCTAGACACAATGTGCGAAAAAATTACCTTTAAAGATCATCTGAAAAGATGTCATTATGCCTTTAAAATTGGCAATAGCAAAACCCCTATTATACGATTCCACAAAATCACGACAGATTATGAATTATTGAGTAATACACAAGCATACGAATACTTGATGCGTTCCATTATCAAAATCAAGCAAGAAGGTGGCTATATTATATTTATAAACGATGATATGAATCACTCTGATGTAATCAAAGGTTTTGGAATCGGTGCACAGATGCTAAGATTATTGGATATCTCTGATTTTAAACTCATTAGCTCTAATAGCAGTCGTGAATATAATGCTATAAGTGGGTTTAACCTAAGATTATTAGAATATATCGAAGTTTAAGATTTTCTAGCAATAATAGTAGCGAAATTTATCCATTTGAAAAGAACTTCTACGCTTTTAAACCCTGCATTTTTCAAAATTTCTATGTTTTCTTCTAGGCTATAAGGAACAAGGACATTTTCAAGTGCCTCGCGCTTGATTGTGATTTCATTTTGTGTATAGCCCTGTTCTTTTTTATAATCATAGTATCTTTGTATCATTTCTCTATCTAATACTTTATCAGGACTACTCATTTTCTCGCTCATCACAAATATTCCACCTTCAATGATGCCTTTGAAAATACGATCAATCAAAGAGGTTCTATTGATTGGGCGTACAAATTGTATAGTGTAATTTGCAACAACTGCACAAGCTTTGTCAATATGAAAATCTAAAAAATCCCTACAAACAAAATCTATTTCTTTGCCATAGGTTTTTGCTTTTAGTTTCGCTCTCTCTATCATAGCACTTGAGTTATCAATTCCTATAAGGGAGTGCTGATGACCTTTTTCCAACCTATTGGAAAGTTCAAGCAAAAAAGTCCCGGTCGAACAACCCAAGTCATATACAACACCCCCATTTTGTCCAATTTTTTCAAGACAATTCTTTACAAAATCTACGCTAAGACCAAGTGATTGAGCATAAAAAGGAATAGAACGAGCAACCATATCATCAAAAACACTCGCTACCCCCTCATCAAATTCAAACTGTTTTAAAGGAGGAGTTAAAAATATCTCATCTTTCATTTAAAGATTTGCCATCCCAAAAATAGGAGAACTTGCACTAGCATAAGACTTTTTCTCTATTCGTCCAGCCAAAAAACTTTTTCTTCCTGAAATTACTGCATATTTCATTGCTTCTGCCATCATTACAGGATTCTTAGCCATTGCAATCGCCGTATTAGTCAAAACCGCATCAGCCCCAAGCTCCATAGCAATTGCAGCATCAGATGCACAACCAACTCCTGCATCAACAATCACAGGAACACTAATCGCCTCTTTAATAAAGCTAATATTGTATCTATTTTGAATCCCTAACCCACTTCCAATGGGTGCAGCTAGCGGCATCACAGCTGCAGCTCCCGCAGCTTCAAGTCTTTTTGCAACAATAGGATCATCGCTTGAGTATGCAAGAACACAAAATCCCTCTTTTGATAAAACTTCACAAGCTTTAATCGTCTCTATCACATCAGGATAAAGTGTTTTTTGTGTATCCCCAATAATTTCAAGCTTGATAAAATCAATTCCAGTAGCCTCTCTGATAAGCCTAAATAAAACGATTGCTTCTTCTGCTGTGGTGCAACCTGCAGAATTTGGAAGAAATTGAATATTTGTATCTTTAAAATATTCTAATAAATTTTCTTGATTTTTTTCCGTAATATTTATCCTTCTAACAGCAACTGTTATCATCTCTGCAGATGAAGCCAAAGTGGCTTCTTTAGTGGTGGCAAAATCTTTATATTTGCCACTCCCTACTATTAGTCTTGAACTGAATGTTTTATGAGCGATTTTCAATGTATCTTTCATCATAATCTCACCTTAATAACTTGATATTTAAACCGATTATATCAAATATATCTCAAGTGCTCAATAAAATCAGTGCTTGGATTTTAGAACCAAAAACAACAAAGCAATCACATACATCAACCCACCAAAAATACAAAACATTTTTATTAATCCAAAAGAATTCACCACAGGTTGAGTGATGATTGGAGAGATGAATTGTCCCATAAAAAGAGAAGCTGCTAAAAACCCGTATGCTTTGGCCTTTTCTGTATCTTTTGCTAGTTTAAAAAGCCAAGAACTATTATTTACCATCATAAAACCTAGTCCAGCCCCCATCAAAACAAATGCTACAAGCGTCATAGGATAATTATGAAAAATCCCAACTGCCATAAACGATGAGCCGATCAAAAACAAAGCTAAAAAATAGATTTTAAAAATACTCAAATAACTACGCAATCGGTTATAAAACAAAGAAAAAATCGCCATTGATACAGAAGCTACAGCCATCGATATACCAACTTTTGAACCATTCATTTGAAGTGTATTGATAATAAAAGAAGGTAATTGTGTAGGAGCAACATAAAACATCGCCATACAAAAAACACCTAATAAATAAACAGGAACAAACTTTACAAAATCAAAATTTTCCTTTATATGAGTGTCTTTTTTTTCTATACTATGACGCACGGGCTCAAATAAAACAAAAATTGCCAAAATCATTATCGCAATTCCTAATAAATAAGCCAAAAAAGGATACCGCCAATCAATATTAGAAAGATACCCCCCCATCATCAAAAATACCGCACCGCCAAATGCCATAAAAAAACCTTGCAAACTCAATGCTTTTTCTCTTTTTATTCCTGTGTAATAATCGCTCAATAAAACACTCACCCCTGTCATTAAAAATGCCGTAGCAATTCCAAAAATAGCTCTAGAAATAAGCAATAAATAAATGTTATCCAGAAAAAATCCACTTGTCCCCATCACGCTCCAAACAACCAATGATGGGTAAATCAACTTAAGCCTTCCAAATCGCTCTAACATAAAGCCAGAAATAGGAGAGAAAATCATAATAAAAAGAGCGGGTAAAGTCAAAATAAGCTTGGATAAAAAATCAATATTTTGCACATCCGAAAAATGCTTCTCCAAAGCAGGTAAAGATGGAGCGATTAATGTACTCCCAAGCACAGTAGTGGCTGCAATAGAAAAAAGTGCTGTCTTAAAAATAATACTATCAGTCTTTTTATCTTGCAATGAAGAATCTTGTGTCTGCATAGTTTGTTCCTTATAAAATAATTATTGTTGCATATGCAACTATTCTCTAAATACATAAAAAAACCCGCAGATAAATGCGGGTTCAATAGAAAAAAATCAAGCTTTTTTATGAATATCATTCATATAAAATCTTACTGAATTTATTCCTTCTTTTTGTGCCCATTGGTAAGCTTGTGAAACAAATTCCCAATTGATATGATTATAAAACTTGTCTAAATAAGTGGCTCTAGCGTTTTTATGATCAACATAATAAGCATGTTCCCAAACATCCACTACCAATACAGGAATTTTGCCTTCTGTAACGGGAGTAGCAGCGTTGCTTGTTTGAATGATCTCAAGCTTATTTGAAGCTTTATCATACACTAGCCAACACCATCCAGAACCAAACAAAGTCGTGGCAGATTTCAAATAAGTCTCTTTAAAATTATCTAAAGAACCAAAATCTTTATTGATAGCTTCTTGAAGCTCTGGGCTCATTTGAGTTTGCTTTGGAGCGATACAATCCCAATAAAAATCATGATTGTATACCTGTGCTGCGTTGTTAAACAAACCAGCCTTTGCCTTAGTTACAATATCAAACAATTCACTATTGGCAAATTCTGTGCCCTCTATAAGAGCATTAAGATTTGTTATGTAGGTTTGATGATGTTTTCCATAGTGGAAATCAAATGTAACCGGACTCAAAAAATCTCCCATACTGTCCTTAGGATAAGGTAATTTTCTTAATTCAAACATAGTTATCTCCTGTTGTAATTTGGTTTAGTTGTAACACGATGAAATTATAATCATTTTAGCTTTATGATGGATAAATGAGAATAAATTTACCTTATCAATCTTTTATATCTTTGAGTGAATGCAACCATTGTAAATTAAATTCTATTTCCTTGCCACATTTTTGCAAAAGACTATCTCTAATAGATGTAAGCGAGTGCACATCTAAAGACTTCATCATTTCTATATTCAAGCTAGTGCTATCAGAAGAAGTTTTAAGTCGATTTAAAAGCGATTGTATCTCTATAATCAAATCCTCTTTAGTTATAAATTCGCCATTTTTAGTTATATAATTATTAGGCATTCTTGAGCTCTTCTTTGATAGCATTTATAAAAACATCTGTATATCCCATATCTTTAGGTATTTTGTGGGCAAACCCATCTAGGATACTGAAATAATCCCCCAAAATCATTTCCCCTTTTAAAAGTTCATACTTTAGATATAACCAATATGTATTCAAGACATCACTTTGGCAATACTCATCGATTTTTGCAATTCTTGTTTGAAGTTCCATCTCTTTATCATAAAAAATCTTATAAACCTGATTTCCACTCATATCGTATTTTCCAGGTATATTGAGCATCGAGCAGATATTATCAAGCTTGAGATTTCTAATCATTCCAAAATGCCCTAAACTATCAAGCAAATCAGTGTGAAAACGTTCAGAAAATCTCTGACGATAATTTTCCCATTTTGTCTTATTGAATGCACTATTATCCTGTTCATAATAACCATGTGCTGATAGATTATATTTCATTGCTCTTAGCATTATAGTTGGTAAATCAAACCCTCTTCCATTGAAACTTACAAGCTTTGGTTGAGATTTATTGATAAATTTCAAAAAATCCTCAATAATTGATTTCTCTGTATCTTCAGTATTTAGATTATTTGCTTTTCCAAAATTTCCAACCTTGATAAAATGACCATATTCATCTGCAATCACACTTGATATAGAAACAATCCTATGCAAATAAATAGGTAAAAAATCGCTTCCGCTTTTTTCTTTCTGATCCGTCATCGCTTTTTGACAGATTTCTATTTCAGAAAGTTCCTCTAAGTCAGTAAAATTTTTTTGAATTATCCCAATATCTGGAACAGTTTCAATATCAAATACACAAAGCATTATTTTTCCTTAATCTTTATTTTTTTGCTTGTCTTCATAATTAAAAACAGGTAATCCCATTTTATAATAAATTGCCAAAAGTCTCAAAATCACTCCACAAACTAGAGCAATAAAAGTTGCAATATAGCTCTCAATACCAAGATACTCGATAAGCACATAATACAAACTCGCCACCAGCATTGCTACTCCAGCATAAAGTTCTTTTTGGAACACCAAAGGAATGCGATTGCAAAAAATATCTCTCAAAACTCCACCAAAAACCCCTGTAATCACAGCACTGATAACAATAAGCACAAACCCATAGCCCATATTCCTAGCTATTTCAGCACCAATAATACTAAAAAGAACTAGCCCCAAAGCATCCAAAAACAAAAATAATGCCTCAAGTCTGCCCATAATTGAGGGAATTCTAGTAGTTAAAATAGCCCCAAAGCAAATAATGATGATATAATAAGGATTTTCAACCCAAGTAAGTGGATAATGTCCAAAAAGAACATCTCGAATAGATCCTCCACCAATCGCACTCACAATGGCTATAAATATAACACCAAAAAGATCCATCTTATGACGTCCTGCCGCTAATGCTCCACTCATACCCTCTGCGGTGATTCCGATGATATAAAGTATTGTTAATAACATCACAATCCTAATTTTCTAAATTTCTTCCAAAAAATTCTATGTAATATATCTAATTTTTTTTGGAAGTCAAAATCAACATACACTAAAATATTCATACGCATACCAAAAATATATGCCACAGTTAGAAGCAAAATCACAAAAGCTGCTTTTAACACAAAAATCTATATCTTTATATTTGAGAAAAACATTTATGAGGATTGATTTTGAAGCTAGATATGCACAGATTAAACGGTTCAAAATAATACATAATCTAGAATTCTAAATTAGATTTTTGATATTTTATACACGTCATAAATAATAATAGCTCCTGTTACAACTAGAGCTAAAACTGAAAACACCATTGCTAAAGTTGCTAGAGTTATTTTAAATCTCCTAATTCCTTAAATTTTTTTATCAAAAAAATAAATAAAATAATAACCACCACCTAGATTACTAATCTATATAAATAAATCAATTGGAAATCCAAAAACAAGCATTACTGAAAATGGAAAAAATGTTTCTTTGATAGAAGATGTTGTAGATAAGTATGTTGAAGGGGGATCAGGTCTATAAATTGATCCTGAAGAGGGATGATCTTGATATTTTATATTTAAGTCCCCCATTGCTTGTGTATAACCTATGTTTGTTTCAAAACTGATATAAAAATTTCTCTTTGAGTATCTTATGCCTAGCATCAAGTTAGATAAAAATAAATAATCATTTTTTGGAGTGATTTTAAAATCTGTCCGCCTATAGGAGGCATATGCATAGTGATCGAATATAAAGTCGCTATATTTAAAATTATTTTTTGCAAAACCTAATCCAAATCCAACATAAAATCCCAAATTATTGCCATAAGACATATCATCTCCTACCAAATAGGCAAACTCAAAAAGATTTCTATTTTTCAAGGGATTTTGATAATCATCAACCCAACTATTCGTATAGTTGTAACGAACAAAAAAACCTTGATTTGAATATTTATATTCATACCCAATTCTAAAACTATAATCGTAATTAATTTTAGATTTTAAATCTAATTTTGTAGTGGTATCTTCCAATTTAGTATTAGGAAATGTTGTACCACTAGCTATTTCTAAAAGAATATTACCCCCTTGTGCATATGTAGAGATCGTTAGAATGCACACTAGTAAAAAATTTCTCAAAATAAACCTATTAATTTAAATTTTTATTATTTTATCTAATAATCCTTATCTAATAAAATTTTAAACATCTCCAATTGTAAAATATAACCCTTGAGCTATTCTAATAACCTTATCTTGTAAGCAAATTATAAGTTTGCTTTAGCAAAGTTTTTGGTATCATACCCAAAATCAGCCGGAGACTAAAAGTGGAGTTCAAAGACTTAGATCAATTCCAAAAAACCAACAAAAAATTCCAAAAAGAAAGCCTAAAAATAGGTTTTATTATGGTATTTGCGATACTTATTTCTGTTATAGCGGTTATTTTTGGAAACACTTCAAATGCCTTATTGCTAGTTTTTGCTACCATAGTAGGCGGATATATGGCAATGAGTATTGGTGCGAATGATGTAGCAAACAATGTAGGACCAGCTGTGGGTTCTAAAGCTATTACCTTAGCTGGTGCAATAGCAATTGCCGCCATTTGTGAAGCAAGTGGAGCTATTATAGCTGGTGGAGATGTTGTAGATACTATCAAATCAGGCATTATTGATCCCATCAGCATTGCCGATCCGAAAATCTTCGTAGGTGTAATGATAGCTGCACTAGTTTCTGGTGCAATATGGGTTCATCTAGCCACTATTTTAGGTGCTCCTGTCTCTACGACTCACTCCATCGTTGGTGGAATTCTGGGAGCTGGAATCGCTGCTGGAGGTCTAGGAGTTGCACATTGGGGAGTTTTGGGTGGCATTGTGGCGAGTTGGATCATCTCTCCTTTGATGGGAGGAATTTTTGCGGTGATATTTTTGATGATTATCAAAAAAACCATCACTTACAAACAAGACAAAAAACTTGCGGCCAAAAAAGTGGTCCCAATTTTAATATTCCTAATGACTTGGACATTTGGACTCTATCTAATCTTAAAAGGACTTAAAAAAATCATTCCTATTGAGTTCTCATCTGCATTGATTTTAAGCTTTTTAATAGCATTGTGTGTGTATTTTGTAGCCAAACCATTTGTTTACAAAAAAGCTGATTCCCTTCAAAATACAAAAGAGGAAATTAATGCACTTTTTAGCATCCCTCTTATCTTTGCTGCAGCACTTTTGAGCTTTGCACACGGAGCAAATGATGTGGCAAATGCTATTGGACCTCTCGCAGCTATCAATCAAGCTCTTGGAAGTCTTCAAAGCATAGGTAAAAGTGCGAGTGTGCCTTTGTGGATCATGATTGTTGGAGGACTTGGAATCTCTTTAGGACTTGCCTTATATGGTCCCAAACTAATCAAAACAGTAGGGAGCGAAATCACAGAACTAGATAAAATAAGGGCATTTTGTATTGCCCTCTCAGCAGCTCTAACAGTGCTAGTTGCATCTGGACTTGGTCTTCCTGTGAGCTCTACTCATATTGCTATTGGAGCAGTATTTGGAGTTGGTTTTTTAAGAGAATATCTCAAAAAAAGATACCACGAAATGCAAGAAAAGATCATCAAAGCCCACAAAGGAAAAGATTCAAAAGTTATCGCAGAGTTTTTGGAAAAATTCAACAAAGCAAGTGTAAAAAGAAAAGGTGCAATGCTTGAGAGTTTGAAAAAAATAAGCAAAAAATCCTCTCTACCAATTCTAAACAAAAAAGAAAAAAAATCACTCAAAAAAGCCTATAAAAATGAACTAGTCAAACGCAGTGCGATTAATAAAATCATCGCTTCTTGGATTATAACCGTTCCTGCCTCAGCAGTATTAGGAGCTATCGCTTATTTTGTGGTAAAAGCCATAAACATCAATCTTTAGTAATTCAAACACATTTTTATGATAAAATATTTCAATAACATAGGAATTGTCCTAAAATCAAGGAGTATTACTTGGACCCGTATCAGTCGGTTTTAATGTTTATTTTCGCGATATTTTTAGTTCTTTTAAATGCCTTTTTTGTCCTTTCTGAATTTGCTATTGTAAAGATCAGAAAATCTCGACTTGAAGAGCTTTGTAAATCCGATAAATTAAATGCAAAATTAGCCTTGAAAATCTCCAATCAACTAGATACTTATTTAAGTGCAACACAACTTGGAATCACCCTCTCCTCTTTGGCACTTGGCTGGATAGGAGAACCTGCTGTAGCAAAATTATTGAGCATACCACTTGAAAAAATTTTTGATGCTTCTTCAGTGATTACTCATACCATTAGCTTTATTGTAGCCTTTACTTTTATAACACTTTTACATGTTGTATTGGGTGAAATCGTCCCAAAATCCATAGCTATTGCTAGATCTGAAAGTGCTGCATTATTTGTTGCAAGACCTTTATATTCATTTTGGATTGTATTTTATCCTGTGATAAGACTATTTGATATTCTAGCTGCTTTTTTTCTCAAGAGACTGGGGATACAACCAGCTAAAGAACAAGACAATATTCACTCTGAAGAAGAATTAAAAATTATTGTCGGAGAAAGTTTAAAAGGTGGCTTTATTGATTCAATCGAAGGTGAAATTATTAAAAATGCGGTTGATTTTTCCGATACCATAGCTAAAGAAATTATGACGCCTAGAAAAGATATGATTTGTTTAAATGCAGAAAAAACCTATGAGGAAAATATACAAATTGTAATGGATAGCCGCCATACTAGATATCCATATTGCGAAGGTAGCAAAGACAATGTGATAGGAATGATACACATTAGAGATTTACTTACAAATTCAGTATTTGAAGCAGACAACAGAGAGCTTAAAAGTCTGGTTAGAGAAATAATTATCGTTCCTGAAAGTGCTTCAGTTTCGCAAATACTTATCAAAATGAATAAAGAACAAATCCATACCGCTCTGGTTATTGACGAATATGGTGGAACCGCGGGACTTCTAACGATGGAAGATATTATTGAAGAAATTATGGGGGATATCTCCGATGAACACGATCTAAAAACAGAGGATATGCATCAAATTGATGAAAATACCTATGAATTTGATGGAATGATGGATTTAGAGAGCGTAGAAGAGATTATGGATGTGGAGTTTGATGATGAGTGTGATCAAGTAACCATCGGTGGTTATGTCTTTGGGATGCTAGGAAGACTTCCTATTGTTGGAGATTGTGTGAGCGATAAAAATTGTGAATTTGAAATTTCCAGCATGGATGGTGCGAGAATCAAAAGACTAAAAGTTAGAAAAATCTTTAAAGAACAAACCTTAGAACCAAAAGAAGCCTAAAAATCATCTTAATATATGGATAGCTAAGAGAGAAAATTATATAATCAAAAAAAATAAACATAGATGGAGTTTAAGTGAAAGTCTCAATTATGTGTGAATCAATGCTTCTTCAAGATGCTTTATCTTACTATCTAAAAGATATACTGACAACATTTAATGATTGTGAATTTGTTATCTCTGATACTCCACTGCAAATATCCAAACCACTCTGTATTATTGGATCTACATCCCAATCAGATATAAAGAAACCTTTCACACAAGTGAGCTTATCCAAAGATCTGCAAAATTTCTACCATCATAAGGTTAAATCTACTAAAATCATTGCCAATACAATTCCTGAAAATTTTTTGAATATAAAAAATCCCGAATTAAAGCTACAGATTGATTCTATATTGGAAGAATTTTCAAGTAAAATTTATCAAACACTCAAAAATAATGGACAATAAATCTACGATCAAGATTATTGGGGGTAAATTTAAAGGCGTAAATCTTAAAATGCCTACAACAAACCTCACAAGATCAAGTAAATCTATTTTGAAAGAATCACTATTTAATACTATTTCTTCAGATGTGATAGAAAGCTGCTTTATTGAGGCATTTGCTGGAACAGGTTCTATAGGATTAGAGGCCTTGAGTCGTGGAGCAAAAGAGGCTTGGTTTTTTGAAAACAATAAAAGTTCTTTCGATATTTTGAGTTCAAATATATTGCTTTTAAAAAAAAGAGATCCAAATATTCTTGCTAACGGATTTTACGGGGATACATTTGAGATTTTACATCAACATATCAATAAAAACACGACAAAAAAAATCATTTATTTTGATCCACCATTTAATATAAGAGAGAATTATGCCGATGTATATTCCAAATGTACTAGATTATTAGAAGAAATTCTAAATCCAAGTATATTTTTGGTGGTTTTTGAACATATGAGTGAATATAAACCTCCTAAAAATATCAAACATTTTAGTATAATAAAACAAAAAAAATTCGGTAAAAGCTCATTAACATACTATATCGAATCCAATTTTAATAATACAAAGGAAACCAATGGCTGAAGAAAAAGAAGTAACCGAAGAACAACAGGCTCCAAAACAAAATAAAACTTTGATTTTTGTTATTATTGGGGTAATTGTATTTTTGCTAATAATTGGTATTGTTGCAGGAGTATTGCTCTTAGGTGGCAATAAAAGTGATGATGAGGCAAAAGACTCTGAAGCCACAGCAAGTGCTCAGTTGCAAAAAAAGCCTAATGGAGAAGCTAGAACTTCTAATTATCTCAATATTGGACCATTGTATCAAATGCCAGAGCCTTTTATTGTCAATTTAGTAACTCAAAGTGGTCGTCGTTATCTTAAGACTTCAATCAGTTTGGAACTTAGCAATGAAAAACTACAAAAAGAAGTTGAGGCAAAATCCACTATCATCCAAGATAGCATTATAGAAATCCTATCTTCAAAATCTATCGAAGAAATAGCTACAACAAAAGGTAAAGATCGCTTAAAAGATGAGATTGTTAATAGAATCAATAGTTTTTTAATTGATGGCTATATTAAAAATGTTTTTTTCACTGAGTTTGTGATTCAATGATTGGAATTGATATTGTAGCTATTTCTCGTATTGAAAAAAATCTCAAAAGATATGGGGAGGATTTTTTGAATAAATTCCTCAATCAAGAAGAAATTCTTCTGGTAAACAATTCATCAGGGTATAAAGTTTCCACCATAGCTGGATTTTGGGCAGCAAAAGAAGCTTGTTCAAAAGCCTTGGGAGTTGGAATTTGCGAAGATTTGAGATTTTTTGATATCAAATTATCTAAAAGTAAAAAAAATGCTCCTCTCATAATTCTAAGCGAAAAAAAAATGAAATTCTTTAATATAGATGCAATCTCCGTAAGTATTAGCCATGATGGAGGATTTGCAATTGCAGCAGTGATGGCAAAATTTAAAAATTAAAAAAACTATTCAAAATATTACTTTGAATCAAATACATATACAAAATCGTTCCTGCAATAATGCTAACTACAGATATTTTCAATACAATTTGCAATACAACTACACATAAAAGTGCAAGAATTTCATTACTTCCAAAAGGAGAAATGTTTATGTCTATATCCTTTAAACAATACACAATCAACATTCCAACAATCGCATTAGGCAAGACTTTACCAAGATAACACAAAAAATTAGGGGCATTTCGCTTAGAATTAAATATCATAAAAGGCAAAGCACGACTAAGAAATGTAACCACAACAATCACCAAAACAACCACTATCGAATCAAACATTAGCACTCCAATTTTTTTCTCAATAACATTAAAATAAAAGTCATCAAAACAAGTGAAGGTAACAAAAAGCTTCCTCCCCACAACAACAAGCAAATCACACTAGTGAAAATACCTACAATAGCAGGAGTGTGGTTTGAACTATGTTTCCATTGCTCCATAAAGATCACCATAAAGATCGCTGTCATCACAAAATCAACACCCCTAGAATCAAAACTAAACTTTGATCCAATTAGCGACCCAGCCAAACTCCCAATAATCCAATAAATATGATTGAGCAAAGCAATAAAAAACATAAAATAGGTTTCATTTGTTCCTTCTTGTGGTTTTTTGACATTAAAAAGAGCAAAAGTTTCATCAGTGAGTGAATGTATCATATAGGGAAGTTTTTTGCCCATTTTTGAAAACCTATCAAGCATACTGATACTATAAAATATCTGTCTAGCATTAACCATAGCAGATAAGACAACAACACTCCAAATTCCTATTCCACTTGCCAATAAGCCTATAGCTACAAATTGCATTGCTCCTGCATAGATGAATACAGACATAAAAAATGCCCAAACAAAATCATATCCGCTCTTATCTAAAAGCACTCCAAACGCAAACCCCATCAATAAATATCCCATCATAATAGGAATAGTGTGAGGAAAAGCATCCTTTAATGCTATAAAAATCTCATCTTTTCTCTGAATCATTCACATTCCCCATTTTTTGTCTTATCACCAAAACACATATCATCACACAACCAATGCAAAGCCCCAAAAGCCAGAAAAAATCATTCATCACAAGATGCAAATCTGCCCCCATTTGATTGATGCGAATAAAGCCATTAACACCCTCAAATGCAGGAATAAAATGGATTGCCCACACAATAGGTTTTGGCAAAAGCTCTAATGGCCAAATAAATCCCATCATAAAAATCAAAGGCAAGGAAGAAATAAGTACGATCTGAGTTGGCAAAGCTGGATGATTTATCAAAAGCCCCAAAAGTGTTCCAAAACTTGCACAACACAAAATAAATATCGCAGAAAAACACCAAAAAGAAACAATATCTGCACCGATATTCACTCCATACAATTGAAATAAAAATCCAAAATATAACAAAAATAAAACCACATAAATACAAAAAAAGGCAAACATTCTAGCTAAAACCAACTTTAATCCTCCTATTTCATTCCAATAACCCTTAATGCCTTTGAGATTTTGTTCATTTTGTGTAGCTCCCAAAATCCCAGCACCAGCTATTAATGTCTGATGTAAGATAAACACAAGAATCGCCGCTAGTGCATAATTTATGTATCCTACAGTGGGATTGTATAGCGGAATAGAGTCACGTACAATAAGATCTATATCTTCGTTTTGAGATTTTCCCTCAAACAATAAACGTCTAAGTTTTATATTAGCAGAAAACTCTTCAACCGCTCTATGTATGCCATCTATAACGGCTCCATAGATCAAGAAATAAGAAGCATTTGCCAAATAAAAAACCTCAACAGGAATATGTCTATAAACACTTGCTTCAAAACCATTAGGAATTTGTAAAATTCCATAAACTTTTCCCTGATTTAAAAGTTCTTGAGCTTTTTTCATTGAAGAAGTAACTTTATCAACATCAACCTCAGCACTAGCTTGAACTAAAAAAATCAATTTTTTAGACAAGGTTGTATTGTCATTATCTACAACAACGATTTTTTGAGATTGAACTATGTTATTCTTATAAGGTGCGGGATACAAAAATGCATAAAGAAACGAACCCACAATAACCACAAAAATAACAGGAATATTGGTAAAAATAGCACGAAATTCTTCAAAAACAACGCGTGTAAAACTCACTTCTGTCCCCTCAAGTGTTCTATCAATACCCCTAATGGAAAAAAGACAAAAAATGGCAACATTTTAGCTATAACTTTAAGAGAATCCATTGAATCTAAGCCGTAATTTGCTTGTTGTAAGTAAAGCTCCATAAAATAAGAAATAGGTAAAATATGACTCCAAAAAAGCGCAAATCCATCCATTGCGTTTTGCGGATAAGTGATTCCAGCAAACGCCAATCCAGGTGCAGTATAAGCAGCAATAACACCCACGCTTTTTGCCATATTGTGCAAAAATGCTTGAACAAACATTACAATACCGCTAATTGCACAACTCATCGCTAAAATACCCAAGAATAAAACATTATAACTTCCATTCATGGGGTATCCTATGGTTTGAAAAAAAACCATCATAGCCATCCCCCAAAAACTAGAGACAACCACATTCATTCCAAATGCTAATAAGTATTTTTTTGCACCAGAAATTTTTCCTATGGCATTTAACATTCCCAATGCGATCAATATCTGCCAAGCACATGGCAAAATTAAAGTTATCAAAAACTGTGCATAATCATTGCTAGGATTATACAGTGCTCCAATTGTAGAAACAACGGGCATTGCTCCTGAAAAGGCTATTTCAAAATTAGAACTCTTGATAAGTTTCCTAATGGTATCATTTTTTGCATTCATGGTCGCAATTACCTTCAAAAAAGAACTATCAAGAGCTTTTCCAATCAATACAAACTGTGCATTATAGTAAAATCCTATCTTGGTTTCTATGCCCAACTTGATATTCTTTTCTAGTCCATTGGGAATAATTACAAGTCCATAAATATTCCCTTCATTTAGATCAGCCTTAGCTTCAAGAATAGAATTGTATTTTTTAACAACTCTCAGAGTTGAAGTTGAATCAAGATTGAATTCAACTTCTCTTGAAATCCCACTTTTGTCACCATCAATCACTCCAATAGGAAGTTCTGTAGGCAATCGAATATAAAATATACTATAAATAAGCAGTGCTATAGGTATAGGCAAAATAAAATAAATAGCACACAACATTTTGTTTCTAGCAAAATACACAAGTGCTTTTTTGTAATCAATCATTTACTTGGATCTAATTTTACAAGCACACTCATGCCTACACGCAAACCTTCAACCTCTTGTATAGGCTTTGCTTCAATCTCAAAACTTTTCATATCATAGCCTTTGGTTGCCGAAGTTGCCTTCCAAGTAGCAAATTCACCCATAACAGAGACATAATCAACTTTGAAGGTCACCTTTTTTTCAAGTGCAGGTATATAAGCTTGAAAATCTTGACCCACTTGAAATCTTTTGAGATATTTTTCAGGTACAGCAATTTTAAGCCAAGCTTGTTTCATATCCACAATCAAAGCAACGGGAAATCCGCTAGGACTAAGTTCTCCACTATGTAAAAGAATATTACTCACCTCTCCATCAATTGGAGCATAAGTCTGAATGTCTTTAATATAAGCTTGAACTTCGCTTACCTGCCCTTTTGCTGCACGTTCTTTTTCAAAAGCTGCCTTTTTGATCTCTGCACTCGCACCATCTAAGGCAATTTTATATTGTTGATAAGCAGTATTTTCGTTGTATTTTGCACTCTCATAAGCAGTATAAGCTTCATCTCTTCTTTGCAAACTCACTACGCCATTATCATAGAGGCTTTGAATTCTATTGTAAGTTTTTTCCGCTAAACTAGCCATAGTTTTTGCACTCTGCCAAATATCTTTTGCGGAAATAATAGTTTCTTCTCTAGTTCCTTTATGGGTTTCATCGCTTAATGCCTTTGCTGCCTCATAACCTGCTTGTGCTTGAGTGAGTTTTGCTTCTAATTCAGGGCTCTTAATAGTATATATCAAATCGCCTTTTTTAACTTTATCGCCTTTTTTAACAAAAATCTCATCAATCCTTCCAGCAAGTTTTGAGCTCACACTATATTCTTTTGCACTGATTTGTCCTTGTAAAATTTGAGGTTTGGGACTATATGCTTTATAAAATGTAACACAAAGCCAAATCAAAATAATTGCAATAAAACCTCCTATCGCAAATAATTCAATTTTTTTATTCATTCTTGTATCCTTATTTTTGATATTCATAAAACATCTCTAAATGCCCACTTAAAGCCATTAAACTTGCTAAAAGCGTGATATATCGATAACTAGCAACCTTTTGCTCAATTAAGACGCTAGAAAGAGCATTTCTAGAATCTATAACTTGAGAACTTGTAGCAATACCTTGCTTAAATGCCTCTTCTTGAAGTTTGAGATTTTCTTTTGCAAGTTCAATGCTAGAATCCAAACTCTTATATTCCTGCAATGCAGAAACTGTTTCCTGATAAGTTTTTTGGGCTAATAATTTCATATCTTTGATTGCTTGAGTATTAAGTGCATTAACCTGAAGTTCTGCAAGTCTTGTCGCCTCATATTTATGAATTCTGCCACCTGGAGTGATGATAGGCAACCTCGCTCCAATTCCAACATACCAGTTAGGTATCATATTGTTAAGTATGGAATTATTCTCTTTCATAATATATGAACCAAAAAAACCCACTTGTGGAAGAAATTTACTAATCTGTAATTTTTTATATTCCTTGGCAATTAAGCTTTTATTCGATAGCGTCTTAAGTGCAGGGTAAGACAAAAGTGTTTCATTCACAAAAAAATCAACATTTGGTAGTCTTTTTTGCATATCAATGCTTAATGAAGAAGATGGATAGAACTTTTGTTGTTTTACACCCAAAATAGAATCAAAAGATAATTGTGCAATCTGCAGTGAATCCTCCGCTTGTCGTGTCTTGGTTTTTGCCCGATCATAGGCAACCTGTGCACTCAAAACTTCAATCCGTGCAATTTGACCTGCATTTTGCATTTTAAGGGCATTTTGATAATGCGTATAATGACCTTCTTCAATACTCTTGAGCACCTTTACAATATCCTGATTCAAGACAACGCCATAATAAATTTTGATCAAATCTTCGAAAGTGGCTAATTTCTTAAGCCTATAAGCCTCAAAGGCATCTTTTGCTTCCAAAGATGCAATCTTACTTGCATAAATCCTCGCACCACCAAGATAAAGAGGATAAATAATATTGAGTGCCCCTAAAATCACATCTTGTTTGCTTATATCTATAGGTGATGCTATGGTTTGAAGCAAACCACTCAAGGGGGGAAATAATCCTGCAATTTGCGTAACAGCAGCTTTGTCTTTGATGACATCTACACCAATAGGCTTATCTAAATGTAAATAAAGAGCACTAATATCAATGCTTGGCAAAAAAGATAGTTTTGTTGCTGTACTCAACTTTGAAGCCGAACTTGCACCAAATTCTGCTGACTTAATGCCTGAGTGAGTGTTTAAGACCTTCTCCCAAGCATTCTTGATGTCAATATTTTCTAGATTTTTTTCAGATATGGGTTGATCTACAATGGGCTGATTAATATTTAAAAATAAATCATCTTGAGCAAAAACAAACGAAATAAGTAAGCAAAATAAAAAAAAATTTCTCATGGATATGCCTGATTGATGTTTGAAACTTAAGATTTCTAACTATAGCATATTTTTAATAAAAGCCCATTATGAGAATTTTTAAATACCTATCACAAAATTAACTCTGCAATAAGATTCCATGATCCTCAAAATCTGCAATATTTTCATCTAAATAATAAATATTATCAAACCCTGCATTCACAAGTTCGCTACCATAAACTGAGGCAGTATGTCCGCTATAGCATTGCAAAAGAACTTTTTTATCCTTATTGTTTTGTGCTATAGTGGCTATAGTACGCAAATCTGTTATATTTATAGATCCTTGCAAATGACCTTCTTTAAAATCATATGGATGACGTATATCTATCACTATATACTCTTCAGGATTAAATCCATCTAAATACACAGGATTAGCATAACTCTTATTGTGTTTGCCTAAGAGCTTTTTATTTCTCAAATTTTCTTCTTGCATTCTTACACACCTTAACTCATAATTTTTATAGCATTTTAATAATTTTTTAATAATAAAGTCCCCAATAGATTAGCTAAAATTAGAAGTTTTTTTATATCTAAATTGATTGGTGGCAACATATTGCATATCTAATAGATGAATGCTCAAGGAGAGAAGATTGAATACATTAAAACATTTAGCCATCATTATGGATGGAAATGGAAGATGGGCAAAACAAAAAGGAAAAATGCGTACTCAAGGTCACAAGAAGGGTATTCAGACAGTTAGAGAAATCACTCAATGGTGTGCAAAAAATGATATTTCTTACTTGACCTTATATGCCTTTTCAACAGAAAATTGGAATCGCCCAAAAACTGAGGTTGATTTTTTGATGAAAAGTCTAAAAAAATATCTACTAGAAGAAGCTAATACTTATCATCAAAACAATATACGGTTCAAAGCGATTGGAAATATTGATGCTTTTAACGATCCACTAAAAGCACTTATCAAGGATCTAGAAAAAACCACATCTTCAAACACTGCACTGACACAAATTTTAGCTCTAAATTATGGATCAAGGGATGAAATAAAAAGAACTTTTGAAAAAATATTGTCAAAAAAATCCTATAAAGAAGAATCCAACATTGAAGAACTCATACAATCAAACCTCGATACAGCAGGAATCCCGGATGTAGATTTACTCATTCGCACAGGTGGAGAAATGCGATTATCGAATTTTTTACTTTGGCAATCAAGCTATGCAGAATTATTTTTCAGCACAACACTTTGGCCTGATTTTACCCCTACAGAACTCCACAAAATCATACAATCCTATCAAGAACGCACAAGAAGATTTGGAGGGCTATAAGATTTTACTACTAGGTATTTTTTTCCACTCCAAAACAAACAAGCTCCCTTCCCCTACTTTGCTTTCACATTTAATAGCAACACCATAACGATCACAAAGCTCTTTGACAAGAGCTAATCCAATACCAAATCCACCTTGAGAATGGTTATATCGGATATAACGTTCAAAAATATTTTTCATATTCTCTTCATATATCCCACATCCTGTGTCTTTGATAGAAAGTTTATTTGGTTCAAGATTGATTTGTATTTCTCCATTTTTTTTATTGTATTTAATAGCATTACTCAAAAGATTGTCGATCACGCATCCCATCTCATCTATAGTTGCATTGATAAAAGAAGGAGCAAAAGAAGTCCTAATATTAAGGTTTTTCTGCACAAACAATGGATCGAAAAACTCTAATCTTTGTTCTAAGAGTTCTTTTACATCCACACAAATACTTTTATCTTTTTGCTGAGCGACACTATAAAAAGCAATATTTCTATAAATACTCGCAAGTGTCTTAGCGGCAATATGGATACGATTGATTTTTTTAAGATTGCTTTCAGAAATTTCTTCTTTTTCTATTCTCTCAATACTCATTAATATTACACTTATAGGCGTATTTATCTCGTGCGTAGTATCTTTAATAAAGCGATTAAGAAAACTGATTTTATTTTTATAGGGTTTCAAGGAAAATTTGAGTAAAAAATATGCAATCACCCCCACACTCAGTAAAGACAGCAATAAAAACCCTATCATCTTCACTCGCAACCACCAAATATCTGAAGTAATATTACTTCCACGAATAATGACTTGATATTGTGAAAATAAATCAGATCTTGATAGATTTTTTTTATGAATTTTTCGATGTTTTGGTGGCTTGGAGTCGATAAACACATAGCCATCAAACACATAAATACCATTTTTCTTATTGAGATATTTTTCTGGCAATACCATATTAAGATTGTTGTAAACTGGAACCTTATTCTTATCTAATATCATCACATGAAGATTTGGATTTACATTGAGAAGCTCACTTAAAGTATGTTGATTAATGCTATGATTTTTATCAAGCGTTCGTATCAAATCTTCATAAACTTCACGCAACTCATTTGATCTCTCATGTAATATAAGCCCATAACTACGATTATAATAAGCACCGAAAAATATCCCTAAAAATATCATTGTTGTAATAATATAAAGAGAAAGAATCTTTAAGATAACAGATTTTTCCTCATCATTTGACATAACAATAGCCATTTCCTCTTTGATTGACAATTTTATCCTTTCCAATAAGGCTGCGAAGGTTTTTGATATACACACGCAAACTCATATCACTTGGTTGTTCATCATACCCCCATAATTCATCAAATATCTCTTGTTGTGTGATAAATTGATTGGGTTTTTCCACAAAAATACTCAAAAGCTTGATTTCTTTTTTGGGTAGAAATAAGAGTCTATCACCCTGATAAACTGCTTTTGTATGAAATTCAAAACGCACTCCATTTCCAAAATCTTCAAAATCTGTATTTTTATGAGCAAAATTTCTTTTGAGCAAGACATTGATTCTGAGCAATAATTCCTCAAGTTCAAAAGGTTTGCGGATATAGTCATCACATCCACTCTGATAACCTTGCTCAAGATTTTGCATACTTGATAAAGAAGTGATAAAAATTGCTGGGGTAGTTTTTCCCATCTCTCGCAAACTCTTAAGCACCTTAAACCCATCTCCATCAGGTATCATCACATCTAAAAGATAAATATCAAAGTTTTGTTCATATGCAATATCCATTGCCTCCAACGCATCTGTACAATGATGAATATTGAAGTGATGTTCATTTAAAAACTCTATAAGAATCTCTGAAAGCAAAACATCATCTTCTAGCAACAATACCCTATTATGCATTTCACGCTCATATCTTTAAAAAGTTGATTCAGCTTATCTTACTCAAAGAAGAATTAAAAAATGGTTAGTTCTCAAACAAGAATCTTAAAAAAATAAACGAGAAAATTCCATATGTTTTTCCTAGTATTGCAATAGGTTCTATAATTCTAAATTATTCTATCAAAACCAACTTTTACTAATGCGACCAAAGCTATCTAGCAACAAAAATCAAACTCTGTATTTTGGTTTTAATTCTTCGCCTAGCCCTATTAAAATTCAAAGGGTTCCACATAATATCAGAAAATATTCGTTTATGTAATGAGAAAAATTATGCTGACTCAAAATACTGTTTTGGTAATATTTTCAAATTTTCTAAATAAAATATGTTAGAATTAATCAAAGTAGAAGTTTTATTCACTCAAATCTACTCAAAAATTAAATAGCTTAAAGCAGAGAATATGAAGTTTTTAAACCCAATAGCAAAAACGATTGTTTTTACATTATTTTTAATATTTTTACTTTTTATCATACGTGTTAGTTTTGTCTTATATGTAGGAATATACGAACATTTCATGGGAGATGTTGGATTTTATGAAGTAATAAAGAATTTGGGCATAGGTCTGCAGTATGATAATCGATATATAGCATTTTTCGCCATAATTTATTTAGTAATAAGTGAATTCATTATCTTGTTTCCCTCATATGCTAGATTTTCTAATATTTACGCATATATTATTTTTGCACTTTGCTTATTTTTGGGTATTTCTGAAATGTTATTTTATCAAATCTACACAGATGGTTTTAATACTACGCTCTTTGAATTCATAAATAACGATACTATAGCAATCATCAAAACTGGCTTTAGCGGACAGTATGGAGTGATAATCAAAATTCTTATTTGGATAATTGGAAGTATTGCCTATTGTATTTTTTTTAAAAAAACATTAAAAATTTTTGAATGTTTTTTGACCATTGCTAAAAAATCCGTTTATATGGTTATTGTTTTTATTGGTGTGCTCAACATTTGTGCGTTACTTTATACATTGAGCGTAAAAAACAAACTTGATGATACCTTATTGCCCCCCAAGGATGTTTTTCTTAAACGCACTCAACATGGTTTTCTTAGAAATCTTTACAAAGTCTTAGGAAGTTTTAACGATAATAAATCTCTAGCAAAAATGAATTTTTCTACAGAAAAAGAGCTTAAAATCGCTCAAAACTACTTTAATATTACCCCCCCCCCCCGAGCTCCATTAGATATTTATCCATTCATTTCCCACACAAGCACCAATACATCAAATGTTCAAATCAAACATATTTTTTACATCATATCTGAAAGTTTTAGCGACTGGGCATTTGATCCTGTATTTGACAAAATAGGTCTGACATCAGGATTAAAATCCCTCATAGATAATAAACACGGATTCAAATTAGCACATTTTTTGGAAAATGCACCCTGCACCACCAGAAGCCTAGGAGTTCAGCTCACAGGAATACCTCAAACTGATTTTTTACTTTATAAATTATTAGGACGTTTTTCATTATTTGAAACTGCACCGGGCAATATCTTCCATCAACTAGGTTATGAAAGTACATTTTATTATGGTGGCTATAGCGTATGGGGAGAATTTGCAAAAATTGCAACAATTGAAGGTTTTGACAAAACATATGATGCGATCAATGTGCTAAAATTTGCCAAAGGCAAAAATTATCAAAAACATATACAAAACGAATGGGGTGTTCACGATAATATTTTGTTTGATTTTATTGGACAAAAAGTTTCTCTTAGCTCAAAACCAACTTTCAATATGATAATGACAAGTTCTGTACACCCTCCTTATGATGTTGATTTGAATTATTTTGATGTTCCAATACAGAAAATACAGAATTTTTGGAAAGAAAATTTTCCAAAAAATAAAATAACCAACGGAATGGATGCAAATATTCTAGGACATATTTGGTGGTATGATAAACAAGTTACCCATTTTATTTTAAAAATGTCTCAAGTTTTTCCGGATTCGTTATTTGTAATTACAGCTGATCATTACGGTAGAATTTCCCCAATTCCTACAAACAAACCAAGCATTACACATACTGTACCATTCATCCTATACTCTCCTGTGCTATCACCAAAACAACTTGCCAATATTGGATCGCATATTGACATTACTCCCACTATTGTAGAGTTAGTTTCTCCAAAAGGTTTCGTGTATCACAGTTTTGGAACACCACTTTTTAGCAATAATCACACACTATCATTTCAAAGAAATAAAATAGCATTAGGTTTTGAAGTAATAGGAAATGAACAATTTCTATACACACCAGATTTTGGCTTGGAGTATTTTACCACCACCGCACAAAAGAGAAATATAGAAAATGATGAGGATTTAGCAAAGGAAATATACCAAAAACAAAACGAACTCGACGATTTGAGTTTATATCTTTTGATAAAAGGTCATATTATCAAATAATCCATCTTAGTGAAATTTGAAGCTTATAAGTCTATTTTAATTTTTCATCCTTGAATAAATACTCGCTAAAATTCCTCCTGATATATTGTGCCATACACTAAATATGGCAGCAGGGACACTTGCAAGAGGATAAAACGCGAAGTGTGTAACAGCTAAAGAAGCTGCTAATCCAGAGTTTTGCATACCTACCTCAATTGAAATCGCCTTTATTTTTGCCAACGGTTGTTTTGTAATTTTTCCTATCACAAAGCCCAACAAATAGCCAAAAAGATTATGTAAAATAACGATTAAAACAATCATAAAACTACTTGAGAGGAGATTTGCAGAATTTCTACTCACAATTGAAGCAATGATAGCAACAATACCAATAGTTGATATAAGAGGCAACACTCCTTGTATCAAGTGTGCAAATTTTGGGAAAAATTTATGAATAATAGCTCCCAAGATAATAGGGATAATAACAACCTGAACGATACTATAAAACATTCCAAACATATCAATCTTTATGCTCTCACCAGCTAAGATATAAATTAGAAACGGGGTCATAATAGGTGCTAGAAAAGTTGTACAACTAGTAATAGCCACCGATAATGCTACATCGCCTTTTGACAAATAGGTGATAACATTTGAGCTTGTTCCACCCGGACTTGCCCCAACAAGTATAACTCCAATAGCAATTTCCACAGGAAGTGCAAAAACCTTCACTAGCACAAAAGCTAAAAATGGCATCACTACAAATTGAGCAACCACGCCTATAATCACTTCTTTTGGTTTTTTGAAAAGTAGTTTAAAGTCTTGTATTTTTATGCTCAATCCCATTCCAAACATAATCAAACCCAATAGAGGATTGATAAAAATAGGTCTAATGAATGAAAAATAACTAGGAAAGAATAATGCTAAAGCCGTAAAAATAACCACAATAAGTGCCAAATATTTAGCACTAAAATCACTTATGCTTCTAAAAAAATTCATCATCAAATCCTGCCCCCTCTAAAGATATTACTTAAAATGTTATTGTGATAGTTTTGTCTTGAATTTAGGCCTGTAGTTACAGACCTAAATTAAAATTATTTACCCAAATACACCTGTCTAGGACGGGTGATTCTTGCGTGAGGATTTTTAATATGTTCAAGTAATTGAGCACACCAGCCAGGCATTCTACCTATTACGAAAATCGGAGTAAAAAGCTGTGTAGGGATTTTTAATGCTGTTAAAATAATACCTGAGTAGAAATCTACATTTGGATACAAGTTTCTTTCTATAAAGTATTCATCACTTAAAGCAACTTCTTCTACTTTTTGAGCTATTTCACTCAAATGATGATCCATGCGAATACCTTTTTTATCTAATTCATCTTTTAGATTTTTCAACACCTTCGCTCGGGGATCGTAGTTTTTATATACCCTATGTCCAAAACCCATCAACCTAAAAGGATCATTTTTGTCTTTTGCTCTATCAATAAATTTATCAACATTTTTAACATCACCTATTTCGTTGAGCTGTTTGAGAACCTTTTCATTTGCTCCCCCGTGTGCTGGTCCCCATAGAGCGGAAATACCTGCAGCAATAGCTGCATAAGGATGCACACCTGTTGAGGCAACATTTCTAACTGTCGTTGTAGAAGCATTCTGACCGTGATCGGCATGAAGAGTAAAAATTTTATCTAACGCCTCAATCTCTAAAGATGTAATTTCTTCTGTTCCCTTAATAGTCTGCTTGAGCTTTCCGTGCGGATAAGCTCGTAACATATACAGAAAATTTTCCACATAAGAACGTTGAATATCTGGATAAATAAAAGGAGCTCCCACAGAATTTCTATAGCAAAATGCAACCATTGTGGGTATTTTTGCAATAATCCTTCGCGCCATTGTCTGATAATCATCTTCATCTTCCATATCTTTATGATCAAAATATAAAGTGGATAGCACTGAGACCCCTGAAGACAAAGTTGCCATAGGATGTGCTCCATCAGGAAAAGCTGAAAAAAGATTTATCAATCCTTCATGTAAAAAACTGCGATGTCTGAGTTCTAGATCAAATTCTTTGGATTCTTTTTCATCCTTAGGTAACTCTTCATTAATAAGAAGCTTACAAACATCAGTAAATTTATACTTAGCAACTAGTTCTTCAACTTTATGCCCCTTATAAAGCAACTCTCCCTTTTTTCCATCAATGTAACTAATAGTAGATTCACAACCTGCCGTAGAGCCATATCCGGGATCATATGAAAAAATCCCCGCCGTCTCAAATAGCTTAGAAAAATCTACAGCTTTTGGTCCTCTAGTGCAGTTGATGATATTAAAATCAAACTTCTCATTTGTCTCGTTATTAATTAAACTTATTGTTCCCATTCTGCAATCCTTTCGATTTTTTGAACAAACCATATTAATCATTCTACACATAAAGACTTAATCTAACTTAATCCAAACAAAAAATATCAAATAAAATCAAATATCTCATATAATTTTATTTTTTAGTGCTAAACTATGCGATATTATTTTTAAAACTTCAAAGGAGAAATCAAATGTCAAATTTCAATGGCTATAATCCAAAATTCTTGCAACTACCTAAAGAAGGTGAAGCAATCACTTTAGACTCAAACGGAAAATTAAAAGTCCCCAATAATCCAGTAATACCCTATATTGAAGGAGATGGTATTGGAGTAGATATTACCCCCGCAATGATAAAAGTTATCGATGCTAGTATTCAAAAAGCATACAAAGGTGAGAGAAAAATTTCTTGGTATGAAGTTTATACAGGTGAAAAATGCTTTAATAAATTTAAAAATGAATCATCTCTTACGCCAATGCAACAATGGCTATTACCAGATACTATAGATGCAATCAACTATTTCAAAGTATCTATCAAAGGTCCTTTAACAACTCCTGTAGGGGAAGGATTTAGATCGCTCAATGTTGCATTACGTCAAATGATGGATTTATATGTTTGTTTGCGTCCAGTGAGATGGTATGGTAGTCCAAGTCCAGTAAAAGAACCAAACAAAGTAGATATGGTTATATTTCGCGAGAATAGCGAGGATATCTATGCTGGAATTGAATTTCCACAAGGAACTCCTGAAGCAAAAAAAATTATTGATTTCTTGATGAATGAAATGAAAGTTACCAAAATTCGTTTTCCTCAAAGTAGTGGTATAGGTATCAAACCTGCAAGTAAAGAAGGCACCGATCGCTTGGTAAGAAAAGCCATTGAATATGCTATAGATAACGATAGAGATTCTGTAACACTTGTGCATAAAGGTAACATTATGAAATTTACCGAAGGGGCATTTATGAAATGGGGATACGAACTAGCCCAAAAGGAATTTGGAGCAACATTAATAGACAATGGTCCTTGGTGCAAATTTAAAAACCCAAAAACAGGGAAGGAAATCGTCATCAAAGATGTGATTGCTGATGCGTTTTTACAACAGATCCTTTTGCGTCCTGCAGAATACGATGTAATTGCCACAATGAATCTAAATGGAGACTATATTTCAGATGCACTTGCAGCAATGGTTGGAGGTATTGGAATTGCACCAGGTGCAAATATGAATGATAGTGTTGCAATGTTTGAAGCTACACATGGAACAGCTCCAAAATATGCTAATCAAGACAAAGTCAATCCAGGATCTATTATCTTAAGTGCAGAAATGATGCTCCGTCATATGGGATGGTTAGAAGCAGCTGATCTTGTTGTGGATTCTATGAAAAAAGCAATCCAGTCAAAAAAAGTTACTTATGATTTTGCACGACTTATGGAAGGTGCAAAAGAAGTAAAATGTTCTGAATTTGCAGATGTAATGATTTCATATATGTAATTCATCTCCCCTAACAATAAAACTCACACTAATACTTATTGATTATTTCTTAGGTTGTGTGTGAGTTTCCTATCATCTTGTTAACTTGCTTATTGGGGTATCAAAAAATATGAAAAACTCAAAAGGACATCTTTTAGCTATTTTTACTGTTTTTGTTTGGGGCAGTACATTTAGCTCCACAAAAGCATTATTAATACATTTTAGTTCGTATGAAATTTTGATTTTTCGTTTCATAATCGCTTATATTTGTTTGTTTATATTTTATCCAAGAGTCCTAAAACCCACCTCCATAAAAGAAGAAATATTATTTGGATTATGCGGATTAAGCGGAGTATGTCTATATTTTTTACTAGAAAATATAGCACTCGAATATACCTTTGCTTCAAATGCAGGAGTACTCGTATCTATAAATCCTATCTATACAGCTATTTTGGGATTTATATTCTTCAAAAAACAATTAAATAAATTTTTTATCATAGGATTTTTATTTTCACTTGTTGGGGTTATTTGCATTGTTTATAAAGGTGATAGTCCTGTACATATCAATCCACTAGGTGATATTTTATGTATTTTAGCAGGTCTGTGCTGGTCTATTTATACAATTCTACTAGAAAAGCTTTTTAAAACACAAAAAAACATTCACACTCTAGCTATCACTAAAAAAATATTTTTTTACGGGGTTATATTCAGCTCTATGACCTTATTTGTCGAAGGGATAAATCCCTCTTTAGATAGATTTTTAAACCTAAAAGATATCTTGAATCTTTTATTCTTAGGTGTAGTTGCTTCTGCTTTATGTTATTTATCTTGGGGAATTTCAATGAAGCTTTTAGGAACACTCAAGGCAAGTGCGTATATGTACACAGTACCTATTATTTCTGTCATCATAGCTTCCATCACCTTAGGAGAATCGATTACCTATCACATTGCTATAGGGAGTATTCTAGTATTGTGTGGATTATTTTTATCTCAAAAAACATAACAAGAATTCTACAAAAAAATATTAGGCTTTTTGTCAAATATTTTTTTCAAGGATGTGATTTTTGTCTTTAGGATATATAAATTCTCAAATAATTTCTCATGATTCAATCTATAACATCGATCTATATGCAACACATCAGAATGATATTGTCCATAAATATCATATTCACAAATAATATCTTTTCCTAAGCTTTCATTCATCGCTTTATAATAATATTTTTCATAATCAACCAAAATTTTTGCCTTAAGACTTTGTGCAGCTTTTGCATCTTTTGATTCTAAGATTTTTTCACACTCCTGGATCATTCGTTCAATATCTAATAAAACATCAAAATTAGGTTTTGAATAAAATGATTGTTCTTCTGTAATATTTTGAGATTTTTTTCCACTATTAGAAAACGAAATAGATTTTTTCATATAAAATCCTTATGAATTATTATTAATATTTTTATAGGATATTATACAACTATTTTTGCTGTTAATAAACAAAATATTTATCTATTTCTATTTTTTATTACCTATTATATGATTTTTTATAATTTGATTATTTTTGTTCTACCCAATAATCATAATATCCTTCATCTGATAAGGATAAATTACCCTCAATAGAAAAATCACTGATTTTTGTAAATACAGGATGATACAAAACAATAAAAAGCCTCTTATCATTTATCCAGTCACTAATATAATTTATCAATATATGATCACAAGCCTTCCAATCAATAGGATTTTTTTGATTGAACTGAATAAAAAAATCATAGTGTTTTTTATCATTGAATGAAAATGTTTTTGGTTCTATTTCTTTTTTCTCAGCCTCAGGTGATGAATTTAGAATTTGAGTAAGTTTGATGCTAGAACACCGGCATTCAAATTTAAAAGTTTTTTCAAGTGCCTCTAATTGTAAAATTCCATATGTGCCATAAAGATTTTTAATCTGACTGCTGTGCCAATTCTCCATTGTTTATTGCCCCTATTGAGATAATTTTTATTTTTAGATTATTTGAATTCGATGAGATATGTCATTTTTCTAAGATTCTTACTATTGTAATACCCTATTATGAATTCAATGATAACAGATATGGTTTTGATACTTTTGTTTTTTTGAATAATTCGAAATTATAGAAGTGGTACGCCCGGCAGGATTCGAACCTGCGACCTACGGCTTAGAAGGCTGTTGCTCTATCCAACTGAGCTACGAGCGCGTAAAATCTGGGTGGTACGCTCGAAGGGAGTCGAACCCATAACCCCCAGATCCGAAGTCTGGTGCTCTATCCAATTGAGCTACGAACGCAGAAATAGTTTTATCAAGTAAATTAATAATATATATATGGGGTGGGAGATGGGGATCGAACCCACGACCCTCAGAGCCACAACCTGATGCTCTAACCAACTGAGCTACACCCACCATAAAAATTCTAAAAATGCATGGTCGGGGCGAAAGGATTCGAACCTTCGACCCCTTGGTCCCAAACCAAGTGCGCTAACCAGACTGCGCTACGCCCCGAAAAACATCTTATAGAAGGGCGAATTATACTCAACTCAAGAGCTTTTGTCAAGATAAAACAGAGTGCTTTAAAATTATTTTTGTCTCAAGGGGATGCTTAAGCGATATTTAAACATCATTCGATCTAATGCCTCTTTTATGACTTCTTTTGCATCTGTATAAAAAGCTTCTACATCATCTCTATCCAAATGCAGAGAAGCAATCATTAAGCTTTGAGACATATGAGCTAAACTCCCTTCAAACATTATCCCCACAAACGGAGACGAAAAACTTTTTTTTGCACATATTGAATTCACCTCATCAATGAGTGCAAAAAGTTCGCGTTTGTTTTTTACATTTGTTTGAAACATATTTTTTAGTTCATCTCTAAAATCCGATATTTCTTGGATATAAAAATCCGTACGAACATCGTTAAATGCCATTCTTGTTTTGGATGTGAAATAAGATTTGATTTGACTAACAAGCTTCTTTTTTTTGATTTTCACCAAATCAAACTCACTTGGACGAGTAGCTCTAGCTCCCTCTATATAAGCCCCTTCACCAAGATTAAGTGCCATTTTTGGATTAAAAGTTTTGATGGCTTGAGTGATATTTTGAATAGAAAGTAAAAATATGGAATCACTATAAACAACTTTGTCAAAATTCCCCCTTACCCTAGAAGCATCAGCAGGTAAAACAAAGCCTTCTTGCCCATAATAAGAATGAGAAGCGTGTTTACCAAGACCTTCTATATAACCACAATCCAAACCACATAGCAACACTTCAGAACCGAGCTGACAAGCTAAAGCAAAACCTGCATTCCCAACAAAGGGGGCAGAAAACTCTATTACACTTTTGGAATTATATAAATACCCACTACTACTTCCTCCACGCATAAAAATATAGCTTTCTTTACCTAGTGATAGAACCTCTGGATTAGTCATATTTGCACACAGTAAGGGAGTATCTCCCAATGGTGCTTCTTTTAAAACATCTTTGAGATAATCAATTCTCTCTATTTCTATTTGAAAATCCGGATTTATTCCATAAGCCTTCAGAGGTTTTAAGGCCGTACCACAACTGAAAATAATCATCTTGTCTTGATTTTCTTTGATAAAAGGAAGCAATCCATCCAAACTAGCACCATTACCCACAACACAAATAGGAGCATTTACTCTTTGAGGAAGATTTAATACAGGATAGGCATTTGCATCAAAAGAAATATTTTTTAAAGTATTTTGCACCCCTATAATTTCGTCTTCAAAACTCCCCCACCCTCTTGAATTACTTGCATATTCTTCATCAATTACTTGTTTAGAAGCATCTAGTTTTGGGCTTGAGTAGAGTTTAAGTTCAAGCCTTAGAAAGTTATTAGTGATCTTTTTTTGAGAAAAGAAACTACGGACAAAAAATTTATCTATAAGATCTTTAACAAATAAATAACAACTTTTTGGAGAAACATTTTCAAATAATTTTTCATAATCTACAAAATAACAACTCACTCTAAACATATCTATATTTTCTTCAAAAATAAGCAAAGAATGGAAAAATACGCCTCTCTCGCGTATAAATTCCAAAAACATTCCACCTAATAGTCCAAAAATGTTTGTAGATGGCAAAAAAGATCGGCTCAAATAGTATTCTTTGATGCCTCCATGTTTGTGTAATAAATCAATAAACTCATTGCAAACTTTCCCGGTAATAGGAAGTTTTGATGTATCCATTTTGTCTAAATAGATATGATTTGTATAGATTTTCCATTTAGGATTTGCAATGGGCGATTGAGAGAGTTCTTCGCAGACATTAACCATTTGATGACCATCTGCATTGCTAGGATAAGAAAGCTCTCCTGTTTTGAGATTAATAATATTAAGGCCTTTTTCATCAAAGAGCAAATTATAATCTATAGGTTCAGATTTCAGCACATCAAAAAGATCCGGGGAAGTACGACGAAAATATTCCATATTTCTGATGAATCTTTGTGAAATTTCTTGTTCTATTTTCTCCTTATTTTGGCTCTTTAAAACCTCTAAAAATGTCATTTTTTTCCTTTTAATATTCTAATCTTTATAGGAATGATTCCATATTTTTTTAAATCTTCACATCTAGTCTTTTATTGATAAAATACAAGGTTTTTATATAATAGCATCTGCCCCCCCCCCCCCCATCATCAATTTCTTGATCTAAAATTTCTAAAAAAGTCCGCTACAAAAGCACTAAAGATTGATATCATCAATGCAGAGACAACCAAAAAAACCCACATTTTACCCTGTGTGAGCTGAGAGGAAACATTTGTCCATACGACCATATCCTCAATATCACTATTATATTTTTTACTCAACTCACTTGAAATAATCACGCCATTTTTTAAAATCTCTTGAATTTGAGATTGCAAAAATCCAAAATTACTTGCTTTAGAGTTATTTTTATAATAATCATCATAAATCTCTTTAAGGTAGTTTTTTACACTATTGGCTTGAGGAGAATTCTGAACATACCACACAATCATATCTGCATATTTTTGAGCCGTAGGTTTATCAGGTGCTTGGATATTAATCCAAAAAATATCTGGACTTTGAGGAGATGGGGGTATAGTGACATCCATATTTTGGATAGACTCTATGGCTTTAGGATCTAAATTTGTAGATTTAATATTTTGCTTCAGGAGATTTAGATTTTGCGTAATAGCACGATTAGATAACAAAGCTTTAGTATCGCTCATAGGATTGGTAAGATTTTTTGACTGAATAGAAAACAAATAATGATCTGTCGTTTCTTTGAAATTGGATTTTTTTGCATTCTGAACATCCTCATATTTGATAAACCCTACACCTAAAGCCATAACAATGATAAAAACAACCAACACTATCTTGTAATTCCTCATAAACAAATAAAGTATCTCTTTAGACTCATTATTCTCTTTCATAAAACCCCTTTCAAAAACTAAAATAATACAGAAAATTTCCATAATAAGGATAAGAAAACCAAAGCTTAGAAGCAGGATCAAAAATCCAATAAGCAAATTTTCCTAAAAGCAACAAAAACCCTACACCATAAGCTAAAATAGAAAAATTTCTAATACAAACAAAAAACATATAGCCTAATAAAAATGAATTAAATATCAAAGTCAATCTATTAGAAGCATACGAAAATGGAAGAAACACAATATAACACCATAGAAAGACGATATAAAAATACACCCAATATTTTTTCATTTCATCATTCCATATCCTCACAGAAAACAATAGCCCCATACAAAATAATACAAACATAAAAGAAAGATTGAGATTCATAAAAATCCCTCTTTCTTGATAAATGCTATAGAAATTTAATTTCTCAAGTATGCCAATATGGGGAATAATTCCAATCTTATATGCCATCAAAATAAATTCAAAAGAAAAAACAAAACTCAATGATCCTAAAACAACAAGACTCAAAGTTAGTTTAGGTCGATGCTTCAAAAATTCTAAAATAAAAAATATAGGAAGAGATGTAAGATGAAACAAACAAGCAATGAGCAAAAAAAAGAATTTCCAATGATATTTTTGTTGCGAAAATGCAAAAAGTATAAAAACACACGCAAAACTCTGTCTGCTCCACTCACTAGGAGCATAAAAATTAAAAAACAAAAAGACAAAAAATAAACACAATGCTCTGTGAGAAACATTCAAAGAAAAAATACCATATTTAATCACCCATACCACCATCAAAAGACTTGGAACAAGAATAGTAAAAAATAAAATTTCACTAGGATACAAGCGACCAAAAATCGTATTTAAGAGTAGATAAAATGATGGGAATCCAATTTCAAATCCCCCACCATAAGAAAAAAATGCCCCATAATGCCCTGAGAAAATTTCTTTATATGTATCAAAATAGCGTAAAAAATCATCCGCATCACTATCAAAATAAACCCTTGATGCCCATATCAAGCTTCCTGAAACAGCGATGTTAAAACCCAGTATATATAATATAATATAATCATTAAAACGTGTAAAAAGCAATAGCATAAACATTGCAGAAAAATAAGACAAAAGTGGAGAAAATGGCAGAATAAAGCAAGGTAAAAAAGCGACTACATACAAAACGCTCTTGCTTGAATGTTTTGCTTGTTGAAGGTAGTTTTGAATACTTCTCATTTATTCTCCAAAAGCGTAATTTTATTATATTTTTATAAACCCAAAGATCAATCTCTGCTACAATAACACTCTGAAATTCACAAGGAATAGAATGCAACCAGGAAAAATTCAAAAACTTCAAATCTCTCGTTTTAGCGATAATGGAGCTTATCTAAAGGATTCTTTTGAGGAGGAGGTCTTGCTTCCTAATAAATTTGTCTCGCAGGATTTGAAAATCGGAGATTTTATTGAAGTATTTCTATATACTGATTCGCTTGATAGACCTGTTGCCACAACACAAAAACCTTATGGAGTCGTAGATGAAATCCTTACCCTAAAAATCATCTCCATAGAGGAAAAAGGTTGTTTCTTAGATATAGGAATTGACAAAGATATTTTTATGCCAACAAAAGCTCCAAAACGTTTTAAAATAGGCGAATTTGTTGCTGTTAGAATTACGTTAGATAAACAAGGGAGATTGATTGCTAGACTTGGCATCAAAGAGCATCTCAAGCCCTATAAGTTCAATATTCCTTATGTGAAAGTAGAAATTCTACCATTTGAAAAAACCCCTCTTGGTATAGGTTGTGTAGTAAATGAAGAATATTATGGGCTTTTATATAAAAATCAAATCTTTTCACCTGTGCAAATAGGAGAAAAAAATATTGCTTATATTTCAAAAATAAGATCTGATGGTAAAGTTGATTTATCCTTAAAACCGATCGGGGATAAAAGTGAAGATAAAATCCGTCTATTAAAGATTATCGCTGAACACAAAATTTTAGAGCTTGATTTTGATTCTCCTCCTGAAGAAATACAAAAAACCTGCCAAATGAGCAAAAAAAGTTTCAAGACACTTATAAGCATCTTACTAAAAGAATCAAAAATAAAAATCCTTGATAGTTCTAAACATGCAGGAAAAAAAGCTGTCCATATTGCTTAAAGTAACTATTCATAGGTATTTATATAAGTATTTCATTAATGCAAATTTTGCCATATTAATCGCACTTTTTAAAGCTAAAGTTTGATCTGTATCTCCAAATCCAAATAAGAGCAATATTAAATTTTTGCATTTACGATTTCTTTAGTTTTTGTTATATACTAGATCAGTAAAACAATCAAAGGATAACAAATGATCATTTTTATCACAGGAGCTTCTGCGGGGTTTGGAGAAGCTATTTCCAAAAGATTTATCAAAGAAGGACATAAAGTTATTGCTCTAGCCAGAAGAGAAGAAAAACTTCAAAAACTTCAAAATGAACTTGGAGAAAATTATCAGTTTATTGCTTGTGATGTTAATAATGTAGAAAAAATCAAAAATGATTTAAAAAATCTACCTGAAGGATTTAGAAATATTGATGTACTTATAAATAATGCTGGCCTCGCTCTTGGATTAGAATCTGCAGATAAGGCAAATATTGAAGATTGGGAAATGATGATAAATACCAATATTACAGCCCTAATAAAACTCACTCATCTACTACTCCCAAAAATGGTTGAACGCAAAAAAGGTCATATAATCAACATAGGATCAATTGCAGGGAGTTATCCCTATCCTGGTGGAAATGTGTATGGTGGAACAAAGGCATTTGTAAAACAATTCAGTCTCAACCTTCGTGCAGATTTATATGATAAAAATATCCGTGTTACCAACATAGAACCCGGTCTATGTGGCGGAAGCGAATTTTCAATAGTTCGATTTCGCGGTGATAAGACAAAGGCAAAACAAGTTTATGAAAACACCACACCCTTATTACCTGAAGATGTAGCTGAAGCAGTATTTTGGTGCACTAGCCTACCCAATCATGTCAATATTAATCGCATAGAACTAATGCCTACCACTCAAGCTCCAGCAGCCCTAAATGTAGCAAAATCAAAGTAATATTCACTCAAAAAGAATGCAGAATTTGCGAAACTAAAATGATAACAATCACTAACGGTATCACATAGCGTACCAAGAAAAACCATACTCCAAACATTTTGCGGGGCAAAAAGTGTTTAGTGTATTCATATGCTTTTTTTCTCCCTACAACATACCCAACAAAAACGATAGAAAATAATCCTCCCAAAGGCATGAGAACCGAAGAAGTTAGAAAATCTGCCCACATAAAAATATTTTTATTCAAAAAAGTGAGTGTTTGTGCATAATCTACATTCAAGGAAAATATAATCAAAACTCCAAGTATAAATACACAAACGCTCACAATAAAAGTAGCAAAAAAACGTCTGATTTGAAATCTTTCTATCAAATAAACTACAGAAGGCTCTAATAGTGAAACTGTCGAAGTGATACCAGCAAACATTAAAGCAATCAAAAATAAAATCGAAATAACTTCACCACTAAGCCCCATCTGTCCAAACACTAAAGGAAGAGAGATAAATACTAAACCATCTCCTTGCTGTGCACTCCCACCATATTCAAAAATAAAAGTAAATATCATCAATCCCGCAATCAAAGAAATCAAAATTCCAGGTATCACTACCCAAAGAGAGCTTTTAAGCAAATTTTCACTCTTGTGAGTGAATGCTGCATAAGTAATAATAGTCCCCACCCCTAAACTAAGCGAAAAAAATACTTGACCTAAAGATTCTATAACAACCTTCAGGGTAATTTTTTGAGGTGCAAAATCAAACATAAACCTAAATGCTTGATCAAAAGAAGGCATACTCATTGCATAAATCAATAGACCGATAAAAATAATAAATAAAAGTGGCATCAAAACAAAATTTAGCTTTTCTATGCCTTTTTTGATACCAAAACAAACAATCCAAGAAGTCAAAATCAAACAAAAACTAAAACCCAAAAATTGCCAATAAATGCTACTTTCTTTAAGTTCTAAAAACATCTGTTGAGATTGCAAAAGAGTTTTAGGGAGATCAAAACTCACTACAAATAAATAATACAACACCCAACCAAGTACGACTGAGTAAAAAGACATAATAATAGGACCACCTAAAAGAAATACTCCGCTAAACTTGATAAATAGATTTTTTTTATACAAACCCTCAAAGCAAGAAACCATATTTTTCCTGCCTCTATTGCCTATAATCATATCTGATAAGAGCATCGAAATACCAATGGTGAGGGTCAAAAACAAATAAAGCACCACAAAGGCACTTCCACCATTACTCCCAGTCATATAGGGAAATCTCCATATGTGTCCTAATCCAATAGAACTACCTAGAGTCGCTAAAATAAATCCAAATTTTGAAAAATTAGCCAAAAGTAATCCTTATGAGAATAATTCTATGAATTTAGCAACCCATATCACAATAACCACCAATGGGGCAATATAACGTAATATAAAAAACCATACTTCAAACATCTTTTTGGATAAAAAATGTTTGCTAAATTCATAAACCCTCTGTTTTCCTACAATCCAGCCCACAAAAATAACTGACAAAAATCCACCTAGCGGCATCACAATAGCTGAAGAAGAAAAATCCGCCCAATCAAAAAGACTTTTTCCAAAAAATGTCAAATCATTTTTATAATCTACATTCAGTGAAAATATCATTACAATACCCACGATATAAATAGCTAAAGCGATGATCCAGGTAGCAACAAAACGACTCAAAGCAAATCTATCGATAATATATTTCACTGATGGCTCTAAAAGAGAAATCGTAGAAGTAATCCCGGCAAACCCCAACGCTACCAAAAACAAAACAGAAATAACATTGCCCACAATCCCCATTTGACCAAAAATCAAAGGCAAAGAAACAAATACAAGACCAGCACCTTCAGAAACCTTCGCCCCATATTCAAAAACAAAAGTAAATATCATCAATCCTGCAATCAAAGAAATCAAAATTCCAGGTATCACTACCCAAAAAGCACTTTTAAGAAGATTTTGCTTTTCTGAAGCAGAGGCTGAATAGGTGATGATAATGCCTACGCCTAAACTAAGTGAGAAAAATACCTGTCCAAGTGAGGCAACAAGAACATTTGGTGTGATGTCTTTGAGCTTGAATGCAAACATAAAATCAAATGCCTTTGAAAAAGATGGCATAGTCATTGCATAAATCAATAGACCGATAAAAATAATAAATAAAAGTGGCATCAAAACAAAATTTAGCTTTTCTATGCCATTTTTGATTCCCTTGGAAACTACCCATCCAGTGATACCTAATACAGCAGTAAAACCCAAAATTTGTGGCAAAATGGATTGAGTGAGCAAATAGTTAAATTCCGCTTCTGAAGCTCCAACATCTGTTGGAAGATTGAAGCTCACAACAAACAAATAATACGCTACCCATCCTAGAACTATGGAATAAAAAGTCAATATAAAAGGACCGCCAATAAGTGTAATACCTGCATAACCCCATCTTTTTTTTGGACTTGGATCAAGTTCTTTGAAGGCTTCTGTGGTATTTTTATTGGTAGTATATCCGATGAGCATTTCGCCAACCAACATAGAAATACCAATACTCAAAGAGAGAAATAAAAACAAGAGCACAAATCCCCCGCCTCCACTCACTCCTGCCATATAAGGAAATCTCCATATATGACCTAATCCTATCGAACTCCCTAAAGTTGCTAAAATAAAACCAAGTTTTGAAAAATTGCCCATTCTTACGCCCTTTTTGCTTCCAAAATATTAAAGACAAAAATATACTGAAAATTCATTTAATTTTGCATTATTTGGGCATAGAAATTCAAAGAAAAATAAGAAAGTCTCAACTATAAACAAAAATATCTGTTGTAAGAGTATTGAATCCTTTCATTTAACCTTTTTTATCAATATATCACATTTATTTGATCTTTATTGACAACACCTAAATTCAAAAAATTCTCCAAATCAATATCACTATAGCCATCAATATAAATTTCAAAATCTTTGATGGTTTCTAATTTAGTCTTCACCTGCTCATCTATAGCCAAAAGATAATAGCAATCCTCGCAAAAATAAAGCTTGTCTTTAATAATCTCTTCCAAAGGAAGACTTAGAATTTTGCCACTATTTAAAGCTAGATTTCTAGCTATATCAAAAGAACTCAGTTTGTCTCGGCTAGAAATAAGCTTGAAGCCTCCCATTTCATCGCTAATAATGCTTGGTTTATCACAAAGGCTATAGACTTTATAGCCGATGTCTAAATCTTGATTGCTTTTTGTCAGATCTTGCTTAAAAGTATTTTTTATCTTCTCTCCTGCACGATTCACCCGCTCTATGGTAATATCACTGATAACAGGGACTTGAGAACCTAGTTCATTTTTGCAAAAATCATAGGAATTTTTATTTTTATCCTTATCAATTTCTTGATCAATTTGAACCAAAATAAACTCCCGATTCCCTCCATCTTCAGCATTAAGCTCCATCACTGCCTGTGCAGTTGTGCCAGATCCAGCGAAGAAATCGAGAATAATGTCGTTTGGACTTGTAGAGATTTGAAGTATCTTCCTTAATAGTTTTGTTCCTTTTGGATCGCTAAAAAGTCCCTTTTTGAGAATCTCTGATAACTCTTCATTATTACCATGAGAATGACCGACTTCTTCATAGCTCCATACTGTTCCACAAGTAACACCTTGTCTGACTTCACTTAAATATGTTTTTTTATCAACTCCACCATTAGAATTAAAATAAAGTTCATTCTTATTGTAAAGCTCTAAAAGTTTTTCTTTCGAATATCTAGGATATCTACCTGAAGGAGCCTCCCACTCAATACCATTTGGAAAAATAATTTTATAAATAGATTTTACACTTCCACTTCTGGCGTGAATTGGTGTTGCCTTCCATAATCCTTTAGGGTCATTATCTCTATTTTTATAATCTTTGTCCTGTTTATATGTTCGTGGCAATAACCCTATAGAAAAAATTTCTCTTTGTTTTGAATAACAAAGAATATGTTCGTGTTGATATGAAACATCTGTATCATTTGAGGTTGTATATTTGTTATGCCAAATAAAATCTCCGACAAAATTCTCCTCGCCAAAAATCTCATCGCAGAGTAATTTGAGATTTGCCTGTTCGTTATCATCGATGGAAATAAATATCACTCCATCTTCACGAAGCAAATCCCTTGCGAGTTTGAGTCTAGGGAGCATAAAAGAGAGCCACCCGCTATGACTTCTAGTGCCTGTGATATTTCTGAAAAATTTCAATGTATCACTAGAAATCTCTTCACCATCTTCGCTAAAGCTTAACAGTCCTGTCTCTATTAGTATTTTTTTATAATCCTCTCTAAAATTATCTGGATAAATAAAATCCTCATTTTTTGTATTATAAGGAGGATCGATATAAATCATCTTGATCTTATCACTATAAGCAGACTTTAAAAGCTTAAGAACATCTAAATTATCTCCTCTGATAATGGTGTTTTTAGTTTCAGCAATATTTTCTTTAGCACCTACATTCTGGGGGGGGGGGGGCGTGAATTTACTTTGAGTTACCTCAAACCTTAGTTCTTTTGAAATAGGTGTAGAATACATCGCATTTGCAAGTCCCTTGCCCGGAAAAGTAAGTTCATAGCCCTGCATATTGCTATTTTCGTTCATACCTAGTAATGTAGCGATTTTCTTAAAGCTCACTTGATTGTCTGAATCTATAACATCTGGAAAATTCTTTTTGAGATGTTCAAAAAATGGATTTATAGATTCTGTGGTATCTATTATTTTTATATTTTGTTCTTTGATTTTATCTTTGTCTATCATTATCTCTCCTTTGCAATGCTTGTGCTATTACATCAATCAAATTTTGTTTGTTGATTCTTGGCTCAAAAACAACCCTTATATCTTTCAAATGCTTATCTATATCTTCGAAAAATTTCCTAGCGTAGTCAATCTTATATTTTTCTTGAATTGAAATATCATTCAAGCTATCATAGCCTTTGGTTTCACAAACAAAAAAGATTTTGCTTCCCTTTGTATCTTCTATCAGGTAGGCAAAATCAGGATAATATTCCTTATATGGTGTGGGGATAGAAAACTTTGGAAGCTTGGCAAACACTTTTATCTGCTTTTTTGTGTCTTCAAACCCTATTTTTACAGTATCTTTTGTGATAACCTCTTTTTCGATATTACTATCATAAACACAGGTTTCATACAAATAATGATCTTGAGGTTTTACTTCTCCATCCACAAACTTGCCCAATTTTGTGGATTCAATACTGCTTCTAGGTTCTCCATTTTTATCAAAAAGCAAATCATCATTGCTGATTTTTGTTTCTGTTTCAAAATGATAAGAAACGCAATGAAGAATACTTTTATGTATTTCTTCTTTGATAATGGTCTTTAGGGTTTTAAAAGCCTCTTTGGGATTATTTATAAAATGACTAGTATCAAGTGAATTGTAAAGTTTTATCATAAAACTTAGAGGCAGATTTTCTTTTTTGGCAAATTCTAAAAGATTTTGAGTGATAAAAGATTTTTGATCTTGGTGGGTATTATTTTGCGAAAGAATTTTTTGTTCTTTTGTAATGATTTTATTCTTTTGAGAATCATAATATTTGCTTTCTACCAACATATGTTCTTTTGGAATTTGAGTTTGATTGAATGCTAATGCAATGCTTTTAATCAAATCTTCCATCTGAATATTTTCATACTTAATTTTAGCCTTAGCATTGATAGCGTCCCAGAGTTTTTTGAACTCCTTAGCAAGATTTGATTTTATGGGGATTTCTAGTTTCTTTTTATTAGCATTATTAGTTTGAGAATATTTATTCTCATTTGGCTTAAAGACTTCTAAGATATTATCCATTCTATCACCTAAAAGCTCTTTTAATTGGGGATCTTGAGCTATAAAATCATAAATGGGAGCGATGATATTATAACTATTAGTATTTTCATCAAACACAATCACTTTTAAATCTTCCAATCTTGTTAAAATTTTGCTAACTTGACGTTCATTTAATCCAAGTTGTTTAAGCGTATCTGAATCTAAAAAATCCTTTTTGAATTCAAAGCTAGAATCTTGAATCTCTTTTTGGAGTCCTTCAATAAACCCCTTTTCCTCACCACTCACAAGGACATCAAGATGATTAATATTATAAAACATATCTGTTTGATACTCTAAGTAATTATGCGAAACTCTTCTACCTTCGTTATTTACACACAATCTCAGACCACGACCGATCTGCTGATGAGCTGATATTTCAGAACTTGAACTTGCGAGTTTTGTGAGAGTGAAAATATTTGGATTATCCCAACCTTCTTGCAACGCCCACACGCTAAAAATAAATCTCAAAGGTTCATTTAAGTTCAATAATTTTTCTTTTTCTTCCAAAATCAAACGAACGCCTTGTGCTTCTTTTTCTTCATTATTGCCTTTTATATCACCACTAAAATAACCCTGATGAACACGCAAATCACCCTTATCATCAAAATCTCTTTGCAAATATTCACGATAGCTCAGTGATAAATTTTTCTTTAATATCTCCATCCTTTTTTGTTTATAAATGCGTTCAAATTCATTTTTGATAAATGGATTCTCTCCGCGAAAAGATTCAATATCGGGAATAAAAAATAACGACAAGGCCTTGATATTTTTTTTAAAAAGCATTTGTTCTTTTTTAAAATGCAAATCAATACTCAAAGAGATGAGTTCTCTAATTTGATATTCATTAAGTCTATAGCTATTTTTGGATAAAGGAATGTTTGTTTGATTACTCAAAATCGCACCATCTTTAGATGTGATCTTTAGCAATTCAACGCCATTAAAAGCTGGGTAATGAAGCCTGACTCCCAAATCTTCTCCATAAAAAACATCTTTTTTATACTCAATGCCATCAAGAAAATAAGAAAATGTTCCTTTTTTATTCTTAGAATCCATATTAATTAAAGATGGGATTTGATTTTCAGCACAAAGAGTATGAACATAGATTTGCTTGACAAGAAATGTATTGAATGCACTAATAGAATCCAAAGTATAAACAAGATTACTAAGTTTATGCTTTTCCTCTTTTGGAAAAGTTGCACCAAAACGAAAATAAAGTGTTTTCAATTCTTTAAATGCGTTATAAAATTTCTCCCCCTTTAGCAAATGTGGTTCATCAATAATAGAGATAGGATTAAGAGAAATGATTTCTTGAAGAATACTCCTATCGCTAAAAAGCGATTCATTCTGCTGGTTTAAGAGATTTTTTTTACCTTTATCAATAGAGCTATTGGTCAATACTAACACTGAAAACTCGTCAGTATTCTTAATATAATGATTGATAATATTTGATAAACTTTTAGAATCATTGTAATAATAGGTTTTCAAATGTTTGGCATATTGCATATAAAAATAATCTTTTGTGAGCTTGATATTTTGCTTTACAGATTCTAAAATAGCCTTGCGAGGGACAAAAATAATAAATTTATTTTGTCTATAAACCTTATTGAGTTCAAAAATTAGATTTAGATAGGTAAAAGTCTTCCCGGTACCTGTCTCCATCAAAACATCAACATTCAAATCAAAATTTAGATTTTTAAACGGTGTATTTTTGCCTTCAGTAGAATTATAAAAATCTTCAAAGCATTTTTTCAAATTAACTGCATCGTGTTTTTTAAAATCAAAATCCTTTAAAAGACTGATAATATTATCAATACAATCTTGTTGATATTCTTGTTTTTCAAACTGCATCAATGCCCCATATTTATAAATTTTAAAAACCCATTATACCAAAGCTTCACGCCCTAATATCCAAAACTCCTTCTTCAAACTCAAATAAAGGCCTTATATCTTTTTCTTGATAAATTGCAATGGATTGAAAACCTTTGAGCTTATCTTTATTTGCTTCTAGGATTTTTTTCACACTCTCATATAACACCCATATTTCTAGCCCAACCCCATCTTCTAGCAAATAAACCCTGCCATTAAGTGCTCCCAAATGCGGATAGAGAGCATAAAATTCCAAACTTTGCTTTTTGTTCTTACTTTTTTTCACTTGCACAAGCCCATCTTTATGTTCATCAGAAATCACTAGAGAAACCACCTCATTATGAAGCGAAAGAAGTAAATTACCTAGATTTAAGAATTCTGATCTATTTTGAGCTAAAAGCAACTTATCTAATAAAAAATCTTTATATTCTCCAAAACTCTCCAACTTAGATTCTTTAAAGATTTTATCTAAATCTTGAATGCTAAATTTCAAAGGACTTTTTTCTATCATTTCGAGCATTTTAGGGGGACGCACAAGGTTTGAGAGAATAATCGCCCCTACGGAGCTTTTGGACATATTTGCCCAGTATTTCTGACCCACAAGGAGTTCTTTTTGACTTTTGGTGGTAATGGTCGTATTGCCCATTTTTAGCAAAAATTCTCCATTTTTTGCTTTTGAAAGTACCTTGAGCAATATAGGCAATGTGGCGTTGAATTCGGTAATATTTTTAATCTCCGTGCCAACTTTTGAAAGTTGAGCTAGAGATTTGACATGTTCTAACATAAGAGATTTTGAACAAAATCAGCTATCTCAAAGCTGATATTGAGCTTGGTTTTAAATCCCGTATGATAAGTTGTATTTTTTGAGAAAAATATCATCTCATTCTCTTCAGAACCAAAAGGATTATATTTTCCAATGAGATTCAAACACACTACTTCGCAGCCCTTGCCACCATCCTCTGGAGAATTTAAAAGTTTTTTTGCACAAGAAATAGCATTTTTCTCGTCAGATTCGGCCTTAAAGCCTATTTTAAAAAGATTTGGGGAGTTGATTTCTTTGAGAATATCAAGATTTTTTTGACATTGTATCTCCCAAAAATCCCCTATTGTGTCTTTTTTTAGTTTTGCATCCGAAGGATTACAAGGAGTATAGTCGCTAATAGCAGCTGCCATAAACAAAAAAGCTCGTCCATTAGAAGGAGTTTTAGCATCAATAGCTTGTAGATAAGAAGTTGCTGTTTTTACTTTTAAGCATTCTATTTTTGAAGGCAGTTCAATAGGAAAAATCGAAGAAATAAGACTCACCCTAGCTCCTAAAACATAAAGAGCAATAGCTAGATAACTCGCCTGAAGTCCGCTAGAATGATTTGAGATATATCTCACAGAGTCAATACTTTCGATACTCCCTCCTCCTGTGATAATAACTTCTTTATCCTTCCAAAAAGAGTTCTGTCCTATGGATCTAAGAATCCTAAAAACAATCTCTAATATCTCTTCCATAGCACCTTTTCCATAAGTATCACAAGCAAGTATAGAAACTCTAGGATCAATGATTTCAAAACCCAAATCCTTAAGTTTGTGAATGGCATCTTGAGTTTGAATAGCTTCAAACATCTTTGTGTTCATTGCAGGAGCTATTAACTTAGGTTTATCACAGGCTAGTAATGTGCTCAAAATAAGATTATCACTCACTCCACAAGCTATTTTTGCGATGGTATTGGCCGTGGCAGGGGCCAAAATAGCCACATCTGCCCAAGTAGCATAAGAGATATGATTGCAAGCTATTTCTATGTCCTGATGTGTCCAGTCTTCACTTTGAGTGTGCAAAACTAGCGTATGAATAATAGCTTCAAATGAAAGTGGTGAAATAAATTTTTTTGCCTCATCGCTCATCACTACTCTTAGAGAAGCTCCAAGTTTTTTGAGCATACTTGCGAGTTCAATAGATTTGTAAGCAGCGATTGAGCCCGTAACGAGCAATAATATCTTTTTGTCTTTAAGCAAATCCATTTGCTGCATAATCGCTTCAAAACCTTTCATTGTAATACCCCATTCCTTGAGATTTTATCCTGAAACAACCTCACTCATTTTTAATATTTCTTCTTTACTAAGCCATTTGTCATTCTTATCACTGCTGTATTCAAAACCTTCTTGAACACTTTTTCCTATCTCATTTTTCAATGTTTTAGCATAATTAATGGGGGTTTGAAAATTTATGGTGGGTGTGAGAATAAAAAAATTGTCAAATTCTAATGCCAAATGTGAATCATCTTTTGGAATCATCACTTCGTGGAGTTTTTCACCAGGTCTAATTCCAATCACTTTCATAGGGATATTTGGAGCCAATGCAAGAGCCAAATCAGTGATTTTCATACTTGGGATCTTAGGCACAAATATCTCTCCACCCTGCATTCTCTCTAGGCAATCTAGCACGAATTTTACACCATCTTCTAAAGTGATCCAAAAACGTGTCATACGCTCATCGGTAATAGGAATCTCTCTAGCACCTTCTTTTATCAAATGTTTGAAAAAGGGTATCACGCTTCCTCTACTTCCTACAACATTACCATATCGCACAACACCAAATTTTGAATTCTGAGCCCCTTTGATATTATTAGCTGTAACAAAAAGTTTATCGCTACAAAGCTTTGTCGCACCATAGAGATTAATAGGATTGGCAGCTTTATCAGTGCTTAGGGCAATAATAGAACTCACTCCATTTTCCAAGCATCCATCTATTACATTACTAGCACCTTCAATATTAGTTTTGATACATTCCATCGGATTGTATTCAGCGATAGGCACATGCTTGAGTGCTGCAGCATGAATACAAATATCCACTCCTCTAAGAGCTATTTGAAGTCTATGTTTATCTCTTACATCACCGATAAAATAACGCATTCTTGTATCTGTAAAAACCTGTGCCATCTCATATTGTTTAAGCTCATCACGACTATAGATAATAATTTTTTTAGGGTTATGAAATTTTAGAATGGTTTGAACGAATTTCTTTCCAAAACTTCCTGTCCCTCCTGTGATAAGAATGCTTTTCCCATCAATTATATGCCCCATTTTTTCTCCTACCATCTGTAACCCAAACTCATCGTAGCAATTTTCAGCTGACCTAAACCATCAGATTGATACATACTTCTACGATTATCCTTGAAAGTTACAGAATAGGCAAGTCCCAAATCAAATCCTCTAAAATTGTATTTCACACCTGCACCCACCATATATCCATCAGAATCTGGGATTCCAATTTTATCTTGCGGGCTTGGAGCTTCATCATAAGCCAAAGAACCCATCAAGCGAAGAGATTTCCCCATATAAGTAACCCCTAATCGATAAGTGTTCGTATCACGCCATCCTGCACCCATATTCATTACTCCAGCAAAATCAGCAAGTCCTACCATTCCTTTGAGTGTGTCGCTATTAAAAACATTGGTATTAGCCACCATTCCACTAAGTCCTTTATAAGTGGCATTTTCAAAGTCAGGTGTTACAAGAAACTTGCTCCCCCTGCTCCAAAAGGTTCGCTCATACACACCTTCTACACGTAGATGATTTTTAAAGAAGTTTTGAGCGTAAGCTAGGGTTAAAATTTCAGGCATCGTTACAGCAATGTTTAGATTTCCTGTAGTAAGCACATCTCCTATGGCACCGCCGATATAAGTCGTAGCAGAGAGATTTCCCTGCATATTGAATTTTACTGGAGAGTTATACACAACAGAGAGCATTCCATTGTCAAACACTCGCAAAGAAGCCGCTACGCGATATCCTGCAGAAAGAGCCTTGCCATCAGATTTTTGATACACTTGTGCAGTACCAAATAGATTGGTGGTTTCAGAGGTAACTCCGCTCATTAGAGATGTCCAGTTCACACAATCAATAGGATTTGTAGCAGTACAACCCGGTATTTTAAGATTTGGCACAATTGTTGAAACAAAAGAGTTTGATAAAATAGGACCTATTTGTTTTTTTATACTTTCAGGTATCAGTCCTGCGACCTCATCATTAGTGAGATTAGCTATTTGACTAGGATCTAGCGAAATGCCGGTTTTATTTTTATCTAGGGGTACATACACGACATTATTAAAGCTTCCCATTGCGTAAAGGATTCTAGGAGCGAACCCTATAGAGAATCGATTCCCAATCGTATAGCTCACACTAGGAGCGAACTCTATCATCATAATAAATACATCTTGGAGAAACTCTCCCCCCTTACCTACCCAGTTCATCGCTAAGCCCGAAGGAGCGATAAAACTCGCCCCAAAGGTAAAGCCATTATGAGTGCGCGATTTATAAAAGAGCTTAGGAAGGATAAAATTCGTATCTCCAGTAGATCCAGGCACTACCTGCTGATCAGGCGAAGTATGGTAAAGCTTGATAGGTTTTGCAAGATCGCCTAAAGAAGACAATATCCCTTTAATGATGGGATTATTTATCAATCCACCTATAGTGGAATTAAACTTCAAATTCGTTTCAGAATACAAACCTTGATTGGTTGTAGGTACATTGAACTTAAATCCAGGTATGGTAATGAGCGAAGTGGCGAGTTCGAACTCACTTTTATTTTCGCCCCAATCATTTGTAAATCCCATATTTGCAGGGTTGTAATAACTTGCATCTGCACCTCTAGCTCCAGCGACATAAGCAGAAGAGAGTGCAGTGCCATTAAGACTCTGCTCTTGGATCTTAAATCCATTTGCAAAAGCAAAAGATGATGATAGTAGCAAAAATCCCAAAATCTTTTTTGTCATTCTCTGTCCAATTAGTTGAATATACAACCAAACTTAAAATATTCTATTGTACCTAATGATTGCTAAAAATACAAATAATTTAAAAAAAGATTGTCAAAACTTTCGCAAAATCAAAAAATACTATTGAGATTCCAAGCTCGGATCAACATAATCATCAATAGATATTGTCACTCCCGTACTCATGTTTCTAAAAAGAGTATGTCCAGGTTTTCGCTCATAGAAAAAAATCTCTCCACTCTTTTGAAACCTCTGCACAATTCCCCCTCCAGCAATGATTTGTTTGCCAATTCCATTAAAAATATCTTTTGATAACAAAATATCATCAAACAAATCTCCATAACTCACCTTGCCAAAGAAATTTTTCGCTGCTGGCCATTTTGGGGCACAATCATTAAGAAAACAGATTTCTTTTCTTTTTACAGAAATGCTTCCTATGCTTTTGCCGAGCTTGAAAAGTTCTAGTTTAATTTCTTTGGGTTCAATATCTAAAATCCCATAATCATAGAATCGAAACATTGCTGTTTTGATATATACGAGTTTGAATTGCGGAGCTTTTTGAATATTTTCAGATTTTTTGGAAGTTGTTTCACCGGGGTCTTTTGGCAAGAAAAAATTTTGCAAAGACGCACAGGAAACTAGAAATAAACAGGCAAACATCCCCAAAAATATATGAGGAAGTTTTCCTGTGAATGTTTTATGAAGGCACATTTTTAACCACGACCACCTGTTAAGGCACGATACCATACTCTACCATCAAGTTTGAGTTCCATACTCACTTGGCATAGACCATCTTTATAAACAGTCTCTGTGATTTCAGCATTTCGAATCAAAGCCTGAACCTTTGTTTTTACTGTGGAGTTTTGTAACACCATATCTCTAACAGTATCTTGAGCATTGACACGAATACCATACATTTTTTCACCCAATTGTCTATAAGCATCAACAATCGCTGCTCGTTTTGCCAAAGCCAAAGCTTGTGAAGGAGAGATTGTAGATTCTGGAGCCACCCCCATTCCAACTGCACTTAGCTCAATTACATTACTCGGAGTTAGCACAGGAGTGTTTTGAATCATTGGATCACTCTTTGGAGCTGCTATAGAGTCACTAGAATCATCAAATCTAGTATCTGGTAATGGCTCTGGAGCAGGACGTCTGCTACCAATGTTATTTCCTGCATTCAAATTAGGATTTGCAAAACCTGTTGGAGGATATACAGGAGCTTGAATTCCACCTGGCTGATACACCGCTGATGGAGGTATCAGACTTGTATCATCCGAAGAGGGGTTCATCATAGAATTGCATCCTGCCAACCCTACAGCTACTGCTAAAAAAGCCGAATTATTAAATAACCTTCTTGTCATAAAAACATCCTTTTAAAAATTATGTTCCTTAGCTAAAGCAAAAGCCGTGCCAATTTTATAATAAAACCATAGAAGGGTTGAATGCCTTAGCAATAATTACAACCCTATCACCTACCTTAAATTCCCTAGCTTCGCTCGGATCTAAAGTTATTTTTACAATAGAATGATCAACAAGAACATCTGCGATACAAACCACATTTGTTTTTGTAATATTTAAGATTTCCCCGTTTATTTGCATTTTGCCACTATATTTTTGGTTTAAAAATACTTCTTGAGGTGTTCCAAATTTTAATATCTTGCCATCTTCGATGGAAATAACATAATCTGAAAGCCTAAAAACTTCCCCTAGATCGTGACTGACAAAAAAACTACTGATATTAAAATGCTTACTTAAACTTTTGAGTTCTTCTTGAATCTTGTGTTTCATCCCTCTATCCAAAGCACTCAAAGGTTCATCAAGTAATAAAACCTCTGGAGAACTCACAAAAGCTCTAGCTATAGCAACTCTTTGAGCCTGACCGCCAGAGAGGGTGCATATTTTTTTATCACAAAATGATTCTAATTCCATCAAAGAAATCACTTCATCAATACGATTTTTGTCTTTATTGTTGCCAAAAATAATATTTTTATACACATTCAGATGGGGAAAAAGTGCGTAGTCTTGAAATACAAACCCCACTTTCCTGTCTTTAATGGGAAGATTGATATTTTTTTCAGAATCAAAAAAGACTTTATTTCCAAGCATAATCCTTCCACTATCTGGTTTTTGTAATCCGCTTAACATTCTTAAAATAGTGCTTTTACCCGCACCTGATTTTCCAAAAATAGATACAAATCTACCTATAGGAACTCTTATGTCAAGCTCTAAAACAAACTCTCCTTTGACACCATAAAGATGTTTTTGTACTTGAAGCTCAATCATATAATGCCCTTATTGTTTGATCTTGCGTTAATAAACAATACCAAAAAGAGCAATACAAAACTAATAATACAAAGACACAAGGCATATTGATTGGCAATAGCATAATTAGTCGCTTCTGATTGAGTATAAATAGCGATACTCACTACCCTTGTAACACCAGGAATATCCCCTCCTATCATCATCACAACCCCAAATTCTCCAATAGTATGAGCAAAGGTAGTCACCATCGCCATTAAAATGCTAGATTTAATATTTGGTAAAAGTACAAAAAAGAGTGTGTAAAATCTCCCCTTTCCAAGCGTATAACTCGCTTCTTTTAATGATAAAGGCAGTGAAGATAAGGCATTTTTGATAGGATTTATCATAAATGGCAAAGAAAAAATCACGCTCCCTATAATTAATCCATAAAAACTAAAAACCAATTTTATACCAAATCTATCTTGCAAAAATGCCCCAAAAAAATGATTTGGAGAAAAAGCCAAAAGCAAATAAAATCCCAAAACCGTAGGGGGTAATACTAATGGCATCCAAGTAAGAGTTTCTAAAACGATCTTCAAAATACCCCTACCAAAAGCAAGATAATTACCTACAAAAATTCCAATGGGTAATAAAATCAATGTTGTAAAAAAAGCCAACATAAGACTCAAACGAATTGTTTGCCAAAACTCCACATCAAACATATTCAAGCATCACTTCTGAGGACTTTACAAACCATCCAAAAAGCTTTCCTTCTGAGATTTCTAAATCTTCACAGGCCTGTATGGTTACCAAAGAAGAGATTTTTACTCTTTCAAACTCAAAGACAACACGTGCAATGGTATCAGTTTTTTCCACACTAAACACTCTTGAGACAAATCGATTTCTAGCACTGATTTTCGAATAAGAATAATCGCAAATCATCACTTCACTTTCTTTAAAAACAGCATTTACTTTCATCCCTATTTTAAGACCATCATTTTTAAGGAGCATTGATACAAAACAATGCTCCTTAAAGTGCATAAATACCAATGTTATATATTCATCAGAAACAATCTCACTAATAGTGCAGGGGATTTTATTCATTTACAATATAGCCATATTTCTGAAATATTTTTTTTGCCTTAGTGCTTAAGATAAATTCCTTAAATTCCTTTGCTAAAGAGTTATTTTTGCCATAGTTTGTCAATACTAAGGCCTGATTTATAGGAGCATAAAAAGATTTATCCACGATAATATAACTTATTTTTTTATCTTTTTTATCTATCAAAGATAACGCTCCAAATCCAACCTCAGCATTTCCGCTAGAAACAAACTGATGAGCTTGTGATATTGAACTTGCATTGATGAGTTTAGATTTTACCAAATCATAAAGTTTTGTTTTTTGTAAAACTTCCTTTGCTGCCCTTCCATAGGGTGCAAGTTCTGGATTTGGAATAGCTATATGAAAAATATCTTTTTGATCTAAATCTTCTAAAGTATGGATTTTTATTTTTGGATTCGCACTCCATAACACCAGCACACCTTGTGCATAAATTTGTGGTTTATCGAGAGTTTTTTTTTCCATATAGAGTTTTTGTGGAAACTCCTCATCTGCAGAAACAAATAGATCAACTGGTGCTGATTGAGATATCTGGGCATAAGCCTTTCCTGAAGAAGAGTAACTAATGTTAAGCTTATCGTTTTTATGCGTAAGTAAAAACTCTTTAGAAATCTCTTGTAAAACATATTGTAAATTCGCAGCTGCTGCTATATTTGCCTCTTTTGCAAACAACATCCCTAGCACTAAGATCGAACACAAAATTATCTTTTTCATCACAAAACTCCTTGTTTTTTATACATTATATATATTTATATATAACGATGATCTAAAGAGGAAAGTTGGTCTCCAAATAAGATAATTTTTTCTCAAATTCATCAAAATTTTGAGAGTCCCCTAGTTTTGACTCAATTTTATTCATCAAAGCTTCAAATCTTTTAAAAATCGTAATCACTCTCTCAGCTTCTGCAGTGATAATAGTTCCCCCACCTCCTCTGCCACCACTAACACTCTGTACTAGAGTATTTTCTGATAGATGATTCATACTATCAATATCATCCCAAGCAGCCTTGTAGCTCATTTTCATTTTTTTTGCTGCTTTTGATATAGAACCCGTTGCTTTGATCTGCTCAAGTAACTCAATTTTGCCTTTTCCCAAAAAATTCTTATCCTCTTTTTTGATCCAAAAACGCAAAAAAACCTTCATATATCTAATCCTTGTATTTCTCGCTAATAACCAAAAACTCGTCTATATGTTCCAAAAACAAATCTACAAGTTCAGGTTGAAATTGTTTGCCTTTGAGACTTCTTATATGTTCTATAACCTCAGGAAGAGGCCAAGCCTTCTTGTAACATCTATCATTTCCAATAGCATCAAAAACATCTGCCACAGCTGTGATTCTTCCAAAAAGAGGTATTTCATCGCCCTTTAGATTGCATGGATATCCACCTCCTGACCACCATTCATGATGAGTTTTTGCAATCTGTGCAGAAGTTTCCAGAATGATACGATTAGAACCTTTAAGCATTTCAAAACCTAATGTAGTATGTGTTTTCATCACTTCAAATTCTTCTGGAGTGAGTTTTCCAGGCTTATTTAAAATAGCATCTGGAATACCTATTTTCCCTATATCATGCATTGGAGAAGCAATCTCTATTAAAGATTGTTCTTCTTGAGAGCATCCATAAAGTTTTGCAAGAAGGCTAGAATATTTTGCTACTCTTTTGATATGATTGCCCGTTTCTCTACTTTTACCCTCACAAATAGTTCCCATCGCGATAATAACATCTTTTTGAACATTTTCTATTTCTTGTTGCGACTCGACAATCTTGGTAATATCTGTTCCCACTGCCATAATTTCAATAGGTTTTCCATCAAGATCTTTAATATAAACCCCAACACTATTAACATAAAAATGAGTGCCATCATAACGAGTATGTCTAATGATACCTTTATAGACACCTTTTTCATTGAGAGCTTTACCAATTTGCATAAACTGATGTTTTTGTTCATCATCTAAAAACTCATAAATATTTTTACCTATAATATCTGCTAGTTTAAAACCTGAGATGCTTAAAAAAGTAGAGTTCGCATAAGTAAAATTTCGATTCAGATCTAATCTAAAAAGACTTTGATTTCTATCAATAAGTTCTTCATACTGCTTCAATAGATAACGTTTTTCGTCATCTGAATACTGCAAAAATTTAATATCTTTTTCAAGCTGTCTTTGATTGAGCTCCTCATCAGTTCTATCAATCTCACCTACAATATACGAAGAAACTTCTCCATTGCTGTCAAAAACTGCCTTGATAATAGTATTTACATAAAACAAGCTTCCATCTGCCTTAATATGGCTCATTTTACCACTCCAAACACCTTTTTTCCTAAGGGTGGGTACGACTTCATTAAGGACATAATCTTTCATTTCAGCATTTAAAACATCAAGAACATTTTTTCCAATGATTTGCTCTTTTGTATAACCTGTGATATTACGCATTTTTTCATTAGTATAAGTAATATTAAGATCTCTATCGATAATATTATGATGGATTGCCTCATCTACCATATCTCGATAACTTTTGAGCGATTTGGTTGTGGCGTCTAGTTCTTTAGAAGTAACCTGAAGTAAATGGGTCATTGCATTTAAGATTCTTGATTCTTTATTCTGATTGAATTCTAAATAGCTTTCTCTAGGTCTAAAATCAAACTTATCTTCACTAAGCAATACTCGAGTATTTGTGAGATTCAAGATAGCATTTTCTGAATTAAAATGATAAACCTCACCATAGGTAAAAAATCCACAAACTGCATCAGCGTCACTAGAAATATCCAACAAATCATTAATTCCATCAAGTCCTAAGAATAATACCCTTCCAATACAAGAATACATATAGATAGCTTGGGTTCTACGCGGACATTTTTCATTCTCAGCAAAAAGATCTCTTTTGACATTTTCTAATAACCCAAAAGAAAAACTTACTCTACTGCCCTCAGGAATATTTCCCAAAAATGCAATACCACCATCATCTAGGACTTTGTCCAAAACCCTACCTACCATGTTTCCATCTGTATTTTCAAATACAAAAGGAAAATTCCAGCCATCTTGTTCAACTGTTTTAAAAATATCATCTCCAAAATATCGCTTATAAATTTCCTTAATAGGTGTGTGATTTATCTCATATACGACATTTTTATGAGATTTGGTAACCTCAAGAGCAAGTCCTATAGGACGCCAACCAAAACTATAGCTATTTTGAACATTCAAAATCTCTGAATCAATCACGGCACAAACAATTCCATTAAGATAAATACCTTTTGTATCCCCAACAAGAGTTCTAACACCCCTAGATCCACTACCTGTTGCTTTACCCCCAGAGACTATGATTTGCGGAGCAAGACGATATATTTCATTTAAAAACTCTTCTCCAGAGACACTAAAATACTCGATAAAAACAATCAAAAGCTTTGTATTAGATGTAAAAGAAGAAACAAGCTCTTCTGCCATCTTCTTTTCGGGAACATCGCTTGAAAAATGTGCTGTTCTAATAGTTGAGTGCAAAAAGCAAGAAATTCCCAATACGATATCATCCTTAGATACCTTAGCATCCATGATCTGATGAGAACTAGAAGCAACTAGAATCTCACATCCTGGAAGTAACTGATTAAGTGTGTCAATCAAATATTCAGAAATTTCACGTCCCAAAGAACCAAAGATTTGTATAAAATACTTTTCTTTAGTGTCTAATCCTATCTGATAGAGCCTTAAATCACTCTCTAACTGTGCTTTGTCTTTAAAAGTAATATTTACTAATCGCAAATTTTTTCCTTAATACAAGAAGGGATATAATAATAATTTTCCTAACTTTACAATGTTTTTTCTTCTAATAGACTGAATTATAACTTTTATTGATTAAAAAATGATGGTCTAAAATTCCAAACTGAATATATGGCAATCATTTTCATAACTATATTCAAGTCTATAGTGATGCAAAAATAAAATCTCACTCACGATAGAAAGTCCTAGTCCATGACCACTCACCGCACTATGTGAAGAATCTCTACAAAAAGGTTCTAAATAGTAATTAATATCATGTTCAAGCCTATCACCTTTATTTTTCACAATAATTCTATTTTCAATAGATTCAATATACACTCTACCATCTTTACTATACTTCAGCCCATTTTCTACAAGATTTTTTAATGCCACCGACAAAAGACGCAAATCTCCAGAAATACTAAAATTCTTACCAAAATTTACAGAAATATTACTCTCTTCATCAAAAAAGCTTGATAATGCCTCAAATATCAGGGTCTCGCTCAAAAATTCTTCACTTGTGATGACGATGTTTCCACTATTAACACGTTCAAACTCTAGCATATTATCAGATATCTTTTGCATATCGCCGACATAACGCTCGAGTTTTTTAAACTCTTGTGTTTTGTTTTTCTCCAGTGCTAAAATAAGCTTCATTTTTGCCAAAGGTGTTTTGAGCTCATGTCCAATGTTCCTCAAAATAAGCTCTCTACTTTTTAGCATTTTAAAAATCTTTTCGCCCATAAAGTTAAATGCACGAATCAAATCTCCAATTTCATCTTTCCTGTTAGTTTTCAAATCTCTATCATATTTTCCTTTTGCAAACTCCTTAATCGCGTATCCAAGCTTATTTAAAGGATTGAGCAGAGTAAAAGAAATAACATATAAAACACCTAAAATAAACATAATGGGAAAGAAAAATACCTTTAATCTATTTTCTTCCCAAAAATCTGATTCAATATCTTTAGCCACGATAAAATTATCTCCAAAATAATTCACACTAAAACCTATTGTTGTTTTTGTTCTAAAAATTTTCACTCCTAACATATCATCATTTCTTGAATCAATGATTTTATAATTTCTTGGCATAGCAATCAAACGAATGTATCCAAATTTTTTCATAGCAAGTGTTACAGCATTGATATTTCCAGTCGTATAATTAGGTAAAATGCTTTGAATAAAAAGCATTGTCTCGTTTTTTGCCCTTTCATTTTGCTTTTCGGTGATAATTTTGTCACTCTGGTACCATAATGCCATAACAAACAAAAAAGCCATTCCAAAAAAAATGCTGAATTTAACCCTTAAGCTCGTTATAAACAAAACTTATACCCTATCCCCCAAACAGACTGAATAAATTTAGGCTCTTTGGCGTTATCATTGAGCTTAACTCTAAGGTTTCTAACGTGAGTATCGATACTTCTTAACAAGCTGTCCTCATGAATTGCATTTATAGTGTTAGCGATTGCCTCTCTTGAGATTGGATGAAGTCTATTTTCTATCAAAAAAACTAAAATATCAAATTCTGTATTAGTTAGATCAAGGACTTGATTATTGAGTTTTGCCTCTCTTTTTTCAATACTAATAACCAAATTATCAAAAACCATCTCCTTGGGCTTGAATCTCCTGAGCATTGCATTAATTCTAGCTATTAATTCTGCAGGTTCATAAGGTTTTGCGAGATAATCATCTGCCCCCTTTTCGAATCCTTGAATTTTATTATAAATATCTCCTCTTGCTGTAGAAATAATAATGGGGACTTGCGAAATGGCGCGAATTTTCTTACACAGATCAAAGCCATCCATTTCAGGCAAAGTCAGATCTAAAATCACCAAATCAATGCCTCCTTGATTTTCTTTCATTAACTCCATTGCCTTGCTTGGCAAATCAGTAGCCAATACATCAAACCTTGCTTGTTCTAAATAGGTTTTTATCAAGCCTTGCATTTCTAAATCGTCTTCTATTAGCAGTAGTTTTCCCATTTTCAATCCTTTTTTTAGTCATCTTCTCCAAATTCTTTGGATATTTTACATCTTTGTTCTTCATTCAAGATAGAGTGCAATTCCTGTAAAAAATCCAAATCGAGTTTGATTTTTTTGTGATGTATATTATTGAGCTTATTTTTTATCTCTTCGATATTAAACCCCTCTTGAGAAAAAAATCTCATTATTAAGGCATCTGTTTGGCCATTTGCCTTCCACCAATCTTTAAGTTGATGGTGATATTGTTTAAAAAGTTTTTTTACAGCCTTTTCCTGAACATCATCTAGCCCAACATTTTTAAGATCCTTGTGCAATTCATTAAGATCTCGCCAGTTATCAGCCACGCACACAGTAGCAAAAAGCAAAAACAAGCAAACAAAATATTTTTTCATCTTATACCTTGAAAAATTTTTATCAAATTATAGTCTTCAAGGTTGTAGTTTTTGTCAATTATTTCAAAAGCCAAGAATCCACCTATCAATATTTATTTTTGTCAAAACTAATAATAAAGATATTTTCCACGTTCATATTGACTAGGTAAATCAATCTTTTGCTTCAACTCAAGAGCAGCTTGAATTGGCCAATATGGATTAATAAGTAGCTCTCTAGCCAAAAATACACCATCAACCACATCGGATGTAATAAGCTTATTTGCCATTAAAGCATCTCTAATAAATCCTCCACCTATGCAAGGCATGGACAATTTTTCCCTAAGTATCCTAGCACACTCTATTTGATATCCCCAATAAACTTTAATATCAGCCTCAACAACGCCCCCTGTACTAACATTTAGTACATCAAAAAGATGCTTGATAGGTTTTAGCAAAGACACAAAATCTTCTATGTCATTTCCATTTTGATGATAGTCTCTAGCTGAAATTCTTAGAGATATCAAAAAATCCTGAGGCAAAACCGATCTTAGAGCTTCTAATATCTCTTTTAGGAATCTCGATCTATCTTTACCGTATTCATCACTTCTAGTATTGGCAAGTGGGGATAAAAATTCACTGATGAGATAGCCGTGTGCACCATGCACCTCAATACCGTCAAAACCTGCTTTTAGAGCTCGAATTCCTGCTTGTTTAAAGTCTTCTATGATGGTTTTAATATCTTCAATATTCATCTCTCTTGGTATTTTAGATTTTTCAGAAAAAGGAATACTTGAAGGTGCAATAATTTCCCCTGCAGAACATTCGCATTTTCTTCCTGAATGCCCTATTTGAATAATTATCTTTGAACCATACTGATGAGAAGCTTGTGCAATCGATCTCAATCCTTCTATATGTTCATCAGACCATATACCTAAATCCTGATCTGATATTCTTCCATCCTTAGAAATAGCACTACACTCTACTATAATTAGCCCTACTTGACCGATAGCTCTACTCAAATAATGTTGATAATGCCATTGTGTTACCTTTCCATCAGGGGTGGCACTATATTGATCCATTGGAGCCATCACGACCCGATTTTTAATCTCAAGATTCTTGATTTTCCAATTTGAAAAAAGTGTATTGCTCATTTTTGCTCCTAATTTTTGATATAAAATCCCTTTTCATTGTAAGTTATATCAAATTTTTCGCCACTTTTTAAATCAATCAAATAACACTGTTCGATTGTTTCAGCTAATGCCCTTTCAATAGGTATTTGCCTTAATCTTTGCTGGACTTCCTCCATATCTTCACACAAAGCTGAAAAACCAAACATCATTAGTTTATATTCAAAATCCATTTTCTACCTCTATAAAGTTCATCAAAATCTACTATACTTTATCACAAAAATATTATAATCCCATTACATATAAATATTTAACAAGGATTTTTATGAATGTTTTTACTCAAACTCGCTCAAACACTGACAACCAGATCAAGAAAATAGACTTTCAAGAGGCAATCTTAAATCCAAGTGCCCCATTAGGAGGACTTTATACGCTTGAAAATATCCCTAAAATAAATTTTGAAGAATTTACAGATCTCCAATATAACGAACTTACTGAAGCAATTTTTTCTGAGTTAGGATTTTCTTTAGATCGTGATGTTTTAAAACAAGCCCTCCATAGCTATGAAAATTTTGACAATCCTAAAAATCCTGCTCCTTTGGTGCAAATAAAAGAAAATCTCTATTCTCAAGAGTTATATCACGGTCCTACAAGGGCATTCAAAGATATGGCATTGCAACCGTTTGGAGTTATTTTTTCCAATCTTGCAAAGAAGAAAAATAAAAAATACCTTATACTCGCTGCTACAAGTGGCGATACAGGTCCTGCAACATTACAAAGCTTTGCCAACCAAGACAACATCTGTGTAGTTTGCCTGTATCCAAAAGGTGGGACTAGCGATGTGCAAGAACTTCAAATGATTACACAAAATGCAAAAAATCTAAAAATATTCGGAATAAATGGAAATTTTGATGATGCACAAAGCACACTCAAAAATCTCCTATCAGATGAGGATTTTAAAACAAAATTAGAAAAAAAAAGCATCTATTTATCTGCTGCAAATTCTGTGAATTTTGGACGAATTGCCTTTCAAATTATCTATCACATATGGGGTTATCTCAATTTAGTAAAAAATACTCAAATTAAGTTTGGAGAGGAAATTTATATCATCATTCCAAGTGGAAATTTTGGAAATGCACTTGGGGCTTTTTATGCAAAAAAAATGGGTTTGCCTATCAAAAAAATTATCATTTCTTCAAATCCTAACAACATTTTAACAGAATTCATTCAAACAGGTATCTACAATATTAAAGACAAGACCCTTATCAAAAGTTATTCTCCAGCGATGGATATTCTCAAAAGCTCAAATGTAGAAAGAGTATTGTTTGCACTTTTTGGATCAAAACGTACCTATGAGCTAATGAATAATCTTGAGCAATATTTCTCTTATGAACTTCTTCCTGATGAGCTAGAAAAATTACAAACTTATTTTTCAGCGACATTTTGTAGTGACAGAGAATGTTTAGAATATATAAAAAAATCCTTTGATATGGGGTATTTGCTAGATCCTCACACAGCCACAACGCTAAAAGGAGTAGATGAATTTTGCAAGAATACCCCTACTGTGATATGTTCTACTGCCGAATGGACAAAGTTTGCACCAAATGTAATAGAAGCTATTTTTAGCAAACGGCTAAACGACAAAGAGGCCATCACATTTATGTGTGAGCAAAAACAACTTAAAATCCCAGATTCTATAAAAAATCTCTTTTCCAAACCCATTATCCATTCGCAAATCTTGCAACAAAACAACATAAAATCTGAAATATTAAAATGGCTTGACAAGTAGTTTAAAATAATACCGAACTCTTACAAAAATGCTTAAAAGATTATCACAGTATCGATCGATCATTCCTTTGAAATAAACCCTTGATGAGAAGATTTATTCTAAACCATAATCAAATTTTTTTGATTATGGTTTGTTTTTTTTGGAAATATCTATACAAAAAATATCACAAAATTGGACTTTGACATCTAGTATGTTTATTAAACTCTAAATTTTAGTTATTGTTAATTGCCCCTCCCCATTATTCTGCGAAAAATAATGACAACTAAGTTGGGTGCTAACGGGGCTTACTTAAGACTAGAGTGAGAAAAACACCATAACACCTATAAGCTTTCTATGCTGTATTAAAATATTGTAAAAAGTTCCAAACTACATGCAATTTTCAAATATGGCAACCAAGTAGGCTTACCTTACTATAAATATGCAGCACACAAAAAGACAAGAAGAGATGGTTGTTTTCACCCTCTGATGAGTTGTGAGTTATTTACGAAGTTATTGCAGTTATGTGTATTATATCTTTCATAGGATTCCTTGATTGTAATCGTTATTTTTTTCATGTCCAATTATATCATAAATCTTAACTTTATTATAAACAAATCGAATATCTCATGGGATTTATCCAATATTAATGGTTGATTCTTTGATTAAATAAATTAATATTTTCATTTATATATACAATTACTAACATGTTTGTATTTAGCATATTTTTTTGTGTAAAAATGAGAGTTTAAATATCATAAAAAGAATTATTATAGAATAAAAGCGAGAGGGCGGAAGAATCGAACTCCCCAGCATCTAGACACCTAGACACTCTATGGGTTTGAAGCCCAAGGCATACACCAGTTATACTTGCCCCCCATTTATAAAATTATTTTATAGCGTTTTAAACAACATTATCATATAATCATATCGATTTAAAATCGCTTAAAAGGGGTTTTTTGAGAGAGTTATTATCCAAACTTCCTAAAACAGATAAAATCCTCAAAGAGAAGATATTTTCTTATCACAATATGTTATTGTTAAAAAAAATCACTCAATCTCATATAGAAAAACTTCGTCAAGATGCTATCAATGGAATACAAATACCATGCTATGAAGCCATTGTTAATGAAATAGCACTCATCTATAAAGATACTCTATCTTCTAATCTGCGTACACTCATAAACGCAACAGGTGTTATCACGCAAACAAACTTGGGTAGAAGTATTTTTTCACGCGAACTACTAGAAGAGATTACCCCCCTGCTCTGTGAATATAATAACTTAGAATACGATTTACAAAAAGGTCAAAGGGGCGAGAGATACCAGCATATTTCAAAGCTTATTTCTGCTATTTTTGATTGTGAAGATTCTATCGTGGTTAATAATAACGCGAGTGCAGTTTTACTTATCGTCAATACTTTTGCCAAAGAAAAAGAGGTCATCATATCACGTGGAGAACTCATAGAAATTGGAGGGAGTTTTCGCATACCTGAAGTCATTTCCTCAGCAGGAGGAATACTAAAAGAAATTGGTAGCACAAATAAGACACATTTAATCGACTACAAAAATGCGATCTGCGAAGAAAGCTCTATGATAATAAAAATTCATCAAAGTAATTTTAAACAAATTGGCTTTACTCAACAAATAGAATTTGAAGAGCTATCAAAACTAGCTAAGGATCATAATCTGATCGATTACTACGATGTAGGAAGTGGATACATTAATGGTATTCCAACAAAAAATGAGCCTTCTTTGATAGATATTTCCAAAAATAAGCCTAGTCTAGTAAGTTTTAGTGGGGATAAACTCTTAGGAGGACCACAAGCAGGGATTATATTTGGAAAAAAAGATTTGATAGATAAGCTGAAAAAAAATCATCTCTTACGAGCTCTTCGTGTAGATAAATTTACAATCTTTGCACTAGAAGCTACCCTTAGAGCATATTTGCAAAATAATCTAAAAGCTATTCCTACAATCGCCATGTTCAAGCAGTCAAAAGAAGAACTCATCAATAAATCTCAAACTCTTTTAGAGTTACTAAAAGATATTTCAAACCTTCAATGCCGTATCATTTCATTATTTTCAAAAGCAGGTGCTGGAAGTTTGCCACAAGAAGAATTTCCATCTTATGGCATAGCACTTCATCATAGAAACATAAAAACACAAACCCTAAATGAAGAAATACGTCAAAAAGGTCTGGTTGCCAGAGTACAAAATGATGAAATCCTATTAGATGTGCGATGTATTTCGCCTACTGCCTTCAAAAAAATCCAAAATATTTTTCTACAAATCGATAGTGAATATGGAAAATAATCTCATCGTAGGCTTAGCTGGACATATTGATCATGGCAAAACGAGCTTGATAAAATCCCTCAATGGTTTTGATGGAGATCAAAGAGAAGATGAAAAACAAAGAGGTATCACCTTAGATATTAGTTTTTCCAATCTCGTATTGCCACCAACACCTTCTGCACCAAATGGAAAAAATATTTCATTTATTGATGTGCCAGGACACGAAAGACTTATTAAAAATATGATTGCAGGAGCTTTTGGAATCGATATTTTATTGCTAGTGATTGCTTGTAATGATGGAATAATGCCTCAAACCCTAGAACACCTTCAAATCGCTGATATATTAGGAATTAAAGAGGCGATTTGCATCATCACTAAAGTAGATTTATACCCTCCAAATACAGAATTTGTTGATCTGAAAAAACAAATTAATGAATTATTTTCTAAGCTCAAACACATAAAACTCAAAATGATTTCAACATTTAGTATTTATAACAAAAACACTCATTATCACCTACTAGAACTATTAACAATCACACAACCACGCAAAAAAGAAGATGAATCGTTGTTCCGATATTATATTGATAGAGTATTTAGTATTTCAGGAAAAGGAACCATCCTAAGTGGAACCATCCTAAGTGGAATGATAAAACGAGAAGAAAAACTATATATTTGCGAACTAAATAGTGAAGCGAATATCAAAACAATCAAAAACCACAATACCGAACTAGAAGAGGCTAGAGCAGGACAGAGAATTGCCTTTAATCTACGTTCGATAAATTCATCTAGTCTAAAACGAGGATACTTACTGAGCAAAAAAGGTTATTTGCGCGGATTTGATGAATTTGATGTGGTGATTTATCCCCTTAAAAATATAGTCTCTACACATAATAGCAATGTGCATTTTTTTATTGGATCAAAAAAATGCAGTGCAAGAATCCATCTGCTAAACACTCCAACAGAAGATCAGGATTATTGCTTTGCAACCATAAAAACCGAAGAAAAAATCTTTGGGATTTTTGGAGAAAGATTTATTTTAAGAAATTCTGAAGATACCATCGCTGGAGGAAAAATTCTCTGCCCTATCACAGACCCAATGAAAAAAAAGCAAAAACTGCTTTATTTAGATTATATATCAAAAAAAGATTTTCAAAATGCCTTTTTACTTTGTTGTTATGTGCATAAAAAAGGATTTGGTCTAGTTAGTTCTATGCAACGTTTCAATCTAACCCATGCAGAAGCACTCAAAATCGCAAAATCCCTTCCTCAATTATTTTTAGACGAAAAAAATCTTATTATCTACCATCCTGATACATTAAAAATTATAAAAGAAGAAATCTTAAAAATTTTTGCCAAAAACAAAAATGCTCTCCTTTCTGCTTCAAGTCTGAATGTAAAATTCAAATGGGCTTCTTTAATGATCACGCAAAATGCACTAGATGAATTGTTGGACGAAGGAAAGATATACAAAAAAGAAGGGTTTTATTTATCTAGGCAGAACAATATTAAAAATATTTCACAATACCTAGAAGAAACACTTTATAATAAAATAATATCACAAGGATACTCTCCATCAGCACCTTATGATATTTATAATGAACTTGACATTGATAGAAAGAGCGGGGATAATGCCTTAAAAGCTCTGAGTAAAGCTCAAAAAATTGTTCGTCTTCAACACAATCTCTTCATTGGCACTGACACATTAACTGATATTCAAAAAACATTACGTCAGCTTATTAAAGAAAATGGCTATATAGATATTTTTATCTTAAAAGAAAAAATAGGTTTGAGTCGCAAGTATTTGATAGCTTATTTGGACTATTTGGATCATTTTGAAGATATTACAAACACGCAAGGCAAACGCACCTTCAAGTACAAAGATAGCAAATGAGACTGGATTTTTTACAAAACTACCCCCTGAACTCAAAATCTAATCAAATCCTAATGGATTATTCTCATCCCAATATCTCGCCCATCATTCCTCAAGAAAATACAAATTTAAAACAAAAAGCAAAAGAACTCGCTCAAATATTTGGAGGGAATTCTGTAAATTCTTTTGGTTTTGGCTTTTGTGATTGGTTTACATTGTTCTCCCAAATCTCAAAGTCCCATCAAATCGCCTATGCCATCTCCAATCACCAACAAGCAAACCAAGCAAGTAAGCATCTCCAAAAGAAGCCAAAAAAACTGATCATTAATCCTAAAAGTGGAGTATTAGAAATCAAATCCATCAACGAGGCAATCCATCAAAACTGCAATTGCTTTATCATTCCTTTTATAAATCAAGACATACTAACAATCAATGACATCAGCACTATCTCAAAAATATTACAAGAAAAACTTAAAGATTTTATACTCATCATAGATATATCTTATGCACAAAGCTCGATGATACCCATCCCAAAAATACTAGATAAAAACACAATTTTTTTACTCAACTCCGAATCTTTAGGTATTTTAAGGGGAAATGGCGTTTCAATCACAAAGGATTTTTTTGACCCTGAATTACTTTGTGACACTCTAGGTAATATAAAACTTTTTGATGCATTACTTCATGCTATCAAAAATCCTACCATAAACATCACAGAAGATACAAAAACCATCTTTTATGAGAAGCTAAAAACAATCTTAAAAGAAAATCTATCCCTATTTGCACCGCTAGAATATACTCTTCCTAATGCACTTCCGCTAAGGTTTCACTCTATCAAAGCTAGGGTATTTCTGCAGAATTTATTAATTGAAGATATTCATGCTATCAACGGTCAGGAATGTTTATTTGGCTTTTCAAAACCTTCATTTGTGCTTCAAGAAATGGGTTATAGCGAATCTCAAGCAAGGGAGCTTGTAAGCATAAGTTATGCAGAAATTCAAAATATTGATAAAATCAGTGAAATTTTGAGTCGTGTTTATTTTCAAATCCGCTCGATCGGAATTTGAATTTATTTTAAATTAAATCAATTATCTGCATTGTTATCAAAAAAAATATTTTGTGATTTTATTTTTAACTGATTTAGCTTGTTTTTATTTTTGGATGTTGTTTGCTATTTTGGTAGGGGAGCTTGAGTTATAAGTAGCATTTTTGCAAACGCTATCTGAAATTTCACCTTTGAGAATCTTTTTTTCTTCTGTTTCACAGATAAATTGCTGTACAATTTCTTTTTTTATCAAAACAGGCAAATAGGAATCTTCAATAATGCTAAAAATTCCTAAAAAATCTCCGTTTTTATCAAAATATGGTTTTCCAAATGTAAATTTTTCATAAGAATTAAAAGGCAATGAATAACCATAAGAAACTTCTTTTTCTAGCTTTTCGTTATAATAAGTCTCTTCTCTAATAGGATAAGTCCTCTGTACGCCAAAAGTATCAGCTTCTTTAATGACCGGGAAATACAAACCATTTTGAATAAGATCTTTTGTAGGCTTTTTAGAAAATATTTTTTGTGCATATTTATCATATATGCGTTTATGATAATAGCTTTCAGTTCTGACATTACAATAATCATCAGTAAAAGCAGATGTTTTGAGCAATGATAGACCTTTATTGCTATCCATAGCTTTGAGCTGAAGCTCGGCAACACAGATGAGTGGATCTGCACTGTCATCTTGCATTTTTGCAACAATTTTTTGAGGATATAAACCTAAATGATAAGTAAGCTGAGAAGATGTTAAATAGAGACCATTTTGCAACAATAGTGCAAACCCTTGCTTAAAGCTTCCATCTTTGAAATAAGCGGTGATTACAGCTGTACCATAAACCCATTTGAAAGAATCCAAAGAATCAAACTGTGTTTTTTGAAAACGTCCTTCCAAGTTTGTGGATTCTTCATCTTCAAGTACATCTTCTGAAGCAAACACAAAAGCATTTGCTAAAAAAACAAAACAAGCCAAAAATGAAAATATTCTTTTATACATCTTGTTTATCCGCTTCCTTGAAAACTATTTTTGCCAACTTAATAGACTTGATAGTCTAAAATCGGTAGAATTTGTGTTTTATTTAATTTAAACCCAAAAAAAGGAAACATTATGGAAGAATTAAAAACATACGACATCAAACAAGAAGAACTCCAAAAGCTTCAATACGCTATAATATCGACCCAAAAAGGAGATATGTTGATAAAATTATTTCCTGAAGATGCCCCCCAAACAGTGATGAATTTTGCAAATTTATCAAAAAATGGTTTTTATGATGGATTGATTTTTCATCGTGTTATTGATGGATTTGTAGCACAAGGAGGTTGCCCGCATGGAACTGGAACTGGAGGACCAGGTTACCGTATCAAATGCGAATTAAGCAACAATCCCAACAAACATAAAAAAGGGTCTATTTCTATGGCTCACGCTGGAAGAGACACTGGCGGGAGTCAATTTTTTCTCTGCTTTGTGGAACTTCCCCATCTTGATGGCGAACATACCGTATTTGGAAGAATTTCACCTAATGATAAAGAAAGTTTGAAGATATTGGATTCTATTTCCCCTAACGATAAGATTATTAACATAAAAATACTAGAAAATCCGCCTCACAAATAAATCCATCATGATCTTTTTGTTGGGTTGTATTTTAAAAATTTTATAGAATACAGAAAAATATCACTGCCCTATTCCTTCTGAAATAAAGGGTAGTGAAGCAAAAATAAAATATTTCTTGTATTAATTTGTTTGTTGATAGCCTCTGTGTATATTTTATATATTAGTTCGATACTGGATTTACAAGTAATATATATAATTTATGCACTATTTATACATAAAAAATATGATACTATTTTAATAAATTTTTAGCTCAAAAAAGAGGCAAAATGGATATAAAAAATGATATTGCAGAATACTTCTTTTCATTAGTTTATCCAGAAACCTATTCAGAGTTCCATATCGAAAACATTTCTGAAGATGAAAAATCCTTTTTGGAAGAATTTCCTAAAGCTAATATATTACCACTAGAGGACAAAAACACAACAGAGTTATTCGCAATCATTCTTTCTTGCAATAATAGAAACAAAAATATTTTTTTAAATATGCCTTTTTTTGAAAATCTTTTGAAAAAACTAGGGTTACAATCAAATCAACGAGATATTCAAGCACTTCAAATACAAGTACTTGAATATATACAAAAACAAGATAACATAAATATCATTTATGAAATTTTTGAACATCTAAGCACTCTCAAAGTTGGAGGTATTATCCTCTATGAAGAAGAGCAATGTATCAAAACAAGCTTCAAACACTATATACACCAGCTAACGAGCAAACAAAAACTCAAGAAAATTCCAAAAAGACAAAAACCAAAGGCTTTTAATGTGAAAAATAGCTGGTTTTATCAAAATATTTCCCACATTGAAGAGATACTAGAAGATGCAAAAAAACTTAGTTTTATGCCCATATGGTTGGCAAAATTTGCAGATATACAAATCAATAATCTAAAACAAGCAAAATTTCATATCTCTATTTGCGGGATCGCAAAATCTGGAAAATCTACCCTTCTAAACGCATTATTATCTCAGGATGTGCTAGAAATATCTGCAATTCCAGAATCCACAAATAAAATAAAGGTATCTTACGCAAAGGAGCCTAAGGGAATTGTAAAATTCCTCAATAAAAAAGAGTGGAAAAAATTTATCGAAAATCTATATTTTGATGATGAGCTTAATACACTTATGAAAGAAAATAAGGAATCTTTTCGCAATCTTACGGATTTATATATTACTGATGATGGCTTAGAATTGGATATGAAAACTGATGATATTAAAAACTACACAAGCAGTAAGCATTATTCGAAAATATCCTACCTAGTAAAAGAAATCATTATACAATCTCCAGTAGAATTGCTAAAAAATAATCTGACTCTCATCAACACTCCCAATATCAACACTATATTTAATTACAAAGCCCATCAAATAGAAACCTGTATCTCAAAGAGCATCGCCGTTTTATACCTCATCAATGCTTCAAAGCCACATTCGCAAAAAGATATTGATTTTTTATCCAATATCATTGCTTATGAAAATTTGGAAAAAGTCCTCATTGTATTTACACGATCTGATTTAGTGAGCCTACCTGATCTAAAAAACTTGAGCAGCAGTATTATTGATGATATTAAAAAAACTTCTTCGGGAAATATTAACAAAAACATATCAAAAATAGACTTCATCCCAATTGCGAGTACTCTAGCCCTACTCCATCGGACAAATCATCAAGATGATGCACTTTTACGTGGATATGATATTGAAGATACGGGTATTATTGCACTTGAAGATTATATTGAAAATATTATATTCAAACACCCTACCCAATATACCCAAAAGCTCCTTTTAAATACCTATACAAACCTTGAAAAAATCTTCAAAAAAAGCCTCTCTATATTAGAACAATCAAATACTCAAAAAAATATTATAGATTTAGATGAAAAGCTTTCAGATATAAAAAATAAGATATTAGATTTTGCACAAGAAATGTTGCAAACAGTTGAGAGTACAACAGAAGGAACCAAAATAAAAATAAAAAATCTAGGACTCAACCTCAAGGGCTACTTACTAGATTATATTAACTATGAAAGTTCAAAAAACAACTATATCAACGCCTCTAAACTAGAGAATATTATCACAACCAATCTCAAAGATAATCTGAGATACCTTATAGAAAAAACCCAGAGTCATTTCGATAAAAGACTTGAAACTTTTATCGAAAATATACATTTGGTTTATAGCCTCATTAATCCAGATAAATTCGAAACTGAATTATTGAGATTTTATGAAAATAACTTGAGAGAAATCACAAAATATCAATACACAGAAGGAGATCTTAACCTTTATACCAATGAGCTAAAAAAATACATCAATCACATTCTCCGTGATGGAGCAAAGCTAAGGGATATTAAAAAGACAATGGATATGGCTTTTGAATTAAGCTATGAAAATATCCTCACATATCTGGATCAAAAAATTGACCGCAAGAAAAAGAATTTTTTAGACAAAATATCTCAGATGATTGAATCTATGGAATTTGTAATCAAAAATAATTCTAAACCTTTTATTTCTCCAAATCCAAAAGAAAAAATCTCACAACTTCAAGAAATCAAAAACATTGAAGAAAAAATTTCTTCGTATATCAAAGAGCTAAGGTTGATTCAATGAGTTGCATTTCAAGTTTTATTAAAGAGTATCAAAATATTCAAAACAACCTTTCACCAAAATTCGAGTCAGGAATAAAAGGCTTGATAAAGGAAGTTGGCTATAAACTAACTCAAGATAAGTTTTCCCCTTCTATTGAGCTAAAAAATCTTACAAAAAAACTAGACCAAAATTGCAAAGAGCCATTAAAAGTTTCTATCTTTGGGTCCAAACATAGCGGTAAATCAACCTTTATCAATACCATTTTACAAAGCCACATCATTCCTAGTGATCCAACTCACGCGAAAAAAACTTACATCATCGGTTATGGGCATACAAGATCTATCATCGCATATCACAAAGATCATACAAACACAGGGCTAAACACTTTATCCTTAAGTGCCCTCACCAAGGAAGAACTTGATAAAATTGCCTATTTTGAGATTAATTTTCCCATTCCCATTCTCAAAGATTTGGTTATTTACAAATATCCAGATATTGATCTAAGTGACGAAAAGAGCATCAAACTCACTACTGAAAAAATCAGTCAAAGCGATATACTTATATGGATAAATCGCATCGACGATCTAGCGAATATGGAAGAATTAAATACCTTCAAATCCCATATTCAAAAGAAGATGGATACTTCTTTGTGTATTCTAAGTCATATTGATGTGCTTGAAAAACCAGAGGATATTATTCCCTCATTAAGCTTTATCAAAGATCATTTTGGAGAAATATTTAGAGATATTTTACCTATATCTCCTATTATCTTATACAAAGAACTTGCCATTGATGAACAGCTATTTGTTCAAAAAGAACTTCAAAGACTCTTTCAAGAATACTCAAATATCAAATCTGAAACTTTCAAAATACATCAGAAATTATTAACACAAGCATTTGCAGATACTCAAGAAAGCATCAAGATATTTTATAAAAACCGAGCACCAATCCCAAAAGATCTACAGGAACAAAAAACAAACCTCAATGCTATTTTTGAACGTCTAAATTCATATATTATTCCAACAGCTAGAAGAAAAAAAGAAGAAATTATCAAAAATGAACTTATTATTACTATTGGAAAAATCAAAAAAAATTACTCTGATATTGCCAATATCTATGCTAAATTCAAAATTCTACTTCGTTTGAGTATAGAAAACCTTTCTAAAGAAATGGAAATTATTAAGAATAAGATTACAGAAGAATTAAATTTCTTTTTTACAAGTTTGGATTTTGATCGAAATAACATTATTGAGAGTATTTTAAAAAACACATATCCATACAAAACAAAGGTTTTTCTACAAAATCCAAATTTTTTCCAAATATTAAAAGGAAAAAAGAAAACTTTCAAGTCTTATGAGATTGACTCTGAAACAATATATCAAGAACTACTTAATCAAAAATCAAGACCATACAGAACATACAAGGCACTCTATTATAAATTCACAAAATTCACCCTCAATGTTAGTTCTATGTTTGAAAACTCCCTTAATGAGTTCATCGCTGAGCTCAAAAAATGGCAAACAAAAAATGAGCTTATCAAGAAAAAAGATGATATTTTAAGTGATTTTAGTTATAACAATTTGCGCATTTTTGCTTCCAATATCTATGAAAATATTGTGCTAGATTTTGTAGAAATTATTTCAGAAACCGACAAAGAACTCCAAGTTTTATTTTGTAAAATAAGCACACAACTACAGGCAAGACGAGAACTCCTCATAAAACATACCATTTCACTACTACTACAACATTTTCACAAAGAACTCAATGAGGCTAGTCTCAATACAGCAAAGACCTCCACAGCTCTAACAAAAGAATATCTCAACATAATTATCGATAAAAACTTTTCTATGGAAGAATACTTGCAGACCTTAAATAAAGATGGGGCACTCATAGAAATATTTGAAATGCTCAACAAAGAAATAATTCAACTTGGAAATCAAAAATATAACCTTATTGAAAAAAAAATATATGACCTAGAATTGCTTGAAAAAATGATTGCTAAAATCCACCAAGACATGTCCGTGCCCCCAGAGAAGTCCAATGCCTGATATAAAAAATTTTCTCTATGAAACATTGGTATTTTTAATACTAATGATAATTTTTTGGATATATCGATGGAAACTAAAAAAATGAATGAATTTTTTTCTTCTCTTGAGAATGTTTTATTTTGCCCTAACCCATTAGATAAATTTACCTTATTTGAAGATTTTTATTCAAATTTTTTAGATCAAAAAAATCATATGGATCATAATTACTTGCCAAAAAATCAAAAAAATCCGTCCTATGCAGGTTTTTGTAATATTGTTCATCCTACAAAAATATCTCGTCCAAAGATGCTTCAAAGCAACCAAAATCTAGCTAAAATAATCCACTCTCTAGCCCATATTGAATACAGTGCTATCGATTTGGCACTCGATGCTGCTTATAGATTTCAAAATCTCCCCACACAATATTACAAAGACTGGCTAGAAGTCGCAAATCAGGAAATAAATCACTTTAAATTGTTGCAAAATATTCTCAATGATTTGGGGTTTAGTTATGGGGATTTTGATGTTCATAATAATCTATATGAAGCAATGGTATTGACTAGCTCTTCTGTTTTTGATCGCATGGGCTTAGTTCATAAAGGTCTTGAAGCGATGGGATTAGATGCCAATCCCTTCGTAGTTGAAAAAATAAAAACCTCTTCACATCCTATCAAATCTAAAATCATTCAAGTTCTTGAAATTATTCTAAGAGATGAAATTTCACATGTAAATAAGGGAAACAAATGGTGGAAATATACCAATACAACAAATCTATCTTTTAATACATTTGTAAAAAGATTTTCAAATTTTTCTATCATAGGCAAAATACCAAATATTGAGGCAAGAATAATAGCTGGTTTTGAAGAAAATGAAATTCTGGATATTATCAATGCCACAAAACAAAAGGTAATCTATTGAAAAATAAAGAACTTATTTTTTCATTACTATTGCTCATTGCTATGGCATTCTGGGGTCTTTCTTGGCCTCTATCTAAAATAATGGTTGAATATTTATCTCCGTATGAAACCGCTTCCATAAGATTTGGACTGGTTGCACTTTCTTTTATTCCCATAATGATTTATCTCAAAATTCCGTTCAAAATACCAAAAAAGAGTTTTAAGGGAGTTTTTCTCACTTCAGTATTTAATGCTTCTTACTCAATACTTTTTTTTGTTGGGTTATCTTTGGGTGATGCAGGAAGTGCAGGAGTTATTGTAACCACTCTAGCACCCATACTTGCCTCCATTGTAGGTACTTTTATCCACCATAGCACTTTATTGAGGCGAGAAAAAGTGGGTCTTTTTTTGGGTCTGCTCTCTGGCGGGTTTTTACTCGGACTTAATCATATTTCTTCTTTATTTACACAATTTAATGTGATTTTTCTCATTGCAGCACTGTTGTGGGGATCGATTACCCTTTCATCAAAAAGTGCTACATCTTACATGAATGCTATTGCGTTAAATTTTTATTCTTCAGTTTTTAGCTTCATAGTCTTTTTTCCATCATTTTTTATATTTGGTTTTTCTGAAGCAAAAAATCTTGGGAATATATTCTGGATATGTATGCTTATTGTTGGATTACTTTCTACTACTTTTGCTACCACTATTTTCTATAAAGGTGTGCATATATTAGGAATCAACAGAGGTGGGAGTTTTACGCTTCTAGTTCCTGTTTTTGCATTATTATTTTCTTGGGCTATACTTGGCGAAACCCCAAGTCTCCATACTATTATCGGAGGGGGAATTGCGATGTTGGGCATCTATTTTATCAATCTATTTGAACCAAATCATTTCAAAAAAGTCAAGAAATAATCTCATAACTTAAAATCGTGGTATTCTTATGATGTTTTGTGTCAACAAATTTCAATCCTTCAATCTCTATATCCTCAAACTTATCGCATTGTTTTTGACTTATTTCTTTTAGATAAATACCACGGTAATATTTTGCATAATGGCTCACTTTTTTACCATTTTTTAAGAACTCTATCTGGGTATGCTCATATTTGAGAGGATAGGCTTTTATATAAATTTCTGCTCTCAAATCAAGTACTTTTTGATTTTCTAAATATATATCAATCATCGGGGCAAGTTTTTTATAGAATTGGGCAACTCCAAATCCACCATATTTAAAATTTTGATTATATTTATAAAAAGGCAATTTGTCCCCTGCTCTAATCATTCCAAAAAGATTACTAAAAATTAATACATTTTCAAGAATGTATTTTTGCGCATTATCTGGGAGTGTTGGAAAATCTAGAGCCTTATAAGCAACTCCTTGATATAGTCTAATCGCTTCCTGTGTGCTGGATTTTGCGATATTTAAACATAAAGTCATTTCATCAAGTAGTGATTTTGATTTGAGACTTTTAGTACCAAAAAGTTTAGAAATAACATTATCATCTTCTTTGAGAATTTCTAAATATTGCAAAAAATTATCTTTTACAATATCTGTGGATAGTGGCAAAGCGTCTAAAAATTCAAAGTTATCTTTTGTTGAAATAATTTTTGTAAGATTTTTTCCTTCAGAAGGACTGAATAATATTTTCATTTTATGCTCCTTTTGGTATGATTATACTTATTTTTACAGGAGTTTTAATGAATAAATTGACTTCCCTTATTCAATTAATCAGTGCTATATATCTTTGGTTAATAGGTGCTTGTATTGGTGCGATGATAATTTCTGGAGCTGTTGTTGCCCCTATTATCTTTAATGCTTACAGTTATCTCCCTAGCTTAGGTATCACCCAATATGATTCTGGCATCTTGATGACACAAATTTTTATTAAACTTAATTATTTGTTGAATTTTACAGCGATCATTATTATCATTTATGAATTATCGGTATTTAAATCTACAATTAAACCCTCCATTATTCTTTTAGGAATCAATATTTTGAGTATTTTGCTTATATTTCTTTTTTCACTTTATTACACTCCTGCTATTCTCGAGGCACAAAATATGGGGGCCGCTTATACTGCTACTCCAGAATTTGAAAGTATTCATACCCAAAGCGAAATGCTCTTTAAGATCTTGCTTGTTACATTAAGTATTTCTTTTGTATGGAGAATTGTCTTATTGTCCAAAAAGTCTCCCACCACAACAAAAGTATCTACGCCAAGGACACGTAAGAAAACAGCTTGAATTCTCCTAGATTCTTGCTTTTACTTATCTATACCACACAATAATAAGTCTTATATAAAGAAAAAGGACTATGATTTAATCATAGTCATCTGTAGGGATTAGAGGGATTTTTTTGCACTCTGCACAATTTTAGCAAATGCAGTCGGATCATTCATTGCCATATCTGCAAGAATCTTTCTGTCTAAATCAATGTTTGCTAACTTAAGACCATGCATAAATTTAGAATAACTGATGTCATTAATTCTGCAAGCTGCATTAATTCTTACAATCCACAAACTTCGAAAATCTCTTTTTTTCTGTTTTCTGTCGCGAAAAGCATAATACATACTTCTTTCAAGTTGTTCTTTGGCTTTCCTAAAATGCTTTCTTCTACCGCTATAAAAACCTCTAGCGAGTTTTAAAATCTTTTTGTGTCTTCTTCTTCTAACAACACCTGTTTTTACTCTCATATTTTTCTCCTTAACCTATTACTAGGTGCAAGTCTTATCGACTAAACTTTCCCTCTATTAAGAGGAGAGCCACTTTCCTGTATTATTTATGCTTTGCAAAGCATATTTTTTACAGAATCAATGTTCGCACTATGAACATACTTGGGTGCATTCAAATTAGCTTTACGTTGCGGACTTTTTTTTGTCAAAATATGACTTTTAAAAGCACTTCCACGTTTTATAAGATTCTTTTTTAGTTTGAATCTTTTGGCTGCACCACGATTTGTTTTCATCTTTGGCATTGTTTTTCTCCTTTCATAAGATTAAATTCTATTACGTTTATTTTTTCTTAGGCACAAAAAGCCAAGATACATATCTACCTTCAGTCTTTGGTTCTTTTTCAGGTGTAGCAATATCTTCCATCATTGCATTAACCCGATCTAAAACAACCAAACCAACTTTTGGATCGCTATTTTCACGACCCTTTAAAACTACCTTGAATTTCACATGTTTGCCTTCTTCTATGAATTCTCTAGCATGTTTAACTTTATAATTGATATCATTTTGAGCAATTTGAGTAGAGAGTTTTATCTCTTTAATATCAATTTGCTTTTGCTTTTTCTTTGCTTCCTTGAGTTTTTTTTCTGCCTGATAACGGTATTTACCATAATCCATCACCTTGCATACAGGTGGAGTTGCATTGGGTGAAATCAAGACAAGATCAAGACCTCTAGAATTCGCAATTTTTTGAGCCTCTGATGAAGAAATCACCCCAAATATCTCTCCATCATCTCCTATACATCTAACTTCCGAAAAATCAATCTCTTCGTTCAGTAATAATTCTTCTTTACTCAAAAGCTAACCTCTTTCATTTTGATTTCTACCATATTTAAAAACTCCTTTTCTTGTATCTGGTATTGAGTTTTTGACTGCCTATCTCTAATAGACAATATTCTCTCTTCAACCTCTTTAGCTCCTATAACTGCTATCATAGGAACCCTTTGTTTTTCCGCATTTCTTATTTTTTTATTCAAAGTTTCATTCTTATCCATTATTTCAGCATATGCCCCTATGCTTAAAAGCTGCTTCTTAATTTCTTGTGCATAAGGAATCTGTTCTTCAGAAATAGGTATCAAGACAATCTGAGTAGGTGCAATAAAAAATGGAAACTCTCCTCCAAAATGCTCTGTCAAAATTGCTACAAATCGCTCAAAAGAACCTAAAATAGCCCTGTGAATCATAACTGGCTGTCGATAAGTATTATCTTTATCGGTATATTGCAAATTAAATCTTTCAGGCAAATTCATATCAATCTGCACCGTACCACATTGCCACTTCCTGCCAATAGCATCTGTGATTTTAATATCTATCTTAGGACCATAAAAAGCCCCTCCACCAACATCTATTTTATAATCAATACCATTACTCTTAAGTGCATCTTCTAGGGCATTAGTCGCTACTTGCCACACTTCATCACTACCGATAGATTTTGAGGGTTTGGTCGAAAGTTCCATTTCATAGTTAAAACCAAATGCTCCCATAATCTTACGAGTAAAATCGATAATATTACTCACCTCATCTTTGATTTGAGAAGGTTGGCAAAAGATATGTGCATCATCTTGAGTGAATTCCCTTACCCTTAAAAGTCCGTGCAATACTCCGCTTTTTTCATGGCGATGAACCACTCCATATTCATAAAACCGCAATGGAAGCTCACGATAACTTCTTATTGAACTTTGATAGACTTTAATATGCCCCACGCAATTCATAGGTTTTATACCATACTCCACATCATCTATCACGGTAAAATACATATTTTCTTTATAATTATCATAATGACCACTAACTTTCCAGACACTACTCTTGAGTATCTCAGGACCCCTTACAGGCTCATATTCCCTTACAATTAATGCCCTAGTGAGTAACTCCTCAATTCTCCTACGCAATCTTGCACCTTTAGGAAGCCATATTGGAAGTCCTGCACCAATCTCTTCATCAAATCCAAAAAGACCCATTTCAAGACCAAGCTTTCTATGATCTCTTTTTTTAGCTTCTTCAAGCTGATGAATATAGGTATTTAAGTTTTCTTTATCTGCAAATGCTACACCATATATCCGAGTAAGCATCTCAGCTTTTTCATCACCACCCAAATACGCACCTGCAAGCTTAGTTAGCTTAAAACTATGCAAGAGTTTTGTATTTGGTAAATGTGGCCCACGACATAAATCCTCAAAATTACCTTGTCTATAAACGCCAAACTTATCTCCGGGTATCTTACTCATTACCACCTGCTTAAGTTCATCACCCAAAAACTTTTGGATCGCTTCTTGTTTGGTGATAGTCTCTTTTGTTATTGGAAGAGCTTTTTTTGCAATCTCTTTCATTTTCTTTTCAATAACATTCAAATCTTCTTCGGTAATTTTTGAGCTAGTTTTAAAATCATAATAAAACCCTTCATCTACAACAGGACCGACGAAAAATTTCGCATCACTATAGAGTTCTTTAATGGCTTGTGCCATCAGATGGGCACAAGAATGCCTGATTATAGACAGTGCATCTGCGGAGTTATCAAAGTATATCTCTTGACCTTTAATGCCTTCTTGCTTCGCAGTCTGGGTATCAAAAATTTTATTATCATGTTTTATGCCTATAACTTCGGACATATTTAATATTACCTTCTAGATATGGGTTATATAGTAATTTGAGAACTCTAAAAAACGCTAATTATAACATAAATTAAACATAATTTTATGAATTTTATCCCCACAAATCTACATATTTCTAAAAATTCAATCCATATTTAGCAATCTTATGTTTGAGCATATCCAAATTCATTCCCAATATTTCAGCACTCTTTACAAGGTCGCCTTGGCAGTCTTTATATACCTCTTTGATTAAATCAATCTCAAGGGTAGCTATTTTAGAAGAGTTTTTTTTGGGATTTCTGCTTTCTAAAAATAAATCCTCTTCTTCTATAAACTTTCCTTCGCTTAATATTGTAGCCCTCTCAACTACAGATAAAAGCTCTCTAATATTTCCATACCACTCATATTCTAACATTTTGTTTTTTGCTCCAGGAGAAAAAGTTTTCTTTGGAAAATTATATTGTTCTAGCACATTTTTAAGCTTCCATTCCGCAAGAGGAAGAATTTCTTCTTTTCTGTCTTTAAGCGGAGGAATATGGATGGGAACGGTTTGAAGTCTAAAAAAAAGATCTTCTCGAAAATCACCGTCTTGGACTTTTTGTTCAAGATTTGCATTAGTAGCAGAAATAAATCTGACATCTATTTTTATGTTTTTTGCACTTCCAAGCCTTGTAATTTCCTTTTCTTGAATTGCTCTGAGCAATTTACTTTGAAGAACCAATGGCATCTCTCCTATTTCATCTAAAAATACACTCCCACCATTTGCACATTCAAAAAGACCTGCTTTTGATGTGCTTGCGTCAGTAAAAGCTCCTTTCTCATAACCAAAAAGTTCTGATTCTAACAAATGATCAGGTATTGCTGCCATATTGATAGCTATAAATGGAGCTTGTTTTCTTGGAGAATTCTTATGAATAAATTTAGCAAATACTTCCTTTCCTACCCCACTTTGCCCTAAAAGCAAGACACTCGCATCAGTGAGTGAAACTTTTTGAGCTACCTTTATGACCCCTTGCAATGCTTCTGAGGTTGCTATAAAATCAGTGGTTTGTTTTGATTTATCTTTAATTTGAATCGTATTTGGACTCTCTTGATGATTTTTTTGAAATTCGATGAGTTTTTTACTTCGATAGATGGCTTCTAATAAAAGTTCAGGCTCAAATGGTTTTTGGAAAAAATCCTTCACTCCTAATCTAATAGAATCAATTGCTTTGTTTAATGTTGCATTTCCTGTAATCACTATCGCTTCATATCGACCATTAAGTGTTCTTAAAAACTCTAATCCATCCATTTGTGGCATATTGATATCAGTAATCACTAAATTAAAACTATCATCAAGCACTTTTAGGGCATCTTTGGGATTTTTGAAACTAACTATCTGAATATCTTCATTATCGCTAAAAAATAATTCCAAGCTTTTGCGCATATTAATATCATCTTCAACAATGGCAACCTTCATTTTTTCTCCTTATAAACTTCTAATATCAAAAAGCTATTATCCAAATATGCTTGAACCGATCTAGCAGGAAGAAAGAGTGTTGTTTTGCTAGTGGCTTGTAAATGATTAATAAAACTATCATCCCTGACCTTCACTCCACTTTTATAAAGACACTCTAAGACAGCATCTTTTTTTGCTTCTAAAATAACTTTTAAAGCATAACTCTCATCATCATCTCCCAAAAAATCTCCAATATAAGTATCAATTCTGCATTGATAATCAAATTCGTATCTAGTGCTATTTATACGACTTTTGATAGGCTCTGAAATATTATAACGCTCACCTTTAGCAATCCCATCTTTTATGTATAACTCATAAGAAATTAAAAATTCCTTTTTTTCAGTTTTTGGAGATATTTCCGCATTCAGAGCTTCAGGAGATAAGAAATCTGTGGGTAAAACTTGAGGTAAAACTCCCTCCAAATAATCATTATTATAGGTTTTCAATGGAGGCAAAAATGGCGGATTAAATGGCTCTTGGGGACTAGAAAAAGAATATATTTGGGGCAAAAAAGGAAAAGAATCGAGTGATAAGGGAGGTGGATTAGTCTTCCAAGTCTGTAAATCATAACCATACAAACCTGCAACTAACATTCCTATCACAAACAAAACCAACTTTTTTGGCATTACTCTGTTTCCAAACTATCCTCGTTAATATCTTCTTCATCTACAAGTTCTTTAGGACAGCGACTCACATAAGCAACTTTTTCAGCCCCAACATTGATGATTTTTACTCCACTAGTATTTCTTCCTGCCTCTCTGATAGCTTCAATAGCAACGCGTATCATTTTACCACTTGTCGTGAGCACCATCAAATCCATATTTTCATCATTAACATTCACAACGCTTACGAGTTTTCCTGTTTTTGAGGTAAGTTTCATAACAATAACCCCCTTGCCTCCACGACTTTGCAAACGATATGCACCCGCTAAAGTTTGTTTACCGATACCTTGTTCGCTAACAGTGAGAAGTTTATCAGTATCTGAAGTAATAGTTGTCGCACCAATAACAAAATCTTCATTTGCCTTAAATCGAATACCAGTAACACCTCTAGAAACCCTGCCAATCTCTCTAACATCATTAACATCAAAACGAATACACATTCCTTGATATGTTGCAATAAATAATTCTTTGACATCCTTATCTACTATTTTTGCCGTTACAAGCTCGTCTCCATCATCAAGATTGATGGCACGTACTCCTACACTTCTAATATTGCTATATTCACTGAGATTTGTTCGTTTTACAATACCATTTTTAGTAAAAAATACTAAAGACTTATCGCTATTAAAGTCTGTTGTTGTTATCGTTGCCATAATTTTCTCATCTGCTGAGAGATTGATAAGATTCACAACAGCCTTTCCTATAGCTGTTCTACCTGCTTCTGGTATTCTATAAACCTTAAGCCAATACAATTGTCCTTTATCTGTTACAAACATAATCGTATCATGAGTATTTGCAATAAAAAACGATTCAATAAAATCATCATCGTGAGTATTTCCAGATATTTTACCCTTACCTCCACGATTTTGTTTTTCATATGTTTTAAGCTGTACGCGTTTAACATAGCCACGATGGCTCATTGTTACTACCACTGGCTCATTTGGAATCAAATCTTCTATGTCAATTGCATCGTAATCTTCTTCTATTTGTGTCTTTCTAGGTGAGCTAAATTTTTCTCTAACCTCCAAAAGTTCAGCTTTTATAATTCGTTTGAGCTCATCTTCACTTTTTAGAATTGCATTAAGTTTTTCAATCTGTGCCAATAATTCAGCATACTCTTGTTCAATTTTATCTCTTTCAAGACCTGTAAGACGCTGCAATCTCATTTCTAAAATGGCCTTACTTTGAAGTTCAGAGAGTCCAAACTTTTCCATCAAGCCATTTTTTGCCTCATCACCATCTTTACTTGCACGAATAAGTTTAATAACTTCTTCAATATGATCAAGTGCGATTTTGAGTCCTTCGAGAATGTGAGCTCTTGCCTTGGCTTTTTCCAATTCAAAAATCGTCCTGCGGATCACAACAGTTTTTCGATGAGATATAAACAGATTGAGCAATTCAGAAAGACTGAATATTTTTGGTTCTTTATTGTTGATTGCCAAAAGAATGATTCCAAAAGTTGATTCCATTGTAGTAGATTTATACAGATGATTAAGTACAATTTCGCTCATTGCTTCTTTTTTTAGTTCAATAACAACCCTTATTCCCTCGCGATCAGATTCATCTCTGACTTCTGAAATACCTTCGATGATTTTATCCTTGGCAAGTTCGCTTATTTGCTCAACTAGCTTTGCCTTATTGGTTTGATAAGGAACTTCATCTATAACAATCACATCTTTGGTCTTTGTTTTTTCAATATGGACTTTTGCCCTTACCTTTATCCTGCCTCGCCCTGTTCTATAAGCCTCTATAATTCCTTGTTTTCCAAATATGATTCCACCTGTTGGAAAATCAGGACCATTGACAAAACCCATCAGTTCCTCCAAGGAGGCATCAGGAGTGTCAATCACACAAATGAGTGCATCAATGATTTCATCTATCCGATGAGGGGGTATTGAAGTTGCCATACCAACTGCGATGCCACTTGATCCATTAACCAAAAGATTTGGAATACGACTGGGTAAAACGTCGGGTTCTTTTAGTGTGTCATCGTAATTTGGAACAAAATCCACAGTATCTTTATCTATATCTCTCAAAATCTCTTCACTTGCTTGAGTCATTCTAGCTTCTGTATATCTCATCGCAGCAGCATTATCGCCATCAATAGAACCAAAGTTTCCCTGTCCATCAACAAGCTCAAGCCTCATTGAAAAATCCTGCGCCATTCTTACGAGTGCATCATATACAGCAGTATCTCCATGCGGATGATATTTACCAATAACATCCCCTACAATCCTTGCACTTTTTTTATAAGCCACTCTTGAGGTTAATCCAAGCTCACTCATCGCATAAAGAATTCGCCTATGAACAGGTTTTAATCCATCTTTTGCATCAGGCAAGGCACGTCCGATAATAACACTCATTGAATAATCAAGGTAACTCTCCTTGACAGAATCATCAATCTTTACATCCACTACGCTTGTATTATCCAACAAATTATCCATCACTACTCCGTTTTATTTCTGATTACTTCCTAGACATTTTAACTTATTTTTGCTTAATCTCTCAAACGACATATTTACACCACAAGAAACTCCCCCAAACACAGACCCAAAAAACCAACACTACAAATTGTGCGGTACTTCCCATATCCTTAGCCTTTTTTGCTAGAGGGTGAGATTTTAAGCTTGTAAAATCAATCGCATTTTCAATCGCGGTATTTATGAGTTCTACCACAACAGAAAGCACAGGTGGTATAATTAACAACATTCTATCTTCCCAAGATGAAGAAATAAAAAAAGTTCCAAAAATACAAAAAATTGCCAAAATAAAAACTTGTCTGAAAGCAGCTTCATCTATCCAAGCACTCAAAAAACCGTCTCTAGAATAAAATAAAGCATTTAAAACTCTTTTTAGACCGCCTCTGCCTTTTTTACTATTTCTATTTTGTTTCATAAGGAATGATTTGTGTTTTTAAATCATAGTTGTTAAATATTTTTGCAAATATTTTTTGTTGCGTCCCTTGATGCTCAATGTTAAGCAACATATCTGAAGACAAATTAAAATAAGGTGCTTTTTCTTGTTTTGGAACTAGTGATATCTTTACCCCTGAAGCATTTCCTGTAGCCATCCTCCCAATGCCATCAACAAACTGAAGTATGCCATCTTGATAAGGACTACCCAAAAATCCCGTAGCTCCCAGTATTAAACCTGTGAGATTTTTAAAGTTTTCAATTACAAACTCATAAGTTTTATCACTAAATTCCTCATGGGAACTTTGATGTTTTTGTTGATAATACTGCTGGACAATTGGATATAAAAATTCTTTAAGATTTTTGGAATTGATCTGATAGGAGATGCTATCAATAGCCTCATAAAACATGGGTGGTTTTCTTATGGATTCTTTTTTTAGATCAAATGCGAATGAATAGTATTGAAGAAGTGATTTTAGAATCGCCTTATCAACAAACTTTTCACTCTTTATCCTCTCAATACCATTTATCTCATAGGAAGCAACGCTAGTTGTAATATTACATTTTGTTTGTGCTTGTATTTCTCCAGTTTTTTTGTCCAAAACTCTATTTTTCTGATTACAAACCAAAGATCTTGGTTTAAAAATATCATAAACTTTATGTTTATCGTCTTCTTTAAGCTCTTTATCAATAAAATCCAAAGAAAGGTTAGGAAAACTAAGAGAAAACTCTAGGCTATCCCTTCTGAGACCTTCTAAGCTTAATGTGGCTTCACTGAACCCAATCAATTTTTCTTGAGTATTTTTTTGGATAATCTCAATATTCTTACTCACACACTCATAGCCTATTAGACCAGAACATACAAAAGGTTGAAATTTAACTTCGGTATTATTTTTACTGAATTCATCATTTATTTTTATCATCGAATCATTCAAGCTCATCTGCAATTTAGATCTAAACTCAGAGCTAAGCTTATACCCCACACCAAGTAATATCAAGATAAGCAAAGCCCCTAAAGACAGTAAAATAACTACGATTTTTTTCATAAACATCCTTGATCTAAGTATTATCTAAAAAAATTATAGCAAATTATAAGAGTTTTTCTTGTCAAATATCCAAAATACCCAAACTTCAAGTCTTGTTTGGTTTTAAAACTTTTTGCTCTATTGGTTTTGCACTTATTGTTTTGATGCTAAAATAAATCTAAATAAATCATCCATTTTAAAGGAATTTCTAAATGTCTGACAATCAAGCCATCTTTTATTCAAGTGCAAACAGCCCCTTGTTTAAAAATACAAATATTAATTTTGCCCTAACCTCAAGATATGGAGGCAAAAGTCTTCAACCTTATGATAGCTTGAATCTTGCCTATCATGTAGGAGATAAAATATCTCATGTCCATAAAAATAGAAAAATTATTCAAAATATCTTCCACAGTGATAAAAAGCTTTTGTGGATAGATCAAATACATAGTGATATTATCCTAGATATAGAGAAAAAAGATTATAAGCATGGTTTTGTGGGAACTGCAGATGCGATGATATGTGCAAATGAAAATGTAACTTGTATGGTTATGATAGCAGATTGCAATCCTATATTAATCTATGATCAAAACATCCGATGTTTTGGATTAATCCACGCAGGAAGAGAAGGTCTAGTAAAATCTATTATTCCTAAAACTATTGATAAGATGATTCAAACATATGGAGCAACAACCAAAAATATGCTTGTATTTGTGGGGGCTTCCATTAGAAAATGTTGCTATGAGGTCAGTGAAAATCTTGCTATGTCTTTCAAAAAATCTTATATCATTAAAGATAACTCAAAATACAGACTTGACTTGATTGCATTACTCAATGATCAACTCACACAATCTAATATTTCATCTAAGAATATAGAGGTTTTACCAATCTGCTCTTGTTGTGAGATGGACTTATTTTCCTATCGAAGAGATCATACTACAGGGAGATTTGGACTTCTTGCAACTTTGGTGTGATTCTAAATATTTAAATGCAAAAAGTATAATAGGCATTATAAACTGACAGAAGGTGGCATAAATGAATACACGAGAGCAATCACTGCAAAATAATCCAAATTTAAATAAAAAAAATGTTCAGATCGTAGAAAAGATTTTAAGCAAAAACGATCTCAAAGCAAAACAATTACGAGAAAAATACAAAAATGAGGGGCTTTATACCATCAATTTAATGAGTTCTCCAGGAAGTGGAAAAACAACTTTATTAGAAAGTTTATCTGAATTTAATGATTTCAAATTCTGTGTTGTAGAAGGAGATCTTCAAACAAATCGTGATGCAGATAGGCTTATAAAAAAAGGGGTTTTTGCCGAACAAATCGCTACGGGGGAAGCTTGTCATCTTGAAGCAAGTATGGTCGAAAAAGCTTACGAAAAACTCAAAAATAAAGGAGCAACACAGAATGCAGATTATCTCGTAATCGAAAATGTTGGAAACTTGGTTTGTCCAGCTAGTTATGATTTAGGAGCAGCACTTAATATTGTTTTGCTTTCTGTTCCTGAAGGTGATGATAAAGTTCTGAAATATCCTACTATGTTTTTATGTGCAGATGTTGTGGTTATCAGCAAATCCGATATGATTGATTACTTTGGCTTTAGAGTTTCACAAGTTCAAGAAGATATGGCAAAACTTAAACCCGATGTTCCAATCTTTCTAACTAATAGCAAAGACAAAAAAAGTCTTGAAAAATTCAAAGATTTTATTATAAACAATAAAAAACAAGGATATTATTCCAAACACTCGTTTTAAAAGGAAGATAAAATGTGTTTAGCTATTCCCTCCAAGGTTGTTGCTATCAATAAAGAAACCAATTCAGCAACATTAGAAACACTAGGCGTTCAACGTGAGGCGAGTTTGGATCTAATGGATGAAGAAGTTAGTATTGGAGAATATGTTCTTCTGCATATTGGTTATATAATGAGCAAAATAGATGAAGAAGATGCTTTGGAATCTATCAAACTATACCAACAAATGATAGAATCAATGGAAGATGAATATGTTGATGAAGAATATCGAGTATAAATATACAAAAAGAAATCATCATGATTAATGACTCCTTATTTATCGACTCCTTTAGGGATAAACAAACTATCTTAGCACTGTCTCGACAAATTAAAAATATAGCTTCTAAGTTGCCAAATAAACTTCATATCATGGAAGTTTGTGGAGGACATACACACACATTGATGCGTTATGGATTGGGCAGATTATTGCCCAAAAATATAGAATTTATACACGGTCCAGGATGTCCTGTATGTATTATGCCCAAGAATAGAATTGATCAAGCATATGATATCGCATGTGCTCAAGATACGATTTTGCTTACACTTGGAGATATGATGAAGGTTCCAGGCTCAAGGGGAAGCCTTCAAGATGCTCGTTCTAATGGAAAGGATGTTCGTTTTATTTATTCTCCATTACAAGCCATAGAAATTGCATCTAAAAATCCTAACAAAAAAATAGTTTTTTTTGCAATTGGATTTGAAACGACCACTCCAATGACTGCTTCTTTATTGCAACGGGTTTATGATCTGAAAATAAAAAATCTTTTTTTTCATATCAATCATGTTTTAGTTCCTCCTCCCTTAGAAGCAATTCTTTCACACAAGGATTGTCAAATCAATGCCTTGATTGCACCCTCTCATGTCAGCGTTATCGCCGGAGCTAAAATTTATCAACCTATTTTAGAACACCACCAAATTCCCACCGTCGTAAGCGGTTTTGAGCCTGTGGATATGATGGAAAGCATTTTAAAACTAGTTCTGCAGGTCATCCATAATGAACCTAAAATTGAGATACAATATTCTCGTATTGTAAATATGGAAGGTAATACAAAGGCTCAAAAACTAATAGAAAAATTTATGACTCCAAGAGAGGAGTTCCAATGGCGAGGATTGGGGAATATTCCACATTCTGCTCTAAAGCTAAAAGAAGAATATGCGTATTTTGACGCCGAAATACTATTTGATGGTATCTTAAGTAAAACTTCAGTCCAAGACAACAAAGCCTGTCGCTGCGGTGATATTCTAAGAGGAATTGCTAGACCTCCTGAATGCAAAGTGTTTGGAAGATCTTGCACACCTACAAATCCTCTAGGAAGCTGCATGGTGAGTTCAGAGGGTGCTTGTGCAGCTTATTATAAATATGGCGAAATCAGTTCATAAACTTAAACGTATTACCTTATCAAATGGTTTAGAAATATCAAGAATATTTTTCAGAAATTGTCCTTGCTGCATTTTCCAAAATTCATAATCACACACAATAATCAATCGTTTTTTGATTCTACTCACAGCAACATTCAATGCATGTAATGCTTTGAAATTATAAGAATCGGTAAGATGGTAATGCAAACCAACAGGAGAGAAAACAACTGTATCAAACTCTTGACCTTGCGAACCATGAATTGTCCAAACTCTATCTCTAGGTATCCCGATCTCAATCATATATTTTCTTTGCCTAACAAATGGTGTAAGAATAGCGTAATCTGTACCTCGAAGAAGCCTAGATAGTTCTAATATGCTCCTAGCTTCAGAAATATTAGTATGCTTTTCATCTTTTGTGCTAGACTTACTATCTATATAAAAGAGTTCAGTATGTTCATCAGTTCCTCTTAGTCCATTTTTATAAATATATTCATCTAAGATTTTTGCTAGATTATCTCCATACCGATGAGTTTTAGTCAATTTAAGAACGCAGATATTTTTAAAAAAAACTTCTTGATATTGTGTTTTACTAAAAATTGGATTACTCTTATCTAAAGCATCACCTGAAATAAATTCTTCTAGATTAAGAGCGGATAAATTCCACAAATTAGCATAAAAATTATCTCCTATAGCGATATCTTTTTGTGGCATTTCGCAAATTGGACTCAATTGCTTATGATCTCCTAAAAATGTAAGTGGCGTATTATCTACACACAATGCACAAGCTTTGATAAGAGGAGTAAAAGCACATTCATCTAAGAAAATATGCTCAAATTTTATATCTAATGCTCTGTATTTACGGATAAAACCATCTACAGTCATTCCAACAAGCAAAGATTCCTTGAGTCTATCTTTCGTATTAATATCAAAGTTAAAAAGATTCGATGGGGTGGTTTTTTTCAAAATATTTGGATCACAAACCTCTATATAATCAGTCAAAAATGAGTTTGTTGGCATCCCTAAACGTAATATTTTTTCTCGATTTAACCCAAGTTTGTCAAATTTTTTGATGAGAGTTTTCAAAACCTGTTCTAACGCATTATTTGTAGGAGCAAGAACACAGATCTTTTTTCCAGCATAAATAAAATTTAAAAGAGATTCAAATAAAACAACTTGCGTTTTACCACTACCTGGAGGTCCCCAAACGTAGGAAATAGGATGAGAAAAAATATTCTCAATCGCAAAACCCTGCTCCAAAGTTGCTTCTTTTGAAATACTAGGCTTAAGTTCATTGATTTGATTTGGTAGTGAAATTTTACTGCCTTGCGAAAAAAAATCCTCTACACTTTTAACTAAAAATTTTAAATCACTTAAAAGAGAGATTTCTTGTTTTTTTATTTTTTTAAGGTTAGCACATATGCTTTCATCAACCTCTAGACACAAAATATTTAATTTTTCATCATAATATTTCGCTCCTACATTATCATTTCCTATAAAAAAATCACTCTTACCAATCCTTAAAATGAGACTTTCAACATTAAACAATTTGCTTTTTAGAGAAAAATAAACTTCGTTTCCAGAAATACTAAAATCTACAATCTTTATATTTTCAAGTCCTAGATCATTTTGGGCTAAAAATTGGTAATAAATCTGACTAGATTTTATTAGAATATCTCTCATTGCTACATCTTTTTTTATCATAAAGATACCCAATTTATCCCAAATCTTCCATAAAAACAAAGGAAGTATATTAGAGATAAAAATACATCAAAATAAAGATTGTGATAAAAACTATCCTATCAAATCTCCAAAAACTACCTATCAATAGCTGTTCTATCTGTATTTATATCTAAAATAATATTCTAAATAT
>NZ_JAUYZK010000004.1 GCF_030688855.1 Helicobacter cappadocius | reverse complement strand
GTATGTTCCCATGTATATAGCGATGCAGGGGTGAATCGTGCCATTGATGGAGGGGTGAAGTCTATTGAGCATGGACATTTTGCAACCGAAAAAACTATCAAAAGAATGGCAGATGAAGGCATATGGCTTAGCATTCAACCTTTTGAAGCTAATAAATATTTTCCAAAAGCTCCTCCAGGATCAAAAGGTGCGATCTTAGATGGTGCTTGGAGAAAAACACTTGGATATGCTGCGAAAAACAAGTGTAATTATGCTTTTGGGACAGATATATTATTCAGTGCTTTTTATGCAAGTGGTCAAAACTATATGCTTTATTTGTTCTCAGAAGTATTAGGACCTTTGGCAACCTTAAGAGTGGCTACTTCAGGAAATGCAAAATTAATGGCAATGAGCGGAGAGAGAAATCCTTATATACAAGCACCATTAGGAGTTATTAAACCCGGAGCTTGGGCTGATGTAGTTTTGGTAGATGGTAACCCACTCAAGGATTTTAAACTCATCTATCAGTATGAAGACAAATTCAATCTCATCATCAAAGATGGTGATATAATCAAAAATACAATCGCGTAAATTTTAAAGAAAACAAGGAGTTAGAATGATTATAGGTATTCCAAAAGAAACGATGAACCACGAACATAGAGTTGGGCTTATCCCTTCAGATGTAGCAAGACTCAAACAGTCCAATCCAAAACACCAAATATTAGTACAGAAAAGCTTGGGCGAAGAGATAGGTTTTACAGATGAAATGTATGCACAAGCAGGAGCAGAGGTGCTTGCAAATGCAAGTACTGTATGGGAAAAATCCGAATTATTAGTAAAATGTAAAGAGCCACTTGAAGATGAATACAAATATTTGCGTAAAGATATGGTGCTTTATAGCTTTCTTGATTTGGCATATTCAAAAGAATTAGCTCAAGCTCTTGTGGATTCCAAAGTTACTTCTATATGCGGAGAAACTATTCCTGGACCTAAGGGTAATTATCCTGTGCTTTTTCCAATGAGTGAAGTTGCAGGAAAACTCGCAGCACAGCTTGTAGCAGAGTATTTCTGCACTAATCGTGGTGGTAGAGGCATACTCATAGGTGGTTGTGCTGGAGTGCCTCCTGCTAGAGTTGTGGTAGTAGGCGGAGGTGTTGTAGGGATGAATGCTGCAAAAACACTAGTTGGTATGGGTGCTGATGTATGGGTGCTAGATATTGATGTTCATCGAGTAGCTACACATCCTCTTGTGATAGAAAATAAGGTCAAGCTTTTGTATGCTACACAAGAAGGTATTCAAACTGCCCTAAAAGGTGCTGATGCTATTGTAGGAGCAGTTTTGGTAACTGCTACAGCTACACCAAAAGTTATCAAAAGAGAACATCTAAAACTCATGAACAAAGGTGGAGTGATTGTGGATGTAGCTTGTGATCTAGGTGGATGTATTGAAACGATTCATCAGACAAATCATGATGATCCCACTTATTATGTAGATGGCATATTGCACTATGGCGTTCCCAATATGCCAGGTGTTGTGGCAAAAACAGCGAGTATCTGCTATTCAAATGAATCGATGCCTTATGTTCTAACTATCGCAAATTCTGGTTGGAAAGAAATGCTTAAAATGCCTGGTGCTTTGATGGGATTGAATGCTTATGATGGCAAGATAGGTCTTAAGACTGTTGCTGATGCTTTCAAACTTCCTTATGTAGATGCAGCGACATTGATAAAATAACCTTGAATAGATCTCAAAATTTGAGATCTATTTTTTTTTAACTGAGCATTTTGTCACCCCAAAATATCACTCCAAAATTTGATTTAAAAGCAAGTTTCAAAACCATAAAATATTCTTAAAAATGCCTAAAAATGATAATTCTTCGACCATCAATAAGTAATTTTAATTTTTTTAAAAAAAATTATTAATAGATAAATTATATAAATTAATCAATTAGAGATTATTTTGTTAAAATAAATTTTAAGCCATTTTTAATAAATAAGTTATAGAATCATAGATAATTTTATCACCTAAACATGCTGAGGAGAAATAATGCCTAGATTACCTTTAGATTCGCTGTTTGACACTGATAGCCAATCCAATAAAAGAACACAAAAATACTCTTTAGATTACATTCCTACTCTAGTAGCGGGGGGGGGGGGGCGTATTTTGAAAGCCCTACCTTTTTTTCTTCTTTTGCTAGGAGGTGCGTATGCTGCCGAGCCAATCTCTAATGCATCTTGCACAGCATCAACGGATTTTTGTGCTTCTGAATGGGATTTTAAAGAATCTAAAAGTGTCTACACCACTCCTGATCATCAAAATGTTCAACTCAACATTCACAATCCAAGCAACCCAGGTGATACTAAGAATATGTATCTTCAAGCCTATGGAAAAGATGCTAACAATCGCATTAATGTCAATGGTGATATTTATCTAAATGTGCCATACAAACCAAATCCTGCAAATCCTAACAAATCACTGAGTCAAAAATCCGAACTTGGGATTGATTTTAAATATGCCAACTATTATGGAAATATTAACTTTATAAAAGATATTAAAGATGGACTTAGTTATAATTCTCCTCTAACTAACTTAAAAATGTCATTTGATACTGTCAATTTTAATGGAAACATCAATCTAGCTAACTATAAATTGAACGAAAATAGTAATGCAATCACTTTTAAAAACTCCACTCTTAATGGCAATCTTTATATAAAAGCCTATTCCACTACGGGGCTGGACTTTGATCACAGTGTTTTTAATGGCAATATTACCTTTTATTTTGATCGCGATGCTGCTTTTACTGGCCAGTATTTTACTTTCAATGGCTCTACGTTTAATAATTCTAAAATAACATTAGGTTTTTTGCCAGGACTTGAAGTAAGTAATTTTAATACATCTGTGCTTGGTTACTACCCCACTATCAATAACAATGTGTTTAATAATACAACTTTGGATTTTGAATTTCCTAAGGGGAATATTATTTTTAAAAATAACACATTCAATGGCGGGACTATTATATTAAACAACAAAGCTCCAAGTTCAATTCCAGGTAACACTAATAACTCTTTTGATTCTAAGGGATCTGATATTAGGGCAAATATTATCGTCAATGGTGATGGAACGCAGGTTACAAAAACTACGATGACATATACTGAAAAAACCGATCCAAATCCTCAATATCACGATGAAACAACAATTAGTGCTACCGGGGTTGACATTTATTGGGATCAAAAGCCAACTAATTGTCCAGGTGGAGATACGAAAGGAAGCTGTTGGACAGAACATACTCCTGGTACTTCTACTTTGCGTGTAGATAGCACTGGTAAAACCATGACTGGTAATGTTGTAAAAACAACTAAAGTATATACTCCTAGAAGCTATGATACCTATAAAACCTTCCATCTTGGGATGGATTTTACCTTTGAATCACTTGCATCAACCGATTCAGATAATGCTTCAGGAGTGGATAAAACCTCTTCTTTTCAGGGAAATATTTCTTTATCTGGAGGAGGAAATAACTTCACCATCAAAGACAAAACCAAGATGAAACAAGGCACTCTTTCTATTAATGGTGGAACAAACACTTTTAACATATCTGATAATTCAAGTTTTGATCATTTTAATATTGAAATAAGTCGATTACTCAAAGACTACTCTCAGATCCCTGATGATGACCGGACTAATTGGGAGAATTGCACTGAAGGATCTCTTTGTTATCAAGATCCTACAAATACATTCAACATCACTAATAGCAGCTTTACTAATAGTTCTTTTACGATTATTGGAGGGAAAAGCAACACTTTTAACTTCTCTAGTTCATCTTTTACAGATGGAGATATTAGAATATTAGGAGGAAAGAAAAATACTTTGAATTTCAAAGATACTCCAAAAATAGGTGGAGATATTCTTATTTCTGGAGGCAGTGAAAATACTCTTAGTTTTAGTAATACAACCCTTTCTGAAAGCACAAAAAAGCTTATCTCTGCAAATCCTTCAACATCATCTCTATCTAGCAGTGGAAATCCATTTGATCCAGCCAGTATGACTATAGTAAAATCTGCAATTATTACAGGCAAGATGACTCCTGATTTTATCTCTATGCTCAATAATACCCCTGCTGATTTATTTAAGGGCAATCTAACATTGGGCTCTTCTTCGGCTTCTGATACGATGAATTCTATTAGTTTTCAAAATGGTGCTATTTTGGGAGATATTCTGATTGAAAATGGCAATGCTTTGAATATCAAAAAGGTGACTAGTAGCATATCTATGGATACCAATTTATTTTTAGGTGATATCAAATCCAATGGGAATGGAATGACCACTCAAACCACTCTAAAAAATTCGGCTATGGTTGGTAATATAGAGACTTTTCAAGGTATTAATTACACATCATTGGATAATTCTGAACTTTATGGAAATATCACAACACAAGGTGGGACAAACATCACTCAAATAAAAAATGGCTCTGTGTTTGCCGGATCGATGAATACTTATGATGGAATGAATTTTGTGGATTTGAACATGTCTTTATACACTAATCAAAATGGCGAAATCTCCAGAATCAACACTTATGGAGGAGAGAGTAATATCACACTTTCTATTAATGCTGCGATTGCTCAAGTGCTAACAAGTCAAAAAATATATCCTGTATTTCATATTGGTAACTACAATGGAGGTAAGGCAAATATTGCAGTAGAAGGTCCAGTGAGTGGAACTGCTCAGGTTGATTATAGTGGCGGAACTGCCAATATAATTTTTGCAGATGGTTTTGATAGTAGTGTGAAAAATGATTTTTTTGCTAATGGCACTGAATGTGCAACTATAACTGATGCTTGTATTAAAAGTGGAGAGGCACTCATTGATCCTAAAAATCCTACAAAACAAGTATTCAAAATCAATGGCTATACCTATCAAGATGGACTTGCAATTACCCTTGATGCTGCCAAAGCTGATAGAATCCTTAGCCCTTTTAGAAATATTTATGAGAAAAATTACGCTTCGATATTCTTAGATAAGTCAGGAGTATCTCCAAGTGGGGTTAAAGACAACATTTATAGAATGAAAATTAATGGTGTTATCGTGGGAGCTGAATACAACCTACCTTCAAGTAGCGACAAACAATATGAGGTTACTTTTGGCGAGAACTCTGCATTTATTGGGGAGATGTTTGCCAAAACAGATAATACTAATTTTATTCTTTCGCAAGGAAGCAAACTTGTTTTAGATGGAGGGTCAAATTCTGTCATCTCCAAGCTCTCTTCAAACCAAAATTTTACCGCTGATATTGATACAATGTTTGAAGCAACTTTGGGTCAAAAAAATAATACCATTATCGATCTCGCTACTAGTGGAGAGCAGGTTACCCGTGCTTTTCAGAAAAATACTTTTTCTACAATGCATATTTTAGAGATGGATAATTTTAATAATGCTATTTTTAGAGTAGGGATTGATGCAAGTAAAACAGATAGCACACTTAATATCAATAAGATTCCAAATAATACCGATCGTATTATTATTTCAGATGTCGCTACAGGACAACATTTGAGTGATTATTTACAAGTTTATCAAGATTACAATCATCTTATTACAGGGGATTTGAGTGATAAAAACATACTCGTAGCTGTGATAGAAAATAGTCCTAAACCTAATACCTCTATGGTTTTTGATACATCTGCTTCTAATGTTCAGCAAGGGTATGATCAGGTGAGTACGATTTTGACAACCAAGCCTGTAAAAGTGGATAGAAAAGCAGATGGAAGTGGAACTGGAAGTATTGATATTAACCCAGATGCCAAAGATGCTAATGCTATGGGGTATTTTATCCAATCAGCAGCCACGCAAGTAGATCCAAGAAGTTTGGCTGATACAAATAGCGCTATTACTTCAAACTATAGTATTTTTCTAGCCAATATCAATAATCTTAACAAAAGAATGGGTGAGCTTAGGGATAATTCATATGCACAAGGTGCTTGGTCTAGGGTATTTAGTGGTCTTAATAGTAGTGCTAGAGGAGATGATTCTAAGATTTATTCAAACAACATTCAGTTTGGTTATGATTATGGTTGGAACACCAATGTTGGAGAGCAATTTTTAGGAGGAGCATTTACTTATGGATATGACTCTATCAAAGGAAATGCTTATAATGGAAGTGCAAATGTGCTTGAGTTTGCAGGGTATTATTCTTGGGTAGGTACTCAAGGGTTTTTTACTGATACGATTGTAAAATATACTTATATCCGAAATAGGATTTCTCTAAAAGATAATGCTAATTACAATGTGCCATTGAATTCCAATGGAGGAAGTATTGGGCAGGAACTAGGATATCGCTATTATACAAATAAAGATAAAACTCTTTATATAGAGCCTTCAGGAGAAGTTATTTTGGGGCTGATGAATGGCGGAGTTATCAATCAAGTCTCTCAAAGCGGTCTTATGCAAAATAACGATTTTGTTGCTACGCTTAATACAGATCTGAACTATATTTTCAACTTTAGAGGAAAAGTGGGGGCAAATCTTGGCTATCGATTAAAAACTGATAAAAATCAAACCGATTTTAGGATTGGCGCATTTTATGTTGCAGATATTGTTAATGGTGGAGTCATCAATTATAAGACAAATTATTCTTCAGCTCAAACATTAATTGAACCCAATCAACAGTTGATGATAAATCTGGGATTGAATTCTATTGTGTCTGAAAACTGGAGAGTGTATGCAGATATAGATAGCGGCTTTTTGGGGACTTATTTTAATCAAAATTATCTTGTTTCTGTTGGCTTGAGATACGAATTTGGTCATGCACTCAACCCATTGGCTGCAAAACTAGCAGAAGAAAAAAGAATCAAAAATATCAAACTTTACACACAAAGGCTTGATGAGGGTATCGCTAGAGTCAAACTCAAACAAGACAGAATCAGACAATCTGAGATTTTTGAGAAAGAAAAGGCAGATGTTATTGCAACTGCACAGGCAAAACAAGAAGCTAATATTGCGATTAGAAAAAAAGAACGCACTTTAGATACTGCAAAATTTAAGACTTTGACACTTGCTATTGCCAAAGTTATCAATGAGGCTCTTCCTGATAGTGAATTGCAGAAGTTCCAAGCTCAAGAGATAAAAGTATTAGAAGATGCTAAAAACAGAGTTAACAAAAACATAGAAGGTGATGCAGAACTTAATAGAAAAAATAATGAAACTCAACATAGTAAGCAGATAAAAGAGCTTCAAACAAGGCAACCTCAACAACTCAAAGAGCTAGAAGAAAAACAAGCCAAAAATAAAAAAGATATGCTTGATGCACAAGCTCAAACTAAGCAAAACTATGTGGAAAAACAAGCCAAAGAAAAACAAGATTTGATAGCTAAAAATGCCCAAGAACTTAAGGATGTCAAAGCACAGGATAAGGCAAAAATTCAAGCCAAACAGCAACAACAACTCAAAGAGCTAGAAGAAAAACAAGCCAAGGACATGAAGGTGTTTTCTGATAGAGCATCTAAGGACATCAAAGAGCTAGAAGAAAAACAAGCCAAAGCTATCGCAAATCTAAAAAATAAGCAACTTCAAGAGGCACAAGAACTAAAAGCTAGACAAGAGAAAGAAAATAAAATCGTAGAAGATTTTATTGCTAAGCAAGAAAAAGAGAGTTCAGCATATTTACAAAAAATAGAGCAAGAACTAAAAGCTAGACAAATAAGAGATAAAAAAGCTCTCGAAGAAGCACAAAAAAAAGCTCTTTCATTGCAGATAAAAAAAGCTATGGATGATGGAGTTTCTGACGCTGAATTTCAGAAGCTTCAAGATCAAGAATCTGCAGAGTTTCAATCTAATAAATTAAATGCTACTGAAGATATTCAAAATAGGGCGAACGAAAATACAAAACAACTAAAAAACAAACATGCCCAGCAGCTTAAAGATTTTGAAAAAAATCAATCCGAACAATTTAAGGAGTTTTCTGACAAACAAGCTAAAGAAAAGAAAGATTTGCTAGATAAACAAAGTAAAACTAAAGAAGAGTTTGTAAAATCACAGGAACGAGAGATTAAAAAAGCTGATACAAAAACTAAAGCAAAACTTCAAACAAGTCAAAATAAAGCATTGCAAAATTTTAATGCAAAACAAGCCAAAGAGATTAAAGATTTACAGACATCTCAGACAAAGGCATTGAACGATTTTAGGGCAAAACAAGCCAAAGAAAAGAAAGACTTGCTAGATAAACAAAGCAAAGAAACTAAAAATTTGCAAACTAGCATCGCCAAAGAGAAAAAAGACAATGAAGAGTACTGGAAAAATGCCACTAAAGCCCTAGAGGCAAAGCAAAATAAAGATAAAAAAGATATTCAAAGGATGCAAAAGAATTCCCAAAATAAAGTTTCAAAGGAACTAAAATCTGCCAATAAGACTAAAAAAGAAATTCCACAGAAGAAAAAGAAATGATACAAAGATAAGGGTCGATAAGAGACTCTTATCTTTGTTGTGATTTATGGGCATTACAGAGATTTAGAGATTTTATCCTGGTTTACGCACTTTGCTCTAGCAAAAAATAATGAGGCAAAACAAGGTAAATATGATATTAACCAGGTAAAAAGCTTCTCTTTATTGATAAGCTAACTATAAGGAGACTTTTTCTCTTAGCTTGATGAGTTCCTCAGATCCTTTGCAGAGTGCCTTTAGACACAGCCCCCCACTTGATAATTCGCTCACAGCACCATTAAGCTTCATTTCTTCAAGTAACTCTTTAAGATACTCAATACTAATAGAAGAATCGAAGATAAGAAGATTGAGATAGTGTGTGAATTCATCAAACATGCACATATTTTGAAGATTTAATTTTTCTGGTTGCAAAATAGTATTGTCAAAAAAAATGGCTTTGTTGTCCCTATAGATTTTGAGTACAGAAGTGAAATTTTTAAAATTAAATATTTCATCCCTACTGATTCTTCCAGCACAAATGATTTCACTATAGATAAGCTTGGAGTTAGAGTGCATATGGATTGTAGTGCTTGCTCTAAAATCAGAATTTCCAAATGGAATAATAGGCAATGGAGAAAAATCAAATGCCGCATTTTCGCCAATGCTAATATCTGTATCCCTTGAGGCATAGCCATCTTCGGTATTGTGGATTTTTTCGAAGCTTTGCGAACTAAGTTTTACTCTGCAGTTTTCTCCAATTTCTAGGTTTAGCTTTTGGCAATCACCCTTTAAAAGACCCGCACTTACAGATATAAGCATAATGTTTGCTATATCGTCATCTTCATAAAATGGAGACATTAGCTTTAATGGAGGAGTGAAAAATGCATCCTCGATAATGGTTTTGCCATTTTGCCCAACTTTTGTTTTGAGTTTTAAGCTGGTTTCTTGAGCGTAGCTTGTCATTCTAGTCCTCTAGCAATGCATTTTTTTTGATCCAAGAGATGATTTTATCCACGCCTTCTTTAGATCTTATATTGGTAAAAATAAATGGTTTTTCGCCACGCATTTTTTTAGAGTCTCGCTCCATCACTCCAAGATCAGCTCCCACATAGGGGGCCAAATCGATCTTGTTGATGATAAGCAGATCTGATCTTGTGATGCCAGGCCCACCTTTTCGAGGGATTTTATCCCCTTCAGCAACATCAATAACAAAAATAGTAAAATCTGCTAGTTCTGGACTGAAAGTAGCCGAAAGATTGTCTCCGCCACTTTCTATGAGCATTATTTCAATATCAGGGAATCTTGAATACATTTCTTCTACTGCTTCAAGGTTCATAGAAGCATCTTCTCGGATTGCTGTGTGTGGGCAACCCCCTGTTTCTACCCCCATAATCCTTTCTTTTGGCATCACAGAGTTTTTACTCATAAATTCTGCATCTTCTTTGGTGTAGATATCATTAGTGATAACTCCCATACTGTATTTATCTGCCATCATTCTTGTCAATGCCTCTATTAGGGCTGTTTTTCCACTTCCTACTGGACCGCAAACACCGATTTTTACCATATTTTTCCTTTTTTGTTGAGATTAAGACATATAAAGTCTAGAATACAATGTTTCATGCTGCATTGCTTTAATATCATTGTGAATACTGGAAGAACAAAGATGGGTTTCTTCTAGTTTTTCTAGCTCTTGCAATACTTTTTCAAAAGTATTATGAAGTCTTAAAAGTATCTTTTGTCCATCATTTTGAGATAGAGGGATTGTTTTTACGCAATTTGTAACGGTATTTGAACATTGTGCATACAGATAATGCCTGATACTTACAGATAGTTCTAGTCCCATACATGCACAAAATACTGCATATGCACTTGAGTGTGTAGGGGTTTTGGTAGATTGCAAATAGACTTGAAAAAAATCTTTTGCAGACAACTCCATTATTTTGATGGTTTTGAGAAATCTTGCTCCAAGTTTTTGATTTGCAAAACGTAGTTCCATAGGAGAACTTGAGATACACACAAGCTCTTCAATCTCCAGTATTTTTTGTAGATTTTCTTCAATGGCGTATTTATAGATAAGCTTTATCGCTAAAAGCTCGTTATACAAAAAAGCAGTGTGAAGATTGGATTGGATATATTCTAAGGCACTTGAGCTATCTTTGACTTTGCCCATTTGGATATAGCTTTCTAGTCCAAAAGAGTGTGTATAGCTCCCGATAGGAAAAAGTGCATCGTTGATTTGTAGAAGTAAGAAATCTTTATTTAGAATCAATTTTTTTCTCCCGAAATGGTTATTTTAAGATCAGGACTTGCCTTGACCTTGAAAACAGGCTCAGAATGAGCCATGCTTACAGAAATTCTATAAGCTGAATCAAGTATTGAATTTAAGATATCATTTTTTATATCTAGTTTGTCAAATAAAACTTTCAGTGGTTTTTCAAATGGCGTCTTAAATTCAAATTCGTTATCTCCAAAAAACAGACTCGCGTGACGATTTCCTATTTCATAGCAAATTTTTGCTATTTCTGCAGGAGAGGTTGCAATAAGTCTTAAAACAAGTGTAGGCAAAATATTAATAGCAATGATTTCATTCTCATTTTGATGCAAAATATCACCTTGTGAGAAGCCCATCTTGGGTGGATTTGATAATCTTACAGAGATTTCTTTGCCATTTCGAGTTTTCCATCTAGCTATTTTTTTTCTACTATCGTACCATTCAAGATCGACATAGTCAATCTTGAAGGCAGAAAAATCCCTATCTTTTAGGTTACCTTCTAAATGTTCAATAAGCATTCAAACTGCTCTTAGTACCAAACACCGGTAATGATAAGCCAAGCAGGAATCCAAGCAGTAGCGATACCTTCGAAAATAGCCAAATAAGGAACAAATGGCAAATCTTTTTTAAGCACAGTTTCGATCCATCCAGTGAGCCATAAGATACCCCATAGTATCCAAATTATAGCAAACCAAAAGCCTTCATCTGTTCCTTGAGTATAGCTCAAATAAGCTGCTGGGATTGCATTAATAGCTACAAAAAGACTATACCATCCATAAGGTCTTTGGTCAAGTTTGTAGATATTATTCACAGCTACAAATAGATAAGTAAATCCAAATAACAATCCTGTAGCAGCAGCGTATAGATCTTGTATATTGTTTTCAAAATCCCCATGTACCATTACAATAATATTTGCGATTACTGATAAAAGTCCCGCAAATACATTCATTACCGCCGTAGCTTTTCCATCTGCTTTCATTAATCTGCACAAGCCATTGTTCATTAAAACAATTGCCACATACATCAATACAAGTCCTAACATAATTAAATCCTTTTTTATAAATTTGATAGCTTCCCTTTGATGGGAAGCTTAAAAATTAAAACAAGTTATAAAGCTGAGCAAGGCTGAGCTTGTCAGCTGGTTTTGAAGTGACTTTTTTGCCATCGACCTTTACGACATAAGTTTCAGGATCTACTTCAATATGAGCAGTAACATCGTTATTTTTCATATCTTTTTTGGTGATATTTCTGCAGTTTTTCACCGGTAATACTACTCTTTCTAAGCCTAATTTTTCTTTGATACCATCTTCATAAGCTGCTTTTGAAACAAATGTAATACTTGTATCAAATTTCGCTTTTCCATGATGTCCAAACATTTCGCGATAGATTACTGGCTCAGGAGTAGGGATAGATGCGTTTGGATCACCCATTCTAGCAGCTACGATCATACCACCTTTGAGAATCATTTCAGGCTTTATACCAAAGAAAGCAGGTTGCCAAATAACAAGATCAGCAAATTTTCCAACTTCCACAGAACCTACATACTCAGAAATCCCGTGTGCAATTGCTGGATTGATAGTGTATTTTGAAATATAACGTTTAATTCTGAAGTTGTCATTATCGCCTTTTTCTTCTTTGAGTTTTCCAAATTCTTTTTTATTCTTATCTGCTGTTTGCCAAGTTCTTGTGATAACTTCGCCCACTCTTCCCATTGCTTGTGAGTCAGAGCTTGTAATAGAAAAGATTCCCATATCATGCAATGTATCTTCAGCTGCTATGGTTTCAGGTCTGATTCGCGAATCTGCAAAAGCTACATCTTCTTTGATTTTTTTATCTAAGTGGTGGCAAACCATCAACATATCAAGATGCTCATCGGCAGTGTTTTTTGTAAAAGGAATAGTTGGGTTTGTTGAAGCTGGTAGGATATTGGGTTCGCCAGCGATTTTGATAATATCTGGAGCGTGACCACCTCCAGCACCTTCAGTATGGAAAGTGTGTATTGTTCTTCCACCGATAGCTTTGATAGTATCTTCTACGCAACCTGCTTCATTGAGAGTATCTGTGTGGATAGCGATTTGAACATCGTATTGTTCAGCAACATTTAAAGCGTGGTTGATAACAGCAGGAGTAGAGCCCCAATCTTCGTGAATTTTTAGTCCCAAAGCCCCAGCTTTAATTTGTTCAGCAAGTGCCCCTTCATTTGAAGAGTTTCCTTTTCCAAAAAATCCTAAATTCATAGTGTACTCTTCTGCAGCTCGAAGCATTTCTTTGAGATTCCATCTACCTGGAGTACAAGTGGTGGCATTAGTTCCATCAGCAGGACCTGTTCCTCCTCCTATCATTGTGGTAATGCCACTATATAAAGCTGTGGGTATTTGTTGTGGAGAGATGAAGTGAATATGTGTATCAATTCCTCCAGCAGTTACAATAAGCCCTTCTCCGGCAAGTGCTTCAGTACTTGTACCTACAGGTAGATTGTCGCATACACCATCTTGCATATCTTTATTACCAGCCTTGCCAATACCTGCGATTTTTCCATTTTTGATACCAATATCAGCTTTATAAATTCCTGTATGATCAATAATCATTGCATTGGTAATAACAAGATCAAGCTCATTTTCGTCATTGCTTACGCACTGACCCATACCATCACGGATTGTTTTGCCTCCCCCGAATTTGATTTCTTCGCCATAAGTGGTGTAGTCTTTTTCAATTTCAGCGAAAAGTTCAGTGTCTCCTAGTCGAACTTTGTCTCCGACAGTTGGTCCAAACATTGAAACATATTGTTTTCTTGATATTTTTGTCATAATTGCTCCTTATTTAGAAAAGCCCTTGGCTTTAGCATTTTGCATTGCTTGTTTTTTGTTGTCTTCATTGACCTGAGAGTTTGCTAAATCATTAAATCCAAACACTCTCTTATGTCCGCCTATTTCAATAAGTGAAACCGTTTTACTCTCACCTGGTTCAAAACGAACAGAAGTTCCAGAAGCGATATCAAGTCTTTTGCCATATGCTTTTTCTCTATCAAATTCAAGAAGTTTATTGACTTCAAAGAAGTGAAAATGAGATCCAACTTGAACAGCTCTATCGCCTTTGTTGGTGATTTTGAGCTCAATAGCTTTTTTACCTTTATTGAGTTCAATATCTTCTGACTTCAATATATATTCACCCGGAGTTAATTTACCATTATCTTCAATAGGAGTATGCACAGTGACAAGTTTAGTTCCATCAGGGAATCCAACCTCTACGCCCACTTCGTGTATCATACTAGCTACACCATCCATCACATCACTAGCTTTTAGGATTTGTTTTCCATAGCTCATAAGATCGGCAACAGATTTTTTACCCTCTCTGGCAGCTTCCATAATCTCAGCACTTATCAAAGCAACCGCTTCGACATAGTTGAGTTTTATTCCTCGTTCTTTGCGCTTTCTTGCTAATTCTCCAGCGTAGTGGAGCATTAGCTTTTCTAGCTCTTTTGGATTGAGTCTCATAGTGTCTCCTTGTAAAATTTTATGAAGTAGCTTCGTGCTATATCATCGGGTATGATTCTAAAACCATTTTGTTAATACTTGTCCAAATCTTGATAAAAAATTCATAATTAAATCTTTTTTTAACTTATTTTTAATACAAAAAGTAACATTATTATTTATTTAGTAATAATAGGAATACTTTGAGAATTTTGATACACTGCTTTTGCACTAATGAAACTTTATATAGATAGACTAAATAATATTAATATTATTATTATAAATATTATGCAAATTGACTATTCTTATGCTATAATTGCTAAAAAATAACACAAGGAGTTTGTAATGAGTAAGAAACACACTTTCCAGACAGAAATCAATCAGCTATTAGATCTAATGATACATTCTTTATATTCTAATAAGGAGATTTTCTTGCGTGAGTTGATTTCAAATGCTTCTGATGCTTTAGATAAGCTCAATTATCTTTCTTTGAGTGATGAAAAACTCAAGGGGTTGAAATTTGATCCTTGTATTGATCTGAAATTTGATGAAACAAAAAAAACCCTCACCATTGAAGATAATGGAATAGGAATGAGCGAAGAAGAGTTGATCGCTAATCTAGGCACGATAGCAAAATCAGGCACTAAAAGTTTTTTGTCTTCTTTGAGCGGAGATAAGAAAAAAGACTCTGCACTTATAGGTCAGTTTGGCGTTGGATTTTATTCTGCTTTTATGGTTGCTGATAAGGTGATCGTTCAGAGTAAAAAAGCAGGAGAGGCTAAGGCTTTTGCTTGGATGAGTGATGGTAAGGGAGAATATGAAATATCTACTTGTACCAAAGATTCGCAAGGAACTCAAATCACTCTTTATCTCAAAGATGAAGATAAAAATTTTGCTAGTAGATGGGAAATAGAAAATATTGTCAAAAAATACTCCGAACATATACCATTTCCAATATATTTGAATTATACTGAAAGCAAGTTTGAAGGAGAGGGAGAAAATAAGAAAGAAACAAAAGAAGATAAAAGAGAGCAAATTAACACTGCTAAGGCTATTTGGAAAATGAGCAAAAATGAACTCAAAGATGAGGATTACAAGGAGTTTTATAAGAGTTTTGCTCATGATAATACAGAGCCTATGAGATGGGTTCATACGAAGGTAGAGGGAACTTTGGAGTACTCAACCTTGTTTTTTATTCCTCAGGTGGCACCTTTTGATATGTATCGTGTGGATTATAAATCTGGTGTAAAACTCTATGTTAAACGAGTTTTTATCACCGATGATGACAAAGAACTTTTACCACAATATTTGCGTTTTGTAAAAGGAGTTATTGATAGCGAAGATTTACCGCTAAATGTGAGCAGAGAAATATTGCAACAAAATAAGATTTTGGCCAATATCAAATCAGCTTCTGCTAAAAAAATCTTGAGTGAGATTGAAAATATTGCCAAAGACAAAGAGGCTTATGATAAATTTTATAAACAATTTGGAAAAGTTCTAAAAGAAGGTCTTTATGGAGATTTTGAAAACAAAGATAAGATATTAGATCTTTTGAGATTTACTTCTTCAAAGAACGAAGAAAGCGTCTCTTTGAAAGAATATAAAGCCAAGATGCCAAAGGATCAAAAAAGCATTTATTATATGATAGGGGAAAATCTCGATATTTTAAAAGCTTCTCCAATCTTGGAAAAATATATCCAAAAGGGCTATGAAGTTTTGTTGATGGCAGATGAGGTGGATTCTTTTGTGATTCCTAGTGTGGGTGAGTATGACAAAATAGCTCTCAAAGATGCAACATCAAGTGAAACGCTTAAAGAATTAGGCGAAGAAGAGATAGCAGAAGAAGTCAAAAAATCATTTGAGGGGATTGTTAAATCTTTCAAAGAAGCACTTGGAGATGAAATCAAAGACATCACTCTTTCAAGTTCTCTTGCCTCGCCAGTGGCACTCGTAGGTGAGGAACAAAATGCAATGATGGCAAATCTAATGCGACAAATGGGGCAGGAAATGCCACCACAAAAGAAAACAATGGAGTTAAATATTCATCATCCTATTTTAGAAAAACTCAAAAATATCAAAGATAAAGATGTGCTTACAGATACAGCTCATCTACTCTTTAGTTGTGCAAAACTTTTGGAATCTGGAAGCATTGAAAATGCAAAGGATTTTGCAAATAGGCTTAATAACACGATTTTAAAAACTCTCTAATGTATTCAAAATGCCTTTTTAAGGCGTTTTGAATAATACAATATAGCAAATAATCTTTCCATAGAACCGAACTCCATGCTTAATAACTACATTTTAAAAAACAAATAAGAACAAAATTTTTTTTGAATTTTATGATATTTTTAGAGTACATTTCTAAAATATATCTAAGAAGGATTCATATCAGATAAAAAAAGGGGGTCACATGTGGAAGACAAACTATCGGTACAATATTTTCTTTTTGATACTTTTACTCGCGTTGATTAATTATATTGATAGAGGAGCATTATCTTATTCTGGAGAATTTATTATCAATGAATATGGATTAAATAAAGAACAATGGGGAAATGTACTTGGATTTTTTGGCTATGGATATATGTTTGGGGCATTATTTGGAGGGCTGCTCTCTGATAAATTTGGTCCCAAAAAAGTTTGGCTCATTGCAGGAATTTCTTGGTCGATTTTTGAGTCACTCACTGCTTTTGCTGGAAATATTGGTATGATGTTTTTTGGAGGATCGGTTTTGGCAGGGTTTGCGTTGATGAGGATTTTATTTGGCCTGACTGAGGGTCCTGTGTATTGCGTTATCAACAAAACCATCAGCAGTTGGGCTGCTCCTAAAGAAAGAGGTTTTGTGGTTTCAATGGGATTGCTCAGTACCCCACTAGGAGCATTATTGACCGCTCCAGTAGCTGTTTTTTTGCTAAGTTACTCTGGTAGCTGGAGGGTTACTTTTATTGTTCTTGGAATGCTTGGAATTATTGTTTTATATTTTTTGATGCGTATTATGACTGATCACCCTTGTGAAAATCCAAAAGTAAGCAAAGAAGAACTAGCTATTATCAGCCAAAAAGAAATCATTGAAGAAAAATCTCAATCTGGTATTCACTATCATTGGTGGCATTTTTTCAGAAGTAGAACTTTGATGTTAAATACGGCGGGATATTTCGCTTTTAATTATGTGAATTTTTTGCTTTTGACTTGGACGCCAAAATATCTTCAAGATGTTTTTGGTTATAATCTTTTTTCTCTGTGGTATATGGGGATGATACCTTGGATAGGTGCATGTATTACGATCCTTTTAGGTGGTAAAATATCAGATTTGTTACTCAAAAAAACAGGTAGTGCTAGAATTGCTAGAGGTTATTTTGCAGCTGGATTATTGCTGCTTACAACACTTAGTTTTTTGTGCGTAGGATTTAGCTCTTCTGTGATAGTAGCTATTGTAATGATAGCAGTTGGAAACGCACTAAACTCATTTGCCAACACGGTTTATTGGACAGTTGTTATTGATACTTCTCCTAAACAAAAAGTAGGAACATTTAGCGGTATGATGCATTTTTTTGGAAATATTGCTTCTATTCTCGCTCCTTCTATTACTGGTGTTTTGGTTAGTTCAAATGGCTATAATGCAATGTTTGTTGTAGCAAGTGTGGTTACTTGTATTGGGATGATTTGTATGTTGCTTGTGAAGCCAGGTAAATTTTAGGAGTAAAAAATGAAACCAAAAATATCTATAGGTTCTTTGGGTGGAACTATTTCGATGACTTCAAGCAAGTCAAATCAAGGCATTGCACCAAAACTATCGGCAAAAGATTTTATTGAATTGCTTCCAGATATTGAAAAAATCGCCTCCATAGATGCAGAGAGCTTATTTGCTTTACCTAGCGGACATTTGAAATTTGAAATGCTATTAGAGGCACTCAGATGGGCAAAAAAACAAGTAGAGCTTGGAAGTAATGGTGTAATACTCACACAAGGGACAGATACCCTTGAAGAAAGTGCCTTTTTTTGTGATTTATTTTGGGATAAATCTGAGCCTTTGATATTAATGGGTGCGATGCGATCCCCAGAGATGCTTGGAGCAGAAGGTATTAGAAATCTATACAACTCAATTTTGAGTGCGTCTAGTCCTAATAGTAGAAATAGAGGAGTGATGGTTGTGATGAATGATGCTATTCATGTTCCTAGATGGATGAGAAAATCTCACAGCCTTGCGGTGGAGACTTTTTGTTCAGATGGGAAAACTCATGGATTTGTCGCTGAAGGGAGAGTGGAATATTTTTGCCCACCTCTTCAGAGAGTTGTCTTGCCACTCCCATCTTGCTTGTGTAAAAAAATATTTTTATGGGAACAAACTTTAGATGTTGATATAGGGGTTTTAGATTGGGTTAAAGCTTCTGTAGATGGTCTTGTTATCTCAGGATTTGGTGCAGGGCATGTCAGCTTGGAGACAGCGCAGAGGCTAAAAGAGATTATTGAATGTATGCCTGTAATTATAGCCACCAGAACGACCGAAGGACCAACGGCTTATAGCACTTATGGATATATAGGATCTGAAATTGATTGTATCAAACAAGGAGCCATGATGGCGGGATATTTGAGCGCAAAGAAAGCTAGGATATTATTATGGGCAATCTTGAATAACAACTTAGGCATGAAATATTTTCAAGATTATTTGGACAAGATGATATATTGATTTTTTGGCTTTTTGATTTATAAGTTTTTTTGATTATTTTTAGTACAATATATCTAGATATTGAACTCAAAAACAAATACACAAGGATATTGATGTCTGTACCTGCAACCTTGCACATTCAAGATACCCCAGAATTAAAAATAGCGAAAAATTTCTTGATTTTAGGCATACTTGTAAATGCACTTGTATATCCTTTTTTTCTTTTACCTGTTGTTTCTTTGATTTTATCAATTATGAGTTTTGGATTTACTACAGCTGGGCTTTATAAGCTTTCAAAACTAGCTAGAAATCAAGTGTTATTCAAATATTACACATTTTCTGTGATTGATGGTATTTTAATAGTTGTTATTATGAGTGCTATGAATTTGAAACAAATGCCATTATCTCCTAATTTTTGGTTTTTTACAGGTATTTTGGCTGTGATTGTTTGCGGAGGATTTTATTTTTATTTTTTTTATAAAATATGTCTAGAGCTTGGCAAAATTACCACTCTTGGATTTTTTGTTCTTGCATTCAAGGGGATGGCAGCAGGTATTATTATCTTCCTCTTTGCATGTTTATTTTTTTCTATGAAGGAAGTATTTTATTTTCTCACGATGTTGTCATTGGTTGCTTTTTTGATGAGCGGGATTGTCTTTATTGTGGGGATTTTTAGCATAAAAAAGGTTGTTTGTGAAGCATATTAGCACCTTATCATTGGAAATTTGGCTTACTAGTACAATCAATAAGGTCATCTTTTGAAAAATTTACCCAATATTTTGACTATTTCTAGAATATTTTTATCCATATTTTTGTTGATATTTATTTTGTATGGAGATGCCCTTTTACCTACTTGGGCGGATAAGAGTTGGATAAATTACTTTTCTTGTTTGATTTTTTGTTTGGCTTCTTTGACGGATTTTTTTGATGGTTATATTGCTAGGAATTATAATTCAAAATCTACTTTTGGTGAAGTATTTGATCCATTGGCTGATAAAATGTTGATTTTATCAGCTTTTGTTGGGCTTTTGGTTGCTCATAGGGCGAATGCTTGGGCGGTGTATATTATACTTAGTCGAGAGTTTTTTATTACAGGACTTCGAGTTATCGTCGCTAGTAGTGGCAAAAAAGTCGCCGCAAATATGTTAGGAAAATACAAAACAGGTTTTCAAATATTGGCCATTGCATTTTTGCTTGCAGACTTTTTCCCCGGTGGAGAAATATTGCTTTGGATAGCTACCTTCGCCACTTTGTATTCAGGGGGTGATTATGCGATACGATATTACAAGAGTATGAAATAATGTGGATAATTTTATCACTTTTAATCCTTTCATTTTTGGTTTTTTTTCATGAATTGGGACATTTTTTGGTTGCCAAACTTTTTGGCGTTTCTGTTGAGGTTTTTAGCATTGGTTTTGGAAAAAAAATATTCAAAAAAACCTACAAGGGAACACAATACGCCTTATCAGCGATTCCTCTTGGTGGATATGTAAAATTAAAAGGTCAAGATGATACAAATCCTCTAGCTACAAGTGATGATATAGACAGCTATAGCAACAAAAACCATTTCCAAAAAATCGCTATTTTACTTGCTGGACCATTTTTTAACTTTATTTTAGCCTTTTTGATCTATATCGTTGTTGCTTTGATGGGACAGAAGGTTATTTTACCTATCGTTGGAGAACTTCAAGCTGGTATGCCCGCATCTATTAGTGGGCTTATGAGCGGAGATTATATTCGCTATATTAATGGCAAAGAAGTTAAAAGCTGGAAAGAACTCAACATGGCTATTATGGATGCAAAGGGTGAAGTGAAGGTGATTTTTCAGAGAGATGGAGTGTTGAAGGAGACCTCTATCATTCCCAAAATAATGGAATCCAAAAATATTTTTGGAGAAAAGATACAGAGGAATTTTATAGGAATCATTTCAAAAGGCGAAATAGGTGTGGTTAAATATAGTTTTTTGAGTTCGTTATCTTATGCTTATGAACAAACTTTTCAAGCGAGTAAAATGATACTTCAAGGGGTTGAAAAGATGATTTCTGGCATCGTGCCTATCAATCAGGTTGGAGGGGTGATTTCTATCGTGGATTTTATATCTCAAGCCTCCCAGAGTGGGTGGGTTGTGCTATTGACTTTGGTGGCTCTGATATCTGTGAATTTAGGAGTTATGAATCTTTTGCCCATTCCCGCACTTGATGGGGGGCAGATATTATTCAACCTATATGAGATGGTTTCACGAAGAAAAATGTCAGAGAACAGCTTGTATTATCTCACGATTTTAGGTTGGGTGCTTTTGATTGGCTTGATGGCACTAGGAGTTTATAATGATATTCACCGCTTGGTTTTTCATGGGTAATAATGAATTCACAAATTTTATCAGTTAGTCAGATCAATACCCAAATAAAATCCCTTGTAGAGACTACTTTTTTGAATGTGAGCGTTGAAGGTGAGATTAGTAACCTTACCAAACATAGCAGTGGGCATATTTATTTTAGTATCAAAGATGAAACCTCTTCTATTAGATGTGTGATGTTCAAGGGAAATACCATAAATTTGAGGTTTGAGCTAACAAGTGGTCAGAAGGTCATCATCTATGGGGGGCTTAGTGTATATGTGCCACGAGGAGAATATCAGATTATCTGCAAAAATATAGAACCAAGCGGAGAAGGTGCTTTAAGCCTAGCATATGAGCAACTCAAAATCAAACTTCAAGCAAAAGGTTATTTTGATACAGATAGGAAGAAAAAAATCCCTCTTTTCCCAAAAAAAATCGCCCTCATCACTTCAAGCACAGGAGCAGCTCTCCAAGATATGCTAAGAGTAGCACAAAATCGCTGGAATCTTACCCAAATAGTAGCTATCAATACTTTGGTGCAAGGTGAGGGAGCAAAATTTGATATTGTAAAAAATATTCAATATATAGATAGTTTTTTTGGCACAAAAGATGCCTTTGATGTGATTGTGATTGGCAGAGGTGGTGGAAGCAGAGAGGATTTGTGGGCGTTCAATGAAGAAATACTCGCAGATAGTATTTTTGCAGCTAAAACCCCCATTGTTTCTGCAGTTGGGCACGAGATAGATTTCCTCATCAGTGATTTTGTCGCAGACCTCAGAGCCCCTACGCCTTCAGCGTGTATGGAAATGATACTTCCTGATAAGCAAGAGTGGCTTTTGAGACTTGATGAGATAAAGGCCTCTTATGATGGAATGTTAGAAAATCTTTTGCAGATAAAAGAGCAAAAAATCATCTCTTTAGCTGAAGATTTTAAACATGTAAGCGTGGAAGCAAAGCTTAAAAGAGACACTGATAGCATCTATGAACTCAAAAACTACCTGAACAAGGCTTTTGAAAATCTACTTTATATAAAATCTAGCTCTTTATCTTCGCTTGATATAAATCCGTCTATGGAGTATTTTTTGTTAGGCAAGACTAGAGAAATAGAGGATTTGAAAATGGGACTTGAAGCCAAAAATCCCAAAAATTTCATTCAAAGTGGCTATGCACAAGTGATAAAAGAAGGTAAGATTATTTCATTAAAAAACCTTCAAAAAAATGATGAAATAGAGCTGGTAGATACTGATACGCAGCTTAAAGTCAGGGTTTTGGATAAGATAAAATTAGGAGAAGAATATGAATAAAGTCGAAGAAAAAATACTTGAAAAAAACCTAACCAAATACATATTGCAAGTAGAAAATGGATATAGAATCAATCTAAATTTACTCAAAAGGGATGCTAGAGATCTAAATATTGAGCTTTTGGAGTTTTTATTTGATGAATTCAAGGACGAATATTTCAAAATGCCAAAAGAGGGCGTATGGGTGTTTGAAAGAGAGAAATTTTTGGATTTTATCAGTTATAAGAATTTCTTGAGTGATTCTTATACGCGTTTTGCTAATAAAATCGCCCTGTGTGATACAGAAGGAAATAGCATAGCCCAAAATACAGATGTAGTGCTAGATTTTCCTTTTAAAGATTGTGTTTTAGAAGGAGGAGCAAGTAAAGATAGCGATAAGAAAAAAGAAATCTTTTTCAATCAAACCCTAGCAAATGAGGAAATCGACAGGCTATTTTCACCAAAAGTACTGCACAACTTCAGCTATATCACGCAAGAAAATACCGATTTGTCTGTGCAAAGTGATATTTCTAAAATCCCAGCATTTATTCAAAGTGATGACCTTTCTGTATCCCCCCCCCCCCATTAGGTTTTCCTAACTTACTGCTAAAAGGCAATAACCTCCAAGCCCTATATACCCTAAAATCTATACCTTCTATCTATGGAAATGTAAAACTCATCTATATCGATCCGCCCTATAACACAGGCAATGATAGCTTCAACTACAACGATAATTTCAACCATTCCTCTTGGCTGACTTTTATGAAAAACCGCCTAGAAATCGCAAGGGAGTTTCTAAGAGATGATGGGGTGATATTTATCCAATGTGATGATAATGAACAAGCCTATCTGAAGGTGTTGTGCGATGAAATCTTCGGGAGAGAGAATTTTGTTAATAGTGTTGCGGTTAAGACAAGTGAGACGAGTGGAGTTAAAATGGCACATATTGAAACTAAATTACCCAAAATAAAAGAGTTTCTTTTGCTCTATAAAAAGAATAATTTGCAAATCAAACCAATTAAAATTTCAAAGATAGATAATGATAGTTTTAATAAGTATTCCAAATATTATTCAAATATTATAGAAAATTTTAATGATGAAGTAAAAAATTGGAAAATTACCCCACTAAATGAGTATTTAATAAATAATAATCTTAATTTAGATGAAAAACAGGTAGTAGATTTCAAAATTAAAAATGCACATAGAATGATTTATAGGACAAATAATAAGAGTTTTGAAAAATATCAAATTGAAACTAACTTAGCGGAAATAACAAGTTCAACAGGATTAAAGTATGTATGGTGGGAAGGGAAACAAATGTTATTTTTAAGTGATTATTTAACAGAAACATTGGGTGATTTATGGATTGATATAAGTACGATAAATTTAAACAAGGAAGGAGAATGTGACTTTACTAATGCGAAAAAGCCTGAAGCGTTGATTCAACGCATCATCGAAATCTCCACCCAAAAAGGCGATCTAGTGATGGACTTTTTTGCCGGATCTGGCACGACTCTTGCGGTCGCTCACAAGATGGGGCGTAGATGGGTAGGAATAGAACAGATGGACTATATAGAGAGTATCACAAAAGAGCGTCTATGTAAAGTTGTGCTAGGAGAGCAGGGCGGGGTTAGCAAAGCTGTATCTTGGAATCCTATGCAAAAGAACCTCCTAGAAGAAGATAGTCTTCCTAATAGCTTTGTTTATGCTGAGCTGATGCCTTTAAATGAGACTTATAAGAAGCTCATCTTAGAAGCTACTGAAGCAAATATCTCTGAAGTTATTGAGAAGATGCGTGAAAATGCCTTTTTGGATTATCGGGTAGATTTTGTGAAGATAGCAAAAGATAGTGATTTTAATGCTCTAAGTTTAGAAGATAAAAAGAGGATTTTGTTTTCTTGCTTAGATAGCAACCTCTCTTATATCCCATTTTCTGAGATAGAGGATAGTGATTTTAAAATCCCAGAATCTCTACTACAAGCAAATAAAGCTTTCTATAGAATAAACAAAGGGATAAAGTGATGAAGCTGTGCGAAAGAATAGGCATACATCTTGATGATGGACTAGACATAGAAATACCTCTGCATATTTTAGAAAATCTGAATTCTAATATCGAGCTTAGAGAATATCAAATCAATGCGTTGAAATACTATCTCATCAGCCAACAAAAGCAAAAACTCAATCGCTCACATTTGATGTTCCATATGGCTACAGGAAGTGGGAAGACAGTTATCATGGCGTCTTTGATATTGGACTGTTTTGCTAGGGGGTATGAGAATTTTGTATTTTTTGTGAATTCTACAGCAATATTAGAAAAAACCAAGCAAAATTTTTCCAATCCCAAGAGCTCAAAATATCTTTTTGCTAAAAATATCACCATAAATACTAAAAATATTTCTATTAATGTTTGTGAAAATCTCAATACCTGCAAAAAAGGTCAAATCAATATCATTTTTACCACCGTTCAAGCTCTATTTTCGCTTCTAACTTTAGAGAGAGAAAACGCTCTGACAATATCAGATTTTCAAGATCAAAAAATTGTGATGTTAGCTGATGAAGCCCATCACATCAACGCTGAAACCAAAAAATCCAAAAGTCAATCTCAAGCCCAAGATTTGCAGAGCTGGGAAGGAGTGATTAAAGCTATCTATGGTGCAAATAAAGAAAATCTGATGTTTGAATTCTCTGCCACACTCCCAAAAGATAAAAGTGTGCAGCAAAAATATGAAGATAAGATTATTTTTGAATACACTCTCAAAGACTTTAGGAATGATAAATACTCTAAAGACATCAAACTTCTAAAATATGAAGGTTTGGAGCGGATTGAGCGCATTTGTGGAGCGGTGATTTGTTCGCTTTATCGCCAAGAATTAGCAGCTTTAAATCATATTGTCTTAAAACCTGTAATTTTATTCAAAAGCAAAACGATTAAGGAGAGCAAAGAAAATGAAGAGCTTTTTTTACAATGGATTTATGATCTAAGGGTGGAAGATATTGAAAGATTTTTTAACAATATCAAAGAAGATTCAGGGATTTTGTATGATGCGAAAGTTTTCTTTCAAGATAGGGATATGCAAGAGTTATTAAGGCAGATAAGACGGGAGTTTGAAAAACATTTTTTAATCAATATCAATGATACAAATGAACTACAAACCAATCAAATCCTCATCAATACACTAGAAGATCAGGGTAATAAAATACGCGTGATTTTCGCGGTCGATAAACTCAATGAAGGTTGGGATGTGCTTAATTTATTTGATATTGTTAGGCTTATTGAAGGATCAATCAATGATACGCCAAAAGAGGCACAGCTTATTGGTAGAGGAGCGAGGTATTTTCCTTTTGAGGCATCTATAGATGGCAGAGTGATTGGCAAATCAAATCAACGCAAATTCGATGATATTAATTCACCTCTAAAGGCATTAGAAACACTTAGTTATCACGGAGCAAGTGAAAATGAGTTTATCGCAAGACTTCAAAAAGAGCTTGTGGAAATTGGATTAAAAGATGATGAGAAAGAAATCATATTGCTATCTCTAAAAGAAGAGTTTAAAGAAAGTGAAATATACCAAAAATGTTATTTTGCCACTAATAGCGTGATGAGAATCAAAGATGAGGTAAAAAATTCCAAAAATAAGAGTGGGTATTTTACGCTTGAAAGTATACAAAAGCTACCAATTTGTCAAAATCGCATAAAAATTCCTCTCATAGATGCACACAATATACAAGAAGAAGATATGATAAAAGCTATCGATGAAGCCCCTGAAGTGCAGACCACAGAAATACGAAAGGATTTTGAATTCAAAGATTTAGATAAAGCTGTTATTTATAAGGCGATGAACAAGAGTGGAGAATTTTATACATTTGAAAATCTAAAGCTTTTATTTAAAGACATCAAGAGTAGGCAAGATTTCATTGATAAATATTTGAGCATTATCAAACTTACCATACACGAAAAACAAAACATCTCTAATCCCAAGACAAGACTGAAGATCGCCCTTTTGGTTTGTGAGAATTTCAAAAATCAAATGGAGAAAAAACTTCAAAATTTTGAAGTAAAAGCATGGTATCTCACTCCGCTTAAGCTCATAGGGGATAAATTTATCACAAGAACAAAAGGTGCAGTTGTGCATCGAGATATGCAAAGTAGTGCTCAATTTGCATTCAAAAACTTCGTAGGCACAGACTTGGAGTTGGAATTTGTTGACTTTGTGCAAAGAAATGCTACAAAGCTAGATGAAAATTTTTCACAATGGTGGCTAGTTAGAAATGAACGCAATTCACAGATGGCGATTTATACACAAGATAATGAGGAAGAAAATAAGGTCAAAAGATTTGAGCCAGATTTTTATTTTTTTGCTAAGCCAAAAGAGAAGAAAAATTTTGAAATCTTGCAATGCTTTATAGAACCAAAAGGAGGGCATATTGAAGCTATGGATAGATGGAAGGAGGAGTTTTTAAAAACTCTTCTTGAAATCCCGAAAATTGTCGAAAATGATGAGAATGGCTATTATAGACAAAAAGTGCAGGTGATGGGAATGCCATTTTTTGCACAAGACAAGCAGAATGAATTTGAAAAAAGCTTTGTGCGGCTTTTGCAGATTTGATTTATAGACTATTTTGATGTTTATCTGATAAATATTTTAACCCTACTACGCTCATTAAAGAGATTATAATTCCTAGTATATAAGGAATAACTATAAAAATATTTTTGCCCATTAAGATCGTGATTGCTAAAACCAATATTACATAAGCAAATATTCTTAAAATTCCCATAGAAAGCTGCATTCCTAATAGCAGGGTTGAGAAGTTAAAACGGGTTTTGGGTTTTTTTTGTTCCATCTCTTCTTGTGATCTATTATCAGATGATATTTCTAACTCTATTTCAGTCTCTTTGAGTTCCTTTTTTAGTTTTTTTTGTAAGCTTAGATAAGTGCTATAAATCACTAATAGAAAACTAAAAAATCCTATTTCAAAGTTTATTGTCCCATTTGTTCCCCATAATATTGCAGTTCCTATGCCAAAAATAGCATTGATTGCCAACAAAATAATCAAACAGCGATATTTGCATCCCATCATTTTTCTTCAGAAGTTTTTGGTTTGTAAGTGTATTTTGGATCTTTTGCCATCTCATCAAGTCCTTTTTTTACCCTTTTGTAAGCTTTGTAAATATTCAAAATAGCAGCTCCTATCCCCCAAGCAACGCCCAACCAAAATAGCCAAGCGATTCCTGTAAATCTTTGTAATGCCCATCCAACCCCTATACCTAGCAAGATAGCTATGACTATTGAGATTCCTAGGCTCAGATCATTTGCTCCTAGTATGAGTTTTTTGAATTTTGGCTCTTCTTGCATTATATGCCTCTATTAATCTCATCAAATGATGATCTGCAGGCCTCTATAGCCTCATCTATGATGGTTTCATTCATCGCCGTGCAAATAAATCCTGTTTCAAACTGCGAACAAGCTAGATAAATTCCTTTTGAAAGCATTTTTTGATGAAATTTTGCGAACATTTCTACATCACTTTTTTGAGCATCTTCAAAATTGTGGATTTCATTTGGATTAAAAAAGAATCCAAACATGCTTCCTCTTACGCAGGTTTGAAGAGGAATAGAATATCGCATAGCATTTTTTGAAAAGCCCTCCATTAGTCTTTTTGACAAAGCTTCAAGGGTTGTATAAATATGCGGATTTTTTTTGATTTTACAAACAGAGGTCAGCCCGGCACTCACGGCGATGGGATTACCGCTAAGTGTTCCAGCTTGATAAACTCCTCCTAGTGGAGAGAGTAAATTCATAATCTCATCTTTTCCGCCAAATGCAGCCAATGGCATCCCCCCACCGATAACTTTGCCAAAAGTAACCATATCAGGGACAACATCACAATATCCTTGAACACCCTTTATAGAGGCTCGAAAACCACTCATTACTTCATCAAATATCAGCACAGCACCATAGCTATCACAAAGCTTCCGGAGTTCCTTTAGAAATTCTATTTTTGCAGGTACTAAACCCATATTACCTGCAATAGGTTCAATGATTACACAGCCCACATTGCGACTATTTTTAAAGCAAGATTTTACAGATTCTATATCATTGTATCTAGCAACTAAAGTATGTTTGCTAAAATCCTCTGGAACACCTGGAGATGATGGAGAACCAAATGTTGCACAGCCACTCCCTGCACTCACTAAGAGTGAATCGCTATGTCCATGATAATTACCTTCAAATTTTATAATATCATCTTTTTTGCTATAACCTCTAGCAAGTCTTATTGCACTCATTGTCGCTTCTGTACCACTATTTACAAGGCGGATTTTTTCTATCCCTTCATAAAGACTAATGATTTCTTTGCACAACGCGGTTTCTAACTCTGTTGGAGCACCAAAACTCAAGCCATTTTTTATAGCCTTACTCACATTTTCTGTAATATCGCTATCACAATGTCCAAATATTAGTGGTCCCCAACTTTGAACAAAATCAATATAGCGGTTTCCATCTACATCAAAAAGATAGCAACCCTCACCTTTTGAAATAAAAGGCGGAGTTCCTCCTACGCTTTTAAAAGCCCTGACGGGGGAATTTACCCCACCTGGAATAACTTGCTTGGCTTCGTTGAAATCGTTGATACTATGTAATAGATTCAAGACATTCTCCTGTTTTTTCTTTCAGGGATATTATAGCTAGAATTGAGTTAAGTTGTTGGGGTGAAATTTATATAAAGAGAAAACTACGGAATATCCGTAGTTTTTATGATGTTTATTTGATAGGTGCAGAGAAGTTGATAGTTACTTGAGACCAAGTCATTCCCTCGTGCAAATCATGGCAACCTGTAGCTAGTTTTTTGAAAGCATCATTGAGACCAAATTCCATAATATCAAGCAAACCAGTGGCGACGAATTTTCCATCAGTGATAGTGTAAGTCATAGGAACTTTAACGGTTTTTTCATTCATTCTTACCATTGCTAAAATAGTGCCTTGATCTTTTCCTTCCATCACATTTTTGAAAGTAACTTTGATGCCACCTTTTTTAAATCCAGAAAAGAAAAAATTCTTTACATTTTTGTTTTTAGTAGCATCTTTTAGATCTACTTTCATTGGATCAATTGTTGCTGTCGCACCTTCTAGTGTTGAAGCGATACTATCAGATTTTTTTCCAAACTTATATTTAATATCATTAAATGTGCCACCTACGGCTACTTTTGTTGGTGTTTTATAAGCTGTCCAAGTTGTTTGAACCTTGCTAGTGTCGATAGTAGTTGCATTTGCAACGATTCCAAACAATGCGATCGCTAAAATACCCGCGATTGACTTTTTCATTCTAACTCCTTTAATTGTTGTGTTTATCAAACAAGTTATTACTTTAACAAATTAGTATTAATGAATAAGATTTTTTATTTGATATGTTAATGCAAAAAATGTCTTATACCAGTGAAATATAACGCGATATTGTGTTCGTTTGCACTTTGGATTACCTCTTCATCTCGAATACTTCCTCCGGGCTGGATAATAGCCCTAATTCCTGCTGCTGCTGCCATATCAACACTGTCTCTAAAAGGAAAAAATGCTTCAGAAGCTAAAACCGCTCCTTGTGTGGATAATCCCATATCGTTTGCTTTTGCTAAAGCTGCTTTTGCTGCATCTACACGGCTTGTCATACCCATTCCAATAGCTATAAGCGTGGAATCTTTGACATAAACCACACAATTTGATTTTGTCAGAGCAGAGATTTTATAAGCGATTTTTAGGTCATTGTGTTCTTTTTGAGTAGCCTTTGTGTTGCTTACTAGTTTGGCATTTTTGATCTCTTCTTCTGTTATAAAATCGGCTTGTTGATATACAAATCCCCCCTCAATATGTTTGAAATCGATTTTATCTGTGGGAAATTGAAGTTTTGCCCCTCCACAAGCGAAAATTTTCATTCGTTTTTTATTTTCAAAAACTTTCAAAGCTTGGGGGGTTATATCTGCAGCGACTAATACCTCAATAAAGGTTTGATTGATTTCTTTTGCTAATGGCTCATCAATAACTCCATTGACAGCCACTACCCCGCCATAGCTGCTAACAGGATCGCATTTGAGTGCTTGTTTGTAGCTTTCAAGTAGGTTTTCTTTTATCGCAAATCCGCAAGGATTGCCATGTTTGACAATACAAACTGCAGGGGAGTTTTCAAAACTTGTAGCGATTTTTACTGCGGAGTTTATATCGGTAAAGTTATTAAAACTCGCTTCGCCTTTGATAGTTTGAAATGTATTTTTGTAAAAATCTTCAAATTCATACAAAGCTCCTTTTTGATGGGGGTTTTCTCCATAACGGGTTTGAGAAACTTTTGATCCTGAGATGAAAACCTTTTCACCCATCCCTTGATGAAAAACTCCATTCATGTAATTAGCAATAAAACAATCATACTCTGCTGTGTGCTCAAATGCCTTTATCATCATCTCTTGGCGAAATTCTAGGGTGTTAGCGTTATTTTTGAGTTTATTTATCACTAGAGGATAATCTTCAGGCTTTGTGATTACAAGTACATCTTGGAAATTTTTTGCCGCAGCCCTTATCATAGAAGGTCCGCCAATATCTATATTTTCTATAATTTCCTCAAAATTCTTGGTTTTTTGTGTAGTGGCTTTGAATGGATAGAGATTTACACAGACAATATCAATAGCTCTGATATTATGATTTTTGGCTGTTTTGATATCTTCAGAGTTATTTCTTCGATGGAGAATACCGCCGTGAATTTTAGGATGAAGGGTTTTGACCCTACCATCAAAAAGTTCAGGACTTTGCGTGTATGTGCTGACATCTGTAGCAGGGATAGAATTTTCTAATAAAATCTTAAGCGTTCCACCTGTACTTAATATCTCATAGCCTAAAGAGTGAAGAGTTTTTGCAAAATCTACAATATCTTCTTTGTCGCTTACGCTAAGTAATGCTTGCATAGTATTCCTTTTTTTTGATAGATAGAGTTTGTTAAAGTATAGCAAAAGCACTATAAATTTTACAGACTTTGAAATCGTGGATTTTTGAATATTCTTATGATTCATCTTAACTGGAATATATTTATTGTATTATGGATAATATTTATTTGAAGAAATACAAAATCGTATCAAGGAAAAAAATGCAAGAAAAAAACAAAACAGCTTTTGCCTATGTACCTGCGAGTTTGTTTGGGAGTGTGATGGGACTAACGGGTCTAGCTATAGCTTGGGAGTTGGCATCTAATTTATACGAAGTTCCTTTTGTGATTTCACAAATCATCACATTTATCGCCATTTTCATTTTTGTGGTTCTAGTTATTGCCTATGCTTTGAAGATGATTTTAGAATTTGAGAGTTTTTCTTTGGAATTTAAAAGTCCCTTATCGAGAAGTTTTTTTGGAACTTTTATTATTTCTATTTTATTGTTGCCAATTGTGATTTATCACTATGTGCCTATTATGGCTTTTGTGATGTGGGGAATAGGGGTGGTGCTCATGCTAGTATTTGCATGGCATATGGTTAGTTTTTGGATTTGTTCTAAACAGGAGATTGAAAATGTAACTCCTGCGTGGATAATCCCAGTAGTTGGGACTTTGGATATTCCACTAGCATCAAATCTTTTTGGACAGGGTGGTGGATTTGACTATTTGAATGTTTTATCATTAGCAATAGGGTTATTTTTTGCCGTGCCTATTATTACTCTGATTTTATTGAGAGTTTTGATCTCTAGCAAACTTCCAGATAAATTAATGCCCACTTTGATGATTTTAATCGCACCTTTTTCCGTAGGTTTTTCAGCTTATGTAAGCGTAAATACAGAAGTCGATATGTTTGCTTTAGGGTTGTTTTTTCTAGGTGTGTTCGTATTTTTGACTCTTCTGCCGCAAACTATTGCATCAATTAGATGTTGCCCATTTCGTGTGACTTGGTGGGCAGTAAGTTTTCCTATGAGTGCCATGCTAGTATCTATGCTCAAAGTCGCTCAAGCTTTTGATAATGTGTATTTTCATGCTTTAGCTTTAGCGTTCTTGGCTTTTGTGAGTTTGGGTATTTTGTGGCTTTTGATCCGAACCATCAAAGGATTGCTTCAAGGAGAATTGAAGAGTTTTTGATGGTCTTATTGAGATGTTTATTTTGGATTTGATTCCTCTTTGTTTTTTATATCTTTTGGTTTATCTTGCTTTTCTTCAATTTCTACCTGTTCGCTAAGAACTAGATTTTTTGGAATGCTAAGGCGTAGAACTTTTTTATCTGGGGTTGTTAGCTCTATGTAGTATTCATCGCCTATATTGGAGAGGATTTTTGGTTTTTTGAGAGTATTGTTGGAGTCTAGGAAATTTGCTGGAATGATAGCCTTTGCCTTCTCATCCAAGATAAGAACATCAGGGGTGTAGTTACCCAAGTGGAGTGTTTTGATCATATCTGATGATGTTATTATCCAAATAATAATTATAAATATAAAATATATGGCATAAAGCATTAATTCTGCGTATTTTTCATAAATAACAGATAAGGCTAGAAATACATAGACCAATAAAATTATGAGTGCAGTTAAATATTGATGTTCAAGGAGATATTTAAGGAGTCCAGCTTCAGATATAAAGGATATAAAAAAGCTCAATAAAATAACAGCTATAATACTATAGATTGATATTCTAAAACGATTAATATCATTGCTAGAAATTTTATTTGCTACAACAACTATGAAAAATATCATTACTAAAATTACTATTATTTTTATAATATCATTTTGATCCGCAAAAATATCAAATATACCTGATATTATTAAAATAAATATTATAAATAATATTTTTTTTATTTTTATTAATATATTGTATATTAAATATTTTTAAGAATATTTTTTGCACTATAATAGGAATAAATAGAAATAAAAAGGTATATAATATACCAATACTAGATAAAAGAAATAGAAAATATATAAAACTTTCCTTGTTGAGGGTTGGAAAATAACCTATTTCTAGAAAATATATACTGAATACAAATCCACCGATAAGAAAAAATATAAAGGTACTGATAAACTGATGATTGATACCCAAATTGATAATATCTGCAAACTTTAATTTATTATCTTTTGCTGTTAATTTTTGAAGAGTAGGATTGAATTTTCCGCATCTAAGACCAGTGATTTTGTTTCTCAGTATATTTGAAGATATATAGATTTTTTCATTAATAATTTCTAATTTTTTAACTACATCCTGATAATTTTCTACATTCAAACTTACCAATAGGTCTTTTTTGCAATGCAGAAAATATTTTAAATTCTTGGTTTCATCTAGATCGTTAAGGTCATCCAAAGACATTATTAAGTCTCTGTATTCATGAATTTGTCTATCCCTACTCTCAATAATATTTTTTAAATCCATATTCAACTCCTAAAAATAAATAAAATTATAATGATTATTTTAAAATATATAAAATATTTTCATATATTTCTTTAGAAGATAATTGAGAGATATTTTTAAATTGTGTTCTATTAAAAGTAATTTGTCTTTTGGCTAATTGAGATGTATGTGTTGAAATTAGAGGAGCTATTTCTGCATAATTGATATGACCTTCTAAATATGAAATACATTCTTTTGCCCCAATAGCTTTGAAGGGTTGGGAATCTTTAGGATATTTTTGAACCAAAGAAGCTATCTCTTCCACGATACCTTCGGTTATCATTTGATCTGTTCTTTGGGCGATTCTAGCTCTTAGGGTTTCACGTTCAATTTCTATCTCATAGAGTTTAATGGAATAGGGAAAGGGAATTTTAGGATGAGATCTAAAATATTCACTTGGCTTGATTTGGGTATTGAAAAATATTTCTAAAGCCTTGTGTGTTCGATAGGTATCATTTGGTTTAATGCAATTTGCATAGCTTAGATCTATTTGTTGCAGGAATTCATAAGGGTTTTTTATAGAAGTGATATGAGCGTTGATTTCTTCTTTTTGAGCAGATGAAATAGTAGGAATAGGACTCAACCCTTCAATAATGGATTTGAGATAAAAACTACTTCCACCCACGATTAGAAGAGTTTGTTTTTGTGTAGTTTTGATGGTATCCTCTAGGAGGTTTTTGAAAACCATTGCATTGTTGGCTTCGGTGATGTTAAGTTCATCAATTCCATAATGTTTGACTGCCTCAAGCTCTATTTTTTTTGGTTTTGCAGAGGCGATGTCTATTTCTCTGTAAATACTCAAAGAATCTAGCGAGAATATTTCTGCGTCTATGGCCTTTGCGATCTCCAGTGCAAGAGCAGATTTTCCACTTGCTGTAGGTCCTAAAATGGCGATAAGATTGATATTTTTCATTTTTATTCTAATGCAATCCTAGCAGGATGAGTATAGATATTTAGTTTATCATTTCTAGCAAATCCTATAAGCGTAATGCCTAGCATTTGAGCAGTTTTGATTCCAAGTTGCGTACTTGCAGCTCGTGAGATAATGATAGGGATATCGTGCATAGCTGCTTTGATAATCATTTCCATAGACAAGCGTCCGCTTACTAGGAGTATGGCAGTTGATGTATCCAAGCCAGATAGCTTTGCTTTACCTACGACTTTGTCTATTGCATTGTGGCGACCTACGTCTTGAGAGATTACACATTCATTATTTTCTAAAGCTAATATGGCCTGATGAACGCAACCTGTGAGCTTGAAAAGCTCGTTATTAGAGTCAAATTCTTCTAAGAGTTTCCAAATCCTTTTTAGAGATACTTTCATATGTGAGGAAATAAATTTTTCTATGATTTTTCCTTCAAAATTCCCCGTAACACCAACACAACATCCAGAGGTCAAAGTCTTTTCGTGGTAGAGATTTGAAATATTTTCTTCATTGATTTTTGAGTCAATAAACACACTCAACCCATCATCAGATATAAAAATATTTGTTATATCCTCTATTTTTTCAATCACTCCTTCAGATAGTAAAAACCCTACTGCATGAGCGTCTTGATCTATGGGTATGCTCATTGTGGAGATGATTTTTTTGCCATTTAGATATAAAGCAATACGTTCTTCTGTGATAACTGTATCTTTTGTGGTGCTAGTTTTACAGGAATCTTTATAAACTATAACGCAAGGAATCTCTGCGATGAAAGTCTCAGCTTTCATTCATTAGTTCCTTGTAATAAAAACTATGCATAATAGCTAATTCTTCTTCTCCCATTTCTCCATTTAAAATAGATTCTAACGCCCCTTCAATGGCAAATACAGACATATAAATATGGGTGATAAGCATTGCTATAACGCCAAATCCAAGCACATTATGAATAATAGCACTTAGACGCAAAAAATTAATATCTCCATAAAAATAATGCATAACAAGACCCGTTGCACCCATTAAAAATCCACCGATTGTGGCTATCCAAAACCACATTTTTTGACCAGCATTAAATTTTCCAGCAGGAATAGAATTTTGATTTTTTGAGAGGTATCCTCCCATGATCTTGAACCACTCTATATCATAGAGTTTAAACATAGAGGCTCTAACCCACATTAAAAACATCAAAACACCAAATACAAGAAATACAAAAGTGGCAAAAAAATGGATATTTTTAGCGACTCTTATAGGTGTTCCTCCGCCGAGTTTATCTCCAAAAACCATAGCTAAGCCGGTGAGACAAATTATGATAAAGGGAATAGCACTTCCCCAATGCACAATAATATTGTATTTTGAAAATACCTTGAATTTTTTGCTATGATGATCAAACTTTAGAGACCCTATGATTTTGTGATGCCCAAAAAATACAGCGATGGTTAAAATAATCACTGCTAAAAAAATCGGAGCAAAAAACCTATGTTGCAAGATAGTAAAACTTTCACCAAGTCCTTTTATTCCACGAATTCCTGTGATTTTTTCTCCATTATTAAGTACGCTGATATTTAATCCATTCATTTGTGTAACTGGACCACTGACTACACCAGAAGTGGGGGAATGAAGACCCCAATTTTTGATAGCCTCTATCTGATTGGTGCCATAAATTTTTTTGTTATAGTTAAAATCTAGGGATTTTTGAGTGTTGTGTGAGGCTTCAGCTCCTAGAACATTTTTTGCAGGGAATAATAAAAATGCCAATATGAATACAACACCAAAATAGCTTCTAGCAAAATAGCAAAAATAATTTGATATGTCATTGAGTGGAGATTTTGTTTTGATCATTTTATTCTCCATAAGCTTTGCTCCAAATATATGGAGCTTGTACGGTTTCGTGTCCACGTGCAAAAGTTCGTGTTCGGATAATAGAACTGACTTCTTTAGAGCTTCCAGCTAGGAGTGCTTTGGTAGAGCACATGGCTGCACAAGCAGGTACTTTTCCTTCTGCGATCCGGTTTTGTCCATATAGTCTGTATTCTTTCTCGCTATGTGTGGGGGCAGGACCTCCTGCACAGAAGGTGCATTTATCCATCGAACCCCTAGAACCAAAGACATCACTAGTAGGGAACTGTGGAGCACCAAAAGGACACGCATATAGACAATATCCACAACCAATACAGGTTTCTTTGTTGTGTAGCACGATTCCATCAGCTCTTATATAAAAACAATCCACAGGGCATACTTTTGCACAAGGAGCGTCTGAACAATGCATACAAGCGATAGATAAAGACCTTTCTTTTCCTACAATACCTTCGTTGATGGTGACCACTCTTCTACGATTGACTCCTACAGGGAGATGATGAGCTTCCTTGCAAGCAACATCACAGCCGTGGCAGTCAATACAGCGATTGTCATCGCAATAAAATTTAATCCTAGAGTGATCTTGCAAGGTAAAACCCCCAGAATCTAGGTTTGGATTATTTGTGTTTGTAGCGTTCATATTCTCTCCTTATGCTTTTTCTATACGACATAAACCGCATTTGGTTTCAGGACAGGCAGTATTGTAGTCAAAACCATAGCTTGTTATCATGGAGGCTGCCTCTCCTATTGCATAGGGCCTAGTTCCTTCAGGATATCTATCAATAAGATTTTTGCCTTCATAGATACCAGAGAAATTTTGGGGCAAAAATACACTGCCTTCATCTACACGATAAGAATATTTTGCTTTTACAAGGATTTTGGTTCCACTTGTGCCATATACCCAAACATCATCCCCATCATTAATATTCAGATTTAGGGCGGTATTTGGATGGATTTCTACAAACATCTCATGATATATTTCTGCTAGATATTTTGCACTCCTTGTTTCAGTTCCCGTACCCATATGTGCGACAAGTCTTCCTGTGAGCATATTGAGAGGGTATTCTTTTTTCCAATCCTTTTCCTTCTGTCTTGAGATATATTTAAGATTAGCTCTGAAATTATTTTTTTTATCAGGAAAAGTTGGGTATTTCTGTATTAAATCAGGGCGATAGCTATGTAAGGGTTCTCGATGAATTGGGATTTTATCATACCAATCCCATACAATCATCCTAGCTTTTCCGTTTCCATAAGGGCATACCCCTGCCTGAAGGGATTTTTCTACCAGGATATTTGTCGTACCAGTTGAAAATGAAGTCCCCTTGACACTTGCTTTTTCTTTTTCTGTAAGTTTGATACCTAAAACTTCCTCGATATTATCACTTGTAATCGCAGGGTGACCAGCTATTTTTGAATTTGGTAATTTCCTAGGGCTTAATAGATTTGTGCCATCAGGGGCTTTCACTCCCCAATTCACTCTAAAGCCCATTCCACCTTGCATTACGGGAATAGAGTCGTTATACATCACAGGAGTGCCAGGATGTTTTTCGCTCCAACAAGGCCAAGGTAACCCATAGTATTGATTTTTCATAGGCCCCATCCCTGCTAGAGTAACTTTATCAAACATATGCCAATTATCACAATGCTCTTTTAAACGTTTTGCACTCATACCCTGTAATCCTATGCTACGAATACTTTGAGCCATTTCTGTGGTAGCATCATCTGGCCATATAAACTCTTTTCGACCTTCTTTTTTTGCGATGTTATATAGAGACTTTTGGAATTCTTCTTTAAATCCAAGCCTTTGGGCAAGATCAAATAAAATTTCGTGGTCTTCTCTGCATTCAAACATCGGCTTCATCACTTGATATCGCCACTGATATCCTCTATTTGTTGCTGCTACAGAACCGCTTGATTCCATTTGAGAAGCCGCAGGAAGTAAAAATAGATTATCTGTTCTATCTGTAATTACGGCTACATCATTGACATAAGGATCGATAAATACCACCAAATCAAGCTTGTCAAGAGCGGCTTTTGTTTTATCTAGTAGCGAAGTTGTTGAAATGCCATTTCCGATAACTACAAGTGCTTTGATAGGAGTATTGTCGTTGTTAGCAAAATTTTCTTCATCTAAAACTCCAAATCTCCAAGTCGAAAGAGCATAGCCTGTTTTTTGCATCATCTCTTTAGAGGCAAATCGTTTTTGCATCCATTCATAATCCACATCCCAGTGAGTGCAAAAATGCTTCCAAGATCCTTCGCCTAGTCCATAATAACCTGGAAGACTATCAGAGAGATTTCCCATATCCGAAGCTCCTTGAACATTATCATGCCCTCTTAGGATATTTACACCCCCACCATTTTTGCCAATATTGCCTAAGACTAGTTGTAAAATTGGCATTATGCGTGTATTGTTTGTTCCTACGGTGTGTTGCGTGAGCCCTTGATTCCAAATTAGCGATGCTGGTTTGGCTTGTGCCATTTCTCTAGCTACTTTTTTGATCGTATCTACAGGTATTCCAGTGATATTTGCCACCTCATCTAATGGATATTTTTGAGCTTCTCTGAAGATTTCCTCATAGCCATATACTCGCTCTTTGAGATATTTTTCATCGTAGAGTTTTTGAGTATAAATATAATTGAGCATTCCATATACAAATGCCACATCTGTTCCACTTCTGATTCGAACATATTCATCGGCTTTTGCAGCTGTTTTGCTAAAATGTGGATCAACACATACAATATGTGCTCCAGCTTCTTTTGCTCGTAATATATGTACCATTCCCACAGGGTGATTTACGGCAGGATTTGCACCAATAATTAAGATGAATTTGGAAAATTGCATATCTCCTAAGTGATTTGTCATTCCACCATACCCGAATGTATTCGCCACACCGGCGACTGTTGGGCTGTGTCAGATTCTGGCTTGGTGATCTATATTGTTTGTTCCAAAAAATGCAGCAAATTTTCGGATGTAATAACTTTGTTCGTTGCTAACTTTTGCAGATCCAATAAACATCACACTATCAGGACCATTTTTCTCTCGAATATCACTTAATTGAGTGGCAATTTTATCCATTGCAGAATCCCAATCAGTTCTCTCCCATTTACCATTAACTTTTTCAATAGGATAACGCAAACGTGTTTCGCTTCTAGCACGATCTATCATATCAGCACCCTTGCAACAGTGTCCTCCTTGAGAAATAGGATGATCTTGTGCTACTTCTTGTCTTACCCATACACCATCTTTTACTTCTGCAATAATCCCACATCCCACAGAGCAGTGTGTGCAGATAGTTTTTATTTTTACAGAACCTGGATATGCCTCGCTTAATTCTTGTTTGTTTGCTTGTTTGAGAATATCTTTTGTATCATTCCCTAAAGCTTGAGACAAACCAGCCACACCAGCTAATGCGGACATTTTCATAAAAGTACGACGCGATTGTGTCTTGTTGTTGATTTCGCTCATTTTTCTTCCTTTTTGTTTATTTGGCCACTGAATAATATGTTTTCCAGTATTTTGTATTCCCTTGATAGAGGATTTCTTCTTTGTTGGATTTGCCCACTATAACTCCACTTTGTTTGACTTCATTGTTACTACAACTATTGATTACTAGTCCCCCTACAGCAGCTATTGCACCAACCTTTGTAGTATTTTTTAGAAATTTCCGCCGAGAATTTTCTTTCATTTTGCCTCCTTGAAAGTTTTTGGGATAACCCCATAAAAATGCCATTTAGCACTTTTATGCGATTATTCCAGCCATATCTTTTTTTCTAGTTCTAAGAACTCTACAAAGATATTATTGATATGCCCATATAGCATACAATCTTTGCGTTTTGAAATGCCTTGTGTGATGGGCTGCATCATAGGGGCTATACATTTATTAAAAAGTTTATTGGCATTATCATCTTTATTTTGAAGCAAATGTTCCATTGTAAGTAAAAGAACACCTAGATTTTCTTCAGTTTCTTTTAAAAATGTGGAGTTTAGATAAAAGCTTGATGATTTGAGAATATCTTTTGCCATTGAGAGACTTTTGCCCCCAATACAACCTTCTAGGTAATATGAAAGATAGAGATAGACAGGAGAGAGTGGTTGTGCTGAGCGATTATTTGGCACAAAGGGAAGCGAAAATAATGCTGTGAATTCTTGAATAAAAGCACCGATTCCATTTGTATTTAATTCTTTTTCGATTATCCTAAAATCCTCTACATTGCCATCAGTAAAAGCGAAATCTTTGAGAATCTTGATTTGTTTTTTTAAAATCTCAGCGCGATTTTTTAAAAGCTCAAATAAAAATAGACCCGTAAAAAAATCATAATATAATATTCTCGCTTGGATGATTTCTTCCCCAATGTTTTTTTTGTGTTCCATCATATAAATGCCTCAAAATTTTTTTCAAACATTACTTTTACCTTGCAATCAGGGCAACATTCTAAGGATCTGATTTTTGCCTCATCATTCTGGAATACAGGAAGCATAATAGACTTTATTTTTTGAATAGATTTTGTTGTGGCAAAAGGTTTATTACACTCTATACATTCAAACATTTTATCTTGAGCTAATGTTTTGTTTTCAAACCAGCTTGGGTTGAGCGAAATACCAGATAGTTCTAAAGATATTGCATTTTCAGGGCAGGAATCCACGCAATATCCACAAGATGTGCAACTAGATGGGTTGAATTGTAAGGAAAAGTTTGAAGCATTAGCACTTAAACTTCTGACATTACAAGCTCCCACACAACTCATGCATAATGTGCAGGCATCTTGATTTAGTATTATTTCTCCATATGTGCTTGTTTTGGTATTTTTGATTTTTCCATAATCATTGTTTTTTATTAAAAACATCAAACGTTGTGCAAAAATATTTCTCAAAGGTTCTCTCTGGTTTTGGGCATAGGTGTAAAATAGTTCGTTATTGGGCTTAATGGTATTACATAGATGAATTAGAGATTTTGTTTCTTTGACGATATGAACGGTCTGTAAGGAAGCAATAGAGTTATAGATATTATTGATTAGCTTAGCACTTTCAATCAAGTTTTCAGAAGGATTTTTTGTAAAAATGATGATTTGCGAACCACTCTCTTGAATTAAGGTCATCAGATACATTTCATTTAAAAAATTCACTTGGGGGAGTAGCAATGGAACACAATTGCAAAAATCAAAATTTTTTAAAGTTGTAAAAGTTTCAAAATCCATCACAACAGGAGTTTTATTTTTATAAAGCTTAGCGATTTCAAATAAAGCTTCTTTATCATATCCATCTCGTTCTAGTGCACCACTTGGGCAGACGCTTACACAGTTTCCACAACCAATGCAATCAATTTTGGAAAAAACAAGTTCCATTAATGAATCATCTTTTCCAACTCCAAATGTTGGGCAGATATCGGCACATTTATGACAATACCCTTGTTGATGTTTGTTTGGTCTGCGATGGAGATATTGACAATAATCAGGGTTGTAATTGATTTTTTTTTCATATCTATATTCCCCTATACGGGAATCTAAAGCTTGTAAGAGCTCAAGAGCATCATTATAATCATTTGCTTTTTCTATACCCATAAAGCGAGTGAGATAATCATCTTCATAAAAAATAACTGCCTGTGAAAATTCAACTTTTCCAATCTGTGGTTCTAGTGTGCTTTCTGTATTGGAAATTTTGATTTTGGCTTCAAATTCACCTAGATTTCCTGAAATTGAAATAATATCTTTTGCATTTAAAAGACCGACCTGATAAGGGATTTTTGGATAGGATTTAACGGTATCTAAAAATTTTTTAGCTTCCTTTCCTTCACCTATTAGAAGCAAGGTGGGTTGAACTTGCACGGAATAATAATTTAAAAAATCTGAATAGTCTTTTGAAGTTTCAATACTTTGAGAAATAATAGATTTCGCGTCATAATCAAACATAAAATCATCTAAAAAGACTTCACTATGGAGTGTTGAATTACCGAGATCTTTTTGTATATTCTCAGGCATTGGGTTTTCCTATGGTTGTAGTTTGTTATTAAGATTCTAGTTTAAAACCTTAAAAAGTAGGCTTAATGAGTAGTTATTTTTGAGATTTTTTATAGAAATTGGTAATTTGGTAATAAAAATTCTTATAAGATTATTTGTCAAATACGCATTGTTCGCATGGCATTAGCTAGTGCAATAAGAGCTACCCCCACATCTCCAAAAACTGCTTCCCATAAGGTTGCAATTCCAAATAAACCCAGTATAATGAAAATTGTTTTGATCACAAGTGCAAAGACAATATTCTGCCAAATAATTATCTTTGTTTTTTTTGCAATCTTGAAGGCTTTGGAAATACTAAGAATAGAATTATTTGTGATGATGATATCGGCACTTTCTTTGCTTAAATCACTTGCTCCACCCATACTAATACCAACATCAGCAATCGCTAGTGTTGGAGCATCATTAATCCCATCGCCTATAAAGGCACTTTTAAAATTTGTGGAAGTTTTAAGTTCTTCAAATATTTTTGCCTTATCCTCAGGTAAAAGATTTGCAAAATACTTACATCCAATAGCATTGGCTACCTTTTGGGTAGCATAGGCATTGTCTCCACTTAAAATAGTGATATTTTCTATCCCCAAAGATTTAAGCTCTTTAATTCCTGCAATCGCATCTGTTTTTAATTCATCAGATATGATGATATATCCGATATATTCTCCATTTTTTGCTATGTGAGCAACCGTACCTTCAACACTGCAATTATCATGAGGGATGTTATATTTGTGTAGAATCTTATCATTTCCTGCGAGTATTAGATTTGAATTGCAAACCACCCTGATCCCATATCCACTGATTTCTTCAAATTCCTCAATTTGATGTGTATGATTTTCATCATTGTAAGCTTGTTTGATAGAGATGGCAATAGGGTGGTTGGAGAGATTTTGAGCACAAGATGCGTATCTGAGGACATCATTTTTGCTATAGCCATTATAAGCAACTACTTCGGTAACTTTGAATACACCTTTTGTAAGTGTTCCTGTTTTGTCAAAGGCTATATTTTTCACTAGACTTAATGTTTCAAGATCATTAGCTCCTTTGATTAAAATACCATTTTTACTTGCTGCCCCAATCCCTCCGAAATAGCCCAAAGGGATAGATATTACAAGTGCACAAGGACAACTTACCATCAAGGCTACTAATCCTCTATATATCCAATCTTGAAAGCTTCCTAATCCCATTATTGGCGGAACAAAAGCTACACATAAAGCGATAAAAAATACAATAGGTGTGTAGTATCTAGCAAAAACAGTGATGAATTTTTCGGTTTTTGATTTTCTGCTAGCGGCATTTTGAACCAATTCGATGATTTTAGCAACAGAAGAATCTTCATATAGTTTATCAACTTGTATTTCTATGGAACCTTCTAGATTGATACTGCCCCCAAGTACTTTTTCCCCACTTCTCACACTAATAGGCACAGACTCGCCTGTAAGTGCTTTTTGATCTATACTGCTTTCACCTTTGATAACTGTGCCATCAGTGGGGATTTTTTCACCAGGTTTGATAATGATGACATCGCCTATGCACAATTTTTGCGGAATAACTTGGATGATTTGGTTATTTTTTTTCACATACGCGATATTTGGAGCAAGATCAAGTAGGGATTTTATAGAAGATTTGGACTTAGATACGGCTAAATCTTGTAAAAATTCTCCTGTTGCAAAAAACAACATGACAGATACAGCTTCTTGATATGCACCGATAAAAAAAGCAGCAATGGTGGCAGTGAGCATCAACACATTTTCATCAAAAAATTGTTTCTTTTTAAAATTTTCATAAGCACCGATAAATACGCTTTTCCCCGATATGAGATAAACCAATCCTAGTAAAATATAGCTGATGACATTGATCCATTGGGTTTCAAAAAAGTGTAATAACAATAGAGAAATAAAAAAAATCCCGATCAACCCGGCAATGATTTCCCACCGAGGTTTTTCTTCGTTATTCTCAAAATCCTCATTAACGCTAACTTTAGGCTCTATTTTTTTGATAATTTCGCGAAGTTTTTCAATATTCATATTAGGAGCATAAAGAGTGTTGGTCGCAAAAGAAACTGTGCATTCAGAAAAACCATCAATTTCACGAAGTTTGTTTTCTAGTTTATTTGCACAATCTGCACAGTCTAAATTTTGAATGTTATACTTCTGCATTTTTTACTCTCTTAATAATAACGATTATTATAATAATATATTATAAAAACAAGCTTATATTCTACGATAACTCAAAGCTTCTAGTAAATGTGGTTTCTCAATGTGATCGCTTCCCTCTAAATCAGCAATAGTGCGTGAAATTTTTTTGATTTTATGAATAGAACGTTCAGAGAGTGAAAATCTATTGATGGCTTGATCTAGTAGATTTCTAGTATCTTCGTCTAAGACACAAAACCTATCAATTTCTTTTTCATTGAGCTTTCCATTTAGGTGCGTCTGCCCTCTTAAGATTTGCATTTTGAATGCCTTGAAGACTTCTTCTTGCATTTGTTTTGAGCTGATGCTTGATTTTGAATTTTCTTTGGTTTCGCTCATTTGCACAAACAGATCAATTCTATCCATAAAAGGTTCGCTGAGTTTATTTTTATAGGTTTTGATTTCTTTATCTTGACAACGGCAAGTTTTTGTTAGGCTCAAAAGATTTCCACAAGGGCAAGGATTTTGTGCTCCTATAAACAAAAATGAAGTATCATATTCTATTTTGCTTTGCACTCTAGAAACTACAAGCTGATTGTTTTCTAATGGCTCACGCAAAGATTCTAAGATCTCTTTTTTAAAAAGGGGTAATTCATCAAAAAATAAAATCCCATTATGAGCTAAGGCGATTTCTCCAGGCTTGGGTTCATTTTGTGTAGCAGAGCCTAAAATACTTGATTTTGAGGCACTTTGATGAGGGTTTCTAAAACTTCTAAGAGGTGTATAAAAGGCTGAATGATTTCCAAGTGTTTGGATTTTTACAGTTTCTATCATTTCTTTGAGGGTTAGGGGCGGTAAGATGTACTTAAGACGTTTGGCAATCATGCTTTTGCCACATCCAGGACTTCCCTCAAGAATAAGATTGTGAAATCCACTAGCAGCAATCAAAGCAGCACGTTTGGCAATATCTTGACCTTTGACTTCAGAAAAATCAAGTTCAAATTCATTGTGATAATAATATGTTTCATCATTGATTTTAAAAGAAGGAAATTTTAATTCTTCTGCGTAAGTTTCAGGAGTAGGAGATTCTTGTTTGATAAATTCTAAAGCTTCATTAATATCATCAGCATAAAAAAAGTTTAGGTTAGGAATAGGACTAAAAAGTTTTTTCCCTCCTTTGGGGACAATAACATTTGCTTGAGGGCACAGTAATGCTATATCTAGTAGCAAGGGGTAGATATTGTCATTATGCCGTATTTTACCATCAAGTCCTAATTCCCCGAATGCAAACCATTTTTGAGGAGTAAAATTTTCTTTTTGCAATACAATCAAAAGTGCAATAGGCAAATCAAAATGACTACCGCTTTTTGGAAGATCTGATGGAGAGAGATTGACGACGATTTTCAGGGGTGGAAAAGTGAAGTTATTGTTTTGGAGTGCAGAATGTATTCTTTGTTTTGCTTCTTGTATGGAGTTATTTGCAAGTCCTGATATAATAAATGCTGGTAATGCACGAGCGAAGGTAACTTCAACCTCGACAATTTTGGCAGAAGTCCCTGATCTTGTCGCACAAAATATCTTATTTACCATTTCTCAAAACATCTCCTAAGTTTTAAATTCTATTGTTTTTGGGCTTTTTTGAGCTCTTTTTCAAATTTTTTACGTTTTAAAATCGGAAGTTTATCTACAAATAAAACACCATTTAAATGATCCATTTCGTGCTGGATAGCAATAGCTAAAAATCCAGTTGCTTGAAGAATTTTTTTCTCTCCAAAGCGATCATAATAAGCAAGTGTGATTTCTTCAAACCTATCGACTTCTTCATAAAATTCAGGCACAGATAAACAACCCTCATTCCACTTCGTGCTACCTTCTTTTTTTAAGAAAACAGGATTGATGATTTCTAGCAAATCTTCTTTATATTGTTGATTATCTTCTTCTCTTGGAATATTTATTAACAGCACACGTTGATCAACTCCTACCTGAATAGCAGCGATTCCAACCCCCTGTTTTTCATGCATTGTTTCATACATATTATCTAAAAGCGTATGCAAGGCATCATCAAAATTTTGGACATCTTTTGAGATTTTTCTAAGTGTCCTGTTGGGATATTTTAAAATCTCTAAAACAGCCATTACGATTGGTCTTGGGGGTAAATATTGAGTTCCAAATTTTCTTCAAGTGCTGTTTTTAATGCCGAAAGTGCTGCTTCTAAGGAATCTTCAGCATTTCTTTCTGGAACTATTTTTGCGATACCTACTGAAACATTAAGTGAAATATCTCGCTCCCCTAAAAATATATTGGTAGTTTTGACAGAATGAATAAATCTTTCAGCGGCTTTTGTTGCACTAGGTATATCTGAATATTTGAGTCCAATTCCAAAAACTCCATCTCCTAAATACCCTATAATATCGCTTCTTCTGGAGGTTTTTAACAAAAGCTTAGCAATACTTTTTAGCAAAATCATTAGTGTTGATTTATCTTGAATGCTTTCTTGAATATCTTTGGTTAATTGCATAGTAAGAATGCTTGATGAATGGGTGAATTCCTCCATCAATTTATTTTCTTTTTCTATCAGACTCATAAAATAACGTTTATTGTAGATTCCAAAACGAGAATCATAGATAGTATTTTTATTGATATCAGAGATAACTTTAGCAGTCTTTTGATAGAGCTCTTTAATTTGGTTGAGCTGGGTTGATGTAACATCATTGACCTTATCAATATCTTTTAAAAATACAGAAATTGCATTGGAAAGAACAATCTTGTTATCAATTTTTTCCATACTTTTCATGTGTTTTTCTGTAACGGTTTGCACAAGTTGCAAATTTTTGTAAAGCACAGCAATAAAATCTAGGATTTGTTTGATATTTTTAAAACCTTCTTTGACGCTTTTTTCAAAAGCTACAGCTCTGTCTTCTCCCATAGATTGAAGGTCCATGACGCTTTGGATTTTTTGTTTAAATGAAGTTTCCTCTTTTTCAAGAAGTCTTTCAAAATAAAGTTGATAGTTTGCAGGAAAGGCAGGAAGACCTTCTTCTTCAAGTTGTTTGACTGTATTTTGTGCGACCACACTAACTTTCCCTGCTACTTGATCTTCTAAAACAAATTCATCATTTTTTTCAGGATCTGGTAGATCTGGATCTAGTTTTCCAAAAAATATATTACTGCCAAAATCAGATATTTCTTCTTCTTTGTTTGCCATTTCGTGCCTCTTTATTTTAAGCTTTTTTCAAGTATTTTATCAATGATACCATAATCTTTAGCTTCTTTTGCACTCATAAAAAAATCTCTTTCTGTATCTTGAGATATTTTTTTGAGGGTTTGCGAAGTATTTTTTGCCATAATAGAATTTAGAATGCTTTTTAGGCGAAGAATCTCTTTGGCTTGAATTTCGATATCTGTTGCCTGTCCTTGAGCACCTCCTAATGGTTGGTGAATCATAATTCTTGAATTTGGAAGAGAATATCTTTTGCCCTTGCTTCCGCAACTGAGCAAAAATGCACCAGCTGAAGCTGCTTGTCCGATACAAATAGTGCAAATATCAGGTCTGATGTAGTTCATCGTGTCATAAATACTGAAAGCACTTGTAATGACACCACCAGGAGAATTGATATAAAGATTGATATCTTTTTCAGGATCTTCAGCTTCTAAAAATAACAACTGAGCAACTATGGAGGAGGCAACAGAATCGTTTATTTCCCCACTTAAAAGAATAATACGATCTTTGAGCAACCTAGAATAAATATCATAACTTCGTTCGCCCCTTCCAGTCTTTTCTATTACATAGGGAATATAGTTCATTATTTTTCCTCAGTTTTTGATTTCTTAAGAAGCTTTTCTTCTTTTGGCTTTTCTGATTTTGTATTTTTACCAAGTTTTTTGTCCAATAAATGTACAAGAATCTTGTCTTCTATCATCGCCATTTTTAAGGCGGGGAAAAGGTTGTTTTTCTTGTAATACTCTATCATATCTTTTGGGTTTTGTCCGCTCATCATTGATTCATAATAGACAGTTTGGAGAACTTCATTGTCTTCTACAGATATATTTTCTTGTTTGGAGAGAAGATCTACAATGAAAGTTATTTTAACGCTTTTTTGTGCTTCTTCTTTGAAGCTATTACGTTTTTCTTGAGCTTTTTTTGGATCAGATTTTAAACTTTCTAGTTCTTTTGGGTCAAGTATATTTAAAGAATTTCTAAAAAGTAAATCCATTTCTTGTTCTACAATAAGATCAGGAAGATCAAAATCAATACCTTTATTGAGATTTTCAATCAATTTTTCTTTCAATTCTTCATTGTATAGTTTTGTTTTGCTTTCGAGTTCAAGTTGCTCTCTTATCTTTTCTTTCAAGATCACTAAAGAAGGTTCTTTTTCTTCAGGCAGTAAAGATTTGGCAAGTTCATCATCAATTTTTGGTTGATCTTTGACTTGGATTTTGTTTAGTTTGACTTTAAAGACAGCTGCTTTTCCTGCGAGATTTGGAGCTTGATAATTTTCTGGAAAACTCACATCAATATCTTTCTCTTCCCCTACTTTGAGTCCAACAAGTGCATCTTCAAAACCGGGTATAAATTGACCGCTTCCAATATTTAAGTCAAATCCCTTAGCTTCCCCTCCTTCAAACGCTTTATCATCTATAAAACCCTTGAAATCTATGTTTGCTGTATCTCCCTTATCTAGTTTTTTATCTTTCTTTGCTTCAATCAAGGGAGCTTTATTTTTCGCAATATCATTGAGTCTATCCTCGATTTGTTTATTTGTAATTTGCTTTAGTTTTACATCTGGAACATAGGAATCGATGTTGTCTAGCTTGAAATCTGGCTTCAAACTTATCTTGATTGTAGTAGAAATAAAGGTGTCTTTTTTATCGAATTCTGTAATAATAGGATCCCCGATAACATCTTTGGCATCAATTTGCAATTCTTTGAGCCCAAGTTGGAGCATTTCCTCTACAGCTTCTTTTTGCGCATCTTGTTCGATATTTTCTTTGTATCTAGATTTTACGACATTTAAAGGAACTTTTCCTTTTCTAAAACCATCCATTTTGACGGTTTTACTTATTTTTGTAGCTATTTTGTTGAGCTTTTTTTCTAGGTCTTCAAGAAGGATTTCTCCACTCACTGACGCATTCGCACTATTGATTTTTTTTGTCTGTAAATTCATAGAATTCCTTAGCAATATTAAAGTATAATTTCGTATTCTAACAAAAAAATCTTTAATAAAAGCAAAATCATAAGGTTACCTAATGTCGCTTAAAGAGCTTAAGGTCAAACTACAACAAAATATCAATCTTTCTCCTCAATATGGGACAATAAAGAAAATTTCTTCAAGTATTGTATATGCCGATGGCATTACTCCTTCAGTTGGGGATATTGTCAGAATCAAACGAGCTGATGATTTTGAATCTTTGGGAATGGTTACTGTGAGTGAAGATGATAAATTTGCATTCACTCCTTTCTCTTTTATAGAAGGGTATAAAACTGGAGATAAGGTTTTATTGGAAAAAAGTGGTTTGATGTTTCCTGTGGGCGAGGGAGTTTTGGGGAGAGTCCTTGATCCATTAGGAAATCCTATGGATGATAAGGGGGCTTTAGAGAATATCTCTTTTGCCCCTACTATTACCCCACCTATTAGAGCGATGAAAAGAGGGATTATAAATGAAGTTTTTAGCGTGGGAGTAAAAAGCATCGATGGACTTCTGACTTGTGGCAAGGGTCAAAAAATGGGTATTTTTGCTGGAAGTGGGGTGGGTAAATCTACTCTGATGGGAATGATTGTTAAAGGATGTTCAGCACCTATTAAGGTTATTGCACTCATTGGTGAACGTGGTAGAGAAGTTCCTGAGTTTATTCAAAAAAATCTCAATGGAGATTTGAGCAACACTGTTTTGATCGTTGCAACTAGTGATGATTCTGCATTAATGAGAAAATATGGCGCATTTTCAGCTATGGCAGTGGCAGAGTATTTTAAGAATGAAGGTAAAGATGTGTTGTTTATGATGGATTCTGTAACGCGTTTTGCAATGGCACAAAGAGAAATCGGCTTAGCGCAAGGAGAGCCACCTACTAGCAAAGGTTACCCTCCATCAGTGCTTTCTTTGTTGCCCCAACTAATGGAGAGGGCAGGAAAAGAAGATGGCAAAGGATCAATTACAGCCTTTTTTACTGTTTTGGTTGAAGGAGATGATCTCTCAGATCCTATTGCCGATCAAACCCGCAGTATTCTTGATGGACATATTGTTCTTAATCGTGAAATGACTGATTATGGAGTTTTTCCACCTGTTGGCATACTTAATTCTGCTTCTAGGCTAAGCAATGAAATCGTTTCTCCTGAACACAAAGAAGCAGCAAGAAAATTTCGAAGACTTTATGCTTTACTCAAGGAAAATGAAATATTGATACGGATTGGTTCTTATCAAAAAGGAAACGATAGTGAGCTTGATGAAGCAATCGATAAAAAATCCGCTATGGAGGACTTTCTTAAACAAAATGAGAGCGAAAAAATTCCTTATAAAGAGAGTGTGGAAAGATTAATAAATATGATGTAAAATTACCTCTCATTTTTAAAATTTAAACATTTTGTAAGTTTTTTATTGTAGATTTCGCTTGACAAAACACTATTAATTACATCCATAAAAATTTAGTTTTGTCGATCGAAAATGTCTTATTAGGAGAAGAAATGCAAAAGCGAATATATTTAGACAACAATGCAACAACTATGGTTGATCCAAAAGTAAAGGAATTGATGGAACCATTTTTTTGTGAGCATTATGGAAATCCAAATTCATTACACAAATTTGGTACAGAAATCCACCCTGCTATAAGTGATGCCTTCAATAAACTTTATGAGGGAATCAATGCACAAAATGAAGACGATGTTATCATTACTTCTTGTGCGACCGAAAGCAACAATTGGGTTTTGAAGGGCGTATATTTTGACAAAATTTATACAGGAGAAAAAAATCATATCATCACTACAGAGGTTGAGCATCCTGCCGTTGGTGCAACTTGTAGATTTTTGGAAACTTTGGGTGTGAAAGTCACCTATCTTCCCATCAACAAAGAAGGGACTATTTCTGCCCAACAGGTAAGAGAAGCTATTACTCCAAAAACTGCTTTGGTTAGCATTATGTGGGCAAATAATGAAACAGGGCTGATTTTTCCTATTGAAGAGATTGGTGCTATTTGCAAAGAAGCTGGAATTCTGTTTCACACCGATGCTGTACAAGCAATCGGTAAGATTCCTGTGGATGTAGTGAAAGCAAATGTAGATTTTTTATCTTTCTCTGCACATAAATTTCATGGACCTAAAGGTATAGGAGCATTATATATTAGAAAAGGTGTAGAGCTAACGCCATTATTGCATGGGGGAGAACATATGCGTGGACGGCGTAGCGGGACACTCAATGTTCCCTACATTATAGGGATGGGCGAGGCAATGAAATTAGCTTCGCAAGGATTAGACTATGAATACAAGGTTGTAGCAAAGTTGCGCGATAAGCTAGAAGATGCGTTGCTAAAAATTGATGATGTGTTTGTCATTGGAGATAGAGCACATAGAGTTCCAAACACTACGCTTATAAGCGTGAGAGGTATCGAGGGAGAAGCGATGCTTTGGGATTTGAATAAATCAGGCATTGCAGCTTCAACAGGCAGTGCTTGTGCGAGTGAAGATCTTGAAGCTAATCCTGTGATGGTTGCTATAGGTGCGGATAAGGAACTTGCTCATACTGCAATAAGACTTTCTTTAAGTCGTTTTAATACCGAAGAAGAGATTGATTACACGATTGATGTATTCAAAAAGGCGATTGAACGTTTGAGGAATATTTCTAGCTCTTATAGGGCTTAGTTTAATAATTAATGTATATAAATAAGGAAGAAAAATGGCAAAGAATGATTTAATAGGAGGCGCCCTTTGGGATGCTTATTCAAAAAAAGTTAGTGATAGAATGGATAACCCTACACATTTAGGGGTTCTTACGGAGGAAGATGCAAAAGCTAAAGATGCTAAGCTTATTGTAGCTGACTATGGTGCTGAAGCTTGTGGTGATGCTGTGAGATTGTATTGGTTAGTAGACAAAAATGATGTGATTATCAGTGCTAAATTCAAAAGTTTTGGTTGTGGAACGGCTATTGCGAGTTCAGATATGATGTCAGAGCTTTGCTTGGGAAAGACTGTTCAAGAGGCTGTGAAGATTACAAATCTTGATGTTGAACACGCACTCAGAGATGATCCTGATACCCCTGCTGTGCCGGGTCAAAAAATGCATTGTTCGGTGATGGCATATGATGTTATTAAAAAAGCAGCAGGAATTTATCTAGGCAAGAATGCAGAAGATTTCGAAGAAGAAATTATTGTATGCGAATGTGCTAGAGTGAGTCTTAGCACGATCAGAGAAGTTATCAAAATCAATGATCTCAAAACAGTAGAAGAAATTACAAACTATACTAAAGCAGGTGCTTTTTGTAAGAGCTGTATTAAGCCTGGAGGTCATGAAGAGAGGAAATATCACCTTGTAGATATTTTAGAGGATGTTCGATCGGAGATGGAAGCTCAAAAACTCAAAGAAAATGCAGCAAAATCTGCTAATGGTCAGTTATCTTTCAAAGAAATGACAATGGTGCAAAAAGTTCGAGCAGTAGAAAAAACCATTGATGACACGATTAGGCCTATGTTGATGATGGATGGAGGAGATATGGAAATCATTGATATTAAAGATACTAGCGATGATCATATTGATGTTTATATTCGCTATATGGGAGCTTGTAATGGGTGTGCAAGTGCATCTACAGGAACGCTTTTTGCCATAGAGGATGTTTTGCAACAAAATCTTGATAAAAATATTCGTGTGATGCCTATTTAATTTAATAAAAACGTTCTACTTGAACGTTTTTATTTTGATGAATTTTCCTTTTTGCACATCAAAAATTTTTCCATTATTCAAATTTATTCTATAAATCTCTCTTAATACATTTCCTAAAAAACCTAATTCAACAATTGAGATCGTGTCAATTTTTGTGATAATGGGCGTTTCAAATTCTTTATTTAAACTTCTTTGTAATTCTTTCATAGAATCAGAAAGGGTTTTATTTAGTGGAGTTTGGGAATATGAAAGTGTCATATGTGGTCTATAATATTCTTCTTTTTTCCCATTTTTGATTCTATTGAGAGAATTTGAACCCAACTCTAAGATTTGTGATTTGTTATCTGCTGAAAGATCTTCGTAGATATATCCGCTCAAACGAGGCAGAGGAGAAGATCTTAATGGAGCTATATTTTGAGTTACTTTGAAATTGTATTCAGAAATTATTTTGTAATCTAGGTTTTTGCCTACATTGATTTCAAGCCACCAAGGAAAACTTGCATTTGGACTTGCCTTGATAAAGCCATAGTGTTCTAAAGACAATGTGAATGGTTTGGGTGGCTTTGGGAGGGATTTTAAGATATTGTATGGAGTGTTGGGATCTGGATTATGGATGTGTATTACACTGATGTGCGGAATATTGTGGTATAAAGTTTCTTTTATGAGATTGTTTTGTAATAAAGCCTCCTGAATCTTTCCGCCAGAAATTTCTAATATTTTTGATACCGTTTCTTTTGGTACTAGAAACACTACCCCGTAAGTTCTTTGATGTTCGGAAATTTTTTTATCCACAGCTTTATTCTCAAGTGCTGTAGAGACATGAAAACAGAGTAAAACAAACAAAAGTATTTTTTTCATATGAAGCCTTTAATATTGAATTTGCATCAAGGATTGTAAGAATTGTAGATTTCAGATTGATTTCATTGTTGTTATCAAAAAGTTATTTCAAGTTTTTAATATCTCATCAAAATTTAAAACAAGGGAGAAATATGAAAAATATATTTTTAATCATAAGCGTGATTCTTTTTGGTTTTGTTTGCTTTGCTGCTGAAGCACCTTCTTACAACAGACACGCAAAAGGAGATATTACAAAATTTGGAGGTGCAAGAAGGATTACAGGAGATCAGACGCAGATACTAAAAACTTACATTTCAAATAGACCAGTTAAAAATGTTATTTTGCTAATAGGTGATGGTATGGGAGATTCAGAAATCACTATTGCTAGAAATTATTACAAAGGAGCAGGAGGCTTTTTGGATGGGATTGATGCCTTTCCTTTTAGTGGGCAATACACTCATTATTCTTTGGATAAAAAAACCCATAAGCCAAATTATGTTACTGATTCTGCCGCTTCAGCCACCGCTTGGAGCACAGGGGTAAAAACATATAATGGTGCATTGGGGATTGATGTGTATGGAAAACCACATAAGAGTTTAATAGAATTGGCAAAATCTTTAAATAAGGCTACTGGAAACATCACTACTGCAGAAATACAAGACGCCACTCCTGCTGCACAGATGTCGCATATTTCTTCGCGTAAATGTTACGGGGTAGTAGAAACTAGAAGTATTTGTCCAGAATATTCTAGCGAAAATAATGGAGCAGGTTCAATTACTGAGCAGATATTAAAAACTCGTCCAGATATTGTTATGGGCGGAGGTCTTCAAACTTTTTTTCAGAAAGATATTCAAAACAAAACGTTGATGCAGGAAGCCTTGGATCAAAACTACCAAGTGGTCAAAAATCTCAAAGAGCTTGAAAAGATCAAGGTTGCCAATGATAAAAAGCCACTTTTAGGTTTGTTTGCACAGGGGAATATGCCCACTTTATATACAGGTCCTAAAGCGATTTATCACGGAAATATTGATGAGCCACCTATCAGATGCCAGATCAATCCTGATAGAAAAGACTCTATACCCACTCTAGCACAGATGACACAAAAAGCTATTGAACTTTTATCTAAAAATAAAAATGGATTTTTTCTACAGATTGAGGGAGCGAGTATTGACAAACAAAATCACCTTGCAAATCCATGTGGTCAAATAGGCGAGAGCATTGACTTGGATGAGGCAGTTCAGGTTGCACTAAAATTTGCTCGTGAAAATCCTGATACTTTAGTAATACTAACAGCTGACCATGGTCATTCATCTCAAATTATAAGCAATGATGCTAAAGCACCTGGTTTGACTAGATCGCTTATTACCGAAGATGGCTCTATAATGACTGTTAGTTATGGAAATTCTGAAACACAATCGCAAGGGCATACGGGCACACAATTAAGGATCGCAGCATTTGGACCAATGGCATTAAATTTCACAGGGCTTTTAGATCAAACTGATCTATTTTTTATCATCAGCGATGCACTTGGATTGAATAAATAAATCAAGACCGATTTTATATAAACCCAACTATGAGGGAGGGGTGATTAAGATTGGATTTTGCTATTTTGGCAGTTAGTGGCATGAAAATTCATGCAGCTTGTGATGTGATAAAAAATATTTTTATACTCAAAACTCAGGTTTTGTGCGTGTAACATTAGCCGATGAGAGGGGGTGGAAAATTTCTTATCCAAGTAATTTCTAGCATTTTGATTATCTACCCCATAAAGAGGCTCACCCATAATTTTATGACCAATTTCTGAAAGATGCAAACGTATTTGATGGGTTCTGCCAGTGATTGGAATAATCTTCAATAGAGTGAGGTTTTTTTGTTCGTCATAATATATGGGAAATATTTTTGTGATAGAGGGTTTTCCATTTTTAGAAATTTGGCACTTGATGCCAAGATCTGTGAATTTACTTTGTTTGGTAGGGACGAAAATGGGTAAGTCTATGGTTTGAGGAAATTCTATTTCGCCTTCTACAAATGCAAGGTAGGTTTTAGAAATTTTTTTAGTTTCAAAAAGGCTTTTTAGCTCTGGTTCAAATTTTTTATTTTTGCTCACCATGATTAATCCACTTGTTTCATAATCAAGTCTGTGAACAGGGTTAGCTTCCTTGCCAAAACGGACTTTGATGTCATCACATAAGCTCAAATGTTCAAAATATCCCTTAGGATGCACTAAAAGATTTGGCGGCTTGTCATAGATAGCAAAATATGGAGTGATGAAAATAGGTTCTATATTTAAAGAGCTAGGTTGAAAATAGGTTAGAGACACTTTTCCAATAATGGTTTGTGATTTATGAATAGGGATATTATTTTGTTTAAGTCTATTTTTGTCAAGATGTTTTTGAGCTTGTTTTTGGGAACATCCTAAAGTATTCATAATAAATAGAAAAGCTTTTTGTGAATTTGGTAAATTGAAGGTTTTGGTTATAAATGGCATTTTTGAATAGTTTTTAATATCATCATCGCTTCATTGCTGAAATTGTCTTTTTGTAAGCTAAAACTAATATTTACATATTCGTTTGGGGAATAAAACTTCTCTGTAAAAAAAATTATTGCTTTTTTTGTAGTCGTATTTGAAGCTAACTCAAAGCTTTGATGCAATGATTTAATAGTTTTGCTTGAAGAAATTTTGAGGTTTTCGCAAATAAAATTAGGAGGAGGATTGCCTTGCCCATAAGGTTCGAATTCTTCTAATATTTCAAGAAGTTCATTATCTACATCTTTGATATCAATTACCCCCAATATTTCTGCATTTTCTTCTTCTGCACATTGAGGCATTTTAGATACACTGAGTGCTTGAAAAAATTTTTCAAGATTTTCTTCTTTGATCTTTAGCCCCACTGCTTTGGTATGTCCTCCAAATTCTAGTAAAAAATCACTATGTGCTTGCAGAGCTTCTATGAGATTGATATTTCCATAACTCCTTGCACTTCCTTTTAGAACATCTCCTTTTTTGCTCAAGATAATAGCAGGTCTTTTGTGATTTTTTGCTAGATTTGCCGCTACAATCCCCAAAACTCCCTCATGCCAATTTTCTCCATAAGCGATAATACAGTTATCGCAGATAAGAGAGGTATTTTGAGTATAGGTTAATATTTCTTGAGCGATGGCTTTTCTGTCTTTGTTGAGCTTATTGAGTTCGTAAAATAATTTTTGTGCATTGAATGTATCTTCAGAGAGAAGAAAATCTGCAGCTATTTTCCCATCACCCATTCTTCCTGCGCTATTTATTAAAGGAGCGATATAAAATGATATATCTTGTGAAGTTATAGGGCTTTTTTTTGGAAGGGTTTTTAGTAGAATATTGCAAGGAGAATGAGAATTTTGAAATTTTTTTAGACCAACTCTTACAAGAAGTTTATTGATCTGAAATAATGGCATCATATCAGCGATAGTCGCAATAGCTACTAAATCGAGCAGATCTGCAAGTGGAATATTTGTTCCCATTTCTAGTTTGATAGCATTACATAAATACCAACTCACAGCTGCTCCACAAATTTCTTTTTGAGGAAATAAGCAGTCTTTTTGTTGAGGATTGATAATTGCATTTGCTTGAGGAAGTTTTTCTTTTATGATATGATGATCTGTAATGATAAGGGTAATACCCATTTTTGCACAATATTCCCCACAATCAAATGCACTTATTCCATTATCGACAGTGATAATTATATCCGCGGGATTTTTCTCAATGATGGATTTATTGATTCCATAGCCATCGCTGAAACGATTAGGGATGACATAATTCACATTTTTATATCCAATCATTTTAAAAAATTTCATCATTATCACGCTTGAGGTAATTCCATCTACATCATAATCCCCAACAATAAGGATTTTTTGGTTTCTTTTTATTCCTTCTGCGATAAGTTTGGCGGCGTGTTCGCAATGTTTGAGTTTTCCAGGATGGGGGAGTTGTTTAACAGATATGTAAGAATCATCTTTGAATCTGCATTCCAAGAGATTTCTTATTTTCTGTTTGTTGAGCACAGAAGTCATTTTTCTTTAGACTCCAAGCTTTTTTTGACAAACTCTAATATAATTGGATTGGGGCTTTGAAGCCTTGAGGTGAATTCTGGGTGAAATTGCACTCCTACAAAAAAAGGATGGTTTTTGATTTCTACAGCTTCAATAAGTCCATTAGAAGATTCTCCATTTACAATCATTCCATTTTCTTCCAAAGAGGATCTATATTTTGGATTTGCCTCATAACGGTGACGATGTCTTTCTTTGATGGTTAGATTATTGTTGTACGCTTTTGCAAGTTGGCTATCTTTTTTGATCTTGCATTCATATTCTCCAAGTCTCATTGTTCCACCCATAGGCGATTGATGAGTGCGAATTTGTTCATTTCCTTGTTGGTCAATAAAATCTTCAATCAAATAAATCAAAGGATTTTTTGTTTCTGGATCAAATTCAGTTGAGTTAGCGTCTTTGATATTCAAAATATTTCTGGCAAATTCAACAATACATAGCTGCATTCCTAGACAAATTCCCAAAAAAGGAATTTTATTTTCTCGAGCGTATTTTATAGCTTGTATTTTGCCTTCTATCCCCCTTTCTCCAAAACCACCTGGAATAAGTATTCCATCGACATCTTCAAGATCGTAGAGAGTATTGTTATCTAAATTTTCGCTATCTATCCATTTGATATTCACACGTGTATCTGTATTCGCTCCAGCGTGGGTGAGGGCTTCAGTGAGTGACTTGTAAGATTCTTTTAGGCTTAAATATTTGCCTACAAACCCTATTGTGATAGAGTTTTTTGGAGAAATGATTTTCTTTACTAGCATATCCCATTCATCCATTTTTGGTTTGAGTTCATCGATCTTAAAGCGTCTAGCGATAGGTGTTAGAATACCTTCTTTTAAAAAGTTAATCGGACATTTATAGATGCTTTCCGCATCTTCTGCAACGATCACGCTATCATCATCGACATCACAACTTAAAGCCAATTTTTTCTTTAATTCCTTGCTTAGAGGCTTTTCGCAACGAGCCAAAACAATTTGTGGAGAAATTCCGATACGACGAAGCTCTTGTACAGAGTGTTGTGTAGGCTTGGTCTTTAGTTCTCCAATAGCTCTTATTAGTGGAATCAATGTTACATGAATGCTAATAACACAATCGCTACCTAGTTCGTGTTTCATCTGTCTCATTGCTTCTAAATATGGCATACCTTCGATGTCTCCAACAGTTCCCCCAAGTTCTACAACCAAGAAATCACTATTTTTTCCGGCATTCTTGATTCTGTGCTTGATTTCATCAACAATATGAGGAACAATCTGAATGGTTTTGCCTAGATATTTGCCTTGTCTTTCATTTTCAATAACAGAAAGATAGATTTGCCCAGTTGTAAAATTGTTTTGTTTAGAAAAATTGGTATTGAGAAATCTTTCATAATGTCCAATATCAAGATCTGTCTCAGCACCATCGAAAGTTACAAATACTTCCCCGTGCTCTAGTGGACTCATCGTTCCAGGATCGACATTGATATAGGGGTCAATTTTTACAATAGAGACATCATATCCTGAATGTTTGAGGAGTGTTGCGATTGAAGAAGATGAAATCCCTTTTCCAAGAGAGCTCAAGACTCCTCCTGTTACAAAGATATATTTAGTTTGTTTCATTTTTTTCATAGCTGACCCTTAGAATTTTTTTTATTATATTAATGAATTAGGGGTTAAAAGTGATTTAATTTCATAAGGATTTATGCTTTTAGTGTAGAATTTTCTAAATCTTACAAAACGAAAGGTTTCTATGCTCTATTTTTTAGGGTTTATTTATATATTTTTCTACACCATTCCAAATATTATTCTGAATTATCTACAGTCAAAACACATAAAGCTTAGTCTTGCAAGGGAGACTGTTATTTTATCTCCTAATGATTGGAAAGATGCAGCCGAATATTCTTTGGAAAAACTTAGAATTTCTAATATCTCTAGCGTTATTGATGCTTTGATGTTTCTGTTATGGATTGGTGTGGGTTTGTATTGGCTTGAAGATGCTTCTAGTAGTTGGGGTCAAAGTCAGAATATAGTCTATTTAATTTATGTTATGGCATTTCTATTGGTTGGCTTTATAGTTTCTTTGCCATTGGGTTATTACACACAGATGGTGTTAGATAAAAAATATGGCTTTAATAAAAGTAGCTTTAGCCTGTATTTGAAAGATTTATTGAAGAGCTTTGTTATGCTTATGCTTTTTGGAGGTATTATTGTATTTTTTATCATAGAGATCATGCAAAATTTTTCTTATTGGTGGCTCTATGGGTTCTTTTTGATTTTTGCGATTGCAATTTTAGCAAATGTTTTATACCCCACGCTTATTGCACCTATTTTTAATAAATTTACACCATTAAATGATGATGTTTTGAGCAAAAAAATAGAATCAATGATGGTAAAAGTAGGCTTTAAAAGTAGTGGTATTTTTGTAATGGATGCAAGCAAACGAGATGGACGTTTGAATGCTTATTTTGGAGGATTGGGAAGATCTAAACGTGTGGTGCTGTTTGATACATTGCTTCAAAAGGTCAGTCAAGATGGGTTACTTGCTATTTTAGGGCATGAACTCGGTCATTTTAAACATAAAGATATTCTTAAAAATATCACTATTATGGGAATCCTTCTGTTTGTGCTGTTTTTTATTGCAGGGAATATCCCCATCTATATTTTTGATAATTCTAATATTGTTCCAAATCCAGGGATTAAAATCGTATTTTTACTTCTTATTGCTCCAATTATTTCTTTTTGGGCGATGCCTATCATTGGCTATTTTAGCAGAAGGGCAGAATATGGTGCAGATGAATATGGGGCAATGCTTACAAGTAAAAGATGTCTTGCTGAGGCATTGATACGATTGGTTAATGAAAATAAATCTTTCCCTTGTTCTCATCCTGCTTATATATTTTTTTATTACACTCATCCACCCTTACTTGAGCGTCTCAAAGCTTTAGATTATCATATGGAGAAATAAATTGAATGTTTTTGAAGCTCTCTCATATGCTAAAAGAGAATTTCTTAACAAAGGGTGTGATGGAAGCACCCGTGTAGGACTTGAGTCAGAGCTACTTCTGAGTTTTGCTATGGACTGCACAAGAGAGTGGTTGCATACTTGGGGGGATAGAGAGATTGAAGCTTGTGAGCTTGATATTTTTATGGATTGTATTTCTCGTAGAAATTCAGGTGAGCCTATTGAATATATTACCCAGAGTGCAAATTTTTATGGACATAGCTTTTATGTAGATAAGAGGGTTTTAATTCCAAGACCTGAGACAGAAATCCTTATAGAAAAAGTTACACCACTGATCATTGAGCATCGTGTTAGAAATATCGCAGAAATCGGGGTTGGAAGCGGTATTATTTCCATTGTTTTAGGAATGCTTTGTTCTGATGTCGATATCGTAGCCACAGATATTTCTCCTCTAGCCATTGAAGTTGCTCAAACCAACATAGATTTTTTTACTAATCGTACAAATAGGCTTGAAGAACGTATAAAGCTTGTTAATACCAGTTTTCTTGATGGAATTGAAGAAGATTTTGAGTTTTTAGTTTCCAATCCTCCTTATATTGCAAAAGATTATCCTTTAGAGAAAAATGTGCTTTATGAGCCAGAAAACGCATTATTTGGAGGGATTGTCGGGGATGAGTTGTTAAAATCTATTATCAAACTCTCCAGAGAGAGAAAAATAAGATTTTTGGCTTGTGAGATGGGCTATAATCAGAAAAATTCTTTACACTCATGTCTTAGAGACCATGGGTATGAACCTATTTTCTATAAAGATTTAAGTGGATTTGATAGAGGTTTTATTGCTGAGCTTAAATCTTAAGCATATATTTATCTCTGCTTGTTTTTAAACAGAATAAAAAACTTTTGATAAATATATTCATCTACCATTTCAATAGGCGTTTTTTTGATTTTGAAAATTAACCAAAGTAGTAATATAACGATAAGATAAATAATCTCTACAAGGAAATATATTGCTATGATTATAATACCTAGATTGTTAAACATGTCATTATCTGGAATTAGCAGAAATCCAACCCCAACAAACATACCTAAAATTAAAATAGATTTAATCATTGTATTATCTTTAAAATAAAATTTTTAAATTTTATCATAAAAATACCAATTATCCGAAGTAAAATGCATAAATTAATATACATTATAAAATTAATAAAGATTTTCAGTTTTATTCAACCATTTTTTTGCAATCAATTGTAATGATGATGGGCTAGATGAGGCGTAGAGTTTTAAGGTCGTTCTTCCTGAAATTGTATTTTTTGGGATTTGGTGATGTTTGTATAGATAATCAGTGATTGCTTCGCCAGAGTGAATAAGAATGCTTTGATGTCCAAAGTACTCATCAATAGATGATGCAATCAATGGAAAGTGTGTACAACCCAATATAATGGCTTTTGGCGGAATCAAAATATTAGAAAAATAATATTTCATCGTAGCGCTTAAAACCTCACCATTTTCTATACCTTCTTCAACTATAGGAACAAAAAGACCGGTAGCAAGTCCTTGCACACAGCTATAACCACTAGTTTTAAGTTTGTCTTGGTATTCTCCAGAGGCAATAGTGGCTTTAGTAGCAATAACTAAAATAGAGGCATCTTTTTGAGTTATTTTATTTTGTAATGCCCAAATACCAGGATCTATAACCCCAACAACAGGCACAGAACTAACATTTTGCATTGCCTCTAGAGCATAAGCACTCACAGTGTTGCAAGCGACAATGAGGATATCTATTTGATGAGAGGAAAAAAAATCAAGAGCTTCAAGAGAAAAATTAACAATTGTCTCTCTATCTTTTACCCCGTAAGGAACTCTAGCAGTATCTCCATAATAAATAATTTCATCGAACATTTTGGCCTCTAATATGCTCTTAAGAACACTTAATCCGCCTACTCCGCTATCAAATATACCTGCTTTCAAAAGAATATCACTCTTTTTCATTCATCATGTTGAGAAATTCTTCATTGTCTTTTGTTTTGTGCATTTTTGAATAGATAAAGGTGAGGGCTTCTATATCATCCATTTGCTGCATTACATTTCTCAACATCCAAATCTTTGTGAGTTTATCTTTGCCTAGTAGAAGTTCGTCTTTTCTTGTACCAGATTTGAGAATATCAAACGCGGGATAAATTCTTCTATCAGCGATATTTCTAGCTAAAACAATCTCGCTATTGCCTGTACCCTTGAATTCTTCGAAAATAACTTCATCCATTCTCGAACCTGTTTCTATGAGTGCGGTTGCAATAATTGTGAGGCTTCCACCTTGTTCAATATTTCTGGCTGCTCCAAAAAATCTCTTTGGTTTATGCAAGGCATTGGCATCTACGCCTCCACTAAGTACTTTTCCACTAGAGGGAGTGACCGCATTATAAGCTCTAGCCAAACGAGTGATAGAATCCAATAAAATGACCACATCTTTCCCCATTTCAATTCTACGTTTGGCTCTTTCTAGTGCAAGTTCGGCAACTCGAATATGATTATTTGAGGGTAAATCAAAAGTCGAACTGAATACTTGCCCTTTCACACTTCTTTGCATATCTGTGACTTCTTCTGGACGCTCATCAACGAGCAAAACAATCAGTTCTATCTCTGGATGATTGTAAGTGATACCGTGTGCAAGTTCTTTCATTAGTTCAGTTTTCCCTGTTCGTGGAGGAGCAACGATGAGAGCTCTTTGCCCTTTTCCAATAGGGCTAAAAAGATCTAACATTCTGCCAGTGACTTTGATGGGTTCATACTCTAACTTGATTTGTTCTGTTGGAAAAAGAGGTGTGAGGTTGTCAAATAGAGGGCGATTTTTTATTTCTTCTAAAGATAAATAATTGATAGCTTCTATTTTGAGCAACGCATAATATCTCTCTTGATCTTTTGGAGAACGTACCTGACCAGTTACAATATCTCCATTTCTAAGTGCAAAGCGTCTGATTTGGGATTGGCTTACATAAGTATCGTTTTGACTGTCTGTAAAATTTTCATCAATACCCCTTAGAAATCCATAACCTTCGTTGGTTGTTTCTAAAATCCCTGTGAAAAGTATATATCCGCCTTGCCTGACTTGGGTTTTTAGTATTTCAAACATCAAATCTTGACGTTTGTATTCTTGAGGGTTTTCTATTTCAAGTTTATTAGCTATATCAATGAGAGTTTCCATAGGCTTGGTGCGAAGCTCTTCTATTCTATAGCCATCTACTGGGGTGTGAGTTCGATTTTTAGAAGTGTTGGAGTTTTGTTCTGTGGTCATTTATTTCCTTGAAAGTTTCCTTTAATCAAATGCGTAGCAATTAGATTTAGGATGTTTGAAGTTGTATGATGCAAGATCTGTATTTTATACAAACCTTGCAGATAAAGTCAAGACTCTTAGGTAATTAGCTTTCTTTGATAGTAACATCAGGGTGAATTTTATAAACCTTATTTTTAATTTTGATAAGAAGACCTACTTCAATAAGCTGTTTAAAAGTTTTTACAATAGTTGGCTTGGAGACATTTAAATGAGAAATAATGTCTTCATAAGAACCATAATAAACATGATCTTTATCGCAATTATCGAGCAAAAACTTGATAATTTCTATTTTTTTACCGCCGATAAATGCAGAAATTGCATTAATAAGGAGGTTTTTAGATTCTAGCTCAAGTGCTTGAAGTTTAGGCAATATTGCTTTTTGTAGAGTTGTCAAAAGTTCATCTACATCTAGAGGTTTTAGAATATAACCATCTACTTTTAGACTAATAGCATCTAATAGATAGGGAACTTCGGTATGTGCTGTTGTGATAATCACAGGGCAGTGAGGATTGGTTTTACCTTTCCTAATAGCTTTGATTAGCTCAATACCATTTAGCTTTGGCATAAGGATATCAGTCAAGATCATATCGATGTTGTGAGTATCAAAAATATTCAGGGCTTCTTGACCATTTTTGGCAAGTATCAATCTACCTACATAGTCCTCAAGAACAATTGATGTGATGCGTTGTGTATCTTCATCATCCTCCACATAAAGAACGGTGAGATTTTTGAGATTGCTATATTTGTCCATGTTTATCCTTTTGTTGATTTTGTTTTATAGGTAATTTTATCAAAAAAATAGCCCCATAGTAACTTTTTGCAGAAAATTTGCTTACCCAATTTGAATTTGAGACTGAAATTGTGCCGTACATTTGTTTCTCTATTATCTCTTTGGTCATATAAAGTCCGATTCCAGTTCCTACTGATTTGTGCTTGGTTGTAAAATAAGGTTCAAAAACCTTATCAATAAACTCGTTTTTTATTCCTACTGCATTGTCTTTCATCTGAAAATACAGGTACGATTCTTTAATTTCTGATGAGATTTCACACTCACCATTTTCGATTTTTTGATCAGATATTGCATCATGAGAGTTTTTTATTAGATTTGCAAAAATTTGTGCAAGTGAATTTTCATGCCCATAAAATATTACATCTTCAGGAATGTCAATATGAACATAAATATTTCTTTGTTCTAAAACAGGACTGAGTATTTTTATAGTGTCTTCTATGGTTTTTTTGATTGAAAAATCGTTGCTATTTTTGTTTGGGCGGAAAAAATTTCTAAAATTTTCTATCGTAGCAGACATATTTTTGGCGATTCGTATCCCATCTTCTGTCTGCTCTTCAATGAATTTTTTATCGAGTTTACCATTGTAGAATTTTATTTTGAAGGTTTGTATGAGGATAATCATCGAATTCAGAGGTTGTCTCCACTGATGAGCGATATTTTGTATCATTTCCCCCATGGACGCAAGACGAGCCTGTTGATACATAATTTGATCTTTTTTACGAGATTGTTCAACTTCATGCTTGATGGCTCTTTGAAGATTTTTATTGATTTCTTTGAGTTCTTTTGTTTTCTCATTTACGGTTTCTTGAAGACCTTCATTGATATTTTTTATATACTTTAATACAAGATTAGATAAAAATAAAACCATAAAAATAACCACAAACATAAAAATAACCAAAAGCACCAAAGTCATTTTGTAGATAACATTTGTAGATGAGTTTTTGAGCATTATAATTTTCAAATGCAACGCGATGACGTTTGAGATGAGCTGATTGATTTGGATACTTTGACCTATGAGAATTTTAATATCTGTTTCGTAATTTTTAGATTCTTTGTTATAAAGTCTAGTAAATAAAGCGTCCGTATTTTTTATAATATCATCTACTTTTTGCACTTCTTGTTTTTCCAATTCGGTGCATTGGCGTACTTTAAGATAGTTTTCTTGTGAGAACACTTTACGATAAATTTTTTTAAAATAATCAAAAAAATTCACTTTGGGTTTGTGTTGTTTTTTGTATTGATTCCATAAGAGCAACATTTGATTTCTGTTTGAAGAAATGTCTGTTTTATGATTGATATAGTTCATAATATCAATAATAAAAAAATCTTGAATATTTTTAAGTTTTTGCACCTCTTTAATAGGGCCTGGAAAATTCGTCTCATAGTCATATTTTAAGCCACTTATAGCCAAAAATGAGGTAATACAGATAAGGAAAAATCCAATTGTAATAACCGCAATAAGCATTTTAGTTTGAAGTTGAATGTTTTGTTTGTTAGAAGATGAGTTACGTTCTTTAGTATTCAAGTTTTACTCCCCCTATTGCTCCAGATAAAGCACTCACTAGCATATCGTATTGGATAAATTTGATTTGATTTTCCTCAACTTGAGTTTCTATAGCATCTTGGATATTTTTTTGTTCTTGAGCACATTCGAGTTTTTTTTGCTTTTTTTGATTTATTTGCAAGTTGAGTTCTTCAATTTGCGTTAAGATGGTCTTTTTTTCTTCCAAGTATTTTCCTAGCCCAAGACTAATAGTCTCTTTTTGGATATTTTTATCATTTTCTTTTATATTGTGAATTTGTTTTTTCTTACCTTCATATATAGAATCGATTTTTTCTATGAGTTTATTTTTTTCATCTATTTCTGTCTGTATTTTAGAAATACCTTTTTCTATAAAACTAATGACCTCATTGATTTTTTTCTGATTTTCTTTTAGAGAGTCTATTTTAGCTTGAATTTGATGTTTTTGCGTCAGGGTATTTTCTATTTTTTCTAGACTCCAACGCTCACCTTTAGCATCTGTTATTGGCGGAATAATAATTTCTCTCCCCTCATTTTGAACTGTTTGTCCATTATAAAACGCGATAAAATCCCTCGCACTGCTAGAGCCATTATAGACCATTTGCAGTACAAAATTGGCAACTTTATCAAAAATAATATTTTTGTAGGATCGGATTTTTTCTTCCACAAAGCAAGTTTGGAGTATGCTTGGTATTTTTCCATCCAAAATTTTTTCTAAATGGCTTCTAAAATCCTGAGCGACAAAAAATAAGAAATTTTTTGTAAAGCTTATATTTGACATTCCCTCTAAGTGGGTTTTGGTATTTAGGACATAATCAATGCTATCAATAATCATCTTATCAACATCATATTTTTTTAAATAAGCATTGATTTTAAGTCTATCTCCATCATCAAGAAGCCGTGCAGAATTCAGCTTCTGAACACTTCGAATTTCGTTGCTAAGTTTTACAAATTTAAAATCAAAAATTTTAAAATATGCTCCAAGAGGAGTAAAAAATAACCCATCTCTTGAATTTAGATTAAAAGTCTTGCGAATTGCATTCCTCACAATATCTCGGAAAAGCAGATCATTGTTAAAATCTACACACATTTTTGCATATTCTATAATCATATTGAATTCTTCTTGAGAGAGGGTTTCGTTTGTATCCCCTGTTTTGGATCGAAATTTTTTTTTGTTTTCTTCTAGCCATCGACTTAAAAACATAACACAAAGATTATTTTGAGGATCTTTTACAACAGTAGAAACCTCGATATTTTTATCTTTGTCAAAACGTATGAATGTTCCCATTCCATTTTTGCGATAAAAATCAGCAATAGCTTTTCTGACATGCTCTTTACAATCCTTCTCATTGCTAGTTAAAGAATGTTCCTGGAGGATTTTTTTAAGTTCAGAAGATAGATTTGCAATTATGTTTTGATTGAATTCAATCATATTTCTTGACTGTATGAAGCCTTGTTCAAGCTTATCAAGTGTGATTGCATACAGTAAAGAACAGTCCATTTCACTCCTTTTGAATATAAAATTGCCTTGATTTGGTAATATTATAGCAAAAAAGTAAAGTTCTGATTCTTACTTAAGCAAGGAGATAACCATAGAAGAGACATTTTATATCATTGTCGTAGGTCTTGGAATCTCCATATTAATGAATTTGATACTTAAAAAAATTGACATACCTGTGATTATTGGTTACATACTTACAGGGATTGTTATTGTGTATCTTTTTGGCATAGAAGGTTCTAGGACGCTTTCAGACATTGCAGAATTTGGGATTGTATTTTTGATGTTTATGATAGGACTTGAATTTAGTTTTGATAGGCTCCGTGCCATGAAACAGGAAGTTCTTATATTTGGAATTTTGCAAGTTGTGCTCACTAGCTTATTGTTTTTTGTGCTAAGTTATTATATTTTTGGCCTCTCTTCGGTGCTTTCTCTTGTTATCGCAATGGCGCTTTCACTTTCATCTACGGCCATTGTATTGAAATATTTCGAGGAAAATAAACAACTCAACACCGTTGCAGGAAGAAGCGTAGTGGGTATTTTGATTATGCAAGATATTGCTGTGATACCTATATTGCTTATTTTAGCATTGTTAAGCAATAAGGATGTAAGTCTAGGAGCTATGTTACTCAAGACATTCGTATCAGGGGTTATTGTATTGGCAATTCTTTTGCTTCCTGGTAGGCAATTTGCTACAAGAATTTTAAATCTTGCTGCAAATGCTCGATTGCACGAGTTATTTATGGGTACTGTTTTGCTTATTGTTTTTGGAGCAGCAGCTATTAGTCATTATTTTGGGTTTTCGATGTCTTTGGGTGCATTTATTGGAGGAATGGTAATCTCAAAGTCACGTTATAAATATCAAGTTCAAGCAGATTTGGAACATTTTAGGGACATATTTTTGGGATTATTTTTTGTAACTGTTGGTATGCAGGTGCATTTAGATTTTTTATTCAGCCAATTTTTTGCCATCGTCCTTTTATTATTCTTTGTTATGGGGCTTAAGGTGGGCTTAATTTATTGGGTGCTTAAATTTTTTAGAAGTTCCCAAAGTTCGATTAAAACAGCTCTTTCTCTCTCTCAAATTGGAGAATTTTCTTTCGCAGTATTTTTGAATGCAAATTCTAATAATCTTTTTATTTTTGATGGTACAAGTGGTATTTTGGGATATTTACAGACTAAAGGGATTATTAATATTACTCCTAGTGGCATCCATCAGTTTTTGATTTTAATGGTTATTTTTTCGATGATGATAACACCTTTTATTTTAAAATATCTCAATCCTATTTCAAGCTATTTATTGAAAAAAAACATCAACTATGGACTTAAAAAAGACCAGGCAGTTTATATTCCCATTCCTTTGGAAAATCATATTGTTGTGGTTGGTTATGGCACTTATGGGGTGGAGGTAGTTAATATACTCAAACAAAACAAAGCTAGATATGTTGCACTTGATTATAATATTACGCAAGTTGAAAAGGGCGAAAAAGCCAATGATAATGTAATTTTTGGCAATATTACCCAAGAGAATTTTTTGGAAAAGCTCAAACTAGATCTTGCCAAATGCGTTATTATAACCGTAGATAATACAAGCATTATCAAAGTGATTTGTGATAGAATTTTAGATATTGCACCCAATGCGAATATTATTGCCAAGGTTGATTCTAAGGCAGAGGAAGAAGAGTTAGAAAAACTTAAAATAAATAGTATTAATAGTAAAACAGAAATTGCTGTTTTACTCGCTTCTTACGCATTTTCTGATTTTTCAAAGCCTTGTCATATCAAAAAATAAGGATAAAAAATGAGTCATACTCTTGAACATAAATGGGATCTAAGCTCACTTTTTAAGAGCGAAAAAGATATTCAAGACTACATTCCTAAACTTAAAAAAAGAGCAAAAGATTATGAAAAAAAATATCTCAATACTTTAGAATCGCTCAAAGCGACAGAATTTCAGAGTGCCATAACCGAATATGAGAGTATTATTGAAGGTATTTCAGGGGTAATGACCTATGCTTTTTTAGTATTTGCTACAGATACTAAAAGGGGTGATTTTTATGCTAAATATGAACTTTTGGCTAATGAAATTGAAGAAAGTATAGTGTTTTTTGAAATAGAGTTTTGTCAGCTAGAAGAAAAAAAACAAAAAGAATTTATAAAATACTCTCAAAAATACGCACATTATCTTCAAGGTCTTTTGGATAAAAAAGCACATCAACTAACTTTGGCAGAAGAAAAAATACTTTTAAATACCTCTCCTGTAGGAGTTGGAGCTTTTTCTAGACTATTTGATGAGCATCTTGCTTCGCTGAAAATTCGCTATGAAGATAAGGTTTTGAATGAAGAAGAAATTTTGGCACTTTTGCATCATAACGATAGAGATATTAGGAAAAAAGCTCAAAAATGTTTTAGCAAAGAGTTGCAAAAATCTAGTTTTTTACTCACATATATTTTGAACATGGTGCGAAAAGATCTAGGAATTCAGACCAAACTCAGATCATATGACAAAAAAGAATCTTTTAGACATATTGATAATCAGATTACTCAAAAAAGCGTGGATAGTATGATAGATACTGTGAATGCAAACTTTTCATTTGTGCATCGATACTATAGAGTCAAATCTAAGATTTTAGATTTGACTCTAAGGGATTATGATAGATACGCTCCTATTATGAGTGATGGAGAAAATATTCAATATGAAGAGGCTGTACAATCTGTTCTTAAGGCATTTAAAAATTTTTCCCCAAAATTTTATGAGATTGCCAAAAATGCTCTAAAAAATGGTTGGGTTGATTCCCATCCAAAAGATGGAAAACGTGGAGGAGCTTTTAGTCATGGGTGTATTCCTAGTGCCCATCCTTATGTGCTGCTAAATTTCACAGGCAATAGGCGCGATGCATTTACCATCGCCCATGAATTTGGGCATATGATCCATCAGGAATTGAGCAAAAAAGTAGGTTATCTGAATATGGATACGCCTTTAACTACTGCGGAAACTGCCTCAGTTTTTGCCGAGATGCTTTTATTTGATGATTTAAAAAATAGTCTCTGTGCAGATGAACTTTTTGGTATCTATGCAGGGAAAATAGAAGATATTTTTTCAACCCTTTTTAGGCAAGTGGTGATGACAAATTTTGAGCGAAGAATCCATGATATAGAAGGTGAGCTTAAGGATAAAGATTTTGACAAGATTTGGCGTGAAGAAAATGAAAAAATGTTTGATACATCTTTGAAATTGACGAAAAACTATGATAGATGGTGGAGCTATATTCCTCATTTTATTCATTCACCGTTTTATTGTTATTCTTATAGCTATGGGCAATTGCTGGTTTTAGCATTGTTTGGGTTATACAAAAGTGGCAAAAATAAAGATTTTGTCAATATATATATAGATTTTTTAAGTCGTGGAGGGAGTGAAAGTCCAAAGGAATTGGTTGCAAGGTTTGGTTTTGATATAGAAAGTAAGGATTTTTGGAAGATTGGTATAGGAGAGATCAAAAAAATGCTAGAAGAATTTGAAAGGATATACAATGAACGTATTAAATAAATACAATCAGCTAAACAATAGACATTGTGTTGAAAATATTAAATTCTTAATCGAAAATAAGGTTAATTTTTCTATATTTTGCGAACTTTCTAAAGTAAGTTTCACCCCCGCCTTGCCTGAAGAGATTTTTTCAAAATTTGGACCTTTTGTGTTGTTTGTTCTAGCTGGTTATAGCTTCAGTAGTCTTGTGGTCACAGCTTCAAGTGTAGAGTTTGAAGCTGGATTTGGAAGGGATAATATTGGAAGTTTTGTGAATGTAAAAATAGATGGCATTATTCAACTCATCGTGAAAGATAAAAAAGATGACAATGTTGTGCTGTTTTCGCGAAATGAAGTGAATGAGATTTTTTCTGAGAAAGAAGACAAAAAAGACTCTCTTGAGAGCTCAGCAGCAGCAATTTTTTCTGATCCTCAAAATCAAAAAATTCTCAAGAAGATTCAAAAAATAAAGCCCGGAGGCAAATAGATCGTTTTTGGTTTTTTTGTTGTAATTTGCTTAAAGATTCTTTTTGTGATAAAATTCATGAAGCTACCCTAAATGATAACAAGGAAATAAATGCAATCAATTAGCTACAAAGATTCTGGAGTTGATATTGATGAGGGAAATGCCTTTGTAGAGGGTATCAAACCATATGTAAAGGCAACATTTGACAAGAATGTTATCGGAGGGATTGGATCTTTTGCTGGAGCTTATGAGCTTCCAGGTGGATTTAAAGAACCTGTTATCTTAGCTGCCACTGATGGTGTGGGGACAAAACTTCGTTTGGCTATTGATTCTGATAGACTTGAGGGTGTTGGCATTGATTTGGTTGCCATGTGTGTGAATGATTTGATTTGCAATTTTGCTACTCCAATGTTTTTTTTGGACTATTATGCTAGTGCAAAGTTAGACAAATATAGGGCAATTAGGGTTGTTCAGGGTATTGCTAAGGGTTGTGAAATTGCACAGTGTTCGCTCATTGGTGGAGAAACCGCAGAAATGCCTGGAATGTATCAGCATAAAGATTTTGATCTTGCAGGTTTTGCAGTAGGGATTGCAGAGAAATCAGATTTGCAAAGACAATCCAATATCAAACAAGGCGATGTTTTAATAGCACTTCAAAGTTCAGGAATACATAGCAATGGTTACTCTCTTGTTCGTAAGCTTTTATTTGAAGAATTAAAGATGAAATTTGAAGATCAAATTTGTGGTAAAACTTTGATTGAAACTTTGCTAACACCTACTAGAATTTATGTGGATGATTATAAAAAAATAAAGAATCACATCAATGCTCTCGCCCATATTACTGGGGGCGGAATAGTGGAAAATTTACCTAGAGTTTTACCTAAAGATTTAAGAGCACAGATAGATACAAAACTCATAAAAACATTGCCAATTTTTGATATACTAAAACTAAATCTTGACGAAGATGAGGTTTATAGAGTGTTTAATATGGGTGTTGGAATGATAATTGTTGCTCCTAGGACAAATCTCGATTATATCCTTAAAAACACTGATGGATATGAGATAGGAGAGATAATAACAGCTCCTTGTGGTGTAGATTTAATTTGAAGTTAGATGGGAGTGGGCGAATAAATGAATATCAAATCGTTATTTAAACTATATACAATCCCTATTTTAGCTTTATTTTTTGGGTTTGGTCTTTATTATGTTGTATTTGTGGGTACTAATAAGCAAAAAGAAGACTCAATACCAGAGAGTTTTAATCCCGCTGTTTTGTCCCAACCTGAGATGAATTATAAAGAAGAGGAAAATAAACTTGAGCAGTCCTCAGTTTCTGCTAGTTTAGATAACGGTGAGAATTTTTCTACTGATAAAAAATCAAATCCAGATAAAAAAATTTCAAGTGAGAATTTTAATGTCTCATCACCCATTTATTCATCTGATGTACCCATTGCGACAAATGCCACACAAACTCCTCAGAATTTAGATCATTCTGGTATTTATGTTGCTTTGGGCAAAATACTCAATATCCGAAAATCTCCAAATGTTACTTCTGAAATTGTAGGTAAATTGAGATATAACCAGAAAATAGAAGTTGAAATGATACAAGGAGATTGGGCGAGGCTTAAAAATGGTTGGGTTTATGCTAGATTACTAAAGCCTGTTGAATCAAAACCACAACCTAGTAAAAACACCGCTGAAAAACCTCTCATAGGGTTTTATAAGTCTTTAAAAGTCGTTAATATTCGTCTTGAACCTACGGTATCATCAAAAATTGTTGGAAAGCTCGTTCCAAATCAAATCATTGAGGTCAAAGACATCCGAGATGGTTGGGGAAAAATACAGAATGGTTGGGTCTTGCTTGATTTACTAAGTAAGCAAGGTGATAATTCTAGTTTATGAAACAGTTTTGTGTTTTTGGAAATCCTATTTTTCATTCTAAGTCTCCATTGATACATAATGCTGTATTTTCTGAATTTGGCGATGAGATTGGTTTTTCTGGGTATTATGGACGATATTTGTTACAAGATGGAATGAATTTGAGAAAAACTTTCTTTGAGTTGGGACTTTATGGAGCTAATATTACAATTCCCTTCAAGGAAGATGCATTCAATCAAAGTGATGAAAATAGAGGCATAGCTTCTGTTGTAAAATCTGTCAATACCCTTGTGCTTGAGGGTAAAAAAATAATTGGTTACAATACCGATGCAGAAGGATTCTATCGTACTATTAGTGTGAATGGATTTAAGTCTGCTGTTTTACTTGGTGCAGGTGGGAGTGCAAAGGCTGTTGCACATATTCTTAGAGAAAAGGGCATAGAGTTGCTTGTTTTGAACCGATCTAAAAAACGTTTGGATTCTTTTGTTTCAGATGGATTTAAATGTTCTTTGATGGAGGATTTTTCTCCCCAACCTTTTGATATTGTTATTAATGCAACCCCCGCAGGACTAAAAGATGAAAATTTTCCATTAGATGAAGATATACTCAAAAGAACTTTGAGTATATCAAAAATGGCTTATGACTTGATATATGGAGTTCAAACTCCATTTTTGAAATTAGCACAAAAATTAGGTATTGATTTTAAAGATGGAAAAGATATGTTGATTGAACAGGCAGTCTTGGCATTTGAACTCTTCTGTGATAAGAAGATTTCCGCTGATAAAATCAGAAAACAAATGAAGCTTGTTTTGTAAATGAAGGAGTTTTTATTCGGACTTGCTAATGGCATTAGAAATATCCCTAGAAAATATCAAAATATTTATGAAGAACTCAAAAATAAGGGATTTATACAAGAAAAACAAGGGAATTACCAGATAAAAGAAGGATTTGTTATTGGTAGTGTAGATATTTCTAGATCAGGTAGAGGGTTTTTGCGTAGTTTTTTATCTACAGATCACAAAGATCTTCTAATAGATGGGCTATCAAAATCTATTTCTCAAAACGATATTGTTTTGGTCAAACCCACCAGAATAAAAGGAAGGGTTAGAGCTAAAATTATTCTTTCCCTACATGCAGAAAATCCAGGTATCCTTTGCTATTTGGAAAAAGTAAAAGGTGAAATCATCGCATTTGAGCTTAAAAATCCACATGCCAAACCCATTAGACTTACCGTTTCTCAAAAATCATTACGCGAACTTCCTAGACATTGTTTGCTCAAAGTAGATATGCGTTCTAAAGAAATCAAAGAAGTGTTAGGAAGTATTGATGATCCTCAAATAGACGAAAATATTTCTTTAACACTCTATAATCGAGATGCTGATTTTACACCAGAAGCTTGTGTTTTAGCAGATAGTTTTGGCGAAGGAGTGGATGTTGATATGTATCATGATCGTAAAGATTTACGAACTTTTCCATTTTGTACAATTGATCCTAATGATGCAAAAGACCATGATGATGCAATTTACTTTCACACTCCTAGCAATACATTATATGTTGCTATCGCCGATGTAAGCGAATATGTAAGCTCTGAATCTGCTTTGGATGTACAAGCAAAAAACAGAGGTTTTAGTGTATATTTTCCACACAAAAGTTTTCCAATGCTCCCTAGAAATCTAAGTGAAAATATATGTTCTTTAAAAGAAGGAAAAGATAGGCTTGCTTTTGTATGGCGTTTAAGGCTTCATAGACGAACCTTTGAAGTGATTGATTCAGAACTTTTTGAAGCATTTATAAATAATCATCAAAATATTACTTATGCAGATGTGGATAAACTCTTGAGTGGTAAAAAAATATCCATAAATAAAGAAGTAAAAAGAAGTATTTTAGATTTTTATCCCATTGCAAAAAAACTTCGTTCAAAACGACTGAAAAAAGGCTATGAATTTTTTAATGATGAAATCAAAATGGAGCTAAATCAAGAAGGTTTGCTTACAGAAATAAAGATTGACTTGCAGAGTGACTCTCATATGATAGTTGAAGAAGCAATGTTATTGGCTAACAGAGAGTCAGCAAGATTTTTGAATCAACATTTGGGTGATAATGGCATCTACCGTGTACATAATGCCCCTACTCAAGATAGATTGAATGAACTTTTGTTTGAATGTAAGGCTTTGGGTTACACTCTTCCTTCTTTGCCATACAATCAAGAAAATCTTCATAGTATTATCAGCTCTATTCAAAAACAAGCCACAAAAAAAGATATGCGAAAGCAAATTGATAAAATGATTATCAGATCTCAATCTCAAGCGAGTTATTCCCCGTACAATATTGGGCATTTTGGCTTAGGATTTGACAAATACACCCATTTTACATCACCTATTCGAAGGTATAGCGATTTGCTTTTGCATAGGATTTTAAAACAGATAATTTCCAATTCTCCTCAGTCAGAAAAAAAACTATCCTATTTATTAAGTCATATAAAAACATCTTGTATGCTCTTAAGCGACCAAGAAAGACAAGTTTTTAAAATAGAAGTAGATTTTAAAGATCGTAAATATTCTCGCTGGGCATTAGACCATATAGGTACTGTGGTTACTGGAATTATTGCTGATGAGTCTTATCCTCCTTTAGCAAACGCAATTGATTGCATATATGGGGCTAGAATTACTTTAGATTGCTTGAGTGATGATGTTAAAAAATTTGATGAAGTTAAAATGCAGATTTTAGATGCACATATTCCTAGTGGCAAGATTTTTGCAAAAATTATTAATAAACCTATCAAAAAACGAGCAAAAGATGTATAAAAAAGATTTAGACAAGTTATTAGAAAAATCTTTCCCTAGAGCAACTTTACTCTATGGAGAATCAAATTTTTTGATTTCTTATTATTCTGAAAAAATTGCCAGAAAAATCACCGATAAATCCAATAAAACAACTTTTTATTATAGCGATTATGATTTTAGATCAGTTATGGATATATTGGGTCAGAGCTCTTTATTTGGTGATGAAAGTTTGGTGGTTTTAAAACTAGATAAAAAACTTCCCAAAAAAGACATTGACGGATTATTAAATGCTATTGCAGTAAATACGAATAATTCTTTAATTATTGAATTTTATCGTTCAGATTCTAAGACAAATGCTGAATATGCACAAGATTTCAGAACTTTTGCTTCGGCTTTTAAAGGGCAGGGAGTGATTGATGTAAGATTTTTCGCTCCAAATTTTTATGAATGTATTGCATTGCTAAGAGAACGTGCTAACGAGTTGAATTTAGATATACAAGATCGATTGCTTGGAGTGATTTTGAATTTGCAGAGCAATGATTTAAGCATTGCTCATAATGAGTTGGAAAAATTTACTATTTTTGACAGATCTATTTCAATTGAAGATATTCATAAGCTTTCTTATGGGCTAGGAAGTGTGAGTATTGATGAGCTTTACAATGCAATCTTTGAAAAAAAAGATGCTTTAGAGATATTGCATAAAATTCAAGAAGAAGGGCTTGATGATATTGAAATTTTAAGAGAAATGGAGAGATACTTTTACCAACTATTTTTATTTTTTGCCTATATTAAAAGCAATGGTACTCCAAATGCCAAGGATATACTTGGATTCAGTCCCCCACAAATAATTGTGGATAAACTTGCTTCTAGAGCGATCAAAATCAAAGAAGAAGGTTATCAGAAAATTTTTGAAATGTTTCGAAAATGGCGTAACGTAAGCATGAAGGGCGAAAAAAATTTTAGTCTGAGCGTTTTAATAAAATTACAAGCATATATTAGATAAAATATGGAGTCTTTTTATTCAAAAAAAGTAGCCTTGCTCTTTTTGTTCTAGATTAGATAGTAAAAGGGCGAAAACCATAAGGAGAAGAAATGAAACACTACGAAACGATGTTTATCGTTAAACCTACTTTAGTAGAAGAAGAAATAAAATCAAAGATTGATTTCTATAAAGAAGTCATCACTAAAAATGGCGGAGTCATTACGACTTGTATTGACATGGGAATGAGAAATCTTGCCTATGAGATTAAAAAAAACAATAGAGGATATTACTTTGTGATTTATTTTCAAGCTGATCCTTCTTTGATATTGGAACTTGAAAGATTGTATCGCATCAATGAAGATATCTTAAGATTTATTGTTATTAAATATGAAAGCAAAAAAGAACAAAAGACTTGGCAGGCATTGGTTGATAGAGCAAACAAGAAGCCTGAATCCAAATCAGATTCAAAACCTGCCAAAGAAAAACCTCAAACTGAGGCACATACAGAGTCTTCAGTCTCTTAAGATTGAGGATGCAATAAAAGGCGATTGTAATGTATAATAAAGTGATTATAATAGGAAATTTGACCCGTGATGTTGAGCTTAGGTATCTTCCTAGCGGTTCTGCACTTGCCACTATTGGACTTGCGAGTAATCGTAGATATAAAAAACAAGATGGCTCACAAGGCGAGGAAGTATGTTTTGTAGATGCGAAGCTTTTTGGTAGGGCTGCTGAAGTAGCAAATCAATACCTCAGAAAAGGATCAAAAATCCTTATTGAAGGCAGATTAACACTTGAGAGTTGGACAGATCAAACTGGGAGCAAGAAAAGCAAACATACTATTACAGCAGAATCAATGCAAATGCTTGATGGCAAATCTTCTAGTACGCAAGATGATGGATATCAAAATTATGAACCTTCGCATAACGAGTCAAATTCATCTTATGCACAAAATAATCACTTGCCAAAACAAGCCCCACAAGGTGGAATGAATGCACAAAAATATGAGCAAAACATTCCTGAGATTAATATAGATGATGATGAAATACCCTTCTAGGAGAAAAAAATGGAAAGAAAAAAATACTCAAAAAGATACTGCAAATATACAGAGGCAAAAATCGAATTTATCGATTATAAAGATATTGAAATGCTAAAACATTCTTTATCTGAGAGATATAAGATTATGCCAAGAAGACTCACTGGCAACACTAAAAAGTGGCAAGAACGTGTTGAAATTGCTATCAAAAGAGCTAGACATATGGCTTTGATTCCTTATATTGTAGATAGGAAAAAAGTCGTAGAAAGCCCTTTTAGATTTTGATTCTATTTTGATGAGGTGCATCAATAATGTACCTCAATTCTTTGTAATTCCTACTTCTATTTTTATAAAAACTTAATCAATATCATTCCGCTAAATTTATCACCTTTGTAAATTTCTGCTCTGAAAATTTTACCCGCTTTATCGATAGAGAATTTGGAGATACAATCTTTGTGATGTATTAGTATGCCTGTCTCATTTGGTTTTTTTGATTTATCATTGGGAATAACATAGCCGATAATATTGACACGGTATCCTTCGATAGGGAGTATTTCAAAATTTTCTTTGACTTCTACAATGCTAGGAACTTCTATGTTTTTCAACTCGCCATCAACTTTTATTTGGATGTTTTTTACAGAATGATCGAATTCTATATAGTCAGGATTGATTCGAGTCATTAATTTGTTTCCATATTTTAACCACACTTGATTGTTTCTAGGAAGAAGCCCAACAATATGGGCTTTTGAGCTTAGAGGAATGGTGGTGATTTGTGCATCTTTTGGCATTGGAAAATAATTCAATACAGGACGCAATCCATAAAGTGGCAAAATTATAGAATCATTGATTTTGACATCAAGAGTTTTGTCATTGATTAGGCGATAAATGTTATTTGGAGTGAGTTTAAAGTCTCTTTCATATTTTATTCCTACCTGATCTAAAATGCCTTCAATGGCTAACAAGTGATAATAAACTCTTTTTTCAAGTGAAAGCTCTTTACTTGCTTCATTTGCAAATGCGGGTTTTTTATTTCTGATTGCAAAATAAGTAAGGGCTTTTTCCATTTCTTTATCGCCTTTAGCTGTATGGGTGTCTCGAACATAATATTTGTGAATTGGCTCAAGGAGATTGTCATTAATATGAGAAGTCATTTTGTTTACAATAGTATTAAGATCTCCAAATTTTACATTTTCTAATTTTTTTTGATCAATAATAGAGCAATTTCCCCATCTATTTGGGTTCAGCAAAGGAGTTTCATATTTGGGACGATAAAATCCACTACCATCATGCAAATGCAATATAACATTTACTTCTTTATCAGTAATAAGATCCTCAATATGTTTGATGATAAAATATTCTGGATCAGAAGAAGAAAGGTTTTTGAATTTTCGGTTCATATCATCATAAAGACCGCGATGATTCATCAGCATTGAATGTTTATTTAGGACAGGCACTACCCATACATTCCCATCAATGATTTTATAGTGCATCAAAAACATGTTTGTAGCGTTAAAGCCACCAGGTTCATCGCCTTGTATTCCTCCCATTAATAAAAGAGTTGGCGATTTTGTATTTGTTTGTTCTTTGACAACATCAAAATCGATCGGAGCGAGAGGTTTGCTGAGTGCAAAAGTGAATAGTATGCTTAAAATGATGATTTTTTTCAAAAGCTTCCTTTTATGATTTTTGGCGATATTATACCTAAAAGCAATGGAACAAAATGTGCTTTTTATGTTCATAATTCTGCAACAAGGGGCAAAAAAATGTTTGATAAAGATTTATTGGCGACTTTTAAGAAGCATTTAGAGGGGATTGATGATTCCTGCAGGGTAAATGTATCAGAGAGTTGTTTTAACAAAGAGCGTAAAATACACAAATTTGGCGAGGATATGAAAAGTGCAAATGAGTTTATAGGAGCATTGCAAATCTTAGATAATGCACTAGCAAAACTGATTGTTCAAATACAGATAGTTCTAGTAGATGATCATTTTAAAGACAGCGATTTTAAATCTTTGGAAGGTATTGTGCTTAAAGAAATAAATGAAATTGTCCAAAAGTGTTCATTTATGGGGACATTATTATTTGGGAGTACTTTGAGTGTTTTTTCGGGTAAAGAAGAGATCATCGTTGAGGTTTTCAATCCATTGGATTTTTTTGACAATGGCGGGTATGAAAATGTTTGTGCATATCTTGAGGATAAAAGAGCAGAGCTTGATAATTGCCTCAAGCTTGTGAGCGCAAAAATATCAGGTCAACAGATTTTTGGTTCAGATTCTTCAGATGCGGTTAGTTATGATAATTTTAATGCCAAAGATTTCCTAAAAATGTTTTAACTTCATAGTATTTTGATAAAATCATACAAAAATAAACCAAAAGGTTCATGATGCTTCGTTTTGCTCCTTCTCCCACCGGAGATATGCATATTGGCAATCTTCGTGCAGCGGTATTTAATTATATTATCGCCAAACAAAAAGGTGAAAAATTTCTTGTTCGGATTGAGGATACTGATTTATCTAGGAATATTGAAGGAAAAGATAAAGAGATTTTAGCAATTTTAAATCTTTTTGGGCTTTTATGGGATGATTTGGTGTATCAAAGCCATAACTTTAAACATCATCATAGTTTTGCACAGCATTTGATAAAGGAAAATAAAGCATTTTATTGTTATTGCACCAAAGAATTTTTAGAGCAAAAAAAACAAGAGGCTATTGAAAACAAGGTCGCCTTTAGATATGATGACGCTTGGGCTGAGTTGGAAAAACAGTCTAATTTAAAGCCTGTTGTAAGACTTAAAGGAGCAAAAGAAAGCATAGAGTTTTATGATGAGATAAAAGGACATCTGCAGTTTGCTCCAGCAGAGATTGATAGCTTTGTGATTTTACGTGAAGATGGCGTACCTACTTATAATTTTGCTTGTGCATGTGATGATATGATTTATAATATTGATTTTATTGTTAGAGGAGAAGATCATGTCAGTAATACACCCAAACAAATATTAATACAAACCTCGCTAGGGTATGATAAAAAAATCGGTTATGCTCACTTGCCTATTATTTTAGGGGAGAGTGGTAGAAAAATGAGTAAAAGAGACAGTGCTTCAAGTGTTTCTTGGCTTTTAGAGCAAGGTTTTTTACCTCAAGCTATTATGAATTATCTCATTTCTATGGGGAATAAAACACCAACAGAAATTTTTACTTTGTCTGAGGCTATAGAGTGGTTTGATATTACTAACATAGCAAAATCTCCGGTAAAATTTGATATAAAACGTTTGCGTTATATTAATCGCGAACACCTCAAGCGACTAAATGAAGATGAATTTGCACTATTGCTGCAAAGCAAAGATACTACCATTGGTGCCATCGGAAAAATTTATTTAGAAGAGACAAGTACTCTTAATGAAATCAGAGAGAAAATTGAGATGATTTTTTCTCCAAAAGATATTAAAAAACTCTATGAAAATGAGAATTTTGAGTTTGAATGTATTGAATTGTTCAAAGTACTAGATCTTTTAATCATGCAAGAATCTAAAATACTTGATGATTACGACTCTTTTAAAAACGAAGCAATGAAGCTTAGCAATCTAAGAGGTAAAAAATTCTTCAAGCCACTTAGAATTTTACTTACAGGGGAATCGCACGGAGTTGATTTAAATATCCTTTATCCTTATATTAGATTTTATCTCAAAGATATTTTACGCATAAGGGGTGAAAATGATATTAGCCAACATATTTAATGCTATTGCAACTATTTTGCATACGCTTATTTTTATTTATACATGGGTGGTTATCATCGCTACTTTGATAACCTGGGTTCGTCCAGATCCCAACAATCCCATCGTCGTGATTTTATATAAACTCACAAATCCAGTTTTTACTAGAATTAAAAGCAAAATTCCACTCGTATATAGCGGGATTGATTTTACACCCGTGTTTGTTGTTCTTGTATTGCAATTTATTGATATGGCATTAGTGGATTCTTTGTCTGTATATGCTCAAAAGTTATTTCAATGACAAAAAGAATTCTTATTGGATTATTGCTGATATGCTCAGTTGGCATTGCAAAACATAATATAACATTGAAATTTTTAGAATCCAAGCCACAAGGAGTGGTAAGGGATTTCTATATCTGGCAGTTTATATCTAATGATAAAACCTCTATAAATGAGGCTATCAAAGCATACGACCTAGTCGCAAATAAAACCCCAAAAATCCAACAGGCAATGCAAAATAAGGGCATATCTACAGAAATGCCAAAGGATATTTTTTGCAAAAGTTTGACTTTTGATAAATTAAAAAACGAAGATGCCCAATGTATTTCCTATGGGCTTAAACTCTCTGATATACCAAAAATTTCAAATTCAGATGCTAAAATTATTATCGAAAAAATCTCTACTTCTTATCCAGATTTATTAATTCAGATAAAAGTTCTTTTGTCAAAAGATATTCTAAAGGCTATGTTTGAAGTTTCGGCGAAAAATTTTGGAGCTATTTTTAATGGTTTGAGCTATACCCAAAAACTTAAGATTTTTGATCATTCTATTTCTGTAAAGAAACTAGAAAAACTTGCCAATGAAAATAGCTTTGTTTTTAACAAAACTCTTCATAGTATCATATTAGATCCAAGGTTTGATGCATTTAAAAAGGCATTAGCAAAAGCAGATATCAAAAACTCAGATGCAAATACATTTTTTCTTTTAGGGATCAATGAGATTTTACAAAAAAAAGAAAAAAAAGCTCTTATATATTTTGCACGTTCTAAAAATGCAGCCATTGATCCATTTATGAGGGATAGGGCTTTATTTTGGCAGTATTTGTTGAGCGAAAACAAACTCTTTTTGGAGGAACTCTCTCAAAGTAATTTTGTAGATATTTTTTCTATTTATGCAAATCAAAAGTTGGGCTCTGTTCCAAAATACAATATAATTTCAGACTTTAAAGATATTAGTAAAAAAAATCCAGGATTTGATATTTCTGATCCTTTTGAGTGGCAAATACTTAAAGAAAATATTTTTGCTATTTCAGATGATGAGCAATACAAAAAAATTTTGGAATATTTTAAATATGAAAAAACTCTTCCTCATTTGGTCTATTTCTTGAATCGTCTAAACAAATACAAAATGAATTATTTTATCAGACCCTATGAAGGTCTTATTGGCTGGAAAGATGATAATGAAAAAGCAATGGTATATGCTATTGCTAGACAAGAAAGTCATCTGCTTCCAGCACTAATTTCACGATCTTATGCATTAGGAATTATGCAGATTATGCCTTTTAATGTTCTTCCTTTTGCAAAAGAGATGAATATTAAGGATATTAGCTTGTTTAATATGTTTGATCCTAAGACTTCTTTGAATTTTGGGAAGTATTATCTCAATCATCTCAAAGAAGAATTTGTTCATCCTCTTTTTGTGTCATATGCCTATAATGGAGGACCTGGCTTTTTGAGGAGATTGTTAGATAAAAAAGAACTGTTTTTGAAGGGCAGAAAATATGAACCTTGGATAAGTATGGAGCTTATCCCTTATGAAGAGTCTCGATTTTATGGAATGAAGGTTTTAGCAAACTATGTGATTTATCAAGAACTTTTAGGTCATAAAATAGATTTGGAGAAATTCCTCAAACAGACAATTATTTATACAAAGGAGAAAAAATGATTACTAAATGCCTTTTCCCTGCCGCAGGATATGGAACCAGATTTTTACCTGCTACAAAAGCAATGCCAAAAGAAATGCTCCCGATTGTAAATAAACCTTTAATTCAATATGGAGTGCAAGAGGCGTTAGATGCAGGTTGCCATACTATGTCTATTGTCACAGGGCGAGGAAAGAGAAGCATTGAAGATCATTTTGATATCAGTTATGAATTAGAACATCAAATACAAGGTACAGATAAAGAATCTCAACTAGAGGAAATAAGATCAATTATTAAAAAATGTACCTTTTCTTATACTCGTCAGAATGAAATGAAGGGTCTTGGACACGCTATACTTACCGGAGAGACACTGATAGGAAAAGAGGCATTTGCAGTTATTCTTGCGGATGATTTATGTTTTAATCCAAATGGCAAAAGTGTGCTTGCCCAAATGATGGATATTTATCAAAAATATCAATGTTCTATTATTGCAATTGAAGAAGTTGATTTTGAAGAAGTTGATAAATATGGAATTATGCAGGGCGAGGAGATTGAGGAGGGGATTTATAGAGTTTTTGATATGATTGAAAAACCAAATAAAGATCAAGCACCTTCTAATCTTGCAATTATTGGAAGGTATATTTTGACGCCAGATATTTTTGATATTTTGAGGGTTACTAAGCCAGGCAAAAAAGGTGAGATACAAATTACTGACGCATTGTTGCAACAAGCTAAGATGGGCAAGGTGATTGCATATAAATTTAAGGGAAAACGTTATGATTGTGGAAGTATCGGTGGTTTTATCAAGGCAACCAATGATTTTTATCAATCTTTGTATTCTTGAGGAATTATAAAATGTATGATATTTGGTTCTATGCTTTTTTTTGGCTAATCGGAATGTTTTTTGCCTTTCCTATTTGTTTGATCGGAATTATTTGGCTATTCTTTCAAAGACCTCCTGCAAATGAAAAGCTTACACTGCAAAGCATTCAAATCATTCTTAATACAATCAAAACCAAGGAAAATTTTCAAGTATTTTTAAGAAAGTTTTTGAAAAATTTCGTAGTGATTCCTCAAGATGAAAAAGATTCTAAGCTTTGGTTTGCTTTGGTTGAAAAAATAGCTTATTGTAAGCTTCTTGACATTGATGAGGTAGCTATATTTAGACAAGAGCTTGAAAATGCAAATGCTGGGAGTGAAAAACAAATCGTAGATTTGATAAGTAATGTTTTAAAAACTAGAAAGAAAGGTTGAAAAATGGATTATTTAGAGATTGTAGGGGGAGGATCTTTGAGTGGTGAGGTTGAGATATCTGGAGCAAAAAATTCAGCACTGCCTATTTTAGCAAGTGCTTTATTGTGCAAGAATCCATTAAGAATAAAAAATCTTCCTGATGTTGCAGATGTAAAAACTTTAGCAAAATTGCTAGAACATTTGGGATCAGAAATGCAATGGGTTTCCCCCAATGAGCTTTTGATCGCATCTGATAGAATTATACATACTAAAGCTGTTTATGATATTGTACGTAAGATGAGGGCTTCTATTTTAGTGTTAGGACCGCTCCTGAGTAGATTTGGAAAATGCGAAGTAAGTTTGCCTGGAGGTTGTGCAATTGGTGCTAGACCAGTAGATTTGCATATTAAAGCAATGGAGAAAATGGGAGCAGAAATTTCCATAGAAGGAGGCTATATAATCGCAAAGGCATCTTCAGGACTTAAAGGTAGTGATATTGTCTTTGATAAGATAACTGTTACAGGAACTGAAAATGTTTTAATGGCTGCAGCTTTAGCTAAAGGCGTTACTCGCATCGTAAATGCTGCCAAAGAACCTGAGGTTATACAGCTTTGTGAGATTTTACAAAAAGCAGGAGTTGAAATAGAGGGGATTGGAAGTAATGAGCTTTGTGTGAGGGGAACCAATGGAGAATTGTTAGACTTTAAAGAAATCAATGTGATTGCAGATCGTATTGAGGCAGGGACATATTTGTGTGCAGGGGCGATAACCAATTCATCTATTACACTTAAAAATGTATCACCACATCATCTTGAGGCTGTGGTAGGAAAGCTCCAAGAGATAGGTTTTACAATAGAAACAACCTCAAATACATTGAAAATTTTACCTAGTCATAAACGTAATGCTTTTGAGATTATTACAACTGAATATCCTGGATTTCCAACAGATATGCAAGCGCAATTTATGGCTTTAGCGTCTCAATGCGAGGGGAGTAGTTTTATCGAAGAGAGATTATTTGAGAATCGTTTTATGCATGTGAGTGAATTGCAACGTTTGGGTGCAAATATTTCTTTGCGTGGAAATGTTGCCAAAATCACAGGAGGGGAGAGACTTATTGGAGCTGATGTAATGGCAACAGACCTGCGAGCATCTTCAGCTTTGATTTTAGCCGGGCTTGTTGCAGAAGGTAACACTCAAGTTCATAGAATATACCATCTTGATAGGGGATATGAGCGATTAGAAGAAAAATTCTCTACATTGGGTGCTCAGATTAGAAGATTAAAAGAAAAATAAAATTTTTAGTTAAATTTGTTTGACTATAATCTATGATATTTTAAAAATCAAAATTTTAAATATTAGGAGAAAAAATGGCTACAAGAAAAGAACACGACTTCATTGGAGAGTTGGAAATTGATGATGATGTTTATTATGGAGTGCAAACCTTTAGGGCGATGGAAAATTTCCATATCACCAACGAGAGGCTTTCTGATTTCCCTGTTTTTGTAAATGCACTTGCACAGGTGAAAAAAGCTGCTGCTTTAGCAAATCATGAGTTGGGTTTATTGGATACAAATATAAAAGATGCTATTTGCAAGGCTTGTGATGCTATTCTTGCTGGAGAATATCATGATCAGTTTGTGGTGGATATGATTCAAGGAGGTGCAGGAACAAGCACGAATATGAATGCTAATGAAGTTATTGCAAATATTGCGCTTGAATTGATGGGGCATAAAAAGGGTGAGTATGAATATTGTCATCCAAATGATCATGTAAATTTGTCTCAATCTACCAACGATGCTTATCCTACAGCACTTAGAATAGCTCTTTATGAAAGATTGAGTGGTTTGACAGAGTCAATGCGCATTCTCAAGGAGTCATATGCCAAAAAAGCTGAAGAGTTTCAAGATATACTCAAAATGGGAAGAACGCAATTACAGGATGCTGTGCCAATGACATTAGGACAAGAGTTTAAAACTTTTGAGTTGATGATCAATAAAGACATTGAACGTGTTTTGGATGCTAGAAATTTGGTACGTATTATCAATCTAGGTGGTACGGCTATTGGGACAGGTATAAATTCACATCCTGATTATAAAAGAATCGTAGAGGAAAAGATCCAAGAAGTTACGGGCAGACCTTTTATCACAGCAACTGATTTGATAGAGGCTACACAGAGTACAGGTGCATATGTTCAGATCAGTGGAGTTCTTAAAAGAGTCTCTGTAAAATTATCCAAAGTGTGTAATGATCTGAGACTCTTAAGCTCAGGACCAAGAGCGGGATTAAATGAAATCAATCTGCCTAAAATGCAGCCGGGAAGTTCTATTATGCCAGGTAAGGTCAATCCTGTTATTCCTGAAGTGGTTAATCAAGTTTGTTTTGCTGTTATTGGAAATGATATTACCGTTACTATGGCAGCAGAAGGGGGGCAATTGCAATTGAATGTGTTTGAACCAGTGATTGCCTATAGTTTGTTTAATTCTATTGTCATGCTAAATCGTGCAATGATTACTCTTGCTCATAAATGCATAGATGGAATCACCGCAAATGAAGATGTATGTAAAAATTTTGTTTTAAATAGTGTGGGAATTGTCACTGCACTTAATCCTTATATTGGATACGAAAACTCTGCTTCAATTGCGAAAGAATGCCTCAATACTGGTAAAAGTGTTTATGATATCACTTTAGAAAGAGGATTGCTTAGCAAAGAGCAGCTTGATGAAATATTCAAGCCACAAAATATGATAAATCCTCATATGCACAACAAGAATAAAAACTAGAGGGAGTATCGGGTTTTAATGTCTCAAATTCAAAAAATTCTCCATCTCAGGCTTTTGTATTATCAAAAGATGTTTGGAGAAAGATATATAGACAATATAAATACCCAGCCATCTAATGTTGAGGTTAGTGTCCCAATGCTTTCTCTTGAGGACACTATCGCTCATTGTGCTCTATGCGAACGAAGTAAAACTTCCAAACCAAGCTTTGGTATTTTGCCTCCAAAGGCAAAAATAGTATTTATTTCCGGACTTCCTTTAGTAGATGCATTTAATCACTTTGTAGAAAATAGAAGTTCAAAAATGTTACAAGATATTATTTCTAATGTTTTCAAGCTAAGAGCACCAGAATATGGAGTTTTATCCTTGGTTAAATGCAATGAAAACGATTTGAATGTTCCAACAGATAGCGATGCTTTGATATGTAGGCAATATTTAAATCAACAGATGACATTAGCCCCTATTAAAATTACTATTTTGATGGGTGATTTTGTTTTGAGGCATTTGCTTGGAGTTGATTTTAATCAACATAAAGGTAGAATTTTCTCTGAAGATGGGAGGAATTATTTAGCTACTTATTCTTTAAACCAATTGCTTAAAAACCCATCTTTAAAAAAAGAAGCAATGAAACATTTTTTACTTGCAAAAGGAATTTTATGAAAAAATGGACAGCTTTATGTATGTTTCTTGTATTGGGTAGTTGTAGTATTTTTGCTAAGAGCTATATCATTTCTCCATTGCCATTGCCAAAACAAGAGGTAGTGGATATTACTATTGATAAGTGTAATGAAAAATGTTTGGAAAAACTCTATTCTGAAGGAAAGATATTTTCATTTGTTGCAAAGTTTAAAAATGACACGCATAATATACAGCTGAGAGCAAATCTCGCTGTAGCTTTATCTGAAATCGATTCTTTTATGCAGAGTTCAATGTATCAGGATATAAAGAACTCCCAGATAAAAATAGCATTACTGATACCGAAAAAAATTGTTGGACGTTATTCTGTAGCGAGCATTGATACGATATTGGCATATCTCATGACGCGCGGAGGAGACTTTAATTTTAAGGTTTTTGATAGTGGGGGAGAAAGTCCTTCTGATTTGAGCGAGGCTTATAGCAGAATTGAACAGGAAAAATATGAGTTTGTGATTGCACTGCTCACTCAAGCAGGGGTAGAAAATTTTATTGAAAGCACTTATGTGAGCATTCCCACTTATATCCCCACTATTAACAAAAATCAACTTATCAATCCATCTAGATTGCCATCTAAGCTGTATTTTGGGGGGATTGATTACAAAGCACAAATGCAGACAATAGTTACTCTTGCAGGGAGTAATCCAATCGTCGAATATGATGATGATAGTCCAGTAGGATTGAGTTTGAGCGAGACTTTAGATGAGATGGATTCAAATATTGCCTATAAAAGCACAATTTCTTCTCAAGAAGCAGCTACTTTTGCAAAAAACCTAAGTTTTCAAGAAGATTTTTTGCAAGATAGTGTGATTGTTTTAAACACCCCTGTTGTTAAGAGTGGGCTGATGCTTTCACAATTAGGATTCTCAAAGAAAAAACCACTCAAGATACTATCGACTCAAATCAATTATAATCCTTCTTTATTGATGCTTGTTTTACCTAAGGATAGACAAAATCTTTATATTATCAATGCTATTGGGAATACAAATCAAAAACTTATAGAGTATGGTTCTTTGTTGAGTAGTGATTTGAGATATGATTGGGTAAATTATTCTACCGCTATTGGCGTAGAAATGTTTTTTAATCTTAAAGATCCTAAGATTAATAAGTTTTTCTCCGAACTTATTAATGATAATCAAGTCCAATATAATAATACTATTTATCGGACAAGAGGATCAATATTTGAACCAATTGAGTAAAAAATATAATTGTAAAAACTTAGAGGAAATAAAGACTCCAATGAAATGGAGTCAAATAAATTTAGAATATGTTTTTAGAATACAGGCTTTGGCGTCTTGTTTGTAACTGGGGCTAAAACAGGGTAGATAACAAGAGGTTTTTTCCCAGTTAGCGAACCAAAGAATGTTTCTATTTTTTTAGCTTCTGCATCTGTGATACTAATACCTAGTTGGATAGCTCCCATTTCTTTGATGGCATCTTTGACATCCCAATATTGACCATTGTGAAAATAGGGCATTGTCTCAGCTATATTTCTAAGAGTAGGTACTTTTACCATACCATTAGCATCGCCTTTAAAGTCGCCCACATCTGCAAATTCATAAGGCTTGACTACGCCAAATGGTTGCATTGTTCCTCCAAGATTGATTCCATTGTGACAAGCTATACACCCTTTATCAATAAAAATATCTAATCCTTCCTGCTCTCCTTTACTTAAAGCTTTTGGATTGCCATTTAGAAAATCATCATAGCGACTTGGAGTTACTAAAGTTGTTTCATACATTGCGATTGTATCTGCGATAAGTTTGAAATCGATTTTAACCTTATTCCCATAAGCTTTTTTGAATTCATCAACATAAGCAGGAATAGAAGTAATCTTTTCAACAACAAGATTGGGTTTTGCACCCATTTCTACGGGATTTTGAATAGGTCCTTGTGCTTGATCTCCAAGATGATGGGCTCTACCGTCCCAAAATTGAACTGAGTTAAAAACGGAGTTAAACACAGTAGGAGAATTTAGATGATGAGGGTTTTTTTGCCATTTTTCACCAATTGCTACAGGTACAACATCCACTCCACCAAGTGCTAGATTGTGGCAAGTGTTACAAGAAATCAAGTTTGAGCTTGAAATTCTAGGATCAAAATAAAGTTTTTTCCCAAGCTCTATTTGAGCATCTGTTAGCTTTGGATTATATCCAGTAGCTAAATCAATTTCTTTAACCTTTTTGAGTTGATAGTCTCTAAGTTCTTTTCCGCTTGGAATAGGCTCTAATCCAGCTTCTTTAGCTTTTTTGATAAGTTCTTGATTCTCTGCTGCAAATGTATTGATAGCAAAAAATGCTATCACACTACCTAAAAGTGCTATTTTTTTCATTCTTTCTCCTGTTTGATTTATCGTGATTTATTTTCTTATTATACCTTCTAAATGATAAATTTTAATTAATAAATTATTCTAAATGATATTTTTTATAAATTGATGTTGGTAGTTGGGGCATGATTAGGTTGTCAGAAGCTATATAGATTCTATCAGGTAGAATAAATGAAAATAGAAGTATAATTTTGTATAAAAAATTTTGTTATTTATAGGCTTGAAATAAGGGAAAAATATGAGTTATACACACTTACATTTACATACAGAATATTCGTTATTAGATGGGGCTAATAAAATCAAAAAACTTGCTGAAAAAATCAAAGAACTGGGGATGAAAAGCGTAAGTATGACCGATCATGGGAATATGTTTGGAGCGATTGACTTTTATAAGACAATGAAAGAAAAAGGCATTAAGCCAATTATTGGAATTGAAGCTTATCTGCATAATGGCGATGATTTAAACGACAAGCAATCCAAACAACGTTTTCATCTTTGTTTGTATGCAAAAAATCAAGAGGGTTATAAAAACTTGATGTATTTAAGCTCGATGGCTTTTATTGAGGGCTTTTATTATTATCCTAGAATCAATAAAAAAATATTACGCGAACATTCACAAGGACTTATTTGCTCTTCGGCATGTCTGCAAGGAGAAGTGAGTTGGCAACTCAATACGAATAATCCTAGAAATATAAAATTTGGTGCTAAGGGCTATGAAGTTGCTAGAGAGGTTGCATTAGAGTATCAAGATATTTTTGGAGATGATTTTTATATTGAGATTATGAGGCATGGAATTGCTGATCAAGCATTCATTGATGAGGCGTTGATAAAAATATCTCTAGAAACAGGTATCAAGCTTATCGCCACCAATGATACCCATTATACTAACCAAGAGGATGCTAGTGCCCAAGAGGTGGCAATGTGTGTGGCAATGGGTAAAACTCTAGATGACAAAGACAGACTCAAGCATTCAGTCAAGGAATTTTATGTCAAATCCCCCCAAGAGATGGAAAGACTGTTCGCTGATATTCCAGAAGCCTTGCAAAATACGCAAGAAATAGCAGATAAATGCAATCTTGAAATAGATCTTAAAGATGACAAAACCAATCCCCCTACACCTCCTAGATTTAAATTCACGCAAGAGTATGCTGCTTTAGAAGGGCTTGATATGTCAGATGATGCGAGTTATTTTGCTCATAAATCTAGGAAAGGATTGCAAGAGAGGCTTAAGATCATTCCTGAAGAAAAACATCAGATGTACAAGGATAGATTAGAAAGAGAAATAAAAGTTATCAATGACATGAAGTTTCCAGGCTATATGCTGATTGTTTGGGATTTTATCAAACATGCAAAAGAAAATGGGATTCCCGTAGGACCTGGAAGAGGGAGTGCTGCTGGGAGTTTGGTTGCTTTTTGTTTGAAAATCACTGATATTGATCCATTGAAATATGATCTGCTTTTTGAGCGATTTTTAAATCCAGAACGCGTTTCAATGCCTGATATTGATACGGATTTTTGCCAAAGACGTAGAGGCGAAATCATTGAATATATGATAAGCAAATATGGAAAATATAATGTGGCACAAGTCATTACCTTTGGTAAAATGCTTGCAAAAGGTGTTGTTAGAGATGTTGCAAGGGTATTAAATATGCCTTATAAAGAGGCCGATGAGATGGCAAAACTTATTCCAGCTGAGATAGGCATCACGCTTTCAGGATATGAAAAAGATGGAAAACATATTGATGGTGCTTGGGATATGGAGCCTAAGATACGAGAACTCACTGAAAATAATCCTCTTGCAAAAAAAGTTTGGGATTTTTCTTTGATGTTAGAAGGGCTCAATCGCAATGCCGGGAAACACGCAGCTGCACTCGTGGTAGATAGCGATGCAGAGCTTTGGAATAAAGTGCCTTTATATACTAGTGACAAAATGGATGGAGCAATCGTTACGCAGTATTCAATGAAATATCTTGAACCAGTAGATTTGATAAAATTTGATTTTTTGGGCCTAAAAACCCTGACTGTGATAGATGATGCACTTAAGCTTATTACTAAAAGATACAATAAAAAAATAGATTTTTTGAGCATTGATGAAAATGATCCAGAAGTTTATAAAACTATCCAAAGCGGGAATACATTAGGAGTATTCCAAATAGAATCTGGAATGTTCCAAGGTCTAAATAAAAGACTTCAGCCTTCTTCTTTTGAGGATATTGTTGCGATTATTGCATTAGGTCGTCCAGGTCCTATGGAGTCGGGAATGGTCGATGATTTTGCAAATCGAAAACACGGTCTAGAACCCATAAGTTATATGTTTCCTGAACTAGAGCCTATTTTGAAACCCACTTATGGAACAATCGTCTATCAAGAACAGGTAATGCAGATTGTCCAGACTATTGGAGGATTCTCACTTGGAGAGGCAGATTTGATTCGTCGAGCGATGGGTAAAAAAGATGCTCAAATCATGACAGACAATAAAATAAAATTTGTTGCAGGAGCTGAGCAGAAAGGATTTGACAAATTAAAAGCAGAGGAATTATGGGATTTGATCGTTAAATTTGCCGGATACGGTTTTAATAAATCCCATTCTGCCGCTTATGCGATGGTAACCTTTCAGACAGCGTATTTGAAGACTTACTATGAACATGAGTTTATGGCAGCAATGCTCACTAGTGAGTCTAACAAAATCGAAAGCGTGGCAAAATATATCGATGAAGTTAAAACAATGGGGATTGAACTTATTGCACCTCATGTGAATAAATCCGGACTTGATTTTGGTGTGGAGGATTTTGAAGATAAGCATGGAAATACAAAAAAAATTATTTTTGGACTAGGTGCGATTAAAGGTGCTGGAGAGGGGCCTTTGAAAAATATTATAGAGTTACGAGAAACTCAAGGAGAGTTCAAAAATTTAGAAGATTTTATTTCAAGAGTTGATTCAAGTAAATTCACCAAAAGAATATTGGAGCCACTTATCAAATCTGGAAGTTTGGATAATCTTGGGTACACTAGAGCTACCATGCTTGAAAATATCGATAAAATATGTGATGCAGGTAGAAATAGTGATAAAGTCAAAGAAATGATGATAAATTCTCTTTTTGGCGATCAAGATCAAGAAGAGAGTGTTACACTTAATCTTGAAAAAGTTCCTGAATACGATGTAAAGACTTTGCTTGATTATGAGTATGAATGTTTAGGGTTTTATATCTCAGCTAATCCGCTTGAAGAGTTTAAAGATCAGATTAAAGCTATCAAAGGAGTCGCAAAAAGCATAGAATTGGATAGGTTGGAAGTTGGATCAAATATTATGCTAGTGGGTAAGGTGCTTGATATTGAGAAAAAAATCAGTAAAAAAAGCGGAAAGCCTTATGGAAACGCAAAAATATTGGATATGTATGGAAGTATCAATTTGATGTTGTTTGAAAAAAATTTGAAAGAGTTAGAAGAATTTGATATTTCTATTCCCCTTGCATTCAAATGTAAAATTGATGAGAGAGATGGGAAGGTGGAATTGAGGCTGTGGGAGATTATGGATTTAGAAAATGCAGCCAATCAAGAAAAAAAAGTCAAACTCAAGTACAAAAAAGAAACAACGCAAGAAGAAGATGAAATACAACCCATTGATCTCAAACCTCAAGATTTAAGCGATGCAACCTGTCCTTTGGCTGTAGTGCTTAATAAAAACATTCAACCAAGTTTTTTTGAGAAATTGCGCATGGAGGCAGAAAGATTTCAAGGAAACAGGGAATTAAGAGTAGTTATAAAAGATGAAAAAAGATCCTATATGATTGTGAGTAACCTTAAGGTAGATACAAAAATCAAACAAAATCTCCAAGATCTTCAATGGGTAGATGTATTATGAGACTTAATCAATTTATTTCGCACAATGCAAAATATTCTCGTAGGGAAGCTGATATTCTTATAGAACAAGGAAGAGTGAATATCGAAAAAACTAAAGCAAACACTAAAAGTGTGTTGCTTGAAGGACAAAGAGTTTTTATTGATGGTAAATACATCAAACCAAAACAAGAAGATAACTATACTGTTATTGTCTATCATAAGCCAAAAGGTGAGTTGGTCAGCAAGAAAGATGATAGAGGTAGGAGAGTTATTTATGATGCTATAGGTTCGAAATATGCTCATTTTGCACCCATAGGAAGACTTGATTTTGCTTCTGAAGGAGTGTTGCTACTCAGTGATAATAAAAAGATTGTTCAATGCTTAATGCAGAGCGATCTAGAGCGTGAATATATTGTAAAAATCAATGGTAAAATCACCGAAGAGATGATAAAGGCAATGAATGAAGGCATACACATTGAAGATGCTAGTAGTGGAGCTCACCAAAAAAGTAGAATTCAGGCAATGACTTTTGCTCCATTTGTAAAATATGATATAGGAAAAAATGATGCTCATTTTTCAAAACTCAAAGTCACTATCACAGAAGGGAAAAACAGAGAATTGAGAAGGTTTTTTGCATATTTTAACGCTGATGTGATGGATTTGAGACGCATTCGTTATGGATGGGTAAATTTGAATGCCTTGCCGGTAGGTAAGGTTAGGTTTTTAAGCAAAGATGAGTATAAAAAGTTGCATCATTTTATAAGCGGAACCGAGAAAACAGATTTAAATATCAGTAAAAAGAATATATAATAACATCTTTAATTAATATTATCCAAAGGAAAAATATGAAGAAATTATTTTTTAGCCTATTGCTGCTAGGAGTGTTTTTTTATGGTTGTAGCGATCCTATCAAGCCTCAAAAGGGGGACACTCAAGAAATTTCAGATCTGAAATCAAACTGTGGTGCAGGGGATTTGGAAAGTTGTGCAAACTTAGGTGTTAAATACGCATTAGGTCAAGATATTAAAAAGGATTTAGGTGCTGCTAAGGATTTGTTTGAAAAGTCCTGCAAAGGTGATAATCCTACAGGTTGTTATAATATGGGTGTGATCGATAGAGATAAAAAAGATTACAAGCAAGCTATAAAAAAATTCCAGGATTCTTGTGACAAAAATTTTTCTCAGGCTTGTTATAGTGTGGGTGTAATGTATAAAAATGCTGAAGGAGTAGATCAAGATCTAGACAAGTCTGCAGAATTATTTTCTAAAGCCTGTGATCTTGATAACGCATATGGTTGCTTAGATGCTTGTGCGTTCTACAAAGATGATGCACAAGGGGATAGAGCATTGCCAATGTGCCAAAAAGCTTGTGAGCTTGGAAATGGTGCAGGATGTTTCAATGCAAGTGATTTGTATTTTACGAAATATAAAAACATTAAAAGCACTATTGCCTATTCTGAACGTGGATGTGAGCTTGGAGTGGGATTATCTTGTTCAAATTTAGGATTTTTGTATGCTGAGGGTAAGGCAATCCATCAGGATGTAAATAAGGCTATGGATTACTTTAAAAAAGCTTGTGATTTAGGCATTAAAGATGCTTGTGATAATTATGAAACACTCCAATCTCACTTGAATAAAAACTCTAAAAGTAATAAAAAAGACGTAGGGGATTCAAAGAAAAAATAGCTAAATTGTTTTGATAAAACCTTTTGAATTTAAGTTTATTTTTTATTAGTTTAAGTACAATGCCCGTTATTTTTATGTCTTAAAAGGTAAAAAATGTCAAATTTGAAAAAAACTCTTGTGGTGAATAGCTACTTTAACGGGCTTGTTTTGGTGGGGGCAATATCTTTTGCCGCCCTTTATTTTGCTAACCTTGACTTTGTTCAATCAATACATTTTTCCCCCTTGCTTATTGGCGTTGTTATTGGCACTCTGGCTTCTTCGATTTTTAGAAGAGCGAAAGAATCCACTGAATACGGAGTGAATTTCAGTGCAAAGAAACTGCTTAGATTTGGGATTATTTTGTATGGGTTTAATGTCACATTAACAGAGATACTGAGTGTGGGAATACATGGAATCATTATTTCAGTGATTGTTGTGGGGGTTATTTTTTCTTTAGGCACTTATATTGGTGTTAAATTTTTGGGATTGGATAGGGATATTTCTATGCTTGTGAGCGGGGGTAGTGCAGTTTGTGGTGCTGCAGCTGTTTTGGCATTAGAGTCTTCTATAAAATCAGAACCCTATAAGGGGGTTATTGCTGTTGGAACGGTAGTGATATTTGGCCTTATTGCGATGTTTTTATATCCTATACTATACAACATAGGAATAATACCTTTAAATCATACTCAAGAGGGTATTTATATTGGTGCAACTGTGCATGAAGTAGCAAATGTTGTAGGGGCTTCAAGCTCGATTTCTCCAGAAACCGAAAGTGTTGCTGTAACCATTAAAATGATTCGAGTGATTTTGCTCGTTCCTTTGTTGCTCATCGTTCCTTATCTTGTGAATCGCGATGGAAAATTAGGAGGTCGCAGAAAACTACATATTCCTTGGTTTGCCTTCGGATTTTTGGTTGCGGTGATTATAAACTCTTATCTTCCTAGACTTGTTCCCAATGTTCTTTCTGCAGATATGCTTGAAAACATTATCGTTGTGTTGCGTTATATTTGCAATGTTTCTTTGGTGTTTGCTATGGTTGCACTAGGACTTCAGGTTGATTTAAAAAAATTTGCTAGTTCTGGTGGGAAAGCATTTACTCTAGCGTTGATATTGTTCGTTATTCTAATCTGCGGTGGTTTTTTCTTGGTTAAATTTCTAATATAAGAAGGATAAAAAATGGTAGAACTTATCAACAGAGCAGGATTTGAAAAACAAACAGCACATGGAGCTGTTATTGTAGATTTTGGAGCGAATTGGTGCCCAGATTGTCGAAAAATAGAACCTATTTTAGAGGCACTTTCAAAAGACTATGAGGGCAAAGTGAAAATATATAAGATAAATATTGATGCTGAAGAAGAGTTAAAAGATGAGCTTGGAGTGAAACGGATTCCCACTTTGATGTTTTTCAAAGATGGTAAAGAGATTACAGAAAGGCTTGTGGAACCCGATAATAAACTTCCTATTGAAACGGCTTTGAAAAAATTACTCTAATTTATTGGGAGTATTCTTGATGGACTATTTTTTCCAGTCCATCATACCTTCCTTGACTATTTCAATTACACAATCCATTCCCCCTGCTAGACTAAAGAGCCAGTATTTGTGTAAATAAATCCATTCAATTTGTTTGGCTTGGGTTTGTAGTTCATCTTTGACATTTTTAACTAGAAGTTTTGCAATATCAAGTTCTTGATGAAAAATGTATGATTGGATCGCATCTACAAAATAATCGTTGAATTTTTTTTCATCAAATAGTTTTTTAATCTCGTCAATTTCATCTAAAAGCTTGGACAATTTTTTAAAATTTATTTTTTCTAAATTATTTTGCTCATTGAGTTTTTCAAGCTCTTCTGTGTATTTTGCAACCTTTAAAAATAGCTTCTCGACTCTATTTTTTTGCTTACTGCCATAAGAGATAATGTCTTCACATTTTTCTCTAGCTATTTGAATATTTTTCTCAATAACATTTTGTTCTGGATAGGTTAATTTGATGGAGGGTTTAGGAGAGGTCGTATCCACCATCTTGATAGCTTCTTGAAAACTCATTTCAGTTGTTCCATGTATTCTTGCACCACCTTCTGTAGCATTAATAATTTCAAGTCTATAGGGAGTTTGGGCGATATCTTTTTCAAAAAATTCTAAGAACAATTTCCAAACTTGTGTGGTTTCTACCTCTCCTCCCCCTCCATATTTTTCTGTAAATAATTTTTCATTTTCTGGTTTTGGCTTGATTTCATCACTTCCATACAAAGCATTTTGAGCATGAGAGCTACCATCATCCCCAAAAGCAAGATCTTGACCGATGATAATACATCTTTTAAATCTTGAATGCACTACAAGTTCATAAGCCATGTTTGCAGCACTCATACCAATTCCTAAATAGCCATATTCATGAAATCCAAATAAATTAGTATATCCAAATGGACGAAAACTGAATTGCTTGATACCTTTTGTTATGGACTCTTTAAGTCTTTTATGAACAATAGAGGTGATGGCAAATACAACACCTTCTTGAGCTTCCTCTGGGGTGTCATAATAAAATCGAGCAGTTGCTTCTACGCGTTCAAGAGAGAGCACTACATCGGGTTTGATGCCATTTTTATGCAGAATAGGAAAGGATGCGTCAATGCAAAATATAGTTACGAAAGGAGCTATTATTTTGAGAGTTTCAAGTTGTTTGCTAAGGCTTGGGCCTGTAGAGACTATGATAGCGGTATCACGATTTTTAAGATTACCAACTAAATTTATGAGTGTGGGAGAAGACAGAGCATCAGGGAGATTTTGTATATGCTGCTTGATGCCTGTTATGGCATCTCTTGTGTCATTGCCTATACTAATAACGCCATGTTCAATTGCCTTGATAAAAAACTGATTGAGCTTAAGTATCTCATCTTGATAGACTTCATAGTAAGGATTAAAGATATGTAAGTCATATACTTTTGAATAAATCTTAGATTTCTTATCCATTTCAAAAAGTGAATTAATAAGATGGTAAGTGCAAAGTTTTGAATACAGAAATATTACCCTATCACTCAAGATTTCTTGTTCAAAATCCACTAGATTAAAAACGATAAATAATATTTCTATCTCAGGTTCAATAACAACAATGCGTTTGAGCTGAGAGTTTCCTAAAAGCAATCGATAAAATATTCCATTTCCTAAGCCATAAAAATACAAATATGGATAATGCACATAAGCGGAAAAATCAGCCACTTTTTGCATGGTTTCTTCAAGTGGCTTACCTATAAATAAAGGAGTGTTAGAACTTTTGTGTATGATATTAAAATTTGCAGGATCTTTGTCCATAAAAACATCAAATTTTTCATTGGGTTTGATGTTTGCCAAAGAAATGGCTAGAAGGGGGTCTTTGATTTTTAAGGCATTGAAATTTTTTTCATAAATATTTTGCATAGCTAACCTTGAAAAATAGAGGGAATAACACCCTCTTTAAGAGGAGTTATTGGAGGAGTCTTAGAACGTTTTGTTGAACGGCATTTGCTTGAGCCATCGCAAAACTTCCACTTTGTGCCAAAATATTATATTTTGAGAAGTTTGCAGATTCTTGTGCAAAATCCACATCTCTGATTTGAGATTCAGCAGCTTTTACATTCACCTGAGTAACAGAAACATTGTTGATAGTTGCAACTAGTTGGATTTGAACAGAACCTATATCTGCACGAACCTTGTCTAATTGAGTTCTAGCAGAATCTGCCATATCCATTACCACCATAGCACCTTTGATACTTGTAACTCCAGCACCCATTCCTCTCCAGTTAAGATCTGCTTGAGCAACGTTTGCATTAGCCCCAGAAGCAGAGGTTACATTCGCGTCAAAAACACCTCTGATAGCTCGAAGATTTACAGTATATTCTGAAACGCCTTGTGCGGAATGTAGACCAATATGGCTAAAATTCACACCGCTTATAATAATATCTCTAGCATCTGTTCTTGTAAGTGTTAGTCTTCCTACAATTGCGTGGTTAAATCCTGATATACCAACGAAGTTTCCTCCACCAAAGACTTGACCACTAGCACTATTTGCGTGGATTGAAATAGCCCTTCCATCATTTGATTTTAGATTTATTCTTCCTGTGATATCCAAAAATGCTTCTACGCCCGTTTGATCTTTTACCGAATTGACCGCATTCATCAATCTGCCATCTGCGTCATTTTTACGAACATCGTTGATAGTTCCAATCGTCACGCCATTGATAACAAGTCCTCTAATGGTTCCTGATTGCACTGGCGTACCACCTGTTGCCATAACATTATAAGAGGCTCGTACGCCAAGCTTGTTTGAAAATCTATTGATAATTTCGCTCAATGCACCGATTCCAGTTCCAGCAGATGTTGAAATTTTGGCAGTTTCTATTTGGTAGTCATTTACTCCATCAACCTGCCTAAAATTCAATGCAACTTCGGTAAGATTTCCTCCAGCAGCAGAAGCTTGCATTCCTGTGCCATCAAACGAAGATGTTTCCATTCTAATATGTCCGATTTTATCTGAGCTTGTTGGACCAATGGAGGCTTTTACGGTTGTATTGGAATATGCCCCGATTTGAAATTCTTTGTTTGAAAAGCTTCCAGATAGCATTTGCTGACCATTAAAACTTGTAGTGTTTGCAATATTGTCCAGCTCTTCTAGAAGTCTTTGAATGTCACTTTGGAGTGCCTTTCTAGATTCTAGGGTTTGACCATCTTGTGCAGCTTGAATCGCTTTAGTTTTAATGGTATCTAAGATTTTGATTTGTTCATCCATTGCTTTATCAGCAACCTGTATCATACCAATAGCATCATTCGCATTTTTAACTGCTTGTCCTAAGCTTTCGCTTTGACTTCTAAGGCTATCGGCAATGGCCATACCAGAGGAGTCATCAGCGGCTTTATTGATACGAAGTCCAGAACTGAGCTTTTCCAAAGAACCTGCTAAGTCTCTGTTATTTTGTACGCCTACTGCGTGTGCGGTAAGTGCCGCTATATTTGTATTGATCCTAAAACTCATAATCGCATCCTTTGCTATTTGTTTTGACCAATGTAAGCAATAGGTGTTCCAAAAATATTTTCTAGTAAAAAAACAAAAATGTGTTAGAATTATCAAAAACATCAAATAATAAAGAGAAATAATGAAAGATCTAATCATCGTAGAATCTCCAGCCAAAGCAAAAACAATTAAGAATTTTTTAAATAATGATTTTGAGGTGATTGCTTCAAAAGGTCATATAAGGGATCTTCCAAAGTCTAATTTCGGAATTAAAATAGAAGCGGAAAGTTTCACTCCTGAATATAAAATCGATAAAGATCACAAAGAAATTGTAGCAAAAATCAAAACATTGGCAAAGAAGGCAAAGACTACCTATATAGCGACCGATGAAGATAGGGAAGGAGAAGCGATAGGTTTTCACATCACTCAAGCTATTGGCAAGGATGTAGATACTTTTCCTCGTATTATTTTTCATGAAATTACAAAAACAGCTATTGAAAATGCCTTAAAATCTCCAAGAAAAATCGATATGGATAGAGTCAATGCACAACAAGCTCGAAGACTCCTAGATAGAATAGTGGGTTTTAAGCTTAGTGGTCTAATTTCAAATAAAATAAGCAGAGGGCTAAGTGCTGGGAGGGTGCAGAGTGCTGCTCTAAAGATTATCTTAGATAGAGAAAGGGAGATTAGAGCTTTTGTGCCTGTTGATTATTACACTATTGATGCTGTTTTTGGAGATGGGATACAAGCTGAACTTAGTGTATATGATGGCAATAAAATTAAAAAACAGAGCATTACAGACAAGGTTTTCTCTCAAGAAATATTAGAAACTCTCAAGGCTAGTTCTTATAAGGTTGGTGAAATTGCAAAAAAACCAAAAAAATCTCCAACACCCCCACCATTTATGACTTCTACACTACAACAAAGTGCTTCAAATATTTTGGGTTATTCTCCTACAAGAACAATGAGCATAGCTCAAAAGCTTTATGAGGGGGTTGAAACTAATAATGGGGCGATGGGAATTATCACCTATATGAGGACAGATAGTCTTAATATCGCCAAAGAGGCCCAGAAATCTGCTCGTGAGAGAATCCTCAAACAATTTGGAGAAAAATATGTTCCTCCAAAACCAAAAAACTATACAACAAAAAATAAATCTGCACAAGAAGCACACGAAGCAATACGGCCTACAGATATTGCTTTTACGCCAGATATTGCGAAATCTTATCTCAAGCCTGAAGAACACAAACTTTATTCTCTTATTTATAATCGCTTTTTGGCTTCGCAGATGGAAGATGCTATTTTTGAAAGTCAGAGTATTGTTTTTGTATGTGACAAAGGTGAATTCAAAGCCAGCGGAAGAAAGCTTATTTTTGATGGATATTATAAACTCTTGGGTGATGAGGATAAAGATAAATTATTACCTGAACTTAAAACTGGTTCTAGTATAACTTTGGAATCTATTCAAAATAATAAACATACTACAGAGCCTCCAGCTAGATATTCTGAAGCTTCATTGATAAAAACTTTGGAGGGATTAGGTATTGGAAGACCTAGCACCTATGCTCCTACGGTTTCACTTTTGCAAAATCGTGAGTATATTGTTATTGAAAAAAAGCAGATTATTCCACAAGAAAGTGCATTTAAGGTTATTAAAATGTTAGAAGAACATTTTAATGAAATTGTTGATTGTAAATTCAGTGCTTCTTTGGAAGATAAGCTAGATGAGATAGCTCAAAGCAAAGAAGACTGGCAGAAAGTATTGTGGGAATTTTATGAACCTTTTATGAAAAAAATCTCTGAAGGCAAGCTCAATATTACTTCTCAAAAAGTTATTATTCCAACAGGTGAATTTTGTCCAAAATGTGGTGAAGAACTTGTAAAAAGAAGTGGCAGATATGGAGAGTTTATCGCTTGTAGCGGGTATCCTAAGTGTAAATATATCAAGCCAGATGAGAGTAGTAGCAGTAATGCTGAAGAAACATCTGAAGTTTGTGAAAAATGTGGAAAACCTATGGTTAAAAAAATTGGGAAAAATGGAGAGTTTATCGCTTGTAGTGGGTATCCTAAGTGTAAAAATACTAAATCCTTAAAAACTCCTTCTAATTCATCTAAGCCCTTGGATGTAAAATGTCCTGAATGTGGTGGAGATATATTGCTTAGAAAAAGTCGTAGAGGATCTTTTTATGGTTGTGCAAACTATCCAAATTGTAAGTTTATTTCTAATCACGAACCTATTGATGTAAAATGTCCTGAATGTGGCTATATGATGAGTGATAGAACCTATAGAGGTAAGCATATTCACGAATGTATCAAATGCAAACATAAGATTGAAGTGGATTGATGCATAAAATTATATTTGGACCTGTTGTTTCTAGGAGATTTGGAATTTCTTTAGGGGTTGATTTATCTCCTAGTGGTAAGCAGTGCAATTTTGATTGTCTTTATTGTGAATTGATCGGGAAAAAAGCACAAGATCAAATGCAAGAAATTTTAAAATTAGAAGATCTTGTTCAAAGTGTTCAGTTAGCTCTCTTAGAACATCCTAAAATTGATGTCTTGACTATTACTGCAAATGGAGAGCCTACACTTTATCCATTTTTATATGAATTTATGAGTATCCTTAAACCTATGATTCCAAAAAATATTTCTACACTTATTTTAAGCAATGGTTCTAGATTTGGTGTTCCTAGTGTTCAGAAGGCTTTAGCATTATTTGATATCGTAAAATTTTCTTTAGATGCTGCAGATGAAGATAGCTTTAAACGTGTGGATAGACCCTATAGAAGCATTAATTTAAAAGATTTATTGGCAGGTATTAAGGATTTTTCATCTAAATATCAAGGCGAATTGGTTGCTGAGATACTGCTTGTAAATAATATCAATGATGGAGCTAAAAATATCGAAGCTTTAGTAGAATTTTTAAAAGATATACGGGTAGATAGAATTGATTTAGGGAGTGTAGATAGGCCTCCTGCGTATAATGTAGAGGCGATTGGCTTTGATAGACTTGCTCAAATAGCCAAACAATTTGAAGGAATGTTTGTTTCTTTGCCCCATCGAAAAAGTTCGATTCCTTTGATACATCAAAATTACTCTAGGGAAGATCTTGTGGAGTTTATATCCAGAAGACCTGTAAGTGTGAATGAATCTGAAAGTCTTTTTGATTCTCAGACTTTAGTTGTTTTAAAAGAACTTTATACAGATGGCATATTAAAAATAAAAAAAGTAGCCAATCTTGAATTTTATACAACAAAGTCCTAATTTTGGAAGATAAAGGGTATTAAGCTAATAACAAATAAAATAATTACTCCAGGATTTATTCTCTTCCATTGCTTTTTAAAAGCACACATTAAAACATAAACAATAAATCCACTTGCTAATCCTGTTGTAATTGAGGAACTCAGAGGCATTAAAATAATTGTAAAAAAACTTGCTACACAAATAGGTAAATCCGAAAAATCAATATGCCTGATTTCTGCAAACATCAACGCTCCTACCACGATCAAAGTGGGATAAATAGCATAATCAGGAATAGCACTGAATATGGGTAATAAAAACAATGTTAGGCCAAAGAGTACCGCGGTAAAAATGGCTGTTAGGCCAGTTCTTCCGCCTACTGCAACCCCTGCTGAGCTTTCTAAAAAAGCTGTTGTTGTAGATACTCCAAACATTGCTCCTGCAGTTGTGGCTATCGCATCGGCTTGAAGAGTTTTTTCAAGTTTTTTGTCTTTTCCGCTAACATCTTGAAACATTTTTGCTTTTGCCCCAACTCCAGCAAGAGTCCCTAAAGAATCAAATAAATCTGTAATAAGCAATGCAATGATCGCTGGTATAAGAGCAACATTCATTATTCCTACCAAGTCAAACTTCATCGCGATGCTTGAAATAGAAGATGGAGAGGAAAATATTTCAGATGGCAATGACGAATATCCTAATATCCAAGAAATTGCTGAACAGAGTAATATTCCAATGATGAAAGCACCTTGAATTTTAAGAGTATGCAACAATAGCATGACAATAACTCCAAAAATACCAATAAGAATATGAGGTGAAGAAATATTTCCTAATGTCATCAGCCCAGATGAGGTGATAGTAATAAAACCTAGAGATTTAAATCCTATGGTTGCAATAAACGCTCCAAGTCCTGCACACAGGGCAAATCTTAGATCTTTAGGAATGCTCTGCATAATCCAAACCCTAATACGAGTGAAAGAAATAATAATAAATATTACCCCTGATAAAAAAACCGCACCTAACCCTTGCTGCCAACTCAAACCCATACCTTGAACGAGTCCATAGGTGAAATATGCAACCAAACCCATCCCTACACTCATAGCTACGGGGGTATTTGCCCACAGTCCAGTTAGTAGCGTTGCCAATGCAGTTACCAATGAAATAACAGTAATCAGTTCGTTTTTTGGCATACCCGCTTCAGATAGAATTTGTGAGCCTACAGGAATAATATAAAGCATTGTTAGAAATATTGTAAATCCTGCCAAAGCTTCTGTTTTAATATTTGTGTGGTTTTGATCAAGTTGAAAATACTTTTGTAAAAACTTCATTAGCCCCTCTTTTTCAAGTAGATTGTATTATGGAAAAACAGACCAATTGTAAAATATTTTTTCATAAAAACATATAAAATCTAAAGTAATAGTAAGAATAATTCAGGAAAAAACATTCAATCCTAATTTTTATAAGAAAAATTATTTTGATACAACCTTAAGAGTGCTATAAAAAATGCAGTGATAGTGGGTCCTACGACAATTCCCCAAAATCCAAAGGTAGAAATACCAGCTAAAATCGAGAAAAAAATTAATATTTCGCTGATCTGAATAGGGGTTTTTAGGATTTTTTGTTTGATGATAGTGATAATAATTGGTTTAATGAGATTATCAATCACAAAACTTATAAATACCAAAGAATAAATTCCAATAAATACAGCCCCTGTTATATTGCCCAAATAAATTTCATAACCAACTATAGGTATCCACAAAAGTGCTCCCCCAACTATGGGTATCAAGGAAGCTAGTCCATATAGCACTCCAAGTAAAAATCCATCATAACCAAACCACATCACAGCAATTCCAAAAGCAAGTCCCTGTAACAAAACATTGATAATGGAAGTTAAAAACACAATGTGCAAAACGCCATTTATTTCTTCAAAAACAGCCTGGCTCTCAGATTTTTGAAAAGGTAAAAGCTTGATGGCGTAATCATACATTTTGCGTCCATAATAAAAGAAGAAAAACAAAAATACTACAATGAATCCTGTGTTCATAACAAAATTTAGACTGTATTTTCCAATATAACTACTAAATTTAAGTGCGTAGGTCATCATTCCATCTACAGAAATATTTGATAAAACTTTATTTAAACTTGAGTTTAGAGATGGAAAATCGACAAATGTATTAGAGGTAAAATTTCTTAATTTTTCGATAAACATTTGAAAACTATGAGGTTCTAAATGCCTCAAAAAATCGATACTTTGGTGTATAACAAAATAAAGAGGCAAAATAAAAAATGTCAAAAGGACAAACACGCACAAAAAAGATGTGATGAAATTATTTTTGATATATTTTTCAAAAAAATGTTTGAGCCAATAACTAGCTACACACAAAAGTCCTGCTATTAAAAGGTTCATCAAAAAATCTTGATATAAATATCCCATCCAATAAAGACTGACAACAAAAACAACCCAAAAAAAGTATATAGGACGCACTAGATTGCTAACATTCCGTTGAAATCATTTTCTATTTTAAGAATATCAAGGGCTGCTGAAATCTGTCCTCTATGATGAATGTCATGAGTAAGTACTGATAGAAGAATTTGATAAGTTGGTTTTTGAAATGTTATACCCGGAAATTCTAATGTTTCTATTTGCGTGAAATCAGATTCTTTTTCAATAAGGGCAATCATAAAATCATCAATTTTGGTTCTGTATTCAAACATTTTTTCCATTGTTTTATATTCTGGTTTTAGTTGCATATTTGAGTCAATGATAGAGACGATGGCACTCCCATCAAGCTCTTTTGAGCTATATCTACCACAAATATGGGCTCCTAATGTCAGAGTGTGCTCAAAAAGACCTGCTATGGATTTGAAATACAATCCCATATCTTTTTCAAAAATTTCCTTACCGCATTTTTTTAAGCACTCCATCATTTTTTCGTTTGAAACTTTGTTGTATTTCATCTCTAATTTCATTATTTCTTTCATCTGAAACCTTTTTACTTTTTTTTAAGATTATAGCTTGATTGCTTTAACTATAGTCTATTTTGTGTTAAAATTTACGGTTCAGTCAAAATAAACACTAAAGGAACACAATGGTGGTGCATAAATATTGTGCAAGTGGTAATGACTTTTTGATAATCAATGCTTTTAGACATGAAGATAGATCTCAATTAGCAAAAGAACTTTGCGATAGACATAATGGAATTGGTGCAGATGGGCTTGTAGTTGTTTTGCCTCATTCAAGCTATGCTTATGAATGGGAGTTTTATAATTCTGATGGAAGCAGAGCAAAAATGTGTGGAAATGCTAGTAGATGTGTGTGTTATTATGCTTATAGCAACTCTCTTGCTCTTGCTTCTCACACCTTTTTTACTGAAGCAGGAGAAATCAAAGCTTATTTCAATGGTGCTGTAGAATCTGATGGTATTGGAAAATTCGCAAATATTCAGACCAATCTAGGAAAATACACCTTTATAGAAGAGTTAAGCTTGGATATTCACCCTTATGGACAAAAGTGGTATCTTCTTGATACGGGTGTTCCGCATTTGGTTCATTTTGTGAGGACTTTTGAGGAACTTCCTAAAACAAAAAATCAAACACTCTGTGATTTGCGTCAAAAATATGATGCAAATGTCAATATAGCTTATATTAGAGATAATACAACCATATATCTTAGTACTTACGAAAGAGGAGTAGAGGATATTACCTTAGCTTGTGGGACGGGAATGGCTGCTGTTTTTGCCATGGGAGTTCGTCATTATAATATTTCTAAAAAATGCATACTTATTCCCCCCAGCACAGAGAGATTGGATTTGGAGTTAGAAGATGGGGAAATATTATTTGGTGGAAGGGTTCGTTTTATAGGTGTTTGCGTTGTCGATTGAATAATGCCTAATGAGCATAATTGTGATTTTTGGAATACTTCTTGATATAATATTGTTTGCAATAAATACTAAAGGATAAAAAATGTTATCAGATATAGGAAAACTAATACTCAGGCTAAATATCGGAGGAATGATGTTGTTTCATGGCATTTATAAAGCAATGTATGGAATTGAAGGCGTAAAGGGTATGATTGAAACGATCGGGATACCTGGAATTGTAGCTTATGGAGTTTATATTGGAGAGATTTTAGCTCCGATTATGCTTATTATCGGATTTCAAGTTAGAATCGCTTCTGTGATACTTATTTTAAATATGCTAGTGGCAATTTTTGCTGTTACAGGCGGAAATATTTTTGGAATCAATCAAATGGGTGGATGGATTATTGAACCCCAAGCATTTTATCTTTTTGGGGCTTTGGCAATTATCTTTTTAGGATCAGGAAGATTTGCTTTAGATATCAAAAAAGCGAAATAGAAAAAGGGGATTTTGATCCCCGCTATTGCTAAAAACACTTTAGAATTAATGTTTAAAATCTATAATTTATAGTTTAATGTAACACAAGCAAAATTGTAGAAACTTTAAATCACACAGTGACTGATTTTCTTGAATTCTTCTAATATCTCAAATACTTTTTTGCTTTTCAAAGTTTCTTTTATTTGCATATATCCATCTTTGATAGAGTTTGCCAAACCATACATATATAAGGCTGCTCCAGCATTTAAGCATACTAAGTCATTTTTTACTGAAGGAATGTTATTGAAAATATCTAAAGTGATTTGTTTGTTTGTATCTGCATCCCCACCTCTTAACATGCTATATGGAACATAATCAAGTCCTACTTCCAAAGGAGTAAAATCATAACTTAAGATTTTCCCATCTTTGAGTTCGGTTATTTTGGTTGGTGCAGATAGTGAAATTTCATCATATTCGTCAAATCCACTCACTATCATAGCTCGTTTTATTCCTAAGATATTGAGAGCTTCGGCCATTATCTCTGTATAGTTTTTGTTAAAAACGCCTATGAATTGATGCGTTACAGCTGCTGGATTTGCTAGAGGACCAATAAGATTAAAAGCAGTTTTAAAACCTAGAGATTTTCTAGCGTTACTTGCAAAGGCTAGTGCAGAGTGAAATTTGGTTGCAAATAAAAAAGTGATTCCAAGTTTTTTATAGCATTCAATACAGTTTTCTACACTCATATTAATATTGATCCCAAGTTTTTCAAGTAAGTCTGCCGATCCTGATTGGCTTGTGATAGCTCTATTGCCGTGTTTGATAATATTTACTCCTCTAGCAGCTAGAATCAATGAAGAAGTTGTCGAAACATTGAAAGTTTTATTCGGACTGCCTCCAGTTCCCACGATGTCTAGACGTTTTTCTCCATCTATGGGAAGAGGGAAGGAAATAGCTTTTTTCTTTAATATGCTTGCAAATCCGGCGAGTTCTTCAGCTTTAATACCCTTGATTTCTAATGAAGTGAATAAAGAGCCAATTTGTGCATCGCTCATATTTCCTTCTGTGAGTTCATCCATGATATTATAAGCTTCTTGAAAGTCCATATCTAAAAGATTGAGAGCTTTTTTTAAATAAGTTTTGATAGGTATGGTTTCTCTTCTATAGTGTAAAAAATTTAATATCATTTTTTCACCCTCATTTGTTCCTATAGATTCAGGGTGAAATTGAAGTCCAATGAGTTGGTAACTTTTGTGTTCAACAGCCATCACCTCTCCATCGTGCGTTTTAGCTGAGATTTCAAAAAAATCTGGAATATCATCACTTTTTGCTGCCAAAGAATGATAGCGGACAATAGGTGTGTTGGGTGAAATATTTCTAAAAATACCTTTTGAATTATGTTCAAGAGGTTCTATTTTTCCATGAACAATGTGTTTTGCATTTACAATGGGCACATCAAATGCCGCGAGTATAGCTTGATGTCCTAAACAGATTCCTAAAATAGGATAGATGCCTTTTAATTCCTGAACAATCTTAATTGATATACCTGCTTCTTGTGGCGTCTTAGGACCTGGTCCTATTATAATGTACTGCGGATTTATTTGTTTGATTTCTTCAATGCTTATTTTGTCATTTCTAATAACCTTGATAGGGTGGTTAAATTTTGAAAACATTTGGTAGATGTTAAATGTAAAAGAATCATAATTATCGATCAATAAAATCATAGCAAACCTTTCAGATCTGTTTTTGAGTGATGGCTTCTATTAAGGCGAGCATTTTATTTTTTGTCTCTAAATATTCACTTTCAGATTCAGAGTCATATACAATACCCCCTCCAGATTGCAAGTAATAAATACCATTTTGATAAACCGCACTTCGAATGCTTATTGCACTATCAAGATTACCATTTCTATCAAAATACCCCACAAGTCCAGAATAAACACCTCTTTTATGTGGCTCTAGTTTGTAAATAGTTTTTATTGCCTGTATTTTCGGAGCTCCACTCACGGTTCCAGCCGGGAAGGTTGCATAAATAGCATCTTTTGAGCTATATCTTTGTGTATCTAACTTTGCTTTTACCTCAGAGACGATATGCATCACTTTGGAGTATTTTTCTATTCTTTTAAATTCCACAACCTCTACACTTCCAGCAATAGCTATTTTTCCCAGATCGTTTCTGCCTAAATCTACAAGCATAAGATGCTCAGCATTTTCTTTTTCATCTGCTAGGAGTTCATTTTGAAGTTTATTGTCTTTCGCGATGGTTTCTCCTCTAGGGCGAGTTCCAGCTATAGGTCTTAATGTGAGAGTTGAATCTTGAGATTTTACCATTACTTCTGGAGAAGCTCCTAAAATCTTAAAATCATTAAAATCAAAATAAAACATATAAGGACTAGGGTTTTTATGCCTCAAATTGCGATATGCACTAAGAGGAGGAAGATCTGTTTTGATTTGCATACTTTGTGAGGGAACACATTGAAGTAAGTTTCCTGCATAGATTTCTTTTTTGATGTATTCTACAGCTTGAATATAATATTCGTGTTTATCCTCAGAGATAGTTTGAGCAGTATATGTTTTCTCTGGAAATGGGTTTGGCTTTAAAAAATGTAGTTTTTCTACTATCTGCGAAACTCTGTTTTGCAAGTCAAAAGTTTGAGTTTCTTTTGCATATGAAATACCAAATATATATGCTTCATCATAGAGATGGTCAAAGATCAAAAAATCCCTTCCAAAAATAAATGCACACTCATATGTATCGACAATAGCAGGTTTATCTAAGGAGATATCTTCAATTTCTTCAAAAAATTCATAACCCAAATAACCTATCCCTCCTAGTGGTAATGGAATATTTTCTAGTTCTTTTGGTTTTATCGGGGCTAGATTTCTAAAAAACTCTAGCCAGTCTAAGAATTTTTTATCTTCATCAATTTCTTTGAGATCAAGTTCAAAGTCAGCTTGTTTTAAAAAATATCTACCCTTTTGTTTTACAACCATAAATGCACTTTCAAGCATCATTAGAGAATAACGTTCTTTACCAGTTTCTTGATAAGCAGATTCAAGCAAAACCTTTGCCTGAATATTTTCCAATACTAGTAGGGGTGTAAAACTATCAGATATTATTTTTTCCACGATGATTTTTGCAGGTTGTTTGGAATCAAAATCAAACATAAAAACTCCCATTCATATATAGTCCTCACATTATACATTAAATATTTCAAGAAGAACGCTACCATAAGCTCGAATAAAAAATGATTGTATATACAACTAATTTACATTATGTTGCTATACTTCACATTTAAAATGTAGAATTTCACGAAAGCTTTCAGCATTTAAAACTATTAGGAGAGTAAATGAGATACATTAGTGTGTTTGTTTTGGCTATTTTGTCGTTTTCTAATTTATTTGGGGATGATACACAAAATAGTCAAAACGATAAAACATTGGATTTGAGTGTAACGAGCAATTATAAAGATGCTAGCATATATTCAGAGATTCAAAAAATGAGTAGTAACTCTTCACATTCCATCGGTCTTCAAGATCTTCTTAAGGGTGCTGATACGAACTATTCTCTTCAATCAAAGATGTTAACAGTTGAGCAATCTAAGAAAAATCATACAATTGCACAAATTAGTTTTTTGCCTACACTTAATTTGGACTATACCTTCCAGAATAATAATAGAGATACTATCCAGTATAAAAATTATAACACGCAAACATTTGATGCTAAATTGAATTTAGATCTTTTTAGTGGATTTAGCACTGTTAATTCTATCAAAGAAAAATCCGCAACTTATCGTTCAAGTGTAGCTGATATGGAATATACTAGACAAAATATCTATTTACAGGTGATTCAGCAGTACTATCAATATTTTGATAACCTTTCTCAGTTGCTTTCGCTTAAAAGAAAACTTGAGCAAATCAACTCTGATATATCTAGGGTTTCTAAGCTTTATGAACAAGGTCTTACAACTATTGATGATTTGGAATCCTTGAAAGCACAAGGATCGTTGAGCGAATATCAGATTTCTGACATCAAACTTTCTATAGAGCAGAATAAATTGATGCTTGAGTATCTTACTAACCTTAATTTTGATGCACTTAAGAGAGATGATATTGCCAATCCTGTTTATGAGATAAAAGAACGCAAAGATCTGATTTCTTTAAAAGAACAGATTAATGCCTCCATTTATCAAAATAAACAACTCAATTATTATCCAACCGTGTCATTTTTTGATACTTATACCTATAATATTCAATTACCGCAATATATTTTGGCAAATCCGCTCTTGGCACCTACTTTTCCGCAAGGTCAAAATATTCTTGGTTTGACGGTGAGTTTGAAGCTTTTTGATGATGTGGGACTGACATTGCAAAAGCAGTATATGAAATTAGGTCAGCTTGCAAATGAAAAAAACCTCCTATACAAACAAGCTGAACAAAAAAAAGATGAAAAACTCTATCGTAAATCACTAGAGATTGCTAAGGCAAAAATTGCTTCATCTGAAGCAAGTCTAAAATCAGCAACGATTTCTTATTTGAATATCAAGAAAAAATATGATGCACAATTAGTTAATTTTACAGACTATTTACAAGCCTTGAGTACGAAATTTGACGCAGAAGCAACGTATAATGCGAGTTTAAATAATTATGAATTGCAAAAAGCTAACTATATTTTCTACAGTGGCCAAAAAATACAAGACTACATAAAGTAAGGAGAAAGAAGAATGAAGTTTAAATTTTTGATAGCGGCTCTTTTGAGCTTTTCAATATTGTGGGGAGATGATGTTTATGCTATTTTTGATGTAGAAGCAGTTAGAGATTCAAATCTTACTTTGGATAGTTCAGGAATAGTTTCAGAGATGTGGGTTGATGTTGATAGTGTTGTCAAGAAAGATGACAAGCTTTTGTCTTTGGCCAACAAAGATAAAATTGCACAAGCTGATTCTATCAAACAACAATATCTTTTTGCCAAAAAGCAATATGAAAGATATTCTAAAACAGGTACTGCTATAGATAAAAATACACTTGATAATTATTATTTTAACTACAAGAAGCTACAAGCAGATTATGCGTACTATACATCCTTACTTGATAAAAGTATCCTAAAAGCTCCTTTTGATGGAGTGATCGCAGAGAGAAAGATTAACTTGGGGGATGGTGTGAGTGCCAATAGCACTACATTATTTCGTTTAGTAAGTCATCAGAAAAAAATAGTCTTACAATATGATTCAAAATACATTGATAAAGTCAAAGTTGGAGATGAATTTGAATATTCTGTTGATGGAAATGGACAGAAGAAAGTCGCCAAAATTACAAAGATTTATCCAACCATTGATGATACTACTAGAAAAGTTACAGCCGAAGCAACTGCTAGTGATGATATGGTTCCGGGTATTTTTGGTGATGGATATATAAGGAATAAATAATGTATAAATTTGCCATAACTCGTCCAATCACAACTTTGATGTTTGCATTAGCAATCATCTTTTTTGGAATAATGGGTCTGAAGAAAATTCCAACAGCTTTGTTTCCAGATATAGACTTTCCTATTATTATGGTCAGCACTTCCTATCCGGGTGCGAGTGCAGATGTTATAGAAAGTAAGGTAACTGACAAGATAGAAGAAGCTGTAATGGGGATTGATGGTATCAAAAAGGTTACTTCTAATAGTGCAAGAAATATCAGTTTGGTTATTATTGAGTTTCAATTAGAAAAGCCTATCGATGAAGCATTGAATGATGTTATTAATAAAGTTTCATCTGTTAGTTTTGATGATCCTAATATCAATCAACCTTCCATGGATAAATTTGACACTAATGGACAGGCTATTATTTCTTTATTTGTGAGTAGTGACAAAATACCGATTCCAAACTTAATGAAACATTCTGAAAATATCATAAAACCAATGTTGCAAAAGATATATGGAGTTGGAGGTGTGCAACTTAATGGTTATCGTGAGCGTCAAATTAGAATTTATGCTGATCCTACGCTTATGAACAAATATGGTATCACTTATGCTGATTTGTGGAATACACTTGGATCAGAGAACCTTGAAGTTGATGGTGGTAGGATTGTAAATGGACAGAAAGACTTTTCTATTCTTACTGATGCTAATAGTTACAAAATTGATCAAGTTGCCAACATTCGAGTTGCAAGTAATGTAAAATTAAGTGATATTGCCGTGATTGAAGATGGCATTGAAGAAGATACGACTTATGCTGCATTCGGAGATAAGCCAGGTGTTATTTTTGAAGTTCAAAAAATATCTGGTGCAAATGAAGTTGATATAGCTGATGGGGTATATAAAGAACTTCCTCTTATTAAGGCTGCAAGTCCAGGCTATGAGATAAAACCATTTTTAGATACAACAGAGTATATTCGTTCTTCTATCAAAGACATTGAATTTGACTTGATGTTAGGAGGTATTCTTGCTGTTTCTGTTGTATTTTTATTTTTGAGAAATTTTACAATTACTATCGTTTCTGCTATCAGTATTCCCATATCAGTAATGGGTACATTTGCATTGGTTCAAATGATGGGATATTCTTTGAATATGCTTACTATGGTCGCACTCACGCTTTCTATTGGTATTATCATTGATGATGCCATTGTTGTTATTGAGAATATTCACAAGAAGCTAGAGGCAGGTATGACCAAACGTGAGGCTGCATATGAAGGAGTGCGGGAGATAGGGTTCGCCATCATTGCTATTTCCGCGATGTTGCTCTCTGTGTTTATCCCCGTAGGTAATATGACAGGGATTGTTGGAAGATTTTTCCAGAGCTTTGGAGTAACCGTCGCTCTTGCAATTGCTATTTCTTATGTGGTGGTTATTACCATTATTCCTATGGTAAGTTCTTTGATAGTTAATCCAAAACAATCACGTTTTTATCATTGGAGTGAGCCGTTTTTCAAAGGAATGGAAAATGTGTATATGAAGATACTCCAAAAAGTATTGAACAACAAAATTATAATCATTGTCTTAGTATTTGCAGTATTTTTTGGTTCCATTTTTGTCGCTGGTAAGTTGGGAACGGATTTTATGCTCAAGGAGGATAGGGGACAGTTTTATGTTTGGATTCAAACTAAGCCTGGAATCAGTATTTATGATATGCAAAGAAGAACTGTAGATTTTCAAAAAGAGATACAAAAGCGTCCAGATGTTGATTTTACGACTATTCAAGTTGGATATGGCAAAATACAAAGTGTATTTAAATCAAAAATTTATGTAAAACTTAAACCTGAAAAAGAACGTAAAAAAGGTCAGTTTGAGATTATGGATGAAGTACGAAAGACCCTTAATGCAATGCCTGAAGCAAAGGTAATGACTTCCATTATTCCATCTGAAGTGCCGCTTATTGGTGGAGGAGATAACTCTTCATTCCAAGCTTATATTTTTGCACCTACTGAAAAGTTAGTAGATGAAAGTGTGGCAAAATTGCGTGATTTTCTACTTAATAGCCCAGAACTTAAGGGAAAATTTGGAAATTACCATACAAGCACATCAGATATGCAGCCTCAATATCAACTCACTGTTTTGAGACAAAATGCAAATAAGTATGGCATCACTGCTCAAGACATAGGAAAGGTTGTAAATGCAGCTTTTTCTGGAGAAAATCAAGCTGCGTATTTTAAGGAAAATGGAAAAGAATATTATATTACCATCAGAGTTCCTGATAATAAAAGAGTTTCAGTTGAAGATATTAAACGTCTTCAGATTAAAAACAAAGATGGTAAATTGATGTTTCTAGACGGTCTTGTTGATATAAAAGAAGATCTCACTCCTTCTAATATTACTCGCTATGATAGACAAAGAAGCGTAACTGTATATGGCGATCCAATAAAGGGTTCAGGAGTTTCGCTTGGAGATGTTCTTAAACTTGTAACTTCTAAGTCTTCAGAGTGGTTATCACCAGGTGCAAGTATTGCTTTTGGTGGAGATGCTGATAACTTGGCTGAAACAGGTCAGGCGTTTGGAGTTGCTGTTGCTACGGCGTTTATTTTGATTTATCTGATTTTGGCAGCACTTTATGAATCTCTTTTAGAGCCACTTATTATTATGATTACAATGCCATTGAGTTTTTCGGGTGCATTTTTTGCACTCGGACTTGTTGGGCAACCTTTGAGTATGTTTTCTATGATGGGTCTGATATTACTCATTGGTATGGTGGGTAAAAATGCTACCTTACTTATTGATGTTGCAAATGAAAAACGAAAAGAAGGGAATAATGTATATCAAGCAATCATACTCGCTGGGGAATCTAGACTTCGTCCTATTCTTATGACGACAATAGCGATGGTTTGCGGTATGCTACCTCTAGCTATTGCTACTGGAGATGGTTCTGCAATGAAATCCCCAATTGGTATTGCTATGACAGGTGGTTTGATCGTATCCATGCTTCTAAGCTTGTTAATTGTTCCGGTTTTTTATTGTCTTTTGGCTCCTCTTGATGATCGCATTAAGAAGTTCTATAAACCAAAAGAAGGAGATAAGTTTTAAATACCCATGCTAAAATCATGGGTATTTTTTTAAAAATTCAGTATAATAAATAAATTTTTATCTAGAGTTGGAAATGAAAAAAACTTTATCTATTTTCTTTATCACCTTTGTAAGTATCTTTTGTACTTTGAGTGCAGAAGATAAGAATTCTTCGCCACAAGAAGATGAACAAAAAAATTTTATTTTCGTTGGTGGAGGCTTTGGAGCCTCAGAGGTGGCCAAGGTTATTGGTGGTAAAAAAGATGATGCAAATTCTTATAAGGCTTTTGCTTGGGATATACGAGGTGGCTATGAGTATATGCCTATAAAATATGTTGGTTTAAGAACTTATCTTGATTATATGATGTCTATAAAACCCTCAGGATTGGACACTGTTACTTCTTCACTTTTTAGTTTAAATCTAGATGTTTTGGCAAATTTCTTTTATTATAAAGGTAATGCTGTTGGTGTTTATGGTGGAGTTGGTTTTGGATATTTTCAACATTCAAATGTTGTTCAAACAACAGAAGAGGACAAGGCTTTTGTGTTGGGTTATGCAAATTTATTGAATTTTGGAATCAGTGGGACTTTTGATCAAGTTCATTTTGTTGAACTAGGAGCAAAGATACCTTTATACACTTATGGAAAAGAATCAAACTCCTATCAAGATAGTTATGTATTTGTTTCATATTCATACTTATTTTAATATTTAATTGAAAATTTCTATAGCCTTTTAATAATTTTACTACTATTTTGAGTAAATATTCTAAGATTTTGATATTTAAAAACTAGGAGATAAAATGTCTCTCAATAATATTCCCTTTTCTTTTCTTGATCTTGTTCCAGTGTTGCATAATGGCTCTATTCAGGAAGCTTTCAAAAATTCTCTCTTCATGGCAAAAAAAGCAGAAGAGCTAGGATTTAAGAGATTTTGGTTGGCAGAACATCATAATATGGACGGTATTGCTTGTTCTGCTACGCCTGTACTTATTAGCTATATTGCTTCAAATACTAAAACTATCCGCGTTGGATCTGGTGGAATTATGTTGCCAAATCATACTCCTTTGGTTGTTGCAGAACAATTTGGCACACTTCAAGAGATTTATGGAAATCGTATAGATCTAGGCGTTGGTAGGGCTAGAGGTGGAAATTATGAAAGTGCATTGCTAGTAAGAAAAGAGAGGATGTTTAGCGATGAAAACTTTTTTGAAGAGTTCCAAAATTTGGAGGATTTTCTAGGTAATACTGAAACTTCGAAAGTAAAAGCAATACCTGGATACAATACAAAAGTTCCACTCTACTTACTTGGTTCAAGTCTTTATAGTGCACAAATGGCTGCAAAAAAAGGATTACCTTATGCGTTTGCTTCTCATTTTGCACCTAAATATCTTTTAGAAGCACTTAAACTTTACAGAGAAAATTTTATTCCTTCTGAGATGTTGGAAAAACCTTATGCCATTGTTGCTTTACCCTCATCTTTGGCACCTACTCAAGAAGAAGCTTTATTTTTAGCGAGTAGTTCTTATCAAAGAGCTTTATCTCTTTTTAGAGATGGCAGCTTGAGACTTAAGCCCCCTGTGCCATTTTTGGATATTGATTGGAATCCAAATGAAAAAGTATCTGTTTTAAGCCTACTTTCACAAATGGTTATAGGAGAAAAGAGCAATGCTAAAAAATTCTTATCATCGCTTCTTTGCAACACACAGGCAGATGAATTTATATTCACTTGTGATATTTATGATCAAGATAAAAGAATCCGTTCTTTAGAACTTCTAGCACAAGTAATGCAAGAATAAAATCATTCCCTAAATTTTAGGGAATGATTTGGGGAATAACGTAAGCTATAAAGGTTGTAATAACCCCTATAGCAACCACAAAGAAAACTGAATACTTCACAGTAAATCTAAATAATTCTGATTCTCTACCCACAAGTCCTACTGCAGCACAAGCAACTGCAATACTTTGAGGACTGATCATTTTTCCTACTACTCCGCCTACAGAATTTGCTGCTAAAAACAACACTTCAGGAATTCCAAGTTGTCTTGCTGTAAGTTGTTGAAGTGTTCCAAATAGAAGATTTGAACTTGTATCGCTACCTGTTAGGAAAACCCCAATCCATCCAATAATCGGTGAGAAAAAGGTAAAAGCATGTCCAGTGTTGGCAAGTGCAAGTGCAAGGGTTGCTGATATACCACTATAGTTTGATATAAAAGCAAAAGAAAGCACAAGTCCAATGGTAAGTATAGGGAATTTCATTTCATTGAGAGTCTCTCCAAATACTCCTAAAGCTTCTTTTGGTTTGACTCTAAGAATAAATATACTCAAAAGCGCAGCAACAAAGATAGAAGTTCCTGTAGCATTGATAAGCGGAAGTGAGAATATAACTTTTCCTATAGGTTTTTCTTCAGTTACTACAGGAGGGGTTTGTATTATTTGTTGGCTGATATTGTGAAACTCAAATGAAAAATTTGTAAATGCCAAAACTCCATCTGGCTTGAATAGCTCTTTAAATGCAGGTTGTGTCCAAATAAAAATAGTGATTATGAGGAGTACAAAAGGTATCCAAGCAACGATAACTTTGCAGATATGGTGTTTGTTTTCTGGTTTTATTTCTTCTTTTCCATCAGTGCGGAAAATTTTCTTAGGTTGCCAGAATTTTAAGAAAATTGTCGTTACTACAATAGAAACAATTGCTGAAATAATATCAGGAAGTTCTGGTCCTAGATGATTGGAAGAAAAATACTGCACTATCGCAAAAGAACCCGCCGCAACTACTATGGCAGGAAAAGTTTCTTTAATCCCCTTATAGCCATCCATTAGAAATACAATAAAGAATGGAACAAATAATGTCAAAGGAGGTAGCATTCTGCCTACCATAGCTGAAATATCCGCAGCTGGTACATTTACTACTCCTGCCATTGCAATAATGGGAATTCCAACTGCACCAAAGGCTACAGGAGCAGTATTTGCAATCATACATAATCCAGCCGCGTATAAAGGACGCAACCCCAATCCTACGAGTATAGCCGCAGTAATTGCCACAGGTCCGCCATAACCTATTGCTCCTTCTAAGAATGCTCCAAAACAAAACCCTATCAATATAACCAATATTCTATGATCAGGGGTTATAGAGAGAATACTTTCTCTCAAAATATCAAAATATCCTGATTTTACAGATAATTTGTATAGAAAGATTGCTGCTACAATGATCCAAGCAATCGGCCACAATCCATATAAGAAACCATATCCAAAAGCAGATCCAACCATATCTATGGGCATATCATACACAAAAATAGCGATAATTGCCGAGAAGACCACTGTTATAAATCCTGCAGTATGGCCTTTGAGTTTTAGCACAATTAGCGAAATAAAAAAAAGTAATATAGGTAAAAATGCCACAAAGGCACTTAGCCAAATGTTATCTAAAGGGTTATAAATCTGTGTGTACTCCATCTATTTTTCCTTAGTTTTGTTATTTCTTCTAGTTTGTAATTTTTCTAAGAGTATAGCCAAAACACCTAGTAGCATTTTATTTTTTAGATGATAAAAATTATTTCTAATTAATTTTGTGTAATTATGTATCAAAAATGATATTAAGCAAAATAACTCAAAGATTTTGCTACGGATTTTTTTATGCTTTTTAGGATATATTTATACTAAATCTTAAAAGGAGATAATTTTGAAGGTCTATTTTTTTTCTACCTGTCTAGGCGGGATTGCTTATAGTGATACTTGTGTGAATGCAATAAAGCTCCTTCAAAAAGAAGGGGTAGAAGTCGTATTTAAAAAAGACCAAACTTGTTGCGGACAGCCAAGTTATAACTCAGGTTATTATGATGAGAGTAGAAAAGTTGCCCTGTATAACATTAATTTGTTTGAAGGAGATTATCCTATTATTGTTCCTAGTGGCTCTTGTGCGGGTATGATGAAGCACGATTATTTAGAGCTTTTTGAAGGGCATAAGGATTATAAGAGGGCAGAGGACTTTTGTGAGAGAATTTTTGAACTCAGCGAATTTTTGGATAAAAAACTAGGAGTGAGATATGAAGATAAAGGAATGCCTATCAAGATCACTTGGCATTCAAATTGCCACGCTTTGCGAGTGGCTAAAAGTATAGAATCTTCCAAATCACTTTTGAGAAGTCTTAAAAATGTTGAGCTTATTGAACTTGAAAGAGAAGAAGAATGTTGCGGATTTGGTGGAACATTTAGCGTAAAAGAGCCTGAAATTTCTCAAGCAATGGTTAATGAAAAGATTGCAGATATTCATTCTAAAAATATTGATTATTTGATTGCTGGCGATGCTGGATGTTTGCTCAATATCAGTGGAGCTATGGAAAAAATGGGATCAAAGGTAAAAACAGAGCATCTGTATGATTTTCTAGCTAAAAGAGTTGGTATCAGCGAAGGAGATTTGAGATGAGTGATAACTCTTTATTTCATTCTAATGAACAATATGAAGACACCATAACCAAGAAACTTTCTGATACCCAACTTAGAAAAAATCTCAAATCCGTGATGAGTACTCTTAAAACCAATCGTAAAAATCTTATCAAGGCTAGATACACTGATTGGGAAGGATTAAGAGAGCTTGGGAAGGCAGTTAAGATAAAAGCACTCTCACATTTAGATGAATTTTTAGAGAGATTTGAGGCAAATGCTTTAAAAAATGGTTTTCATATTCATTGGGCAAATAACGCTCAAGAAGCTAATGAAATCATTTATAATCTAGCAATACAAAAGCAAGTCTCCAAGATACTAAAGGGTAAGTCTATGGCTAGTGAGGAAATCCACCTCAATAAGTATCTTAAAGAAAAAGGAATCCTTGCAACAGAAACAGATCTTGGGGAACTCATTATTCAACTTATTGATGAGCCTCCTGTGCATATTGTGGCTCCAGCTATTCATAAAAATCGTTATCAGATAGGCGAAATTTTTGCCGACAAGTTGGGATCTAAGCTTGAATCAGAACCTGAAAAGCTTAATGCTATTGCAAGAAAACATCTAAGAGAGGAATTCAAAGACTTTAAAATGGGTCTATCTGGAGTGAATTTTGCCATTGCAAATGAAGGTGCAATTTGGTTGGTAGAAAATGAAGGCAATGGGAGGATGAGTACTACAGCTTGTGATATTCATGTAGCAATTTGCGGGATCGAAAAGGTTATAGAAAGTTTTGAAGATGCTTCTATTTTGGATACCTTGCTTGTTCCTAGTGCTGTAGGGGCTTCTATCACTTGTTATAATAATATTATTACAGGTCCTAGAAAAGAAGGCGAACTCGATGGTCCAAAAGAAGTTCATATTGTGATGCTTGATAATAATCGATCTAATATTTTATCTGATGAGCATTATTATCGATCTTTGAGCTGTATTCGTTGTGGAACTTGTCTCAACCACTGTCCTGTATATGATAAAATAGGAGGACATGCTTATTTATCTACTTATCCTGGACCTATTGGAGAGGTTATTTCTCCACAACTATTTGGGTTGGATAATTGTGGGTATATGGTGAATCTCTGTAGCCTATGTGGAAGATGCAGTGAGGTTTGCCCTGTAAAAATACCTTTAGCAGAGCTTATAAGAGACATTAGAAGTGAAAAGGTAAAAGAAGGTAGAGGAGGCGTGAAAGGTTATGCAAATATCCATCAGAACAAAGCTGAAAAAATGGCTATGCAGATGTTTTCTTCTCTAGCTACTAGTGGAGTGAAATGGAGGATACTTTTGTGGTCAGCTAGGGCATTTTCACCACTAATGAAAATGACTCAACATATTTTGCCAGGACTGAAAAACTGGACATCTTGTCGCACCTTTCCTAAAATCAACGCTACCTTGCATCATAAAATTAAACATATGAAGGGGGTTGTTTATGAGTAAGACAGAAATATTAAAACGTGTTCAAAATGCTTTGGGCAAAAATCATATTCCAAAAGATAATATTCCTTATTTTAAAGATATTCTTAAGTATGAAAATGTAGATTTGATTGAAGAATATAAACGTCTCCAATCTAATAATCGTGCAAAAGTCCTCTTATCTGAAAAACAAAGCTTAGGCGATGATATTCAAGGAATTTTAGAAGAGATGGGAAGCAAAAAAATCCTCTATAGCTTGGATATCCCTTTTGATATCTCTACTTTGGGGGGAGGGTTTGAAAAAATTGCTTATGACAAAGATGTAGAAACAATGCGTTCAGAACTTTTTGGTATTGATACTTCAATTATAAAGGCAGTATGCGGGGTAGCCAACCTAGGTATTATAGGGATTGTTTCAACTCCTTCTTCTCCCCGTTTAGCATCTTTGATAACACCTAATTGTTTGATCTTGCTTGATAAAAACAATATCGTTAGCAATTTGTTTGAAGGCACAGAAATACTCAAAAAACAATCAAAAAATGGGGTTTTACCCACAAATATGCTTTTTATTGCTGGTCCTTCTAGGACTGCTGATATAGAACTTCAGACAGTTTTTGGAGTTCATGGACCACAGAATGTGGCTGTTATTTTATATTAAAGGATTTAAATGAAGTTAGAAATAGGCGATAAAGCCCCTTTTTTTAAGTTAAAAAATCAAGATGATGTTGAAATCGCTCTTACGGATTTGATTTCAAAAAAAGTTATTTTATATTTTTATCCCAAAGACAATACACCAGGATGCACAATTGAAGCACTTGATTTTACAGAAATGATAGATGAATTTGAAAAAAAAGGTGCAGTTGTTGTTGGCATCAGTCCTGATAGCACTAAAAGTCATAAAAAATTCATACAAAATAAAGAGCTTAAACACATTCTGCTTAGTGATACTGATAAAGCTGTCGCGACAAGCTATGGAGCGTATGGTAAAAAGATGATGTATGGGAAGGAAGTTTTTGGAATCATACGATCTAGTTTTATCATAGGTCAAGATGGACGCATAGAAAAAATATTTTATAATATAAAAGCCAAAGGACATGCCAAGGATGTTTTAGATTCTTTGTAGGATTTAAATGATTTTTGGCTTACAGCCTTTATTTGTTATAATTAGATTGAAAAATAAAGGAAGGTTTTAATATGGATAAAGGGATATTTTTGTGTTCAATTTCAAATGTTAGTAGTGGAAATTGTAGTGAAGATTGTGGATATTGCACACAAAGCTCACATTATCACGCTGATATTGAAAAATACAAATTTAAAGATGCTGATATTGTGCTCAAAGAAGCTCGTTTATTGAAAGAATATGGGGCGTTGGGCTTTTGTTTGGTAACTGCAGGACGAGGATTGGATGATAAAAAATGTGAGTATATTGCTAAAATAGCAAAAATGATCAAAGATGATGGATTGGATTTGCATATTATTGCTTGTTGTGGAAGAGCTGACTTGGATTCTTTGGTATATTTGAAAAAAAATGGCGTAGATAGTTATAACCATAATTTAGAGACTTCGAAAAATTTTTTCCCCAATATTTGCACCACCCATCCTTGGAATGAGAGATTTGAAACCTGTGAAAATGCACTTAGTGCAGGGCTTGGGTTGTGTAGCGGAGGAATATTTGGATTAGGAGAAAGTTGGGGGGACAGAATAGAGCTTTTAAAAGCATTACAGATACTTTCCCCGCATTCTACACCGATTAATTTTTTTATTCAAAATCCTGCTCTTCCCATTAAACAACAGACATTAAGTCGTGAAGAGGCACTAGAATGCGTGGTTTTAGCTAGAGAGTTTCTGCCTAAGGTACGATTGATGATTGCAGGGGGTAGAGAAGTTGTTTTTGGTAGAGATCAAAAAGCCTTATTTGATTGTGGTATTGATGCAGTAGTGCTTGGGAATTATCTTACAGCAAAAGGAGATGCTCCCCAAACAGATGTAGATATGATAAAATCTTATGGATTAAGCATCGCTAGTGTTTGTCATTGATGAAATTTGCTGTTATTAGAAATTTTTCTATCGTATTTAAAGATAAAATTAAAGAAGTTGTAAATTTCCTAACTCATGAACAGGCCATGTTTTATTATGCTTCTTCGCTCAGCTTTTATACTGTTTTTGCGATGATTCCCTTGCTTCTAATCCTTTTTTCTATCGTGTTAAAATTTCCTAATTTCCAAAATAAATTCAACGAATTTAAAGCGTTGATACTTTCAAACATTCTTCCAGATTATACCGGAGTGATTGTATCATTTTTTGATACTTTTGTTCAAAACAGCTCCAAAATAGGAACAATAGGTTTTGTATATGTTTTATTTACTTCGCTGATGTTTTTTCGCAACTATGAATTTATTACTTCGAAAGTTTTCAACTCTAAACCCAGAAGATTTTTTGAATCTTTGATAGTTTATTTGGTAATGATGGCGGTTTTTCCGGCAGGTATTTCAATATTGATTTATTTTAGTGCTGAAGTTCAGGGGGTTTTTAAAAATAAACAAAATATAAGTATTTTCGCCAATGTGCTTGCATGGTTGGCAACTTGCTTGTTATTTTTAATCCTTTTTAAGATTTCTGCAAATAAACGATTGAATAAAAAATTATTATTGCTCACTTCTTGTTTGAGTGCAAGTCTGTGGTATTTTCTTAAATGGGCTTTTGTGTATTATGTGTCTTACAATAAGACTTATCCAACTCTATATGGTTCGGTTTCTGTGCTATTGATTTTGATGCTCTGGGTATACATTTCTTGGCTTGTATTGCTTTTTGGAATGCGTATTTATGAAGCTCTAATAAGTGATTTTGGAAAAAAAAGAGAATCTTTGAGTTTTAAATATAAAGTTTAAGAAACACTTCGAATTCGAAGTGTTAAGAGTTATTTTTTGAGTTTTCCAGCAATGATAAAACGTAAGGCATTTAGCTTGATAAAACCCTGTGCGTCTTTTTGATTATAAACACTATCTTCTTCAAAAGTGCTATAAGCTTGGCTAAACAATGAGTTTTTGGATTCTCTTCCTGTAATAATTACATTACCTTTATATAGCTTAAGATAAACTTTTCCTTCTACTTTTTCTTGTGTCTTATCTATCAAAGCTTGAAGAGCTTCTCTTTCTGGAGAAAACCAATATCCGTTGTAAATTAGAGAAGCATATTTTGGCATTATTTCATCTTTTAGATGAGCTTCTTCCCTATCTAGACAAAGTGACTCAATAGCTCGATGAGCCTTGAGCATAATAGTGCCACCAGGGGTTTCATAACATCCTCTAGATTTCATTCCTACATAGCGATTTTCTACAAGATCAAGTCTTCCTATACCATGTTTACCGCCTAACTCATTGAGCCTTTCTAGTAGTTTTGCAGGACTTAAGGGTTTATTGTCAATACTTACAGGATCGCCATTTTTGAATTCTATTGTAATGCTTTCAGGAATATCGGGTGCTTGTAGAGGAGAGGTTGTCCATCGCCACATATCCTCTTGTGGCTCTATGCTTGGATCTTCTAATATCTGCCCCTCATAAGAGATGTGCAAAAGATTCGCATCCATAGAATAAGGTGATTTATTACCTTTTTTTTCTATAGGTATTCCTGCTTTATCAGCATAGTTCAAAAGTTTTTCTCTAGAGTTTAGATCCCACTCTCTCCATGGTGCGATGATTTTTATATCAGGATTTAAGGCATAAGCACCTAATTCAAATCGAACCTGATCGTTTCCTTTTCCTGTTGCACCATGTGATATAGCATCAGCATTCACTTTTTTGGCAATTTCCACAAGTTTTTTTGCAATCAAAGGACGTGCAATACTGGTTCCTAGAAGGTATTCTCCTTCATAAATCGTATTAGCTCTAAACATTGGAAATACAAAATCACGGACAAATTCCTCTCTGAGATCTTGAATGAAAATATTTTCGGATTTTATTCCTAGTCTTTTGGCTTTTTCTCTAGCGGGTTCAACCTCCTCGCCTTGTCCAATATCTGCAGTAAAAGTGATTACTTCGCATTTATATTGTTCTTGTAGCCATTTTAGAATAACACTTGTATCAAGCCCGCCCGAATAAGCCAAAACTACTTTCTTAATCTCTTTTGTCATCTCTAGTCCCTTTTGGTTGGTTGAAATCAGCTCCCGTATTCTATCAGAATTATACAAAAAGTGATATACTCATTCATATTTAATAAGGCGAGGTATAAGGATGCAGTTGATTGATATTTTTGGTATCTTGTTGGTTGTATTTGTCATTGGAATTGTTATTTATAGGATTTTGGGAAGAAAAAAATCTAGTTGCGGATGTGGTTCTAACAAATGCTCCAAACCCAAACACTACTCATCAAAAGATGAGTGATTTGATTATTGTATTCCAAAAAAAAGATTTACAGGATAGTTTCTACCCATTTTTTTAAGTTCAAGATAAGCATTAATAATGAGAAAATCATCTTTATTGTGTGTGGAAAGTCTTTCTTTGGCTTGCTCTATCATTTCAAGATCTATGAGTGCGTATAAGTAAGCTTTTTCAGCTTTTTCGTCATTGTTTGCAAGTTTTCCAAAAATTTTTAGCCACATATCTGGGGATAAAAATGGCTTGGATTCTTTGGCAAGTCTTAGATAGTTTATTTCTGCATATTGAACACTTTTACATAACTTGGTGATATTATCTATTTCAAATGTGGCTCGATTTTGTGAGTATGCTACAAATAGCTCTCTGAGCATTTCTTTATCAAGAAAGCTTCTTGAGAGTTCCAAAGCCTTTTGAATTTCTTTATCACTTGAGTTTTGAACAATTGCAATGAAGGCATATTTCTTCAAATCAGTACTTAATGTTCCCTTCAAAACATCAAGAGCAAATTTGGTATCTTTTGAAATTTTATTTTGAGTGTTTTTGATAAAAAATTCATTATCTTCAGATAAATCATACTTTTTAATATCTTGTTCGATACCCTTGTCTATTTGCTTATAAGCTTCAAAAAGCTTGTCTATTTTGCTATAAGTGCTATTTTGGGAATTTAGATTTGCCTTTAAATCAAATCTAGCAAGTATCTTTGAAAGTAGATCAAAATGATGGTTTTTATAAGTTTCTTTTGGAGGATTTTTTCTTGTATTTTGTTCAATGATTTGATGAATAATTTTTTCAAAGTCTCTGTTGTTGTAATATTTTGTGAGCAAACCTCTTATCCACTCGCCTAAGAAAAAAATTAGAGAAATCACAAAAAATACTAACACGATAATAGCTACCCATATTGCGATAGGTAAATTGAGAGATTCCCCTTGATGTGATGCTGATAGGGTATAGCTACCACTATTTAGGCTATAAATATATATAGCTGTAGCAATGATAAATAAAACAGCAAACATAATATAATATTTAAATTTCATTTCTCACCCCTGTTTTTAGACTTTTCGTGCAATTCACGACATTTGATACAGTATTTAGCATGAGGTTTGATTTTGAGTCTTTCTATATCAATTTCATCATCACACATTTCGCAAATACCATAAGTTTCATTCTTGATTTTCTGCAATGAACTCATTATATCTTGTAATTCTAATCCGTGTTTTTGGATAATCAAAAAATCAAGCTGACCTTGTAAGTTTGCTGATACAATATCGCTCTGATCTTTGAGATTAGAATTATTGAGTTCTTTTAAGGAAATATTTCGCATATCGATATTTGAACTGATTTCATTGATTCTATCTTTGAGTATCTGTTCGAAATATTTCAGAGTTTCTTTTTTCAATGTCATCTCCTATTTGTGGTATGGATGATTATGGATAATGCTTAAAGCACGATAGATTTGTTCGCAAAGAATGATTTTTGCGATCTTGTGGCTAAAAGTAAGCAAACTTAAACTAATAGAGGTTGTTTTTTTCACAAACTCCTCTTCAAATCCATATGCACCACCAATAAAAAAATTGATTTTATTGTAATTTTTTATCAGTTCAGCAAAAGCAAAAGTATCTCGCATTTTTCCATTTGGGTGCAAAGAGATATTTATATCTCCAGCAAGATAAGGTAAAAGGGCTTTTGTGTAGGATTTTTGAGCGTTTTTTTGAGAGATTTTTTGGGCATTTATAATATCGTTATTTATGATATCTTTAATTGTTAATGTTGTGCCAAATTGCTTACACTGTTTTTGGTAGTGAATGATGGGTGCTCTCCAATCATCGCTAGGTTTAGTGATCGAGTATAGGTTGCATTTCATAATTCGGATTAAGCATACCAATAATATCGCTCAAAGTTTTTTTCAACTCTTTTCTAGGGACAACCATATCAATGAGCCCATGTTCAAGTAAAAACTCTGCAGTTTGAAAATTTGAAGGAAGATCTGCACCGATAGTTTGTTTGATAACTCTAGCCCCTGCAAATCCTATCATTGCACCAGGTTCTGCAATGATAATATCTCCTAAAAACGCAAATGAAGCACTCACGCCACCAAAAGTAGGGTCGGTAAGCAAAGATATAAAAGGCAATCGAGCTTTGCTGAGCCTGTTGAGTGCTGCACTAGTTTTTGCCATCTGCATAAGAGAATAGGTAGATTCTTGCATTCTTGCTCCACCGCTAGTGGAAACAATTAGCAAAGCTTGTTTTTTGGCAATAGCACGATCTATGGAACGTACAATTTTTTCACCTTCCACAGAGCCTAAACTCCCTCCCATAAATTCAAAGTCAAATACCACAATTTGTAGGGTTTTGTTATTGATACTAGCTTCACCAGATATAACAGAGCTTGGACGTCCTGTTTTGCTTTCATATTTTTTAATTCTTTGTTGATAGCTTTCTTTATCTACAAATTTCAGCGGATCAATCGGCTTGAGTGTTTTGTCATATTCAACAAAACTTCCTTCATCGCACAAAAGCTCTATTCTATGGGTGGCTGAGATTCTGAAATGATAATTACATTTAGGACACACTTGAGATTGAGAAAAGACTTCTTTGTGATACATCAATGCGGCACAACCAGGACATTTTATCCAGTGATTACTCGCATCTTTTTGTGATGATTTTTTTTCGTCTTTTTTGAGATTTTTTAAAAAATCTGCAAAACCCATTTTCAATCCTCCGCAATTTTCGTAATAATATCAAAGATTTGCTTATTTTTGCTTACGAGTAAAAAACTATCCGATTTTTTTATCCATAATCCATTGCATAAAAACAATCCGGCTTTACAATCGTATTCTCTGATATTTCCCGCAAAAAATACAAAATTCACATCGTGAGCAGATGCCAATGAAAGTGCTATAGCTCCAAGTGAGCGAAATTTCATTTTTTGTTCGTACATTTTTGTGCATAATAGCGGGTTAGAATAAGATTTTTCAAAAATCCCACATTTTGGAAGAGTTTGGTTTTTTGATATCTCCAGATCAGAGTTTAAATTAATATACTTGATACCATTTCCATCGCTATAATGAGCAATTTGAGTGCAAAAATTAATAACAATAGCTTCTTTGGTATGCCTATTTTCATCACAAAGAGCTATAGAAGCACCATAATATGGAATATTAGAGAGATAATTATCACTCCCATCTAAAGGATCTAAAACAATAATATCACTGCCTTTCCCCTGAATATAGCCCGATTCTTCAGAATCAACACTTCCTAGTTCCAAAAAATATTCCATAAAGATTTCTTCACTTAATAAATCAGCTCCTAAGCTAATATCTCCTCCTGCACCTATGCGATGTTTTTTCATGTACTGAGGTTTTCTTTGCGATAACATTTCAATGATTTGTTTGCTCGATCTTATAGAGGCTTGGATAAAATCACTCAAAGACATCCTTGAATAAAATTTGAATTATTGATTATAGTCATTTTATTTTTAAGTAAAACTGATATTTATAGGAGTATATTTGCAAGGCTATGTTCTAAAGACAATTCCCCTAAAAAATGAAGATATTATTGTTCATATCCTCACTCATAATTCTCTTAAAAGGCTGTATAGATTTTATGGAGCCAGACATAGCATTATTCACCTAGGAAAAAAAATAGATTTTGAAGAGGAAAGCAACGGTATATTTTTGCCAAGGCTTCGAAATGTAATACATTTAGGATATCGATGGGAAAGTGATTTGAGCCGTGTTTATGTATGGCAAAGATTTATTCAAATGTTGCATAGCCATCTTTTTGATGTTTATGAATTGGACAGATTTTATTTTGAAATGCTTGAAGATGGAGCACAAAAACTCAAAGTTCAAAATCCATTACGTGTAGCTTTGGAAATGTATGCTGAACTTTTGGGATTTGAAGGCAGAGATGATAAAGGGAAGAGTTGTTTTGTTTGTGGAGAAGCATTAGAAAAAAAAATTAGTCTTGGAAGAGCTTTTTTGTTGGGACATCCGCATTGTTTAAAAGGAAATATTTTTGAACAACAAGATATTTTTGATTTTCTTTATAGCAAACAAACATTACACTTAGATGATGATGTTGTAGAAAAAATGTGGGGAATATTATTAAAAGGAATATAAATCCTTGCAATAGCTCTAATAACCATTTTGTGAGTAGGGGTGAATAATGTTTGGATCAGCTAATAGACATACTTTTGTTGGATTTTTCCCCTCATAATCTATTTTACTAAGTATATCTCTAGCGATATTTATTCTAGCGAGTTTTTTATCGTTTGAATCTACAATTATCCAGGGTGCATAGGGAGTGTGAGTTCTAGAAAACATCTTTTCAAATACTTCAGAATACTCATCCCATAATTGTAAAGATTTAGAATCAATCGGACTGAGTTTCCACATTTTTAATGGATCAGTTTTTCGATTTTTGATTCTACGTTTTTGTTCATCTTGATTTACATTCAAAAAATATTTAAAAAGAATAATGCCGCTTGAAATAAGCATTTGTTCAAGATTGGAGACTTGATAAATAAACTGTTTATACTCTTCTTGAGTGCAAAAACCCATTACTTTTTCTACTCCAGCACGGTTATACCAACTCCTATCAAAAAATACAATTTCTCCCCCACTAGGAAGAGTGCTGATATAGCGCATAAAATACCATTGAGATTTTTCTACTTCAGTGGGTTTTTGTAGAGCTACAATTCTACATCCTCTAGGATTTAGATGTTCGCTCAAGGCTTTGATAGTTCCCCCTTTTCCCGCACCATCTCTACCTTCCATAATGATGACTATTTTCTTGGAAGTATTTTTAACCCAGTTTTGGAGCTTGAGAAGTTCGATTTGTAGTTTTATCATTTCTTTGGTATAGAAAGATTCTTTGAGTTTGCCCTTTTTGTTGTAAATGGATTTTTGATCTTGTGTGGATTCAGGACGATTTGTGATGATGGAATTTTGTTTTGACATTCTATCTCCTTAGCTCGTGTATAATTTGATTATAACCTATATTAAAAGGAAACGAGAATGAAAAAATCTTTAATATTTTTAGGCATTGATAATGATTCTGCGATTTTGTTATCTCGTCCTCATATTGAATGTTTTGATGTGCGCATATCTTTAAAAGGAGATGGAATTTTTCTAGAAGGTAGCGAGGTTTTACAAGCTTTTGAGGCAATGAGGCTAATTTTTGGGAATAAAGTTATGTTTTTAGACAGCTTGAATGAATGTATCATTGCCATATTGAGAGAAAATAAAAAAAAAGTTACAACCGCAGAGAGTTGCACAGGCGGACTTTTAGCCTATCAATTCACTTCAATATCAGGAGCTTCTGATGTTTATGATGGAGGAATTATTAGCTATGCTAATGACATCAAGCATCGAATTTTAGGAGTGAGTGAAGAAAATCTCAAAAGATATGGTGCAGTGAGTGAAGTGGTTGTGAGTGAGATGCTAATAGGGGTATTGAAGGTTTTTGGAGCTGATTATGCAATTGCTACAAGCGGGATAGCAGGACCAGGTGGAGGAAGTATAGAAAAACCTGTTGGAACTATTTTTATAGGAGTGCAGAAATTAGGAGAATTTCCAGTGATAGAAAGATATTTATTTGGAGGAAGTAGAGAGGAGATTCAAAAAACTAGTTCTCAAAAGGCATTAGAATTGTTGGCGAAAATTTTATAAAAATTCATTACAAAGCCTTGACAAAAGGGCGTAAATAAAATATAATTTCGCTCTTTTATATAGAGAGTGTTATTTAATAGTATCATTGTTTTGACCCGTTAGCTCAGTTGGTAGAGCAATTCCCTTTTAAGGAATGGGCCGTTGGTTCGAATCCAACACGGGTCACCATTTAGAAAAGTAGAAGTGGCCCCTTCATCTAGCGGTTAGGATACCACCCTTTCACGGTGGCTACAGGGGTTCAAGTCCCCTAGGGGTCACCACTTTTATTCGATGTTTCCCTAATAATACATAACTATATCTAAAGTTTGGTCGCTTAGCTCAGTTGGTAGAGCGCTACCCTTACAAGGTAGATGTCACAAGTTCGAGCCTTGTAGCGACCACCACTTGTAAATTTTGGAGCGGTAGTTCAGCTGGTTAGAATACCTGCCTGTCACGCAGGGGGTCGCGGGTTCGAGCCCCGTCCGCTCCGCCACTTCACTTCTTTAAATTCATTTTGTAATCTTGGTTTTGTTATTTTCTTATGACCCCTTCATCTAGTGGCCAAGGATACCACCCTTTCTAGGTGGGTACGGAAGTTCAAATCTTTCAGGGGTCGCCACCAAGTTTTTATATCTTCTAATGAAGTATTGATCTTCTTTTTTATCTCAGCTCAAAATAATTATATCAACACAATCAAAAATCGTTCACATTAGAGTTTTAAATTTGCAATAAACATTCTTTTTTTGTCTTTGATAATTTCTACTTTCTTTGTTTTATAAAGCTTGTGAAATCAAAAAGATACAACTTTGGACAGGATGTATAATCTAGTGCGATTATTTGTATTTGAATATAAAACAATCTTATAAATTGATTTTAGAAATGTTTTAATAGAAGTTCTGTATATTTTATGAAGGAAATCATAGACGATTTTTTAATTGATCTACACTAGGTAGATTTGAAAAATATTAATTATTAAGATTGAATTTCAAATAAAATAAGGTGGCCGGGAGAGAGGGATTCGAACCCCCGGAGGTGTTACCCTCAACGGTTTTCAAGACCGCCGCTTTCAACCGCTCAGCCATCTCCCGACAGTATGGTTTGATAAATTTTGGAGGCGACACTCGGATTCGAACCGAGGAATCAAGGCTTTGCAGGCCCATGCCTTACCACTTGGCTATGTCGCCCTCTTTTTGGTGGTGCCCGGAGCCGGACTTGAACCGGCACGGAAGCAATATCCGAGGGATTTTAAGTCCCTTGTGTCTACCATTCCACCACCCGGGCATTGTAACAAAAATAAACAAATCCAAAAGAACAACCTAAAATGTGACTAAAGAATAATTTAAAGTTACAAAATGAGGCTAAAGATGGAGCGGGAAACGGGGGTCGAACCCGCGGCCCCAACCTTGGCAAGGTTGTGCTCTACCACTGAGCTATTCCCGCAAAAGTATCAGGGGCATAATTCTAGCAACCATTTTAAAAAAAATCAAGACCAAAAGCAGAAAATTGCAAAATTTTATATTACAATAGCTTTTTTGATTCCAAAATCACTAGAGTTCAAGGAGAAAAAAGTGAATTTTCAGCCTTATCCATTTGAAAGATTGAGAGATTTAATAGCTCCCATAGTGCCGAAAAAAAAACAAATGTTACTCACAATAGGCGAACCCCAATTTCAAACTCCTAGCTTTATTCAAGAGGAGCTAAAGAATTATACCTCTGAACTTCGATTTTATCCTAAAAGTGCAGGAGAAGATTATCTTAAAAAAGCCCAGATGGATTTTGTAAAAAATCGTTTTAAAGTTTCTTTGGAGTCTTCAGAAATCATACCTACTTTTGGTACGCGTGAAGTGTTATTTAATTTACCACAATTTTTGCTTTTTGATAAGCTTAATCCTGTTATTGCCCATCCTAACCCATTTTATCAGATATATGAAGGAGCAGGTATTGCAGCTAGAGCAAAGATAATCTATATGGATTTATGCAAATCTAATCATTTTAAACCTTTTCTCAGTGATGAGGATAAAAAAGAGGTTGATTTAGTGATCTTAAATTCTCCAAATAACCCAACAGGAGCTACTTTGAGTTTAGATGAGCTTAAAAATTGGGTGCAATGGGCTTTGGAATATGATTTTGTATTGCTCAATGATGAATGTTATAGCGATATTTATAAATCCTCTCCCCCAGCGGGAATTTTAGAAGCTTCTTATATGCTGGGGAATAAAGATTTTAAAAATGTCTTATCCTTAAATTCTATTTCCAAAAGAAGTTCTGCGCCTGGTCTTAGGAGTGGTTTTATCGCTGGAGATAAAAATATTCTTAGAGAATATCAAAAATATAGAACTTACATAGGATGTGCTATTCCAAATCCTATTCAGAGAGCTTCTGCAGTGGCGTGGGAAGATATACAAGTAAGTGAAAAAATTCGCCAAAAATATGCTAAGAATTTTCAAATCGCACAGGAAATATTTCCAAATGTACCTATAGAGCCTTATACATTTTATATGTGGCTTGAAGTGAGAGATGATGTTGATTTTACAAAAAAACTTTATGAGAAAGAAGGTCTTTTGGTGCTTCCAGGTTCGTTTTTAGGTAGAAAAGGGGTAGGTAAAGAATATGTGCGAATTGCTCTTGTTTATGAAGAAGAAATTACTAGAGATTGTTTGAAGATTTTAAAAGGTTTTCTTTGTGATTATTTGAAAAAGGGTTTTGATGCTTAAAAAAGATATTTCTAAATTAAAGATTCACTTTATTGGCATTGGGGGAATTGGAATTTCAGGACTTGCAAAATATCTCAAAGCACAAGGGGCAAAAATTAGTGGATCTGATATTGCAGAAGGAAGTGCTATATCTTATCTTCGATCTATTGATGTTCCTGTGACAATTCCTCATAACAAAATCGCTATTACCGATCAAGATATTGTGATTCATTCAGCTATTATCAAGGAAGAAAATCCTGAAATTATTGAGGCAAAAAATAAAAATATCCCAGTGCTTTCTAGGAAAGAGGCTTTAGAGTTTATCTTATGCAATAAGCGAGTTTTTAGCATATGCGGAGCTCATGGAAAAAGCACTACTAGTGCTATGTTAAGTGCAATATTTAGAGATTTTGGTGCTATTATCGGAGCAGATACCAAAGAATATGGTTCAAATGTTAGAGAAATACAGAGTGAGAGTATTGTTTTTGAAGCCGATGAATCTGATAGGAGTTTTTTAAATTCAAATCCTTATTGTGCAATTGTTACTAATGCTGAGCCAGAACATATGGAAAGCTATAACCACGATTTGGAAACTTTTTACAATGCTTATAGAGAATTTTTAAATTCTGCAAGTCGATGTTGTATCAACATTGAAGATCCATTTCTTCGGACTTTGGATATGGAGGCAAAAAAACTCTCCCCTTCTAAGGATATTAAAAACATCACTTATGTGCTAAAAAATGATGAGCCTTACACTCATTTTGAACTTTTGGATTTAGGAGAGTTTGAGGTTTGGGGATTTGGAGAACATACTGCTTGTAATGCTTCTTTGGCTATTTTGGCTGCACTTGATGAGATGGATATACAGACTATTAGGAACAATCTCAAAAATTTCAAAGGTATCAAAAAACGTTTTGATATTATCCAAAAGGGTGATTTGATACTCATTGATGATTATGCTCACCATCCTACAGAGATTGTAGCTACATTGAATTCTGTTAAAACCTATGCTACCTTAAAAGGAAGAGATAAAATCACGGTAATTTGGCAACCGCATAAATACTCAAGATTGCTTGATAATCTCAAAGGTTTTCAGGAGTGTTTTAGTGCGTATTGTGATGAATTGATTATATTGCCGATATGGAAAGCAGGAGAGGAGCATATTGAACTTGATATGAATAAACTCTTTGGACACTACAAGCCTATTTTTGCAGATAAAATCAAGAAAAAAGGTACTGATGTTGAGGTTTTTGCCGGTGATGGGGTTATTAAAACTATCAAAGATGGTATTGTTGTAGGTTTTGGAGCGGGTGATATTACCTATCAATTAAGGGGGATAAAATAATGTCAGCATTATTTGGAATTTTTTTAGTATTGTTTCTCGCATTGTTAATTTTGTATTTTGTGCTTAGAGATTTTGGTGTATTCACTCGCAAACAGAAGATAATCTGTATTGCAGGGTTAGTCATATTAGGTATATTTATAATGATCTATAGTTATTTTCAAAGTCGATCAGACAAAAATGACATGATACTTCAAGCAACTTTTTTAAGAGGAGGATCGCTTGATTGTGATGATGTGATTGTAAATAAAGAAAATTTTAATCTCGTTACAGGGACATTGAGTTTTATTGGTAAGAAAAATGGTCCAATGAATAATATTATCATTTCTTTGGATAAGTGTAGGATTGTTCCTCAAGATAATGGCGATGAAGAATCTAACTCTAGGACTCTTGAAGAGGAACTTCAGAGGGATTAATGCAGGAGAAGGAGAGTTATCAATATGAAGAGATAGTTAAAAAACTAGATCTCGAGGATTTTATCAGATCTTTTACAAGTTTTTTTTCACGCATTAAGCCTATTCACTTGCAGGGGGATAAATCTAGTTTGGTGAGCTTTATTAAAGATCTAGAAAATATTGTATTCTCACCTCCTCCAAAGACAAAAAAACTAGATATTTCCATTTTGCATCTAAAAAAATTTGGAACTCTTAAACTCGAAGAGATATTTGAATTTATTAAAATAATAAGGTATTTTAGTTATCTCAAATCCCTCAGCAGCATCACTGAAGACATGTTTATTTATAAATATTTGCAAAATATTAATATTCCCCAAGAAATAAAATATTTGATGGAAGTATTTGATTGTGAAGCACAAATAAAAAGTGGTATTTATGATGAATTAGATAGTCTTATTCTCTCTATTTCAAGACAAAAAACTCAGATTTCAAAGATTTTGGGTGAAATCCTCCAATCAAACAAACTTGTTCCTTATCTTGTGGATAGACAAATCCATTACATCAATGGAAATGAGACATTGTTATTAAAATCAGGTTTTAATTCTGCTATTAAGGGAATTATCATTTCGCGTTCTCAGAGCGGATTTTTTTATCTTCTTCCTAGTGAGATTCATAACATCCATCAAAAAATCTCTGAATTTGAGGAAAAACTTCAAATATGTCTCTATAATATTTGCAAAGAACTCTCTGCGATCTTGAGAAAACATATTTTGTTTTTGAGTTTTATTGATAGGGAGTTTGATAAATTTGATCACCTTCAAGCTAGAATTAATTTTGCTAAAGCCTATAACCTTGAGTTCGTTACCCATAAAACTACGGATAAAACTATTATTCTAAAAGGTTTTTCTCATCCAGCTCTAAGTCATCCTAAGCCTATTGATATTGAATTTAAAAATCAGTTGTTGATGGTTACAGGAGTGAATGCTGGGGGAAAGACAATGCTTTTAAAATCAATATTGAGTAGCGTTTTTTTGGCCAAGCATTTATTGCCGATGAAAATCAATGCTTATGCTTCTAGGATTCCTAATTTCAAAAATATATTTGCCATCATCGCTGATCCACAAAATAGTAAAAATGATATTTCTACTTTTGCAGGTCGAATGCTCCATTTTTCTCAGATACTAAATACCCAAGATTTAATTATTGGAGTAGATGAGATTGAGTTAGGGACAGATGCTGATGAGGCTTCTAGCCTTTATAAGGTTTTGTTAGAGCATTTACTAGATAAGAACGCTAAGATTATCATCACCACACATCACAAGAGACTTGCTGCATTGATGGCCAGTGATAGTAGAATTCAGATGTGTGCTGCTATTTTTGATGAAAATGCTCAGGTTCCTACATATGGATTTTTACATGGTAGCATTGGTAAGAGCTATGCTTTTGAAACTGCAAAAAGATATGGAATTCCTACTAATCTTATCATAGAGGCAAAAAAAATCTATGGCGAAGACAAGGAAAAACTTAATGAACTCATAGAAAAATCTGCTACATTAGAGATTGAGCTTAGTAAAAAAACTTCCATATTGGATATGAAAATAGAAGAATACGATAAGAAAAAACAAGAACAACAAGAGATAATAGAGACACTAAAAAGGCAATATGCAAAACAAAAGTTCGAGCTTGATAATATTTATAATCAAGCATTAAATGAAATCAAATCAGCTATCAAAGCTAAAGAAAGCAGTGAAATGCACCGATCTATGAATAATGCAAATAAAATTATTCAAGCTATCAGGCAGACCTTGCCATCAGAACAATTTAAAAACAAAAAAGAATTTCGTCCTGGAGATCATATCAGATATGGGGTGCAAGATGGTATCGTTCTAGGAAAAACAGGTAAAAATAATGAATTCTTGCTTGTAGAGCTAGATAGTGGGATAAAGCTTAAAATAAGTCCTGACAAGCTTAAACATATTTCTAAGGCAATTTCTAATAATCAACTTCCTCATAAACCAAGATCAGTTTCAAAAACCAAAAAACAGAAAATCGATTTTAGTATTGATAAAAATACAAAAAATAGCGTGAATGTGAGTTTGGATTTGCATGGTCTAAGAAGTGAAGAAGCTATAGAAAAGCTAGATAAATTTCTCTCTGATGCTCTTATAGCTGGATTTGATGAAGTCCTTATCTATCATGGAATAGGTACAGGCAAACTTTCTTTTAGTGTAAAAGAATTTCTTTCTTCGCACCCAAAAGTTATTTCTTTTTGTGATGCCCCTATTGAAATGGGGGGCTTTGGAGCGAAGCTTGTGAGGCTGTAGAAAATATTTATAAATCAAGCATTAGAAATAATTACTAAATAGAATAGTTATATAATTATTTTTATAAAATGTTACATTTTTTTACATAAAAAAATATTCAAAATTTTATAAAAATAAAGTCTTATACTCTCGGTTATATTGATAAATAATAGACCATAAACCAATTTATTTTAAAGTTAAAATTTTAATAATTATAAAAAATATCATCTAAAAAACTTATTTTTTATTGACATACCCCCCCCCCCATCAGAATATAATCCATATCTCAAAAGCAATAAAGACAGAAATTTTATTATCTAATAGTATAAGAATAGGTATGAAAATTAATATCTTTTTATTGCTTTTAATTAATAGAAAGGAGTTTTAGTTGAAGAAAGTATTTTTAACTTTTTTTATCAGTTGTTTGGTCGGTGGTTTTTTTGTAAATGCAGAATCTGTTGATAGTGATGGGACAGATCAAGGTATTGTTTCTGAAGATACCCAAATTCAGAGCAATGCTCGTGGGTGGAGCTGGTATTTGGATGCAGCTCTTGATATGGAGTTTTTCAAGATTTCTGATTCCAACGAAGGAACATCATCTTCAGTTTATGGAACTAGAGATAAAGATAGCTATTCTATGGGTGCACAATTTTATGTAGCTGCAGGTCCTACTTATAATTTTACTGAAAGATTTGGCATAGGGGCTAAAATAGGTATTGGGGCACAATATTTTTTGCTTGGATATTCAGGAATTGATTATAGTTGTTATTCTTATAGTTATTCTTCTTGTGGTTACCAAGATAAAACTACTTTTGTTCCTGTAGGTTTTGGCGTGGTAGTGCCAGTTGCATTTGATGTTAAATATAGTTTTAATAAAAAATATGGTCTTATCGGAGGAGTTGGATATGATTTTGGCTCAACAATGAGACATTTTAGAATGTATGTGGGTGGAATATTTTATAAAAATGCTGTGATTAAAGTTGGATATTCTCATGTAAGTCTTACTGATAGCACACTGAAAAAAGTCTCTGATCCAAGTGCTGGAAGTAGTTTATATCAAGCTCTAGGAGTAGGGGGAGTTGATCTTGGTGGTGGAAATGGAAATGGATTTTATGTTTCTGTTTCGTATATGATATGGTAAAAATAAGGAGAAATGGATGAATAAGAGAAACTTTTTGAGTTTTGGAATTGTGTTGGGTTTTGTGTTGTTGCTAGTAGGATGTGTTGGTGAGGTGCAGGTCGCACAAAAAAATCCTTTGAATTTTACTTTTGAGTCAAAAAATCCTGCAGGACCAAAGTCAAACAAAAAAATTCTTTTGCTTGACAGTGAAATAGAACTCAAATTATCAAGCAATGGAAGAATATTGAATTCTCAGGCTACTGAATTTGATAGATACAAAAAGCAATTTAAAGCTAATTTTAGAACGACAATAGAGAAAATGTTTCAACAACAAGGCTATCAAATTATAGATGTTGATGGAGTTGAGTATAATGATATTCCTTTTAACGAAAGAAAAGAAGGTTATATGGCTGTCCTTATCAAGGGTGATATAAATGTTGATGAAATGTTAAGTCAAGCAAAAAGAAGTGATAATCCTTTTGATTCAACTTCAAAAACCATCAGTGGAAACTATGGTATTTCTGGAAATGTGAAAATTAGATTCTTAGAGCCACTCTCAGGTCAAGTGATGGATTCTTTGAATATAAATCTAGCAAAATTTAATATTAAAGTGCCATTTAGTATTTCGCAAGAGGCAAATGCTGGGACTTTCTTATTTGGAAATGCGGCAAGACCTGATCTAAAGGATAATTCAGCGGATTCAACAAGAAAGGCATTAAATCTACTCTGGGCAAAATTATTTGATAAAATAGACAATAAAATTATCTATCAAACAATAAATTCCTATGAAAAAGATATTAAAGAAATCAAACATAATAAGAGATTCTAATTAAATAAAGCCCATCAATTGGTGGGCTTTAGATTCAAACCAAATACTTCAAAATCAAGATTACATAATTATAAAAAATCATTGCCTTAAAATCATCAGTGATTATACCTTACTAAGTCCATATTTATGGGATAAAATGATGATAAATATATTAAAATAATTTTAGATGGTATTTTAAGAAAATTGCAGAAAATCTAGTGGTGTCCTCGGCGGGATTCGATTTATAGTTTCTATAGATACCTATTTTAGGTGTTTATACTTTATCCTATCCCCAATCTGTCCCCTTTAAAAAACTTGTTCATCTCTTTTGAATAATAAACAACTCAAACATAGAGGCCGTGATTTTTTATCTTCGTTTGGAATGATAAAAGGCTGAATAATAAGCAACTCAAATACCACAATCACCCCGCTTGGGGTATCTGCTTGGGGTATCTGCTACCCCCCCGCTATTTTTTTAAACCCATCCTTAAAAATTCTCGAGTCTTTTTAAAATCCCCTCGAGTTTTAAGCCTCTGCCTTATGCTTCCTTCCTATCATCACAAAGGTAGCTACAGTGCTATTTAGATGCGTTAGATTCGTCTTTTAGTGCCTTAGTATGCTTTAGTAAGCCTTATTAGTCTCTTTGGCAGTTTTTTTGATTGAATTTTCTTGTTTGCTCATTTTAAATCCTTTTTGTCATTTTCAAGCTTGTCGATGCGTTTATTTAGCTTTCTCTCAAGCAAAAACACATACAAAGTCAATAATCCAACTGCTAATGCTAATATTAAAGTCTCCATTTTATCTCCTTGTGTTATAATATCTTGACATCAAAATCTAAAGTTATTTTAGTTCGCCCACTATGGGGCAATCCCGCTAAAAGAGGGATTTGATTTTAATTATCCAGTAAGCTAACTGAACAATCAAAACTAAAATTTTGAGGAACTTTAGCATTTGATGTCTCCTTCTTTGGATTTAAAAGTCGCTTCTAACAACTTTTATAATATAATTATATCTTTTTTAAATACAATTGTCAATTATTTTAATCGTTTTTGAATATTTTTTTATAAAAATAAGTCGTTTAAACAGACTTAATTCTCTGAAATAAACTCTCTGAGAATATTTTTGAAATCTTTAGTTTTTTGAAGCTCTTTTTTAAGCTCCAAAGTCTCTAAATAAAGCTCTATTGCTCTCTCCATTTGTGGGCTTATTTTATCGTTTGTCATAGCTGTTTTAAGCCCTGCCTCACTATAGCCTATCGCTATCCCTAGCTCTTTGTAAGTCATTCCAAGTTCTTTGGCAGTTTTTTTGATAAGATTTTGTTCATTACTCATTCCTTGTCCTTTTTGTCATTTTCGATTTTATCGATGCGTTTATTTAGCCTCCTCTCAAGCAAAAACACATATAGGGTCAATAAACTCACCGCAATGCCTAAAACTAAAGTTTCCATTGTTTGCTCCTTGTATGCTATAATCAGTCTAATACGATGCTAAAGCCTCCCCCCTCTCGGGGTTACCCTGTGAGTAGCTTGTAGCTACTTGCAAGGTAAAAGATAATCTGGCTGATAATCAAGAGAATCTTTAAGACTTTCATCGTATCTCCTTTCTTTGGATTTAAAAACAACTTCAAATTGTTTTTATGCGATAATTATATAATAATTAATTATGTTTGTCAAGTATTTTATAATTATTTTTTATAAAAAAGCCCATATTTTATAATTTAAAATGATTTAAAAATCCTCTTTTACAATATTTTTTAGGGCATTTTTTAGAATACTATAATCTTCTAGTCTCTTCTTAAGATCTAGATTCTCAAGATATAACTCAATCGCTTTTTTAATCTGGTTGCTAATGGTTGAATTGTCCTTTGAAGCCATATTATTTAGACTATCACCGCTATACCCTATCGCTTCGCCAAGCTCTTTGTAAGTCATTCTAAGTTCTTTGGCGGTTTTTTTGATGAGATTTTGTTCGTTGCTCATTTTAAACCCTTTTTGTCATTTTCGATTTTATCGATGCGTTTCTCTAGGGTATTGATTCTAAAAAAAGTCAAAAGCAATGCTATTGCCCCACATAATCCACCTATTGCACTAATTAAGTCCATTTTATAACTCCTTGTGATATAATAAAGGCTGGGTTAAAACCCAACCCCCTTATAAATCGCTATTGTGGTAGCGATTATTTGTAAGATGATTAAAATAACCTGCAGGGTTTTCATCTTTGCTCCTTCCATAACCTGTATTATTTACAAGTTATGGAATAATTATAGCATTACTACTTTTTTCAAGTATTTTATACAATAATTTTCTAAAATTATGTAAATTTTACAAACTTCTTCAAAGCCTCAACCATTTCATCATAAGCCCTAGTCTTATCGTTTTGCAAACCTTGATTGGATGATTCAATCTTAAGCTCTAAATCCTTGATCGTGATTAACATCTCTAAGGCTTTTTGAAGTGGCAGAGAGATTTTTTCACTACTAGCACTTTTTGATATGGTCTCTTGACTATAGCCTATCGCTATCCCTAGCTCTTTATAAGTCATACCGAGTTCTTTGGCGGTTTTTTTGATTAAATTTTCTTTGTCCATTCCTAGCCTTTTTATAAAAAATCTAGGCAATTTTAGCACTTTTTAGCCTATCTGCATTTTTAGGTTGCAGTGCTAGTGCTTTGAAATCTATTGATCTTCTTAGGTCTTTTAGCTTCATTATCTGTTTGCTTAGAATACTCACATCAAGCCCGATTATCCCTCTAACCCCCATTTTCAAAGCCATATCATTAAGCAGAGCAATCCCCCCATCTAGCCCATCATATTCTATCCACCTAAAAAACCTCTCTTTTATCTCTAATACAATCTCACATCGTTTCCAATGTATAAAATCAGGTTGTATGTTTTCTTTGTGATAGAATTTTTGCTTTTTGTATTTGTCATATAGCAGTATTTTTCTTAGCCCGTGTTTTCTGATGGTCTCATTGATGTAGATAGAGTCCCCCTCATTTCTACTTCTTGCACCTATTGCCATATAAGCATTCAAAGCCCCTGTTTGTTTGAGTAAATCTCTCAGATGCCCCTTATAATCAAAATCAGATGCCAAATCCAAAGAATGCGTCTTAAATCGCTTCAAAAATGCCTTTAGTGCCTTAAATACATAAGAATCTATATTTTTGCTAGGTTGATGAAGTCCTGCAAATACTACTTCTACATAATGCTCATAGCCTTTCTTATTGGCTTTAGAGTATTGATGGCAAGTAATAGAATTAGAAATGAGCAAAATCGTATTAGAGAGGCTTTTGTTTCCTCGCTTGAGGTTGATATACTTTACATCAAAAGGATGCTTGGGGTGATGTGTCTTTTGGGATTTGAATTTTTGGCTTACATACTCGTGGATTTGGATATTTCGTGTGCTTTTGCGTATTTTTGCATAAAGATCTTTTTTTCTCAAAAACACTTCTAGGGAGTCTTTAGAAATGACAAATCTAAATGTATCTACTCCTATGCTGTATTTTGTTTTCAAAATATCTCCATTTTAGCTATGATTCCATCTTTTAGAAGGCACTCTAACATAAAGGCTTTTTTCTCATATTTGATAGCTATGACAAAAAAACCCTCTGCTATCTTATTTACTTCAAAAAATCTCAAAATATAAGGTTTGATATACTCTTTTAATCTTATAGGAGCATTTATTCCTGCAAGTGGAATCACCGCACCTAAATAGGTATTTTTGTTCATATATTCTTCATATACATCACAAAAGATACCTAACTCCATATCTATCCTTTAATAAACCCTTCTTTATTTGGGTTCTGGATAGTCTTCATCATGAAATAGATGATTTTGCAAATCGATAGTATCTTTGATATTTTTCTTAGCGATTTGGAAATAACTCTTTTTTAGCTCACTTCCTATAAACCCTCTATCCATATTAATAGCACCCACGCCCTCACTTCCTATACCCATAAAAGGGCTATAGACTATTTCATTAGGATTACTCCATAATTCAATCGCCCTTTGTATTACATCAAGCTGCAGAGGACACATATGCCTCTCATCTTTATCATCTTTGGCAATAGCACTATTTAGCACTTTCCCTTGATCTATATCAAACCACACGGGCGAAGCATATCTTTGCCATACATTGATGCTATAAAATTTCTCATACTCCTCTTTGTTCCTAGTATTATAAGGGGCGATAACACTAGATCCAATATAATCATAAAATGCCTCTCTGCTGACAGGCTCTAGGTTTGTTTCATTAGAATATTTTTTGAGTATGACTAGATAATCACATCTTCCTTGCCTACTTTTTGTGCTATCTTTGCATACTTGTTTATATAGCAGTCCATTTGCTTTGGTTCTCTGCATTTCTATAACAGGGTCTTTGTAGATCGTAACTCTTGAGTGGTAAATAAACCCTGCTTTGATATGCTCTGCTATGATGCGACCTGGAAAGTCCTTAAACCCTATTATTCCATCTTTGCTTTTAATGAGTTGTAGATCACAACAATGCACTGCGATCAATCGATGAGGCTTCATCACACGATACATCTCTTTGATGAGGTATCTATATTGACTGAAAAACTCTTCATCACTGCTACAATTCCCCATATCCCAATGACTATCGCTATAGACAAATAGATCGCTAAATGGCGGGGAATAGATACTAAAGTCAATACTATTATCAGGCAAGGTTTTTGCCAACTCCACGCAATCGCTATTATAAATAGCAATTTGTTTTTTATCATCGTAGTAGTACATACTATCATCATTTTTGATACTCATTTTATTTTTCCTTACATTGTTTTTTATCAATAATTGCTATATGTTTATGGGGTAGGTAACTCTTCGTTCGCCTCTTAGTCCTATAAAAAACGGATTAGGTTTTGCAGAAGTGCAAAATCCCGTTTTTTGTAGGGTTACAAGAAAAAGGCGAACTCCCCCTCCTTGTTTGCCAAAAAAGAAAAGGCGAAGACTTTTTCTTTTTTGGGGCTAAGGAGGGGTTAGGGGAGGATAAACCCTTTTTTCTTTTGGCAAATGATTTGAAAAAAAGAAACTTAGCAATTATTGATATAATCACCCATTCTTTGCCACTATATCTATACAAGGATATTGAAACCCTCTTTTATATGCCTCTTCAAAAGAAAGTCTTTGATAAATCTTACCGCCAAATTCAAAAAACCATCTTTTGTTATAATCTGCCTTTTTGCCCCTTATCACCTCATCTTTTAAAGTGAGATATTTTTCTTTAAATCGCATTTTCACTCCTTAGGAATGATGGCAAGGGAAGTGTTTTTGGCACATAAACTTCGCTTTTAGATAAGGTTTTATTCTCACAGATAGATTTTGTCATCATCTTTTTCATTTCCTGATGTTGTGATTTTTTTGTTTGCAGGTTTTCCCATATTGGAATTTCATTATCTGCTAAGATGATATTCACATTCACAGCTTGTTTTTGACCAAACCGATACATCCTACGCACAGCCTGATAATATTTTTCATAGCTATAATTAAGTCCCAAAAAGCTCATATTACAAGCGTTCTGAAAGTTCATACCCATCCCAGCGATAGAAGATTTAGTGATAAGTACATCGATTCTATTTTCTGCAAAATCATTGAGGACTTTAGCCTTAGATTCAGGGCTATCGCTTCCTTTGATTTGTGCTATTTTTAGATGAGGTCGTTTTGTTTTGATGGTTTTAAAGACCTCATCACTTTCTATATTGGTATCCACCCACACTAGATGAGGATAGACATTTTGCATAAGAATATCCATCAGCTTGTCTATTCTTTTTTCCAAAGATGCTTTTTTGTTTTTTGCTAGAGTGGTGGCATTTTGTTCGTTAAAGCTAAAAAGCACTCCTTCTTGCATATATTTCACATCATCAAACTGCACACAATAGATGCTTTCATATAGTGGGGGCAAAATATGGCTAGATCCATCATAGCCCAAATCAGAAGGGCTATTCACGCATTCTGCCCATTCACTCACCCATGACCAAAAGCTATCTTGAGCGTGTTTTTTAAGTCTCCATTCTCCTGTATCAAATGTATCATTGATAAAAAACCTAGATAGCATTTCAAGTCTTGATAAAATATTCAAAAATTCGCTATGATTGCCAAGCTCCATAAAGTCATTAGGACTAGGAGTCGCAGAACAAGCGAGTTTATAAGGAGTTTGTGCAAATTTCTCTATCAAAGCATTCTTAGTGCGACCTGTGAATGATTTTAATATAGAGCTTTCATCTAGCACCACGCCTATAAACTCCTGCGTTTTTATCTTCTCTAATTGCTCATAGTTTGTAATATAAATCCCTTTTTCTATTTTAGTATCCTCTGTAATCCTATTGAGCTTAAATCCAAATTTCAAAGCTTCTTTTTGCATTTGAAACACCACTGCTAGAGGGGCTAATATCAGCACAGGCTTATTTGTATATTCCACAACCGCATAGGCAAAATTCATTTGCATGATTGATTTTCCCAGTCCTGTATCTACAAATAATGCGTACCTACCTTTTTTACAAGCCCTTTTTACGATCTCTACTTGATAGGGAAATAAATTAGGATTGAGCCACTCTTGATTTATATCAAACCCGCTATAGCCAACTTTTGGCTTTTTCTTAGCGATAAACTCTTCGTATTTCATTGGTTTTTTTCCTCTTCTTTTATCTCTTCTTCTGATTTGCCAAAAAATCTATTTATCTCGTTAAAATGAGTTTTTTCTCTATTGGCTTGATATTTATTGAGTTGATATTTGAAATCAAATAATTCACTAATGAGGATTTTGCCTTTGTGCCTTAGCACATCAAATTCTTGTTGAAGCTCTTGTATTTCATCAAATTCACCCTTGCCACTCCATAAATTTGCATGTTCATAGCCAAAGCTATCGCTTATTTTTTGAATATCTACTATCATCGTGCAGATTTTTTTATCAAGTTCATAAAGTGCGAATATTCTGTTATTTTTTGCCATTTTTAGCTCCTATTTATTTTGGAAATTTGAGATCATTGCTGATCATCCATTCAGCAATATCATTTGCCATAAATACTTTTTTACCCTTTAGCTGTGTGTATTTGGGCATATCTTTGTCTTGATTGCAGAGTTTATTTTGTAAGCTTTGCATTCCAATGCCCAAAATCTCTGCAAGGTTTTTAACACTCAAAACCACTCCATATTTTTGAATAATGGACTGAGAGATAGCTATAGCCATTTGTCTTTCATAGCTTAGATTCATTTTTAGCTCCTTGTTTTTATTATGTTTATGGAACTTGCTAAAGGCAAGTTCTTATCGTAGCTTAGGGTTTCACTCTAAGCTACTCCTAAAGGACTGACTTAGATTCAGCTAATGCTGAATTGTCAAGTCGGTCTTTATAGGTTTATGTGATTCTTGCCAATCCTTATCACTACGCAAGGCAAAGCCCTGCTACGCTCCTAAAGTTCAGACATTCTGTGGCTTTGCCACATCATCAAGTCCTTTTTAGAGGTATTGGGATTCTCAAATCCTTATCTACATTTCTGGAATCCCTATGCCAGTATCGCTATGTTCGCTTATGCTCACATAAAGCGATCGGTCTGCGAGGCTATGGAGGATAAGCAGTTATCCTCCACTAAACGCCTCTCATCTGTCCAATCTTCTATTTCAACTAAACGAGCATTCAAATCACAAGTTCGTTTTTGAAGATTGGTGAGTTCTTCTCTTAATAGCCCGATATTTTCACTTAATGTATTAATAGTTTCAGTTTGCATTTTGACGATATTCTTAAGCCCATCGATAGCTTGTATGCTATAGCTTAAAGTTTTCATTTGCTTTCTCCTATATATTCGATATACCCATCATCTATGAGTTTATAAAAGGCGTTTTTTACCTCTTGTTTTTGGAAGATTCTTTTTTTTCTTTTACTTCTAATAAGTGAGTTGTATGTCCCATAAGGGATGCCTATAGCTTTGCACATCTCTATAGCATTGCCATACTCTCTAGCGATTTTGTCCGCGTTTGTTTTATATACGGCTTTTTGTGTTTGATTCATTTTTAGCTCCTTGTTTTTATTATGTTTATGGAACTTGCTAAAGGCAAGTTCTTATCGTAGCTTAGAGTGAAACCCTAAGCTACTCCTAAAGGACTGACTTACATTCAGCTAATGCTGAATTGTCAAGTCGGTCTTTATAGGTTTATGTGATTCTTACCAATCCTTATCACTACGCGGATTAAAAATCCGCTTTTTTGCTTAGTGCTTCTTGTTTTTGTCTCTTAGCCAATCCGCTATAAGCAGTATCGAATTGGCTATGAGTAAAATGATGATGACCCATTCCATTTTTTAGCTCCTTTCCTATTATGTTTATGGGATTCAACAGGGTTGAATCCTGATCACTACGCGGATTAAAAACCCGCTACGCTCCTAAAGGACTGACTTACATTCAGCTAATGCTGAATTGTCAAGTCGTTTTTATAGGTTTTGTTATTTTTTGATATAATTTTCACAGAGATACAGATATGAATTTAAAGGAGGGTTTCCCCTCCTTCTGCTAGGTTATTTGTTTGATTAACAATATCAGAGCAGTTATTAAATTGATTAGGCCGATAATCAAATCTAATTTTCTCATCTGTATCTCCTTCCTTCTTATTTCAGAGGTTTTTAACCTTTGATAACATAATTATATAATTTTTTTCAATCCTTGTCAAGGATTTTTGATAAATTTATTTAGAAATTCTTCCATTTTTTAGCTCCTATCATATTATGTTTATGGGATTCAACAGGGTTGAATCCTTATCACTACGCGGATTAAAAACCCGCTACGCTCCTAAAGGACTGACTTACATTCAGC
>NZ_JAUYZK010000033.1 GCF_030688855.1 Helicobacter cappadocius | reverse complement strand
AAAAAAAAAAAAAAAAAAAAAAAAAAAAAAAAAAAAAAAAAAAAAAAAAAAAAAAAAAAAAAAAAAAAAAAAAAAAAACCCCCCCCCCCCCCCCCCCCCCCCCCCCCCCCCCCCCCCCCCCCCCCCCCCCCCCCCCCCCCCCCCCCCCCCCCCCCCCGACTTGACAATTCAGCATTAGCTGAATGTAAGTCAGTCCTTTAGGAGCGTAGCGGGTTTTTAATCCGCGTAGTGATAAGGATTCAACCCTGTTGAATTCACCCACTTTCCTGCCCATTCATAAACATATCTTTTGATGTCTCTGCCTCGCAATATGGGTCGAATGATTTGTACAGTTCGTTCTCTCTCTGTGAGATAAACTAGTTTGTTCAAGTAGTATTTGTATTGTTTTTGTCTGAGTTGTAGCTCGGCTTCTAGTTCGCCCTCTAGTTCTGTGAAGGTATCTAGGATTTTCACGATTTCTTCTTGGATGGGTAGAGCTCTACCCATCCAAGAAGAAATCGTGAAAATCCTAGATACTTTCACAGAACTAGAGGGCGAACTAGAAGCCGAGCTAAAACTCAGACAAAAACAATACAAATACTACTTGAACAAACTCTTCCATTGATTTTGGGTTTTGAGTATTTGGAAAATGCCAAGGAATAAATAAAATCCACTTTCCTGCCCATTCATAAACATATCTTTTGATGTCTCTGCCTCGCAATATGGGTCGAATGATTTGTACAATACAAAACATCCAATCCAAACAAAATAATAGCAGATAAAATAACTAACCCAACAATCAACAATACTAATACAATTTGGAAGAGATATGGAAGGGTTCAAGAATAAGAGAAGTGTATGAATCTATCAATTGTGCGGAATGTCCTATACTTTCTTCCATTGATTTTGGGTTTTGAGTATTTGGAAAATGCCAAGGAATAAATAAAATCCACTTTCCTGCCCATTCATAAGCATATCTTTTGATGTCTCTGCCTCGCAATATGGGTCGAATGATTTGTACAGTTCGTTCTCTCTCTGTGAGATAAACT
>NZ_JAUYZK010000032.1 GCF_030688855.1 Helicobacter cappadocius | reverse complement strand
TAGAGGTTTTCCACCTTTCATAGTCGCTTCAAGTAGAGGTAAAATATCATTCATGCTAGAGATTTTTTTATCTGTCAAAATAAAATAAGCATTTTCTAATTGAGTAGTCATTTTGTCTGCATTGGTTAAAAAATAAGGTGATAGATAACATCTGTCAAATTGCATTACCTCAACAACTTTTAGTTCATAATTAATACCTTTAGCTTCTTCTACGGTTATAAAAACATCTTTGTCGTCGGTATGCAGGGATCCACCTGGCTGAGTGTTCTTACTCTCATTGTCTACGGTGTTGGGCTCGGCCTGGCCTCGGCCCAACTGACCTCGACGGTGTTGCACGACATTCCTGCCGACCAGTCCGGGGCAGGATCGGCCACCCAATCGACGGTGCGTCAGCTGGGTTCGGCCCTCGGCGCCGCCATCGCCGGGACAGCGCTGGGATCGGCCATGAACCACACCATTCCCGATAATAACCAAATGGGGGGGTGTGAATAAAAATTTATAGAAAGACATTAATCGTAATCAAAAATAAAAATCGTATTAATAAAAAAAAAAGTTTTAAAACTAAATCACTATAATATTTAATAATATTTATATATTTCATTCATATTAATGTGTTTGTTTAGTTATTTTTATATAAGCATTTCAATATTTTGTTTTTGTATTTATCGTGGTATTTTTAGTTGATTTTTTTTTATCTATGTTTAAAGTATCTAGGAATAATAAATAATATTTAATAAAAATTATATAAAGATATATTTTTGAATAATGGATATTGAAAGAATAAATAAGGGAATAGATGGAAAAATAATGGTTATTTTTATAATAATGGCTATAGGAATTAGAAAAAAATATTTTGTATATTAGATAGAGGCAAACCTACGGTATAAAATAAAATACTTAAGTTTTATTTTTAAATGGATTTATAGGTATAATATCAATAAGGGATTTGCAAATAAATCGACTTGTTTATGAACTCTACGAACTATCAGAGGAAGAAATAGCTTTTGTTGAAAGTTAAAATCCGCTATGAGGTGGTAAGTCTCACAGAGGGAAGGTTTGAAGATACTTATCTATTTAGGTTTGTTGGATTTTGAGATAAAAATATAAATTTGTTAATTAAAACTGGATTCTATGAGTTCTATTTCTTTATCATTTAGATTATAAAGGGTATAGACCATCTTATCT
>NZ_JAUYZK010000031.1 GCF_030688855.1 Helicobacter cappadocius | reverse complement strand
CATCTGCTCAACAAGGAGCACTGCAGCACGCTGGGCCTCGCCCACGCGATCCTGCAGGATCCGGGCCTGTCAGCAAAAATTTTGCGTGTCGTGAACTCGGTCGCGTACGGCGCGCGCGGCGAGCCGGTATCCACCATCTCGCGCGCGATCGTGCTGATCGGCTTCGAGTGCGTGCGCGAGATCGCGACCGGGTTGCTGCTGATCCAGCACCTGACGCGCGGCAAGCCGAACAACCAGGTCGTGCACGACAACCTGCGCCGCGCGCCGCAGGAATCAGCCGACCGACAATGACGTTCTCCTTGAGACCTCTGAGATCGTCCTTGACACCGCGCACCGCGGCATCGGTCAGCACGCGGGTCGTCTCCTGGAAAGATGCCGCCGAAATGAACGACTCCGTCGCAAGAGACGCCTTGGTGAGCCCGAGCAGAAGCGGCTCCCAGCGCGCCGTGAGCTTGTTGTTGGCAGCCGCCTCGTCGTTCTCCTCGAGCAGGCGCGAACGGTCAACCTGTTCGCCGCGCAGGAAGCGCGTCTCAGCGGCGCTCGCCGAGCTCGGTGTCGTGCAGGCGCTCGCCGGAGGGCGCCACGCGCTCGCGGACGGCGGCACGGCTGCACCGTCGGGCTGCGAGGCTGCGATCGCGGTGGTGACGCGGCTCGCCGAGCGTCGTGATGCGGTACGCGCGCGCCTCGGGTTCGTGCGCTCCTACGCCGAGACGTCGGGCTGCCGGCGGGCGTTCCTGCTGCGCTACTTCGGGGAGGCGGCCGCCGAGCGCTGCGGGCGGTGCGACAACTGCGAGAGCGATTTGCAAATAAATCGACTTGTTTATGAACTCTACGAACTATCAGAGGAAGAAATAGCTTTTGTTGAAAGTTAAAAATAGCAAAAAACCTAGCCCAAAAGGACTAGGTTTTTAACATCAGAGGGTTAAACCTTTTTATCTATCCAAGTTACCAGCTTAGATGATCCAATTCTAGCATAAAAATATCATTTTGTTAATTAAAACTGGATTCTATGAGTTCTATTTCTTTATCATTTAGATTATAAAGGGTATAGACCATCTTATCT
>NZ_JAUYZK010000030.1 GCF_030688855.1 Helicobacter cappadocius | reverse complement strand
CATTAGCATCTGTGGAAGAACCTCCAAAATCAAAGAGGACATTTTGAATGCCTGATTGTGCTTGATAGCTGTTGTCTCTCATATCTTTATCTTGAAGATGGGCTAAATCAATTCTAAGTGCCCCACCTTTTTCATTGCTAAGAGCGTTTTTAATAAGACCTACTTGATAGCTATTACCCACCCAGTTAATTGCTCCATTGATATTCCCATCATCAGAGAATAAAGAAGTGTCTATTTTTCCAAAGTCAATAAAGTTATAGATATTTTTAGCATTATCATCATGGATATAAAAACCTAAGATAGAACCTGAATCATCCTAATGGTGCTTGTATATAAGGATTTCTCTCTCCGCTCATTGCCATTAATTTTGCATTTCCTGAAGTAGCCACTCTAAGAGCTGCTAGAGAACCTAATACTTCTGAAAATAAGTAAAGCATATAGTTTTGACCACTTGCAGCAAATGGGGCAAATATAAGATCTGTTCCAAAAGCATAATTACATTTATGTTTCATGGCATATCCAAGTGTTTTTCTCCAAGCACCATCTAAGATCGCACCTTTTGGACTGAGTGGTTTAGGGTAATATTTATTTCCAGTTTCAAAAGCTTGAATGCTAAGCCAAACGCCATTATCTGCCATTTTTTGAATTGTTTTTTCAGTTGCCAACTGTCCATGCTCAATAGACTTCACCCCTCCATCAATGGCACGATTCACCCCTGCATCGCTATATACATGGGAACATACTAGTCTGATATGATATTTAAGTAGTCCATTTCTTACTCCTATTTGTGTTATAATTTTCACAGAGATACAGATGAATATTATAAGTCCCCCTTATGGGGAAGGCGGGTTATCCCGCCCAAATCTTGATGATTTGACTTATTGTTAAGATTATCAAGGCTAATTTGTGGATAAGGTTGATAATTCTTATAAGATTTCTCATCTGTATCTCCTTCCTTCTTATTTCAGAGGTTTTTAACCTTTGATAACATAATTATATATTATTTTTAATTCATTGTCAAGGATTTTTGATAAATTTATTTAGAAATTCTTCTAACTTTTCTATGCGTTTTTCTAGTCTATCTACGCGGATGATTATCCAAATCAAACCTATCGTTAAGATGATGTTTGTTATGATGCTCATCATTTCCATTTTTTAGCTCCTATCATATTATGTTTATGGAATTCAACAGGGTTGAATCCTTATCACTACGCGGATTAAAAACCCGCTACGCTCCTAAAGGACTGACTTACATTCAGC
>NZ_JAUYZK010000003.1 GCF_030688855.1 Helicobacter cappadocius | reverse complement strand
CAAGTCTGGCTTGATGTGGCATTCTCTAAAGTCTTTATACTCACCTTTGAGTTTGTGGTCTTTGTATTTGGATTCTAGGATTTTATCATCTAAAAGTTTCATAATAACCTCTTTAGCTACTTTTTTATCGTTGCTAGATAGCTTTTTGTATTGTTTTTCAAATCTCCTTGAGGTTTCTAGGTTATATTTTGGCATTGATACCCTTTTCAAAATCTTCAAAACTCTTATAGTGATTTGTTAGCCCCTTATTGTGTTCCATCTCATACTCTTTAATGATTTGCACAATCATTTCAGCTTCAATATCACTTTTTAGTTTATTTGTCTTCACTTTGGCATTCCCAATCTTTGCAATACCTTTGATTACTTTTGCCAAATCTTCACTCGCATTTTCAATGATGATGGTCATTTTTTATCCTTTTTAAGCTTTTGATTTATTATAGCATTTTAACATTTCTTACCTCACTTCCTAAGGCTATCCACGCATAAGCACTTCACCTGCCTTTGATACCTTGTTTTAGAACCCACCCTTAGATAAATAAGCCCATCAAAGCTAAAATAATGCTTAGGACTATAGTCCGCCCTAAGTCCTCTTAACATCTGTCTTTCAAAAAGAATTTTTTGCTTGTTTTTATTTCTAAAATCAATCATTTCTAGCCCCTCTTTATTCATTGTTTTTAAGTGCTGCAAAACCAAACAAGCTTGGATTGAATAAATCCCCTAAAAGATTGAAATCCTGTTTGAAGGTCTTTTTATTTTCTTTTAACTTTTTTGGCTCAAATCCACTAGGAGTAAATAAGGCAATCCTAAGCTCTTCTTTTACATCTTCAATATCTGGGACTTTAGGAAATCCCATATCAAATAAAAGCTTCTTGCCTTCAAACACATTCACCATCACGCCCCCTTCAAGCAAAGAGGACTGGAAGGTCAAAAGTAGAGTTTTATTTTTGATTTTAACTTTTAACATTATTTTCTCCTTTATATGATAGGCATTTGTATTTTAAGTTCGCTATTAAGATGTTCTCTTAAACCTTCTAAGCCATAAAAACCACCTAAACATTCTTCGTATACATCATTTTTATCCAATAACAAATACTCATAAACCTCTCCATTAAAATACTGCTCCCATTCATTCTGTACAAAACCACTCATAAAATCATAAACTTGCTTTTTTACTTTTGGCGATATTTTCTTCACTCCATATTCTCTTCTAACTTTATCTTTACTCACATACAAAAACCCAAAACAACCACTATCAAAAAACATATCTATACTATTAGGATATTGTTTTTCTGTGCTTGTCCATATCCTAAAACCGCTATGTTCATATAAATAAACATAGTTAAATAAATAATCATTATTGGTAAGAAACTCCTGTATCTCTTCTAAACTATCAAAATCTTCGATACCCCAAAAAGACCCATCTTTAGCCTTGATGGCTTTGTATTTGCTATCAGTGTAATATCTCTTATGGGTGCTAAAGAATTCAAAATGCCCCCAACTTAGAGGATCATCTGTATATTCATCGTGCTTGATGATGATTTTTTTATCACCCATGCCATAAACTCCTATTGCATCTTCATATAAACCCATATCCAACTCTCTAACTTCTGTATTCATATTAATCTCCTAATGTTTTAATAGAGATATTATGCCACTAACAAAGGGCTTAAAACCCACAAATAAGGACATTCATACGCCTTTTTCTCCCTTATATAAAACAAAGTTTGAAATCTTTTTGATGATTTAAGAAGTTAGTAGATGATAGTTATCATTGCAAGGTTTTAATAGATAAAGAGGATATTTTAACACTTTGATATTAGAGGTTTTTTGAGATTTTATGTGTTAGGAAATTAACTAAAAGAGAGTTAGACTATCAAAGGGGAGCAATACCCCCTTTGTCTTTAGTGTTAATAAACCTTGCTTATTAATAAACAAAGTGTTATAATAATCACCAAGACTTTGATAGTCTTTACTTCAAGCATTTCCATCACCTCACTTTTGAGGTCATAAATTTGCCTGAGAGGGTCTGACTCTCTGGCAGAACCTCGATGAGATTATAGCATACCTTCAAAGTCCCATTTATCGCATTTTTTGGCTCTTTTATATTTTAATCTTTATCTTCTTTTTTGCTTTTTAAAGAGACAATAGGAAATCCATATTTATCAAGATTGGCTTTATAATCAGTAATCGATTTGTATTCTTGGGTATTATTAAAAAATTCTTCATTCATTTCTGTAATCTTTTTATCTAGTTCTTCATCGCTTTCATCATAGTCTTCATCTCCGTATTTGTGTTTATAATCTCTAGCGATAAGATTTCCCACTAAAGACATTGTTTCATTCATAAAACTTAGATTATTAGCAATATCTTTGATGTAGCTTAGCATTAAAGTATCGCTTTTTTGTTTGACATCTGCATAAGCATTAGCTTGTGCAGTTTTATCACTTCCTGCTTTTGTGAGTTTATCAACAAGTTCTTTTTGAATATCTGCAAAATTATCATTTAATCTTTTAGTATCATAAAAAAGCGGGTAGCAAAATTCCCCTTCATCATCATTACTGCCTTCTTTGCAGTAGATTTTTGCTCCTTTGTTATCTTTGCCTGTGCCTTTTTTGTTATAGCTTTTATCTAGCACTCCTAGTGCTTCCATCATCTGTTTAGAACGATTTAAAAGAGGATTGGTTTGTTCGGATTTAAAAACCATCATATCTTTTCTATAATCTCTTTCTTTTTTGTTGCACTCTTCTTTAGTTTTAGCATAGCTGTATAAATCCCCTGATAAAGAATATTCATCAAGTTTTAATTTGCAATCGTGCATATCTATGTTGTGTCTTATCACACTAGCTTTTGCACAAAACTCTAGTGCTAATGCTCTTCCGCTAAGCGTTCCTGCAACTGCTTGAGTGTTTGAAGTAATATCATCTGAGAGTGCATCTCCTAATCTTTTAAAAGCTTTGATTTCTTCTGATTCTATTCCTATTTTACTAAGTAACATCTTGATTTGTTTGGGAGCAATTTTATCATAGCTTAGCCAAGGGCAGTTCGTACTTATTCTTTTCCAATGTAAATGATCTCTAATATCATAGTTTTTTAGAGTTTTTTGAAGTCTTTGGGCATTTTCTCCCATTCTTTTGATAATATCATTAGCGTCATCTATAAATTCTGCAGGATTGGCTATAGCAATTGATGATCCATTTAGAAAACTATTAACGCCATTCATCATTTGATTGATTTGATCAAGCTGAGCAACAGTGGCTTTAGCCTCTGTGATGATTTGGTTGTATTGTTCTATCATTTTAGAGGCTTTTGTGATTTGATCTGCCATTCTTGAAGCAGTGATTGCAGCTGTTGCATTAGCCTGTGAATCATGTACTTCTTGCACTGGAGTTATGGCATTTAACATTACTATAGATACAGTGCTTAAAAAGATTGTTTTTATAAGTTGATGGATTGTATTTGTGATTTGTTTTGTCATATTCATAGATTGTTCTTTCATATCTAAAATCCTTGTATAGTTGATTTATTTGAGTGATTTGATAGCTATTTCATAGCAAAATTTACTTTAGTATTAAAAAATCCTATCAGAGAATAGGTAAATCAGAAATGCAAAATCGATGTTTTAGTTTTTGATAATTAAATTGTATTAATTTCAGATAACTCTTTTAATCTATCTTTAGTTATTTTTTTTGCTTCTAGTAGCTCAATAATTCTTTGCACATACATTGGAATACCATTTTTTTGCCACCCATAAATAGTAGGTGTTGAAATACCAGAATACCTTGAAAAACTTGATATATTACTATTTAATAGACGGAGTCTTTTTTTTAGATCATCAAAAATAATTTGTGATTTTTTTGATTTTGTCCTTGTTTTGCCATATATTGTATTTTTGTTTTTTCTTGATTTATTTTGCATTATTTTTAAACCTTAATTAATAAATATTATATTAAAATAATACAACTTAAAAATCATTTAAAAGGATTAAAGGTGAAAAAGATTCAAGCGATCGATTTTTTCAGTGGTGCAGGAGGGTTGACAAAAGGTTTAGAACTAGCAGGTATTAATGTATTTGCTGGAATTGATTTTGAAAAATCATGCAAAGATACTTATGAGAAAAATAATGATGCAATATTTATTAATAAAAATATCACAAATATTACAGTCAAAGAAATCAAAAATCTTTTTAAAGAGAATGTGTCTAAAGGTGATTATACAATGTTAGCAGGTTGTGCCCCTTGTCAGCCATACAGTATGATAAATACAAGAAAAAAACAAAATGATGATAGGAAAACGCTACTTGATGAGTTTAGAAGAATTATTAATGGTGTAAAACCACATTTTGTATTGATGGAAAATGTAAGTAGGTTGAATCAAGAAAATCCTTACTTTTTTAATTTTATTGTAATGCTTCAGAAAAATGGTTATCATTTTGAGTATAAAGTCCTAAACGCAAAAGATTTTGGTGTAGCTCAAAATAGAAAAAGACTTTTTTTGATTGCCTGTAGAATAAAAGGCGTAAGGTTGTCATTTGATAATATTCAAAAACAATCTCCAATCACCTTAAGAGATGTTATTTATAATTTAGAATCAATTGAGCACGATAGACCTTCTGAGAAAGATACTTTACATCGTTCTAAAAAACTCAATGAAATAAACCTTAGAAGAATCAAATCTACTCCATTAAATGGTGGTTTAAGGACTAATTGGAGTGATGATTTGAAATTACCCTGCCACTCCAAAAAAGAAATATTTTGTGATAATTACGGAAGATTAGCTTGGGATAAAATAAGCTCAACCATCACAACCAAATTTAATCAATATTATAGTGGTAGATTTGGACATCCCGAACAAGATAGAGCATTGTCTTTAAGGGAGGGGGCATTATTACAATCTTTTCCAAAAGATTATGAATTTTATGGAACAGATAGTCAAATAGCAAAACAAATAGGAAATGCGGTTCCAGTAAATCTTTCTAAAGCAGTGGGAGAGATTTTTACATCAGCTATTTATTGAACTAAAGAAAATATTATCCATTTCTAAGAATAAGTCTATCATTGCTAAAAATCTTTTTGAGTTTTCAATGGAGAGATTTTTATTTATACATTTTCTATCATTAGTGTGATAAATTATATTTCGAGCAATTACAACTGCTTCTCCCCATTCTCTCATCAGTTTGACAAGATTTTTTTGATTATCAGTGGATAGATTATTTGCATCTGAACTGAGTTTATAAAATTTACTTTTTTCTGCATAAATTTGATTAAAAAGTGCATTGCCATCACTCTGATTGTAGTTATACTTATCTTTTAGTGTTTGTATTAAACAATCATATGAGGTCGTGATATTATCTTTGAAATCATTTTTACTGCGTCGATTGGAGTTTAAAATCTTAATTGGAATAGTTGAATCTATTAATTCTCTAAATGATTTAAAGCTCTTATCATTGATTTCTTCTTCAGAATTGGATTTCAATTGAATATTTATTAATTTAAACAACTCTTCTCGGATAACTTTATTATAAATATTTTCGATCTCTTTCTTCATATCTAAATAAATATCTTGTTCTTTAAAATTTTGTAATTTTTTTTCAGTTCGTTCCTTAGAATCTTCATCATATAATCTAGCATAAAATTTTATAAGTTTTTCTATGATATCAAAAAGTTTCTTTGTAGTTTTTGTTTCACTCAATGCTGTTCTATCTGTTCCAATGTTGTCTTCTAGCTCATTGTCAATAAAATCCACATTAAATTCTGCATATAAGTGTGCGTATGCATAATTATTTGAAGGGTTTATATTTAAATAAGTTGCCTCTTGGCAAAGTTTTCCTCTAGCAAATAAAATTACTCCTTTATTCTCTTTTATATTTACTGTTTTTTCCCTTGCTATTATTATTCCAGTAATTTCATTATCTTTTATGTAATTAATAATTTCTTCATCTTTAGTAAATCGATCTATATCTTCTGGAATTTTATAACTAAATCTTATGTCATGATTTAAAACAAGTTCATTTCTATAACTTTTATTGATAATATTTTCCCCTAAATATATAGTAAATCCATCTGGATCATCAGGAATATTATCATACATAAGATTCAATCTTTTTGCTATAGATTCAGCAAGATTTTTATTATCTATAATTTCTTTTGTATTTTCAGATAAATAAATAATTGTTCCATTGGGATGTTCAACTGCTTGAGGGCGATCATCTATCATTACCTCAAGATTAGAATCGCCTTCTGCATTCTGGATACATTTAACAGTTAGAGAACTTTTATAGTTATCCTTAAAAGTTTCTATTTTAAAAGAGTAAAATAACCCAAAAAAAGCTAGTTTGCCAAGACCCTTTCTGCCTGTTACTAATCTTCCTTTTTGTGTTTTTGTAGATATGTATTTTTTCCGTCTATTTTCCCCAATTTTCAAGAAATTATCATTGAGTTCTTGTAGTGTCATTCCGGTACCGTCGTCTTCTATAATAATACTCCCTTTTTTCCTATCAATTTTAATTTTTACATAAGAAGCATCTGCATCATATGAGTTGGTAATATATTCTATTAAGATGCCATAAATATTTTTATAGAGATTTTGTCCCATTTGCCTAATGGCATTAAACGTAACATCAAATTTAGCTTCTTTCATCAATCAAACCTCTATAGTGTATGTTATCCAGAACTCTCGCTTTTTAAATAACTTCATATCATCAAAGTATTGTCGTGATATTTTTCTTTATTGTCTTCATTGCATACTCTGTATTTTATTCTAGCACTATTTCTACAGTAATCTTTGGCTTTTTGCGTAAGAATATTATCGTGAGAAACAAAAATTCTAATTTGAATATCTGTTATTTTTTGAAATGACCAAATATATGATTTCATAAAGCTATCTATATGTTCTTCGAGTTCAATGAGTTCTTGTTTTTCCATTTGATAAGGACTACTTACATCATAATTCTTACACTGAATCATCATCAGTTCATCATCTTTGATAGCTATCAAATCAACTTTATGATCAGCAATTAAAAAAATCTTTCCTGTTTGAATCACTTGAAAATCCCTATTAGCTAAAACATTTCCAACAAATAACTCATAATCATCTCCTTTGTTTTGACTAGGAGTGCCTTCTTTTAGAGAAATAACCTCAATATCATTGCCAAACAAACTAAGAAGAGTTTCTAGTTTGTTGGCAGTGTCAGTATCTTCAATATTGATTCTGATGCTTTTCATTCTTTATTTCTTAATAATGTAATTCATAATGTTTTAAAACCTATACGCATAGTTGATGGTGAGGTAGGATTGGTTTAGTAGGCTTATTTTATAACTTGTAACAGAAGTTAAACTCGCGTCGGAAAGTACGGCTGTAATTGGCTCTGAATCATAATACACTTGTTTAGAACCTAATTCACTAAATATCCCACCAAATCGATACATCAACTCAAACTGATGATGTCCATAGTAATAATGCAGTCCTATGACAGGGTAGAAGCTATTTAAAAAAATACTATCTAATTTTTCATCATCATAGTTACTTACTGTTGATTTACCATTCACATAAGCATCAAATTCATATCCAAGTCCCACATTTAGCCCTAAGGTATGCTTACCTCTTTGCATAAAATCCCATAGATACTTCACATCAAAACCAAATTTTATGGGTATATAAGATATGCTCCCAGTTACATTATCTCCAAATAGTGGATCAACAGCTGATAATTGCCAGCTATTCCCAAACCCTGAATACAAATGAGCAGAGACTTTGATGCCATGTCTTTGAGAGCTTCCAAAATAGTGTTGATAGCCCCCTACCAAACCCAGATCAAAGGTAGTATTTGAAGCAGTAAAAAGAATAGTAGAACTACATTGAGTTCTCCCATCACAAGTATCTTGAATATAATAGGTATCATTAATGGTATCTCCCCCCAAAACCCCCTCTACTCCTATAAATCCTCCATTTTTTGAGTTAGGATTTTTTGTTTTTCCACTTTTACTATCAATAGTTAAACTATTATTTCCATCAGTATTGTTTTTATTAACCATTTGATTTTGTTTTTCTAATTCTTTTTTCTTCTTCTGAAGTTCTAAGAGTTTGTTCTCTTTTTCTAGTCTTTGGATTTGATCATCTATCTCATCAGCTATTGCTATACTGCCCAATAGTGCAGTAGCCACTAAGGCACTCATCATTATTTTCATTGCTTTCTCCTTGTGTTTTTTGTTATGAATTCTTTAAGGCTTCAAGGCTCTATCTACCTTGCTACAAATTTTATGATCTTCTCTATCTAGGCGGTTTACCCTCACATCTTTGTTGAAAAATCTCTATTTAAAAATTACTTACATATTTGGCAATTATTCTAACTTATGATTTCTTAAAATAAAATTAGCTATTTAATTATTTGTTTGCTTTATGTTTATTTTTCCACAGACAATTCCTCACAACCCTTGTGTTTGCTGCAACTAAGCTTAAAGCTTTTGGGAGGATTTTTTGATAAATCTGTGGTGGTAAAATCAACTCCTTTGCTATTTTTGTCTATCATTACACTTTTAGTACCATCACCACTAGCAATATTGGGATAACTTCTTACAAGTTTTCCTTCAAAATAAATCCTTAATTCATTTGTATAAGGATTATTTTCAACCAAATACTCTTTGTATTTTGCCACCAATGGAGCAGATCCATAATAAACTATTGGAGCGCAAAAATAAGTGATGAGAATTGCTACAATAGCTGCAAATATATCGATCATTCTAATTTTTGGCAAATTTTTTAATATGTTTTTCTTCATTTCTCTAGTCCTTTTTCCTTTAGTGCTGCTTGAATTTTTGCTTGTAATTCTTTTTTTCTTTCTGCTGATTCTTGTTCTTCAGCTCTCTTCTTCTTGGCTTCTTGCTCTTCAGTTTTTCTCTTCTCTGCCTGATAGACTTTAAAATCTATATATTGTTTTTCTAAAAAATGTTTTTTTAGAAAAAAAACAACGACTTCATCTTCATTCAAGCAAAAGGGGAAACACACTAAACAAAGAAAAAACAGAAAATAAGGAACAGAAAATGTTCTCTTTTTGAGAACTGATAGCATTCCAAAAAAAATACAAAAACAAAAAAATGCAAAAAAGAATCCGCTAATTCCAATAATAAAATCAGTATAAGTAAGAACATTTTTATAGTCGAGTAGCCAATATATAATTTCCATTTTAGTTCCTTTAAAATAATTTCCATAATATATTATTGATTAAAAATCCCCTTTGAATTAAAAGGGAAGTTCTTCATCAGTAATGCTGATAGTATCTGTGATTTCCATATTCACAGGATTTGTCTGTGTGTTGTTTTGGGTTTTCGATACTTGATTATTATTATCTACCACAGTTGCATTATCATTTGAATCTGAATCGCTTTTGCCATCTAACATCTTCATGGATTCTGCCATAATGATATGTTTGCTTTTTTTATCTCCATTTTGATCGCTCCAAGTCTCTAAATGCAACCTTCCTTCAATGAGGACTTTTGATCCTTTTCTAAGGTATTGATTTGCTACTTCAGCAGCTCTTCCAAATAACTTCACATCTATAAAACACACCTCTTCGCCTTGTGATCCATCTTGTTTCTTGAACCTGCGATTACTAGCAAGTCCCATAACTGCCAATGCCATACCACTACTAGGCAAATATTTTAAATCAATATTACGAGTCAAATTTCCAATCATAATCACTTTGTTATACATTTTTTATCCTTTATTTTATTTTTTATTCCTTGCCACTTATAAGGGGTGAGATACACTAATAAACCCTTAAGCACTTAATAATTCATCAATCATGAGTAAGCACGATTGTGTCTTAAATAGCAACTCTGGATCAATTTCAATGCCTTTTTTATCTAATTTAGTGTATTCATCCAAATTGTTCTCTAAATCATTTTTCAACGCCATTAGTTCTTCTTTGCTAAGCTTTTCCATATCCAGTTCTAAATTCATTTTATTCATTTGTTAATCCTTTATCTTATGTATCCCCTTATAGATAAACCATAAATTGATACAAACATATCAAGTCTTAAAAACTAAGACAAATGCAAAAACCAAAAATACCTCACAAAAATAAAAAATGGCGGAGAGGTTAAATACTGCATTTGTTGTACCCCCTTATTTTCTTTTATCAATCACATCAAAACAAAACCACTCTTTATGGATAATCTTGAGTGCATTATTAATATCTTCCAAAACATAGGGAATCTCCATCTCAGAAAAAACTTCTGCTAAAAAATCTTGTTTATCCTTAATATCTAATGCCAAATATTCTTTGGCTAAACTTCTTGAATTTTGATAAGTTGTTTCTAAATTCATGTTCTATCCTTTATCTTTTGATGAACATATTATGCCACTGCTAAAGGGCTTAAAACCCACAAATAAAGCCATTTACACGCCTTTTATTCCCTTATATAAACAGAGGTTTGAAGATTTTTTCAGGATTATTTTTTCCCTCTCACTTCTTCTGATTCTCTTGCTTTTTAGCTTTATTAAACTCTGCGATATGTTTATCAATAAAGTCTTTGGCAACATAGCAATCTTTTTCTAGGTCTTTTGGTAAAGGCAATTTCAATCTACTAGCAATCGCTTTTACAAAATCAATCTGTTTAGAGCTAGGAGGAATGCGTTTAGAAGTTTTTTTGTCTTTATCTTCATCTTTTTTATTTCCAAATTTTCCCACTTCACTTCCTAGTTTTTCTTCTAACTCTTGCATAAATTCTAAATAACTTGCTTTATTTGAAGTAATATCATCTAGCTTTTCTTCCATTTTTTTAGTGAATTCAATATCTAATATCCATTTATGAACATTGTTTTTAAAGAAATTCACCACTTCTGTTCCTCTAGGTGTTGGAGTGATTTCTCTTTTTTTGCCATCAATGCTGATATATTCTTTGTTTTGCAAGGTTGGAAGATAGGTTGCATAAGTGCTAGGTCTTCCAATTCCATTTTTTTCTAACACTTCAATAAAATCAGATTCCACATAGCGTTTTGGAGGGGTTTTAGCTATTTCTTTGATAAAGATGTTTTTTATATCGAAGAGATCATTTATTTGTAATCTATCAGTGTTGATTCTCTCTATACTCTCTTCATCTTTATCTTCAGAATCTTTTTGAGCATCTTTTTTAAAAGCATCTAAATACCCTGCCTCTTTGAGATTTTTAAACTTCAAAACAAAAGAAGTGAGCCTGATATTAAAAGTGAGTGTGGTGTTTTCATAAATTGCACTTTTGCATTGAGAACAAATAGTATTTTTAAAAATGAGTTCATAGAGCTTTTTTTCATTCTCACTTTTAATGCCTTCTTTTTCACAAATATTATTTAAATCCTCAAATCTATGTGGATGAGTAATCCTAATTGCTTCGTGTGCTTCTGCTTGTGAGTTTTTACCTGCACTATAGGTTGTGTATTCATAAATATCATTATAGATAGGTTCATAAAATTTCTGATGTTCTTTTAGATACTCTTGTGAAATGAATTCACAATCAGTTCTTATATATGTAATAAGCCCTGCTTCAAAAAGCTTTTGAGCAATGTTTTGAACTTCTTTAGTGGAAATATTTAAAGCTTTAGAACCTGCTTTGAGGAGTTTAGAAGTACTGAAGGGTTTAGGAGGAGCTTCTTTGCTTTCTTTTTTTTCTATAGAAGTTAAAACCGCACTTTGAGCTTCTTTGAGTTTATCTAATTCTTTTTGAGCTTCCTCTTTGTTTTCAAATTTGAATTCTTTTGAATCTTTGATGTGTTTGAGTGTGTATTCTTTACCAAACAAAAATATATTGCTATTAAGTGCATAGCTCTTCTTCTCTTCAGCAGATAAAGAATTAAAATTATTAATGGCTTCTTCTCTTTGGACAATCAGCCCCAATGCAGGAGTTTGCACTCTTCCTGCTGAGAGAGCTTTGATATTAAGCATTTTAGAGATATAAGGGGATAGAGAATAACCTATAAACATATCACTTACCCTTCTTCCTAAAAATGCTTCGTAGTATTTTTTATTAGTTTGAGCAAATAAAACTGCTTCTTTCAATCCTTTAGTAATACCACTTTCTGTGATTTCATGAAACTCTGCTCGATAGACTTCTTTAGCTAAATTTTTGATTTTATGATAAAACATATAGCCAATCCCATATCCTTCTCTATCAGGGTCTGTTGCGATATAAACCTTCTTATCTTTGCAACTATTGATGTAATAGGCGATGTTTTTCTTCTTAGTTTCCATATAATCAAAAATAGGAGCAAAATTTTTAGAAACTTCAATATCTTTGAGTTCCAAAAAATGCCCAGCAGTGGCTAAAACTTTCGCTCCTGTTAGAGATTGTATTTTTTTGATTTTATTAGGTGATTCGATGATGATAATGCTATCTTTTAGTTGTTGCATTGGTTATCCTTTTGTTGGGTTTTATTCCTAATTCAAATATTTCTAATTCACTCATTTTTTTCTCCTTTTGCTAGAAGTCCTAAATACCCTTCTAATCATTCTTAGAATCTTTAATATTTTGAATATTTGGTAAAAGTTGTTCATTACTATCCAACAGGCTCGATTTTTACACTTAAGCCTTTTTGTCTTGCCATCTCTATTTCAGGCTCTTTTTCAAGCTTATTAATAAGAGTTGGATTAATATCTTTAGAAGTAGAAGGAGGCATTAATCTCACTAGAATTTCCTTATCTGTAAGCTCTAAAACATATTCTTTTTTATCTTTATTTGGATAAGGAGGATAGATATGTGTATCATCTAAGTCATTAAATAATTTTGCGTATTCGTATTTGATTTTTCTCTCTTTAAAGTATTCTTCTTGTTTTTGTTGTTCTATGTATCGTTTTTGTTCCATTGCTAGATTTTCTTCATCTTGAGGATTGTTTGCATATTCTTGTTCTTGCAGTTTTCCTTCTTGCTCTAATAATTTTGCCTCTTCGATGGTTTTTTCTGCTAAAGGAATAGCTTTAATTTTGTTATTAAAGTTTGAATTTTGAGTTGTCAGTGTCTCTTCTTTTTTGCATTCCCAATTGATTTTTCCAAGCATTTCTTGGTCTTTATAATAATAATTTGCCTTGAGCTTAACTGGAGTAGCTTGAAAACCTTTAACTAAAATGATGACTTCATCTTCATTGAGATTTAAAATATCTTGTTCGCTTACAAGTTCTTTGCCTTCTTTGTTATAAGTGCTTGTTCCGCCAAATATGAGGCTATTTTTTTCAGTAGAATAACTTTTGGTATTTCGCGTGTATTTTCCGATCTCTTCTGATATGGATTTTGCATATTTATGATCAGTTTTAAAAATAATTTTGTAATTAACAGTTGCTCCAAGTATTTCAGCGTCTTTTTCAGAGTAGTATTTTTCAATGAGTGCATTGCTTTGAGTGATAAAAAGCACTACGACTCCATAACTTCGAGAAAGAGCGGGCATTTCTAGCAAAAATTCAAGTTTTCCAAATCTGACAAATTCATCAAGTATGAAGTAAATCCTCTCACTTTGTTTTTTGCTTTCTTTTAAAAGGAGATTTTTAGCAATCGATTCAAGCAATATTCTAATAAGAGGTGCTAAGGTATTAATATCAGTTTGAGCAATTTTTACATAAAGAGTGATGTTTTCATTTCTAAAATCTTCATATTCAAAACTCATTCCATCAGTGGCATTTTTAACTTGATAGCTTGTAAAAACTCCCATTGTTCTATTGTATGTGGATTTGATAGAAGAAAATTCATCGCCCCCGCTTCCCCCTGACCAAGCCCTTGCATAATCTTTTACTATTTCATCAAGCCTTCTATTTTTGGGTTGTTTTTCATTTTCAGGTTTGTCTTCATCTAAGTCAGGGTCTTGTTCTCTTGCTTTTAAAGAATAATTTCTAGGATCATTAGGATCAAGATAAATTTGTTCGCTAACTTGTTCAAAAAACAATTTTTCAGGATCGCTATTTTCTTTTTGAATAGGTAAACCATTTTTAAGTATTAGTATTCCCTCATCATCGTGTTTCCATAATTTTGCATATTGAGGACTTAGAGGGTGGATATAGGGTTTATAATCCCTCATTGTAGCTGTTGCGATTCTAAAAAGATTGGATTCTCCATATACAGATAAGTCATAAAGTGCATAAAAAATAAATAGGTTTCTTCCTTGATTAATCCAATGCGGGTCAGAGTTTTTTTCTTCTACAAAAATAGTTTGTGCTACTTCTTCTACCAATCTTCTTCTTGCATTAAAATCTAGTTTTTCTACAATGCGTTTATCAAATGGGTTGAATTTGAGTGTGTTATCTTTACCAAAAGGATCAAAAACTAAGATTTTATTTTTAAGTGCTTTTTGTCTATAACCAGCGGTCAAATCGTGTAATTCCCCTTTAATATCAAGCACGATACAACTTGTAGGTAAGTGCAATAAATTAGGTATAGCAATAGCAGCTGTCTTTCCACTACCAGGCGGAGCTATGATAAGGGCTGAAAGAGGTTCGCTAAAATAAACAGGTTTTTTATCTAAAAGATTATCCCAAAGTCCTAGCTTAAAACCATCATCAAAGTTGAGCTTCATTTTGTTTTTCTTTTTCATTCCAAGCTTTAAAAACTCTTTTAGGTTTTTTGTCATTTTATTTGCACTAAAAAAATTGATAGGATTGATGAGTTTGAAGAAATCTTTTAGAAAATCACTCAAAACAAAACGATAGTTCTCAATATCAGATTTGACTGCCCACTTTGCTTTTCCGTGCGTAGTGGATGAATTCTTTGGCATAGTTAGCACAAATAAGGCTATAAGGGGAGCTAAACCAAAAATAGCACTCAAATATACTCCTAGCTTAAAGCTTTTAAAGGAGGATAGGTTGCTAAAAATAAGCTTTTGAAATTCATAGTTTTTTTGGAAACTTCCTAGATGGAAAAAAATATCTAGCATATATCCAAAAACAAAGGGAAATAAGATGATGGCGATAAAATAATACAAGGGTAGATATTTTTTATTTTTAAACATTGGTGTTCTCCTGAGATATTTTTTGATCTTCTTTTTTGATTTGATTTTTGTATTTTTGAAGTTTATTTTTGATTTTTTTTGTCTCGATGCCATTGTTGTCTAAAATAAGCAAAAACTCTAAAATAAGAATTCTCAAGCTAGTGATGTCATTGCATAGATTTTGTAATTGAACAGAGATATTTTTTAAATCTATTTTAGATAAATCGTTTATTTCTCCTCCATCAAGGAGTTTTTGAATATTAAGTGAATATGCTATTTGATTGATGTTAGAATAAGTCGCATTTGTACCTTCATAAAGTCCTTTATTAAGTTTAGTGAGTGCAAAAATCCTAGAGACATTTTCATTATTTTCTTGAGATTTTTCTAGCAACATCTTTTCTAAAAATTTGGTCATCGTTAGAGAATTCTCTTTGGAGTTGTTTTTAAGACTTTCATAGGCTTTAGGGTCTAACACAAAAAATATTTTTTTTCCATCGATGAGTTTATGTTTTTTAGAGTTATCTATTTTTTGTTTCATTTCATTTTCACTCATTTTTTCTCCTTTATCAATTAAAATCAAATATCTGCTAATAGCTTTTTTAGATCTTTTTTCACATTTAGGACATCTTCTATCACTCGTTCATTTCCTATTTTTTTGATTTGAATAATATTGTCCATTCCTCGAACAAAAAAATCTAGCAAGTCTTTGCTATCAATGTCTTTTTTAGAGCCGATTTTTATATTGAGATTGATAGCAAAAATAGCATCTTGTACAGAATTACTATGAAGGGTAGAAATCATTCCGCTATGCCCTGTGTTAGCTAATCTTAAAAACAAAGAGACATTTTTGGTATCAATCTCTCCTAATAAAAGCCTTTGAGGGGACATTCTCATTGCATCATTGAGGGCTGTTTCATAAGAGTAGTTGGAATCTTCATTTTTGCCTACCAAAATAGAAACCAAATTAGGATTTTTTAAATGCAATTCGGGGGAATCTTCGATAGTAATGACCCTCTCATCTAGTGGAATTTTTTCAATCAAACTATTCACAAAGCTTGTCTTTCCACTTGCAGTTCCACCACTAACTAAAATATTTTTAGCTTCTATTACAAGATTTAAAATATCTTCATAAGAAATTCCTTTGTCCTGCACTTTATCTCCTAATTTAAAGGCTTGTATGGGAAATTTACTTTCATTAGGAATCCGAATACACAAGGCGAGTTTGTTTTGAGCGGTGATGCTTGGGTGCAGGGCATTCACTCTATAACGCGTATGAGGAATAGAACAACTTAGATGTGGCACTTGTAAATTAAAAAACAAATTCCTAGAATTAGCTAGTTGTTCGCAAAAATTCATCAAAAAGCGTTCATCAAATAAATCTTCTTGCACTTTTTCATAAGAACTTCCTTTGACTAAATACATCATTTTTGCCCCGTTAAATTGGATCTCATTAATGTCTTGAGATAAATAAGGGTGTAATTTCTGCACTAGCACTTGTAAAATTCTGCTTCCCCCAACACTTGTGCTTTGAGTTATCATACTGCCTCGCTTATGCCTTTGATTTTGTTTCCTAAGACTTTTATTTCTCCCATCAAGCGTTCAAGCTTGACTTTGAGTTTTTTAGCCTCTTCTTTTTTTCGATTGTATTGAGCAATGATATTTTGATTAGGAACGATGTTTTCTTCTAACAAATCATCTATTTCAGTGAGTTTTACATTAGCTGTTTTATTTTTTTCCATTTTTTTATCTCCTGTTTTTTTAATATTTTCATTGTTTTTAAAATCTTTAGATTGCTCTTGGGTTACTTGTTCTTCAGTCATTTTTATCTCCTTTTGTGGGGTTTATTAGGGGTAGATTCATTTTCATTCTCCTTATACTTGGGTTTTTGGGTGTTAGATAATTGAGATTTTTGTGTCTCCTGTGATTTATCAGTTTGTGGTAGAATATCCCGAGCAGGTGATGAAATGTGCTTTTGCACCAGTCGCTCGTCAAGACTTTGGGCTTGAGTGTAGGAGTTGGGCGTCCCTACCATCAACTGCTTTTTTTCAAATTGCTTGAATTTCTTAACATTGATTTTATTTGCGTGAAAAATCATATTTATTCCATCTTCATTTCTGATTCCAATATCCCCCATTTTTTTCTCATTCAGTTTTTTAGCTACTATGAAATCTTGATCATTTTTAGCTTTTGGATTTTTCATAATAATCTCAGGGTCTTTGATCACTTCTTCAATCGTTTTAACTACATCTTGAAAGTTTTCAAACATTTCAGGGTGTCTTCTATAAAGCAGTGCAATATCTGCTATAGCTTCTTTATCTCCGCCCAGTGCTTTAGCTAAGGCTAAACCTAATTCAAATATTTCTAATTCACTCATCTTTTTCTCCTTTTAGTGGAATTAAGAGTATTTGTATCTTCTTCTTTGTATTTTGGTTTTTGGATTTGAGATGCTGATGAGCGTTGTTCTTTTTGTGCTTCTTGTGATTTATCAGTTTGTGGTAGAATATTTTCAGCAGATGAAATGTGCTTTTGCACCAGTCGCCCGTCAAGACTTTGGGCTTGAGTGTAGGGGGTGTGGGCGTCCCTACCATCTGCATTCTCAATTTTCTTTTTTAACTTTTCTAACTCTTGAACCCTTTTTTTATTTGCATGAAATATTGTATTTATTCCATCATCATTTTTTATCCCGACTTCACCCATTTTCTGAGAATTTATTTGTTTTGCTACCAAAATTTCTTCATCATTTCTCCTATTTGGACTGGGATTTTTCATAATAATTTCAGGGTCTTTGATCACTTCTTCAATCGTTTTAACTACATCTTGAAAGTTTTCAAACATTTCAGGGTGTCTTCTATAAAGCAGTGCAATATCTGCTATAGCTTCTTTATCTCCGCCCAGTGCTTTAGCTAAGGCTAAACCTAATTCAAATATTTCTAATTCACTCATCTTTTTCTCCTTTTAGTGGAATTAAGAGTATTTGTATCTTCTTCTTTGTATTTTGGTTTTTGGATTTGAGATGCTGATGAGCGTTGTTCTTTTTGTGCTTCTTGTGATTTATCAGTTTGTGGTAGAATATTTTCTGTAGCAATCATTGAATGTGCGTTAGTACCAGATGAAAGAATTTTTTCTTTCATTAGCTCCCCTGCCGACTTTGAGCGGTGTGTAGAGGGTGTGGGGGTCTCTACCAATGATTGCTTGATTTTTTCTAATTCTTTTATTCTTTTTTTATTTGTATGAAAAACTACATTTGTGCCATTATCGTTTTGTATTGCTATTTCGCCCATTTTATTTCCGTCTAATTCCTTTATAGCTAGTAATGCTCCTTCTGTTTTTGCTTTCATAATAATCTCAGGGTCTTTGATCACTTCTTCAATCGTTTTAACTACATCTTGAAAGTTTTCAAACATTTCAGGGTGTCTTCTATAAAGCAGTGCAATATCTGCTATAGCTTCTTTATCTCCGCCCAGTGCTTTAGCTAAGGCTAAACCTAATTCAAATATTTCTAATTCACTCATCTACCTCTCCTTTTGCTAGGAGTGGGAATATTTTGTTCTTCTTTTTGTCTTTGGGGTTTTGGTTCTATTTTTTTTGGTAAAATAGGGTTATGGGATTGGTTTGATGATAGAATATTGAAGCCTTTGTTGAGTTTCATCTCCGATTCATCAATAAAATTCGCATCGTCAATGGTCTGCGACTTTTCCAATCTCAATTCATTTCTTCTATCAATATATGCAGTCAATATAAAATGATTGTCTTCCCCTCTTGCTAAAATAATGCTTGTTGTGTTGGTAATGATATTGAATCGATTATCAGGCATTTTTATCATCACACCATTTCTGATATTTTCTTGTAGATGAGAAATAAATCTTAGAGCTTTTTCTTCTCCAAATTGTTCAGAACGCCTTTTAAGAATATGACACAATCCAAAATCTTCATTTCCCCATAACAAATCAATATCCCCTGTATCTTCTCTATAAAATGCACCTTTTATGAAGCCTTGCTTTTCCATCAATAGCTTGATAACAGCTAATTGTTCTTTGTGGTAATACTCTTTTGTAAAATCACTCCCAGTATAGAAATCTGTAGTCATCTACCTCTCCTTTTATTGGGAGTGGGAATAATCTCATTTTCTTTTTGTCTTTGGGGTTTTGGTTCTATTTTTTTTGGTAAAATAGGGTTATGGGATTGGTTTGATGATAGAACATCGAAGCCTTTGTTGAGCCTAGAAACCGATTCATCAATAAAATCTATATCGTGAACACTCTGTAGGTTTTCCAATCTCAATTCATTTGTTCTGTCAATATATGCAGTCAGTATAAAATGATTATCTTGACATTGCTCTAAGATAATAGTTGATTTGTTTGTGATAATCCCTATTCTGCCGTGCTTTGCTTTGACTATGACGCCATTTCTGATATTTTCTTGTAGATGAGAAATAAATCTTAGAGCTTTTTCTTCTCCAAATTGTTCAGAACGCCTTTTAAGAATATGACACAATCCAAAATCTTCATTTCCCCATAACAAATCAATATCCCCTGTATCTTCTCTATAAAATGCACCTTTTATGAAGCCTTGCTTTTCCATCAATAGCTTGATAACAGCTAATTGTTCTTTGTGGTAATACTCTTTTGTAAAATCACTCCCAGTATAGAAATCTGTAGTCATCTTCATCTCCTTTAGTGGTATTAAATATTTGTTTTATCATAGGTATTCCTTTATCTCTTTCTTGATTTATTGGTGGTTATTTGGCTATTGAGAGAGTTTTGATTCTCATAGTGTTTTGCTACTTTGTGGTTTTTAAACTGCATTTTTTGGTTAAGATTTCTGTCAGAATAAAATGTTATAATGACTTCATCAGATGGGGAGAGTGGCAGTTGTGGCCCTCCCATCTGATTATCTACTACTGATCTAAATCTCACTCCTTTTTCATTTTCCCATTCATAAATCTTCGCACCTTTTTCATCGATAAATGGCTCTTTGAAAGTGGCTATGTATTTCCTGATGGATTTTCCTAGATCAAGGAGTTCTTTAAGCGTAATAGCACCTTGTGAATTTTGTTCAAGATGGATTTTGATATGTTCTGCACCTAAGCCTTTATCTCTATAGGGATTATGATAACCCTTCACATACATCACCACTTCTTCGATGATGGCATCTTCTATTTTTTCTAAATCAGTCTGCACTGAAATAGGAGTTGCTTTTTTCTCATTGAAGGTTGTGTTATAAATCCCTCTAGTTTCTTTTTTATTTTGCATAGGCACTCCTTTATTTCTTAGGCGGAAGGAGGTAGTCGTTGTATGATGTGCAAGAATAACCATTACTTATTGCCCACCAAGTATGACAATGCGGGTCTGAATTTTGAACATCATAAAAGTTATACATCAAGCATAATCCCCCCTTCTTTGGTTTATAGTATTTGCTGATAAAGTCTGTAAAACCTGAAGAAGTCTTGATGGATTCATCTTTATAGTAATTTTCATTTGCTTCATAGAATTTCATATAATCACTATCTAAATTCAGATCATTTTGAATAACCCTAGTCGTCCTATCAATGGTTTTAACTCTTTTGCTGACATAATAGATGGAAGGTTCTTTTTCATCTTCTTGCTTGGGTCTTTGATACCCTATGGTTACGCCAGTATTGGTAGTTTTATAAGTGGTAATCCATTTAGCTAAAGTTTGGATTCCACCATTTTGATAATGTGGATAATATCTATGATATTTACATTGACCGGTATTTTTAGAATCTTCTTCATAACTCGTAAGTATTCTCTTCTCCATCTCAAACTCATATGTCCCATTCATATCTCCAGCTTCAGTTGTTCCTGATTTTTCTTCACTAGGGAGTTTGATATAAGGTTGTGTGATCCTTCCAGTTTTACCCTCATCAGTGCTATAATCACAAGAAGTGATGTCAATATATTGATTAGCTACATTATCAAAGGCTTTTATCTGTGTTCTTCTATAAGCTTGTAAATTCGCATCATCAAACTCCCAAGCCCCGCAAGCATATTCTTGATAAGGAAATTTAAAAGGTGATATGATTCCATTGTTAATATAAACCTTTTGCCCTGTAGTAGGATCGATGTAGTATTGATTCACAACCCTTTTGACTTGTTTTGATGTAGGGTCTTTATCATAAGAAATCAGTTCTTCTTGCACATTTTGATAATCTGAGCAATCCACAGCAGTATGCACTAGTCCATCAGCCCCACGAAAAAGGATTTGGGTTTGAAAGAAGTAAGCCTGATTACCTTTATAGCCTTTATCTTTTATAATTTGGAGTTGGCATTTACTATCATCTTTATATAAGGGAAAACGATACTCATCACCTTGTAAATCTACACAGCCTCCTACATTTTTCATCTGATTTTCATTATCTACATAATAAAATTGTGTTTGTTTGATTGCTACCCCCTCGTTGAAGTCATAGCGATATTCACATTTAGTATCATCTCTTTGAGCTTTTACATCTACACAGCTTCCATCTTTGGCTATAAAACTTAGTCCTATGGAGTTTTTACCATCATATGCAGGAGATTTACAAAACTGCGTAGAATATTCATCGCCCCCATTTCCCCCACTAGAATTTGAGCTATCAGAATTACTATTTCCATTTGGTACAGGATAATAATTTGTCCCGCCCGTATCGTTAGTTGAAGCATTAGGAATATAGCCACTTCCATAATCACTTCCACTAGAGCTATTAAAGCCCCCTGTGCTAGAACTACCAAAACTTCCACTAGAGCTACCTGAACTCACAGAGCCTGAACTAGAAGGAGTGCTAGAATTTCCCGAACTGCTTGAGCTTGAGCTTGAGCTAGAAGGAGTGGATGAAGTAGCTTTTGTGCCTGATTTTTTCTGATAATCTTCTAAGGATATGCCAAAAATCTTAGCAATCTCATCTTGATTTTCTCCTGCTAAAATTATCTTAGAGCCTTTTTTAAGATTTTTACTACCGTTAATGGGTTTGATAACACTTGGCTGGGAACTTAGATTGTGTGTTTGGTTGTCTTTGATGATAGAAGAGATATTAAAAACAACATCTTTTCCATTAGAACTCACTTTATATTTTCCTACTGCAATAGCTCTTTGAATCTTGTTACCTAAAACAACATTGCCTTTAAGCGAACCTGTTTTTTTATGGTTGAAATTGATAGTTTTATTTGTTAAGATTATCAAAGCCTGTGCTTCATAGCTAGTTAGTAAAATAAAAAATACACTCCAGATTATTTTTTTCATTTTTTCTCCTTCATCTCTTTCTTGATCTATTGGGGGTTATTTCGTTATTTAGGGGTTTATTAATTTCATAGTGTTTTGCTTTGTCTTGTTCGTTATCTTTAGATACAATATCTTTATGTTGATTTCCTGACGAAAGTGATTCATCACCAAGCGCCGTTTTTGCAGATTCATCTGACAAAAATGTAGGGTAAGGCGACCCTACCGTCGGATTTTCTTCATGATTCATTTTAGAGTGTTTTGCTACTTTGGGGTTTTTAAAGCGCATTTTTGCATTAAGATTTCTGTCAGAATAAAATGTTATAATGACTTCATTAGAGGGGGAAAGAGGCGCGATATGGAGACCCTCCCCTCTAATTTTATCTATAATGGTTCTAAATCTAACTCCTTTTTCATTTTCCCATTCATAAATTTTTCTATTATCTTTGTCAATAAAAGGCTCTTGAAATTTATCAATATAAGCCCTGATAGACTTTCCTAAATCAAGGAGTTCTTTTAAGGTAATAGCACCTTGTGAATTTTGTTCCAGATGGATTTTGATATGTTCTGCACCTAAGCCTTTATCTCTTTTGATGTTGTGATAACCTTTCACATACATCACCACTTCTTCGATGATGGCATCTTCTATTTTTTCTAAATCACTCTGCACTGAAATAGGAGTTGCTTTTTTCTCATTGAAGGTTGTGTTATAAATCCCTCTAGTTTCTTTTTTATCTTCCATTAGGTATTCCTTTTTTAAAATTCATTTTCATCATCACTCATATCCTCTTCATCAATAGGAGGCTTATATTCTTTAAAAAATTCAGCATTCACTTCGCCATTTTTAGGCACTGGAAAGAAAATATCTGTATTAGGAGAAATAAAAATCCTAGATCCTTCTTTGATAGTAATGATGGGTTTGATACGAATTTGTTCTCTTAAGATTTGAGAGATAATGTTAGAAATATCTGCCTTCATAGAATTCAGCATTTGGGTAGTCTGATAGCCTTCTAAAAAATTTGAACCATTTTGATTGACTTTGTTATTAAGTGCTGATGAAATAGATAAAAGCAGTCCATTTGAGAGGGTTGAGAGGGCAAGGGGCAATCCGTAGCGTTCCCAACTTTTTTTATGTAAAACACCCACTAATCCAGCATAGCCCTTTACATCAGCCCCTTTAGCGTCTGATAAGATGATATTTATGCCTTGTGGAGTAATGATTCGATTCCAAATCACCTCTAATCGATATTCACCTATTTTGTTATTATTGTTGTAAAAACCGATCACTCTTGAGCCTTTGGGAATAAGCACTGCTCTTCCCATTGAGGCATACACATCGCTTTCTACTTGAGCAACTATTTTATTTCCCCCAATCTGCGATGAGATGGGAGTAATAAGTATTGCAGGTATCATTCTATCAGCAGTGATGGTTCTTAAGAGCTTATTTTCATTACTGGCAATATCTTTTTTATCAAAATTCGAAAAAGAATCAACACCGTATTCTTTTTCCTTATTAGCTTGTAGTGTTTCTCCATTATTGATTTCTTCTAAAGATGAGCTAGAATCCAAAGAACTTCCATCAGAACTAGAAGCTAATCGTTTTGCTAAGAGGGCTAAACGAGCTTTATCGCTTTTTGAAGCTTTGGAGTAATCAAATTGTGAATTTTTATCTTGCTTATTATTTTTGTCTGTCCCATCAGGATTTTTCTTATTTTTTTGAGAATTTATAACAATCAAACCGCCCTTGTAAGAATCTTTTTTATCATCTACTCCTATCTTTTTTTGAAGGGATTTGATTTTATTTTCAATCGACAAAAAGGCATTATCACTTTCTTGAGGTTTCTCTTCCTTTGGTTTTTCTTGTGTATTTGAGATTTTGGAAGGAGTGGATTCTTTAGAGTTTTGATAAAGATAATCTTCGATGGGATATTTTGTTTTATTTTCAAATTCTTCATCATCGATTTCTAGCTTAGAGATAGCCACTAGAACAAAAAATCCAGTAATTAACATCACAAAAAATGTGAGGAGTTTGTGGGTTTTGATCCAGTTTAAAATAACACCCATTATTACAACTTTGTTTTTACTTTAGAGGAATTTTCCTCTTGTTTTTTTTGATCAGAAATTGGAATCACAACTTGCTGTGCTTTTTGTAATCTTTCTTCATCTAGCTCTTTTTTAGAAGGGATTTTTTGCACACATACATATTCTTCACCTAAACGCAAAGTCCATTTAGCATTCACATCTTCAGCGATAATATAGTTTCCTACTACTCGTGAATTGATGGGGTTGTCATATCCATCAATAACTTTATAAGGGTAAGGAAATTTAGAGATAGCAATTTCTCTGTTGTATTTAAAATAAGTGTATTTTCCATCATCAAAAATATCAATCGCTTTTAAATCTTCTGCTTGTTTATAAGGTTTTTTATATAGCCACAAACTCCACCACATACGCTTTTTTCGAGGGGCTTGATAATAGTGCTTTTTGATTTTTGATTTATCAATAAAGAGATGATTACTCTCATCTCCAATTCTTATGAATTTTCCATCATCGATTTCTTTAGAGGTATAATCAACACTTTTTTCATTATCGCTTTTAGATGAATCTTGTTTGGGAATTTCAATAGAATTAATTTTTTCATCTGCGTTGTTTGTATTTGCACTAGAATTTCCTTGTGTGAGTTGTTTGTTAATAGTTTGTAGCTCTTGTAGTTTTTTAAGTTTTTCTGCTTGTTTGACTTCAGGAGGAATGATGTCAATTTTGCCTATTTTCCTATCATCTGAAATAAATACAGTTAAGGCAGGATTTCTTGAATTGGTAAAATGGGTAGAAAAAAGATAAAAAGTATAGATTTTCCCACTTTTTCCTATCACGGTAAGGTTCGTATCTACACCAATTAAAAGAGGCTTGATGATAAGGATATTAGAGAGATTATAACCTTCTTTTGTTGGGGCTAAAACTTCAAAAAACGAACTATCTCCTAATGAAACATAAGCGATGGTATCTTTATCAAAAATAAAAGTTGTACTCATTGCATATCGAAGACGAATTTTTGGAGTATCCCCTGCTTTATAAATTATATTGAGATTATTATCTTGTGGATTTCTTTTTTTTGAAAAAAACGAACTTTGAATCGCATTTAGAAATTGCATTTTAACAGCTTCTTGTGCGTCTTGTTCTTCTTGAAATTCTTCCAAAGTCATTTTGTTATTTTTGGAATTAGGGCTAGAGTCTTCTTTAGAATTTGTGCTAGGATTTGAGCTATTAACAAAAGGACTAGGTTCATCTGCAAAAACTTGATTTGTTATTAATAAAAGCCCCGTTAAAATAGTGCTTCTTAAAATCTTATAGCACCTACAATGCCCATCAAATCCAAAAACCCCCAAGCCCAATCTCAATCCCTTGTTTCCCTTATAATAAAAAATTTGATTGATTTTTTTCATTCTTTATCCTTTGTGTTTTCAATAAAAGGAGAAAGAGTGTTATTGTTACTATCTTCTTTGGTAGGGGTTAGATTGTTAGGATTATTTTGATTATTTTTTAGGCTTTGTTGTTCTAGTTCTTGGAGTTGATTTTGTAGTTCATTGAGCTTGTTGCCGGGCATATCATTTTGATGTTGTTGCAAGAATATTTTGATATTTTCAATCTGTTCTTGAATCTGCGATGTTTCTTTTTCATTCAAATCATCTTTGTTGGTTTTTGAATTCATAGCATTAAAATCAGAATCTTTATTTTGTTTAACATCTTCTTGAGTGTTTTTATCGGTGACTTGGTTTTGTTCTTGAGTGTTGTTAGATTTTTTATTTTCTTTTGATTCTTGATAAAAATACGCATCATCTAAAATATCTTCATTGTTTTTTTCTTTATTATTTTGATATTTGATTCTTGATTTAGAATGGCTTATTTTATTTTCTTCATCTAAATCCTTGATAGTAGCAATTTCTGTGATAGAATATCCCGTAACAGTGAATCCTGTAGGGTTTTTTGGAAGGGATTTATAATCAATAGCTAAGGTTTTAAATTTATAGGAAATGACAATTCTATATCTTTTTTCAGATTTTAAAATCCCGTTATAAAATAGAGAAATCGAGACATCAGCATTGGCATATCCTTTTTTAATGATAGCAATATTGACGATTTTAACAACCCTTGTAAGGTTTTCATTGCTATAAATAGAATCTTCTTGTGCAATGATTCGCTCAAACACATTCCAAACTTCAGGGGAACTTTGTTCTCTTACAATCTCATTTCTTTGTTTATCGTCAATTCGATTGATACTCTCTCTTGAGAGGATATAAGCTCCTAAGAGTTGCCTATTCAAAGCTTCATTAGCAGTGATACTTTGATCTGCTTTTTGAATAATGGCAAAGCTTTGAGTATCATTGGTAAAAGTTACTAGGTAAGGTTCTTTTTCTTTAAGGGGCAAAAGAGTAAGGATTATAATAAATTCGATAAAACTAGTGAGAAAAAAGAATAAAGCAATTAAAATCAGATAATCTCCAATTTTTCGTTCAATCTTAAAGATACTCCCTGCATCTTGAACGCTCTCAAACACTGAATTTATTTTGAATTTAGCTCTTATTTTAGGCAAAACTAGGTTTTGAGTTGTTTGTTTGGTTTTTTCTAATGTGGATTTTATTGTTTTAAATATCGAAGTATTTTTTGAAGTTTTGATTTTTTCTTCAAGGATTTCTTCTTGTTTTACCTCTAAATCATCTTGTTCATTTTGCATTATTTGTTCTGAAGGATTTTTTGATTCTTGAAGCTCTTTAAGATTGTTTCCCATCTTTTTTTCCTTAGTTTTTTAGCTCTTTGAGTTCTTTGATGTAGGAAAGATGTGAGTAATTCGTATAGCGACTGAGTTTCTTAATGATGGTTCTTGCTTTATTCATTATCTTAGAGATTTCTTCTACGCTTTTGCCTTCTTTTAAAAATGAGAGGATCATTTTTTCTTCTGAAGGGGTGAGGGTGTTTTTAGAGTGGTCTATTTTGATTTTTGTTCCTTTTGCGATGATTTCACTTTGAAGGTTGATGATTTGATCTTTTAAATCAAGTCTTTCTTCTTGAAGTTCTTGTATTTTTTCTTGGAAATTTTTTTGTTTTTGGATATGATTAATAAGAGTATTGATTTTTTGTTCTATAACATTTAGTTTTGTTGAATCTTTTTGCATTTGATATTCGTAGTCCTTTTTTAAAGAGGCTAATTCAAACATCTTACTTCTTAGGTTTTGTTCGATTTTATTAAATGCTTCAATAAAGAGGATTTTCCATTTATAAGCCTTTTCTCCAGTGAATCCCATTGCTAAAAGACAAAATCCATCTTTAGTGATTTTGTAGTATTTGCTATTTTTTTCAAAAAGCCCATGTTTGCGGACTTCGTTCGATAGCCCAAAATTGGACTTACGAAAATCATCATCAGGAAGAGCTTGTATATCTCTTAAAATATGTTTGTGTTGTTTTTCAAAAACTTCAGCTATATCAAAACTAGTGATAAAGACTTTTTGATTTTCAATATCAAAGCTGATTTTTTTATTTTCAATGATGATAGAATTCTCTTGTGTATTTTCTATATAGTTCATTTTAAGCCTTTTTTACTCTTTTTAATAGGTTTTTATAAACTGCACAATTCCCATATTTAGGGTATTCTTCCGATAGCCCAATTTTGGACGATCGGTAATAAGTGTTTTGAGTATTTGATTTTGTTTTTTCCAACTCTTCTTTTTGGATTTGCTGATAAATCTTTTTTAGGTCTTTTTGAGAAAAACAAGCGCAAGGGCTTTTATACATTTCATAGTATCTATCAGAACACGCAGTTAAAAAAATAGCACTTGATATAAAAAATAAAATAGTGAATTTTTTAGATTGTTTGTTCATTATTTTCCTCCTTTAGAGAGTTTTGAAGCTCCAAAGGATACGCCTTTGGCAATTCCTTTAGCTACAGATTTCATTGCTTGAGGAACTGCGGTACTTGCACCTCCGCTTAAAGCACTTAATGCAGCCATTCCTAAACCTTTAGCACCCCCGCCACTTTTAGAATAAGCTTGTTTCATCATTCCTACTATTCCTCCAGCCATAGCACCCCCAGCCATTGAACCTAATGCACTTGCACCTTTACTTGCCATATTGGTAATGTTGCTAACTCCGCTAAAGCCACTTTGAGTTTGTAAAATTCCATCAATGATTGATTGAATGGATTTGATAAGAACGATACAAATAGCTCCCATAATGATCATCATCATTAAATCTCCTTCAATAAAGACTTTATCAATCATCATTTTTCTTTCAGCTTCAATAATGGCTACATAAAATGCTCCAATGAGTAATAAAAAGGGTTTATAAAGAGTTAGAGAGATTAAAATTCTAATGTATGCTCCTAGCATTCCTCTTGTTTGAGGAAAAAACATTAGAGGAATAAAAAATATAGCTAGTGCTTCCCAAAGTTTTAGTTGAATGGTGGTAGAAATAATGACAAGGCACATAATGATGATAAAAGTAAGTTCGACAATAATCATGAAAAAAAATAATACAAGATCAAATATGATTTTGATACTTAAATTCCATAAAGAGATTTTAACTGTCTGTTTTGCAGTATCTAAAGTGAGATTAAAAATTTGCTGAATGATTGTAGATATACCATCTTGAGTTGAAATATTGCTATTTCTAATATTTTTAATCCCAGCGATAATGACTTGATTTAGTGTATCTGCAGGAAAGTTGATGAAGCCATCAAAATAAGTGCTAAAATCATTTGATCCTGTTGGGCTTAACACCCAATTTACAAATCCAATATAACAAACAAAAAGAATCAAAGAGATGATATTTTTATGTTCAAACATATCTTTTTCACGAATTCTTTTGATCGCCCAAATCCATATGAGTAAAACCATCAATATGTTTAAAATCCCTAACATATGAAGTTCATTAACGATTTGCACTCCTATTTTTCCAGCAAATTGATCTGTAATTTCAGTAAAAAGTCCCATCAGATATTCATAAAATGTTGTATTAGAGCCAGGCATTGAGATACCTCTCTTTCCAATTATTAGGATAGTTCTTTTTACATTCTTTGAGTTTTTTTACATTGTTAGAGTTTGAATTAAAGATATTGAGATATTTTCCAAGTTTGGATAAATTCACATCTAAAATATTTGAGGTATTATCAATGCGGTTTTTAAGCAAAATCTTCCGATCGTTTTTTGAAGTGGAGGTCAAAAACTCTTTTTCAATGTCTGAAAGAATAATCCCGTGTTTTTCTATCTTTTCAATATTTTTAGTAGGAAATAAGATAATATGTCCCATATTTTCAATAAAAGAAGAGGCATTTTTGACTTCATCTAATTGATTGATATCTTGAAAAGCTAGAGCAATGACACCATTAACCTTCCTTGCTTGAGTAATAGCAAGATTTAATTTTTCATTCATCGTTTCATTTTCTGTATAGGATTTGAACTCATCGATAAACATAAAAAAGCCTTTATTATTTTCTTTGGCTTCATAAATCATTTTGTGAAATAAGTAATAGGCAATCAAAGAGGCGTCTTTGCCTGAATTAACAATAAAGTCCATATTTAAAGTGGTGAGCTGATTTTTAAAACTGAGGGAATCTTGTGTTTTATTAAAAAGTGGATTTTCTAAATATCTTTGGAGTTGCATTTGCACAAAACCATCTTCCATTTTTACAATGCCCTCGCTAATATCGCTTAGTTGAGGGGTGATTCCTTGAATGTGTAAATTATGATAAGTATCTTTTACTACTTTTTCTAATGCAGAGAGTTTGGAAATATCATCAGGATTGTTTTCATTAATACCTACTAAAAATGCTAACCAAGCACTCAAAAATGATACATTTTCAGGCGTGTAGTCCAATGTAAATGGGTTGATGTAAAATTCTTCTCCGCTATTGTATTCACCATCAAAGAACTCTGTCATAATTTGCATTCCATAAAGTCTATCTAAGGATAGAATGTTGATAGGATATTTGAGTGCATTCATCATCAAAAATGACACAAGTGTTGTTTTCCCTGCACCTGTTCCACCAATAATCATCGTATGTCCTAATACATACTCTTTATTTTTGACTTCTTCGGCGTGGAAGTTAAATAAAAATGGCGACATACTTTGATTTTTAAATACTGATAGAGGCATATCTCCCCAAGAATTTTTATTTCGACCAGTCTGTTCTTTTTCAAACAAAATAAGCGAAGAAATCACTTTAGAGCTTTGCAGTCTTTTTCTAGCATTGAGATTATTGCGATTTGGGAAAAAACTAAAAAATGTTGGCATCATATTGATGGTTTCTATAACAGCGACTAGTCCATCGTTTTTAAAGATATTAACAATTTGATTACTGATTTTATCAAGGGATTTTTTGTCTTTTTCTCTTACAATCACTATTAAAGAGAGATTTTGCATAATAATGCGATCTGTTTTTACTAATTCTTTGAGTTCTACTAAGCTCTCTTTGATAAGAGAACTTGATCTTTTTCTCTTTTCTTCAATTCTTGAGATTGCTTTATTTTTAGCTAGAGGATCAATAGAGAGAACAATATCAATCTGGCATTCTAAATGAAGCAAATTTGAAAGCGTTAAAGAAGTGATTTCTTCGCAGTCATAAGATTTAATAGCAATGAATCGATTGTAAGTTTTATGAGTATTGAAATCTTGAATGAAATAATCTTTATGAAAACTCACATTACTAGCTATATAACTATCAGAAAGTATTCCATTGCTAGGATTAAAAGGAATATAAACACCATTAATATATTCTGCATAAAATCTTAGGATTTCTATAGAATTTAATTGCTTAGGTTTAAGATCACTTAGAGTTTGGCATACTCTTTGAATGATTGATTTTAGGACTATCTCTTTATTAATAAAGGTAAAATTAGTATTTTTTTCTTCTTTAATAGAAGTAGTCATCTCAAGTTTTTTCTTTTCTAAAAACGAAGTAAAATTACCGCTTTTGGTTTCAAAAATAAGAATGTATTGATTTGAAAAGACTTTTTCTTTGCCTTCCCATAAATTGATTATTTTTTTAGCATATTCATTTGGAATATCATCATATTCTTGATTGAATAAATACTGCCTTCTTTTGGTGATGATTTTAAGTTCGACTCCTTCATCAATCGCATTTAAAGCATTCAGACGATTTAAAAAGAGTTCGAGCATATCATCTTCATTGAGGTTACTATAATTGATGCCTTCTAAAGTGATAATTCCGATAAAATTTTCATTTTTAGTAATAACAAAATCATCGTTATAAATTCCAAGTATGTTGTTTTCTTCTATCATTGAATAGTGATTGGGTAAGCTTTTATCTAAAACTATTCCTGCATATTTTTTGATGCTTTCAAAGATATTCATTTTGATCCTTAAGCATAATAAGTATCAATGCCCTTTATGTTAAAAGAGGCAAAAATAATATCTGTAATATCTTCATCAAAAAATTCAGCTACATAAAAAAACGATATAAGAACAAAAAATAAAATCAGACCATAAAAAAAAGTCATATTAGCAATAGGCAAAACCGATATAGTGCAAAGAATCCAAGAATTCAAATTAAGCCCTAGAAACTTTTCTTTTTTGCTCAATTCCCTGATATTTTCGACTTTAGCGTGTGCAACATTAAACATTAAATCAACCAGTCAGCAATTTGTCTTGCATTTGTAATAGTTGCTACTGCTACGATGATAACAATACAACTTGTCGCAATTTCTTTAAGGCGTTCTTTCTCTTTAATCATATAAATGCCTACAGCTAATATAATCAAACCACCTAAAGCTTTCATATAGGTATTACTTATGAGATCTAAAATATTATTGACCTGATCGACAAAGTTTTTAGCCTCTGCAAAATTCATTAAGAAAATAAATATCATCAAGCTGTATCGGATTTGAAGTTCATTGATTTTTTTCATTGTTTTTCCTTATTATTATTAATTTTTACGAGGCTAGTTGGATTTTTTTATAAGAATCACTGCAATGCTCTAGTGCTTCTTTGATTCGTTTTTTGATGATGGCTTGAGCAAAATTACATTTGAGATTTGGGAGAGGTTGCCTGACTAGATCTTCATAGATGATGTTGTGCTGAAATTGTTCATCGTTTGCTAGTTTTGTTTTTACATAAACACTTTGTGCAAAAGAGAGTTCGTTTCTACTTGAGAAATCACAAAGAATAACTTCTTCATTTTCAAACACTAGGGTTTTATCTTTGAAGTCTTTGATGGCATTTTTAATAATGAGTTGCACATCTTTGTAAAATCTTGAAGGGAAAATAGGATCTCCATTTTCTTTATGGGTTTTTGGATAAAGGATTTGAAGTTTAGTATAATCCTTCATCTGTATATAACACAAATCAAATCTTTTATATTTAAATTCTAAAAATCCTAATTCTTGGAGTTCATAAAGCCAATTTTTTATGGTGCGATCGGTAACATCAAATTCATAAGTTTTTTTCCTTTGATTGATGGCAATCATCCCATTTTTTATTTGAAGATTCCAAAGAATGTCCCTTAACTCAGCATAGAAAAGATATATCTTTGAATTCTTATAAGATTTAAAAAACGAACGCAGATTAGAATTGTGAAAGGTTTGTAATTCAAACTTGGAAAGATCAAAGTCCAACATATAAGCTCCTAGTATTTTTTGGAACTTACATCTTGCTTAATGTTGCTTTTATACCCAAAAGAGGATAAAATTCAGTCAATCTAACAAACTGGAGAATTTATGTAATGCTAGTTGTGCCTAGAACATTGAGTGGATTTAAAGACAGACTACCTAAAGAAGCAATGGCAAAAGAAAAACTATTAAACAAAGTTTCTAAAGTTTTTCAGAGTTTTGGATTTGTTCCTATTGAGACACCCCATCTTGAATATGCAGATATACTTATTAAGCAAGGTAGCGATGAAATACAAAAAGAACTCTATGCTTTTAAAGATCATGGTGGCAGGGATGTAGCACTTCGATTTGATCAAACAGTGCCATTAGCAAGGTTTATTTCACAGTATCACAATGAGGTAGATCTTCCTTTCAAACGCTATGTCATTGGGAATGTTTTTCGAGGAGAGAGGGCACAGAGAGGACGATATAGGGAATTTACTCAGTGTGATTTTGATTTTATAGGCAGTAATTCTATTGTATGTGATGCAGAAATTGTAGAGGTTATTTATGCTTCTATGGAGTCTTTGGGGATTGAAGAATTTACCATTTGGCTCAATCATAGGGAAATACTCAATGGAATTTGTAAGTATTTTGGGATTGTAGAAAAAAGCAATATAGAAACTACGCTTAGAATCATTGATAAGCTTGATAAAATTGGTAAAGATGGCGTATGTATTGAGCTAAAAAAAGAACTCAATATGACGGAGAAAAAAATACAAGGGTTGCTTGAAGCTACAAATATCAAGCAAATAGGTGCTAGTGATGATTTTTTTGAGGAAATAGCACCGATGAAGCAATGGAATGAAGAGCTCAAAAAGGGCATAGAAGAGCTTGAAAAAATGTATGAAATTCTTTCAAATTTGGAAATGGATAGGGATACATACCGGATTAATTTCTCTATTGCTAGGGGACTAGGCTATTATACAGGGATTGTTTATGAGACTACTTTAAATCGCCTCAAAAGTCTAGGAAGTGTCTGTTCGGGTGGGAGATATGATGATTTGACACGAACTTTTTCGAAGGAAAAACTAAGTGGGGTGGGGGCATCTATCGGGATAGATAGACTTTTAGCAGGACTTGAGGAGTTGGGATTGCTTAGCAATAAATCTACAAATGCAAGAATTTTGATTTCCTGTATGCACGAAGCTTATTTTAGTTATGCTCGAGCACTTGCAGAATCTTTTCGCAGAAGCAATGTAAATACTGAGGTATATCCAGAAGCCACCAAACTAAAAAAACAATTTAGCTATGCACACTCAAAAGGGCATGAATTTGTTGTGGTTATCGGAGAAGATGAATATATTAGCAAGACTATCACCATTAAAAATATGACTTCAGGGATGCAACTAGATAGATTGAGCTTTTTAAAAATCTTAGAAATCATCAAAGAAGGTTGATGATTTTAAGATGTTTGGATTTTGGCTATTTAAAATCGATAGGTGTAGCTGAAATTTACTGTTGTAGAAACTACTAAATTAGCTGTTTGGTATCCTTCTATTGGCATTGATGAAGTGCTAGGTATGCTTTGTTTTTCTTCCCCACTTGCTACATAGCTAGTGAAGAATCCAAAAACATTGAAGGGTATCTTCACTCCAAATTCAAATTGGTTGTGATTAAGATAGTAGTGAGCCCCAAGATTGAGATAAGCCCCATTTCCAAAAAGGGAATTTTTGTAGGTTATGATACTTGTTCCATCGGTTATGGTTGTTTTACCAGCGATATAGTTGGCTAGTTCATAACCAAGACCAAAAGAAAGTCCTATAGAGTCTCTATTTGTGTTATAAAAATCATATAGATAATCTACATCAACTCCATATCGCAAACCAAAGTAATTTGCTTTTTTCTCCATATCAGTAGCACTTGAAGTTTTGCCTTTCATAGCTGAAGTGTCTTTGGCTTGTCTAATATAGCTTCCCATACTAATATGACCTCCTATTCTAAATCCTTGCTTAGGAGTTACGTAGAGTTGATAACCTCCCTTTAAGCCGTAGGTAAAAGCGGTTTGAGTTAAGGGAGTAAAATCAAATACTGAAGTTGGATAAGATGAATATGAAGAACCACCAGTAGATAGACTCACACTATCTCCATATGAAAAACTGCTTGAACCTAGATCAATACCAGCAAAGTATCCGCTTTTTTGTTTTTCATCCATTCCGTAAGTTAGACTACTTATGAGTGAAAATACCGCCATTGAGACATAAAACTTATTCATTATATTTTCCTTTATATTTTTTGAAAAATGGATTTAATTATATAAATTTAGATAAGTTGCTTAAAACTATTTTTATTTAAAAATATTCTTATTTATATTTACTTTTTGTAACAATTTTTGATTGTTTTTAGATGTTGACAGATTGAATATTGTTTCATATTTATTATTAAGATTTAGGTATTATTTTTGCTTTTAATTTTACATTTAAAACTGCTTGGTAGGAGTGTTGGAAATAATGAGATTGTTTAGTTTAGTTTTGGCAGGGGTATTTTTTACTGGATGTTCGCTGCTCAATGTTTTTGATGGAAATATTGCTCAAGATAATTGGAAGATACAAAAAATCATTGTGGGAGGCAAGGAATATCTCTCTCCTCAATCTTTGAAGGCGGAAACCTTAAAGGATGCACAAAATAAAACTTCTGAATCCACGCAAGAGACAGATAATACCGATAATGCATCTTCTGAAAAAAATACACTTCTTAGCGATTCAGATGCTACTTCATCTGATAGTATAGATAATGAAGCCAGTGATATAAAACAAAACAATGCATCAAATGATGAAGGAGAATTTACAAGTTTGAATGAAGTATCTACAATGACTTTTGATCCTTCTCAACATAGAATTTATGGTTTAGCTGCGTGTAATAATTATTTTGCTAGTTATGCTTGGAAAGATGATGATCATATTGAGATTGCAAACTCAGGCATCACTAGAAAACTTTGTAGCCCTGATGAATTGATGAGTTTTGAATTTCGGTTTATGAGAGATTTTAGTGGATTATTTACTATCACTAGGAATAAAACTTCAATGATATTAGATAATGGAAAAATGCAGATATATCTTCAGGCAATCAAGCCATAATGGACACAATCATAGCTTGTGTAGATTCACAGACAACCATCAAGGGTTCAAGATTTTTGAGTTTTTTGATTCCTTTTGATGGTTTTGAAAAAACTTTGGCTGAACTTAGAACTACCCATCTAAAAGCTACTCATTGTGTGTATGCTTATCGTACTATGGTCGAAAATCAGATTATTGAGAGATTTAGTGATGATGGAGAACCTAAAGGTAGTTCGGGAATACCTATCTTGAATGTCCTAAGAGGTAGGGAAATGATAAATATCGCAGCAATTGTTGTGCGGTATTTTGGTGGCACTTTGTTAGGCGTAGGTGGATTGGTCAGAGCATATACAAAAAGCGTTCTTAAAAGCGTGGAAATAGCAGAAAAATCAGGAATGTTGTTGAAATTTGAACCCCTAATTAACAGTAATTTGGAATGTGATTATTCGCTCATAGGACGCATAGAGTATCTAGCAAAAAAACTAGGAGTAAATTTACAAAAAGAAGCTTTTTTGGAAAAGATTGTTAAAATCAGGATATCAGGTTCTATAATGAAAGTAAATTTATTTCTAAAAGAATATGAACAGGATTTAAAATTCAGGAGTTAAAATGGAAATTCTCAATCAGTATTATTTGTGGATAAAAGCAGTGCATATAATAGCCTTTGTTTCTTGGATGGCGATGCTTTTTTATCTCCCTAGAATTTTTGTCTATCATGTTGAAAATCAATCAAATCAAAGCTACACCAATGTAGCAAAAGTTCAAGAGAGGAAGCTTTACTCATTTATTGGAAAACCTGCTATGCTATTAACTCTTATCACGGGGATTTTGATGATAAGTATCAATCCTGAGCTATTTCGATCGGGTTCTTGGTTGCACATTAAATTGCTTTTTGTTGTTTTTTTGCTAATTTATCATTTTATGTGCGGGTATTATGTGAGGGCATTTCAAAATGATCGATGTGAAAAAAGTGGAAAATTTTTTAGAGTATTTAATGAAATACCGACTTTGTGTTTGGTTGTGATTGTTGTTTGTGCAGTGATTAAATTTTAGGAGAAGAGATGGCAAAGTTATGGGGTGGAAGGTTCGCCCAAGAAAGTAGCAATTTGTTAGATAATTTTAATGCTTCCATTGTTTTTGATAAACAGCTTTGGGAGTATGATATTAAGGGATCTAAAATTCACGCAAAGATGCTTTTGAGTATTGGTGTTTTGGAAAAATCTGAATATGAGCTTATTATTAAAGGACTTGAGAGTATCTCAGAACAGATTCAAAAAGGTCAATTTGAATTTAAGATCGTTGATGAAGATATTCATATGTCGATTGAAAGTGCCCTCATAGCTCTTATTGGCGAGTCGGGAAAAAAACTTCATACCGCTAGAAGTCGTAATGATCAAGTCGCCCTTGATTTTAGAATGTATGTTTTAGATTATAACTGCAAAATCAGAGTAAAAATATTAGATCTAATAGATACTATCCTTTTTTTAGCTAAAAAAAATACAGATACTATAATGCCTGGGATGACGCACCTTCAACACGCTCAACCCATTAATTTTGGATTTCATTTAGTTGCTTGGTGTGCTAGTTTAAAGAGAGATTATCAGAGGTTTTTCGATAGCTTTGAACGTAATAATTTTTTACCATTAGGTGTTGGAGCATTAGCGGGGACACCCTATAAAAATGATAGAGATATGATGGCAAAAGAACTAGGATTCAAAGCCCCTACTTTAAATGCTATGGATACAGTGAGTGAAAGAGATTTTGCACTTGATATGCTCTATGATATCTCGATGCTATTAATGCATATTTCTAGGATCGCTGAGGAGTTGGTACTATGGAGCAGTTATGAATTTAAATTCATTGCATTATCTGATGCATACTCCACTGGAAGTTCTATTATGCCTCAAAAGAAAAATCCTGATGTTCCCGAACTTTTACGAGGAAAAAGTGGAAGGGCATTTGGCAATCTTATGGGGTTACTTACGGTTATGAAAGGACTGCCTCTAGCGTATAATAAAGATACACAAGAGGACAAAGAAGGTGTGTTTGATAGCGTTAAAACTACAATGATTTCTTTGGATATACTAAAAGAGGTACTTCTTACAATGAAGATATATCCTGAAAATATGTTGAAAATGGCAAAAATAGGGCATTTAACCGCTACGGATTTGGCTGATTTTTTGGTTAGAAAAAAGAATTTGCCCTTCAGAGAAGCCCATCGTATCACAGGGGAGGTGGTAGCTTTTGCAGAAAAAAAAGGTGTGGATATTAGTGAGTTAGATGAAGAGGAAATTTTTCAAATCACTTCCTTGGAGCTAGTAGGAATCAAAAAAGTTTTAGATACTAGAGCCTCTATGAATGCACGAGATAGCCTTGGAGGAACATCTACAGGCAGAACAGAAGAACAAATAAACATATTAGAAAAATGGATAAATGAGGAAAAAAATGGACAAGCAAAAACAAATCATTGAAATGTTTGATCAAATTGCCCCTACTTATGATAGTGCTAATCGTATATTAAGCTTGGGGATTGATGTAGCTTGGAGAAGAGAAGCTTGTAAAAAGGCGTTTGAGTATTTCGGAGAAAACAAACCTTCTGTGATACTTGATGTGGCTTGTGGAACTGGTGATATGATACTGCATTGGGAAAAAAATGCCAAAAAATTTCAAAAGGATTTTGGAAAGATTATTGGTATTGATCCATCTAGCGGGATGCTTGAGGTAGCACAAGAAAAACTTAAAAATCAGTTAAAATCCAGAAAGGCTGAACTTCTTTTAGGTGAGGCAAAAAATCTCAGGGGTATAGAAAATCAAAGTGTAGATATTTTGTCTATTGCTTATGGACTTCGTAATGTTGTAGATGTCAAAGAAGCATTAAGTGAGTTTGCTAGAGTCCTTAAAAAAGGAGGGGTTCTTGTTGTATTAGAATTCACAAAGAAAGAAAAAGAGAATTTTTTAGATAAGATAGCAGGATTTTATACAAGGAATATTTTGCCACTTATTGGTGGTCTGGTATCAAAAAATTACAAGGCGTATAAATATTTGCCAGATTCTATTGATGGATTTTTGACCTCAAGTATGCTGACACAAGAACTTAGCAAACTTGGTATCCATACAAGATTCATCAAAGCTTATAGTGCAAATATTTCAACCCTTCTGATTGGAGTGAAACAATAAGATGAATGATAAAACTTTTTTAAATAGTTTTTTGGCTCTTTCAGAACCAATAACTTGGGCTACATTGGGAATTTTGGCTATCTGTTTTTACTTGCTGTGGGTATTGCAAAAGAAAAATTTCAGTTTTTCTCTTCGAATGTTTGTCGCACTTTTTGTAGGACTTGCTTTTGGATTTGTCCTTCAAGCTATAGCTGGTTATCCAGATCAAAATCAAATGAAAAATATTTTGTGGTTGGTTGAAATTAAGACTTGGTTTAGCTTTTTTGGTAAAGCATTTGTAAGTTTTATTAAAATGCTTGTTGTCCCGATTATTTTATTTTCGTTGATACGAATTATTTTGCGAATTGATAATGGCGTCAATCTAAAGGCATTGTTAGGTAGATCGGTTTTTTGGCTTTTATTTACCACTGCAATTGCTGCTAGTGTAGGAATTTTTTTGGCTGTGAATTTTGGATTGGGTCAAAATTTACAATCCATTTCAGATGGTGCAGAGATAAGAAATGTCAAGACTTTTACAGATGTTTTATTGGGAATTATTCCGGATAATCCTGTTTTTGCGATGAGTAGCGATAATATTATTGCTGTAGTTGTTTTTACATTTTTTGTTGGATTTGGTGCTAGGGCTATTGCAAAAAATAAAGAGTTTGAAAAAATATCTAAAACGCTTGATAACATTATTGAAGCAGGTTATCAGATTGTGATGTGGATGACTTTATTTATCATTCGATTTATGCCATATGCAGTGATATGTTTGATGGCCAATACATTGATTTCAAATGGTTTTGGAGCTATTAGAGGTGCGATATTATTTGTTGGACTCATTTATCTAGCGATGGTTGTTATGTTGGTAATACATCTCCTTTTGATTGCTTTGCACGGTTTGAATCCTTGGATTTATTTAAAAAAATCTTTGAACACTTATTTGTTGGCCTTTACTAGCAGATCTTCGATGGCTATGTTGCCATTAAGCATTTCTACATTGACAGATAAGTTAGGAGTAAATGCAGGAACAGCTAATTTTACTGCATCTTTGGGAAGCACAGTGGGACTTAATGGCTGTGCAGGATATTTTCCTGCTATGACCGCTGTATTCATTGCTAATATTTTGGGAGTGCCGATTGATTTTAGTTTTATGGTGATGGTGGTAATAGTTGCTATTTTGGGTTCTTTGGGGATAGCTGGGGTTCCTGGTGTGGCTACTATGGCTGCTTCTATTATGCTCGCAGGTATTGGCTTTGGAGAGCATTTTGGACTTCTTGCAATTGTATTAGCCATTGATCCTATATTGGATATGGCACGGACATTGAGTAATGTTTCTGGAGCTATGACTTCTGCTGTTTGTGCTGACAAGGAATTGGGCACATTAAATAAGGAAATCTATAATGGATAAAGAAAAAATACTAGAAGAACTTAGTTTTGAAGAAAGAATAGAAAAAACTAAGCAAATTCTATCTAAACTCAATAATCAAAGTCTAAATTTAAGAGATGGACTTAATCTTTATAAAGATGGACTAAAAGAGTTAGAACTTGCTCAAAAAATGTTAGAGAATGTAAAATTACAATATCAAGAACTGAAGGTGCAAAATATGGAAAATAAGGAACAAGAATGAATTTTGCGATTTTTCAACTCCCTACATTACCCTTAAAAGAAGAGAAATTATCCACTTATATTAAAGCCATTAAAAAGGGTTCAGTCGTGGTTTTGGGTGAGTATGTTTTAAATTTTTTTTTTCATGATCTCAAAAACTCACCAAAAGAGCTTTTGAATAAAATAGCTCAAAGTAAGCTCACACAACTCTCTAAACTTGCAAAAAAGTATGATTTGACTATTGTCGCTCCTGTGGTATGCGGGGATGAAAAAAAGATTTATAAAAAAATTGCCATTATTGATGGAGAAAAAACACATTATTACATGCAACAACGATTGATCTCTTTTTCGCATTGGGATGAGGAGAATTTTTTTGCAAATCCTAAAAGTAAAAATTTCAAATTGCCTTATATCTTTGAAAAAGATGGATTGAAGATAGCAACACTTTTTGGTTTTGAATTGCATTTTGATGAAATATGGCTCAAGCTTAAACAAGCTGATGTAGATGTGGTAATTTTATGTACAGCAAGTACTTTTGATTCCAATAATAGGTGGAGAGATTTGTGTAAGGCTAGGGCATTTATTAATTCTTGCATGGTGGTTCGGGCAAATCGGATTGGTGAATATATAGAAGATGGATTTAAATGGAAGTTTTATGGAGATAGTTTTGTAGCTTTGCCAAATGGAAAAATAGAAGATAATCTAGGCGAAAAAGAAGAAATTTTGTGTGTAGAGATTCAAAAAGAAGAGATTGATAAATTTGTCAAAGAATGGAATTTTAGGTAATTCTAGCGTTATCTTTAGAAAATGAATAAAAATTTGGGTATAATCCAATCACTAAATACACATTCTTCACACTAATCTACAAGGGAAATTATGTCAGCAAAAGAAATCAATCAGGAGCTAGAAAGTCTATTTAAGGAAGCTGAAAGCGGTTTTGTTTCTTATGAAAAGATAGCTCAAACCATTCAAAAAGCACCTACTTTGGCTCAAGTAAAGAAAATAAAAGAGTTAGCAAAGAAATTTAAAAGAGTGCTTGTAACTTCATCTGAATTAGCAAAAAATCTCAATACAGCAGATAAGATTAAGCTCGCCGAAGAGAAGAGAAAAGTTTTAGATGAAGAACTTGAAGATGAATTTGATTTCATGAAAGAAAGAGAGCTTTTAGAATGGAGTAGGAGTGATAGTCCAGTTCGTATGTATCTTCGAGAGATGGGGCAGATTGCTCTTTTGACAAAAGATGAAGAGATTGACTTGAGTAAACAGATTGAGCTTGGGGAAAATACAATTTTAGATGCGATTTGTTCAGTACCTTATTTGATTGATTTTATTTATGACTATAAAGACGCATTGATTAATCGAGAAAGAAGAGTAAAAGAACTTTTCAAAAGCTTTGATGATGAAGAAAGTGATGATGAAGAAGAAGATGAAGAGAGTTTAGATGATGAGGAAATAGAAAATAAAAAACCTGTTAGCAAGAAAGATCAAAAACGTGTAGATAAGGTTTTGGATAGTTTTAAAGCATTGGATAAAGCCAAAAAAGACTGGATGAAAGCTTTAGATATTGTTCCAAATCCAGAGGATGATGAATTGTTACACATCCTTACTTTGGCATATAAAAAACAAGTCTTGAAGGATAAGTTGCTTGATTTGGGACCTACAAGTAAGCTTATTAATGAACTAGTTAAAGCAATGGAAAATACTCTCAAAAGCGGAGATGGGTTTGAAAGAGAATTGAAGAGGTTAGAATATAAACTTCCCTTATTTAATGATATTCTCATAGAAAATCATCAAAAAATTCTTGATAATATCACTAATATGTCTAGAGATGATATTGCCGCAGCTGTTCCTGAAGCAACAATGGTCAGTGTATATGTTGAGCTTAAAAAACTTTTTCAAACAAAAGAAGCTAGTGAGGGGGGCTTTGATCTTGAGCCTGAAAAACTTAAAGAAATTTTAGAGCAGATAAAAAGAGGAAAATCTATTTCTGATAAAGCAAAAAATAAGATGGCTAAATCAAACCTTAGATTGGTGGTTTCTATCGCTAAGAGATATACCAATAGAGGATTACCATTTTTAGATTTGATCCAAGAGGGTAATATTGGTCTAATGAAGGCGGTAGATAAATTTGAGTATAAAAAAGGGTTTAAATTCTCTACTTATGCGACTTGGTGGATAAGACAAGCAATTTCTAGAGCGATAGCAGATCAAGCAAGAACAATTCGAATCCCTATTCACATGATAGAAACTATCAATCGTATCCATAAAATTATGCGTAAATATGTGCAAGAAATAGGTAAAGAACCTGACGTTGAAATCATTGCTCAAGAAGTTGGACTGCCTGTGGATAAGGTCAAAAATGTTATCAAGATTACCAAAGAGCCTATCAGTTTAGAAGCCCCGATCGGAAATGATGATGATGGAAAATTTGGAGATTTTGTCGAGGATAAGAATTCAATGGGACCGATGGATTACATCATGAAAGAAGATTTAAAAGTTCAGATTGACGAAGTTCTCGATCAGCTTAATGATAGGGAAAAAGCGGTTATTCGTATGCGTTTTGGATTGCTTGATGATGAAAGTGATCGTACGCTTGAAGAAATAGGCAAAGAACTCAATGTGACAAGAGAGCGTGTCAGACAAATAGAATCAAGTGCCATTAAAAAACTCAAGCATCCTAAAGTGGGCAGAAAACTCAAAAATTATATTGAAGAATAGAAGTGAAAAAGCTTTTTTCAAACTCTTTTTCTTATCACTGTATTATCTTTATTTTTGCAGTTGTTTTTGTGGGGCTTTATAATGATACTTTTTGGCTGAAAATCCATTCATATTCGATTGAAGATGGTAATGGTGGATATTTTCTTATTTCTACGATCTTTATTGCCTATGTTTTGATCTTGAGCTTAGCTATGGAACTTATAACGTTTAGAATAACTGCAAAATGGTTGATTGGCATTCTTGTTTGTATTGCTGGAGTGAGTCAATATTATATGAAAACTTTTGATATCACTATCAATGATATGGTTATAGAGAGCTTGTTTAATACGCATTTTTCTGAAGCAAAAGAATTTATTACTATAGGATTATTCTTTTCATTTTTGGGTTATGTAATTTTTCCTATTTTTATTTTATACATGATGAAACTATCTTCTAAAACCCCATTTGTTAAGGGCATGTATGTAAAAATATTTTTTGTTCTGATGTATGTGCTTTTGATATCTGGAATATATCTATGGCAAGGTAGCAATATTGTTTTTGCCTTTAAAAGTTCTAAATCTATCATTTATATGACAAATCCTATTTCTACAATTCGATCGGGCGTTGATTATGTTTTGAATTCTTATGGGAATACAAAGCAATTCGTTCATATTGGATTAGATGCAAGACTATCTGAAGATCATCATAAGAAAATTTTTGTTTTAGTTATCGGAGAGAGTGCTAGAGCTGCTAATTATTCTTTAAATGGCTATGCCAGAGACACTAATCGCTATACGCAGAAGCTAGATTCTTTGGTCAATTTTAGAAATTTTTATTCTTGTGGAGTTATCACTGCAATTTCTATCCCTTGTATGCTCACTAATTACACACATCAAACTTACAAAAAAAGAAATCAATCATTATATATAGATAATCTTTTGGATATTGTCCAAAGGGCAGGGTATGAAACTTATTGGATTAGCAATAATGGAGGGAGTTGTATGGGGGATGTTTGTGTAAGGATAAAAAATATCAAGTATTATAATGATGGGGATTTTGATGGAGTAATGCTTGGTGAGATTGGGGCATTGATAAAAAATGCAAAAAAAGATTCCTTGATAGTGGTAAATCTACATGGCTCTCATGGGGCATTATATTATCAAAGATACCCGAAAAATTTTGAGATATTCACTCCTGTATGCAAGGATAAAGAACTACAAAAATGTTCTTACCAAGAAATAGTGAATGCTTATGATAATTCCCTTATTTATACAGATTATTTTATTGCTCAGGTTATCTCATCTTTGCAGGAGAAAAAAGGTTTTTCTGTGGGGTTATGGTACTTGAGCGATCATGGAGAGAGTTTGGGAGAATATGGGCAATATATGCATGGAGGATTACCTTATGCACTTTCTCCAGATTTTCAGAAACATATTCCTTCGATGATTTGGTTGGGGAGAGGATTTCAAGGAGACTTTGATAGACTCAATAAGCAAAAAGACAGGCAACTTAGTCAGGATTACTTATTCCATACAATGCTAGATTTACTCGATATTCAAACAAGTGTCTATGAAAAACAGCTTGATATTTTGGAGTGAAAGATAAAATCCCATATATTTTGGAGTGTAAGACAAGACTCTATCTGATCTTTTTATACATTTATGGTTTTAAAGATTGTTTTGTTTATTTTTAAGAAACTCGTTATGTGCAAAATTTTTTATGATGGAAATGATGGTTTTAGCGGGATATACCCATAAAACCATCATTTAGGAGCGAAGTATTTTTGATATATGGTTTTAATCTTTTTGATTTCTCATCATTGTTGGCATATCAAGATCGACTTCATTATAATAGTCTCCATTTGATACCCTAATCGCTTCCAGGGATATTTTAGGCATGGGACGAGCATGGGATTCTATGTTTGCTTGAGCATCATTAATAATCTCTTTTTCAAATCCTGTAGCAACAATGGTAACCCTAACAGAATCTAATGCTGTATCTTCGCTTGTCTGAGTTCCGAAGATGATATCAGCATCTTGATGTGCTGCTTCTTCTACAAACTGCATAGCCGCATTAATTTCAGTTGTAGGATAATTTGTGTTGACTTCGAAATTCACCAAAACACCCATTGCACCATTAATAGAAAGATTGTCAAATAATGGAGAGTTGATAGCATCTTTTATTGCTTCAGCTGCAGCATTCTCACCTTTGGCTTCACCTATCCCCATCAGAGCAAGACCCTTATGACTCATCACTGTTTTTAAATCAGCAAAATCTAGATTAATATCATTTTCTCCGTAGTTTAAAATTACCCCAGATATTCCATTTACAGCTTGAGCGAGAATATTATCAACTTCTCTGAAGCTTTCTTTGATACCGGTATTTTTGCTAATAGTTGATAATAGTTTTTCATTAGGAATAACAACAATGGCATCACTATTTTTTTTAAGTTCTTTGAGACCCTCTTCAGCAATCTTGGTGCGTTTATTTCCTTCAAATTTGAATGGTTTGGTAACGATAGAAATGGTTAATGCACCTATCTCTTTGGCAGCAGCAGCGATAATGGGTGCAGCACCTGTACCTGTTCCACCACCTAATCCAACAGATACAAAAACAATATCAGATCCCTCTAATGCTTCTTTTATATCTTCAAAACTTTCTTGAGCTGCCTGCATGCCTACTTCAGGTTGCATCCCTGCACCCAAGCCTTTGGTTAGTTTTTCGCCAAGAGTAATTTTGATTCTAGCTGGAGACTTATCTAAATGTTGCACATCTGTATTGGCGGCAATGAGTGTTATATCTTTATGAGCTCCTGTTGCTATAAGATGGGCTATCATATTTGATCCACCACCACCAACACCGATAGCAGTTATTTTAGCTCCATTTGTAGTGTGAATTTCTTGTATATCTATTTTTATATTTTCTTGTGCCATTCTTTAACCTTTCTTAAAATAACTTTGATGCCAATCGTGTGAATAAATTGGTTACAGTGTTCTTTTTGGAACTATCAATGTCCTCAATTATATCTTTTTTTTGAACTTTTTGCGTATCTTTTGTGACTTGTTCTTTTAGATTTGTCAGATCTGCTTCAATAAAGCTTCTTTGTTGATTGTATTGGGGCATTGGTTCTGAGTTGAGCTTATCTTTTTTATAGCGAATATTTTTTTCTGAATCCTTTTCATAATTAGTATGTTTTCCTGAACCATACCATATAAGACCTATTGCTGTAGAATTTGATGGATCTTTAAGATCATCAAAAAGTCCTCCAATATCAATAGGTTTTTTTATTTTTACTCGCATTCTTTGAAAAATAGCCTTTGCAATCTCTTCAATACCAGCCATATTGGTCATTCCTCCAGTGAGAACAACTCCTGCACCTAATTGATCTTTTAGACCACTGCGACTGATGGATTTTGCGAGAATGCTCAATGTTTCTACAACCCTTGAATGCATAACTTCCTGAGCCGTTTCCAGAAGAACTAGATGCTTATTGTCACCTTCTCCAATAGAAGGAACCTCAATCCTTTGAGATGATTTTTCATCTGAAATCGGAGCGAGGTTACCATAGTTTATCTTTACTGCTTCAGCTGCTGAAACATAGGTATTTAGAACGATTGCCAAATCGCTTGTTATATGATGAGAGCCAACCCCTAAGAAGTCGTTATATTTCATAGAGTTTCCATCATATATCATCAATTCGCAAGTATTTCCGCCAATATCAATACAGGCTACACCCATTTCTTTTTCATCATCATCTAAAACAGCGATTGAACTTGCATAAGAGGCCAATACGACATTTTCTATTTCAACTCCTGCTAATCGGACAGTCTTTTTTAGATTCTCCAAACTTGTGCGTTGAGCAGTCACAATGTGCACAAAAACTTCAAGTCTCGTGCCACTCATTCCCATCGGATCTTCTATAAAATCCTGATCATCAAGCTTAAATTTGTATGGGAGAACATGGATAACTTCGTATTCAGAGGGTATAGAAGCATTATAAAGAGCAGTCTCAAGAACACGTCCTATTTCTTTGATGCTTATTTCACTACCAGGAATATTAATGACACCAGAACTATTGATACTTTTAGTGTAGGCTCCTGAAATAGAAATAATTGCTTTGTTGATATTATCTACACCAGCCATTCTTTTAGCATCAACAATAGAGCTTTTGACACTTTTACTAGCTTGTTCGATATTAACAATAACACCTTTTTTAACCCCTAAAGATTTTTGTGTTCCGGTACCGATAATTTGAGGGATACCATCTCTCACTTCAGCGATGATTGAGCAGATCTTGCTCGATCCTATATCCACTCCTAGTATTGTATGGGTCAAACTCGCCTCCTAATCTTGGTATCGTTGTATGGTGTATTTTTGTCTAAGATAATCAATAAGTACTTTTTGCAGATATTGAGTTTTTAGATTTGTTGTCATTGCTACCATTGTGCTATTATCCTTGATAGGATTGTTAAAATTCTGTTCTTTTATTCTATATAAAATCGCTTTATTGTTTATTATAACAAAATTTGACTTTTTTTGGTTAATAAAAATTTCTTTAATAAGGGTGGATACTTCTTTTTCATCAAGTCCTTGTATCTTTCCTTTGAAATTTACATTTACAAATCCAATATCCTTGCCTTTAAAAGAAGAGAGCTTATTTTGTGCTTCTAGTTTTAAAAGTTCCATCTTTTTGGTTTGTGTGAAATCCAAGATAGCCTGTATTTTTGCCTGTTCAAAGGTTTTTATTTCAGGTTCTTTTTTTGAAATCAGTTTTAAAATAATATAACCATTTTTGTATTCTAGTGGTTTTAGAGTTTGCCCTGTTTTGGACTTTTGAAGTTCTTGCATAATTTCTGGAGGGTATTGATTGCTACCTTCGGTGATCGTTTTAGAAATCTCAGTGGCATTGCTTTTTTTTAGGTCGAGATATTCTTTTGTTGCAACTGAAAGAGCTTTATGTAGCTGAATATCTTTTTGGACTTTGGTCTTGATTTTTTCAAATGACTCTAATTCGCCCTTATCGTTTATATATAGACTTTTATTTTCATTATAGTAGCTTTGAGCTTCTTTTGGAGATACATTTTGCGTACTCGCATCTACGAAACGATATTGAACTTCATATTGAGATGGAGTTTTATATTTATCTTTATTTTTTTCCCAGTAAGCTTTGAGTTCAGAGTCTGTAATTTTTGGTTGGAGAGTATCTGCATCTAGGATGGACAATTCGATTTTATCTTGCAGTTTGAACGCAGAAGATACAGCATCTAATTCTAGTGGGGTGATGGTATCAGGAAACAAATTTGTCATTTTTTGCAAAAGCAACATTTCGCGGATATTTTTTTCGAAATCTACAGGTCTGTAGTTGTTTTCTTTTAAGGTTGCTTTGTAAATAGCTTCATCAAAGTGACCATTATTTTGAAATGCATCGGTTTTGGTGATTTCATCAATCACTTCAGAATCTTCAACTCGCAATCCTAAATCTAGGGCAAAGTTTCTAACCAAAGCTTGATTAATGAGTATCTGTGTGGCTAGTTGTTTTGCCATCTTATCTAACCCCATTTTCTTTGCTTCATCAGGATCTATATTTCCACCTAGCGCTTGAGCATAGGTTTGATAAGTATTATTGTAGGCTTGTTCAAATTCTTGTGAGCTGATCTTGATATTTCCAACCTTGATGACCGTATCACCAAATAAAGATGTGCTAAGGTTGAATTGTCCCCATCCTATCCCTCCAGCGACAATAAAAGCTATTGAACTGATCCATATTGTGATAACAAGATATTTTCTATGTTTTTGCATCCACTCTATCATTGTGCGAAAAATCCTTTATAGTTATAATTTCAAAAACCTAACTCTTAAAATGTGCCAATATATCTTAAATGTTTCAAAAAAATCTTTAGAAATCTTAAAAATCCTATCTAAATACCCATAATTTCATTAAGGATTATACCAAAAATCGTTAAAATTAGGCTTATGTGAGACAAATTTAAAGGGATTTTGATGAATACTAAGCAAATAATAGATTTAGACATGAAGAGTATATGGCATCCTTGCACACAGATGAAAGATCATGAGAAGCTTCCTATAGTGCCTATTAAAAGTGGCAAAGGTGTTTATTTGTATGATTTTGAAAATAGAGCATATATTGATTGTGTGAGCAGTTGGTGGGTTAATCTATTTGGTCATAGCAATGATTATATCAACTCTAAACTCAAAGAACAGATAGACACTCTTGAACATGTTATATTGGCAGGTTTTACACATGAAGGAATCGTAAAGCTTTCTGATAGATTGATAAATCTGACACCAAAAGGTTTGGACAAATGTTTTTATGCTGATAATGGTTCTTCTGCTGTGGAGGTGGCTTTGAAGATGAGCTATCATGTTCATTTGCTTGATGGAAAAAAACGATTCAAATTTCTTTCCTTGAGTAATTCCTATCACGGAGAGACTATTGGGGCATTATCTGTAGGTGCTGTGGAGCTTTATAAAAAAACATATAGTCCTATCCTCATTGAATGCGTTGTTGCTCCTGTACCCCAAAATGATGGAGATGTTGAATTTGCACTTAAGGAATTAGAAAAGATTTTGGACAAGGAAGGGGAAAACATCTCGGCTTTTATCTTAGAACCTTTGATTCAGTGTGCTGGAAATATGCACATCTATTCTAATTTTTATGTCAAAAAAGCTGTGCAAATGTGTCAAGAAAGAGGGATTTATGTGATTTTTGATGAAATTGCAGTAGGTTTTGGTCGTACAGGAACTTTGTTTGCGTATGAACAATGTGAAGTTGTACCTGATTTTCTATGTTTATCAAAGGGTATAACTGCAGGATATATGCCATTATCTGTAGTGATGATGAGTGATGATATTTATCAAAAATTTTATGCTCCTTATGAGCATCAAAAGGCATTTTTACATTCTCATAGTTATACAGGAAACGCTTTAGCTTGTGCATGTGCTAACGCCACTCTTGATATTTTTGAGAATGAAAATGTGATTGATAAAAATAAGGAATTAAGTAAATTTATTATTGCTACTATGAATAATCTAAGCGAAATCGATTTTGTCGCTAATATGCGTTATAAGGGAATGGTATTCGCGTTTGATTTAGTGGGTTTTGCTCCAAATAGAAGAGTAGGATTAGAAGTTTTTGAGGCAGGACTTAGGGTTGGAATTTTGTTAAGACCTCTAGGAAATACGATTTATTTTATGCCTCCTTATGTCATTACTCACGATCAAATAAAATATGTTTTTGATTCTCTTAAAACCATTTTAAAACAAATCAAATATTAAGTAAGAATGAAATATAATTACATAAAAATTGATCGAATGTGGCAGGAATCTAAAAAGGAAGGTTTTATGGAGACCAAAAAGAGACGTGTTTTGGTAAAATTTTCAGGTGAGGCATTAGCTGGAGAAAATGGCTTTGGTATTGATAGCTCTATTTTGGGTTATATTGCAAGTGAGATTAAGACTCTTTCTGAAAGTGGGATAGAGGTTGGGATTGTTATTGGTGGAGGTAATATTATTCGTGGCGTGAGTGCTTCTGCTGGGGGAATCATAAGAAGAACAAGCGGGGATTATATGGGTATGCTTGCCACTGTTATTAACGCTGTGGCAATGCAAGAAGCACTTGAGCATATTGGTATAGATGTACGTGTTCAGAGTGCCATTGAGATAAAAGAAATTTGTGAATCTTATATTTATCGAAAAGCCATTAGGCATCTTGAAAAGGGCAGAATTGTTATTTTTGGAGCAGGGACAGGAAATCCTTTTTTTACTACTGATACGGCCGCTACATTGCGTGCTGTTGAGATTGGTGCAGATATGATTGTGAAAGCTACTAAGGTTGATGGTGTTTTTGACAAAGATCCGCATAAATTTACAGATGCAAAAAAACTTGATGTGCTGAGCTATGATCAGGCACTCAAAGATAATATTAAAGTGATGGATGATACAGCAATTGCTCTGGCTAAGGATAATAAGCTTCCTATAGTGGTATGTAATATGTTTAAAAAAGGAAATTTGTTGGAAATCATCAAAAATGATGGTGGAATTTGTTCTGTAGTAAAATAGAGAATTTGAATATTAAAATAAAAGGATAGAAATTGAGAATAGAAGAAATTGTATCAAAAGCATTGGAAAAAACAGGAGATGATAGATATTTGCTTTCAAATTTGGTCTTTGCTAGGGTAAAACAGTTGTGTGCAGGTGCAAAACCTTTGGTGGATATGGATTTGAAACAAAACAAACTTGCAGATATTGCACTTCAAGAGATTGCTGAAGGAAAAGTAAGTATCGACAGAATTGATGAAAAAAATCCCTAGGCATATAAGCAATTGGAATTTTTTGATACCTTAAAGCAGATCAAAACTGAACAAGAGGCAATAAAGACCCTCGTTGATCTGACAAAAATCACTCCAAAAATACAAGACGCACTTGATATTGCTATCAAGTACCATGATGGCCAGAAAAGAAAGAGTGGTGAAGCTTATGTAATTCATCCGATTTGTGTTTCTTGTATAGTGGCTTTTTATGGCGGAGATGAGGCAATGATCTGTTCTGCACTTTTGCACGATGTAGTTGAAGATACCTTATGCGATATAGAATTTATTAAAAATGAATTTGGACAGGATGTTGCCGTTTTGGTCGATGCACTCACCAAGATTGTTGAAATCAAAGAAGAATTAAATCCCAATCATTCTAGCAAAAAACTCATCACCACAGCTCTATCTTTTCGAAAAATGCTTGTCGCAGCCATTAAAGATCCTAGAGCACTGGTCATAAAAATCAGTGACAGACTCCACAATATGCTCACTTTAGAACCACTGACACACGAAAAGAAAATTCGCATATCTGAAGAAACTTTAGTTGTATATGCTCCTATAGCGCATAGACTTGGCGTTTCTTCGATAAAAAACGAACTTGAAGATAGGAGTTTTTATTATATTTTTCCTCAAGAATATGAAAAAATTCAAGAATATATCAAGGAAAATAAACAACCATTATCGCTTAAACTCAATGATTTTACTGAGAAATTAACGAATATGCTTTTAAAAAATGGTCTTTCTGGATCTGATTTTCGCATAGAGAGCAGAGTTAAACGTCCTTATTCAATTTATCTCAAAATGCAAAGAAAGGGTGTGAGTATTGATGAGGTGCTTGATTTGTTGGCAGTGAGAATTATCGTGAAAGAACCTCTTGATTGCTATAAGGTATTGGGTGTTGTGCATTTAGATTTTAAGCCTATTGTTTCAAGATTTAAAGATTATATTGCTTTACCCAAAGAAAATGGCTATCAAACTATCCATACTACGATATTTGATGAATCTTCTATTTATGAGGTGCAAATTCGAACCTTTGATATGCACAAAAGTGCTCAATATGGCATTGCAGCTCATTGGAAATATAAAACTGGAGGCATAGCTCCTAGTTTAGAATGGCTCAATAATCTCCAATATCAAGACAATACGATTGAAGAGTTTTATGAACTTGCAAAAAATGATTTATATCAAGAAGACATTGTTGTTTTTTCTCCTGCTGGAGATACTTATACTTTACCTGTAGGGGCAGTAGCACTTGATTTTGCTTATGCGATTCATAGTGAGTTAGGGGATAATGCAAAAGAAGCCTATATTAATAATGCCAAAGCTTCACTCTTGCAAACTTTAAAGAGTGGAGATATTGTTCGGATTATTTCAGATGCCCAAAGTATGCCTAAATCAACATGGATTGATGCGGTTAAAACCTCTAGAGCCAAGAGTCATCTAAGAATTCAACGTCAAAATCAGATTCGAGAGGTGGAGAAAAAAAGTGCAGTCAATATTCTAGCAACAATTTTTAGTAAAGATAGAAAAATTTTTGAACGTTATATTTCTCTGAAGGGGTTAGATGTTTCTATACATAGGGCAACCAAAGACATAGGATTTTTACAAGAACTCAAAAATAAAATCAAACAAAGCTTTAATAGCCAGTCAAACTTTTTTGCCAAAATAAAGATGAATATGCTAAAAATAAAAGAGATAGAGTTAGAGAATTTTGTTATTTGGACAAATCGAAATGTAAATGAAGTTTTATTTGACTATTGTTGTCACCCAAAATATGGGGATGAAATTTTGGCTATAATATCAGGACAAAAGGCTATTGTTCATCATAAGTTGTGTGAAAAACTTAGAGATGAGATTGAGATGGGTGTCCCGATGGTTTTTGTACAATGGGCAAAAAAGATGAAAACAGCTTTTAAAATTATCGTTGCCCTTGAAGATAAAAAGGGGAGTTTGGCACATTTTTTGACGACCTTGGCAAATAATAATTGTAATGTTATGGGTATTTCCTACATGGGGTATAAAAGTCAGTTTTTAACACATTGTGAGATTTTGTTTGAAACAGATATGAAAGATGTCAAATCGTTTAGAGATTTTTTGATGAGAAAGTATAAAATGATAGAATTTTCAAGTTTAAAAGACGCATATCAAAATTAGAGGATAATAATGGATGAGCAACATAGGATAAATTTTAAAGCAGAACTCAGCGATAAAACAAAAGAGGCTATGGCCGAGATAAGTAGGGGTTGCAGTGAATTTATCGGAGCTGATTATATTGCTTCTTTGGTAGAAAGATTTAATCAAAGCTCAGAAAGGTTTATTGTAAAAGCGGGTTTTGATCCTACTGCTCCAGATCTTCATCTAGGACATACAGTTCTCATTCAAAAATTAGCTACATTCCAAAAATATGGTGGAGATGTGAAGTTTTTGATAGGAGATTTTACTGCTACCATTGGCGATCCTAGTGGAAAAAGCGAGACTAGAAAACAATTAAGCAAAGAAGAGGTGCAACAAAATGCCCTCACCTATAAAGAGCAAGTTTTTAAAATACTTGACCCAAAACACACAGAAATTTGTTTTAATTCCAAATGGATTAATGATTTAGGAGTGGGTGGGTTAGTTGATTTGACATCTAAATTTTCTGTAGCTAGAATGTTAGAGAGAGATGATTTTGAAAAACGATATAAAGAAGGCAGACCTATTAGTATCATAGAGTTTATGTATCCTCTTCTTCAAGGATATGATTCTGTTGCTTTAAAATGTGATATTGAACTTGGAGGAAATGATCAAAAATTTAATCTTCTTGTAGGTAGAACCCTCCAGAGGGCATATGGAATTAATAAAGAGCAGTCGGTCTTGACTGTGCCGTTGCTTGAAGGCTTAGATGGGGTTAATAAAATGAGCAAAAGTTTGGGAAATTATATTGGTGTTACAGAAAATCCTAACTCAATGTATGCTAAAATAATGAGTATTTCAGATGAACTGATGTGGAAATATTATGAACTTTTGAGCACGAAAACTATCAAAGAATTGCAAAGTTTAAAAAATAGCGTTATTGATGGTGTGTTTCATCCAAAAAAAGCTAAAGAAGTATTGGCTTTGGAAATCGTCCAGAGATACCATGGTTTAGAATTTGCACTCAATGCAAAAGAAGAATTTGATAAGGTATTTGCAAAAGATGAGATGCCTAGCGAAATTTTAGAAATGGAATTTGAAAAGGATATTTGGATTTGTGAGTTATTAAAATTAGCAAATCTTTCATCATCAACATCTCAAGCAAGACGTGATATTCAAGGAGGGGCAGTTAAAGTAAATAAAGATAAAATTATGGATCAAAACTATAGGCTTCAAAGTGGAGATTATATTATTCAAGTAGGTAAGAGAAAATTTATCAAAGCAGTCATTAAATAATTAAGGGAAAGGATTAATGAAAACGACACTAAAGCCTTTAAAAATTGGAAAACATACCATCAAATATCCTATATTTCAAGGAGGTATGGGAGTTGGTATTAGTTGGGATGAGTTGGCAGGAAATGTATCTAAAGAAGGCGGACTAGGTATTATAAGTGCTGTTGGAACAGGCTATTACAAAAAAATGCAATTTGTTGAAAAGATAGTTTCTTCCAAGCCTTTTGAGGCAATCAATTTTTATTCGAAGTATGCCTTAAATGAGATATTCAAAAATGCTAGAAAGATATGTGGAAACAATGCGTTAGGTGCAAATATCTTGTATGCTATTAATGAGTATGGAAGGGTTGTGCGTGATGCTTGTGAGGCTGGAGCAAATATTATTGTTACCGGAGCTGGACTTCCCACAAATATGCCTGAATTTACAAAAAATTTTCCAGAAGTTGCACTTGTGCCTATTGTCTCCTCAGTAAAAGCACTTAGAATTTTGTGCAAGAGATGGGAAGAGCGTTACCAACGTGTTCCTGATGCTATCATAGTTGAAGGTCCTCTGAGTGGAGGACATCAAGGGTTTAAATATGAGGATTGCTTTAAAGAGGAATTTCAGCTTGAAAATTTGGTTCCTCAAATCGTAAATGAAGCAAAACAATGGGGTGAAATACCTGTGATTGCAGCAGGTGGAATATGGGATAGATCTGATATTGATAAGGTAATCGCATTAGGTGCTAGTGGGGTGCAGATGGGCACTAGGTTTTTAGGGACAATAGAATGCGATGCTAAAGCTTATGCTGATATTTTGCCACATATCAAAAAAGATGATATAAAGCTTGTAAAATCACCTGTTGGATACCCTGCTAGGGCTATTAACGTAGGAGTTCTTCAAAGACTTCAAGAAGGAAATGCCCCTAGGGTAAAGTGTATTAGTAATTGTGTGTCTCCTTGTCATCGCGGAGTAGAGGCAAAAGCGGTAGGTTATTGTATAGCAGATAGTTTAGGTAAGGGACATTTGGGAGACAAGGAAGAAGGACTTTATTTTAGTGGTGCTAATGGGTATCGTATCGAAAAGATAGTAAGCGTGAAAGAACTCATACAAGAACTAACACAGGAGTAGAGGGTGTGGAGAATCCTGATTGCCATTTTGTGCTTCTTGGGATTTTCCTTTGCCTCAGAGCCTAAAATACTCCAAATTATACCATTTGGAACAAGTAGTGTCCGCATTACTTTTGATCAAGATATTTCTAAGCTGGTTATCAAGGAGCATACTCTAAAAGACTTTAGAAGTTTTTTGGATATGAAGGCGATTTTGGTTATTCCTAAGAAAGTTTATAATTTCTCTAACAAAACTCAAATTTCTATAGCACAAAATAACTCACAAATCGTTCGTATTGTTGTTAGAACAAATAAAGACAGTTCTTATCAAACAAGAATTGTTCAAAAACATTTATATATTAGCGTGATTGATAAACTTCCAGAGGTTTCTAAAAAATCATTACCTTCTCATAAAATAACTCCAAAAATACAAGCTCAGGTTTCTAAGACAACCAAAACTTCTACATCTCATTCCTCAAAATCTACAACATCAAACCCGCAGTCTTCTGAAGCTAAAAAACATCCACAAAAAAATCAAACTCCTATTTCAACCGCTAAACGCGAAAATGTTTCTCCACCATCAAATAAAACAAAAAAATATAGAATAGTTATTGATCCTGGACATGGTGGAAAGGATTGTGGAGCAATGGGTATTACGAAAGTTTGTGAAAAAAATATTGTTTTGAGCGTTGCAAAATTTTTAGAGCAGGAATTGAAAAAAAGAGGCTACATCACTTATATGACACGAAATAAAGATGTTTATATCAACCTCAAAGAGCGCACAGATTTTGCTAATGCTAAAAATGCAGATTTGTTTGTATCTATTCATGCTAACTCTGTGACAAAAAACTCTAGTAATTCTCCGCAAGGTATAGAAACTTATTTTCTCTCTACTGCAAGAAGTGAACGGGCTAGAAAGGTGGCAGAACTTGAAAACAAAGATGATGTAGATGTAATGAATTATTTTTCACGATTTTCTTTTTTAAATTCTTTGAATTCTCATCGGCTCATTGCTTCTAATAAACTTGCCATAGATATACAATTTGGAATTTTGAAAGAACTTAGGAAAAATTATCAAGGAGTGGTAGATGGAGGGGTTAGAGAAGGACCTTTTTGGGTTCTTGCAGGAGCACTTATGCCCTCTGTGTTGATTGAGATAGGATATAATTCAAACCCAATAGAAGCAAGACGTATTGATGATAAGCGTTATCAAAGATTTCTAGCGAAAGGTATAGCTGATGGCATTGAGGGGTTTTTTGCAAAAAATTATTAAGGAAAGAAATGAACAAGATTAATATGTATAAGGTTGTTTTTTCATCTATATTTTTCTTGTTGTTTGTTTTTAGCATACTCTCGCTTTTAGTCTCTCAATTTAGCAGTATTTTTTCACAATTATTCTTGATACTTACGCGTGATGAACGAGCTTATGATAGCATCATAAATTTTTTTTATTTTTGTGGAATTTTGATGTCAATTTTTTATTTGGTTGTATCCACTCTATGGGATAAAGATGTTTTATTGCAACGTCTTGTAAGTGTCATTTTTTGCATAGGATTTGTTTTTTTACTTGTTTTTCGTCTTAGTAGTGAAAAAACACTTGATTCCACTATCTTGGGATTTGTAGCTGATAGTAGTTTTGAGAGGCTTGGTTTTGGTCAGCTTGTGGCGGAAAACTTTGGTTCTATTATCCTATCTGGATTTATATATGTTTTTTTTGTGATTTTGCCTTTAGTATTTTTTGGTTTTGGTTATGGTCTTAATACTAAAAATATATTTGGAAAATATCTTGATTTTTTTTGTCCTTCTATGAATGTTTGCGTCATAGCACTTTTTGCTTCTGGGTTTCAAGCATACTATGATAAATCCAGTGCATTTTTATATATAGACTTTATGGTTTTTTGTTTGTGTTTAGTGCTTTTTTTACGAGTATTTCTGACTCATAAAGAGCTTTTTGGACATTATGAATATGCTAATATTTTGCTTATGATCTTAGGCATTTTGATATGCCTACTTTGTTCTAATACCATTTCACAAGCACAAGATTACTACAATGCTAGAAAATCATTTTATTTGTTAGTATTTTTGGGGTGGTATGGAGAGTGGATGTATAAGAGTTTATTGAGGGAATTTTATTTGAAATAAATTTTAAAATCTTGAAGGCTTTTTGATTTTTTTAAAGAGAAGTTCTCTATAAAAACGTTTAAGACCTAATCTTTCTTTTGGCCCTATTTTGTAATAGATATGTTTGAGGTACTCAAGGATATATTTTTTTGGAATAGAAGTTTTTTGTGAATATTCATTTAGAATATAGTAAGGGATTTTAGTCTTTTTTTGGTTGAAATGTTTGGATAGATTCTTATAAAAGTCACCGTGCGTGTTATAGCAAAATCTTCCAAACACAAAAGGTAAATGTTTTTTTTGATACCATCTCTCTCCCATATCTATGTGTTCCCCACCATTATATCTATATAATAAGGCTCTATCCCCGATAAGTACCTCACCTTTTAGATCCAACACCTTGCATAGGGCATTTGAGGTGGCGGATTGGTAGTCTTCTGATTGTGAGGTAGGCATTACAATTACGCTCCAAACGCTTCCTTTGGCTATAATACCAGAAGTTGTAACTTTATTTTTAAGAGAAGACTGATATCCGGCAATAGAAGAGATAAATCCCGCATCAATTCTTTTGAATAAAAAATCTTTATTTAATCTAGCGGGATAAGATTTATGCGATTGTAAAAACTTTTTAAAGCTAGAGGTTGTAGGGTATGATTTGATAAACACATCAAATGGAGCAAGATTAAGGTAGTCTATTTTTCCAAATCGCATTTACAGTCGCCTTTATTTTCAGATAGGATTAATTTTACCTAAAAATAATAATACTTGTATTAAACAAAAATATTTTCTAATGTCTATGATATTTTGGCTTCTAATTTTTTACTCAAAATAGATAGGGGGTAACATAGAAAGAAATAAATAATAAAAATTGCTCCATATACCCAAAAACTAGCATCAGGAATTTTAAGGATATTAGCTTCAATGATCTGTTGTCCCACCTTGAGCAAATCAATAACTCCTATTAGGGCAAGCAAAGAAGTAGTTTTTATCATTCGAGTGAATAGGTTGATAGAGCTTGGTAGTAGTCGCAAAAATGCTTGTGGAAAAATTACAAAAACAGCTATTTGTATCCTGTTTAGACCAATGGCTTTGGCACTTTGAGTTTGATGCAGAGCGATAGATGTCAAAGCCCCACGTGTAAGATCGCCCATTTCTGCAATGCCCCACAAGCCAAATACTAAAATACTGGCTGTTAGTGCGTTGATATGCACTCCAGAAAGAGTAGATAAACCAAAATATACTATAAATAGCCATGCTAAAATTGGTATGATGCGGATACTTTCCAAGTATAAGCGGCATAAAAAAGTTGCTAGAGTTGATTTGGAAGCCATAATAATGCCCATTACTATCCCACCTAAAATGGCTATAATGATTGAAATGATAGATACATAAAGCGTGATAAAAATACCATGTGCAAATCTCAAAATAGTATTAGGCTCAAAAAGAAACATCATATTCATCATATTTCCTTAAAGTCTTTTTCTGTAATGATGTTCTAAAAAAACAAAAAATGCAGACATTGGTAATAAAACTATCAAATAGCTTAAAACCAACATTATCAAAGCTTCATTTGTTTTATAGTACGTTCCGATAAAGTCTTTTGTCACAAACATTACATCAACCAAGGCTATAGCACTCACAACAGAGGTTTCTTTGAGTAAAAAAATAGCATTAGCTCCAAGATAGGGAATGGAAACACTTAGACTTTGAGGCAATATAACATGATAAAGCAGACTGATTTTTCCTAGCCCTAAGCTTTTTCCTGATTCAATTTGGATTTTGCTGATAGACTCTAGGCCAGAACGAAAGCTTTCTGCCATATAACTTCCTCCCAAAAAAGCTACAGAGATAATCGCACATTCATAGGCTTCAAGCTTAAATCCAATCTGTCCAAACCCATAATACAGGAAAAAAAGTTGAATCAGCATAGGGGTGTTGCGTGAAATTTCAATATAGATTTTTGAGATATTTTTGAGATATTTAACTTGATAATAGAGTGTTGTTGCGACTACAAAGCCTATTACTATGGCAATCAAAATACCCCAAAATGATATCTGCAAGGTTAGATATAAGCCTTTTGTATATGCAGGTATTGAATGTATCATAAAGTTCCAATCTAGCAATTATCATCCTTTTTTATAGAATTGTACCCTGAAAATATAGAGAAATTCATTTGGCTTACAGAGTTTTCTCAACTCTCTGAAATAACGCAATGTTTAGGTTATAATGAATAATTTGATACAATACAATAAAAATAAAAATGGATATAAATGACCCAGATGCAACATATAAGAAATTTTTCTATTATTGCCCATATTGACCATGGTAAAAGTACGTTGGCAGATAGGCTTATTCAAGAATGTGGCGGAGTGAGCGAGAGAGAGATGACAAGTCAGATTATGGATACTATGGATATTGAAAAAGAACGTGGTATTACCATAAAAGCACAGTCTGTGAGATTAAAATATATCTTAGATAAAGAAGAATATATTTTAAATCTTATTGATACTCCCGGTCATGTTGATTTTAGTTATGAAGTTTCGCGATCGCTTGGATCTTGTGAGGGGGCTTTGCTAGTGGTGGATGCTTCTCAAGGTGTAGAGGCTCAAACCATCGCTAATGTTTATATAGCATTAGAAAATAATCTTGAAATCATTCCTGTTATTAACAAAATCGATCTTCCTGCTGCTGATCCTATTGCAGTAGCTGAAGATATTGAAGAAACCATCGGAATTGATTGCACAGAAGTATTGCAGGTAAGTGCAAAAAGCGGAATAGGGATTAAAGAGCTGTTAGAGAAAATAGTGCGTCAAATTCCTCCTCCAAATGGAGATAAAGATGCTCCCACAAAAGCTTTGATTTATGATTCGTGGTTTGATAATTATTTGGGAGCTTTGGCTTTGGTGCGTCTAAAAGATGGTTCTATCAAGGTGGGTCAAGAAGTACTTGTGATGAGCACGGGCAAAAAGCACGAAGTTCTAGCTCTGTATTATCCTCATCCAGTGCATAAGATTTCTACAAAAGAAATAAGCTGTGGAGAGATTGGCATTATCTCGCTTGGTTTGAAGAATGTGACAGATATGGCAGTTGGAGATACGATTACAGATGCGAAAAATCCGGTATCTAAACCTATCGAAGGCTTCATACCAGCTAAACCATTTGTTTTTGCAGGAATATATCCTATTGATACTGATCGATTTGAAGAGTTAAGAGATGCACTCAATAAGCTCAAAATGAATGATTCTGCACTCAGTTTTGAACCAGAGACAAGTGTCGCTTTAGGCTTTGGATTTCGGGTTGGCTTTTTGGGATTGTTACATATGGAAGTTGTAAAGGAAAGATTAGAAAGAGAGTTTTCACTTGATCTTATCGCCACTGCTCCAACAGTTATTTATGAAGTTACGCTTACAGATGGAAGTAAAGTTTTTGTCCAAAATCCAAGCGAACTTCCACCAGAACAAAAAATTGCCTCTATAGAAGAACCCTATGTCAGGGCTTCTGTAATCACACCTAGCGAATATTTAGGAAATATTATTACACTTTTGAGTAATCGCAGGGGAATTCAAGAAAAGATGGAGTATCTTACACAATCACGAGTATTGCTTGTTTATGCTCTTCCTAGCAATGAAATTGTGATGGATTTTTATGATAAACTCAAATCTTGTACGAAGGGTTATGCAAGTTTTGATTATGAACCTATTGAATCTAGAGAAGGTAATTTGGTCAAGTTAGATATTAGAGTGGCAGGTGAGGTTGTGGATGCACTCAGTGTGATTGTCGATAAGGATAAATCTTATGAGAAAGGTAAAGCACTAGTAGAATCAATGAAAGAAATCATTCCAAGACAGCTTTTTGAAGTCGCTATTCAAGCAAGTATTGGCAATAAGGTTATCGCTAGAGAAACCGTGAAGTCAATGGGAAAAAATGTTACTGCCAAATGCTATGGAGGTGATATTACTAGAAAGCGAAAACTCTTAGAAAAACAAAAGGAAGGCAAAAAGAGAATGAAAGCTATTGGTAAAGTTGAGCTTCCACAAGAAGCTTTTTTAGCAGTGCTGAAGATAGATTGAATTTTTTATCTCTCTTTGTGTTAGATTACAAAAGAGATAGGGTGTTCTTATTCTGATTGTAGATTATAAGATTGCTCAATGATTTGCATTATTTTATCAATGTCGCTTATTTTTCAAAAAATAATTCGACATTACGATTTCCCCAATGCCCGTTATTGATAATGTCTCTGCAAATTTTGTATGGATCATTTATTTCTTCAAAATTCATATTTACGCAGACGCAAAGCCTCTATTTTTGTATGATGATATCTGTAAAATTGGTGTCTAGTTTATAGGCAATTCAGGGTAGCTCCATATCTTACTAGCTATTTTTGCCAATTCTTTTGCTCTATTTTGTATAGTTTCTTCATTCCATTTATTTTGTTTTCGGATAAAGTTATTAATCTTCAGACCGCTTTCTATAAAGCCACCTTTTGTATTGAGCTTTTCTTGAAATGACTTATCGCTCATTTCAGAATTGTAGGCAGTAAGAGTTAGATTTCCGATTGTATGTAAGTACTTTTTTTGAATTTCTTTCCAATTTTGTCCAAGAGCTTCTTTCCAGTGATTATTTATTTTTTCGTTTTGGGGCATAATGTGTTCAATGGTATAGTTTTCAGTAATAATAGGCTCTTTGTTATTAAAATTTTCAAGATGACTGAGGATAAAATTACGCGTTCGCATATTATAGATATCTTTCCATAACCGTTTGCATTGCTCCCTTTCCCAGCTGTAATATCTTTGATATACTGGGATAATAAATTGCATATTTCCATTGAGTATTTTATAAAAATTGCCTTTATTTGCTTCCATTTTTTATTTCCTAATGATTTTTATTGATTATATATTTTTATGTTCAAAATAAATAGAATTGTAATATTTGAAACTTTTTGGAAGAAAATTCCCCCTAATAAACAAGAGGGGAATTTTAAAAATTTAAAAATTCAATAAAAATTAAAATTTATACCTCATACCTACAGAACCATTGTAATATTGTTCATTGGAGGCAATTTTAGCACCCAAAGATCCGAATGCAAAGAAGCTTTTATTTATTTTGAGCTCTCCTCCTGCCATGGCTGTATAGTAAATTTTATTGGGTTGTTCCACTGGAGAAATAATCTCTATACCTCCTAATTTGTGAGTGATAGTTTTTTGACTATTGTAAGCTAGGTAATCGATTCCTGGAATTACATAAAAATACCCACCATTTTTAAAATATTTACGAAACTCTATTGCGACATTTGTATCGAATGTGAAGTGTCCTTGTCTTATTTGTTCAAATCTTAGACCTTTTTCTTCATAATTTCCCTGTATATTGTAAGTTCCACTTATTCCTATTAAGGGCTTGATATAAAAATTACTATCTTCTTTTGCATCAAAAGCATATCCGTAGCTAAGCGATACATTGGTGGATTGATTGATATAATCTGAGTTTTGTGTAGAAGTAATACTTGCTATTTGCATTATTCGATTTTGATTTACAAAGCCAATATTATGGGAGATATTTACATCAAATTCGTGTTGATTTCTAAAATATCTAGAATATACACCAATTTGTGCATTATGAGATTTTGCAGTTATATTGCCTTGATTATTGCTTTTGGCATAAGCATAAGTTCCAAAAAATCCCAAAATCAACGACTCTTCTAATATCATATCATAGCCTATAGAGCCTCCATAAATGATAGAATTTCCATTAGCTTGTGCATATCCTCCGATTGCTGATGCCCATATATCCATAGTTTGATCTTCTTCTTTGCTAAAAGCCTCCTGGAGTGCATCAAAAGTATCCATTTGGATGTTTTCATCTAGCACATATCTTTCTTTGGATAGTTTTAAAATAGCTCTAGCAATGGGATTATTAGTGCTGAAAGGATTGCTCTGTAAGGCTAGTCTATTTTGAGTAAGGGTAGAAGAAATGAGATTGACGGTTTTAGAGATAGAATTATTTTTTGTTTGAGTGGAGAGATCGTCTATATTTTCTTCTATTGCATCAACCATATGTTGAAGAGTTGCTTCATCTTTAATATGGGCGATGAGTGAAGTAGCGATTTCATCAGATAGATTTTTAATGCCATTTAAAATATCCATTTTACGTTTCATATTGGAATTTTGGTTTTGAGCTACTAAGAGATTATTTATAAACTCTTCTTTTTTGTTGCGGATTGACTCTATAGTATTGGTAATTTCCTCTAGTTTGGCGACAGTTTCTTTTCCTAGTTCAGATAGTTTTTTTTGTAATTCTTCATTTAAAAGAGTCCCACCAGATTTGATGCCTTTTTGATAATCTCCATTTAGAGCTATATTCGCATCTAGAAGAAGTTTTGCATATTCTTTTAATCTTTCTGACGTGATATTATCGGGATTGTCATTTTCATTTTTAGGTGCAGAAAGTATCTCTGCATAGCTCTTTAAAGTACTCTCATCTGCATTGAGTATATCTTCAGGAGTGAATTTTTTGTTAGCTTGAGCACGTTTAGCCTTATTGAGATCAAACTCTAGTTTATTAATAGCTTTGTATTCTGCTAATGCTTCTATTTTGTCATAAGCATCATACCATTCATCGGAATATTTTTCTGCATCATTTTGTTGTTGTAGTAATTTTTGATATTCCGTATTGCTTTGAAGCTCTTTTTGTTTGTTATTTAGCTGTTCTTGTAAGTTTTTGATTTCAGGGGTAGGTGCATTTTTTATTTGCCCAATAATCGCATCAAAATCATTTTGAGCTGCTTTTTTATTGTTGGCTAATTCTGCTTGTTTGGCTACTTTTTCTTCTCTATAATTGCTACGTTTTTCTCTAAAATCTTTAACTAGTTCTTCAAATCTTTTGTATTTTTTATCGATAAAAGAGGTATATTGTTCTGTTATTTGTTTGAGTTCTTCTTGATTTTTTTCTAAGGATGGGATTATTTTTTCTATATTTATTTGTGTTTGAGCATTCAAAAACTCTTCAAAAGTGGAATATTTTTTAGTTTCTTGTGTATCATAATCCTTTCTCAAAATATCTATTTGTTTATCTGTTGCAAAAAATTTCAATCCTTCTATTGTATCTCTCATTGCATTATCCAATGCGTTAATATAGGAATTAGAAGCATTGAATATTTTTTCTAAAAGAACTGGATTGTAGCTAGAAGAGGCTTCATATTTATTTTTGATTTCTTCTAGTTTTGTGATTTTTTCTTTTTGAGTATTTTTTTCTGGAAGTGCATCTTTTATATCTTCTAATGTGTATTTTGCATCTCTTATTCTATTTTCCAATGTTTGGTAGGCTTTAATATCTGGGTGAGAGTTGTATTTTTTTCTAATAGGCACTTGATCTTTAAATGGAACACCTTTTAGTTCTTCTGCTTTTTGTGCGTTAGCTAGATCGTAAGCTGGTTTTAGTTTTTTTAATTCTTGTTCTTGGATATCAATATCTTTTTGAATACTTTGAAGTTTTTCATTCATAAATTCTGCTTCTGCTATGATTTTGTATTCTTGTAATTTTTGTTCATTAATGCTTTGTTGTTCTAAAAGTTTTTGCAAAGCTATTTTTTTGTCCATAGTATTTTTTTTGTTTTCTTGAAACTTTTTTTGCTCCACCGCTTGATTTGAAGCTTCTTTAATAAGCTCTTGTACGCTTTTTGTTTTAGCCACTTGTGAAGGTTTTAATATTACATAAAACTCTTTATTATCGTTTGAAAATGCAGTATCAAAGACAAGATTAGAACCTATATATGACTCTGAAACATTAATAAGTGAGCCATTTTGATTGGTGGCATTAAACAGGTGAATGATATTATTTGTTCCAGTGTTATTGGGTGATTTTGAATCTAAATCTTTTTTAGAAAATGTTTCAGTGATTCCTCCAGCACTTTTGAGTATAAGGTAGGCTTTGTTTCCAACTACGGGTTTATTTGGATTTGTGATGATGGCGATTTGAGTATTTTCTTTTAGTTCGCTTGTGCCGTTGACATTGATATAGCCAAAATCTTTAGTGTCTATAGCTCCAGATAGTAGCCAACCATTATTTGTAAAGTTTCCATTGATATTTAAAACACCACCATCTATAAGAAGTATGTTTCCATATAGCCCATTTTCCACATTTCCTATGATATTAAATGTTGCATAATCAGATACGAATATACGACCTTCTTTCCAGTTGAGTTGCTCTGTGAAGGGCTTTGAATTAATGCTATTAGATATATTATTGAGAGCGTCTATTATAGAGGCACTATGATGTTGTATGTAGTCTGGGTTTTGAGTAAAAACCCCATTTTCAAAACTATTTGCAGAGAGGTTGATTTTAGCATTGCTTGCAGCACCACTTATGTAAAGCCATCCTGAATTATTAAATCCAGTTGAGGTGAGGTTTAGATTTATATTTTGAGAAATGATAGCAGTATCATCTTTTGGATTATCCATAGAGCTTATATCATTGTAAAATTCATATGCAAAGCTGTCTTCATCGGTTTCATTACCGACATAATATCTAGTTTTGGGATAAGTGATAGAGTTTTGCATTTTGGAGTTGAAGTTAATTTTTCCTTTTATATTTGCATTTAAGCTCGATCCATTCCCCATGTAAATCAATCCTGAAATATTTAAATCTCCATTTTGCTCCATAGAGGCTTCTAGACTTCCTGATTGGAGATACTGGTTTTTAAGATCTGTTTGCAATGGAGCAATGCTTGTATCCCCAATACCAATACGCAACCCATTGATTTCTCCATCACCTGCTTGAGTTGCTATAAGTTTAAGATGCGAATATGGTCCTATTGAGTTTTGTCTGATGCGACCACCTTCGTTTTGATCAAGCGCAAGATTAATTTTTCGATCTTTTATTGTGAGATTGCTACTAGGAACACTCCCATCTTCAGAGGGTAGGGTATAGTAAAATATCAAGGTATCAATATTTGAGAGCTCAGGAGATTTTTTATTGTTTATCAATAAATGTTCTACATTTTCACCAATTTTTTTGCTATAACCATTTCCTGAATTTAGAAGTTTTGAACAAGAAATCCCACTATATCTTCCAGAACACAAGTCATTTTCACTCGCTTGTGTTGTAATAGCTATACCACCTAATAAAAAAATGCTTAAGGCTTTGTTCATAGTATATCCTTTTGTAATATTTTTGATTTCAGCTATATGGCTGAATATTTTTGAAAATCAAATTAGAGTTTTATTTATCCATTAGTAAATCTCCCTAATTCATTTCCAAAAATAAATTGCTTGAATGTCTTGAGGAATTCATCGATATTCTCGACAACCGCAGCATTTTTTTCTCCAGCACATTTTTGCCATCGTTTGAGGGTATTTTTTGATTCGTTTTTTAGAGAAATATTGATGAAAAATAAATCTACATTTACACCTCTTGATTTATATTCATTGCGGATTTTCTCGCACATTCCCATAGAAAAGAGCTTGTTTTCCATATATAAAAGATCTGTTTCACTGCTAATAGAGCTTCCTACATTTTCCAAATCAACTCCATCAGTAATAATCACTAAAATACGACGTTTGTTTTTGCCTTGAGAAAGAAGAGCTGCCCCTCTTAAAATTGCTGTAGAGACAAGCGTTAGACCTCCACCTAAGTTATCTGAATCAAAAGGTTTTAAATTTAAAATATCTAATATTTTTGGATTATCTATTCGCTTAAAATCTTGTTCATAAAATTTCATATCTAATTTTCTCATCGACTCTTTGGATATATTTTTTTTATCTCCATAATAATCGTAAGCGACACCATTGATTCTAGCTTCTGGTATAAAGCTATTAAAATCTTGGAATCCATAGAAGCGAAAACTAAAAATTTTATTAGGATCAAACATGTTTTTTAAAGTTTCTTCGTAATCAATAATTTTAGGGAGATTGTTTTCTATATGTGTATGAATAAGATTTTCTTTTGGTCTTGTGAGACGTTTGAAAAGTGCCATAGCATTAGATCGTTCTTCATGTGTGGAGTATGGTGGGGTATCAAAAGTGAGGCGATGATTATCAATGACAGCAGATCCAATAGGCATCACCCCTGACCAAAAATCATAATCAGATAAGCGATATTCTGGCTTAAAGGTAACTTGAAGGGCATAATAAGAAGCCTCTTGACTTTGTTCTGTATTTTTGCCACCCATATTGAGATTATAAGTAAAAGGTTTTTTGATTTGAGAACCTGCATAAAATGGCAAAAAAGCGAATTTAGATGAATGATTGGGGGTTGCATTGATGGTTTGGATGATTTTTTGGATTACTATTTGCATCACTTCAGCACGATTAGCACCAACTTTAAGTTTATTACAAATGATTTCATCATAATCAGGACTGTCTGGTTTGCAAAATCCTATTTTAGAGGTTTTGGTAAAAAAACTTTCTTTCATTGAGCTAGAAAAATCCATTGCGAACACATAATCTACATTTGGATCAACTCCATTGGTTGGTTCTATGGAAACTTTTGCACTAAGTGTGGTACTTGCTTCTTTGGTCAGATTTATTTTAAACCATCTATTTAGAGACATTTGTGCATAGGAGTTGATAATCTCTGCTGTATCTATCTCTTCTTTTGATTTTTTTGTACTTTGAGTCTTAGTGTTAGAAATATTTGAAAAATTCATATTTTTGTTATTGAAATAAACTTTGAGATAAGATTCTATAAATTTACGCTTCTCCCCCTCTGAAGATAAAGTATTTGCACCTAATGCAGCTTCCCTTAGAGCATCTTGAAGACGAGCTTGTTTTAAAAGAAGATTGCCTCCATCAAAACTAAGTGCCAAAAGAGCTACAATTAGCGGTGCGATGATTGCCAATATCAATGCGATTGCCCCATTTTTATCAGCTAAAAATCTTTTCATTTTCATCTTTCTAGCACAATGCTTGAGGATTGAATCTTGATGATTTTTTCCACAAGATTTAAAATAGGTGAGAAGCTATTTTTTTGCTCCATACATGTTGTGGCTCGATAGAGTGGAAGGTATCTTTTATGTGAGGCTTGAACACTAAGATTTGCATTTTCTTCAAAATTATTTGCCAATGTGCAATTAAAATCTCCAAAATCATAAGTGAGTATTTTTTGAATTTTCGGAGAGTTTAGAGTGTTGGGAGAGAAATACATTGCTTCAAGCTTGAGAGATACGCTAGAATCTTTTGGGAGAAAATCTTTGCTCATGTTTTGGAGGATTTTATAAATACTAAGGGCATGTTCAGGAGTTAGTTCTTGAGTATCTTGAAATAAACTTTTTTCTCTAATAATTGAAGCCATAGCGTAACTCAATCTATCCATCTTGCCTTGATTAATGAGCGCCTTTCCAATATCTGCAATAAGAACGATTAAAATGATAAGTAGTCCAAATATTATAGAGGCCTCAATGCTTACAGATCCTTTATCGTGATAAATAAAATTAGCTTTTATTGTTTTCATTTTCATTCTTTTGATTATTTTTGTTTTCATCATTATCTAGCTGGTAGTCATTTTTCTCGCTGTAATAAATTGCTTTACTTACTGTTTCTTCGGGAATTTCAAAAATCCTGAGTATTTTAAAGATAGGGTTTATTTTATAAGTAAGGGTATAGATAATGAGTTTATTCTCTATATTATTGCCCGTACAATTATTTTTTTCTAACTCCGCAATAGAGCGACAGAATTTTAAAGATGGCTTGAGTGAATTTTTTACATCAGTAAATAGCAATAGATTGTTTTTATATTTATTAATATATTCTTGAAATGTTTTTTCATATCCTTCATAGGGACTAGAGGCAGCAGTATATTGTGCAGAACTTGTGGTAATATAATCAATGATACTTATCTGATAAATCAAGATCATTGTCTCTACTATACTCATTATAAGCAAGAAAAAAGGCAGAAATAAAATTGCAAATTCAAGCGTAGCAAGCCCTTTTTTAGAGCGAATAAAATCTTGAAGATCACAATACTTTTTCATAGGGGATTTGCCTTTATTCTTTGTAAATTTCGAACAAAGTTTCTAGGAGATTTGGAAATATTTTCTTTTTGAATGATTTCTAATGCGATGTCTAATCGATTGGCTTTAACGAGTGCAAATATAAGGTTGTTGAGTATTTTGGTATCTTTGTATCCCCTTTTATATAATGGCATTAGATAATTGATTGCTTCAGTGTATTTTTGTTCCAAAATCGCCAACATACCGAGATTTGTATTTACAATAGAATCATTTAAAAACAACTCTTTAGCTCGCAAAAAGTTCTGTTTTGCAGGGCCAAATTTTTTTAATGAGGCATAAACAATTCCTTTAAGGTTGTATGCCTGTGCTATATTTTTATCCAAAACAGTGAGTTCCTCTAACATTTGTAGTGCTTCTTTGTATTTGCGAGTTGTTTCTAGAGCTTTGGAATATAAAAGTAAGGCTTCTGGGCTATTTTTTGATTGTATGAGCGGCTGAAGATAATAAAATACTGAACTATAATCCTGTGCTTCATAATAATATTGTGCGAGTTTTAGACGATTTTGCGGAGTGTCTTTTTTTTCCAATTTTTCCCTATATATCCTGATGAGGTCTTTGTAATTTTTTGCTACTAGGAGAATTCTTTCTTGATAGACTTCATCTCCAAAAAAATCTGGTTTTTTAGAAGAACAAGATAAAAATATAATTCCGATAACTATTACTATAAATAAATTTTTCATTAAAATCCTTTCAAAACTTTCATCACGCCAGGTGCAGCAATAATAATAATCACTGGGAACATAAAGAATAAAATCAATGGAATACTCATTTTTGCAGATAGTTTGCCAATAGCCTCTTCAGTTTTCAATAGTTCAAGCTCTCTAATTTCCATTGAGAGATTCATTAGGGTTTCATAAATACCACTTCCATATCTAAGGCTTTGTTTTAATGTAGCGCACATCATGCTTATTTCAGTGCTTGGAAGCTCTTTTTGAAGATCATCTATTGCAACTTCTAAACCACTTATTTCACTTTTCAGTACAATGCGAGATAAAAAAGGTGCAAAACCTTTATTGATCTGCCCCACACTACCTTCTAAAAATTTAATAGCACCTTCTATATTCATTCCTGATTGCACACAGATGGCTAATAAATCTACAAACATCGGAATATCGCGGCTAATTTTTTGTATTCTTGAGTCAATAATGATTTTTTGCAAATAGCTTGGAGCTAGAAAACTAGTTAGTATCGCGATTATTCCTATCATTCCAAGAAGTGCTTGGGAAATATGGAGAGAAAAAATAATATTGCATACATAAGTTAATAAAAATACCATAAATGCAGATAGGATTTTGAATGTGATATTTTCGTCATATAAGCGAATATTTTTTAATAGCGTATCGCTCTTTTCAAGTATTTCTTGCGATCTGTGTTTTTGATAATTTTTTGTAAAAAAATCATTTTTTTGAGTTTTCCCAAATAAGATGTGGATTTTTTTTATTTTGGAATTTTCATATAAACCATAAAAAAGTCCAAAAAAGCCAAATATTAAAGAAAATAAATAAAATATACTCATTATATCTTCCTCATCAAAAATAAAATAATCCCCATTCCAATAGCCTCACTTGTAAGAAAATAATATAAAATATACCGACCTGATGGATCATTCATAATATACTCAAAGTTATCAGGACTAATGAATTTCATCAAAATTAGAAATGCAAAAGGAATTGCGGCGGTGATTTTTGAACTCATTCGCACTTCAGATGTAATGGCATTTTTTTTCTTTTCCATCGATTTTGCTTTGGTGGTGCTAGAAGAGAGACGAGAGAGAACTTCTTTGATTTTTGCACCGCTTTTGATACTCACTAAAAGCGAGGTGAGAAAGAAATAGTAATTTCCAAAAGGAAGTCTTTTGTAAGAATTAGCAAAAATTTTGCTCGGATCGTCTCCTACATTGAGGCTTTTAACAATGGTTTTAAATTCATCTGCTAATACTCCATTTATCGAATTTGCACAATCCTCTAAGGCTAGAGTAATGTTGTTTCCTGATTGAACTGCTCCTTGTATAATAACCAATGCTTCGGGAAAATTTTTTTCAAAATCATTCTTGATGGTTTTGATATGTAGAATATTTGCAATATACCCTCCTAAGAATATTCCAAATAGAATCACTAAAAAAATATTGAATTGTAAAAATAGATGATTTGATAATATACATAACAACAAACAAATACACACGATTGTAAATCCTTTTATTATAAGACCATTTTCTCGTGTATAAACATTTCTGAAATACCAAATATTTTTTTGCCAAATTAGCTTTGTAATGGAAGTTTTTTGTTTTTGACTTTTTAGATTCGGATAGGAGAGATCGATTATGCCCATAAAGCTCTGTATATTTTTCATTCTTTGTATTGATATAATGACAGAGACAATAGTTGCAATTGCATAAAGAATACACAAAAGAAAGAAAATTTTCATCCAACATCTCCTGGCTCTAAACTTTTTACGATTTTTTCAAGTTCTGGATAAATATCAAACATCATTGAGTTTTTTTCTAAAATAGAGTTTTGGGGTAGATGGTTAAAAATATAATGTCCTTGAATCCTGCCATTTTTATCACGTTTTTTATCAACTTGGAAATCAAAAATATCATAGAGTTTGATCTGACCGTTTTCAATTCCCATTAATTCTGATATTTTGATAACTTTTCGACTCCCATCATTGAGCCTTGCTATTTGAACAATAATATTCACCGCAGAAGCAATATTATGTCTGATTGCCTCTATGGGTAGATTAAATCCAGCCATCATTACTAGGTTTTCAAGTCTAGACATCGCATCAAAAGGACTATTGGCGTGTAATGTCGTCATAGAACCATCATGTCCTGTATTCATAGCTTGAAGCATTTCAAATGCTTCTCCACCTCGACATTCTCCTACTATAATTCTATCAGGACGCATTCTTAAGGCATTGATAACAAGCATCCTCATTGTTACTTGACCACTATTTTCAACTCCCGCCATTCTTGTTTCTAAACGGACTATATGTGGTTGTTGTAGTTTTAGTTCAGCAGCGTCTTCAAGAGTGATTATTCTTTCATCATCAGAAATGTGATGAGAGAGTGCATTAAGCAAGGTCGTCTTCCCTGAACCTGTTCCTCCTGATACTACGATATTGCACCTAGATTTTGAGGCAATCATTAAAATCCCAGCTATTTGGGCGTTCATAGAACCATATTTACAAAGTTCTTCTAGTGTTTTTGAGCTTTTGTTAAATTTTCGAATTGAAATGGAAGTTCCATCTAGTGCGATTGGATTGATCACAACATTTAGGCGACTTCCATCAGGCATTCTAGCATCAACAAGTGGTTGTGCATCATCAATACGTCTGCCCATCTTTGCAACTAATCTTTTTGCAATATCTGTTAGCTGATCGTTGTCTATAAAAGTACGATTTGTTTTTTCTAATTTTCCATTTTTTTCAATATAAATATTAGAAGGACCATTGACTAAAATATCACTGACCTCTTCATCTTCCATTAAGATGCGCAATGGTCCCAATCCCATAATTTCATCAGCAATAATTTCACCCATCATTTGTAATTCATATTTGGATAAATATTTTTGATTTTCAGTAGCCACTTTTTGAATCACTCTAAGGATTTCTTTGAGAAATATTTCATGATTGTCAATGAGCTGTTCAATTTTTTCTATATCAATTTCTGAAAGTACTTTCTCTCGTATAAAACGGATTGAAATATTTTGTTTTTCCCTAATTAGAGTATTTAGAACCATTTTCTAGCCTTTTTGGCAGAGATGCCCATAAGTTTATCTACTAATGATTCTAGTTCTTTGAGTGTTTTTCCTTTTGCATCTGTTGCCATAGAGGTTTTGTCGATATTTTGATAAGGAATAATACTGTGTATTCTTGATTCGATAAGATCTTGCATATCGGAGACTTGGAGAGTATTTTTTAAATTCGTATGGTTTTGGTTGAAGCAAATATAGATTTTTTTGCTTCCTTGATGAACACTGAGTAAAAATTCATTAATCCTTAAAACTTCCTTTGCTTTTCTTAGTGAGTCAATATCATTAGTGATGGTGAGTATAGAAATGTCAGATTCATTTAAAATTGTTTCTATAAACTCTTTTTGTAATCCCTGTATAGAATGATCATAGAGAATAAAATTGAATTTAAAATGTTTTTGATTGTGATAATTGTATCCATCTTCTTTGGATTCTTTATATAGACAGACTTCATTTTCATTAAAATGTTCTTTTTCAAAAACTTTACCTGATAATAGATCAAGATTAAAAGAACTTTCTGGACCTTGCACATTTAAAACCAAAGATTTGAATCTTTTATAAATAATCAAAGCCATTTGATAGCTCAAAAATGAATTCCCACACCCACCTTTCGTCCCCAAAACACTGATTTTTATGGATTTTTTATTTTGGATATTTTCAGAGAAGTTAAATATTTTTTCATATATTTGATCAAGTTGAGTTTCCCAATCTAAATAAAAAATCCCTCGAGAAAGGAATTCTTGATGGATTTTTATGGAGTCATTTTGACCTAAAATGATACAAGGAATAGCTTTTGAAAAAAATCTTTCTATTAGATTGCAATATTTATCAATATCTTCAATAATTCCAGCATACAAGATTAAGGCTTGAATATTGCATTTGATTTCAGAAGAAGTTATTTCTAGAGGATTTTTATATACTTTTTTAGAATTGCTAATTCCTTTTAAACACAGATATTCGTAAATCGTGTCTGCATTATTTGGATTTTCAGAGATTATCAATATAAAATCGTGAGTGTTTTTCTGAATGCTTTGTTTTAGAAATGAATTTAGCATATTTTCTCCTTACTTTATAAAACCTATATTTTGGAAAAATATCTTTATCTCTTCCTTGTCGTTTTGTATCTTATGATAAGGGAAGTTGAAAAAAGATTCTGCAATACTTCTAGGCTCGTAAGTGTTAATAGAAATATCTTTAGAGACAGGGTGAGCTAAAGTTACTGTAGCTATTATAATGAGTTCGGTTTTTGAACGTGTGATGCTTGTTTTGCGAAATAATGCCCCTATTAGCGGTATATCTCCTAGAAATGGAACAGATCTGACATTTTCATTATCGCGTTCATCTAACAGACCACCTATGATAAAGCTTTCTCCATTGGCAACTTGAAAAACACTCTCTGCACGTCTTTTTTTAAGATTGGCTGCACTTGCCCCATTTTTTTCGATAATACTTTGAATATTGCTCACTTCTTGAGAGATACGAACAGTGATTTTTTCATTGCTTTCAACTTTTGGTTGTATGGTTAGAGATATTCCATAGTCTTTTGCAGTTCCTGGAGAACTTACAGGCTGACCTCCATAGGTTACTGAATTGGTAATAGGCGTGTATTGTCCTGTGACACTAAATTGCGCATTTTCACCGCTAAGAACAGATAGGTTTGGTTCAGCTAGAATTTTTGCCATTTGCTCATCTTTGAAGGCATCGACGATTGCGATCATGTTGAATTGAGATAATCCTAATACGCCATTTGTAATGAGTGGAAGTGCGTAAGTTCCAGCATTAAAATCTAGTCCAAGTTTAGCAACAAGATTTTTTTCAATATCTGCTACGATAAGTTTTACATTGACTTGATTGGGTAGTTTTATTTTTAGTTTGTCTATTAAAAAGGGAGTCTCATAACGAGCTAGAAAATCCAAAGAATTGTCTTCTTTATCCCCTTCTGATGATGTTCTTTGGCTAGTTCTATCTGCAGAAATAGCATCTTTTTCTTTTTTTTCTAATTCAAGTCCGAGTGCGAGAGCAGCCATATTGTAAGCACTATCACGACTTCCTTCATCTGTAACTACGCCGGTGATAACATAGCCTTGTTCTCCAGGTATTCCTAACTTAGTGATTTTTATTGAAGAATCAGGGAGTTTGCTTTCAATTAGCTTTGAAATCTTGTCCAGATCTTTTGCATAAGGATCTACAGAGATCTGAAGAGAAACTAAAAGCTCTTTGCCAAATATCTTGACATCTGCAAATCCATTATCATTGGCATAAATTACAACTTTTTTGTTATTAATGATTTTGTAATCAACAATTTTTGGATCAGAAGTAAAAACTGTGCTAATATCCTTTGTTGTGCTAAAAACTTTAGATTTTCCTTTTTGCATAATAATTTCTTCAGCGTTTGCAAAACATAAAACAAGCATCCATAAGATAATATTAGTAAGAATCGTTTTTGCCATCAGCTCCTCCTCTTAGTTCTTTTATAAAATCTTTTGTCAAAATATTTTCTGTGGCAATATTATTTTGTTGTTTTTTGTTGGTAGGAAAGATGATAAAAATACCCAAATCTTCAATTGCATAAATTTTTTTTATCTCTTCTTCAGAGAGCTCCACATGAAGTTGTGCAATAGGTTTTGAAGGAAGTGTTTGCTCTTCTTGTGCAGGTATTTTTTCTAAAAATAAAACTTTTTTGTTTGAAAATAATAATATTAAATTAGTGCTACTAGCATTTCCATCGCCCAAATACTGTTGATTTTGATTTCTTTTTGGAAGAACAGGAATAGTTTTTTTATTTTTAGTTTCGTATTTGAAATAAACATCTACAAGCTGACCTGGTTTTAGTTTTGACAAAATAGAGTATTCGCGTTTTGTCAAATCAAATCCAAAAGAGAATAGTCCATCTCTAGCATCAATTTTTAGTTCATTATATCTTTGGGTGCCAGGTCGAGTAATATCAGATTCAAGAATAAATTCTCCCTTTTTGATATTTTTTAAAGCGATTGAATTTGTAATAAAATCTTTAGTTTTATTTACTAATATATTTCCCCAATCTTTATTTTCTTCATCTTCCTTGTATTCTGTGGCAATATCGCTGAAATTTATAATTTCACCAGAATGCAAATCTCTTGTAGTAACTAAAAAAGAGTAGGTTATTTTTTTAGGTGTAGGAGATGTTTGCGGAACTTTATTTGATGTATCTTCTTGTGATGTTAATAATCCCAATATAGAAACTAATAAAATTATAATAGATATGATAATTATTATTTTTTTATTCATTTAAAAACCCCCTAGAATGTTTAATTTATCAGAGGTAGGAATAAGAGTAAAAAACTACTCATAATCGCTACTCCATAAGGAACGCTTTTTTCTATTTTTTTAAATTTTGCACAGATATAGATAAATATTGCTATCATCGCCCCTATGATTGAGATTAAGAACAAAAATAGGCTTATTGCATCATAAGGCATAATAAAAATCAGAGTACTTATAAGTTTTACATCTCCAGCACCTAAAATCCCAAATCTCCAGACAAAAACCCCGACAAAAAATACAATAAAAGCTGTCCAAAGATTAAAATCAAAATCGTATATAAAAAATGAAAAAGTTATCAATAAACCAATAAAGATAATTTGAATGTTGCTAATAACTCTGAAAAAAATATCTGTGTAAAAAATCCATATAGAAACTAAAATCCATAAAACAATTAGAAACATTTATTCTATTTATTTGTTGCCTTGAGATTTGCTGATACTTAATCCATCTTGAATAGAACGAAAGGATTCTTTTATTTTTGATATGAGACCATCCTCACCCCCACTCCCAAGAACAATAAAAAGCATGGAAGAAATAGCTACTGCAATTAGTGCATATTCAATTGCTGTCACCCCTTTTTGAGATTGCATAAATATTTTTCCCCTCAAAATAGCCACTAATTGTATATGGTGAAAAATACGCACGAGTTTTTTGAACATATATTTCCTTTTTATTAAAATTTTTATGGGCGGAATACTAATATAATGATTCTTAAAAAATGATAAAGATTATTATTATAATTTCTAAAAATATAAAAGAAGAAGTATATAGGGGGGGTTAAATACATACTTTTGGATTTTTATCTGAATATGTTGCAAAAAAATTATTTTTAGATGATGTTTGGCTTTTTGAAGAATTTGATAACCCTCTAAAAGAGGGTAGAGGGGGATTATTTTTTCATATCGATAACATAACGGAATTTTGCCTTGCCGGTAGTGAGGTTTTCATAAGCTTTGTCGATTTCATCAGCCTTTATGAGCTCTATTTCAGGATAGATTTGATGTTTGATAGAAAAATCAAGCATTTCTTGAGTTTCTTTGATTCCGCCAATAAGCGATCCATAGACCTTTTTCCCAGCGTTATAGACAAGTTCAGTTGCACTTACCTCGGGTGTAACATCAACAGGTGGTAGTCCAACAATTGCAAATTCTCCTCCGTATTTCAGGAGCTTCAAATATGGTTTAATGTCGTATTGTGTGGGTATAGTAGAAATAATGAGATCAAATTTTTCTTCTACATTTTCTAAAGCTACATAGAGATTTTTTGCCCCCATCTTAAGTGCTTCTTCTTTTTTATTTTCATTTCTTGCAAATACACTCACTTTTGCACCCATTTTTATAGCATATTTAACTGCCATACTTCCAAGCCCTCCAAAACCAGCTACCCCAACAACAGAACCTTCTTTGATATTGGAAAATTTGAGTGGAGAATAAGTTGTAATTCCTGCACACAAAAGTGGAGCAACTTTTTCTATTTGTGCATTTTCTGGGACTTTTATGGCAAATTTTTCAGATAAAACAATATTATTTGAATATCCTCCATAGGTTGGCTCATTGTTATGAAAACAGTCTAGATTATTGTATGTGAAGACACATTGACCTCGTTCGCAAAATTGTTCCTGACTTCTTTTACATGCCTCGCATTCTCCGCATGAATTTACCATGCAGCCAACCCCAGCATAATCGCCCACTTTGAATTTACTGACTTTATTTCCCACTGCAATTACACGTCCAGCTATTTCATGACCTGGCACCATTGGATATATTCCTTCGTGCCATTCACTTCTAGCGCTATGAATATCGCTATGGCAGATACCAGCATAGAGAATATCAATAACAATATCATTTTCGCCCATTGGATGACGAGTAAAGTTAAAAGATTGAAATTTTCCATCTTTGGAATGCACCGCATATCCCTTTGCGGGGATTCTCTCACCTGCATTGAATTGTTTTTCCATTTTCTTAATCTCCTTTATTTTATAATTTGATTATATTCTTCATCAGTAACTTTTTCTAACCAATCTACATTTTTTCCATTTTCATCCTGACCTGTGAGTGCAATATGGGACATAGAGCAATCTTTGCTTGCTCCGTGCCAATGCTTCACGCCCGGTGGACAAATGATAGTATCTCCTTTTTGGAAAATTTGGATAGGTTTGCCCCATTCTTGCGTGTAGCCTATTCCTTCAGTAACAATGAGACGTTGACCTTTTGGATGGGTGTGCCAAGCCGTTCTAGCTCCTTTTTCAAAACTCACTAATGCTCCAGAGATACACATAGAAGCAGTGGCTTCAAAAAGCATATTTACTTGCACGTTTCCACTAAAACATTTATCATCTCCTTTGAAAGATTTTGATTCTTCTTTTTTGCGTATTTCTTGATGATTTTCTTCCATATGTACTCCTTTACTGATTGTAAAACTTGATAATTTGGCTGAAACATCAACTATGAGATTTTTTGATCCTATTTGATAGTGTATGTTACTAATAAATCTTCAAATATTTTGATGTTTGTGAGGTTTTATTGTAGTCTTTAAAAGTAAGGCAGAAGGAAATAAAAATGTTATAATCATCTTAAGATATTTTTTAGAATCCAGAGGAAAAAATGGAAGTGTTAGATGAGCCTATGGATATTACTTTTACCTTCAAACATAAGAATGCAGGGGGAGAGAACCTATAAGACTCAAGCATTTGTTATCTTGCTGCTAGGTAACCTATGAATTATATCGGTGCTAAGTTTAAATTGCGCGAGTTTTTGTATTCCAATATAAATGATACTCTGCAAAAAGATAGCTACAAGCCATTAAATGGATGTATTTTTTGTGATCTATTTGCAGGAACAGGTATTGTTGGGAGATTTTTTAAAAACAAGGTCAAGGAAGTCATCGCCAATGATAGAGAATACTATAGCTTTGTCTTAAATCAAAATTATATTGCCAACAATGAGCCTATTTTTAAAGCCAAAGATTTATTTGAAGAACTTAACTCTGATGAACTCACCCCTCTTATTGAGGGAAAAATATATCAGAATTATTGTTTAGGCGAAGAAAGATTTAATCCAAGTAATTTTCAAAAGCCTGACTCTAACTCTCATAAGAGACAGTATTTTAGTGATTATAATGGTGCAAAGATTGATGCTATTGTTTCTAAAATAAAGAAGTGGAAGCAGGAAGATAAAATCAACACAAACACCTATTATTATCTTCTTGCTTCATTGCTAGAGAGTGCAGATAAAGTAGCTAATACTGCTTCAGTTTATGGGGCTTATCTGAAATATCTCAAAAAATCAGCTTCAAAGAATATTATTCTATCTCCTGCTACATTTGAAATTACCCCTAATATTCATAAGGTTTATCAAAAAGATTCAAATGAGTTGATAAAAGAGATAAAAGGAGATATTTTATATCTTGATCCCCCTTATAATGCTAGGGAATATGGAGCAAACTATCATTTACTCAACACTATTGCTTTGTATGACGATTTTATTCCTAGAGGAAAGACAGGGCTTAGAGATTATCAAACTAGCTCTTTTTGTAAGAAAAATCAAGTAGCTAGTGCATTAGAAGATATTATCAAGAATGCTGAATTTAATTATATATTTTTGAGTTATAACGATGAGGGGTTGTTATCTTTAGAAGAAATCAAATCTATTTTTTCAAAATATGGAAGATACAATGCGATTTCACAACCTTACCAAAGATTCAAGGCTGATTCTTCACGAATACATAAGCAAAATAGCACGATTGAATATTTGCATGTATTGAGCAAATAAGGTTGAATATTATGAGTTATTTAAAAATCAAAGAATATTAATGAAGGTTGAAAAAAATGCGTAGAAAATCAGATAAAGAACTAGAAGCTATATTTAAAATGATAGAAGAATATCATAAAGAATATCTTGCTGATAAGAAGATTGTATTGCCAAAATTAAAAAATAAAGATGGATCATATACAAAGGATGCTTTGATTCTTATTGCTTTAGCAGAAGGTTATCCAAATACAAAACCTATGTCAAAAACGGATTTAACAAATATCATCAGGGAGTTTTATCCAGATGTTAATGATATGCAACAAGCAAGACATCTAGGAGCACAAAAAGGTTGGTATATTGTAAGTGGAACTCGTGGAGAGATAATAAAAATACCAAAGGGGTTTTATTATCTTCAGAGCCTGGAAATTCCTCATCCTTCCTTTGTGGAGCATCGCAAAACAGGAATTATTTCAGATGATTTTGAAGTAAAAAAAAGAATATGCTTATCGATGTGCTACCTGTGGTTCGAAAGAAAATGAGCCACATTTGGTGAGAAAAAACACAATAGTTCAACTTCAGCAAGGACATATGAATCCAAAAAAAGATTTGATAGTGGGAAACATTATTCTACAATGTCAAATGTGTAATAGACCCGATAGAAATAGATGGGTTTATGATAAAACAGGCAGGGTGATAGCTGTGGCAGATACAGAAGATGGGATTAGAATCATATTGGAGTTTATTAAAAAGGCTTCAAAAGCCACAAAAAAAGCGATATTTGATAAACTATCACATATGATTAGCGAGAAATAGTTTTATTGAGCCTTTTTAGGGATATATCATAATATTTCTTTTCTATTTCAAATCCGATGAAACCTCTTTCATTCTCCAATGCAGCAACTCCGTGTGAACCACTTCCAGAAAATGGATCTAAAACAATTTGCCCTTTTTGGGTAAAAAGCCTGATTAAATGAGAAATCAAAGCGACGGGTTTGATGGTCATATGTTCTATTTTTTCATTCGTTTCTTTGTGTCTAGATTTTTTTGATACTTCCATAATATTTCCGGGAAATTTTCCATCTAAAGTTTCCTTTGTATTTAAAAGTCCTACTTTATATTTTTGCCAGTTTTCTACAAAAGTTCCAAATTTAGGCTTTTGTGCAAGTGCCATAGGCTCTATTTGTGGCTTTAATTGAGGTGTCTTTAGTCCTTCTAGTTCTGCGATCAGATTTTGTTTTTCATCTTCTGATAGCTTTTTATCTTTTTTTATGAAGTGGTTTTGTGAAAATGCTTTTGCTTGACCCTCGTATTTCCAACCAAGTAAATCTCGTATTTCAAAACCTGCTAAATCTAAAGCCATTGTACTTCTGTGATATAGCCTTCTTTGTGAAAAAACAACACAGAATGCTCCAGGCTTAAGCACCCTATAAAATTCTATACATAGGGGTTCTAGGAAATTTTGTAATTTTTTCCCTTGCTCTCTATCAAACTTCATGCCAACAGGCAAACCACCGATTACACCTGCTTTAGCTCTTTTTTTGCTGAGGTTTTTATCATTCCAATCATCTCCCATTCCATCTATTAAAATAAGGAGGATCAGTTACGATAAAATCTATTGAATTATCAGGAATATTTTTAAGTCCTTCTCTGCAATCTTTGTTAAATAGCTGGTATGTCTGAATTTGATCTTGTGTGATTGTTTGAGTCATTTTAGATAGCCTTTTATTTGTGCATCTCTGAAATTATATCACAATGCTTTTTGAGAAATATGGGATTATTTTTCTTCATATATTCTTCATAGCTTGTGATATAAAAATAAGATTTTTAGTGATATGATTGTATCTATGAGATCAAAACTTAGAATAAGAATTAAAGATCAAGGTAGAAAATATGGCGGATATAAAATCTCATTGTATCAGCGATGAAGAGTTTGAAAAAATTAAAAAAGAACACAAGTATAGATGTGCTATTTGCGGATCGGTACAAGGGCAACCTCATTTTTTGAGAACAAATATCATTATCGAGCTCCATCAAGGTTGCAAAGATCCGAAAAAAGATATGACAGCAGATAACATAATCCCACAATGTCAAATATGCCACAGATGGTCAAATTAGTAATCATATAGACATTAAAATCAATTTTTTATCTTTATTTATTTTTGTTATAAGATTGTTTGATAAGTGAGAGGAGATAATCTGTATCTTCGATGTTTTCGTAGATGAATTCGCAATCTCCAGATGCCCATTTTCCGACATTAGATACATCTCTAATTTTATTTTGCCAATCATTTATTTCCAAATATTTCAAATTAATATAAATTTTTATTTTATTTTGTAGAATTACAAATTCTACAATATTTTTTTTGAGCACAAAGGCTATAGATTGTTTTTTTGGATTTACGGAGATTTGGTTATCTAGTTTTAAAATCTCAGCTTTAATGATTTTGTATATTTTAATGACATTTTCCGAAGATCTTTTTAAATGCTCATCTTCTGTATATTGCTCAGGATTTTTTTGCAATATGGGAAAATTTGAGTTTTTAGTTGTAATGTCAATTGCATTTGATGCTTGTTGAGTGCTATTTTGTGAATGGTTTTTATCTTTAGAACCAATAAGCTCTTCAAAGGCTCTTTTAAAATAACCTCGAAACTCTTCTGTGAGAGCTGGAGTTATTCTAGATCTTCCTGAGATTTCCTTCACAAATAGTGAGATTAACTCATTGCTAGGATTTTTTATTTCTTCGTTCAAGATTTCTAAAACCTTGTTGTAATATTTGAGTTTTTTTCCTAATCCTTGAATCTCATTTGGATCTATTTTGTTATAGATGAAATTTTGGAGTATTTCTATGTCTTTGTCGCTAAAACTTCTTAAATCAAAAGTAAAAAATGATTCTTCATCTAATGTGTTATCTGCATTCAAATCAGAAAAAAATCTATATTCCACGCCATTTGTAAGGAGTGCTAGATGACAGCCATCTCTGACTTTGGTATTAAAATAACTATCAAGTTGCTCAGTGGAATGACATAGTTTATTTTTGTGATATTTGGTTTCTATAAGCATTATAGGTCGACCTTCTTTATAGGCAATATAATCGACCTTTTTTCCTTTTTTGTTTCGGAAATCTGCAATATCTTCAGAGACTAAAACACCGGGCTCCTCGACATCATAGCCTAGTATTTTAAGAAATGGATTGATGAGTTTAAGTTTGGTCTCTTCTTCGCTTCTTATAAGTTCTCGGATTTCTTCTTTTAAAATTCTATTTTTTCTAAATCTTTTAATTTCATTTATAAATTCATCATTTTCCATAAGTAACTTTCTTTTTAGTTTTATTTTTTTGTTTTTAATCTTATTGAGAGTATGGTTTGGGAAAAATCCATTCCAATATATAGAATTATATGCCCCCCCCCCCTTAAGATATTCTTAATTATTTGCTTTTAGAAGTTTGAAGATTATAGAAAATAGACTTTAATGAGAGCGATTTTGAAGTATTGAAGTGTAGAGACTACCTAAAAGGCAATCTCTATAAGAAGATGGGAAAAGTAGAGGGAGTTACATCATTCCGCCCATACCGCCCATTCCGCCCATACCACTCATATCTGGCATAGCAGCAGGTTTGTCTTCTTTGATTTCGTTGATAGTTGCTTCAGTAGTAAGGAGCAGACTAGATACAGATACTGCATTTTGAAGAGCTACTCTAGCCACTTTGAGTGGGTCAATGATCCCTTCTTTGAACATATCCACATAAGTTCCATTACTTGCATTGAAACCAAAAGATTCTTTATTTCTTTCAACTTCATTAACTACCACACCCGCGTCATAACCAGCATTCATTGCGATTTGTGCAAGAGGTGCTTTAATAGCTCGTTTGATGATTTCATAACCGATGAGTTCATCTCCACTGAGTTTGAGATTCACTTTTTGAGTTGCTCTAATGAGGGCAGCTCCACCACCGATGACAATACCTTCTTCAACAGCTGCTTTTGTGGCTGAAAGTGCATCATCTACTCTGTCTTTTTTCTCTTTCATTTCTACTTCTGAAGCAGCACCAACCTTAATAACAGCAACTCCACCACTTAATTTAGCAAGTCTTTCTTGAAGTTTTTCTTTGTCATAATCACTTGTGGTAGCTTGTATTTGAGTTTTGATTTGAGCGATTCTATCTTTTACTTCGCTAGATTTACCCTTGCCATCTACGATAGTTGTATTATCTTTGTCAATGACAATTCGAGCTGCTTGTCCAAGATCACTAATTTCTGCGCTCTCAAGTGTTTTGCCTAGTTCTTCGGAAATAACTTGACCGCCTGTGAGAGTAGCAATATCTTTAAGCATTTCTTTTCTTCTATCTCCAAATCCAGGAGCTTTTACTGCTGCGATATTGAGAACTCCTCGAAGTTTGTTTACTACTAAGGTTGTGAGTGCTTCACCTTCTATATCTTCAGCGATAATTAGTAGAGGTTTTCCACCTTTCATAGTCGCTTCAAGTAGAGGTAAAATATCTTTCATGCTAGAGATTTTTTTATCTGTCAAAAGAACATAAGCATTTTCTAATTGAGTAGTCATTTTGTCTGCATTGGTTACAAAATAAGGTGATAGATAACCTCTGTCAAATTGCATTCCCTCAACAACTGTTAGTTCATCATTAATACCTTTAGCTTCTTCTACGGTTATAACACCATCTTTTCCTACTTTTTCCATAGCTTCAGCAATGAGTTTGCCTATCTTATCATCAGAGTTTGCAGAAATAGTAGCTACTTGGGCGATTTCATCTTTCCCACCTACTTTTTTACTTGCTTTTTTGAGTTCTGCGATGATAGCCTCACTTGCTTTATCCATACCTCTTTTTACTTCAATTGGGTTAGCACCTGCAGTGATATTTCTGAGACCTTCTTTGAAAATACTATGTGCTAACACTGTTGCAGTCGTGGTCCCATCTCCTGCGGCATCTGCTGTTTTACTCGCAACTTCTTTTACAAGTTGAGCACCCATATTAGCAATAGGATCGGCTAGTTCGACTTCTTTTGCTACGCTAACACCATCTTTTGTAATGGCAGGAGCTCCGTAACTTTTTTGTATCAATACATTTCGACCTCTAGGTCCCATTGTTACTTTTACGGCATCATTTAGTTGTTTGACGCCCTCATAAAGTTTATTTCTTGCTGAATCTGAAAATTTTATTTCTTTACTTGCCATTTTTTACTCCTTATGTAATTATTTACTTAAAACACCTAGAACATCTTCTAGTTCTAAAACAATATATTCTTTATTATCAAGCTTGATCTCTGTGCCTTTGTATTTACCAAAAACGATGGTGTCGCCTTCTTTTATACATTTGCATTCTTCAGAAATTTTTTTGCTGATTGCTTTTACATTACCCATTAGTGGTTTTTCCTTTGCATTATCAGGAATAATGATTCCAGAGCTTGTTTTGCTCTCTTCTTCTAGTCTTTCAACCAAAATTCTTTCACCTAGTGGCTTGAACTTCATTGTATCTCCTTGCAAGTTATTTATAAAATTGGCACTTAAAAAATTTAAGTGCCACAATTATAATATATTTTGATAAACAAGTCAATATATTTATAATAAATATATCAAAATATATTAGTCATATAGACTAAATATTAGTATATGTATTATACATAACTTTTCGAAAAAATAGCACTAAAACTATTATTGTTAAGGGTTGAAATAATAATTTTTGATAGAATTATGATATAAAGATTTAGAAAGGGGATGAATGATTACTCAGACTTCCATAGAAGCTCTCAAGGCAACCATAGATATTGTGGATATCGTAGGTAGCTATGTAGATCTTAGGAAATCAGGTAGTAATTTTACTGCTTGTTGCCCATTTCATGATGAAAAAACTCCAAGTTTTATGGTAAATGGTTCAAAAGGTCTTTATCACTGTTATGGATGTGGAGTTGGAGGGGATGCAATAAAATTTGTGATGGAATATGAAAAGCTGAATTTTGTTGAAGCTGTTGAAAAAATAGCGGATTTGTGTAATTTTACCCTTGAATACGAAAAAAATAGCATCCCCAAAAAAGATGATTTTAAGTCCCTTGAAAAAGTCGCTAAATTTTATCAAAAGCGTTTGATGGAGCTTACTGAATATAGAGATTATCTTTATAAAAGAGGAGTAAGTACATCTTCTATAGAAAAATTTGGGCTTGGATTTTGTGGCCCTAGCTTTGAGACTTTGAGGTTTGTTGAACAAGAGGGTATGGATAAAAAAAAATTGATTGAATTAGGCGTACTTGGCGAAGATAGTGCACGTACATATGTGAGATTTGCTGAGAGAATTATGTTTCCTATTCATTCTCCTGCTGGAAAAATTGTGGGATTTGGAGGTAGAACAACTAAAGACAATCTACCAAAATATCTCAATTCACCCCAAACTTCGCAGTTTAATAAGTCTAAGCTTTTATATGGTTACCACATCGCCAAAGAATATATTTATAAATATGAACAGGTGATTGTTACAGAAGGATATTTGGATGTGATTATGCTACATCAGGCTGGATTTAATACCGCAGTGGCTACACTTGGAACAGCACTCACGCAAGATCATTTGCCAATTTTGAATAAAGGGAACCCTAAGGTTATTTTGAGCTATGATGGAGATGCTGCAGGAATAAAATCTGCTTTTCGGGCATCTGCTATGTTGGCAAAAGATAGTAGAGCTGGGGGTGTGGTTATCTTTGAAGGAGGACTAGATCCTGCTGATATGGTATTTCAAAAAAAGACAGATGAGTTAGAAAGGTTGTTTTCTTCACCTATACCTTTTGTGGAATTCGTTTTTAAGCAAATTTCTCTGAAATATGATCTTTCTGATCCTTTGGCAAAAGAAAAGGCTCTCAAAGAATCATCGGATTTTTTACACACACTTTCTCCGCTTCTACAAGAGGAATACAGGGATTTTGTTGCTAGAATACTGAAAATTCCTTTGAATCTTATTGTTCCTAGTTATAAGGGTAGTTCAAAGATTTATCCAAAAGCGACAACACCCCTTAGAAATAAGACGAATTCATATGATGGGTTAGAAAGTCTTATTATAAAATATATTTTAGAGGATAAGTCTTTGCTTGATATGGCGATTGAATACATTGATGAGCGAGTTTTTCAATACAAGAGAAAAGAATTTTGTGCTTTATGTAGAGGGGATTTTGAAGATGAGGGATTGATTGGAATAGAGATCAATGAAGAATTGCTTTTGCATAAAGGGGGATTTAAAGATGAGTTAGTGATGCTGATTTTGAAATACAATCAAAACCAACTTGAAAAAATCATAGCTGATTCTGATTTGAATTTTCAAGAAAAAAGCTTCAGAATTAGACAGATAAAAAACAATATTATCAGATTACGAAAAGGAGAATTGATAGGAATATGAAAAAAGCATTAGCATTATTTAGCGGTGGGCTCGATAGCATGATCAGTATGAAGTTGCTCAAAGATCAAGGGATTGAAGTTATAGCACTTCATTTTAATATTGGTTTTGGAGCAAACCGTGACAAGCTTGAATATCTCAAAAATGCAACCGCTCAAGTCGGTGTTGAGCTAAAGGTTTGTGATATTAGAGAGCAGTTTTTTAACGAAATACTTTTTACTCCAAAATATGGCTATGGAAAATTTTTTAACCCTTGCATTGATTGTCACGCCAATATGTTTACTCACGCGTTTTATAAATTACTTGAACTCAATGCTGATTTTGTTATCAGCGGAGAAGTGATTGGTCAAAGACCTAAGAGTCAAAGAAGGGAAGCTCTTGATCAAGTCAAAAAAATCATAAGAGAGATAGGTAAAAATAGTGCATTTGATACTGTTGTGAGTCGCGATGGGAGTGATACTTCAAAACCTTCTTTTCTTGATGAGCTTATTTTAAGACCAATGAGTGCGAAGCTTTTGGAACCTACTTTTCCTGAAAAGGCAGGTTGGGTGGATAGAGAGAGATTGTTAGATGTTAGTGGCAGAGGGCGCAACACGCAGTTATCTATGGTGGAGCAATTCGGTTGGAAATATTACGAAAAGCCTGGCGGAGGATGTCTTCTTACTGACACGAGTGTGAGTTTAAAACTCAAAGATCTTAGCTCTCATCGGAAAATGGTGATAGAAGATAGCACTATGGTAAAAATTGGTCGTTATATGGTTTTGGAAAATGGTGCTAGATGTGTGATTGCTAGGAATGATGAAGAAAATCATAAACTAGATAATCCTCATCCACTGATGGACAAAATAGAGCTTCTTGATTGTGTGGGACCCATTGGGCTAGTTGAAAAATCTGCAAGCCAAGAAGATAGAATTTTAGCAGGAAGAATTACTCTTAGTTATGGAAAGAGTGAAATTTCTCAAAGCTATCGGGTTAAGATTGGAGAGGAGGAAAAGGAACTTTTCCCTTATGATAAAGAAGAGATCAGAAAATTTTTGTTTTTAAAATAGTCTTAGAAATTTCACAACAGAATTAGATCAATCTAATTCTGTTTTTGATGGCATTATCCAAGCAACAACAAGTGCAATGATAAGCATAATGACTATATAGATAAAAAATCCATTTTCAAATCCTACTTCTTTAAACTTCAATGCCAACATTGGAGCAGTTCCTCCAAAAATTGTATTAGCAATTGCATATGACAATCCCGTACCTAATGCACGAATATGTATAGGAAAAAGTTCGGCTTTTAAGATACCAGCTACAGAGGTATATAGGCTAAGTATCGCTAAAAACAATGTGATGATAAAAAATCCCATCATTGCACTATTGATATGACCTAGTGCGACCATTAAGGGGTAGGTGCATATAATTCCTAAGATACAAAAAGCTCTCAATAGGTTTTTTCGTCCTACCTTATCCCCAATAGCCCCAAAAATAGGCTGAAAAATCACATAGCAAAACAAAGCACCTAGCATAATATAATTGGAAGTCTGAGAGGCTATTCCAGCAGTATTTATCATGAATGTTTTGGTGTAAACCGTGAAGGTATAAAAGCACAAAGAACCAGCAGCTGTAAAACCTAAAACCATCAAGAGTGATTTTTTGTATTTAAATAATTCTTTTAAAGAACCTCTATCTTTATGTGTTTTAATATTTTCAGTAGTATCGTGCATTTTTTTTCTAGCCAATAATGATAATAAAGCCAAAATTCCACCCACGACGAATAATATTCTCCAAGCGTATGAACCCAACTCTTGCTCTGTAAAGAAAGTCTCCATTATTACGGCTGAAAAAACTGCAAGAAGCTGTCCGCCGATGAGTGTTACATATTGAAAGGATGAATAAAATCCCCTGTTTCCCCTGCTTCCAAGCTCAGAGAGATAAGTTGCAGCAATTCCATATTCCCCTCCTACACTTAGCCCTTGAATCATTCTAGCAATGAGTAAAAAAATAATGGCAAAATCTCCTACTGTGTCCTTAGTGGGCAAAATAGCTATTAAAAAAGATCCTATTGCCATCAAAACAACCGAATAAACCATTGATTTTTTACGACCGATCTTATCTGCCAAAGATCCAAATAACCAGCTTCCAATAGGTCTCATCAAAAATCCAAGCGCAAATACAGCATAAGCACTAAAGAGTTCTACTGTGGGATTACCTGAAGAAGAAAAAAGATGAGCAAAATAATGAGCAGTAAAAGCATAGATATAAAAATCATACCATTCTACAAGATTCCCAGAAGAAGCGGCAATAATAGAGGTGATTTTTTGTTTTTTGGTGATAGTTTTTGATTCCATAAAGGCCTTTCGTTTGATTGAATTGTTTGTTTAGTGTGTGATTATCTCATAAAAATATTTGTGGGTGCGTAAAGTTGATATGACCTAGTATTTTTTTTGAGCAGAGTTTTTACTAGAGGTAACATTATTAGAATTTTGGGGTTTTGAAATCTCTAGTAATACTTGATAAGGCTCTGGAAGCAGAAAGATGATCTATATTTGAAGAAATATCAAGAGTAAAATTGAGTTTGAAATTTTCTTCTATTGATGCTTTTATCTTTTGGGATTTTTAAGAAAAGAAAAACAAACTCAAATATTTGGCTACATAAAATCCAATGAGTGAAAAAATATAAGCTACAACAGTAGTAAAAATAAACAGATAAAAAACAAACTTAATTCCTCCAGCTTCCTTTCCAAAGGATATTGTAGCTGCAAAACAAGGAATATAAAACATTATAAAAATAATAAATGCGATGGCTGTTGGCATACTAATATTTGCTTTTAGAGCATTTCTAAGTCCTTCTGAATCCTCTGCAGCAGAATCTCCTAATGAATAAAGTACTCCTAATGTTGAAACAATCATTTCTTTTGCTGCAAATCCAGTGATAATTGAAATTGAAAGTCTCCAATCAAAATTCATAGGTGCAAAAATGGGTTTGAGAGCTATCCCAATATACCCAGAGTAACTTTGTTGAAGAGATAGTTCTTCAAGCTCGTTTTTGAGTTCTTCAATATCTTTTGTTTTTGTTTCTTTGGAAATATTTTTATTATTTTGAACAGCTATGATTTTTTTCTCATAAGCTTGATGCAATTCTGGATTTTTTGGATAATGAGATGCAAACCATATAATCATTGATCCTAAAAAAATAAATGTAGCGGCCTTTTTGATATACATTAGCACCTTTGTGTAGATGCTAAACCAAATAATCCTCCAGCTAGGGAGCCTGTATTTTGGCATCTCCATCACAAAAGGTTCATTTTTTCCGCTAAAAACACTGAGTTTGAGAAATTTTGCCATCAGTAAAGCTACTAAAGCTCCCAATATATAGATTCCAAAAAGTGCCATTCCTGCATATTTGTCAGAAAAAAATGCCCCTACAAATAGCACATAAATAGGCAATCTTGCACTGCAACTCATAAAACCAATAACAAATAAGGTAATCAACCGCTCATTTTTGTTTTGTAGGGTTCGTGTGGCCATATATGCAGGAACAGAACAGCCAAACCCAGTTACAAGAGGAATAAAACTTTTGCCATGAAGTCCAAATTTATGAAAAATCCCATCAAGCAAAAAAGCAACGCGAGACATATATCCAGTAGATTCAAGCAAAGATATTCCAAAATATAAAATAATAATAAGTGGTAAAAAGGATAATACAGCACCCACGCCCCCGATGATACCATCTCCTATGAGTGAAGCAAAATCTTCATTTGTGATAAATGTTTTTGCCATCACTCCAAGCATATCAATACCGTTTTGTGCCCAATCCTGGAGTATTCCACCAATTAAAAAAGTCATATCAAATACAATAAACATTAAAATTAGAAAAATAGGTAATCCTAAATATTTATTAAGCATAATCGCATCGATTTTTTGAGTTTGATGGAGTGATTTATTTGGTCTAGAGAGAACTTCTTGTGCTGCTCCTCTACCAAATGATAGGGCGTCGGAAATGAAAATATTTTGGATATTGGATTCTTTGGAAAATTTGTATAGATTTTGAATGCAGTGTTCTAGTGTCTTTGAAATTTCTAGCCAACAGGCTTTATCGTGTAAATATGAGTAAATTTTTGTTTGTTGCGATAGGAGCATTATGGATATTTCTCGAAAAGAGATAGTTTCTGTGGTTTGATATGATTTGATAAAAGCTGATATTTCCGGATAAGATTTTTGATCTAAAAAATCTGATAGAACTTGAATTTGAGATTCTATAAAATCAGCATATATTCTTTTAGGAGGTATGAATTTATTTTCATAAAGTTCTACTATGGATTTTATTAGTAGTGAAATATTGAGATTTTTGTTTGCAGAGGTGGGAATACATTGTACGCCCAATATTTCTGAGAGGAGTTTATCATCAATTGAAATATTTTCTTTTTGTGCTTCATCCCACATATTTAGTGCAATGAGAGTTTTTCTATTTTTTTCCAAGACTTGAGCACTCAAAGCTAGATTTCGTTCCAAATTTGTAGAATCAACAACATTTAAGATGATGTCATAAGACTCTTTTTCTAGGAAGTCCTTAGTCACTTTTTCTTCCATTGTAAAATCATTGAGAGAATAAGTACCGGGTAGATCGATGATGGTGATTTTAGTATCGTTATAAAACAGCGAAGCTTCGGCTTTTTCTACAGTTACTCCTGTAAAATTTCCAACTTTAAGGTGAGCACCACTGATGCTATTGATTAGGGAACTTTTCCCTACATTTGGTTGTCCTACTAAGGCTACGATAATTTCTTGCATATTTCTCTCAAAATATTGATTTTTTAAATTATACATAAATAATATTAATTATTATTATAAAAATATTTTAAATCATATTTTTTAGAAATAAGAAGATTAAAAAGAAAGTCTAATTCCTCCATTTATCTGTGTTGTATTTGGAATATTGGTAGCATCTTTGTGAGTATTGAGAACATTTAATATCCCAAAAACATTGTTTGTAAAGCCTATTTCTGTAGAAAAATCAATTTCATTTTGTCTTGAAGATACACCATAAGAAGTGCTACCATAGGTAAGTGAAAATTTGAATTTTTGTACATTTGCACTGATGCTTCCATAGATTAGATTTGCATTAGGTTGTGTTTTTACAGCTCTACCGCCCCATACAAAAAATGGATCAATACTATCCCCCATAATTCCTAGATTTCCCCAACCTGAATCTTTGCTCGTATGAATATAGCCTCCAGCAATTTCAAAATATTTCATACCAAAAAAAATCTTTGCATTTATGGCTGAGGCATTGTGAACATAGCCACTATAGATGGGTTTGCCTTCAAAACTATAAGCATATCCAAGATTCCCTCCAATAAAAAAATCTGAAATATTAAAACGTCCATCAAGACTTGCCCCTAATGCAGTGAATATTTTTGGTGTGAAAAATGTATATGCTTTGATAGTGAATGTTTCTGTGATATAGTATTTAGCAGTCAGATTGAGTAATCCGAAATTAGAATATGGGTTGATTTTTTCAAATGAGGTCATCTGATAGTATGCTACTCGCCCATAATCATGTGCCCAAAACCCTTCAAGCATTAAATTTTCAATAGAACGGTTGCGTATCCAGATACCATCACTCATCGTGTTGATCCATTCATTTGGAATAGTGAATCTTCCGGCTTTGATATTTGTATCCCCGTCAAAATATTCAAAAAATGATTCAGCTAATGTGGCTTGATTTTGAATAAAAAAATCTTTTGAGGAATCTCCTTTTCCATAAGGGGTGATGATATTTTTATGCACATTCCAAAAAGATGTACCTGCTCTAAAGCCAATTGCAGCACGAATATATTTATAAAATCCAGATGTGTAGCTTAATCCGACGCTTCCTTGTAGATATCCAGTATTTCCTAGATAACTATATGTAGCAATATTATTTGGCGTTAAGATAGTGGCATCACCTTTGTTGAGACCTTGATAATCTCCATAAAAGATCACATCACCTTTAGAGACCCCATTTTTAAGTGCTTCATCAATACTATCATATGCCAAAATAGGACTGGATCCAAATATTAAAAGAGGTATTATTTTTATCAAGTTTTTCACTTTGGTCCTTTTTATATCCATAAATTATCCAACAATCTTGTTTGTCCTACTTTTGCAGCAATAAGTGCAATGCTTGAATCTTTTTGTATATGGGTGATGGAATTAAGATTGTAGTCGCAAATATCCAAATATTGTACATCTAAATTCGTAAGTTCTATTTTAGCCAACTCTATGAGTATAGAGGTTTTTGTTTCACCTTCTTTAATGGCTTTAGCAATTCTTGAAAGTCCAGCAGGAATTTTAAGCGCCTCTTTTCTCTGTAGATCGCTTAAGTAGATATTTCGGGAGCTCATTGCCAAACCATCAGGATCTCTTTGTGTGGGGCAGGGAATAATTTTAGTTGGCAAAAAAGTATCTTGCACTAGTCTTTTGACAATTAAGAGCTGTTGAGCATCTTTTTGCCCAAAATAGGCGTGATGAGGCAAACTCAAATGCAGAAGTTTTAGCACAATAGATAAAACTCCATCAAAATGACCTTCGCGGATAAATCCTTCATATATATACCCCATATTTTTTGGTGCTCTTAGTGTTATTTCATCATTTTTCAGATACATTTCATTTGCAGATGGGGCAAAAACTACAGCCACTCCACTTTCTTCACAAAGCTTGAAATCCTTGTCGATATTTCTGGGGTATTTACTGAAGTCTTCATTTTGACCAAATTGTGTTGGATTTACAAAAACAGACACAATCGTGTGTGAGTCTGTTTTTCGAGAATGTTCTATTAGGCTTTTATGTCCATTGTGTAGTGCCCCCATAGTGGGAACAAGCCCCACTATGGAATCATTAGGGAGAGAATTTCTATAATTGATGAGCTCTTTTGTAGTTTGTATCAGTAGAGTTTTCATTTTATTTTTTCCAAAATCCTTTCAACAACTTCTTTTGGGTTTGTAGCTTTGTAAATAGGTCTTCCTATGACAATAAAATCTGAAAGAGCTTCTTTTGCCCCATCTATATCGGCGACTCTTTTTTGATCATCATTGTTTTCTGAAAAAGGACGAATTCCAGGTGTTAGAGTCAAAAAGCTTGGATCGGTCGCTTTTTTAATATATTTGCTTTCATGCACTGAACAAACTGCTCCATCAAGATTGCATTCAAATGCCATTTTTGCTAAAGTTTGAATGTGATCATTTAATGGTGCATTGTAAATACTTTGAAACTCTTGAGAATCAAAACTGGTTAGGGCACTAACAGCAAATACAAGAGGAGGTTTTGAGGTCGCACCAAGTCTTTCCATAACAGCCATCATCGCATTTTTTCCACTACTTGCATGTAAGGTCATCATATCAATATTTAGTTTGGCACATTCAAGTGCTGCATCTGCCATTGTATTAGGAATATCATAGAGTTTTAGATCCAAGAAAATTTTAAAGCCCAAATCGATTTTTTTGATCTCTTCTATGAAGTCTCTTCCATCTCTGATATAAGATCTCAAGCCTACTTTTACCCAAATTGGAAATCCTTTTAAGGACTTTAGAAGGTCTATATTTTGTGATTTTTCTTCAAGATCTAAAGCAACACATAACTGCATTTATTTCCTTCTTTTTTGATAAAAGATATATCCCAAAGCGACAACAAAAACAGATACAAGTGTAATCAAAATAATTTTGTTTAGATGTGATTTAATATCTAGTTCATAATTGTCCAGCGAGGCAGATGTGAAAGCCTGAACAATCATTTCTGTGTTCATATCACTGCCTAACCACATCCCTACATAATATCCAAAACAGGCTAAAATAGCTACCCATATTCCAGCACCTATTCCTGTATAGATGCAAAACTTCACAAGATTCATTTTTGAGAGACCAGCAGGTAATGATATGTATTGCCTCACTACTGGAATTAGCCTTCCTAAAAATGTACTGATTTCTCCGTGTTTTTTAAAAAACATTTCCATTTTTTGCATTGAATTTTCGTTAAAGAAAAAATATTTTCCATATTTGATGATAAAATCCCTACCAAATCTAAATGCTAGGTAATAATTAAATAAGCTTCCTGCAATGCTGCCTAATATTCCCATCAAAATAGCAACATAGATATTCATATCACCTTTATAAGCTAAAAATCCCGCTGGAATCATTACAACTTCAGAAGGAAAAGGAAAAAAGCTTGATTCTAAAAACATCATCAAAAAAACGCCTAGATACCCTAGATTTCCGACAGATTGAACAATAAAATCAATAATCTGTGACAAAATATCCTCCAAAAGGTTTTGAAATATTGATTTGATATTATATGCTATTAGTTTGGTATAATTCAAGACTTTAGTTTTTTAAATACAGAAGGTGGGAATGAGAGAGTTATTTGAAGGTGCTTTGAAATTTCAAGAAGATGATTATAGCAAATATAAAGACTTATATGAAAGTCTAAAAAAACATCAAGAACCGCACACTTTGTTTATCACCTGTGTGGATTCTAGGGTTGTCCCAAGTATAATTACAAATGCCTTGCCCGGAGATTTGTTTGTGGTCAGAAATATGGGTAATATTATTCCTCCTTACCGAGAAAATGACAATATGATGCGTGCGGGTTATCTTGCAACAACTGCCTCTATTGAATACGCACTTAATATATTGGAAATTAAAAACATTATTATCTGTGGGCATAGTAATTGCGGTGCTTGTAGTGCTGCTTATGCTTCAGAAGAAAAACTCCAAAATGCTCCTTATGTAAAAAAATGGATCGAACTCCTTGATCCTGTTAAAAAAAAGGTGAAAGCTCTCTGCCCATCTACTAAAGCAAAAGAGCTTTGGCTTACTGAACAGATTAACATCGAGCATCAGTTAGAAAATCTTATGACTTATCCATTTGTAGAGGAACGTTTTGATAGAGGAGAGATAAATATTTATGGGTGGTATTACATCATAGAAACAGGAGAAATTTTCAATTACAATATGATTACACGCGAATTCAAACCTATCAATAAGGAAAAGAAACAATGAAAAAAATGATACTTTTAAGTGGTCCTTGTGTGATAGAAAGCTATGAGAATCTTCGCGTCATAGCTTTAGGTCTAAAGGCATTAAATCAAAATCCAAGAATAGATTTTTATTTTAAAGCAAGTTTTGATAAAGCCAATCGTACGAGCCTTGATAGCTATAGGGGACCTGGACTTGAAGCCGGAATGGAAATGCTTGGTGAAATTAAAAAAGAGTTTGGTTATAAAATCATTACAGATATCCACGAAAGCTATCAGGCAAAAACCATTGCTAAGGTAGCTGATGTGATCCAGATTCCTGCATTTTTATGTAGGCAAACAGATTTGATTGTGGAAGTAGCAAAAACAGATAGTATTATTAATATTAAAAAAGGACAGTTTATGAATCCTGCAGATATGAGGTATTCTGTTCTTAAAGCTATCAAAACAAGAGGTGGTGATAAGGCGGAATATTCTCAATCTGAAAAATACAATGTTTGGTTGTGTGAGAGAGGTAGTAGTTTTGGATATGGCAATTTAGTAGTAGATATGAGAAGTCTTGTGATTATGAGAGAGTTTGCTCCTGTGATTTTTGATGCTACACATAGTGTTCAAATGCCCGGTGCAGGAGGAGGTAAAAGTGGAGGAGATAGCTCTTTTGTGCCTTACTTGGCAAAGGCTGCAGCGGCAGTAGGAGTGGATGGGTTTTTTATGGAAACACATCCAGATCCTAAGAATGCTTTAAGTGATGGACCAAATATGGTTTCTTTAGATTTGTTGCCAGATTTAGTAGGAAAAATTTTAGATATACAAGGAGTTTTGAAATGAACATTATCGAAGGAAATATAGCTCTTAAGGGCGATGAAAAAATCGCTATTGTTGCAAGCAGATTTAATCATATTATTACAGATAGGCTTATAGAGGGTGCAAAAGATAGTTTTTTAAGACATAATGGAAATGATAAAAAGCTTGATTTGATCTTGGTTCCAGGTGCCTATGAATTGCCTTTTGCATTGGATAGAATTCTCTGTGCTGGTAAATATGATGGAGTTTGTGTATTAGGAGCAATCATAAGAGGAGGAACACCTCATTTTGATTATGTAAGTGCAGAAGCTACCAAAGGGATAGCTAATACGACTTTGAAATACACAACTCCTGTGAGTTTTGGGGTATTAACTACAGACAATATTGAACAAGCGATTGAAAGGGCTGGAAGCAAGGCTGGGAACAAGGGTTTTGAATCAATGAATGCACTCATAGAACTTATCAATCTTTATAAACATCTAGGCTAAAAATGGCGACAAGAACTCAGGCTAGAGAGAGTGTAGCAGGGCTTTTGTATGCTTATGATAGTGGCAATGTTAATATTAGAAATTTTGCACAAAGCATATTGGAAGAAAAAAAAATAAAAAATAAGCAACAGGATTTTGCTCTAGCTCTTTTTGATGGTGTTTTAGCAAATATTGCTGAACTTGATATTCTTATCAAATCCCATCTAAAAGACTGGGATTTTGAAAGACTTGGAGGAATGGAGAGGGCGATTTTGAGATTAGGGGCGTATGAGATTAGATTCACTCCCACAGATTCCCCTGTTGTAATCAATGAAGCTGTTGAGCTTGGAAAAATGTATGGAGGAGATAATGCTCCAAAATTTATCAATGGAGTTTTGGATTCTTTATGCAAGATTGATAAAAGAGATATTCATAAAAAAGAATCAGAGTGAGATTTTTTTGATCTTACATCCAATCAAGAAGTTTTGTAACTTCTGTTACTTCATAGCATTTTATTTTTGATTGGGTGCTTGGTTTTTTGGGAAGGATGGCTTTAGTAAAACCATAACTTTCCATTTCTTTGAGTCTTGCATCTATATTGCTGATTTCGCGTATATCGCCAGTGAGGCTTACTTCTCCCATAAAAGCTGTCGTATTGTTTAAGGGGCGATTCTTAAAGCTTGAAACAACACTAGCAATAAGTGCCACATCTGCACTTGTTTCGTTGATCTTGATTCCACCTGTAACATTTATAAAAACATCGTAATGATTGAGGGGGATATCTAATTTTTTTTCCAAAAGAGCCAAAAGCATATTCAAACGGTTGCTATCAAAACCAGTAGCAGAGCGTTTAGGAACAGCAAAGCTACTTTCACTCACTAGAGCTTGTATTTCAAGTACAATTGCCCTAGAACCTTCCAAGACCACAGTTATTGCACTTCCAGCAGAAGCTTTTTTTTGTGAAAAGAATAATTTTGAAGCATTTTTTGCACTCACTAATCCTTCGGCTTTCATCTCAAAAATGCCAATCTCGCTAGTAGTTCCAAACCGATTTTTAAATCCTCGAAGCATACGTAATTCTCTACTAGGATCTCCTTCAAAATACAAGACAGTATCAACCATATGTTCTAGTACTCTAGGACCGGCTATAGAACCTTCTTTTGTAATATGCCCAATGATAAAAATCGCTATATTGTATTGTTTTGCTAATCGCATCAGTTCAAATGTGATTTCTCTAACTTGTGAAATTGATCCAGGTGCAGAAGTGATTTGAGGAGAATAAATAGTTTGGATAGAATCAATAACACATACAGGATATTCTTTGGTAGCTAGATTGGATTTGATGGAGTTTAGATCAATTTCATTGAGCAAAAAAAGATCTTTTTCTATGCAGCCAAGTCTTTGCGCTCGAAGTTTGATTTGACCCGCACTTTCTTCCCCACTTACATACAATACTTTTTTTCCATTTTTAGCGAGTCCTCCTGCCACTTTTAGTAATAATGTTGATTTTCCAACACCAGGACTTCCCCCGACGAGATAAAGCCCACCTGGAACAATTCCGCCACCTAAGACAATATCAAGTTCTTCTTGTGAGGAAGAAAATTTCACAACATTTTCATATTCTATTGAAGTGATAGAAGTAGCAGAGGCATTTGAAAGGATGGTATTTGTTTCTTTGAGGGTTTGAATTTGTGAAGCACTTAGCTCAATCATGCTTTCCCAAGCTCCGCAGTTTGTGCATTTACCCATCCATTTCGTGCTTTGAAATCCACAATGCTGACATTCAAAAAGATTTAAAGATTTTTTTGCCATATTTTACTCAAAAATAGATTCTAAGATACTCTGAATATAAGCTTTTTCATCAAAGGGAATTAAATCATCTTCTTTTTCTCCCATTCCCAAAAACATAATAGGCAGTTTAAGTTCATATAAAATACTTAAAATTGCCCCACCCTTGCTTGTTCCATCTAGTTTTGTAATGATAACTCCATCAACTTGAAGTGTTTCATGAAATATTTTTGCTTGAGAGAGAGCAGAACTTCCCTGTGTTCCATCCAAAATCAATATTTTTCTAAAATCTTTTTCACCCAGAGCTTTGGCACAAGTACGAGAAATTTTTATAAGCTCATTTTTGAGATTGGTTTGATTGTGTAGTCTTCCTGCGGTATCAATAATGACATTATCCATATCCCTTGCTATTGCAGCTTGAATGCTATCATATGCTAATGCACTTGGATCAGCTCCATTTTGTGCACTGATAATACCAACACCAATTTTTTCGCTCCAGAGTTTGAGTTGCTCACTAGCGGCGGCTCTAAATGTATCCCCCGCACCTAAAAGAACTTTTTTACCTTTGGATTTATACATTTTTGCTAATTTTGCAATAGTAGTTGTTTTTCCTGCTCCATTTACTCCGATAATCAGCTCTACAAGAGGTTTTGTTTTTATGGGTTTTAATGTTGCTTTATCATAATAGCTTTCTCCCCTAAAAAACCTATCTAGAGCAACCTCAAGTTGGTTTTTACTGATGGTTTCAGGGAGATGTTCTAGCATAGAATCTACGATATCATATTGTATATCCGCTTCTATAAGAATATTTTCAAGTTCATCTTTTGATATGTTCTTAGTTTTTTTTCCCATTATTGATGAGATATTTTGGGCTGTTTTTTTGAAAATATTTAACATTTTGACTGCTTATTCTTAATGTTTTTTTGACAAAGTATCAATATCATAAGCAAACATTTCTTCAGGAATCATTCCGGTATATGTTTGATATTTTTTTCCGTGCTTATCATAAAGAACAAAAAATGGAATCTTTGAGGATGTGTCTGTTTGTTGTGCTTGAGTTTCATCTGTAGGATTTACTTTTTCATCAGATTCGTTTATTTTTTTAAAAAAATCATCTAAAAGATTTTTGCTGTCAGTTGGATTTAATATGGGGAAATGAATATGATTTGTTTGAATATATTGATCAATTTCGGTGTTAGGGTATTTTTGAGTTAGTATTCCTATTATATAGGCCTTAGGAAATGTTTGTGTTAGGTGATTGAGACCAAGAATGTAGTCTTTAGAATTCTCAGAGCTTAGATCTAAAAACATTATTAAAGTCGTTTTTTCTATATCCTGAGGCTTTGGTGTATCGCTAAAGATATCAAAAGTATTGAAATCAGTTTGTATCTTGATAGGTTGTCCTTCCTGATCGGTAAATCTGTAAGTAGTTTGATTTTTGTGTGCATTGTCTGTACAGGCTATAAAAAATAATACGATTAGTAAAGAGTAAAAATATTTCATCTGCATCCCTTTTAGGTTTATAAAAATTACAATGATGTATTATACATAAGAGAAATTAAAGGAGCGATGATAAAAGCTGATTTTCGTAATTTTTGTAAAAAACATTTGATGAGCTTGTCTAAGAAATCTAATTTCGAGGATAAAAAAACTGTTGCAATGCTTAAAAGAGAAATTTTACATCTAAAGAGCAAAAATATATTGTTGTATTGTCCAATGGAAATAGAGGTTAATATTTATCCCTTGATTTATTGGCTTAAAAAACAAAGAGGGGTTAGGATTTTTATCCCATATATAGAAGGGGTTAGTTTTAAAATGATACCATTTCGACTGCCATTAGTAAAAAACAAATATAGTATCTTTGAATCTAAAAAATCTTTATTTTATTTAACTAAAATAGATACAGCAATAGTCCCTTGTATAGGGATTGATAGAGATTTTAAGCGAATAGGTTTTGGAAAGGGAATGTATGATAGGTTTTTTGCAAATCTCCGTTTTCGTCCAAACATTATTTTTGTCAGTAGAAAAGTAATATATTCTAAGCAAAAAATTACAGATAAATACGACATTGATGCTGATATTGTTCTTAGCAACGGTTGTAAATTAAAAAGAGGAATCAATGACAGAATACTTAGTGATAGGTTTTATAATATTTGGTCTGATTGTCGGTATTAGCGTTTTCTTTCTTGCTAAAAAAATATTTACTTCAGATGCTAATGCCATCATCGGTCAAGCTAAAGCTAAGGCTCAAGCTATTGAATATGAAGCACAGAATTTACTCAAAAATGAGCAATTCAAAATTAAAGAAATAGAACTTGAACTGCATAAAAAACACAAGGAAGAAACATCAAGAGTTATCAGAGAGTATGAACATAAACTTTCATCTATTCAAGCCAAAGAAGATAAGATGAGTCAAAAAATTGAGCGTGAGATGAAGTTTATTGAAGAAGAAAAGCAAAAGATTTCGGATTTAAAAAATAAACTTTTAACCGAGCAAGAGTCTCAGAATAAATTACACAAACAATACAAAGAAGCCAAAGAAAAAGCACTCAATACTCTTGTTGAATATACTGGATACACAAAAGAAGAGGCAAAGTCGTTATTGTTAAAATACCTAGAAGATGATCTGATCATGCAAAAGTCAAATATGATTCGTCGCTATGAACATCAAGCTAGAGAAGAAGCAATGAAAAAAGCAAATTATATTATCGCTCAAGCCACCACCCGTTTTGCTGGTGAATTTGCCAATGAAAGGCTCATTAATGTGGTCAATCTTCCTAATGATGAACTCAAAGGTAGGATTATTGGAAAAGAGGGTAGAAATATTAAAACTCTTGAAAATATTAGTGGGGTAGATGTTATTATTGATGATACGCCTGGAACAATTATTTTAAGTAGTTTTAATCTCTATAGACGTGCGATCGCCACAAAAACCGTAGAATTATTAGTTGAAGATGGGAGGATCCAGCCTTCTAGAATTGAAGAAGTTTATGCAAAGGTCAGTTCTGAAATGGAAGATCAGATTTTGCAAGATGGAGAGAATATCATCTTAGATATGGGATTGGGCTATATGCATCCTGAGCTCAAAAAACTTATTGGAAAAATGAAATACCGAGCAAGTTTTGGACAGAACGCTTTAGGGCATTCTATTGAAGTTGCTAATCTTGCAGGAGTTATTGCTGGTGAGCTTGGAGGAGATGAAAAACTTGCTAGAAGAGCAGGGTTGTTGCACGATATTGGAAAGGCACTCACTCAAGAGTGCGGAGGTAATCATGTTGCTTTGGGCGTTGAAGTTTGCAAACGTTATAAGGAGCATCCGGTGGTTATGAACGCTATTATGTCACATCATGGAGATGAGGAAATTGCGAGTATTGAAGCAGCCGCAGTTTGCACTGCTGATGCTCTATCTGCTGGACGTCCAGGTGCCAGAAGAGAAGTGCTAGAGAGTTTTTTGAAGCGAATGCAAGATTTAGAACGTATTGCTATGGATAAAATAGGTGTCAAACAGGCCTATGCAGTGAATTCTGGGAAAGAAATTAGAGTGATTGTTCGTGCAGATTTGCTTGATGATGCTCAAAGTGTAATACTTGCTAGAGATATTGCACAAGAAGTAGAGAGTACTTTGCAATATCCTGGAGAAATAAAAGTTAATGTCATTAGAGAGAGTCGTGCAGTTGAGTTTGCGAAATAAGTTCTAGAGCTTTTTGAAGATCATTAGGAGTATCAATCCCAATACTTTTACTCTGTACTATTTTTATTAAAATAGATTTTTTGTGATAGATTGCACGAAGCTGTTCTAGTTTTTCTATGTCTTCTAGAGGACTTTTTGGAAGTTGGCAAAACTCTTGCAATGTTTGTGAATAAAAGCCATAGATTCCTAGATGACCATAATAAGGATTGGTTTGAAGCAGTGGATTTTCTATTCCATCACGACTATATGGAATAGGAAGTCGTGAAAAATAGATAGCTTCTTTATGGACATTCAAAATCACTTTTACCAAATTAGTATCAGAAATTTCGGATTTATCGATGATTTTTGCACAAGTTGCCATAAAGGAAGCTTCTTTCATAGAATCTATAAGAGAGGATATAACCTTTCTTTCCAAAAATGGCTCATCAGCTTGAACATTAATAATAATCTCATCATCTTTGAGTTTTAGTATTCTACACACTTCCGCACATCTGTCTGTTCCGCTTGTGTGCATGGGGTTTGTAAGAAGAGCTTTGAAATGATATTTTTTGCATATTTCAAGTACTTCACTATCATCACAAGCGATGACAACTTCATCGACCTTTTGTGCATTTTCAGCGGTTTTTATAAGCATAGGAGTACCACAAATGTCAGTTAATATTTTTTTTGGAAATCTGCTTGAATGCAATCTTGCTGGGATGATGATCATTTTATATCCTTATTTGTTAAGTTTTTTGATAAAAGCTTAACACAAATCAGGATTAAAAATATCATAAAGATTATATATGACGTAATTGAGGGAATTTTTTGTCCTAATAGATAGTGTATGCTACTTAAAAGACCTACAAGATAAGAAAGTGAAGAGATCAAATAGAAATATCTTGAGAAAAAAAATGAAAAAAATCCAAGTATAAATAACCCTATCAATGCCCAAAATCCAAAAAATAAATAAACTCGTAACAAAATCTCTGATAGTGTATTTTTAACATTTCCATCTTGTTCAAAAATAACATATGCTAGGAAGTGTAAAATCGCATAAAATAACCCATGTAAACCGGCTATCTTTCTTAAAATTTTGAAATTTTTATTTATAAAAGATGCTTTTAGAAATCTGGAAAAACTAGAGAACAATAAAGAAATTAAGATAAAATAAATGCTCCAGTCCCCTAAAAAATGCAAAATTCTCTTGGTGGGCTCTGCACCGTAGTTTTGTAATAGGACATTGTAGGCTAGATAGCTCAGTGGAAAAATCCCTACACATAATCCTAATAAAAAAATAAAATATTTCAAAATATATCCTTATGGTGTTTTGATTGACTAATTTTATATAAAATCTATGTCATTAAGTCTTTAAAAAGGAAATTGAATGAATAAAATAGTAGGTACTTTGGTTCTGATGACTTTCGGATTAAGTGTTTTAAGTGCAGATGTCTCTGATAATATCGTAAAAATACTTCAAGATCAAACAGGGAAGAAAATATCTGTTTTAAAAATAGAATCACTCAAGGGCAGCCCTGATTTTAAGATAGCTGTTATTAAGGATATGGAAACTAAATATGAAATTCCAATTTTTGTGAGCAAAGATGGAAAAACAATGATCGGGTTAAGCAATGTATTTTTTAGCGATAATAAAAATGATGCTATGCTTGTAGATGAAGTGTATAAAAAAACTCAAGAGCACAATATTCAACAACAAAATAGTGCCAAACTTGACGCATTATTTGATTCTATACCTAGCGATTATGTGATTTCTATTCCTTCAACAACTAAAGGTAACCAAAAAATCACATACATTGTATCAGATCCGATGTGTCCACACTGTCAGCAAGAGCTCAAAGGTATTGATTCTCGTCTAAAAGATACCAATATTAAGATGGTCGTTGTTGGATTTTTGGGTAAGGAATCAGGCATAAAATCAGCTCTGGTATTAGAAAAAATCAAAGCAGCTAAAACTCCTAGTGAAAAAATAGCTATTCTCAATGAGATTTATAATCCCTCATATAAAGCTAATGGAGCAAAAGATACTGAAATCAAAAAAGTAGAAAATATTACTAAGAAAATTTCTGATTCGGGTATTATCAAGTATGTTCCTTATATTTATGAATACCAAAAATAAAGTTTTTAAAAATCTCATAGAGAGGCACAAATGAAACATTTTAGAAAAATATCAGATTATGCAGTGATTGGGGGATTGAGTGCTTTGGTCGCGGTTTCTTTAGCAGCTTGTGGAAGTGATGCAGGGCATTCTGGAGATAAAAACTCTGCAAATGTTTCAAACACCTTACAAAAAGGAGCTTTTGTTATTCTGGAAGAACAAAAAGACGGAAGTTACAAGGTTGCCGAAGAGTATCCAAGTGAAAAAACCCATGTTGTTGTACGTGATATAAATGGAAATGAACGAGTACTTTCTCAAGAAGAGATTGATAAGCTTATCAAACAAGAGGAAAGTAGAATTGACAATGGTACAAGCAATCTTACTAATCCAAATTCAAGCGGTGGGCTTGGGCTTGGAGGTGCTTTGTTGGCGAGTGCAGCTGGTGCAATTTTGGGAAGTTATATAGGAAATAAACTTTTTAATAACCCTGCTTACAAGCAAAATCAGCAGCGAAATTACAAGTCTCCTCAAGCTTATGAAAGAAGTCAAAATAGTTTTAAAAACACATCTGCAACAAGAGCTAGTTCAACCCCTAGTAATGCAAAAAGTGGTTTTTTTGGGAATAATTCAAATACATCTAGCACTCGAAGTACGGGTTCTTTTGGTTCATAAGGTATAGAATGAAAATAACACCTCTAAAAGCCCTTGATAATTCTACTCTTGAAGAGATTGGACTTGCTTGGCACACAGATACAGATAACACTTCTTATATAGAAAACGAAATGATTGAGCTTACACAAAAAGAAGCAGACAATTATTATGATGCCTGTAATGAGCTCTATGATATGTATGTAGAGGCAGGGGAATGGGCTATTGAAAAAGATTTATTTTTTGATTTGGATATTCCTCCTGTACTGATTCCTATGATAAAACAAAGCTGGGAAGAAGATGTGCATTGGCACTTGTATGGTCGTTTTGATTTAAGTGGTGGGCTTGATGGGAAGCCAATCAAGCTTCTTGAGTTTAATGCCGATACTCCGACAATGCTTTATGAAACTGCAGTTATCCAGTGGGCATTACTTAAATTTAATGGCTATGACTCTGCTTCTCAGTTTAATAATCTCTATGAGGCTATTGGAGAAAATTTCAAGAGAATGATCACCTTAGGAGAAGATACGAGCAGTTTTTCAGAAATATACGAGGGTTGGAAAATATTGTTTTCCTCGATCAGGGGAAATATTGAAGAAGAAAGAACAACAAAATTTCTTCAGGAAATTGCCAAAAGCGTAGGTTTTGAAACAGAATTTTGTTATATTGATGAGGTAAAATTTAGCGAGGAAGATGGAGTATTTGCAGATAGTGTAAATTATGAGTTTCTTTTCAAATTATTGCCTTGGGAAAATATCGCTATTGATGAACCAGAACTTGCACTTATAATGCGTTCAATGATGGAGAATAAAAATGCTATATTTTTGAATCCTGCTTATACGCTAATGTTTCAGAGTAAGAGATTTTTAAAGTTATTATGGGATTTATTTCCAAATCATCCTCTACTTTTAGAAACAAGTTTTGAGCCACTTAGAGGAAAAAAACAAGTTAAAAAAAGTGCTTTTGGCAGAGAGGGTGCAAATATTGAAATATTTGATGCTTCTTTTAAAACTATCGCGTCTAATGAAGGTATATATGGAAATCACAAAAGTGTTTATCAAGAGTTTTATGAACTTAATCAAGAAGGGGAATTTTATTATCAACCCAATGTTTTTTATGCTTATGAGTCTTGTGGATTAGGCTTTAGAAAAGGTGGAATGATTTTAGATAATTACTCAAAATTTGTGAGTCATATTATTAAATAGACTAAAAATTTCGACTTCACAAAAAATTCATTTTCACTTATTAGAATTCTCATAAAAAATTTAAGGATCTAAATGAAATTAAAAAAGTTCTCTCGTCAATTCCATATTTATGTGAGCGTATTTTTATTGCCGATGGCGTTGCTTTTTGCTATTACAGGCATTGTATATATCTTAGGTGTAAATCAAGATTTTGGGGCGACAAAACAAAAATGGGTTATTGAAGAAACAATCCCTCAAGAAAAGCAATTTGATTATTTGATTGATTTTATGCGAAAAAATAATATTTCTTTTCCACAAAATATTGAACCAAAACAATACAGAGGAACATTGATGATAGGTAGTGCGAAATATGCCGTTACTATCAATTCTCAAGAAGGTAAAACGATTATTCAATCTATTAAAAGAAGTTTTTTGGGCAATATGATTATGCTACATAAGGCAAAAGCAAAATGGTATTTTGATATTTTGAGTATAGCTTTTGGACTTGCTTTGGTGTTATTTTATGTGAGTGGGGTTATTATGACAGCATTTTGTAAGAACAATAGAAAGGAAATTTTGATCTCGCTTGTATTAGGATTTATTGTAACTGCTATACTCGCCTATATTAGCCTTTGAGTTTGTATCTATTGATACAAACTTTCCATATTCTTCATATAATCTTAATATATTATAATTATCATTATCATTTTTAAATAAAATAATTCAATAAGGTGATATGAATGATGAATTTTATAAAAAAATCTTTGTGGCTTTTGCCATTAGGGTTATTTGCTCAAGAAGAAAGTCAAACTTATACTTTAAATAAATCTGTAGTTTCTGCCTCGGGATTTGCTCAAGAACTCAAAGAAGCTCCTGCTTCTATTTCAGTGGTTACCAAAGAGCAGTTAGAAGATAGACCTTTTAGAGATCTTGCAGAAGCAATTTCAAATGTTCCGGGTGTGAGTATTGATACCAAAACAGCTCAAACAGGTGGATATGCTATTTCTATCCGCGGTATGCCAACGAGCTACACGCTTATTTTAGTAGATGGGAAGAGACAAAATGTTACCACAAGCGTTTTTCCTAATGGCCTAGATGATGGTGTTTTTACTTCTTTTATGCCGCCATTAGCAGCTATAGAGAGAATTGAAGTCATCAAAGGTCCTATGAGCACCTTGTATGGGAGTGATGCAATTGGTGGAGTGGTAAATATTATTACAAAGAGAAATTTCGATAAGTGGTCATCTAGCTTCACTGTTGAAACAACGCTTGAAGAAGAAAAATTATTTGGAAATCTATATAGCGGAAGTTTCTATACTTCAGGCCCCATAGATAGTGGAAAAAAATGGGGACTTGCAATAAGGGGTTCTGAAAAATACCGTGCATTTGTACCATCTTCAGATCTCAATATTGTTCCTGATGGAAAAGGTGGAGATAAAACTATTGGTAGAAGTAAGGTAGTGGGACTTACAGAATCTAATATATATAATGTTGGTGGAAGAATTTCTTATTCCCCTAGCGAAGAAAATTATTTTTATATTGATTATCAAAACTCCGAACAATGGATAAACAATGTACAAAAAATCTTTAATCCTAGATCTCCTGATAATCTTAGATATTACCAGAATAATGCGATTATTGCACATATAGGGAGTTATTCTTTTGGAAAAACTGATACTTCTTTGCAATATATATCTGCAAGCAATCCAGATACACCCATAGGCAATGAATCTCTTCCAAAAAATGCACCCGCTGATGTAAAAGCACTCGCAGGTAAAAGCAGAGGACTTAGAGGTGATGATGTGATTTTAGATGGCAAATTGGTTTCTCCTTTTGGGAAAAGATGGTATGCCAACAAGCTTACTGTAGGTTATCGATATTGGTTTACTAGCCTGAGGGATAAAATGGCGTTTGAAAATCCTTTTATGTATCATCATAATGCAGCAATATTTGCCGAAGATGAGTGGAGTTTTACAGATTTTTTATTTCTAACATTAGGGATAAGAGAAGATTATAACTCTGCTTTTGGTTTTCACACCTCTCCTAGAGGTTATCTTGTCTATAATGTTTTTGATTGGCTGACTTTAAAAGGAGGGGTATCTACAGGATATAAGACCCCCACGGTTTCTCAGCTTATACACGGGGTAAATGGCGTTACCGGAGGAGGAACAAGCACTGCTTATGGAAATCCTGACCTTCAGCCTGAAAGCTCGATCAATTATGAACTTTCCATCCTTTCTGAGACGGATTGGACAGATTTGGGAGTTACAGGATTTTTTACTGATTTTAGGAACAAAATTACAAGCACCAAAGTTTCTACAGGATTGGATTTACCTGCTAGAATCGGAGGGAATTGCACAGGAACTGAAAGCTGTTCTTATAATATCAATACTGATGCTGCCATCACTTATGGAGCAGAAGTGTTTTTTGCTATCAAGCCGATCAATATTGTGTATGGAGATGTTAGTTTGAATGTGAATTATACTTTTACAAAATCAAAAATCACCAAAGGAAGTGCTAAGGGAACCCCTTTAACTTTCACGCCAGAGCATAGCTTAAATGGAGCGATTAATTATAATATTTGGAAACTTGGATTCTATATTCGAGGAGAATTTAAGGGCAAACAATTTAAATATATCACTTCTGAAAACATATTATCGCAACTAAGAGCAAAAGATCCAAATTACAACCCTTATTATAAAGATTTTGGTTTATTGCATATAGGAGGTCATTATAATATTACCAACTCTATACGTTTGCACGCAGGAATTTATAATCTTCTCAACCATAATTTTGTAGATTTTGAAAAACAATTTGTAGCTGGTAGGGGAGGAAAAATATCAGAATCCTATGAAAACAATTATCAATTCATCAGAGAGGGAAGAAGATATTTTATCAGCTTGAATATGGATTTTTAGATGTTTGGTTTATTAGAATTTAAGATTTATTTTTAGATTCTATCATTCCCGCTTCATATAGAAAGATAGAGGGCTCATAATCAATATTTTTTATGGCATCTTTTTTTGCGTAAGAGAGAAATAGATTTTCTTTTGCTCTTGTGGTGGCAACATAAAAAAGTCTCCTCTCTTCTTCAATGCTTCCACCTTTTGACATCAGTTTGCGATTAGGAAATCTTCCATCCATCAAGTCAATTATATATACATCTCTGAATTCAAGTCCCTTACTAGCGTGTATGCTAAGTAAATTCACACCACTCCCCTCACTAGCTTCTCCTGACCCTAGTATCATCGCGTTCAAAAAACGTCCAATGTCTTCATAATGCTTGGCTAGATCGGCAAGTAAAATCAACTTACGCATGATTTTTTCCATTGCTTCCCTTCTTCTATTTTCATCAAAGCTTCCATCTTTGTTTTTGCTTCTATCTTTGCATAAAATCTCGGCAATAGATTTAAAAAAATCAGAATCAGCAATATTTTTAATCAAAGAGTAAGGAGAGGTGATTTTATGTGTTTGGACATAGAGAGCAAAAAATTTACCCAAAAATACAGCCCCATCTTTTGTAAGTTTCGGATGCGAGAGGAGCGGATGAGAGGCAAAATCTTGTGGAAGAAAATCATCAAAACGGGCACTTGATTGCAGTGCAAAAAAATCATCAAATAATCCTAGTTGAGTATTTTTTACTCTCAAGGCATAAGGTTTAATCGATTTATTAGGTAATAGAAGTCCTTTTTTTGCATTTCCTTCGCCTAGATTGTTTAAAGCATCATAGATGTCTTTTGCGATAGAATTACCAATACCGCTTCCATAGCTAAGTGTATGGATGTGTGCCATCATATCTTTTGGATTATATAGTAAGGAGCAAATATCAAGAGCAAGAGAGATTTCTTTGGTATCAAAAAAACTAATTCCTCCTTTGCGTTTCGAAGGGATTCCCATCTCTCGCAATGAAGCTTCGCAACCATCCGCACTAGAGTTGTTTCTAAAAATAATAGCAATGTCTTCAAAATTATAATTACTTGTAGCGATTCTTTTTGCAATACCTTGATATTGTAAAAAAAGCTCATCAAAACTTAAGAGTTTTGGCAGAGAGTAGTTTCCAGTTTTGACCACTTCAAGGCTTTTTTCATAAATGCGTTCATTTTTTTGGATAACTCGGTTTGCAAGATCAAGTATATAATGAGATGATCGGTAGTTTTTTTTGAGCGTAAAGACCTTTGCATTTGGATATTTTTGTGTAAAATTGCTGATAATGCTGATATCTGCACCATTGAAGGCATAGATACTTTGATCGTAATCCCCTACGCAAAATAGACTTTTTGCATTAATAGCATTAATGAGTGAATCTTGAAGAGGATTTGTATCTTGGTATTCATCACAGAGTATTTCAGCATAAGGACTAGGTATTTTTTCCATCTCTTCTTTGTACATTATAAGTAAATCATTATAATCTGCATAGCCGTATTCTTTTTTGAGATTTGCAAATTCATCAAAAATATCTTCATAGATAGGTAGATAGATACTCTGATCAGGAGATTTTTCACCCAGCCATTCTTGAAAAGTCTGCTTTTTTTGCGAGTTTAGATATAAAGAATGGATGTCATAGAGGTATTGTGGTGAATATGGATTTGTACTGCTTCTATCTGTATAAATACGACGTTCAGCGATACTTTTAAAAAGCGTTTTTAATTCCCTTGGCTGTTTTAGAGAGATTTTGAAATGTTCTTTTAGGTAGCGATATGCTACTGCGTGAAATGTGCCTGATTCTATTTGTTTTGCTGTTTTTTCACCAAACATTTTGGAAACTCGCTCAATCATTTCGTTACTTGCTTTGTTGGTAAAAGTGAGCAGAAGAATTTCTTTTGGAGAGATGCCATTATTTAACAAATGGGCAATTCTACCTACAATAGTAGATGTTTTTCCTGTTCCAGCAGAAGCGATGATGAGATTATAACCGCTAGGAGCGGTTGCGGCAGAGTTTTGCTCAGCATTTAGATTGAGATCTTTCATATATAAATACTCAAGTATAAGGATTTAGATTTTGTTGATATTAAATACAAGACTTAAAACTTCCTTGAAGAGCAATATTTTTTTGAGGGGTGCGAATCCCTTTTGAATAAAATTATATTTGAAAATTTTTGAGTTCTTGCTTTATGGGTGTGAATTTATAAATTAGAATTGATTGTATTGTTTTAATGACAGATTTGATTATCTCTGTTTTTTTCTTCTAGGAGTTGTTTGGATTTAGATTTTAATTCAAATTTAAATTTATCTGGGCAACAAGAAGAAATACTTTGAATATATTTTTTACATTCAAGTGCGCTTTGTTTATTGGCTTTTGTTTTATAGGGGCTAACATCTAAGCAACCTTCTTGAAAGAAATAAAACCTCTATTTTAGCATAATAGATTTTTTAGGATTGCTGTATTCTCTGGTATACTGGTATAATGGTAGAGAAGATATTTTGAAAATTACTGGGGATATATGAGATATATCGGATCAAAGATTTTATTGCTAGGAGAGATTGAAAAAATCATAAAAAATAAAAATCTAAATATAAAATCATTTTGTGATATATTTTCAGGAACTTCTATTGTAAGCAGATATTTTAAAAAAGATTTTGAAATCACTTCAAATGATTTGTTGTATTTCTCTTTTGTGTTACAAAAAGCGACCATTGAAAATGATAGTCAGCCTAATTTTGAAAAGATCAATTTTTTTTTTAGACAATGAGTTGTTTGATTATTTACATAATGCGAGTATTCGGCCAAGTGAGTTGATGCAAGAGCCATTTATTTATAAAAACTATTCTCCAAATAAATATTCTCAGAGGCAATATTTTAGTAATGAGAATGCTCTAAGGATTGATTTTATCAGACAAAAAATTGAAGAATGGAAAAATAAAGATTTTTTAAATACGAGTGAATACTTTTATTTATTAGCCTCACTTTTAGAATCTATCCCATTTATTTCAAATATAGCTGGAACCTATGGAGCATATTTGAAGCACTGGGATAGAAGAGCTTTAAAAAAAATACAATTATCAGAGTTAAGAATTATTGAAAATAAAAAAAATAATCGATGTTTTAATAAGAATTCTAATGAATTAATCAGAGAAATATCAGGCGATATGCTTTATATAGATCCACCATATAACTCTAGGCAATATGCCCCCAACTACCATATTTTAGAAACAATTGCAAAATATGACAATCCTCTCATATACGGTAAATCAGGAATGAGACCTTATGGAGATAAAAAATCAAACTACTGCATCAAAGATAAAGCAGCAAACACACTCATTGATTTGATAGAAAATGCAAACTTTAAACATATACTTTTAAGTTATAGCACTGAGGGAATCATAAGTGTTTCTGAAATAGAAGATATTTTAAAAAAATATGCTAGAGATGGTAGCTATGAGTTAGTAAAGATTCCTTATAGAAGATACAAACATACCCCAAAAGATATTGAACATAATTTGTATGAATTGCTATTTTATATACACAAGATGAAGAAATAAAAAAAGAAATTAAAAAAACTATAGATTATGTTATTGACAATACTAAAAATTTAGATCAAAATCTAATTGAAAAGATTGTAGAACAGTCATTTAGCGGACAGAAGTACTGCAAGGAGTTTGAAGATTCTGTTTTTGATCTATATAATAAAGTGATAGGATTTGAAGGTATAAAGCTTGGTGGGGTCGGGAACACAGAGCCAGATAGTTTGTTTTGGTATAGAGCATCCAATGATGATGATAGCTATGGATTAATAGTTGATGCAAAAGCGTATTCAAAAGGTTTTAGAATAAATACCAATTCGTCAAGACAGATGAATGATTACATCTATAAATTTGTTAATAAACTGCAAGATGAATACAAAATAAATCGGAGTCATTATCATTGGGTGAGTAGTAAGTATATTGGAAATGGAGATATTGAGGATTTTGCAGAAAATGTAAAAAATATGTATTTCTTTGAAAGTAGAGGTTCTATAGTTTCTATTTCAAATGCCTTATTGATTGCAGATAGAATTCAGACTCACAGAGATTTTAAAAAACTAGAATCCTTGATGGCCATTCAAAGAGAAATATTGCAAAAAGATATAGAAATGTTATTTTGAATATATTAAGAATCAAAGACATATCTAAAATTTTGTATTTGTTTTTGCATTGAATATTCACTTAAGATTAGATTTTTATTATGCAATGCTTCATCAATAGAGAGTTTGTTTAGATTGAATTCTTTGATATCAAATATTCTAAAGCCTTTTTGCTTTAGAAACTCATAATGTGTATAGCCTTCTTTGAGATAGATTTTTTTGCCCAAAAACAATAATACAAAAATATTTCCCATTGCCTGTTGTCTGTTTGTGGCAAAAATCGCTATATCTGTGGATTTGAGGATTTTATTGTATTCTTCAAGAGGTATAAAATCTTCGAGGATATGAGCTGAATCCCCAAATTTCTCACAAGCAAATTTTTTGATTTCTACGCAATAGTCTTCTTCTCCATATGATAGAGGTAAAATAATATTGATTTTATCCTTGTATGGATAGAGCAACTCCAAGACTTCTTTGTGATGATTGCTAGAAGTAGCTGAATTTCCAACTTGAATAATTGTTTTGTCCTTAGGCAATGTTTTAGCATTCCATAAAGCTTCGTATTTTTCATAGAATTGCATATAAAACATCTCTCCTACACATTTTGCACGTGTTTTGTAGTATTTTTGAGCGAGTTTATAATCCCCATAAACAACAGGGGTAATTGATCCAAATCTTTTAATAATAAATCTTCTTAGAAATTCTTTTTTGGAGTATTTTTTGTTAGTTTGATATTCGTATAGATCTCCGCCCCAAATGAGCCAATGGCATTGTTTGAGTTTGTGAAAAAAAAGAGCCAATATGATGTTAGCATATATTACCCAAAGCCCGTGTAAATATATTTTTTTGGCGTGATAGATGTATTTTGCTAATAAGGAGTATTTTTTGAATCTACCTTGAATATTTGTATTTAAGATAATAATATTTTTGTTCAAGAGTTCTATTTCAGGTATTGCGAATTTTTTTAAGTTTTCATCGGAGGCAAAGATTATAAATATGTGCGAAGAAAAATCTAAATACTCTTTAGCGTGAGCTAGAAATGTAGGAATGAATTTTTCTAGTACAAGTATATGAATTCTTGAGGCTTGGATTTCCTTTTTTGTATGAATTTTTTGCATTTTTTAGTGATTTAAAACATTAGAAGAAATAATATTTTGCATACATATTGTTTGATGGATTTTTTCCATTTATAATCTTTCTTTCTAGTTTGATTGGATAATTCAATTCTAGCATAATTTCAGTTAGATATTTATTGTGCTATTTTAGAACTCAAGAGCTTGGAGTTTTATTTTTATAATCATGACTAGTTATTTTTGATAAAAGCATAGTTAAAAATATTACTAGATTGATAGCCATAACGCAAATGCATATTTTTAACCCGAATATTTTTTGTAATATCCACCCATAAATAGATATGGTTGATTTGAAGAGTTTTCATTTTTTCATAATATTCTTCTATTAGTTTGATAACCTCAAATGAACTCGCATCAATATTTTTTAGATAGTTAAAATGACTCGTTTTTCCCTTTAGCGTAAAAATACAATAAGCTGAAATTTCTTGATTTTTTCTTTTGATTAAGACTTGTTTGTTTTGAATATAAAAAAGCAGAGTATCCTTGCTAGGAAGATGGTCAAAGCAGCTATCAAAACTCTCGCATAGATTTTTATATAAAAAATCCAATTCATCTTCATTGCAGCATTGTATGCTTTGTGATAAATTTTGATCTTTGAGTTTGGATTTTAGGTTTTTGGTATAAAGCGTCATTTTTTCATATATCCCATCTATGGTAAAGTATTTTGTTAGGATATTTTTTAGCACAGGAGATATATCACCTTTTTGAATGATTTCCAAATAGATTTTTTCTGCAGGTAGCTCGGCTATGAGTTTTTCTAAATCGTCTAAATCTATAGAAGTAAAATACAAAAAAGTGAAATCTGAATTTTTTGTTAGAAATATAAGACTTTTTTGAGTAATCTTTCCATAAAAATACTCTGTTTGAAGGCTAAAATAATTTGTATAGCAAATGGTATTGCTTAGTAAAATTTGATGGTGTTTGTTGATGATTTCAGGGGCTAGAAATTTCATGCACACCTCTTATTTTCAAAAAGTTCTAAGAGGTTGTTATGATATTTTTCATATACCCCCCCCCCATTTGATTTTAAGAGCATTGAAATGTTATTTTTATATAACACTAAGGAATTTTCCATAAAGGGTGTTTTTGCAAACCCATAAGATTCTATAATGTACTCATTTTCAGATATTAAAATTTTGGGCTTGGGTATCACACCTCCTGCATCCATACTTCGCAAAAATGCACTGATTTTGTCTTCATTCCAACTTATATCCAAAAATCCTTTATTGGGGAGATCTTTGGCTTTGTTGATGGGGGCATAGGAGGGAGGCATTTTTGTGAGTTTTAAATCATCTTGCAAGAGGCTATCTTTAAATCCCAAAAAAGAACTGATGCCTAACTGAATGAGAATCTTGATTAATTCTATAGCTTTTATATTGGGAGTTAGCTCAAATTGGCTTTGAGAAATGATTTCACCACTATCTAATTGGCTATTTACCATATGCCAAGTGATGCCTGAAATTTTATCTTGATTGTAAATACTCCAAATAGGTGCATTCACTCCTTTATACAGTGGAAGAAGTGCATTGTGAAAATTGATAATTTTTATTTGAGGTTTCTCAATGATTTCTCTTGGAAATATGTAGTGGTTGTTTGCACTGATGATAAGAGTTTTTTCATTGAAATTGTCTAAAAATTTCGTGATTAGATCATTCTGATTAAAATGATAATAAGGAATATGATTTTTTTTGCAGAAAATCTCTAACATGCTTAAAAAATGAGGTTTATATGAGATGGCAATAGGGCAGTATGCAGAGAGGATTTTGGTTATTTCTAAGGCTATAGTGCCATTACCGATGATGATTATTTTTTCAAAAATCATCAAGCAGATCTCAAGAAGAAATCAGGGCTTAGAAGGTTTTGCTTATACCCCCCCCCCCATTTCTTTATTAGCTATTTTTGCAGCTTTGAGGTAGATAAAGTTTTTGAGTCCATCTGGAGAAAAACCTTCTATTTGGTACATATTCATGGCCTTTGTATTTTTTGTATCACACCATAGATAGATGGATTGTATATCAAAGTTGTTTAATTCCTGATAAAACATTTGCCATATTTTTATTAAGCTATCTTTGCCTCCATAATTTGCGATGTAGTTGATGTAAGCACCTTTGCCATTGATATTAAAGATCAAATAACTAATGATTTGTCTTTCTTTTTTTATATAGAGTATTCTTTTATTTTTGATCCAATCTTTTATGGTTTCAAGTGTGGGTAGGTGGTCAAAATAAATATTAAAATCTTTTTGAATAAGTTCATAAAATTTCTTTGCTGAAGGTTTTTTATAAGGAGGTTGCTGGATTTCCATCTTAGAGATATTAGATAGATTTTTTCTAAGCCTTATATAAACAGTTTGTTTTTTTGCAGAGTTTAGAATAATTTCTTCTTGTTTTTGAAGAATTTCTATGCAGATGGGTGCATTATTTTGGATTTTGCTCAAAGTATCTTGAAGTTTTTTTATATCATTGCTAAAAAAATACAATCTCCAAAAACCTAGCTCTTTTTTGAGTATGATAATAGAATGAGATAAAATTTTTACTTGATAGGCGATGTTTAGCTGTGTGTAGAAGTTGGTATAGATGTTTTTCGCATTTTTTTTAATCAAAAATATCTGGGAACGGATATCATTAATATCCATTTTTTGAAAGTCTTTCATTGGCTAACTTTGTGTTTTGATAAACTCTTTGAGTGCTATTCTATCGATTTTACCATTTGCATTCAAGGGCATTTTTTCAATACGGAGTAGTTTTTGAGGATACATATATTTCGCAATTTTATTTTTAAGATGTTCGAAAATAGCTTTTTTTTCTAATTCTATTTTGCTTTGATAGCATAAAATAATTTGATTATTTTCATACATTATACACAAGCTCTCTATAGAGTCAAAATCACTTAAAGCTATTTCGATTTCACTTAATTCGATTCTATAGCCATTATGCTTGATTTGATAGTCCTTTCTTCCCATCAGCACTAGTTCTTGGAATTCATTATATTGGGCAAGATCTCCTGTTTTATAGACTTTATCATAGTATTTATTATGAGTGGGGTTTTGGATGAATACTTCAGATGATTTATTTAGATTTTGGAAATATTGTAAAGATAGGCACGAACCTCTCACATAGAGTTCGCCTGTAATATTTGGCTTATTGATGATTTGATTATTTTCATCAATAAGTAATATTTGTGTATTTCTGCAAGGCTTCCCGATAGGAATAGCTTGTGCATCACTAAAATTCCTATCTACAATATAGCGGCAACAAATATCGGTTATTTCGCTAGGTCCATATAGGTTTCCAAATACAGCATTTGGATAATATTTTTTGAAATAGTTGAGAACCTTAGAACTCATACTTTCTCCCCCAAAAAATATTTTATCTAGCTTTGGACACACCTTTGATAAAAGATCAAGATTTGCTATTTGAGTCAGCACAGAAGGCACCCAATAAATGTAATTGATGTTATTTTGTTCTACAAATTTTAGGCTTTCGATGGGGAATAAAAATTTTTCCTCTGGAATAAGAACCAGTTTGTTGCCTATAGCAAAAGTGGGGTATATATCAAATAGGGATTTATCAAAATAAAACGGGGACTGATTTCCGATCACATCAGAATTAGAAGGTCTTATTTTTTCTTCTGATAATATCCATTCAATATAATCAATAATACTTCTATGAGATACCACCACTCCTTTTGGAGTTCCGGTAGATCCTGAAGTATTGATAATATAAGCAGGATCAGTATCGATGAGATTTTCATAATTTGTTTTTATTTCTTTAGTATCTTTTATCAAATCATCAATCAGCAGTATTTTTTCATCTTCAAAAATATCTTTGAGTTTTTCTTTATTCTCTTTATCTGTAATCACAAAATGTGGTTGAATATTTTTCAAGATAGATTCTAATCTCTCTTTAGGACTTTTTATATCTAAGGGCATATAAATATTCCCAGAAAACAGCACTCCAGCAAAACAAATCAGAGACTCGATAGATTTAGGAAGAAAAATAGCTATTGTATGGAAACTAGACCCTTGCGGGGGGGGGGGGGGTGATTTCTAGCATATGAGTAGAAAAATTCAGAGCTTTAGTGTAGAAATCTCTAAAAGTTATTTCTTTTTGAGAGTCTATTATCGCAATTTTATCGGGAAATTTTTCAGTGGTTTGCTTTAGATATTCAAGTACATTTTTTTTCATTTTTCTTCCTTTGTTTTAAAATTCATGTCTTTGAGTGCTATTCTATCGATTTTGCCATTTGGATTTAATGGCATAGATTGAACACGGAGTAATTTTTGAGGATACATATATTTGGGAAGTTTATTTTTGAGATGAGTGAAAATATCAGCTTTTGAGAGTTCTTTTTCACTCTCATAAAATAGCACAATTTCTGAATCTTTGGTATCATAAATCACGCACAAAGCTTGAATATTTTCCAAATCTCTCAAGGCAGTCTCGATTTCTCCTAATTCGATTCTATAGCCATTATGCTTGATTTGATAGTCTTTTCTTCCTGTGGTGATAAGTTCAAAATTCTCATTGTAATATCCTATATCACCTGTTTTGTATATTTTTTCATTATAGTGAGGTTGGATTGGATTTTGGATGAAGCTTTGATTGGTTTTTTCTATATCATTATAATATCCTAGCGAGAGAGAGGAGCCTCTCACGCAGATTTCACCTGTTTGATAAGCAACATTGATTAGTTTATTATTTTCATCAAGCAAAAGGATTTGCGTATTTCTACAAGATTTTCCTATAGGCAAAATCTCATCATCTCTAAAATTCCGATTAAGCACATAAAATGTGCAATCTACTGTTATTTCAGTGGGACCATATAAATTAGCAAAGGTAGCATTAGGATATTTTTTTATCCAATAGTTCAGATCTCTTGTTGGCATTATTTCCCCAGCAAAGAGGATTTTATCTAGCTTTGGCAAAAGGTTCTCAAGAGCTTTATTTTTTGCTACATTGCTTAGAAGTGTTGGCACCCAAAATATATAATTGATTTTTTTCTCATCAATATATTCTAAAAGCTCTTTTGGAAAAAGAAATTTTTCTTCAGGAATCAATACCAAAGTAACACCAGTAAAAAAACACAAATAAATATCTAAAACTGAGTTATCAAAATAAAACGGGGACTGATTTCCGATCACATCAGAATTAGAAGGTCTTATTTTTTCTTCTGATAATATCCATTCAATATAATCAATAATACTTCTATGAGATACCACCACTCCTTTTGGAGTTCCGGTAGATCCTGAAGTATTGATAATATAAGCAGGATCAGTATCGATGAGATTTTCATAATTTGTTTTTATTTCTTTAGTATCTTTTATCAAATCATCAATCAGCAGTATTTTTTCATCTTCAAAAATATCTTTGAGTTTTTCTTTATTCTCTTTATCTGTAATCACAAAATGTGGTTGAATATTTTTCAAGATAGATTCTAATCTCTCTTTAGGACTTTTTATATCTAAGGGCATATAAATATTCCCAGAAAACAGCACTCCAGCAAAACAAATCAGAGACTCGATAGATTTAGGAAGTGCTATGGCTATGGGAGTTGGCATTTTATATTCAGGAAAATTATCGATTAAATGGGTCGAAATATTTTGAGCAAGATTGTAAAAATCTCCAAAGGTTATTTCTTCTTTTCTATCTATGATGGCGATTTTATCGGCCATAGTGTAGAGAGTTTGTTTTAGATATTCTAATACGTTGATTTTCATTAAAATTCTTTATTTGAGGAAAGTCGTGCTTAATTATAGCATAAAAGCTTTTTTGGATTTTGAGATTATTTGGAATAAAAACATCATCACTATTTGAAATTACTTTGGCTTTTGATGGCTAGGATTTCACCATCAGTTCCCTATAGAGCTTCTACCACCATCAAGAACGATATTTTGTCCGCTTAAGTAGCCACTTGATAACAAAAAATCTACCAAAGCACTTACATCTTCGCATTTTCCTTCACCACTAGGTGGAGGTTTTTGCATTTCTAGCTGTGCTGTAGCTTTTGTGGGGATATTTCCCAAAATAATAGAGTTGATTTTGATTTGAGGAGATAGCTCATCACATAAACTTCGAGTAAGGGAATCCAAACAAGCCTTAGATGCCCCATAAATACTACTCCCTTTATAGCCTCTGAGTGCAGAAATACTAGAAATAAGAATGATATTCTTTAAGTGAGGTTTATTGGGTTTTTTTAAGAGGGTAGCGATGATTTCACAACAAGAAAAAAAGTTTATATTAAAACTCTTAATACTTTGATTATAGTCAAAATATCGAATCGGACCAAATATGGCTTCACCACCACAATGTATAAAATTCTCTATACCCCCCCCCCATTTAGTAAGCAAGAAATAGAATCCCTGATACTAGAAATATCTTTGAGGTTAATGGTTAAAAGCTTGTGAGATTTTGGATTTGGCAAGGATTTTAAAGTCTCTTCTAATTTATTAAGATTGCGCCCTGATAATATTAGGTTTTGTTTTAGCGATAAAACTTGAGCAATGTTTTTACCAATATCTGAGGTAGCTCCTGTGAGTAGTGTGTAATTCATAGAGCAACCTTTTTCCCATAGGTATAACTTTTGTCCAAAAAATCTCTAGGATAGGGGAATTCAAGCATAAAATCTATGTTGGATTTGATGGCTTCAGAGATGATTTTATAGCTATCTTTTTCATTCACGATTTGGATTTGAGTTTGTCCGAGTTTGATTTCTTTGATGGCGTTGTATTTATCTAAGGTTTTATTCAGAGTATCGTCCTTGAAGGCTTCTACATTTGCATATCTTACAGGCAGTATAAAACTATCTTTATAGCTTTTGTCATCTAAAATAATATTTCCTTCAAATACCTTGTCGTATCGATAAGGGACTTCCAACATTCTCTCAATATAATGAGAATAGGTGAAGCAATCACAAACCCTGTTTCCAAAAAACAAAAATTTAACATCTTTTTTGTGATGGAGTTTGTCAAACAAGCTTCCAATCCCACAAGAGTGTTTGCTAATATCAAGAAGATCTTTATCTTCGCCTATGATTGCACAAGACATTAGCGGATCGATTGTTCGCTTTGCATTTTGGAGCTTTCTAAAATATTCACTCAAAATACCCATTGGAGATTTTGTATTTTTAAGATCAAAATCTTCTTTTGCACAAAAACTAAAGCTGAAGGTTGGCATAATAATATTTTTCACTCGCATTGAATCAAAAATATCCACAATATGCCCTAAAAGTTCCTTCTTGCTTAGTTCAGTATTTGGTGTTCCAAAATTAAGTTCAGAATGAACAAATAAATAATCACATTCTTGTGCACCTATTTTTAACAATGAATTCAAAATATCATTTTTTGTGATAGGATTGTTTTTATCTATAAATAAAATCGTATTTAAATCTTGCATAAAACTCCTTTTTAGACGCTATAGCCACCATCGATAATGATTTGTTGCCCACTTATCCATCTGCAATCAAGTATGAATTTTACGCCTTGAGCTATGTCTTGTGTTTTGCCTTCTCCTAGTGGGTATTTTTTGAGTATTTGTTGCTTTTGTTCTTCGTCAAATAGATTTTTTGTCATCCCTGTTTCAAAAATCCCGCCAGGTAAAATCGAATTCACCTTGATATTAGGGGCGAGTTCTAGGCTCAAACTTTTCATATAAGCATCTAATCCACCTTTTGTACTAGCATAAAAGCTATTAGCTATTTCGCCTTTTTTGCTAAAAGTGCTTGAGATGAAAATAATATCTTTAAGATAGGGTTTGAGATTTTTTTTGAGTAAAAACTTGACGATAAGCATTGCAGAGTATAGATTGATTTTTGCACAATCTATCATTTCATTAAAATCAAAATTTTTTGCATAGCTAACATAGCTAACTCCTGCAGAATGGATGAAGGCTTGAATTTTGAATTTTTCAGATATTTCTCGCATTGTCTCAGTGAGCTTGTCAAAATCTAAAAGGTCGCATTCAAAAATAAAATGTTCATTTGGAGAGTGCAGAGTTGCCACTACTTTTTGTATTTTTGAAATATCCCTAGAAATAAAAATCAGAGAATACTCTTTTGAAAGCTCTAGGGCAATATTTTTACCTATTCCAGAGCTCCCTCCTGTGATTAAAATACAAGGCTTCATTTAATCTTGCTTTGAATTAAATCCATCAAATCCCCAACAGTCTTGGCGGCTTTTAATTCATTGGTATATAAATTCACATTATATTCTTTATCCAAAAATGTTATCAAAGTAATGATACATAGACTATCCCAATCTTCAAAATCTTCGAGCATAGAATCTTTGTTCAAAGATTCGCTATCAAGCAAGTCTTGTAATTTTTTATAGATTTTTTCCATTTTGTTTTCCTTTATTTGAAGTTAAAAAATTCATTCGTTCCGATCACCTCTGCAGGATTTCCAAATGCAATAGAACTATCTTTGAGACGTTTGAAAATAACGCTTCCAGCTGATATTTTGCAGTTACTCCCCACTTTTGCTTTTGGAAATAAGCTCACTCTAGGACCCAAATAATTACCATCTTGAAGTGATGAAAATCCAGCAAAACCAGAGTAAGAACCAATAATATTAAAATTCCCAATCACGCTATCATGACCTAATGCACAGGAGACATTGATAAGATTGCCATTGCCAATAATGGTATTATAAGCGATGGTGCTAAAAGGTGCGATCACATTGCATTCACCAATATTGTTTGTATGGGTGATAAAAGCTTTTGGAGAAATGAGATTATAAAATTTCAATCCCTTAGATTTAAAATGATGATAGAGTCTATATCTTGCAATAGGACTTCCAATAGCAATCACTAAATAATCATTTTCTTCAAAATCATAATCATCATAATGACCTAAAAAATACTTTTGCAATCCATAAGGAGCTAGATCATTACTAGTAGATAAAAATCCTTTAAAAAAGATATTCTTATCTATATTCATCACATCAAGCAAATATTGATAGCATTCGCTTCCAAATCCTCCAGCTCCTATAAAAATGATGTTTTTCATTAGGCGACTTTTGAGGAAAGATCAAACAATGTTTTGCTAGATCGAGTATTTTTAGGGTAGGTTGGGACAAAAAGAGAGGTTTTATCTATACCCCCCCCCCCATTGAATTTATTGAAGAGATTGTATATATCTTTTACATTTTTACAAGCACCAAGCTCATCTAAAGTAATGTTGATTTGATAATGCTTTTGAGCAAAAGAAACTAGGGCAACCATAGTAAGGCTATCCCATTCTTCATATTGATTGAGTATAGAATCTAAGGTCAAATCTTGCACATCAAGTAGATCTTGTATTTTTGTTAAAAGTTTTTCCATATCAGTCCTTTAGAGAAATAAGATTCATATAAGGAATTTTTTCCACATCCATAATGATTCCAGCTAATGTTAATCCAACTCCAAAACCTCCAAAACAGATTTTTAATCCTTCTTTAGAAAGTCTGTCATTTAGGTTGAAGCACATATTCAAAGGGATGGTGATTCCGCTCCCATTTCCAAAATTTTCTACGATATTATTAGGCATTTTTTCATGAGGGATTTTGAGTTTGTCTGCTAATTTTTCTAGCATAAATTTATTGGGTTGATGGAAAATAAAAAAATCAATATCTTTTTCTTCAAGTTTAGATTTTTCAAATAGTGATTCTATCATTATAGGAACATACTCTTGAACAAAGCTAAATACCGAAGCACCTTGCATTACTAGATTGTTTAAGCTTCTAATGTTGCCATCTTCATCTTCAAAATCTTTGGCAGTTTCATCTGTGCTAGGAAGCTTGAATCCACCTGCAGGAATAGAGATGGCTAAGGCATTTTCTCCAAAAGTCTTATTAAAACAAAAAATCTCATTTTTTATTTCACTTCTCTCTACAATAACAATGCTTCCGCCATCTCCTACAAGAGGATAACTATTGCGATCTTTTTTATTGACTTTGTGGCTTAAAACATCAGAGTTCGCGATAGCTACTTTGTTGATGCTAGGATTTTCTAACATAAAAAATGCTTGAAATAGCCCGTGTATAAACCCTGCACAGCCTTGATTGAGATCAAAACACAAAATATCTTTTTTGAGTCCGATTTGATCCTGGATAATGGTTGAGGTTTGAGGTACTAGATAATCAGGGGATTGTGTGATGTAAATCAACACATCTATATCTTCAGGCTCAACCACTTTATCTTCAAACAATCGCTTAAAACCTGCGATGATAAAATCTGAAGCGAGTTGATTATCAGCGGCAATTTTATGTTTATTATAGCCCATCAGTTCTTTGAGAATTTTTGATTTTCTTTCAGGGAAATTATAATTAGGCATTTCATCATCAAAGCAACTTTCATTTTCTGGCAAAATGGTGATGACTGAAGAAATTTTTTTCCCAAAAAAGTTAAAATTCATTTTTTGCTTTCCTCTACTAGCTTGGTAATATCATTGAGGGTATTGAAATATTCTGGAGATATCTTTCCTCCATCAATAGAAATACCAAATTCCTTATCAAGTGCAGAAACAATAGATACAATATCAAAAGAATCAAATATTCCATCGTTGATAAACTCTGTATCATCTTGTATTTCTATGTCAGGACGTAGCTCCTCAATGATTTGTTTGATTTTATTTTTAGACATTATAGTTCTCCTGTATTGGGTTAGTTCCGATCGTTTCTGCGGGATTGCCAAGTGCAATGGAATTATCTCTGAGTTTTTTAGATACTACAGAGTTAGCAGAGATGGTGCAGTTGTTTTGAACCAGTGTTTTGGGTGTCAATGTTGCCTTATGTGCGAGGAAGTTTAGATTACCGATACTTGCACCCCCTCCAAAAGAAACATATGAGCTTACAAAATTAAAATCTCCAATTCTGCAGTCATGCCCAATAAGAGAATAAGGACCTATAAGATTTGCATGACCGATGATGGTATTGATTCCTAGTGTGCTAAAAGGTGCGATCACATTGCATTCACCAATATTGTTTGTATGGGTGATAAAAGCTTTTGGAGAAATGAGATTATAAAATTTCAATCCCTTAGATTTAAAATGATGATAGAGTCTATATCTTGCAATAGGACTTCCAATAGCAATCACTAAATAATCATTTTCTTCAAAATCATAATCATCATAATGACCTAAAAAATACTTTTGCAATCCATAAGGAGCTAGATCATTACTAGTAGATAAAAATCCTTTAAAAAAGATATTCTTATCTATATTCATCACATCAAGCAAATATTGATAGCATTCGCTTCCAAATCCTCCAGCTCCTATAAAAATGATGTTTTTCATTAGGCGACTTTTGAGGAATATATCGAAAATAAATTAGGAGAATAAGAATGAAGATCAAAGCAAGAATCTAAGGTTTGTTTATCCCCCCCCCCCATTGAATTGTAAATTTTATTGCTAGAAGCTAGAAATTGTTCATGTAGATCCAAGATATTTTTGTTTCTTTTTGATATTCTTTTTGCAGGTATGCCAAAATATACTCCCCAAGCCTCCGTAGGACGCATAATCAAGCTAGAAGCCCCTACACTTACGCCTTCTGCAAGAGAGCCTCCTGGAAGTATAGTAGAGCCACAACCCAGCAGAGAAAACTTCTCTAGCCTGATAGGTTTAGTGGTGATTTTTCTATATTCTGCGGGAATGCAAGGTCCCACTAACGCATTTCCACTGAAGTCATCGCTAGATCCTAATATCTTGCATTGCACACTCATGGCTGAAAAATCATCAAGATATATTCCCTCTTCTTTTGCCATAAGAATACTTCCAGCACCGATATGGATATGACTTTTTATGTTGATATGCCCAGAGAGAATCACAAAATCATCAATGCGTACATTATTTCCAATAGATATGTTTTGGGCACCATAAATACTAGCTTTTTTACTTAAAAGAATATCTTCTCCTAGTGATTTAAAGCCTAGTTTTTGCAACTCTTGTGTCGTATAAAAACTATCCATTTCCAACCTGAATTTTAGTGTTTTGTATTTTTGTCGTAAGTATTTTAGCATAACATCATTCAAAAACCTATAGTCAAAGCTTTAGGCAAAAAACTTTTATGATTAGCTTTATTATGTTTATTTAAAATCTAAAAGGTTATAATCTCGCTTATCAATAGGAAATAAATTCCCCTAAGTAGAAAAATGAAAAAACAAAAAAAAAATTCAACTAGCGATTTATATAAACTTCGTTATCTCATAACAAGACGCGATAAGATTATTTTGTTATGGCTCTTTTTGGCCACAATTGTATTTTCTGTAGTGGAAACGTTGGGCATAAGCATCATCATGCCATTTATTACATTTGCAAGTAATCCTGATAGGATTTTAAATACTTCTATTTCATTCAAGTTTTATCAATGGATGCACTTTTCTAGCACTTTGAATTTTATGCTTTTTTTTAGTGGTGCATTGGTAGTTTTTTATATATTCAGGGCTTTTTATAGTATTTTTTATAATTACTCTCTTAATCGTTTTGCCTTTGGCAAGTCGCATTATTTTGCTTATCGATTATTTTGTAAATCAACCGAGCTTAGCTATTTTGATTTTACAAAAAAAAATACTGACAAAATACGCGTCTCTGTAGGAGAAGAAGCACAGAATGTCTCGCAATATATTCAGAATTTTTTGCAGATGTTTGCAGAGGTATTTACGATCGCTTTGATGTATGTTTTGCTTTTATTGGTTAGCTGGAAGATGACTTTGGTACTCACTGTTATTATGGCATTGCAGATATTATTTATCATCAAGACCGTTAGCAAAAAAATAAAAAAGCAAGGCGACAAACGTGCGATGATAGAAACTCAGTTTGGAAAAATTATCACCCAAACCTTCGGAAACTTCAAGTTTATCAAGCTCAAAGGAAATCAAAAAGAGATTTATGAAGTTTTTGAACGTACAAGTTCTCATCGAGCAAATATCTTTACAAAATTTCAAACCCTCAACTCCATTCCAAAAAGTTTTTTAGAGACCATTGGTTTTATCTTGCTTATTTCTTGCGTTGCTTATATTTTGGTGAGATACAACGATGTAAGTGCAGTTATTCCTATTATTTCTATGTATGCGCTTGCTCTTTATCGCATACTTCCTTCAGCAAATAAAATTTTAACCAACTACAATGCGATGAGTTTTTATAAAAAAGCTCTCAGTAATGTTTATGAAAACCTCACATATCAAACAGAACTAGAAGATAATAAACCTTGTGAATTTGAAAAAAGCATCGAGCTTAAAAATGTTAGTTTTGCTTATAATGATTCTAAACCTGTGATTGAAAATTTTAATCTCATCATCAACAAGGGCGATAAGGTCGCATTTTGTGGTCCCTCTGGAGCAGGTAAAAGCACCCTAGTAGATATTATTATCGGAATATACAAGCCAAAAAAAGGGGAAATATTTATCGATGGTTTTAAACTCGATAATCACAATCTTCCAGCTTGGCGTAAAAAAATAGGTTATATTCCACAAACGATATATCTTTTTGATGGAAATGTTGCCGAAAATGTAGCATTTGGAAGCGAAATGAACAAAGAAAAGCTTATTTCTGCTTGTAAAAAAGCCAATATTTGGGAGTTTTTAGAGCAACACAATGGACTTGAAACTATCGTAGGCGAGGGGGGAATACTCCTAAGTGGAGGGCAAAAGCAAAGAATTGGTATTGCTAGAGCCATATATGATGATCCTGAAATTTTAGTATTAGATGAGGCTACAAGCGCATTAGACACAGATACTGAAGAGAAGATCATGAATGAAATATATGATGTAGCAAAAAACAAGACACTCTTAGTTATTGCCCATAGGCTCAATACCATCAAACGTTGCAATAAAAAAATAGATATCTCTTTGAGTGCTTAAGCAGCCTCTTGTGATTATTTGTTCAAATAGCTATACAAAAAACATTGCTTTAGCTAGTATCACGATGATAAATCCCAGTGTGAGGGCTAGAGGATGAATGATATTTCTTAGAGGGCTTGGTTTTTTTAGAATAAAAGCATAGGTTAAAGATATCAGTATCATCATTATAATAACAAGAGCGAAGAATATTTTTATAACAAGGAGTTTTTGAAGATTTGTATCAAACCACCCTTGAGCACTATTGATATAATTACTCATCATCATGCCTCCTGTTAGTAAGAGTCCAAGCACACATAAAGGCATAATTTTACTACCTTTTTGAGAGATTGCTTTTGATGCTTTAAAATAGATTTCTTCTCCGAACATTTTTTTGACATTAGGAAATATTGCAATATCAAAAAATAAGTAACCCAAGAAGATGATGGCACAGGATAAATGAATGATCAGGATAAACGGGTAGATTGTTTGCATAGAATTCCTTTTTTGGTTATTTGGGAGTATATCTAAAACAACTCTATGGCAATATAAAATAATAAATAGATTTTGTGCTATCTGATAAATCAAATCCTTGCTTATAAAAGCAACTTTTCACTACACCTTATTACATTTTTCACAAGCACTTACTTGAGCGTCAAAATCCCCTAAAATCCCAATCAAAGTGCCTCCTCAAACCTAAGCAGCTTGTCTCTGTAATACTCATACTGCTTCTTCCTCATCTGTATCTCCGCAGGAATCCCCAAAGAAATATCATTCACAAGCTCATCAAACTTATCCAATATCCCCACAATCCTCTTCTGCTCCTCTAAAGGCGGGATGGGGATTTCTAATCGTTCGATTATTGTTCTTGATAGGCGTGGTATTCCAGCTCTCCAAACATTTGAACGAATAAAATTCTGTTTTGTCAATAAAAAATAATAAATATATTTGTTTTCTATACCTTTTAAATCTGAGAATATCAAGCAGTCGTCCGCTGCCCAAAAATCAATATTGCTATAACCTATCTCACCTGCCGATCCAGCACTTATTATGTATGTTGTGTTTGCCTGTGAATTATATTCATTGTAGTATCCCATTGGCGTAAGAGAATTTTGATAAACAGGATATATCCCTCCGTTAGTTAATTGTTTTTTTATAACTCTTTTCCCTCGTGAAATTTTAGCAATCTCGTTTAATGGGATTTTTTCAATATCATCATAAAGTTTAAAAAGTTTGTTCAAGTAGTATTTGTATTGTTTTTGTCTGAGTTGTAGCTCGGCTTCTAGTTCGCCCTCTAGTTCTGTGAAAGTATCTAGGATTTTCACGATTTCTTCTTGGATGGGTAGAGGCGGGATGGGGATTTTGATGGAAGCTACATGGGATCGAACTAATCCGGGTATTCCTGCTCCTTGTTTGGAATTTTGTATATCCCATTCTTGAGATTTGAGGGCAAAATATAAAAAACGATTTTTCAAGCCTTCATAAGTTGGTTTTATCACATAACAATGTGCTCCTGCCCAGAATTTCGTTGTCATAAAATTCACATATCCAGCAGAACCACCTTGTGCGATGGTGATGGTATTTTCATCTTCATTGTATTTATCTGTATATCCTGAAGGTTTTATGCCACCATTTATCACGGGATATTTACCATTTTTGATCATATTGTTTTTGTTCAATTGTACGCCTGTATAAAATTCACAAACTTCCCCAAGCGTTTTGAACTCTACTCTTTCTCTATCCCCCCCCCCCATTCTTTTGATCGCTTTCATCTATAACCTTTAGTTTTTTTGATTGAATTATACATAATGAGGTTTTCAAACAAAATAAAAGTTTCATTTGAGATTAGGAGGGATGATAGAGATGCGAACGGATTGTTAGAAGTTTATAGCGGGGTTTTATAGATTATAAAGTCTAGGAATTTATAAGAGTGATTTTAAGTGATGTGGTATATCCGAAGAATGTGGCTCCAGATGTAGGATTCGAACCTACGACCAAGCGGTTAACAGCCGCCTACTCTACCGCTGAGCTAATCTGGAATATAAAACTAAGGTCGTGATTATAAGCTATTTTATTATATAAGTCAAGCTTTTTACACTAAATCTTCATCTGAGATGCTTAAAGTCTAGTGATATTTTCTGATGATTTAGTTTCCAAAAATCCTTTTAGATCATATATCACGCTATTTTTATGCACAAGCAAGGGGAGGGAGATGTTTTTAAACTCTTGGTGAGCAACGCACAGAATAATGCCATCATATTTTGTTTCTTGAGCATTTTTAAACGTTTCAGGAAGATCAAAAATATCTATTTGATATGTTTTTTTAACCTCAGCTTTATCAGCTATTGGATCGCATATATGAACATCACAGCCAAAATCTAATAGTTCTTTTGCTACTTGAGGGACTTTTGAATTTCTAGTGTCTTTACAGTTTTCTTTAAAAGTGATGCCTAGTAATAATATCTTTGCATTTAGTATCTCTAGGTAATTTTTTGCTAATAATTTTATCATTTTTTGTGCGATGAATACAGGCATAGCATCATTTATTTGTCTTCCAGCAGATATGACTTTTGGATGATAACCCATTTTTGAAGCAATATGTGTGAGATAATACGGATCCACACCGATGCAGTGACCACCCACAAGACCGGGAGTGAATTTTAAAAAATTCCATTTACTACTAGCAGCTTGTAATACTTCATAAGTATCAATGCCAAGTTTGTCAAATATCATAGCAAGTTCATTTACAAAAGCAATATTAAGATCTCTTTGAGCATTTTCTATGGCCTTTGCTGCTTCAGCAACTTCTATAGAAGGTGCTAGATAGGTTCCTGCTGTTATGATAGAAGAATAGAGTGCATCAATTTCTTCAGCGATCTTTTTTGTGCTTCCCGAGGTGATTTTTTTGATGTTTGTGAGAGTGTTCTGCTTATCTCCAGGGTTGATTCGCTCAGGTGAATATCCCACAAAGAAGTCTTTGTTATAAATAAGATTGCTTGAAGTTTCCAAAACAGGGACACAATTTTGTTGAGTGCAGGTGGGATAGGTGGTGGATTCGTAAATGACGATATTTCCTTTTTTTAGTCCCTCTCCTACTATTTTTGAGGCCTGTAGAAGTGCTGATATATCTGGAGTTTTGTATTTATCCACGGGGGTTGGAACGGTAATGATATAAATATCTGCTTTTTGGATTTCATGATGCTTGTGAGTGAAGTATAGATGATTAGAGGCTTGAAAATCTGTATTTAAAACCTGATCGTTTTTATCTTTATGTTCTAAGAGTTCTTTTATTCTGTTTTTGTCTATATCAAATCCGATTGTTTGATAAAGTTTTCCAAATTCAATAGCAAGAGGAAGCCCCACATATCCTAGACCAATAATTGCGATTATTTTATCTGATTTCAATCTATAACTCCTGATATGTATTCAATCTCATTTTCAGACAGATAAGGATTCATAGGTAAGCTTAATATTTGTTTGCAAGTTTTTTCCGCGATAGGAAAATCACCTTCTTGATAACCCAGATAGGAAAAACAAGGTTGAAGATGGAGCGCAATAGGGTAATGAATAGCATAAGGAATATTATTTTGTTTTAGTTTTTTTTCTAGGGAGTTTCTATCGGCTGACAAAATGCTATATTGAGCATAAACGCTTTGAATATGATCGCCAATAATAGGAAGTTTTACAGACTTATTTTTTAGATATTTTTCATAGAGTTTGGCAACTTGATTTCTTTTACTGATTTTAATAGGGTAGTATTTGAGTTTTACCCTTAAAATAGCAGCTTGGATTGTGTCAAGTCTAGCTCCTAGTCCTATATAAGAATGCTCATAACGTTTTGTTTGTCCATGAATCCTGAGACTTTTGATTTTTGTAGCGATGTGTTCATCATTGCAAAACACCGCCCCGCCATCTCCATAGCATCCTAAGGGTTTGGCTGGAAAAAAGCTAGTTGTTGCTATAGGCGTGAGATTGCAACTTTTTTTCTCTTTGTAAGTTGCTCCAAAACTTTGTGCCCCATCTTCTATGACGATTAGATTGTGTTTTTGAGCTATTTTGTTAATGGAATCCATATCTGAAGGTTGCCCAAATAAGCTTACAGGAATAATTGCTTTTGTTTTGGGGGTAATAGCTGATGTGATAAGTGATGGGTTTATTTGATAAGTTAGGGGATCTATATCTACAAATACAGGCTTTGCCCCCAAAAATGCAATCATTTCAGCTGCAGCAATAAAGCTAAAAGGGCTCGTAATGACTTCATCATTAGTTCCAATTCCTATTGCGCTAAGTGCAAGTAAGAGTGCAGAAGTGCCACTTGAGCAAGTGATGACATGATTTGAACCTGTGAAGTTTTTCAATTCATCTTCAAGCAGCTCAACCTCATCTCCCATAATAAAATGAGATTTTTCTATAGTTTTTTGGATAGCTACATTGATTTCTGTAGCATATTCTTGGTGTGCTAAAGTAAGATTGGCAAAATCAATCTTCATTGTTCAAATACCTCATCATTTTTGAGGATATAATAGCTTCCATCATAGCTATCTTTGGCTATATTATTAGAATCAAAAATCATTTTTTTCCCTCCTTTATCTACCCAACCAATCTGCCTGGCAGGAACACCTACCATCAGAGCAAATGCTTTTACATCTTCTCTAATCAGCGAACCTGCACCCACAAAAGCATATTCACCAATCTTTATCCCGCACACAATGGTTGCATTCGCACCAATAGAACAACCTTTTTTTAGAATTGTTTTTTTAAATTCATTTTTGCGATTGATAAAGGCTCTAGGGTTATAAACATTTGTAAAGACAACCGAAGGTCCTAAAAATACATTTTCTTCACATTCAACACCCTCATAGATGCTGACATTATTTTGGACTTTGCATCCATTGCCTATTTTAACATTTGGACCAACAACGCAATTTTGACCAAAAGAGCAGTTTTTTCCAATATCACAACCACTCAAAATATGACAAAAATGCCATATTTTAGTTCCTTGTGCGATTTTTACATTTTCATCTATAAAACTTGAATGATGTATAAAAAGATTCATTTGAAGACTTTTTGACATAATGGATGATAATCTCCTATCATTCCTATAGGGGTGATATTTCTAATGTCATGGACAATCTCTATACAAGATATTGCATCTTCTAATGTAAAACCTTTGCCGTTTAGAATTTGCTCATAGCTTAATGTATGCAAATCGGTAAAACCATCAGTGAATTCAACTTCTTCATCATTAACAAGCACTGAACGGTAAGTTCTTTTGTCTTCTTTTGGTAGATGATCTTTGTTAATAGATAAAAACCATCTTACACGAGCATTTTTGAGTTCCAAATATCCTCCCATACAATCAGGTTTTGAGATATGGACAATGTTTTTTTTAACATCTCCAAATACATAAGAAAGCATATCAAAGAAATGCACTCCAATATTAGTAGCAATCCCCCCGCTTTTGCTCACATCTCCTTTCCAGGATACAAAATACCATTTTCCTCTGCTTGTAATATAAGTAAGAGTGACATCATAGATTTTATTTGGATCTTGTTCAAGTTCTCTTTGAACTTTTTCTTTTAGAGCGATAATACTAGGATGCAAACGAAGTTGAAGAATATTATATATCTTTTTTCCACTTTCTTTTTGAATCTCTTTGAGTCCATCGATGTTCCATGTATTTAAAACCAGTGGTTTTTCGCAGATAGCATTTACTCCACTTCTAAGGGCAAAGCGTATATGGCTATCATGTAGGTAGTTTGGAGAACAGATACAGATATAATCAAGCCCTTCATTTTTTCGTCTGAGTTTGTCGATATGACGATCGAAACGTTCAAATTCGGTAAAAAAATCGGTTTGTGGAAAATAACTATCTAAAATCCCAACAGAATCTCTGGGATCTAATGCACATATCAAAGTATTGCCCGTATCTTTGATGGCTTTGAGATGGCGAGGTGCGATATAACCACCAACGCCTATGATTCCAAATTTCATATTCACTCCAAAATAGTTTTTGCTATCAATTCTGTTGCACATCCATCACCAAATAGATTTTTAGGAAAAGACCTAGCAAACAAGTCAGATATATTACCAAAACAGCTAATAATCTTTTCTTTATCTGCACCTACTAAGATGTTGCAATTATTTTTTGTGAGTTCCACCCATTCACTTTCTTCTCGGAGTACAAAGCATGGCTTAGAAAAAAAATAAGCTTCTTTTTGTAATCCTCCACTATCTGTAAAAACAGCTTGAGTGTTTTGGAGTAACCAAATCATCTCAAGATAACCTAATGGATCTATGAATGAAATATTTGAAGTGTTTATTTTTTGATGTTTGAGTATTTTTGCTACTCGTGGATGAAGAGGAAGAATGACTTGAACTTCTCTGCCAATATATTCAAGAGCATCAAAAATAGATTTTAATTTTTCTATATCATTTGTATTTTCAGCTCTATGAATTGTAGCTAAGACAAAATTATTTGATAGAGGAATATTTGGTTTTTTTGCATATTTTGAATATTGTTTGATGGAGTCAAGCATCACATCTCCACTGATATGAATTTTGCAAGGAAAGTTTAAAAATCCTTCTTTTTTCAGATTTTCATACGCATTTTGAGTAGGACAAAAAAGTAAGCTTGATATTCTGTCTGTTAAGATGCGGTTAATTTCTTCAGGCATTTGTATGTTGAAACTACGTAGTCCAGCTTCAATATGGATAATTGGAATATGTAATTTAGCAGCACTGAGTGCTCCTGCTAGAGTTGAGTTTGTATCCCCATAAACTAGCACTCTATCAGGCTTTATTTTTAAAATAATTTTTTCGATACCTTCCATCATTTCACCAGTCATTTTTGCATGTGTTTTACCCCCACTTTTGAGAAAAAATGTTGGTTTGGGAATATCAAGATCAGAAAAAAAAACCTGACTCATTTTAAAATCATAATGTTGCCCGGTATGGAGGATAATTTCCTGAATTTCAGGGTATTTTTTGAATGCCTTACTTTGGGAGGAAGCTTTGATAAATTGAGGTCTAGCCCCTAGTATTGTCAATATTTTCATAGGGGGATTATACAATGTTTAGTTTATATTTGTATAGACAGCTTGTACGTCATCATCATCTTCAATTTTATCTAAGAGTTTTTCAATTTCACTTAGTTGTTCAACGCTAAGATTGATCGGAGTATTTGCAATCCGCTTTAAAGAGGCTTTTTTGATGGGGATTTTTAGAGATTCTAAACCATCATTTAATTTGCCAAAATCTGTATAATCGCCATAAATAACGAGAATTTCACCTTCTTGGGTTTGAATGCTTTCAAGCTCTTGTAATCCGTAGTCAATAAGATTTAACTCTAAGCTCTCTGTTTGTATTGCCAAATCATCAATATCTTTTTTGTCGATTTCAAACACACTTTTTCTTGAAAACATAAATTCCAAAGAACCATTGGTAAGCATGGAAGATCCAGGAGTTTTGTTAAAGTAACTTTTGATATTAGCAACCGTTCGAGTGGTGTTGTCTGTTGTACATTCAATAAATATTAATACCCCATAACTCGCCTTGCCTTCATAGGTTACTTCAGAAAAAACACCATCTTTGCCACTTGCTCTTTTTATGGCTGCGTCAATGTTGTCTTTTGGCATATTTTGAGCTTTGGCATTAGCAATAGCCGTTCTTAGTTTCGCGTTCATTTCTGGATCGCTTCCACCTTCTTTTGCCGCTACAGTTATCGTTTTGGCAAGTTTAGGGAAAACCTTACTCATTTTATCCCATCGCTTTTCTTTTGCCGCACGACGATATTCAAATGCTCTTCCCATATATGCTCCTATTTTTTGCTTAATTATATCAAATTCAAAAGTATATCTTTGCGATATTATCTAGCTTATGCCAAAAAAATTTAGTTAAAGATAGGTCTTTTTGTTATAATTAGTATTAAAAAGAATCTAAGGAAACATATATGAAGTTGTTTAGAGGAGTTTTGTTTGTTCTGATTTTTGGTGTTTCTAGTGGTTATGCAAGTGATAGTTTAAAATTATTATTGGGGGCTGATACTAGGGGGACGGACAGCATCTATGACTCCAAATATGGAGATGTTGCGAGTGTAAAACGTTATGGCTATGAGGGATATATCGGAGGTAAGATAGGGATAGAATATTTTTTTACAAAAAAAAATGCAATTTTGGGATTTCTTGGAATGGGGTATGCAAATATCAAGTTATTAAACAAGTCTGATTCTTTTGATCTTTATTCAGGGGTAGGCACACAGGTAGGATTAGAGTATTTGTTCAATTACTATAGCAGCGAGAAGTTTGATTTTGGTCTTGTGGCAGGGGTTAGTTATTTTAATGGTTATTATGAAAGAACTAGTGAATATATTATCTCTAATGAAATATTTGGAATCTTAGGTGTAAATACCACTATTAACTCTAGACATCGCATAGAATTGAGTGCTGGTATTCCGATTTATTCAATGGGTAGATATAGTAATGATGTCTATAAAAATGTCCCCGTAAATAGACGTTTTAAGAATATCTATTACGGAATCTCTTATATGTATTTTTTTAATCTTTAGTTTTTGCTTAGATAATTTGCAATTTCTTTGGCATGGTAGGAAATGATAATATCTGCACCCGCACGTTTGAATGCAATCATCGTTTCTACCATTGTTTTTTCATAATCAATCACACCTGCTTTTTGAGCAGCTTTTAATATAGCATACTCCCCGCTTACATTATAAATAGCTAAAGGCAAAAGAGTTCTCTCTCTTACATCTCTAATGATATCCAAATAAGCCAAGGCTGGTTTTACCATCAAAATATCTGCTCCTTCGGCTTCATCATTAAGACTTTCAAGAATAGCCTCTCTTCTATTTGCAGGATCTTCTTGATAACTTTTTCTGTCCCCAAAGCTTGGAGCAGACTGAGCTACATCTCTAAATGGTCCATAATACGCACTTGCAAATTTTGTAGAATAGCTCATAATGGGGATATGCGAAAATCCTGTTTTATCAAGGCTTGTACGTATATGAATCACCATTCCATCCATCATTGTGCTTGGTGCAATAATATCAGCCCCGCTATTGCATAGAACTATGGCTTGTTGCCCTAAAATTTCTAAAGTTGCGTCATTATCGACACTTTTAAGATGTGGATCAATAATACCACAATGTCCGTGGTCGGTGTATTCACAAAAACACAAATCAGCTGTAACTATCATCTGTGGATATTTTGATTTAACAGCACGGATTGTTTTTGCTACAATCCCTTGATCGCTCAAAGCTTCACTTCCGCAAGAATCTTTATGAGAGGGGATTCCAAATAAAAGAATATGATGGATACCTAATTTTTGCAATTCCTCACATTCTTTGAGAATATTATCACAGCTCATTTGATATACATCTGGCATAGAAGATATTTCATTTTTTATTCCCTCACCTTCAACCACAAAAAGAGGATAAATAAAATCCCTAATATCCAATCGAGTTTCCCTTACTAGATCTCTTAATCCTTCTTTTAATCGCAATCGTCTCAATCTTCTAAACATTTTATCTCCTTTAGTATTCTATGCCTACAGCCTTTAGTCTATCGCGTAAATATCTCATTTGAATATTTTTGTCAAAGCACCATTTTGGGGCTAGAAGTGTATCATCGTGAGCACCTGCGCTAATTCTTTGAACAACGACATCTGTAGGAATAATTTGCAATGATTGCACAATCAAATCAGCGTATTCTTCAAGTTCGATAGGGGTATATTTGCCTGATTGGTATATTTTTGCTAAATGGGTGTCCTCTACAACATATAATGGATGGATTTTGATGCCATCAATTCCCCAATCTAAAATTGTACGCAAGGAATGTAACATCATATCAGGAGTTTCATTTGGAAGTCCATAGATAAGATGAGCACAAAGTTTAATACCGCGATTTCTTGTTTTGGCAAAGAGTTCTTTCATTCCATCTGTGAGATGCCCTCTATTGGTTGCTTTTAGTGTTTCGTCATAGACTGATTGAATCCCATATTCAAGCCATATTTCTTTGCCATTTTTGACATATCCTTCAAGAAGATCAAGCACTTCATCTTCTACGCAATCCACTCTTGTTCCGATACTCATACCCACTACATTAGGAAAAGAGAGGGCTTTTTCATAGAGTTGTTTTAAGGTATCAAAAGGTGCATATGTATTTGTATAAGATTGAAAATAAACTAGATATTTTCTAATCTCAAACTTGTCTTTGTGGAACTCTGAATGCCACTTGAATTGTTCTGTTAGCTGATCAAGTTGATGTTTTAAGAGCGGGTTGGTTGTCATTTTGAAATTCATCATAACAGATGGCTTCTCAGAAGAGAGTTTTGCAATAGAAGGAGAAAAACTTTCATTTCTACAATATATGCAACCGCCCTTTGCCACGCTTCCATCAATATTTGGACAAGTAAATCCTTCTAGTGAAATCGGGATTTTTCTGACCCTTTGCCCAAACCTTGATTTGAAATATCTTCCGATAGTGAGTATTTTTTTCAATCTTTTCTCCCTGTGAGTTCTTCAATGTAATGACCATCAAAACAGGCCTGACAAAATCGTTTATTTTCTTCTGAATTTATACTTTTTTTCAATCCTTCAAGGGAGAGGAAAAATAAAGAATCTGCACCGATAAAATCCCTCACTTCTTCAAGACTATGATTTGCACAAATAAGATCTGACTTATCTGGTGTATCCACGCCATAAAAACATGGAGAAATGGTCGGTGGAGAGCTAATAAAAAGATGTATTTTTTTTGCCCCAGCTTGTTTGAGGATTTTTATGATCTGTTTGCTTGTAGTACCTCTGACAATCGAATCATCAATTACAATAATATCTTTTCCGCTTATAAGCTCTGCAATAGGATTGAGTTTTAGTTTTACTTTGAGTTCTCGCATTGATTGAGTAGGCTCAATAAATGTTCTACCAACATAATGATTTCTGATAATTCCAAGCTCAAAGGGAATACCGCTTTCTCTGGAGTAGCCAAGTGCAGCTGCAACACCACTATCTGGAACAGGGATTACCATATCAGCTTGAATTTTATGTTCTTTTGCAAGTTCAACCCCCATTTGTTTGCGGATTTCATAGACATTTTTTCCAAATACTTTACTATCAGGTCTGGCAAAATAAACATATTCAAAGATGCAAGGATTTGGAGTAGGGGGAAAAATTTGCATAGATTGAGGAACAACATCATTGTTTGTGTAAGCACCTTCAAAAACTAACATTTCGCCAGGCAATACATCTCGAATGTAGTCAGCCCCTATAAGATCAAAGGCACAACTTTCGCTTGCTACGATATAGCCTGTGCTACCATCGGGATTTTTTATCTTACCTAAACTCAAAGGTCTCAGTCCATATTGATCTCGAACAACAAACATTTTAGTACGTGACAAAAATACCAACGCATAAGCACCTCGTATTTTTGTGAGTGCATCTTTGATTCTATCAACAAGATGATTTCGGTGACTTTTGGCAATGAGATGAATGAGATTTTCTGTATCAAGATGACTTTGAAAGATTGCCCCTTCTTGAATGAGGGATTCTCGGATTTCTTTCGCATTTGTGAAATTACCATTGTGTGCAAGAGCTATTTCCCCTAGTCCATATTTTGCAAAAATAGGTTGGCTATCGTTGATAGAATCTTCTCCAGCTGTGGAGTAGCGATTATGACCAATACTAGATTTACCCTGAAGTTTTTCAAGGATTGTTTTGTTGAAAACCTTTGTAACAAGCCCGTTATTTTTATAGGTAGATATTTTTTGTCCATTTGAGGCACTAATACCGCTAGCTTCTTGCCCTCTGTGTTGCATAGAAAAAAGAGAATAATAGCTTAATACAGAAGCATTATGGGCATTATAGATACCGACAACAGCACATTCTTCGTTCCATTCTTTCATCAAAATCCCTTGAGTGTCTGTTCAATATTATTCCATAATGTTGATAATAAAATCATAATTTGTTATATTTTTGTGTTTTTTGGAATGACGCAATAATTCTCGACAATACATCCATTAATAATAAAATAGTTTGTATCATCTTTATATTCATAGGATAAATTGAAGCCTTGTGCATCTAAGGTATTTTTAATAATATACATTCCTAGTCCAAATCCGTGAGAATTTTTTGAAAAATCTTTAAAATATGGCTTGAAATATTCTTTAAAATCCATTTTTAAAGGCTCACCTTTATTGGCAATAATAAGATTATATTTATCTGTGCTTACGGTTACTTTTCCATCAGAACCATATTTGATTGCGTTGTCTAAAAGATTTTTTACAGACATGGCAAAGAGGTCAAAATCTGCTTTGATGAGGTCATTTGGAGATAATAAAACAATAGGATCTATGCTGATCTTATCAATAAGTAACATTTTTTTAGTATGTTCTATAAGTTCATCTACTAAAAATTCTCTTTTGTTTAGATTGTAGCTTTTTGAGGAGAGTTGTTCGATTTTTGCAAACTGGTTTATAAGTGTATTTAGACGACCAAATGCGGAAGTAAGCCGTTCTTTTTGTAAAGGGTTTTCTACCATTTCGGCAATAATTCTGCCTTTTGTGATAGGGGTTTTGAGTTCATGCATAATAGATCTCAAAAAAAGTGTTCGAGACTCATTGAGTGCTACAATTTTTTTGATAGCGTTATCAAATTCATTGGCAAGTTCGCCTATTTCATCTTGTTGTTCTGTTTTGCAGTTAATATTCAGTTTTCCATTCGAAAAATAACGAATTTGTCGGCGTAAACTCTTTAATGGTAATAGGCTTTTGATGACCAATATAAATAAAAATATGAGCAACATTCCAGCAAAAGCAATAAGATAGTAGCTATGATAAGATACTTTAAAAGTATCCTTGTATAAGATGGCTTGACTATGAGTTTCTAAAAGAATGAAGACTTCATTGTTGAGTTTAATGGTTTTTGCAAATACCCCGTTGAAGTTTGTGGGAAGCTTGTTGTAATTAAGAAGAGCCTTTTTGATATCAGGTTCAGAAGTTACCTCAAATCCAAGATCTTTTAGATAACGTTCTATTAATTCAATACTTCCATTATTTGCCATAATCTGATTAATAGTGGTAGTGAATTGGTTGTATTTGATTTGAGATATTCTTTCCTCGCGATCTACCTGTGATTTTACAAAATAAAATGAAAATGCAAAAAAACTAAATAAGGCAAAAAGAAATAAGATAGTGATTTTGAAAAATATTGAACTTTTTATCATTTTAAGATTCTAATTTATAGCCTACGCCCCGAACTGAAATGATATATTTAGGTTTCTTTGGATCTTCTTCTATTTTTGCTCTTAAGCGACCAATAATTACATCGATGCTTTTGTTGGAGCTTTCAGGGTTGATAGATTCAGATTCTATCGCAATAGCTTCACGGGAAAACACATGACCTTTTTTACTGATAAGCAAGGTAAGGATTTCATATTCTGCTCTAGTGAGTTCTAATTTTTTTTCTTTGAAATAAACTTCTCTACTATCTTTATCTATTCTGAAGGTTGAATCCTTATTTTTCTGATCATCCTTTGTGCCTTTTTTATTGTATCGTCTCAAAAGGGACTGGATTCTTGCTAGAAGTTCCTTGGGATCGTAGGGTTTGGGAATATAATCATCAGCACCATACTCAAGAGCCTTGACCTTATCATCAAGATCACTTCTAGCTGAAGATATGATAATAGGTATATTTTTTTGTTTCGCCACTCTTTTGCATACTTCAAGCCCATCAAGATTGGGTAAAGTTAAATCTAAGAGCAGTAAATCATAATGCTGCGTAGCTACCGCACTCATTCCAGTGTATGGTTCATCGTAATTGGTTACATTTATATCGTATTGTTTGAGATATTCGCTCAAGATTTCTGCAAGCTCTATATCATCTTCTATCATTAGTATTTCTAGCATACTTTAACCTCTGAAGGAATATTTATTATGCTCATATGATACTTAAAATTAATAAATAAACTTATATATAGAGGTCAAAAAGCAAGGATTATATCTAGGAGAATCTATAGATAAAGCCGACCATCATCGGGAGGGGGGTAATGAAATGGTGGCTTTATCTAGTTTTTTAAAATAATTAAACCAGCAGAGAGTTGGGAGGGGGGGGGGGACTCCCTGCTAGCTAAAGACAACTCTAATGTCATCTACCTTCATTTTTGATAGGCAGTATCATTCTAGTTTAGTTTAGTAAATAATTTTCTAATCAAATTCCAAGTTTTTGATCAAGTATGGAAAGTTGATATTGTAAATAATTAATAACCAAGTCAAGTTTGACTTTCAAATCTTCATCTTGAGCTGATTGTAGACCTTCAAACAAAACCAGTGCCTTTTCACGCAAAGCATAGAGTATGCTTGATTCTTCCTGATATGTAGAAGTGGTATTTTTAGGTTCATCGATTTGAAGTTCTTGGTTTTTGGGACTTTCTTCTATTTCTGTAAGGGTTTGAAGAATCATATCTTTTAATTCCATTGCATTAGCCACCTTTCAAATGTTTTTAATTCTTCGTGAGTGGAGGTTTTTATAAAAAAATCTTTAGCCTTTATATTTACCCCCTCAAAGGTTTTAGATGTATTTTTGAGTCGCTTGTAAGCATCTTGAGCTTCTTTGTTGTCGGGATCTTTTTTGAGAATATCTTTATATATTTCTAAAGCTTCATTTTTAAACCCTTGAAGCTCGTATATACTTGCAAGTGTAATCGTCCTAAAACTCATCATTGTTCCTTTTTCACATATTCTGCGATTAGAGATCCCATCTTGGATGTACTGCAAATTTCCTTAGCGCCAAAAGAGGCAATATCTTTAGTACGATAACCATCTTTAAGAACTTTTGAGATCGCTTTTTGGATTTTATTAGCAGAAGTTGTTTCTTTAAGAGTATTTTTTAACATCATAGAAGCACTCAAAATGGCAGCTATTGGATTGGCTATTCCAAGACCGGCTATATCAGGAGCAGATCCGTGAATAGGTTCATATAAAGCCGCTTTTTCTCCTACGCTTGCAGAAGGCAAAAGACCGATAGAACCTGTAAGCATACTTGCTTCATCACTTAAAATATCACCAAACAAATTACTTGTTAAAATGACATCAAATTGTTTTGGATTTAAAATCAGCTGCATACTTGCATTATCTACATATTGATGAGTAAGTTCAACATCTGGATATTCTTTTGCAATCTCGCTAACAACTTCTCTCCAAAGTGTGCTGACATCTAAAACATTTGCCTTATCAACAGAGCATAATTTTTTTCTCCGACTTCTGGCTAATTCAAACCCAACTTTTGCAATCCGACTTATTTCATCTATTGTATAAACCATCGTATTGTAAGCCTTATTTCCTTCTCTTCCTTTGGGTTCTCCAAAATAGATTCCTCCTATGAGTTCACGTACAACGACTAAATCCACTCCTCTTATAACCTCGCTTTTGAGAGTACTTGCATCTATAAGTTCATCAAAAACAATCGCAGGTCGTATGTTTGCGAAAACTTCAAGATTTTTGCGTAGTTTTAACAGACCACTTTCAGGTCGTAGTTCTCTAGGTAGGTTGTCCCATTTATTTCCGCCAATAGCTCCAAATAAAACTGCATCAGCTTTTAGACATCCATTTATTGTTTCTTCTGGTAGAGGGTTTTGATACTTATCATAAGCACATCCACCCATCAAATATTCCTCAAATTGGAATGAAAAATCTTGGTTGATACTCAATGCTTCAAGAACTTTTTGTGCCTCATTGATGACTTCAGGACCTATTCCATCACCTTTGATTAGGGCTATTTTATAATCTTTCAAATTTGCTCCTTGAGTTGTTTTTGGGCATATGGCATTAGTCCTCCTGCATTCAGCAACTCAAGCATAAAAGGAGGTATTTTTGCATAGTTGTAATATTCTTTTTTGGTGTGATTAGTGATTTTATTAGAGAGTAAATCAACTTCTAGTTCATCTCCTTCGGAGATTCTGTCAATATCGTTCTGAGAAAGCTCTAAGATTAAAAGCCCCGTATTAAAAGCGTTGCGATAAAATATTCTTGCAAAAGAAGAAGATAAAACCGCTGCAATCCCAGCCTCTTTTAATGCTAAAGGAGCATGTTCTCTGCTACTTCCGCAACCAAAATTTTCATCAGCAACAATAAAATCTCCTCTAGAAATCATGTTATAAAAATCTCCCCTAGAGTCTTCCATAATGTGTTTTGCGAGTTGTTTCCCATCGCTTGTATTGAGGTATCTTGCAGCAATGATGATGTCTGTATCAATATTTTTTCCAAATTTCCAAACTTTCCCGAAATTTTTTTGCTTATTTTCCATTTTATATCTCCAGTAGCTTTAGTTCATTTTTATTCATTTTAGCAAGTTTGATTTAAAAATCACTTGATTTTTGTTTTGCATCAATGAAAACTTGACTATAAGAGATTGAAACCCCTATAAATAAATTTGTTCCAACCTCTTTGAAATACCTTCCTTTTAGCATATAGAAACTTACAAAAGGGGCTACTGAAAAATTTTTATAAACTTTTGTGTCTAATTTTACATTAAATTCTAGTTCGTATTCTGGATTATGTGATGGGGGGTAGTTGTTTAAGAGATAGCTACGAAAATTAAATTGATAAGTAAGGGTAACATTATCCTCGATCTTATGCTCTATATTTAGACCCGTTTCAAGCCCCATACTCTCTACGGGTATTTTGTATGTAAAATCCTCTTCCCCAAACATATTTAGGTGAAGATTTTTGATATATTTTCCATCAAATACTTTAAAACCTGTATTGAAACGTAAAATCTTTCTTCTATCGAGTCCTGCTTGAGGGGTGAATTCTGTTTGGTATCCTAATTGGACATAAGGACCAACTTCAAATCCCCCTAAGATTCTATCAATTTTCCAAATTCTTTGCGTATAGTCAGTACCTATCAGTATCCTATCTAGGGTTTTATTGTCGATTTTGGCAGAATTTTGAGGATAGATGATATTTCGACCATATTCAGCAATAAGGGAGTTGAAGATTACGAAATTTTTTGCATAGTAGTTGGCCTGAAAATTTCCAAACGCCTGTCCGACGATTTGAGAATCACCCTTGATACGATTGTTTGAGAAATCTTTATAAATATCTTGATTTTTTAATGATGCTGAAGTAAAGTTCAAAGATATTTTTTTCAATTCTAAATTCCATCCATTTTTAGTTGCATCAATATCTAAAACAGGAGGAGTATCTTTGGTATCTTTTGCAAAAATTTGCACACATAATCCAAAACACAAAAAAATACATTTAAGAAAGTGGAATGATTTTTTAGGCATATTATTTAAGAGCCTTTGATTTTCTGTATCCACTCAAAGAGAGTTTTTTCAAACCCTTTTTGGGTGTGTTTAACAAACTCTAGTGGTTTTTGTAAATATTTTTGTTGTACCCAACCCCCATAAGCATGAGGATAGAGATAGTCTTTGGATTTGGGAAGGATATTTTTAGGGATGGGTAAAATTTCTCCATCATCAATGGCTTTCATAGCCTCATTGATTGCATTGTATGCTGTGTTTGATTTAGGAGAACAAGCTAAATAAATCACGCATTCAGAAAGAATGATTCTAGCTTCTGGATACCCTATCTTTGAAACTGCTAACATTGTAGATGTGGCGATATTAAGTGCATTAGGATTTGCATTGCCAATATCTTCGCTAGATAAAATCACCAGTCTTCTTGCTATGAATTCAGGATTTTCTCCTGCACAAATAAGTCTAGCAAGATAATAAATCGCTGCGTTTTCATCGCTTCCGCGAATGGATTTTATCAATGCACTGATAAGATTGTAGTGAGTATCATCTTCGCTGCTGCCATCTTTTAGACTGGTGGAACGGAGTATTTTTAGGGCTGCTAAATCTATCTCTTCTAATTCCATTGCAACATCTAGTAGATTTAACATTGCTCTTGCGTCCCCAGAGCTAGATTCTATCAAATAATCTTTTGCCTCTTGAGTGATGTGGCAAGGATAGGATTGAAACACTTTTTCAAGAATACTAGAGAGTTGAATTTTATTTAATGGAGAAAATTCAAATAACAAAGATCGTGATCTTATTGCGTTTGTGAGTGTGTAGTATGGATTTTCTGTACTTGCTCCGATGATGATGGCTTCTTGATTTTCCATAACAGGAAGCAAAAATTCTTGCTGTGCTTTGTTGAGACGATGAACTTCATCAATGAAAACGATAGGTTTTGTGAGTGTATTTTTGTATTGCTTGAGCATAGATCTGAGTTCTTCAAGCTTAAAATTTGTCGCATTGAGCTGTAAAAAAGGTTTGTCTAATTTACCAGCGATCAGTCTTGCTAAGGTTGTTTTTCCAGTTCCAGGAACGCCATAAAAAAATGAATGAGGAAAATTTCCTGACAAAAGAGCTTGCTTTAAAGCAGACTTGTGTCCAAGAATATGCTCTTGACCAACAAATTCTTCTAAGGTTTTAGGACGAAAAAGATTAGCCAAATTTTTCATCTAGATAAGCTTATTTTTTGAACAATATCAATTCATAAGAGCTTTGTTTTACACTTACTCTTGTGTTTGAAGTTTGGGTCTTTTTTTGTAAATTATCTCGCAGTTCTTCGTTGATGTTATCTAGTTCATCTAGTTTTTCTTTGAGTCGTAAAATAATATCAACTCCTGCGAGATTTACCCCCATATCGCGAGTGAGTCTCAAGATGGTTTTTATTTTATCTATATCTCTTTGAGAATAAAGTCGCATTTTTCCATCAGTGCGACCAGGTTCTATTAATCCTTCTTTCTCATATTGCCTTAGTGTTTGTGGGTGAATTTCTAAAATTTTAGCAACTACACTAATAAGATACACAGGTTCATCATAGCTATACATTTTTTATCCTTTAGTTTGGTAATTGGTCTTCAAGAGCTTTTTTGAGATCATCAGAAAGAGAATCTGTATGTGGTAAAACTATATTTGCTTTTAAGAACAAATCTCCCATATGACCAGTTTTTCTATTTTTTACTCCAAGTTCTTTGATACGAAATTTTTGTAAATTTTTTGTGTTTGCAGGGATTTTTAAATTTACTTCTTTATAAAGTGTTGGTATGAGAACTTTTCCTCCAAAAAGAGCAGTTTTCAATGGCAAATCAAATGTCTTGGTAAGATCATCATTTTCTCTAGTGTATTGCGGATCCTCGCTTATGGTGATTTTGAGCAACAAATCGCCTCTCGCACTTCTTCCTGCCTTTCCTTTTCCTTTTATCCGAATCGTCTCGTTGTTTGCTATTCCTGCTGGGATTTTAATATCAAAACTATCATTTTGCATATTGATATGTTGTTTGCCTCCAAGAACAGCTGTAGAAAAAGGAATTGTAAGACTTGCTTGAACGTCTAAATCAGGTTCAAAGCCAAATCCTACACCAAAGCCAAAGCTATTTGCACCTGCTCCAAAACCCCCGGAGTTTCCAAATATTTGAGAAAGAATATCATCTAAGTTGAGTCCACCGCTTCCTTGATTTCGGGCAAAATCACTGAAATTTTGCCCTCCAAACATGTTGTCTCCAAATTGATCATATTGTGCTCGTTTTTTCTCATCACTTAAAATTTCATAAGCTGCATTAATTTCCTTGAATTTTTCTTCTGCTTCTTTTTCTTTATTGATATCAGGATGGTATTTTCTAGCTAGTTTTCTATAAGATTTCTTAATTTCATCAGCACTTGCATTTTCGCTGACTCCAAGTGTTTCATAAAGACTTTTGCTCATCCATTTCTCCTAATCATTTTTTGTGTTTTTATGATTTCAAATTAAGCTTTATTCTATCATAAAAGTTTAGTATAAGTCAATCAACTTTATTTATAAAAATCATTCAAAATTTTTTGGAACTTTTTTTGCTAGAATAAGCCAAATTAAATGTATTAACTCGCCAAGAATTGAGAAAAGGATATGGATGCTAAGGAAGCTTGTTTTGTGCTGTTTGTCTATATATGGAGGTATTGTATTTGCAGATAATATAAAAAGTCCTCAAGATGCACTAATGAAAGGTGTCATAAATGGTCATATAGGAGCTTTTTTTCAGCAATCAACCAAGCAAGATCCGACTTATGGGGATTTGAATATGTCTTTGGCTTATCAATCTCAAAGATTTATGGGTTATAAGGTTGGGGCTGAAGCTTGGCTAGTTCCTAGACTTTATCAGGGGAAAACGGGAGATTTTGATAGAGCACAAGATCTATTTGTATTTACAAAACTTTATGGGGATTTTTACAACCAATATGAAAAATTTAAAATGACTTTGGGGCGATATGAGATAAATGAACAGTGGATAACTCACAATACAGAAGGATTGAGTCTGAGCTATGATAAGCTTGATAATATCTCTTTGAAATTTGTGTGGGCATTTAGAAATGCTTATGTTGAAAATTATTATTTGAGTGGTTTTAGAAAAATGTATGGTTGGGCTGGGGCAATTTTATTTCAAGGGGATATTCAAATTCCTAATGCTCCTGTAAAAATAAAACCTTATTTGTATTTTGCACCCGGAGTTTTTATTTCTCCTGGAATTGATGTGGATTTGCACTTACCACTAAAATCAGGAATTTATTTTGATAGTCATATTTATCTGCTTTCGTATGTAGCAGACAAAAAATATTATGGTGCTTCTGGATCAAGTGGTCTTGTATGGCTAGAAGGACTTGTAGGGCTTGGAAATATGCAAGGAGGTCTTGGACTTAGCACTGTTGGAGGTGGGCAGGGTGCTAATAGAATTGATGCGTTTGGACAACATACTCCGTTTGAACGTGCAACTGGTATGTTTTATGGAAATTCAACCACTATCTATGGATTTGCTAGTGCTGATATTACAAATTATGCAAAAATATATGGAGCATTAAGAGGAAGCTTTATTAATGGAAAAAGTGTTTTTAACTGGGAAGCAAAGGTTAATTTTACACCTATTAAGGGTGTAGAGTTGGGAATCAGTATTTTAGGTATGGCTAATCAAACCGATGCGATAGGCTATTTTAACGATACGAAGAACTATATCATGGGTAGAGGATTTGTTCAGTATAAATTTTAGTTTTATTGTATATAATTGTTAGATAATTTCAATATTTTGTAGGAGAGTTTCATGAAAAAGTTTATTTTAGGCTCAGTTATTTCTTGTGCTTTTTTTGGTGCAAGTCAGTTAGAAGCACTTGAGGTTACAGTTGACCCTTATGGGTATTTGGGTGCCTTGTATAATCAAGGGATTGAATCAAGCCCTCATAGTTATATAGGACTGACCGCAAGAGCTGGAGCGAATTTTTTATTAGACAATAACTGGAGTTTAGGACTAGGTGCTATTGGAGCTTGGAGTGTATTTAATAATGATACTATTCCAGGATCAAACAAGCCATACGATAACACAGGTGATATTTCAGATGCTTTTGTTAAATACAACACAGATAAATTAAAATTTGCACTTGGAAGATATAACACAGATTTTGCTGAGTTTGATTGGATAGCAGGGAATATTCAGGGAGCTTCTATAAAAATTCATGATAGGGGAATGAATTATTGGGGAATCTATATGGATTCAATGCTCTATAATGGTTATCAATATAGTGGCCAACAAGGCAACCGAATTGCTACAGAACTCAATTCCCTCGTGGCGTATAATTCTGGAGGTAAGAAAAATAAATATGTTGGTGGTGAAGTGATTGCCGCTGGGGTTGATTATACCTATAAGGCCTTTAGAATTTCTCCTTTTGTGCTTATTGATACTCAATTGCCAACAACAACAAAAGGTGTATTAGTGCAAGTAGGTGCTAAGGCTGGTTATGCGACAAGTATAGGCAGTGGTTTTTATTCTACTACACTCTTAAGAGGTATGTTTCAATATGGTGATACAGACGGAGTGGCTGGAGATGATATTTCTGGACTTATTTGGATTGATGAGGCCATTAAATATAAGATGTTCAATTTTGGGGCAGGTTTTTATGCTGTGATTGGAGCAGATAAAAAAGGTTCTCTTTATACCTTTAGTGATAGAACCAGGTTCTATGGTAGAGGAATCAATTCACCAGGTGTTCCAGCAATTTATTTTGCTAACGATACTATAACAGGCTATGTTTTCGGTGGCTTAGAGGTCAATAGGGTGAGATTGGATGCAATGGTAGCATTTGGAAATTATCAAGAGTATTCATTGGTTGCAGATTATAAACTTTGGCAACATAAAAATATGAAATTCAATGCCGGTGCAGGATATGTATATGCGTATTCTTCAAAAGCTCCTGCTAGTATAGGAAATAGTTCATTGATATTTTTTGGTAAATTCTCTTATTAGGACTAAAAAAAGATTTTATTTTGACGATTTAGCTAATGTGTGCATAAAAAATTCTATATTAAGGAATAGGAAATGAAAAACAAGATTTTTGGTTCGTTTGCATTAGCAGGAGCTCTTTTGGGTAGTCTTAGTGCTGCTGATTATGATGTATTTGGGCATATTGGAGGGACTTTCAATAAAGGTTTTTCAAATGGAAATAAAGCTTTTGATTATTCAAATGGCGAATATAAAAATGCAGATTATGCAGGATTGACAGCTCAATTAGGTTTGGATATAGGATTTGGAAATCTTCACATTGGTGCAGCCGGTTGGGGTGGATATGGATTTTATGGAAGTCCAAAAGACTATACAGGTAATGGCTATACTTATGGAGAGTCAAGATATACCAAAAAATATGGAGATTTGTCTGACTTGTATGTAAAATACGATGGTCAGATAGAATTAGCGGTAGGACGATTTGATACAGAGTTTTTAAAATCTGATTGGATCGCTGGACATACTCAGGGCGTAGCTGCTAAATGGGATAGCAAATATTTTGGCGTTTGGGCGACTTGGGTAAATGATTACGCTACTTATGGTTATAAACCAAATCGCTTTGGTTCTGAAATAAGTAGTTTTGATCGTTATTCTTCTAGTTTCAACCATTTTGATATTGGTAATAGAGACCTATTTGCTGGTGGTATCAATATCGATTTAGGGTTTCTCAAAATCGATCCATTTGTCCATTATTGGTTAGGTGGATATGGATATTATGGTGATGAAACTAATGCAGGTAACCATTCAATGATCCAAGCAGGAACAAAAGTTGCGTTGGAGTTTGGTAATGACGCAAGTATCAAATCTATCACTTCAGGCAGAGTTTTGTGGCAAAATATAATAGGCGTGGATAGCGATGATACCTTTTTGTTTTGGGCAGACGAGGAAGTGCGATTCAAAAATATGGTTAAAGTGGGTGCAGGTTGGTATTCTGTAGGGAAAAACAACGGTATTTATACCATCAATGATAGAAGCCGATTTTATGGGACAACCTATTTGACACCTAGCAAATCTAGCTATTTTGGTCAAAATGTGAGTAGCTGGTATATTTTTGCGGGATTTGAGAGTGAGATTGTTAATTTTGATTTGCTTTACGCAAATGGAGATTATAATGAATTTTCTGCGATTCTTTCATGGAATGTCTTTAAGGCAAAAAATGATCTAGCACTTGATATTGGCGGTGGTTATGTGAGTAATGGTTTTCAAAGCAAGGCTGTTCAGCAAAACAATGCCGTTATATTTGCAAAACTATCTTTTTGATAGTTTGAATTCATCAAGCCTTTTAAAGGCTTGATATTTTTTATTCTTTTTTATATTGCATTATTTCTTCTGATTAATATACCACTCAAAAACTTCTTTGACACCTTTCTCCAGTGTGATTTTTGGTTTCCATCCTAGAGAGTTTAGCTTGGAAGTATCTAAAAGCTTTTGATAAGTACCATCAGGTTTGGATTTGTCATAAATGATTTCTCCATCAAAGCCCACTATATTTTTTATTAAAGTTGCTAATTCTTTGATGCTTACATCGCTTCCATACCCGATATTAATATGAGTGTTGCGAATTTCTTTTGAGTTGTTTATGAGATCGTTAAAATTAATATTTTCCATAATATAAATACAGGCTTGTGCCATGTCGGAACTGTGTAAAAACTCTCTTCTAGGATTACCGCTTCCCCATACTTCTACAGAGTTTGACTTATTCAGCTTTCCTTCATAAAATTTTCGTATTAATGCAGGAAGCACATGAGAAGTATTAAGATCAAAATTGTCATTTTCACCATAAAGGTTTGTTGGCATTACAGAAATAAAGTTACAGCCATATTGCAAATTGAAAGCTTCACACATTTTAAGTCCTGCAATTTTAGCAATTGCGTAGGGCTCATTGGTATATTCTAATGTATCTGTTAATAGGTATTCTTCTTTTATAGGCTGAGGAGCATTCTTTGGATAGATGCAGCTTGATCCCAAGAAGAGTAATTTTTTAACCCCATTTTTGTAAGCACTATAGATAATGTTATTTTGAATCATCAGATTTTCATAAATAAAATCAGCACGATAAGTATTGTTAGCGATAATTCCTCCCACTTTTGCGGCTGCCAAAAAAACATATTCTGGCTTTTCTTTTTGAAAGAATTCCTCTACTTTTATGGTACTGCTTAAATCCAATTCAGATCGCGTTTTAAGTACAAGATTTTGATAACCCTTTGATAAAAGAGCTTTTTTGATGGCTGTTCCGACTAGACCATTATGACCTGCTACAAAAATTTTAGAATCTAACTTCATTTCTATCCTTATTTGAAACTCAAAAACTACGATTATTCAAAGTAGCTCAAAATCTCATAACCACCTTTTTGAAGATATTTATCTTTTTGAACGAGTTTAATATCTGATTGCATCATATCTTTTATAAGGCTTTTAAGATCATATTCTGGGACCCACCCAAGTTTATTTTTTGCTTTGCTTGCGTCTCCTATAAGGAGTTCAACTTCTGTTGGACGGAAATAACGTTCATCGACATTTATGACTTCTTTTCCTATAGGAAGCTGAAAATCTTTGTTTTCACATTTAACTACATAGCCTTTTTCCTGAATGCCTTCTCCGCGAAATTCAATATTGATACCGACTTCCTCAAAAGCTAATTTTACAAATTCACGAACTTCAGTTGTGATACCTGTAGCAATGACCCAATCTTCAGCTTCCTTTGCTTGAAGAATCATCCACATCATTCTTATGTAGTCTTTGGCATGTCCCCAGTCTCTTTTTGCAGATAGATTACCAAGATAGAGTTTATCTTGAAGTCCAAGTGCTATTTTTGCTACCCCGCGAGTTATTTTACGAGTTACGAAAGTTTCACCACGTATAGGGCTTTCGTGATTAAACAATATGCCATTACTAGCAAATATATTGTATGCTTCGCGATAATTGATAGTGATCCAATAAGCATATAGTTTTGCACAAGCATAAGGAGAACGTGGATAAAATGGGGTGGTTTCTTTTTGAGGAATTTCTTGAACTTTGCCAAATAATTCACTTGTAGATGCTTGGTATATTTTTGTTTTTTCTTTTAATCCTAAAAGTCTTACAGCTTCAAGAATTCTCAATGTTCCTATACCATCAGCATTTGCGGTGTATTCAGGTGTTTCAAATGATACTGCCACATGGCTCATTGCTGCTAGATTATAGATCTCATCAGGCTGAACTTCTTGGATTATGCGAGTTAGATTCATTGAATCGGTCATATCTCCATAATGCAGGATGAAGTCACGATTTTGAATATGGGGATCTTGATAGAGATGATCTATTCTATCGGTATTAAATAGGGAGCTTCTACGCTTCACTCCGTGTACTACATACCCTTTTTTAAGTAGAAATTCGGCTAAATATGCTCCATCTTGTCCTGTGATACCTGTAATTAGTGCAACTTTCATCCATGTCCTTGCTAGATTATTTGGATAATTTTAACACAACAAACTTTAAATTTTTGGAACCTTTTGATATGTTACATTGTTTTTTTGTTTTGTGTGGAGAGATTAGCATCTTCTAAAATCATCTTCAATTCTAACAATATCATCTTCGCCTAGATATTCCCCAACTTGTATTTCAATGATAACAAGATCGATTTTGCCTTGATTTTCTAATCGATGCAACTGCCCCATTGGAATATAGGTAGATTCATTTGCCTTAAGAAAAATTTCTTTGTCTCCACTTTTAACATTTGCACTTCCACTCACTACCACCCAATGTTCATTTCTATGGAAATGTTTCTGCAAACTAAGCCTACATTTAGGTTTAACAATGATTTGTTTGATTTTATAATTAGATGATTCCAAAAGCACTGTATAACTTCCCCATGGACGGTAAGCTGTCGTATGGATTTGAGTAAGTTCTGGGCGAGTTTTTTTAAGCTCTGTGACAATATCTTTTATAGCCTGAGATTCACCCTTTTTTGCTAAAAGTAACGAATCGTTTGTATCTACTATAATCAAATCCTTTATACCAATAGTTGCTACAAATTTATCCGAGAGTATAAAATTATTTTCGCTATTTTTTGCGATAATATCATTTCTTGAAGCGTTTCCTTGAGTATCCTTTGGCCATTCATCATTTAAGGATTCAAAGCTTCCTACATCACTCCAAGAAAAATCTCCAATAACACATTTGATTTTTTTGCTCTTCTCCATTAGTGCATAATCTATACTTATTTCAGGAATCTTTTCAGAAAGCTCAGAGTTTATACGAGTATATATTTCATTGTGATCTGAATTTTCATAGGCTACAATACAGGCATCATAGACTTTTTTTGAATATCGTTGCAATTCATCTAAAAAAACAGAGGCTTTAAAACAGAACATTCCGCTATTCCAGAAATGATTTCCTTCTTCAAGATATGTTTGTGCAAGTTTTTGGTCTGGTTTTTCGGTAAATTTTTTAACATTACCATTTTTTTCACATTCTATATATCCATAACCAGTGTGAGGGCTTTTAGGCTTTATTCCAAATGTTACTAGATAGTCATTTTTTGCATATTCTATAGCTTCTTGTATAGCTTTTTGGTAAGCTTTTGAATCTTTGATGAGATGATCGCTAGGGAGTGCTAAAATAATCTCATCTTTATCATATTTAAAAGCAGTATCCAATGCACTTAGACAGAGGGCAGGTGCTGTATTTTTTCCGATTGTTTCTAAAATATAACTTTGTATCTCTACTTTTGCCTGTTTTGCCTGATCTTGGGCAATAAAATAATTTACTTCATTTGCAATAATTTGAAAATGTGCATTATGAGACTTTATTAAAGGAGCATTTCTAAGGAGGGTTTGCGTAAAAAATGAACCACTCTCCAAAAGTGGAGCGAACTGTTTAGGCAGTAAAGACCGAGAAAGTGGCCAAAGTCTTGTTCCTGAACCGCCACAAAGTATTGCTATTGTCATAAGTGCAGTATCCTATTTTTGATTATAAACGAATTTCTAAATAATGTATTATAATATGAAAATTAGAAAAAATATATCAATAAATTAATGGAATTAAATTTTTCATAATGTTTCGGAATATTCTTATGGCACTTGACAAAGCTAGTGAAATTTTAATATAATTCCGCCCTTGCTTTAATAAATTGCAGGGTGTTTTTTAGTTTGCTGGTTTAGCTCAGTTGGTAGAGCAGCTGCCTTGTAAGCAGCAGGTCGGGGGTTCAAGTCCCTTAACCAGCTCCATTCAAACCTTAAACAGAATTCTCTGATTCAGTGTTTGACCAGTGTTAATTGAACTATAATTTCAGCTGTTGGGTGAGATACTCAAGTGGCCAACGAGGGCAGACTGTAAATCTGCTGACTATGTCTTCCGTGGTTCGAATCCACGTCTCACCACCACTAGATCATCTGATTTGAGTGCTGTTTTATAGTTTTTGCAAGATGCGGGAATAGCTCAGTTGGCTAGAGCATCAGCCTTCCAAGCTGAGGGTCGCGGGTTCGAGCCCCGTTTCCCGCTCCATTTTAACTGGGAGCTGAACTTCATAAAACTTAAAAGTTTTTTATAGCTCCAAAACTTGCCCATATAGCTCAGGGGTAGAGCACTTCCTTGGTAAGGAAGAGGTCGGCGGTTCAATTCCGCTTATGGGCTCCAGTTTTTCTAGATTTTGGTATTTGTGTTTTTAATATTTTGTTTAACATTATTATAAGGACACTTTTATTAGAATCAAAATTCAAATTTATTTCAGGAGAAAACAATGGCGAAGGAAAAATTTGTCAAGAATAAACCCCATGTTAATATTGGGACAATTGGTCACGTAGATCATGGTAAAACTACTCTAAGTGCCGCTATTTCTGCTGTTTTGTCTCTAAAGGGTCTTGCAGAAATGAAAGACTATGATAATATAGACAATGCTCCAGAAGAAAAAGAAAGAGGGATTACAATTGCAACTTCTCATATTGAATATGAGACAGAAAATAGACATTATGCACACGTAGATTGTCCTGGACACGCAGACTATGTTAAAAATATGATTACAGGTGCTGCTCAGATGGATGGAGCTATCTTGGTTGTATCTGCAGCAGATGGTCCTATGCCACAAACTAGAGAGCATATACTTCTTTCTAGACAAGTTGGAGTTCCATATATCGTAGTTTTCTTAAATAAACAGGATATGGTAGATGATCAAGAATTACTTGACTTGGTTGAAATGGAAGTTAGAGAACTTTTGAGTGCTTATGAATTTCCAGGTGATGATACTCCTATTGTAGCAGGATCTGCTTTGAAAGCATTAGATGAAGCAAAATCTGGCAATGTTGGAGAGTGGGGAGAAAAAGTATTAAAGCTTATGGCTGAAGTTGATAGATATATTCCAACTCCAGAAAGAGATACTGATAAGACTTTCTTGATGCCTGTGGAAGATGTATTTTCTATCGCTGGACGTGGAACTGTTGTTACAGGTAGAATTGAAAGAGGTGTTGTAAAAGTTGGAGATGAGGTAGAAATCGTGGGTATTAGAGATACTCAAAAAACTACTGTTACTGGTGTTGAAATGTTTAGAAAAGAACTAGACAAAGGAGAAGCTGGTGATAATGTCGGTGTTCTTCTAAGAGGAACCAAGAAAGAAGAAGTTGAAAGAGGTATGGTCTTATGTAAACCAGGTTCTATTACTCCTCACAAAAAATTTGAAGGTGAAATTTATGTTCTCTCAAAAGAAGAGGGTGGAAGACATACACCATTTTTTGATAACTATAGACCGCAATTTTATGTTAGAACTACAGATGTAACTGGTGCGATTAGATTACCACAAGGTGTTGAAATGGTTATGCCTGGAGATAATATTAAAATCAATGTAGAATTGATCAGTCCTATTGCTTTGGAATTAGGAACTAAGTTTGCTATCAGAGAAGGCGGTAGAACTGTCGGTGCTGGTGTTGTAACTAAGATTATTGAATAACAACTTAGGAAATAAAAATGAAGGTTAAAATAGGGCTAAAATGTTCTGAATGTGGTGATATTAACTACAGCACAACAAAAAACGCTAAAACAAATACAGAAAAACTGGAGCTCAAAAAGTTCTGCCCTAGGCTTAACAAACATACTGTCCATAAGGAAGTTAAGCTAAAAAGCTAGGAATTTTCCTAGCTTATAGGTCAGTAGCTCTAATGGTAGAGCATCGGTCTCCAAAACCGAGTGTTGGGGGTTCGAGTCCCTCCTGGCCTGCCATTTTTAAATTGGGTTATAATTTAGAAGTGAGATTTTATGAAAAAAATATTTACATATTATAGATTAGCTAAAGAAGAATTATCGAAGGTAATTTTTCCTACAAAAGAGCAAATAAGAAATGCTTTAATATCGGTGGTTATCGTAGTAACCGTTATTACTTTGTTCTTGGCATTGGTTGATCTTATTTTGTCTGCTTCTGTATCTAGTATTCTGTAAGTAGGAGAATTTATGTCATTAGATTGGTATGCTATACAGACTTATTCGGGTAGTGAGCAGGCTGTTAAAAGAGCAATTGAGAATCTTGTTAAAGAGTATCAAATTGGTGATCGTTTGAAGGAAATAGTTGTTCCTACAGAGGATATCATTGATGTTTCAAAAAAGACTAAAAATAAAGTTACAGAGCAGAGTTTATACCCTGGTTATGTTTTTATCAAAGTTGATTTAGATACTGCTCTTTGGCATAGAATACAATCTTTACCTAAAGTTGCACGTTTTATAGGTGAGAGCAAAAAACCCACACCTTTAGGAGAAGCTGATATTAATCATATTCTTGAAAAGGTCAAGAATCGTGCAGCACCTAAACCAAAAATATCTTTTGAATCTGGTGAAGTGGTAAGGATTGTAGAAGGACCTTTTGCTAATTTTACAGCAACAGTTGAGGAATATGATATTGAACATAGAAAATTGAAATTAAATGTTTCTATTTTTGGTAGAAATACTCCTATAGAAATACTATATTCACAAGTAGAAAAAATAGTATAAACAAAATATTTTTAAGGAAATAATATGGCAAAGAAAGTTGTTGGTGAATTAAAACTTCAAATCCCTGCTGGTAAGGCAAATCCTTCACCACCTGTAGGTCCTGCTCTTGGTCAAAGAGGTGTTAATATTATGGAGTTTTGCAAGGCGTTCAATGAGAAGACTAAGGATATGGGAAATTTTAATATTCCAGTTGTTATCACTATCTATCAGGACAAGAGCTTTACTTTTATCACAAAGAAGCCACCTGTGACTGATTTGATAAAAAAGACTGCAAATATTACAAAAGGCTCAGACAATCCTTTGAAAAACAAGATTGCTAAGCTAACTCAAGCACAGCTTGAAGAAATAGCAAATCTTAAAATGGAAGATTTAAATGCAAATACACTCGATGCTGCAAAGAAGATTGTAGCTGGTAGTGCAAGAAGTATGGGTATAGAAATCATTGATTGATTTTAAAATAATTTAATTATTGGAGTTTATGGTATGGAAAAAAAGGTAGCCAAAAGATTGCAAGGTTTGCTTTCAAAAATTGATAGTAATCGCACATATGATATAAGCACTGGAGTGAGTACAATTAAAACTTTAGCTTCTGCTAAATTTGATGAGACTGTTGAATTAGCTCTTAAGCTTGGCGTTGACCCAAGACATGCCGATCAAATGATAAGAGGGGCTGTTGTATTACCCCACGGCACTGGAAAAAAAGTAAGAGTCGCTGTTTTTGCAAAAGGATTGAAGGCTGATGAAGCTAGAAATGCTGGAGCAGATGTAGTTGGTGATGATGATTTGGCTGAAGATATAAAAAATGGTAACTTGAATTTTGATATGGTGATTGCTACCCCTGATATGATGGCACTTGTTGGAAAAGTTGGTAGAATACTTGGACCAAAGGGTTTAATGCCAAATCCAAAAACAGGTACGGTCACTATGGATATAGCAAAAGCTGTTACAAATGCAAAAAGTGGTCAAGTTAATTTTAGGGTTGATAAAAAGGGAAATATTCACGCTCCTATAGGCAAGGTTAGTTTTACTGAAGATAAAATTAAAGAAAATATGTTAGAATTAGTAAGAATGGTTAATAGACTAAAACCTGCTAGTGCTAAGGGGAAATATATTCGAGGTGGAATTTTGTCATTGACAATGTCTCCTTCTATTAAACTTGACTCGCAAGAGCTTATGGATGTGAAGTAAGTTCATAAAATAGCTTTATCTTTAGACTGAAGACAACAAGGGCTATGCTTAATTGAGAAATCACCTTGTAGAAGTCTAGTCTGGAAAGGAGGAAAAATGACCAAAAATGAAAAAACTCAAATGGTAGAGCATTTAAGTTCAGAATTCAAGAATGCTTCCGCATTGCTTGTTTGTGACTATAAGGGTCTGACAGTAAAAAGTTTAGAAGAACTCAGAATGTCTGCAAGAAAAGAGCAGGTTAAGGTTCAGGTTATTAAAAATACTTTGGCTAAAATATCTATGAGTAATGCTGGGTATCCTGATCTAGATTTGAAAGACACTAACATTTTTATTTGGGGAAATGATCAGATAGGTTTATCTAAATTAGTTGCAAAATTTGGTGAAGCAAACAAAGATAAATTTGCGATTAAGACTGGATGCTTTGATGGAGAAAGAGTTGAGCTAGATCATATTATGGCTATTTCTAAATTGCCTAGTAGAGATGAGCTTATTGGTATGCTTTTGTCTGTTTGGACAGCTCCGGCAAGATATTTTGTCACTGGATTAGACAATCTTAAAAAGCAAAAAGAACAAGAATAAAAACAAGGAGACTATTATGGCTATTACAAAAGAAGAGATTTTAGATTATATTGGAGGCTTGTCAGTTCTTGAATTATCAGAACTTGTTAAGGCTTTTGAAGAGAAATTTGGAGTTAGTGCAGCTCCCACAGTTGTTGCTGGGGCAGTTGCTGCTGGTGGTGCGGTCGCAGAAGAAAAAACAGAATTTAATGTTGTTTTACTTGATAGTGGTGCGAATAAAATTAATGTCATCAAAGCTGTTCGAGAAATTACTGGTCTTGGACTTAAAGAAGCTAAAGATGCCACAGAAAATACGCCCCATAATATCAAAGAAGGTGTAAATAAAGAAGACGCTGAAGCATTTAAGAAAAAACTTGAAGATGCTGGTGCTAAAGTTGAAATTAAATAATTTTCAGCGTAAAGATTTAGTTTTTGCCCAAAAGATAGATAATCTATTTTTTGGGCTATTTGTATTTATAGACACTCCAGATAAATTTAATGTTTAGAAATTGAATTTATTTGGAGTGTTTGACTCTTCTTAAATTCCACTGAGCGAAGGTTAAAATTATGCCAACAAAAGTTAAAACAAAAAATAGATTACGAATAGATTTTACAAAATTACCACAAAGTTTGGAAGTCCCAAATTTATTGTTATTGCAAAGAGATAGTTATGATTCTTTTTTGTCTCCTAAAGATGATAGAGAAAGTGGAATAGAAAAAGTTTTTAAATCAATATTTCCCATTCAGGATGCTCAAAATAGAATTACTCTGGAGTATGCTGGATGCGAGTTTGGAAAACCAAAATATACAATTAGAGAAGCTATGGAAAGAGGGATTACTTATGCAATCCCTTTAAAAATAAAAGTTAGACTTATTCTATGGGATAAGGATGAAAAAGGTGAAAAAACAGGCATTAAAGATATCAAAGAACAGAGTATATTTATTCGTGAAATTCCTTTAATGACTGACAGAACATCATTTATTATTAATGGTGTAGAAAGAGTTGTAGTAAATCAACTTCATAGAAGCCCGGGCGTAATTTTTAAAGAAGAAGAGTCAAGTTCATCTTTAAATAAGCTAATTTATACAGGACAGATTATTCCTGATAGAGGATCTTGGCTGTATTTTGAATATGATGCAAAAGATACTTTGTTTGTTCGAATCAATAAACGTAGAAAGGTTCCAGTTACCATACTTTTTAGGGCAATGGGATATAGCAAACAAGACATTGTAAGGATGTTTTATCCTTTGTTGAATGTTAGATATGATAAAAATAAATATCTTATACCCTTTAATCCAAGTGATTTCGATGGCAGAATTGAGTTTGATATTAAAGATTCTAATGGAGAGATTGTAATTCCTGCAGGAAAAAGATTGACTGCTAAAAAAGCAAAAGAACTTCAAGAGAAGGGGCTTGAATGGATTGAATATCCTTCAGAAATTTTGCTCAATCGCCATTTAGCAGAGCCCATCATAGATAAAAAAACAGGAGAAATTATTCTTGATACTCTTGCACAGCTTGATGAGGGAAAACTCAAGAAGTTAAAGGAATTAAAAATTAAAGAATTTACTATTGCTAATGACTTGGCTTTAGGATTTGACAATTCAATTATTAATTCATTTGTAGCAGATGCTGAATCTTTAAGATTGCTCAAGCAAACTGAAAAAATAGATGATGAAAATGACTTGGCAGCTATTAGAATTTATAAAGTTATGAGACCTGGAGAACCAGTTACCAAAGATGTTGCCAAACAGTTTGTAAAACAGCTATTCTTTGAACCTGAAAGATATGATTTGACTCGAGTGGGTAGAATGAAGATGAATCATAAGCTTGGACTGAATGTACCTGATTATGTAACTGTTTTAACACATGAAGATGTAATAGAAACCGTAAAATATTTGGTGAAGGTTAAAAATGGGCAGGGTAGAATTGACGATAGAGATCATCTCGGAAATAGAAGAATAAGATCCATTGGAGAGTTATTGGCAAATGAGCTTCATACAGGTCTTGTCAAAATGCAGAAAGCTATTAGAGATAAACTTACAACAATGAGCGGTGCTTTTGATACGATTATGCCACATGATTTGATTAATTCTAAAATGATCACAAGCACTATTATGGAGTTTTTCACTGGCGGACAGCTTTCGCAATTTATGGATCAGACTAATCCGCTTTCTGAAGTTACTCATAAAAGAAGACTCTCAGCACTTGGAGAGGGTGGTTTAGTAAAAGAAAGAGTTGGTTTTGAGGCAAGAGATGTTCATCCTACCCATTATGGAAGGATTTGTCCAATAGAAACACCAGAAGGTCAAAATATTGGTTTGATTAATACCCTTTCTACATTCACCAGAGTAAATGATCTAGGTTTCATAGAGGCTCCCTATAGAAAAGTTATAAATGGTAGAGTAACTGATGAAATCGTATATTTAACTGCTACTCAAGAGGACGGACATATTATCGCCCCAGCGAGTGCAAAAATAAATGACAAAGGAATGATTGTTGAAGACTTGATTGAAACAAGGGTTGGGGGAGAAATTATGCTCAATGAGAAAAGCAAAGTTACCTTGATCGATCTTAGTCCTAGAATGCTAGTAGGTGTTGCTGCTTCATTAATTCCATTTCTTGAACACGATGATGCAAACCGAGCCTTAATGGGATCAAATATGCAACGTCAGGCTGTACCTTTATTGCGTCCAGATGCTCCGATAGTCGGAACAGGTATAGAGAGAATTATTGCAAGAGATTCTTGGGAAGCAATCAAAGCTCTCAGAGGTGGCGTGGTTGAAAAAGTGGATGCTAGAAATATTTATATTTTAGGTGAAGATGAAAATGGTGCCTATATTGACTCTTATTCGTTGCAAAAAAATCTACGAACCAACCAAAATACTAGCTTCACGCAAAAACCTATTGTTAAAATGGGTGATGTAGTTGAAAAAGATCAAGTCATTGCAGATGGTCCAAGCATGGATAATGGCGAATTGGCTTTGGGTAAAAATATTAGAGTTGCGTTTATGCCTTGGAATGGTTATAACTTTGAGGATGCGATCGTTGTAAGCGAAAGAGTGATTAAAGAAGATGCTTTTACTTCTATTCATATCTATGAAAAAGAAATTGAAGCAAGAGAGCTTAAACACGGGATAGAAGAGATCACTTCAGATATTCCAAATGTTCGCGAGGAAGAAATCGCTCATCTTGATGGAAGTGGTATTGTAAAAATTGGAACCTATGTTAGTGGCGGCATGATTTTGGTTGGAAAAGTTTCTCCAAAAGGCGAAGTAAAACCCACACCTGAAGAAAGACTTTTAAGAGCTATTTTTGGCGAAAAAGCGGGACATGTTGTAAATAAATCTTTGTATTGTCCTCCTTCATTGGAAGGAACAGTTGTTGATGTAAAGATATTTACCAAAAAAGGCTACGAAAAGGATTCTAGAGCTATCAGTGCTTATGAAGAAGAAAAAGCAGTTTTGGATATTGAACATCATGATAGACTGACAATGCTCAATCGCGAAGAAATGTTAAGAATAAGCCTGATGCTTTCTAAAGAAAAGTTAGATGCTGATGCTCTTATCAATGAAAAGAAATATAAAAAAGGTGATATGATACCCAAAGGTGAGATTGCCAATATCAATCGATTTGCACTTAATACCTTGGTTAAAAGTTATTCAAAGGCTGTTCAGGCACAATATGAACAAATCAAGACTAATTTCTTGGAGCAGAAAAAAACATTAGGAGAAGAGCACGAAGAAAAACTCTCTATTCTGGAAAAAGATGATATTCTTCCAAGCGGTGTTGTCAAACAAGTTAAGATATATATCGCCACAAAAAGAAAACTAAAAGTCGGAGATAAAATGGCTGGAAGACATGGAAACAAAGGTATTGTTTCCAATATCGTTCCTGCTGTTGATATGCCTTACACTTCAGATGGAGAACCTGTTGATATTGTTTTGAATCCTTTGGGTGTTCCAAGTCGTATGAATATTGGACAAATTCTAGAAGTTCATCTAGGGTTGGTAGGCAAACAATTTGGTCATCAACTTTTAGAGATTTTAGAACAACAGAAAGGAGCTTTTGTTAAGGAGCTTCGTGCAAAAATGTTGGAAATAGCAGAAATAGTCAATGAAGCTGAGCCTGATATTATTGATGTTATCAAAAAATGTTCCGATCAAGAATTGCTTGATTATGCAAGAGATTGGAGTAATGGGGTCAAGTTTGCTATTCCTGTGTTTGAAGGGATTTCTCAAGAAAAATTCAATAAATTATTTGAAATGGCAAAAATTGCTACTGATGGCAAAATAGCTTTATATGATGGAAAGACAGGCGAGAAAATGAGAGAAAGGGTTAATGTCGGCTATATGTATATGCTCAAACTCCATCATCTCGTAGATGAAAAAGTTCATGCGAGAAGCACAGGACCTTATTCACTTGTTACACAACAACCAGTTGGGGGTAAGGCGTTGTTTGGGGGACAAAGATTTGGAGAGATGGAAGTGTGGGCATTAGAGGCTTATGGGGCAGCACATACGCTCAAAGAGATGCTCACTGTAAAATCAGATGATGTTAAAGGAAGAGAGAATGCCTATAAAGCCATTACAAAAGGTGAGCATGTTGGCGAATCTGAGATACCTGAGACCTTCTATGTTCTAACAAAAGAACTTCAATCTTTGGCATTAGATGTGAATATTTTTGGTGACGATATTGATGAAGATGGGAATCCCAAACCAATTGTTGTCAAAGAAGAAGAACGACCTAAAGATTTTAATTCTTTCCAATTGGTATTGGCTAGTCCAGAAAAAATCCATTCTTGGAGCCATGGCGAAGTTAAAAAACCCGAAACTATCAACTATAGAACACTTAAACCAGAAAGAGATGGACTATTTTGTACCAAGATTTTTGGACCTGTTCGCGATTATGAATGCTTGTGTGGTAAATATAAGAAGCCTCGATATAAAGGCATTGTTTGTGAAAAATGTGGCGTTGAAGTCACAAGTTCAAAAGTTCGAAGGTCTCGAATGGGGCACATTGAGCTTGTAACTCCAGTTGCTCATATTTGGTATGTGAGTTCGCTTCCTAGCAGGATTGGTACATTGCTTGGTGTGAAGATGAAAGATTTAGAGAGAGTGCTCTATTATGAGGCCTACATCGTAAAAGATCCTGGTGAGGCATTTTATGATAATGAATCTACTAAGCCTGTAATGAAATACGATGTTTTGAATGAGGAGCAGTATCAAAATATTTATCAAAGATTTGAAGATAAGGGATTTGTTGCCCAAATGGGTGGTGAAGCCGTAAAAGAACTGCTAGAACAACTAGATTTAACTGTATTGTTACAAAATCTTAGAGAAGAAGTAAAGGGTACAAACTCTGAGGCAAAAAAGAAAACTATTGTCAAGAGATTAAAAGTTGTAGAAAGCTTCTTGAATTCTGGTAATCGTCCAGAATGGATGATGCTTACTGTTTTGCCAGTGTTGCCACCTGATTTAAGACCTCTTGTAGCACTTGATGGTGGAAAGTTTGCCGTGAGTGATGTGAATGATTTGTATCGAAGGGTTATTAACAGAAACCAAAGATTAAAAAGGTTGATGGAGTTAGATGCCCCTGAAATAATTGTTAGGAATGAAAAAAGAATGCTTCAAGAAGCAGTGGATGCATTATTTGATAATGGAAGAAATGCAAATGCTGTTAAAGGTGCAAATAAAAGACCTCTAAAATCTCTTTCTGAAATTATTAAGGGCAAACAAGGAAGATTTAGACAAAATCTACTTGGAAAACGCGTTGATTTCTCTGGAAGAAGTGTTATTGTAGTAGGACCAAACCTCAGGATGGATCAGTGTGGTTTGCCTAAAAACATGGCTTTAGAACTTTTCAAACCACATCTTTTGGCAAAATTAGAAGAGAAGGGCTATGCCACAACATTAAAACAAGCTAGAAAGATGATCGAGCAGAAGACAAATGAGGTTTGGGAGTGTTTGCAACAAATTGTAGAGGGTTATCCTGTGCTACTTAACCGTGCTCCAACTTTGCATAAACAATCTATACAGGCTTTCCATCCTAAATTGATTGACGGAAAAGCTATCCAGCTCCACCCCCTTGTCTGTTCCGCATTTAATGCTGACTTTGACGGGGATCAAATGGCGGTTCATATACCTTTATCTCAAGAAGCGATTGCTGAGTGCAAAATATTAATGCTAAGTCCTATGAATATTTTATTACCTGCTAGTGGTAAGGCGGTAGCAGTTCCTAGTCAGGATATGGTTCTAGGGTTGTATTATCTTTCTTTGGAGAGAAATGGTGTAAAAGGTGAGCATAAATTATTTGGAAATATTAATGAAATTATGATAGCCATCGATTCAGATGAATTAGATATCAATGCTAAAATCCGCACTGTTATTGAACGTAGAGTGTTGCATACAACAGCAGGTAGATTAATTTTAAAATCTGTTTTGCCAGATTTTGTTCCTGTAAATTTATGGAACAAAGTGATGAAAAAGAAAGATATTAGTGCTCTTATTGATTATGTTTATAAAGAGGGCGGTATTGGTATGACTGCAACTTTCTTGGATAATCTTAAAAATTTAGGGTTCCAGTATGCAACAAAAGCAGGAATTTCAATCTCTGCAGATGATATTATTGTTCCGCAAGATAAGCAAAAAGTAGTGAGCGTAGCAAAAAATGAGGTCAAAAAAATTCAAGCTCAATACGATCAAGGCTTGCTAACTGAACAAGAGAGATATAATAAAATTATAGATATCTGGACAGATACAAACAATAAAATGGGCAAAGAGATGATGGCATTGGTTGAGGCTGATAAGGGAGGGTTTAACTCTATCTATATGATGGCTGATTCTGGTGCTAGAGGTTCTGCAGCTCAGATTAGACAACTTTCGGCCATGAGAGGGTTGATGGCGAAACCAGATGGCACTATTATTGAAACTCCTATTATTTCGAACTTCAAGGAAGGTTTGAATGTTTTGGAATATTTTAACTCTACTCACGGAGCTAGAAAAGGTCTTGCTGATACCGCTCTTAAAACAGCGAATGCAGGGTATTTGACAAGAAAACTTATCGACGTTTCTCAAAATGTTAAGGTTATCATGGAAGATTGTGGCACTCACGAAGGTATTGAGATTACTGATATTACAGTGGGTAGTGAGCTTATTGAACCACTAGAAGAGAGAATTTTTGGTAGAGTGTTAGCTGAAGACATCATTGATCCAATCACAAGTGAAATTCTCTTGAGTGCAGGAACACTTATTGATGAAGAAAAAGCGAAGAAAATTACAGAATCTGGAGTTAAGTCAGCTATCATTAGAACACCTGTTACTTGTAAGGCTGAAAAAGGTGTTTGTGCAAAATGTTATGGTCTCAATCTTGGGGAAGGAAAAATGTCCAAACCAGGAGAAGCAGTAGGGGTTATTGCAGCTCAATCTATTGGTGAACCCGGAACTCAACTTACACTTAGGACATTCCACGTCGGAGGAACAGCTTCTAGAAGTCAAGAAGAGAGAGAGATTTTGGCAGAAAAAGAAGGCTTTATCAGGTATTACAATTTAAAAACCTACAAAAATAAAGAGGGTAAAAATATCGTGGCTAATAGAAGAAATGCCGCTGTATTGGTTGTGGAGCCCAAAATAAAAGCACCATTTGATGGAGTGCTTAAAATTGATAATGTTCATGATGAAGTGATTGTAAGTGTAAATAACGATAAACAGGAAAGTAAGTTTATATTAAGAAAAGGTGATGTAGCTAAACCAAATGAACTTGCAGGGGTGAGCGGTAAAATTGAAGGTAAGATATTTTTGCCTTATAGCACTGGTCATCGCGTAAAGGCAGGTGGAAGTATCGTTGATATTATAAAAGATGGATGGAATATACCAAACCGTATTCCATATGCAAGTGAAATTGTCGTAGATGATAATGCTCCTATTGCTCAAAAAATTTATGCCAAAGAAAAGGGCGTTGTAAAATACTATACATTAGAGGCAGATCATTTGCAGCGAAACAAAGATATCAAAGAAGGACATATCGTCAAAGAAAAAGGTATTTTTGCTGTTGTTGCTGACGAAAATGGAAGAGAGGCTATCAGGCATTATCTAGCAAGAAGTTCGAAAATATTGGTAGGTGATAATAGCAAGGTCGATCCACAAACTCTCCTTGCAGAGCCCGAGTCCGATATTAAAAATATCATTGCACTTTGGGATCCTTATAATAATCCAATTATTTCAGATAAAGCCGGGGTTGTTAAATTTGAAGATATTATTCCAAGTGTGACGGTTGCAGAAAAAGAAGATGAAAATACAGGTACGACCAATTTAGTCGTGAATGAGTATATTCCTGCTGGATATAAACCTAGTATTTTGGTTGATTGCGGGAAAGGTGAGGTGCTAAGATATGTACTTGAGCCTAAAACTTCTATTTCTGTTACAGAGGGTTCGAAGGTTGAAGTTGCTGATATTTTGGCAAAAACACCAAAAGCCACAGTTAAATCTAGAGATATTACTGGAGGTCTTCCTAGGGTTTCTGAGCTATTTGAAGCAAGAAAACCAAAAGATATTGCGATTTTATCAGAAATAGACGGAGTCGTAAGTTTTGGAAAACCTATCAGAAACAAAGAGCGTATCATTGTCACTTCCGATGACGGAAGGAGTACAGAATATCTTGTGGATAAAAACAAGCAGATTTTAGTTCATGCTGAAGAGTTTGTTCATGCTGGAGAAGCGATGACAGATGGCGTGGTTTCAAGCCATGATATTTTAAGGATTAGTGGTGAGAAAGAATTACATAAATATATTGTAAGTGAGGTTCAACAGGTTTATAGACGACAAGGGGTTAGTATCGCTGATAAACACATAGAGATAATTGTCTCTCAAATGTTGCGACAAGTAAGAATTGTAGATAGCGGGAATACTAAATTTATTGAAGGCGATCTTATTAGTAAGAGACATTTTAAAGATGAAAATGAAAAAACTATTAGATTAGGCGGTGAACCTGCTATAGCCGAGCCAATTTTATTGGGTATTACAAGAGCAGCAATAGGAAGCGATAGTATTATTTCAGCTGCTTCTTTCCAGGAGACTACAAAGGTTCTCACTGAGGCAAGTATCGCTGCGAAGAAAGACTTCTTGGAAGACTTAAAGGAGAATGTTGTTTTAGGAAGAATGATTCCTGTAGGAACAGGTCTTTATAAAAACAAGAAATTTGTTGTTAAGCTAGATATGCAAGACTAAATATTTGTCTATCTAAGATAAATAAAAGATTTTTTGGTGTAGAATTACACCATTTATTTAAATTTACAAAAGGAATTAAATAGTGCCAACCATCAATCAGTTAGTCAGAAAAGAACGAAAGAAAGTTATTAAGAAAACCAAGTCTCCAGCATTGTTGGAATGTCCTCAAAGAAGAGGTGTTTGCACACGTGTTTATACGACAACACCAAAGAAACCTAACTCAGCTTTGAGAAAAGTTGCTAAAGTTAGACTTACAAGTAAGGTTGAAGTTATCAGTTATATTCCTGGAGAAGGTCATAATCTCCAAGAGCACTCTATCGTACTTGTTAGAGGTGGAAGGGTAAAAGACTTACCTGGTGTTAAGTATCATATAATTAGAGGTGCATTAGATACTGCTGGTGTTGCGAAAAGAACGGTTTCTAGAAGTAAGTATGGTGCAAAAAAAGCTAAAGCTGGTTCTGATAAAAAATAAGGAAGGAATTAAATGAGAAGACGAAAAGCTCCAACAAGAGAGATTTTGGGTGATCCTATTTATGGCAATAAGGTTGTAACGAAGTTTATCAATAAAATGATGTATGATGGTAAAAAAAGCATTGCTGAAAAAATCATTTATGCTGCATTTAATAAAATTGAAGAAAAAAGTGGAGAAAAGGGGATTGAGGTATTTGAGAAGGCACTCGAAAAGGTAAAACCTTTGGTTGAAGTAAGAAGTCGAAGGGTTGGCGGGGCAACTTATCAGGTTCCTGTAGAAGTTAGACCTGTTAGACAGCAGTCTTTATCTATTCGATGGATACTTGAAGCAACAAGAAAGAGAAATGAACGAACAATGACAGATAGATTGGCAAATGAATTGATGGATGCTGCAGGTGATAAGGGTGCAGCATTCAAAAAAAAGGAAGATGTGCATAAAATGGCTGAGGCAAACAAAGCTTTTGCTCATTATCGATGGTAATTTTAGAGTGATTTTATCACTCTCTTCTTTGAACTTCATCTATCATATAAAATTTTCAAATTAAGGAAAAAAATGGCAAGAAAAACACCATTAGAAAGAATCAGAAATATCGGTATAGCTGCTCATATTGATGCTGGAAAGACAACTACTTCAGAGAGAATACTTTTTTATACAGGCGTCAGTCATAAAATAGGTGAAGTGCATGATGGTGCAGCGACTATGGACTGGATGGAACAAGAAAAAGAAAGGGGTATCACCATTACATCTGCTGCGACAACCTGTTATTGGAAAGATTGTCAAATAAATCTTATTGATACTCCTGGACACGTTGATTTTACGATTGAAGTTGAAAGATCTATGAGGGTCTTAGATGGTGCTGTTGCTGTGTTTTGTTCAGTTGGTGGAGTTCAGCCACAGAGTGAGACTGTTTGGAGACAAGCGAATAAATACGGTGTTCCAAGAATGGTTTTTGTAAATAAAATGGATAGAATTGGAGCTAATTTCTACAATGTTGAATCTCAGATCAAACAAAGATTAAAAGCTAATCCTGTTCCTATTAATATTCCAATTGGAGCAGAAGATACTTTTAAGGGGGTTGTTGATCTTATTGAGATGAGAGCTATTGTCTGGAATGATGAGACAATGGGTGCTAAATACGATATTGAAGAAATACCTGCAGATCTTATAGATAAGGCAAAAGAATATCGAGAAAGACTTATTGAAGCTGCTGCTGAACAAGATGAAAATTTGATGGAAAAATATTTAGGCGGGGAAGAATTGACTGCTACAGAGATAAGAAAAGGCATTAAAATAGGTTGTCACAATATGAGTCTCATTCCAATGCTTTGTGGATCGTCTTTTAAAAATAAAGGTGTCCAAACTCTCCTTGATGCGGTTGTTGAATTTTTACCCTCTCCTACAGAGGTTGTGGATATTAAAGGGATTGATCCTAAAACAGAAGAAGAGATTCATGTTGAATCTACTGATAATGGAGCTTTTGCAGGACTTGCATTTAAAATAATGACAGATCCTTTTGTGGGGCAACTTACATTTGTTCGTGTTTATAGGGGGATGCTAGAGTCAGGAAGCTATGTTTTTAATTCTACAAAAGGCAAAAAAGAACGTGTTGGAAGACTCTTAAAAATGCATTCTAACAAACGAGAAGATATAAAAGAAGTTTATGCTGGAGAGATTTGTGCTTTTGTTGGTCTTAAAGACACACTAACAGGAGATACGCTATGCGATGATAAGGCTCCTGTTATACTAGAGAGAATGGAATTTCCAGAACCTGTTATTCATATTGCTGTTGAGCCAAAAACAAAAGCAGATCAAGAAAAGATGGGTGTGGCATTGGGCAAGTTAGCAGAAGAAGATCCAAGCTTTAGAGTAAGCACACAAGAGGAAACTGGACAGACGCTTATAGGTGGTATGGGCGAACTTCATCTAGAGATTATTGTAGATCGTTTAAAAAGGGAATTTAAAGTTGAGGCTGAAATAGGACAACCTCAAGTTGCGTTCCGCGAAACTATTAGGTCTTCTGTAAATAAAGAATGTAAATATGCAAAACAATCTGGTGGTAGAGGTCAATACGGGCATGTATTTATTAAGCTAGAACCTAAAGAGCCTGGCGAAGGTTACGAATTTTCCAATCAAATTTCAGGTGGGGTTATTCCAAAAGAATATATTCCTGCGGTTGATAAAGGAATTCAAGAAGCTATGCAAAGTGGCGTTTTGGCTGGTTATCCTGTTGTGGATTTTAAAGTTACGCTCTATGATGGTAGTTATCATGATGTGGATTCTTCTGAAATGGCATTTAAAATCGCAGGTTCTATGGCGTTTAAAGATGCTTGTAGAGATGCGAATCCTGTTTTGCTTGAGCCGATGATGAAAGTAGAGGTCGAAATTCCAGAGGAATATATGGGAGATGTTATTGGGGACTTGAATCGTAGGAGAGGACAGATTAATTCTATGGACGATAGAATGGGACTTAAGATCGTAAATGCCTTTGTGCCATTAGCAGAGATGTTTGGTTATTCTACAGATCTTCGCTCTGCAACACAGGGTAGAGGAACTTATTCAATGGAATTTGATCATTATGGAGAAGTTCCATCCAATATCGCCAAGGAAATAGTAGAAAAACGCAAGGGCTAGTCTTAATAATTCAATTCTTTTAGATTTATCTAAGAGTATTGAATTATCTTTTTTTTGTAATGAATTATTTCTCAAGTTTAAATATCTTAAGTTTTACTCACCATGAAAAATTAAAACTAAAATAGTGTTATGTATAGATTAAAACATTCAGATTCATTTTGAATCTGAATGTAGATTATTTAATATAAAATCCGACAGTTATGCTTGCATCACTACTATTATAATCTATCGCATAGTTCATATAATTTACAGAGAATTTTGCACCAAAATGATCGTTAAAATCGTGTTTTACGCCAATTGTAATACCAGTTCCAAATCCATTAAAATGATTGTTTTTAAGACGCAAACCATCAATTGTGTCAGAATCTCTAATAGTTCCCTTTAGTCCTACAAATCCAAGCGTATTGTTTTGACCAAAGTATAAAAATGCACTTGCCCCATATTCATCACCATTTTTAAAACTCATATCGTTGTATGCTTGAGTCATATTCAGTCTATAGTAGAGTTGTGTTACACTAGTGAAAAAAATATTTTCATTACCTGCACTTGAAACTAGGTTTATAAAAAATGTATGCCCTTTGAAATAGTTTATATGCGAATCAGAGTTATTAAATATCGCATTATCTATGATATCTGAGTTATCACCTATAATAAGGCGGAAAGTATCACTTTTATATAATGTAGCCATAAGTCCAATATTTGCATTCGCAAAATTTATTTTTTTAGTAAGACCGCCTTCATCTCTGGAGGATGAAAATTGATAATAACCATTTCCATTGGCAAAAAATTCAAAATAATTAAAAAGTCCATATCTAAAATTAAGATTTAACATCACATTGTTTTGTACAATGTCTTCACTTTTTACATATGAAGGGATAGGAATATATTGACCGTTTATACCGGAAATATCTGAAAGATAAGGAGCGGATGTATTTCCTAGTCGGTTTGTCAAGGAATTTGAAATATCTACATCTAATACAAAATCATTACCATCTAGCACATCACCCTCTATGGGAGGTCTGGCAGAGACCACATTGAGGGCAAGAGCTAGGATAAAAAGAAAATATATATTTTTCATTTTTTCTCCTGCTTATTTTGATTGAAAAGATTTAACGAAATAGTTTATCGCCAATCCAATTCCCAAACTGAACAGCAACAGGAGTGAGAGCAGCTCCTAAAAGTCCTAGAAAAAAACCTTCTCCTTGCGTATTCTTCATCTCTTCATTATCTAATACCATCGCATTAGCTTTACCACCAAAGAGCATCGCTTCATC
>NZ_JAUYZK010000029.1 GCF_030688855.1 Helicobacter cappadocius | reverse complement strand
AATGTCGGAGCAAGATTTAGCTTTGGTAAAAAAGTAAGTGATTTAGAAAAACAAATTACAGAGGGTAAAAATAAACACACTCAGTCTTCTACAATTAGAGCTTCCAAAATCCTTTCTATTTCCCAAACAAAAACAGGTTGTCAGGGATGTGCCCCAGAATCAGGATATTATCTCAATATTATTACCCTTTATGAGAGGAATGCAAACTTAGAAAAACAACTCAAAAAGCATTCTTTTAGAATTTATAGTTTTAAAAATAGTAGTAATAAAATTGTTTATACTTATCTAGCAGGACCTTATAAAACTCAAAATAATATCGATAAAGATAAAGCCACTATAGATAAGATCGCACAATGGGCAAATAACAATAAAAACATTCAACCAGAGATATATGAAATCAGAAATAAATAGATAAAGCGTTAAAAAAAGAGGCTCTTGGCTTCTTTTTTCCGCCTCTGTAATGATTTTCAAGCCAAGCTATTACTCACACCTCTAGAGTTTTGTTCTGATAATGCTGCGATGATAGGTAGAAAAATAGGGATATATAAGATGTGTAATTTAGATAAAATAATTTATCTAATTGATTAAAAATCAATATTTAGAATATAATAGAGTATATTTATAACAATAAATATAGATAAAATACCTACTGATATAAAGAAGTTTTTAAATTCATTTTTTATTTTAATAACTTGATAAGACTTAAAAATTAAAAATATTATATAGGGAAATATTAGAGATTCTGCGATGATGGGATAGATAAAAAGAAATAAGATAATAATTCCTCCGCCTAAAATAATCCAAGTTTCATAGATTTTTAGATATTTTAGATTACACAAGAGGTAGATAAGAGAGGTACTATGTATAATAAATAAGCCTTGAATTAAGTTTTCCATTCTCTTGCGTCTTTTTTAAAATAAATGTGAAATAAGATGCGGAGAAAAAACTCTTCCAGGATGAGTATGTTCATTTATTGTAGGTGCATTTAGCCAAGAAGCTCCAGTAACAAAAAGACCTACAAGTATAGGCCAAAACTCTCCTTGCGTATTCTTCATCTCTTCATTATCTAATACCATCGCATTAGCTTTACCACCAAAGAGCATCGCTTCATC
>NZ_JAUYZK010000028.1 GCF_030688855.1 Helicobacter cappadocius | reverse complement strand
TTTTAACTTTCAACAAAAGCTATTTCTTCCTCTGATAGTTCGTAGAGTTCATAAACAAGTCGATTTATTTGCAAATCAAATTCAGAAATATCAGAATCCATATTCTGTTCTTTAAGTGTCAAAATCTCATCTGTCAATGAGATGATTTTATCTACTATATTTTGATTTTTTTCATTTATTTTTGGGATGGGAATTTTTTCTATATATTGTTTTATCCATCTAAAAGCACCCTCTCCTAAGCTAGAAGCTATAAGCTGCATATAAAAATAAATCAACTTTGAATTTAAAATAGCTAAATGATATTTGTTTGCATTGGGTATAAAATAACAAGTTTGATTAATAAAAATTCCATCATTATTATAAATAAAAGATGGATCTTTGGTCATTTCTGCCCACACAATCTTCTGCCTATTAAATTCGCTCATATAATTGCTTCCCCAGCGTTGAAGACAATACCATTCATACCTTATTCCTGTTTCATCTTTATTTCTATTGGATAGTTTGTCCTTATGTTCTAGTAGATGCATGTATAAACTTGGATAAAAATTTGATAAATCCTTTTCATTCTCTTCCATTGATTTTGGGTTTTGAGTATTTGGAAAATGCCAAGGAATAAATAAAATCCACTTTCCTGCCCATTCATAATACTGCTTCTTCCGCATCTGTATCTCCGCAGGAATCCCCAAAGAAATATCACTCACAAGCTCATCAAACTTATCCAAAATCCCCACAATCCGCTCCTGCTCCTCTAAGGGTGGGATGGGGATTTTGAAATTTGAAATTATTTGAGCATTTAAATTTTTTTGTGCCCCACCAGATACCATAGAAATAACTTTTCATAGCTATTTAATAAAACATAATATACATAGTTATAATTTGCCTTTGTATCATCCATAGTTATATTGCAACAAGCTTGATTGGTTGTTAAGGGTATTTTATTAATACCAACTCTCCCTGCAGTTGCACCATACATCGCTACAATTACAGAATTTTTTTCGATCCATTTTGCAGAAGAGTTTTCCAATCCTAAATTAGTAATTGTTTTTTCTGTTGCATAAATCCGACAATCTTTAACTTCTTTGGTGTTTAGCCAAGGAATATTTCCATCGTAGTATTCTTTTTTTGAAGTTAGAGGAGTCCCTCCAGATGTGATTTTCAATGCGATTTCCCCAAGAGTCTTGTATTCAACTAATCCCCCCCCCCCATCATTTTCAAAGCTGAGGAGTTTGTTCAAGTAGTATTTGTATTGTTTTTGTCTGAGTTTTAGCTCGGCTTCTAGTTCGCCCTCTAGTTCTGTGAA
>NZ_JAUYZK010000027.1 GCF_030688855.1 Helicobacter cappadocius | reverse complement strand
TGTACAAATCATTCGACCCATATTGCGAGGCAGAGACATCAAAAGATATGTTTATGAATGGGCAGGAAAGTGGGTGATAAATACCCATAATGGGTATAAAGATGAAGATATTACGATTTCTCCGATAAACATTAAAGATTATCCAAGATTAAAATTGCATTTGGATAGTTTTTGGTCAGAAATATCAAAAAGATCAGATAAAGGACATACTCCTTATAATCTCAGACATTGTGCTTATATGAGCGAATTTAATAGGCAGAAGATTGTGTATAGCGAAATTGTTCAATCTCCTCAATTTTATTTAGACAAAAATAATTTCTATGCAGAAGCGACAAGCTTTATTCTTACAGGCAATTTTTTAGAATATCTAATTGGAATGTTGCATTCTAAGCTTTTAGCTTTTGCTTTCAAGAATTTTTATGCTGGGGGAGGTTTGGGAGAAAAGGGTTATCGTTACAAAAAAGCTTTTTTAGAACTTCTTCCAATCCCAAAAATCACAGAATCTAAGCAACAAGAGTTCGTAAAGATTGTAAATGAAATATTAGAATCCAAAGCCAAAAATCAAGATGCAAAAGCCCTACAAGAAGTCTTAGATAAGATGGTCTATACCCTTTATAATCTAAATGATAAAGAAATAGAACTCATAGAATCCAGTTTTAATTAACAAATATCAAAGAAATCAAACCACATTTAAGTACTCATTTTGAAATCTTTAGCGGAACTAGTGATATATTTACTTACTTTTTTGAACAAGGCTATAAGATTCTAAAAGACAAAGGAAGGCTGAGCTTTATTACAAGCAACAAATGGACGAGGGCTAGATATGGGAAAGCTCTCAGAAAATTTATCTTAGAAAAAACCAAGCTAGAAAGCTATGTAGAGTTCAACGGAGTGAAGGTCTTTGATAGTGCGACTGTAGATACCTCGATACTAGAGTTTAAAAAAATAAAATCCCAAAAAACTGATTTCAAATACCTTTGTATCACCTCCAAGCCTGAAAATGCTGCAGATATAGAAGCTGTTGCCCCGCAGATCATCAATACTAACACACTTAGCGATGAAGCCTTTACCTTTGGAAATACCTTAAGCATAGCTTTAAAGAAAAAGATAGAATCCATCGGGACACCACTCAAAGATTGGGATATAAATATTTATCGAGGAATCTTAACTGGCTATAACGAAGCCTTCATTATCGATACAGAGAAAAAAGATGAGATACTAAATGCCTGTGATGATACAGAAGCCTCTAAACTACCCTTCAAACTCATCAATGAACAATATATAAGGGCTAATGAAGGGGATGAAGAAGTAGTTTATCTCACAGAGAGAGAACGAACTGTACAAATCATTCGACCCATATTGCGAGGCAGAGACATCAAAAGATATG
>NZ_JAUYZK010000026.1 GCF_030688855.1 Helicobacter cappadocius | reverse complement strand
TTCTGTAAAATGATAAACATCATTTTTATTACTGTCTTTGGTGATATTAAATAACCCATTTTTAGAAAAAGTCACCCTTGCACAAGGACCGCTTCCATTTAAAAGACACCTAGCATCACCTGAACTATATGCTTCAACACGGTAGCGATTACCATGATCTATAGAGAGAGGATCATCTGCTTTTGCTATATCAGCAGTAAAAGGCAACAAAAAAGTAGAGAGTACTAAAGAAAAAAGAGGAAAAAAAGTTTTATTAGATTTTTTAGTTTCCAAGCCATCATTAGAAGCATTTAGAGAGGATACTTCTAATAACCCAATGGGGGGGGGGGAATATAAATTTCTTGCACGAGTTTTTTGGGCATCAAATCTTAAAATCGTTTGTATAAAAGTACTAGTTGTCATAGGAATTCCCTTTATTGTTTAATAATATTTTTCGCAAGGGAATTATAAATCATTTTCTATCAAAATATGTTTAAACTATTCTTAAAGTCTGAAAACACCAAAAGAAGGTTCTAAAAAAATATATAAAAAGGAAAAATAAATATAATTTATATGATATTAATAAGGTTATTATAAGGTCTATAATGAGACTTTATGTATGAAATAAGAAATTAGAAAATAATATTTTATATATTTCTAAAAAGATATATTATTACCAAAATCATCTCAATTTTGACTGGATTTTTACAAAAATTAGGCCAGATGTGTATTTTTTTCATTTACCTTCATTTACTATTTGAGGATTTTATTAGGTTTGTTGTCCATGCTCAATAGACTTCACCCCTCCATCAATGGCACGATTCACCCCTGCATCGCTATATACATGGGAACATACATAAGTACCCCAATCTCTAGCAGCACTTGTAGCGGCTTTGATTTCAGGAAGCGTGAATTGAAGTGAATCCATCGGATCAAAATGGCTAATCACTCCTCCTCCTGCTCCGATTTTTATCTGTGAAGCACCTTTTTTAAGCTGCCATCTCACAGCTGTAAGCACTTCATCTACACCATCAGCTAGGACAAAATCTCCCGCTTTCTCCATCACGCTTTGAACTCCACCATATCTGGAAGGTGGATCAGTGATCTCTCTCATATCCCCATGTCCTGAAGTTTGAGAAACAAATGCTCCACTTGGAAAGATTCTAGGACCTGTGATGATTTTTTCATCAATAGCTTTTTTGATGCCAAAAACACCCCCTGCTACATCTCGCACAGTGGTAAAGCCTCTTAAGACAGTTCGCTTGGTTTCTTGTATAGCATTGGCCAAAACAAGCCCTTGATCAGGCATATTAAAATCATCAAAAGTTGCTGCTGCAAATACAGTATGCCAATGCGCATCAGAGAGACCAGGCATTAGGAATTTTCCTTTTGCATCAATGATTTTTGTCTTCTCATCAGCTTTGAGATTAGGACCTACTTTGGAGATTTTATTATCTTTTATCAATACATCTTGAGAACCGGGCAATTGATCATATCCATCAAAAACCGTAGCATTTTTTATTAAAATACTGCTAGATTTTTTTTCATCTGCACTTGCAGCACTAGCAAGTCCTACACCCACTGCACCCATTGTAGCTATAGCTTTTCTTCTTGTTATCATTGTATTTCCTTT
>NZ_JAUYZK010000025.1 GCF_030688855.1 Helicobacter cappadocius | reverse complement strand
TTACCCGTGCTGTTTTTTGTTACACCTATGTTGTTGTAGATTTTACCTTCGAATTTGGCATTGTTTTTGAAGTTGAATTGAAATCCCGTACTTTTATTCTTAATTGGCCAACCATCAATCTGTGGGGCTAAGGTAAAATTCCCTTTCAAAGTTGAGTTATCCACATTGATGACTTTTTTAGGTGTAGGTGGGGCATCAACTCCCCAAGTCCAACCATCATCAGGTCCTCGTGTAGAAGTGACAGTCCCCATATCTAGTACTGACTGATTGGTTACATTAACGGTCAAATCCCCAACACGGTATCCAAAGGTATTTATTTTTAGATCGGATTGATTTTTTACATTGATAACACCAATACCAAGTGTAACAGAGAAATTATTTATAGATACTTTTGAAGCACTATCAAGATTCAAACCATAAGAAAACCAAGATGCGTTGAATGAACTTGTTTTAAAGTCAGTAATATCAGCTACCGCTCCATTTTTGAAGGTAAATACTGGAGCATTAGCATTAATATAAGCATTCCCTACAAAAGCCTTGCCTTTGAGAGAAGTATCAGTGTTTCCATTGTAGTTACCATCAAAGGTATAGTAAGTAGGGATGGCATATCCACCCTGATCAAAAATAAAGTCACCTTTATAAACAGCATTTTTGAAATACATATCGATATTTTGACCATTTGCGACTCGGATTTTTTGACTTTGTGCATCCAATATTGCACTGTCGATATAAAAGGTAGCCGTTCCGCTAGGACTTTTATAATTTCCTGGATTACCACTTACATTGAGTTCTGTAAAATGATAAACATCATTTTTATTACTGTCTTTGGTGATATTAAATAACCCATTTTTAGAAAAAGTCACCCGGGTGACTTTTTCTAAAAATGGGTTATTTAATATCACCAAAGACAGTAATAAAAATGATGTTTATCATTTTACAGAAAGCACAAATATAAATTATAGAAATCCTGATGGAAAAGCTACTTTTACTATCAATAATGCGATATTAAAGCCAACCCCGTATACATATAGTTTTTATGCTAATGGTAGTGACACAAATAGAACAGTCAAAGATATGCTTCTTGTCAGAAATGGTCAAAATATCGATATGTATTTCAAAAATGCCGTTTATAAAGGTAACTTTGGTTTTTATTTTGGCGCATATGCCATCCCTACTTATTATACCTTTGATGGTAACTACAATGGAAACACGGATACTTCCCTCAAAGGCAAGGCTTTTGTAGGGAATGCTTATATTAGTGCTAATGCTCCAGTATTTACCTTCAAAAATGGAGCGGTAGCTGATATTACTGACTTTAAAACGATTGGTTGGAATACATCTTGGTTTTCTTATGGTCTCAATCTTGACAATCAAGCAAAAGTTACTATACAAAATTTTGCTGTTACTCTTTCTGGTCGTGGGCTTATCAATGTAGATCATAACTCTAATTTGAAGATAACTAATTTTGGCTATCGTGTTGGGGATTTGACAGTAAATGTCATGAACCAATCCACACTGGATATGGGAACTATTACTTCTATCGTAGATCCTGTAGGATGGACTTCATGGAGTGTTGATGCTAACAGCAAACCTAAAAAAGTCATCAATGTGGATAATTCGACCTTAAAAGGAAATTTCACTCTAGCTAAGATAACTGAAGGTATGAGAATTAAAAATCAGAACGCAGGCTTCATTTTCAACTTCAAAAACAATGCCAAATTCGAAGGTAAAATCTACAACAACATAGGTGTAACAAAAAACAGCACGGGTAA
>NZ_JAUYZK010000024.1 GCF_030688855.1 Helicobacter cappadocius | reverse complement strand
TTCTGTGGCAATTTCAAAGAGAGGTTTGCCATTTTGGTTCATTCTTTGGTTTCCATTTTCATCAAGTAAGGGGATTTTATTGCCATCTTTATCAAGTTTATAAACAAATTCAATTTCAAAAGTTTTGATATAGGAAACTTGAGCTTTTGGAATATTCTTGTTATTAAAAATGCTATCAATTTCTTCTTTGGTAGCTTTTAAAAACTTAGCATCATTTAAAGAAATCCATACATTATCTTCATACCCATATTGTTTTTGCTTAATATCTAGCATTAAAGAGTTCAAATTGGTATAAGGAAGTCCATTACTCCCATTGTATGCTCTTGGAAGATTTTTAGCTTCTTTGGTAAAAGGAGCATAGTCATTTTTAATAGCCTCTGCGATTTCTTTGACCACAAGCCTAAGATAGCTTTCTTTTTTCTCTGCTAAGGTGTAATCTTCCCATTTTTTCTTCTCTGTATTAACTTCATTGTTTTGAACATTTTGTTCTTGTGTATTTTGGGACATTGTTATTCTCCTTTATTGTTTTTTTCTATTTCTTGTTCTAGCAATGCTATTTCTATGGCTTGGCTTTGAGTTTGCACTTCAATACCATATTTAGCAAGTTCCACTGCTTCTTCTTTGGTTAAATGGTTGCTTTCTTCCATTGTTTCTCCTTGATTATTTTTTGGATTTATCAGCTTTTGGCTTGATGGAAAAAAGAATAGAAAAAATTTGAAATTAAAAAAAGATATAGTTTTGAAAATTACTATGTCCAAAAATATATATTTTTGAATAAATTTTACGCAAAATAGGTGTTTTCATATGGCAAATGAATAGTAAATGAAGAAAATCAAAATTTTATTGGAAGTTTTGATTTTATAAAATATTTTTATAAGGGAAAAAGATAAATAATAGAGGGGGGATAAATATCTAATAGATTAAAACAAATCGCTATGAGAACCAATCGCGATACAAGCTAAGATTAAAACCTCTTTGTCTATTTTATAAATAAGAAGCAAGTCTGGCTTGATGTGGCATTCTCTAAAGTCTTTATACTCACCTTTGAGTTTGTGGTCTTTGTATTTGGATTCTA
>NZ_JAUYZK010000023.1 GCF_030688855.1 Helicobacter cappadocius | reverse complement strand
TCCAAAGTCAATAAAGTTATAGATATTTTTAGCATTATCATCATGGATATAAAAACCTAAGATAGAACCTGAATCATCTTTAGAAGCACTATAAGTGCAAGTAGAGCTATCAGAAGAGTTGGTGCAGGTTTTACTATAAGCTGGTTTTATTGAATCACTTCCTATAAAATTCACATTCAATGCTGAAGTAGTATAACCAATGGCTTTATCTATAGTATGTGCATTGTTTAGATCTAAATTCAAAGAATTTCCAGCACTATCTTTCATATCTCCAATGATATGCTCACTAATAAAGCTAGAAGCATCAGAGCTTAGATAAGCAGAAGTTGCTACATCTTGAATTTGCTGCTCTTTGTTGTATTGTTCCATTCCTGCTTTTAAAGAATCACTAGTGGCATTAAAAGTAATATTGAGTGATTGTAACTTTGAAGCAGAGCTATCAGAACTATCAAATTTAGTTCCATCTGTATTTTGAGGGGAGTTTTCAGGCAGGGAGTTAGCTCCACTTCCACTACTAACATTTGCACCTGTGCTAAGAGAAACTCCACTTTTATCTTCTAAGGCTGCACTTAAAGTAGAATTGAGGATATAAGCACTTCCATTAAAGCCCTTAATAGCAGAGAAATTAAAGCTATTATCATCGCTTACAAGTTTATCATCAGAATCTTTTTTAAAGCTTCCACTTCCATCTAATATGAGTGTTGAAGAGCTATCTCCCCCGATGATTTTCCCGCTATTACCTAGTGCATCTTTACCATAAAAAGCAAGATGAGCTACAATATTATTAGCCTGTGTTGCATCAGAGCCTAAAGTGAGGGTGCCACTTAAAGAAGATTTGGAAATTTTTAATTTAGCATCTCCAATAGCATTATTATCACTATAGTATTGCAAAGAAGTTTGTGCATTGTTATTGCTATCTACTCTATTGTCTAAATCCCTACTATCAAAGATGGCATTGAAGCTAACTTTAGCTTGAGCATTATATTTCTTATCTGTAGAAGTATAACTACTAGCAGAAACAATCGCATTAGAAATATTGCTTCCAAAAACATTGTAAATATAATTTGCATTGCCTCCTGCATTATTGGAAGTTGCAACATTAGAACTAAATAAAATACTTCCAGCTGTATTTAAAGTGCTATCAATTGAAGAAGTATCTGCTAATAGAGCATTACCTGCGTTGATAAAATTAATGGTTGCTTTAATTCCATCAGGATTTCCTGCTAAGGCAATGGGGGTTTTTGTAGTGGTGCTTAAAGCTTTATCTCCAATGAAGGTAAAATGATTATCCCCTCCTCTTAAATTCACACTTCCTCCTACATTAAGGCTAGAAGCCTCTATGTAGTCATTGATATTTTTAGTATTTCCACTAGCATCTGTGCTAGAAGTAATAAGGCTGTTATCTTCAGTTTGAAGAAGGTTATTAGCATTAGCAGTATCTGCATTAGCAAAGACCATATTCACATTGGTATTATTATTATCTGAATCAAGGCCATTTGCAACACTGATATTCACCCCTTTAAAGTTGTATGTTCCTTTTGCCCATTTGAGGTCATTGCTATTGTGATCAAATTGATTTTGCAAGAGGTTTAAAGTCCCGCCTGTGTTTAAAACAGAAATATTGAGGTTTTCATAATTCACCCCTAAATACAAATTCACACTTCCGCTATCTTTTCCTGTAGTGCTATCGTATTTGGAACTTCTAAGTGCTCCTTTTCCAACAAATGAAAGAGAAGAACCATCTGCAAGACCATAGATAGTATCTGTGCTTTGACTTTGATAAAAACTAGGATTAGAAGTGGTACTATCAAAGGAGAGATTGGCTAAAAGGGTTCCTTTATAGTTATTTTTACCATTAGCACTAGTTTGAAAACTATTTCCATAAATATCCCCAATGATGCTTGTATTCTTTGAGGTGAGGGTAGA
>NZ_JAUYZK010000022.1 GCF_030688855.1 Helicobacter cappadocius | reverse complement strand
CTCTGTAATGATTTTCAAGCCAAGCTATTACTCACACCTCTAGAGTTTTGTTCTGATAATGCTGCGATGATAGGTAGAGCCGCCATAGATAAATACAACCGCAAAGAATTTGCCGATATATTTGCCCTGCAAAGTTCTCCAAAAAATACCGAAGGTGAATTTATCTGATCTTATAGTTTTATTTAATTATATTGTGCTTGATTGTATTGTTTAAAGAAACTTTTATTATAATCTACCTCAAAAATATCCTTTTATCTAGGCAGAGATTATGAAATACAACAGGCTTTCACTTCAAGATTTTCTAGGCAATCTCAGTTCTCAAATCAACCCCTCAAAATCACAGGTAGATGAATTCAAATCCCATATCTCAAAACTCCAACAAACCGACAAAGAAGAAAGCGAAGAACATCACAAAAACGCTATCAATAGCTTTTTGACCCAGTGTTTCAAATACACAATCAATACCAAAGGCAGGATCGATGCAACTATCTTTGAAGAAGGCGAAGCCAAAGTCATCATCGAAGCAAAATCCCTCAAAAATAAATCTCAATTTCCAGCTAATGCAGAAACACTAGAATCAAAGGCATTTTGCGAGTCGATCTTGTATTATCTACGCGAAAGCATTTCAAACAATAACAACAACATCAAACATATCATCTTGTGTAATCTGAACTGCTTTTATATCATCGATGCAAAAGAATACTATCAATGCTTCAGCAAGGATAAAACCATCTTAAAAGCATTCAAAAATACCGATCTAAAAGAAGGCAACGACACTACAACGGAAAAATTTTATGATGACCTAGCAGAATATCTCCCTAAGCTAAATAGTGAAATTTCTTATGTGTATTTTGATCTCACCCAAACAGATACAATGGATATTGCCCTTATTTATGCAGTATTAAGCCCAGCAGTTCTACTCAAACAAAAGATGTTTATTGATGCCAACACTCTCAATCAGGGATTTTATGATGAGCTATTGTATATTTTGGGATTGCAAGAAAAACTAGAAAATGGCAAAGTCATCATCATTCCTTCTAACACTCAAAATACATTCCTAGATTCCATCACAAAAAATCTGGGATTCAATGTACAAGATGATTTTGAAGATATATTCTCACTGCTCACCACTTGGAATAACCGAATCTTATTTTTGCGGCTATTAGAGTCGATGTTGCTCTCCTTTGGGCATATCAAAAAGCCATTTTTGGATTTGGAGATTATTCCTGATTTTAAGATTTTCAACCAGCTATTTTTTGATGTCCTAGCAAAAAAAGAATCAAGCAGAACGCAAATCCCAAAAGGATTAGAAAATATTCCGTATCTGAATTCAAGCTTGTTTGAAAAAACAACCTTAGAAAAAGAAGATGAAAAAAAAGGTGGCAAAAACAAACAGATCAGATCCTTAGATTCCAACCCCCTAGAACTCTACAAATCTTCTGTTTTAAAAAAAGATAGCGAATATAAAAATAAAGATTCTCTCCCCTTGCTAGAGTATCTTTTTAGCTTCTTACACTCTTATGATTTTACGACCACACCACAAGATATAGAAAATCACACAAAGATAAACTTCGATAAGCTGATCAACTCCGCTGTGTTAGGACTAGTATTTGAAAAGCTAAATGGCTATAAAGAAGGAAGTTTTTATACTCCAAGTTTTATCACTAGCTATATGTGTAGAGAGTCTATCACAAAGATCGTGATAGATAAATTCAACTCTGCTAAAAACTGGGGTTGCAAAACCATTGATGAACTCTATAACAAAATAGATGATATACAAGAAGCTAACAAGATTTTCCATAGTATCACCATCTGCGATCCTGCGGTAGGAAGTGGGCATTTTCTCGTTTCTGCTCTCAATGAACTCATCTATATCAAATACAAACTAGGTATCCTCTGCGATGAGCAAGGCCGTAAACTCAAAGACATCAGCTTAGAGCTTAGTAATGATGAAATCATCATCAAAGGTCAAAATGGAGAAATCATAAGCTACTGCATCCCCGCTCACAAGGAGATAGAATCACACAAAATCCAAAAAGCAATCTTCAATACAAAAAAAGGCATCATTGAAAACTGCCTCTTTGGCGTGGATATCAACCCAAACTCCTGTGAAATCACTAGGCTAAGATTATGGATAGAACTCCTAAAATATAGCTATTATGAGGACATAGAGCGTAAATATCTGCAGACCCTTCCTAATATCGATATCAATATCAAAGCAGGGAATTCACTCATATCGAATTTTCCGATAAATACCAAGCTCACCACAGGACTCACAATTGAATTTACCCGAAATCTCAAAACAGCCATAGAGGACTACAAAACTCAAGTAAGCCTATACAAAGAAGCACTAGGAAACAAAACGCTCATCACGCAAAAAATTAGTAGCATTAAAACAATGCTAAAAGAGCATTTTATCAAATGGGATAAGAGAACACAGAGTTTGGAGAAATCTGTCAGGGAGTTTGTTGGTAAATATGGAGAGGATATATTCAAATGGGAACAAAAATTTCGAGATTCAGATTTTGGATTTGAAATAGAAAGGATTATTACTGATAGTCTCTATGATGAAAAAGGCAAACCCAAAAACAATCCCATCAAATTTCAAAAAGGTCTTGAAGGTATTTCTAGTTCCTCAGAGCCAATAAAAACTCCTGATGAGTTAGATAAAGTAGGGCTAAAACTCCTAGAATCTATCAAGAGTGATTTTGAACACCTAGAACAATTAAGAAAAGGAGATAGTTTTGAATGGCGTTTTGAATTCCCTGAAGTGTTAGATGAAGAAGGGGATTTTGTAGGGTTTGATCTCGTGATTGGCAATCCGCCGTATAT
>NZ_JAUYZK010000021.1 GCF_030688855.1 Helicobacter cappadocius | reverse complement strand
TGTTTATTTTTACCCTCTGTAATTTGTTTTTCTAAATCACTTACTTTTTTACCAAAGCTAAATCTTGCTCCGACATTGAGGTTATAATCAATATTATAAACCCCTAAGAAGGTTCTGCTCACATCTGCATACAATCTCCAATCATCACTGAGCTTCATATTAGCTCCTAAGGAGAGATTGAGTTTGTTGTTTGCCAAACTTGCCACATCAATAGGAGCAAAGCTTGAAGCTACACCTACTTGTTGAGACAAGCTCACTTCTCCACCTGTATTGAGTTCATTGATATAAGAAAGCCCCACTCTTAGATCTAAAAGCATTCCATTATCATATTTAAAATGTTTGCCTAGCACAGCTCCAACTCTTGAGATAAGTGCGTTATTTCCTGCTAAAGAAGCATTGATAGAAGCGTTATTCATCATGAGATCATAACTATTGCCTCCTATATAGCCATATATCATCTCTAATTGAGGCTCTATGTAATACCCTTGTGTATAAGCATTGCTTGGAGCTTTCATCTTTTTCATTAAAGTATCTAAACTATAGCGATAACCCACTTCTGCTCCAAGTAAAAAAGCATTAGAAGTCAAACTTGAAGTGCTATCACTTAAGAGTGCAGAGTTTTTAATAGAGATTCTATTGCCTAAGTTCAAATATTTAAAAGAAGCATCCACATAAAAACCATTGTCCATTATATAAGTGTTATAAATTCCAATTCCCAGATTTCTTCCAGTAGAACTATAAGCATCCCCTTTAGAAGAAATCATTGAAGCTTCAGCATCCACTCCTAGATAATTCACTCCTCCTGCTACATCAAATTGATAATCATATCCAGCTTGGAGTGTGGTGTAGAAATCTTGATTGTTGCTATTATCACTTCCTAATCCATTGATAATCCTAGCCCATACTCCTTGAGAAGCAGAGTTGTTTCTAAGCTCTCCCATTCTTAAATTCAAATTATTAGTAGCGATTCTAAAATCTCTATAGAAAGTTCCTAATGTGCCAGAGATGGTCTGCACACTAGAAGTATTTGCTGCCACATTAAAGCCTGTGAGATACCAAGACATTGAACTAGGATCAACCATAGAAGCACTAGATGCCCCATCACTTGAAGCTGTATCTGTACTAGATGATGATGAAGGAGTGCTTGTATCACTAGCTGCTATTATTGCTGAACTCAGAGCAGTTGTGCTTGTATCACTAGAGGTTGTAGATGATGTATCACTTGGTGCAGGTGCATCTTCTGATGCTTTAGCATCCTCATCAGGATTTGGCATTTGTGTAGGATTGCCATATTTTGCAGAAACAATAGGATTGATATTATAAAGTCCTTCAGAGTAACCAACGGCTTTGAAGAATTGAGCTTGTATATTAGGCTTACTTGCATCAGTTGATGTAGGATCTGTAACAGTAGCTAGAAGTATTGGAGCTTTGATATCTGTACTTCCTTGTTCTAAATACACTTGTAAAACATTGCTCGTTCTATATCCAATAGATTTAGATGTATCTGTTGAATCAAGTGCAAGAGAATCGATTTTAAGATAATCTGCTGTTTTAGTGGTGGTATCTACACCTAAACGGAAGATAGCATTATCTAAATTCGCACTCTGCACTTCTAATGTAGTGGGGGTAAATTCAGAAGTAGAGCTTAGATCACTTGCCCCTGCAATCATTTTAGCAGCAGTAAAAGCAGTGTCTTGAGCTAATATTCTAGCTCCTCTTAAATCAATGATGCTTCCTGCATTAGAGAAAGTAGAAGAAGCAAGAGCTGCAGCTTGTTCTGCTGGACTATGGTTATAAAAGAGCAAGGAAGCTACAGAAGAATCTCCTGTTACAAGCCAAGAAGATTTAGAATCTGCCCTTGTTTTATCATTGCTCCAATCTCCAAATTTATAATTATTAGTTGTCTTGATAGTTGCTGCACTAGAAGCATCTGTATCTGTTGCTTCAGTGTTAAATGTTTGATTGCTATCATTAATAGTGCCTATTAAAGAAACCCTTCCATTATCCAATCCTTTGATAGAAGCTTTTTTAATCCCATCAGAAGAATTATCTTTGGTATCTAAATTAATATTAGCTATGATAGGAGCACTAGAAGCATCAAAGGCACTAAAATCATAGATGGAATCTTTATTTTTATTGTTGATATCTACAACTGATCCCACTCCGAATTTTGCATTCACTTTAGCTGTTGTGGAAATATCCCCTCTTATAATCACTCCAGTAGAATTATCTCCTGTTCCTAAGTTGATGGTTTGAGAAGTAATATTGGCATTGTCTTTTGCATCTGTGATATTAGCTATGATTGCTGTGCTTCCATTAAAGTTAAAAGTTCCTACATTAGAAGCCTTGCCTTGTGTGTTGCCATCTGTTGTTTCATATCCACCATTTAAGAGATTATCAAAGGTGTTTTGATTGATAATTCCAACATCATCAAAGCTATAGCTAGAATCGCTATCCCCTCCTTGTATAGTAGTAGCAGCTGCACTCACTCCTACTTGGGTTGGAGTGATGTCTTTATTGAAACTTTTATCCCCAGTAAAGACAATGTCTTTTTTGCCATCTCCTTTTAAAGAACCACTTAGATGATAGGTATCATTAAAAGTAGCATCCAAAGTGATGTTTCTATCATAAACAGGACTTTCTTCTGTGCTAGATGAATCCTTGATTTTATTCCAGTTAATATCTCCACTGATAGAAGTTTGAATAAGACCAAGTGTTCCATTTTGAAGTTGCAGAGCTGAGAGGGAATTTCCTTTAGAGTCTTTTTGGTCGTAATTAGTTGCATTGATGGTTTTATTCAATACATCATAGAAATCTTTTTCACCTGTGCTTCCTTCTGTGCTCACATCAATGTTATTAATATCAATAGAACCCAAATTAGAGAGGGTATAGCTAGAATCTTTTGTTTTATCCCCTTGTAAGATAGAGCCATTCATTTTATACATGCCATTAGCATCTGTGGAAGAACCTCCAAAATCAAAGAGGACATTTTGAATGCCTGATTGTGCTTGATAGCTGTTGTCT
>NZ_JAUYZK010000020.1 GCF_030688855.1 Helicobacter cappadocius | reverse complement strand
ATTCCCCTAAACCTTATTTATTTTTCTCCATTTCTATCCAAAGCTTCTAATTTCCTAAGCCAATATTAAGCTATATGTTTGTAATATTCCACTCCCATTCAGGTGAGCCTCATTTAAAAACTCTCTGGTATTTATCATTAAGTTTTCTGAGATTGAAACCTTTTGAGTAAAAAGTGTTGTCGATTTTAGCTTGTAAATGTGTTCTATTTGGTGGTTGTTCTTTTACTTGAATTTTTCAGATATATTTTAAAATCAGAAATGATCTCTAATTTTATATTTGTTGATTGAGTAACGATCTTTGAAATCTAAGCAAGAGAAATGAAGTCAAACTATTTGATATGGATATTTTATATATTTCATTTTTAAATAAGACTATTTCTCTTAGTTGTTAATATCTATTTGAATACAACTCGTTTATGACCCTTGAAATATAGAGTGATAAAATTTGTGATTAAAAAGAGACACTAAGAGAGAGGACAAACTTAACTTTTATGGAGAGTTTGATCCTGGCTCAGAGTGAACGCTGGCGGCGTGCCTAATACATGCAAGTCGAACGATGAAGTCTTATAGCTTGCTATGAGATGGATTAGTGGCGCACGGGTGAGTAATGCATAGGTAATGTGCCCTTTAGTCTGGGATAGCCACTGGAAACGGTGATTAATACTAGATACTCCCTACGGGGGAAAGAATTTCGCTAAAGGATCAGCCTATGTCCTATCAGCTTGTTGGCGAGGTAATGGCTCACCAAGGCTATGACGGGTATCCGGCCTGAGAGGGTGAACGGACACACTGGAACTGAGACACGGTCCAGACTCCTACGGGAGGCAGCAGTAGGGAATATTGCTCAATGGGGGAAACCCTGAAGCAGCAACGCCGCGTGGAGGATGAAGGTTTTAGGATTGTAAACTCCTTTTCCAAGAGAAGATAATGACGGTATCTTGGGAATAAGCACCGGCTAACTCCGTGCCAGCAGCCGCGGTAATACGGAGGGTGCAAGCGTTACTCGGAATCACTGGGCGTAAAGAGCGCGTAGGCGGGTCAATAAGTCAGATGTGAAATCCTGTGGCTTAACTACAGAACTGCATTTGAAACTGTTGATCTAGAGTATGGGAGAGGTAGGTGGAATTCTTGGTGTAGGGGTAAAATCCGTAGAGATCAAGAGGAATACTCATTGCGAAGGCGACCTGCTGGAACATTACTGACGCTGATGCGCGAAAGCGTGGGGAGCAAACAGGATTAGATACCCTGGTAGTCCACGCCCTAAACGATGGATGCTAGTTGTTGGGAGGCTTGTCCTTCCAGTAATGCAGCTAACGCATTAAGCATCCCGCCTGGGGAGTACGGTCGCAAGATTAAAACTCAAAGGAATAGACGGGGACCCGCACAAGCGGTGGAGCATGTGGTTTAATTCGAAGATACGCGAAGAACCTTACCTAGGCTTGACATTGATAGAATCTGCTAGAAATAGCGGAGTGTCTAGCTTGCTAGACCTTGAAAACAGGTGCTGCACGGCTGTCGTCAGCTCGTGTCGTGAGATGTTGGGTTAAGTCCCGCAACGAGCGCAACCCTCGTCCTTAGTTGCTAACAGTTCGGCTGAGCACTCTAAGGAGACTGCCTTCGTAAGGAGGAGGAAGGTGAGGACGACGTCAAGTCATCATGGCCCTTACGCCTAGGGCTACACACGTGCTACAATGGGATGTACAAAGAGAGGCAATACTGCGAAGTGGAGCAAATCTCAAAAACATCTCTCAGTTCGGATTGTAGTCTGCAACTCGACTACATGAAGCTGGAATCGCTAGTAATCGTGAATCAGCAATGTCACGGTGAATACGTTCCCGGGTCTTGTACTCACCGCCCGTCACACCATGGGAGTTGTATTCGCCTTAAGCCGGGATGCTAAATTGGCTACCGTCCACGGCGGATGCAGCGACTGGGGTGAAGTCGTAACAAGGTAACCGTAGGTGAACCTGCGGTTGGATCACCTCCTTTCTAGAGATTTATTAAGATATTTGTTTATCTTAATCATCATTTTTAAAAAATAAACATTCAGATAGTTAACTTCTTTTTCTTGCTTAGTTTTCAGGGATTGATTTCAGTCGATGAAGCATAAAAATAAGAGGATGTTATAGGGGCTTATAGCTCAGGTGGTTAGAGCGCACCCCTGATAAGGGTGAGGTCAGAGGTTCAACTCCTCTTAAGCCCACCATTAGGGGAATTAGCTCAGCTGGGAGAGCGCCTGCTTTGCACGCAGGAGGTCAGCGGTTCGATCCCGCTATTCTCCACCAATAATTTCCTCTTATTGAAATCTTCTCTTGGTAGATTTTTAAAATCGTATTTGATATATCATTTATAGAGTGTATGTAGTTCCATACATTAGATAAATAGATGATAGTATAATAAGACATCGTTGATGTTTTATAGGAAGTTTAATCAGAGTCTTTAAGCTTGTGAAGCCATAAAGGTTTGAATTAGACTTTTGTCTAAATGTTATTTAAAATTTTATTGTTAATAGCCTAAAAAATAGTAATGAAACTACAATTAACTCTGTTTTTTATTGAGAGTGAGTTTGAGCTTTAAATATTTGATATTCAGATACATAGAGTGATACATACATTCAATAAGGCAGTGATAACTTTAGAATATTCACACAGTTTTATCATACTTTGAAAGCCAGATTCAAGATTTATCTTGGATTTGTTAAATAAGCTTTTAAGGGCAGATGGTGGATGCCTTGGCAAAGAGAGGCGATGAAGGACGTACTAGACTGCGATAAGCTATGGGGAGCTGTCAAGAAGCTTTGATCCATAGATTTCCGAATGGGGCAACCCAACTAGTAGAGATGCTAGTTACCTTTAATGGAGCGAACCTAGGGAAGTGAAACATCTCAGTACCTAGAGGAAAAGAAATCAAAAGAGATTCTCTTAGTAGCGGCGAGCGAACGGGGAACAGGGCAAACCAAGTGCTTGCACTTGGGGTTGTGGACTGCAATATCCACTTGAATAATTTAGCAGAATTACCTGGAAAGGTAAGTCACAGAGGGTGATAGCCCCGTATGCGAAAAGTTATTCATAGGTAGCAGTATCCAGAGTAGGTCAGGACACGAGAAATCCGGACTGAAGCAGGGGAGACCACTCTCCAACCCTAAATACTACTCTTTGACCGATAGCGAACAAGTACCGTGAGGGAAAGGTGAAAAGAACCGCAGTGAGCGGAGTGAAATAGAACCTGAAACCATCTGCCTACAATCATTCGGAGCCCTATGATTTATCAGGGTGACGGACTGCCTTTTGCATAATGATCCTGCGAGTTGTGGTATCTGGCAAGGTTAAGCAAACGCGAAGCCGTAGCGAAAGCGAGTCTTAATAGGGCGTTTAGTCAGATGCTGCAGACCCGAAGCTAAGTGATCTATCCATGGCCAAGTTGAAACGAGTGTAATAGCTCGCGGAGGACTGAACTCGTACCCATTGAAACGGGTTGGGATGAGCTGTGGATAGGGGTGAAAGGCCAAACAAACTTAGTGATAGCTGGTTCTCTTCGAAATATATTTAGGTATAGCCTCAAGTGATAGTAATAGGGGGTAGAGCTCTGATTGGGCTAGGGCTGCTCACCGCGGTACCAAACCCTGTCAAACTTCGAATACCTATTACCGTATCTTGGGAGTCAGGCGGTGGGTGATAAAATCAATCGTCAAAAGGGGAACAACCCAGACTACCGAATAAGGTCCCAAAGTTCTATTCTGAGTGGAAAAAGATGTACAGTTACTCAGACAACCAGGAGGTTGGCTTAGAAGCAGCCATCCTTTAAAGAAAGCGTAACAGCTCACTGGTCTAGTGATTGCGCGCTGAAAATATAACGGGGCTAAGATAGACACCGAATTCGTAGATTGTGCTGATGCACAGTGGTAGAAGAGCGTTCGTATCAGCGTTGAAGGTATACCGGTAAGGAGTGCTGGAGCGATGCGAAGTGAGCATGCAGGAATGAGTAGCGATAAAATATGTGAGAATCATATTCGCCGTAAATCTAAGGTTTCCTACGCGATGCTCGTCATCGTAGGGTTAGTCGGGTCCTAAGACAAGTCAGAAATGGGTAGTCGATGGCAAATAGGTTAATATTCCTATACCAACCATTGTGTGCGATGGGGGGACGCATAGGGTTAAGCGAGCCAACTGATGGAAGTGTTGGTCGAAGGGCGTAGATTGGAGGACAGGTAAATCCACCTCTGTATTCGAAACCTTACAGGCTCTTTGAAATCTTCGGATCGATAGGAGAATCGCTGATACCGTCGTGCCAAGAAAAGCCTCTAAGTTTAGCAATGGTTGCCCGTACCGTAAACCGACACAGGTAGATGAGATGAGTATTCTAAGGCGCGTGAAAGAACTCTGGTTAAGGAACTCTGCAAACTAGCACCGTAAGTTCGCGATAAGGTGTGCCACAGCAATGTGGTCTCAGCAAAGAGTCCCTCCCGACTGTTTACCAAAAACACAGCACTTTGCAAACTCGTAAGAGGAAGTATAAGGTGTGACGCCTGCCCGGTGCTCGAAGGTTAAGAGGATTAGTCAGCAGCAATGCGAAGCTTTGAATTGAAGCCCGAGTAAACGGCGGCCGTAACTATAACGGTCCTAAGGTAGCGAAATTCCTTGTCGGTTAAATACCGACCTGCATGAATGGCGTAACGAGATGGGAGCTGTCTCAACCAGAGATTCAGTGAAATTGTAGTGGAGGTGAAAATTCCTCCTACCCGCGGCAAGACGGAAAGACCCCGTGGACCTTTACTACAGCTTGGCACTGCCGATGGGAACATTATGCGCAGGATAGGTGGGAGGCTTTGAAATCTTTACTCCGGTGGAGATGGAGCCATCCTTGAGATACCACCCTTAATGTTTCTGTCTGCTAACTGGCTTGAGTTATCCTCAAGCAGGACAATGCCTGGTGGGTAGTTTGACTGGGGCGGTCGCCTCCTAAAAAGTAACGGAGGCTTGCAAAGGTTGGCTCATTGCGGTTGGAAATCGCAAGTTGAGTGTAATGGCATAAGCCAGCCTGACTGTAAGACAAACAAGTCGAGCAGAGACGAAAGTCGGTCATAGTGATCCGGTGGTTCTGTGTGGAAGGGCCATCGCTCAAAGGATAAAAGGTACCCCGGGGATAACAGGCTGATCTCCCCCAAGAGCTCACATCGACGGGGAGGTTTGGCACCTCGATGTCGGCTCATCGCATCCTGGGGCTGGAGCAGGTCCCAAGGGTATGGCTGTTCGCCATTTAAAGCGGTACGCGAGCTGGGTTCAGAACGTCGTGAGACAGTTCGGTCCCTATCTGCCGTGGGCGTAGGAAAGTTGAGGAGAGCTGTCCCTAGTACGAGAGGACCGGGATGGACGTGCCACTAGTGTACCAGTTGTTCTGCCAAGAGCACCGCTGGGTAGCTACGCACGGATGTGATAACCGCTGAAAGCATCTAAGCGGGAAGCCAACTCCAAGATTAACTTTCCCTGAAGGTCGCAGGAAGACTACCTGCTTGATAGGGTAGATGTGTAAGTGTAGCAATACATTCAGCTGACTACTACTAATAGACCGTTTGGCTTATTTTATATTCATAGATAAAAAGGTGTGGATATGTTATCACTGCCTTATTGAGTGTATATGGTTTTATTACTAGGATTTTAGAATTTTATGAACTTTTTAATCAAAATTCGAGATTGAAATATTCTAGGCTATTATTATAAAATAGATTCTCTTTTATAGTGGAAAATGGAATTAAGAGCAAAAGCACTTGCTTTTAATTCCCTTTTCCTTGTGTCTATAGAGAGGAGGCAACACCCAGCTCCATTCCGAACCTGGCAGTTAAGCTCCTCTTCGCTGATGATACTGCATCTTTCAGGTGTGGGAACGTAGGTCGATGCAGGGATAGGGAATCTTCTTTTGATTCTATCTTTTTATCCTTTATTAAAATCTTTTTATTTATTTAGGAATATATTTTAAAAAAATCATCAAATCAATCTTTTATTAAAATTTATTTGAGAAAAAGAACTTCTGAAAAATCCAAAATTCCGTAAAATCTCACACTAACATATCGAACAAATCAGACAAATAAAAACATATCAATTTTACAA
>NZ_JAUYZK010000002.1 GCF_030688855.1 Helicobacter cappadocius | reverse complement strand
TTACCATTAGCACTAGTTTGAAAACTATTTCCATAAATATCCCCAATGATGCTTGTATTCTTTGAGGTGAGGGTAGAATCACTAGAGAGGCTTACTGTCTTGCTAAGCCCTGTGAGTTTTAAAACTCCACCTGGATTATCTAAAATCAGTTTGTTTTTGGAGCTATCAGTATTAGAAAAATTAATTGTAGGAACATCAAAAATTGAAGTTATGCTTCCTGAGGGAGTGCTTTTCAATTTTCCTTGATATGAGTTTTTTACATTTGAATCAGAGCTAGATAGGAGTGAATTGTGATTTAAGATTACACTCAAAGCAGAATTGTTGTTACTAGAAAGCCTTCCATAGAATTTCGAATTCACAAGCGAAGATGTTCCATCCGCATTTAAAAGAACATTATCCCCAAAGATAAAGCTCCCTCCATTATTCCAATCGCCTATCAAAGAAGTATTAGAAAGTTTTAAACTTGAATTAGTTGCTACTTTATCGGTATTTGTTAGAACCAAAGTAGAATTCGTATCTATTGCTACTATATTCGTTTTGCCACTTCCTAGTGTAACATTAAGCAAATTAGACTTATTAGTAATAGAACCTTGTCCCAAAAAAGAGAGGTTATTATCATAAATATTACTACCTAAATCAATATACTCTCCATTAAAAGAAGAAGCCACTAAAGGAATCGAGGTGTTAGGGTTAAAAACTGGGGAACTTGGATCGTTATTGGCATTTTTAATATTAGCTTCATTGGCAACTTCTGCTGAAGTGAAGGTCAAATCCAAAGCATAATCACTTTCTTTGAGATCAGAGTTAAAAGTGGTATTTAAGAATTTAAAGGTAGTGCCTTTAGTAATAATATTTTTATCAGTACTCTTAACATCCTTATAACCTGAAATATGAGCTTGAGATTTTGAATCAGTAAAAGAATCCGTAGTTCCATTTGAGTTTTTAATACCATCAACCGCATTAATTCCGATCACTCCGGCATTATGTAAAAGTTCAACTAAAGAGTTGTTAGAATCACTTTGTTTGTTTTCAACTCCCTCTAAACCGTAAATAGTGATTTGATTATCAGTATTGTTGCTTCCTGCTATTTTATCAGTGGTTCCTCCTAGAAGAGTACCTCCAAACTTAATAGCATTACTATTGTCAGTGAAGTTAAAAGTTATGTTATGCTTTCCAATTCCTACAATCCCTAGTCCGTAAGGATTGGAATTTTTAGAATAATCTAACGAAATAGAAACATCTTTGGGTGTAGAAGTGACAGTTCCATCTGCTGCTTTGGTTTCAATGGTCTTTCCAATCACATCCACTAGCAATGTATTGTAAAGATTGAGTGTTCCTAAATAATCGGTGATTTGAGAAACATTAAGAGAACCTGCATTATAAAATCCATAGGTAGAATTTGCTGTTCCACCTCTTATAGTTCCTGTATAACCACTTGTTTTATTATCAAAGGTACCTTCTGTAAAAACAAAATTGATATGTTTTTCAATATTATCTCCCACATAACCAATATTTCCATTAGAAGATTTCCCTTTTACATATTCTGCATTTGTGGTGCTAGAAGCAGTATTTGTGAGAGTATAAAAAATATTTGAATCATTAGCAACAATATTAGGAGTCCTATTTGCACTATCTTCCAACATAGCATTTCCAAAGGTTGCATTTAATGCTAAGGAGGTATTAGCCTTACTTAAAGAAAAACTAGAAGTGTTATCAGGAGTTGATGTGTCAGTAGAGGAGGGGGCTAAGATAACGTTAGTCTTAGAGAGAGAAAGGTTTCCTTTGATATTACTTAGAACAATCCCTGTGTTATCAGTAATGCTGTCTAATATATCTGTTTTTAAAGATAAGGTGCCAATATTAGAAAAACTAAAAGAAGAAGAGGCATTTCCTCCAGTAATTTTTGCATTGGATTGCTTGTTGTTGATAATATTATTGTCATCTGAAACAGAAAAGTTAAAAGAAATATCTGCCTTAGAATTAGAACCAAGATAAATATTTCCTATAGTAGTTTTAGAATTTTCATTATCTGTAAAATCAAAATTTGCAAATAAACTTCCATTATATGCAAGAGAACTTGTTCCAATATTTCCATAGCTTTGTCCTTGCGTATTTTTTAAAGACAAAGAGGAATTTTGAGAAGTGTTGATAATATCACCCAAAGAGGAGGAAGAAAAATCACCTGTTATTGTGCCATTATTAAAAGAGATATTTCCTATTTTGGCATTAGAAATATTTTTAAAATTAAGCGTAGAGTCGCTACTAGCAGAAGTAGCTGAAATAGATTTTATATTAAGAGTTGTGTTATCAAAGGAAGCATCCAAGGTAACTTTTCCTGCTTTTAAATTAGTCCCTGCGGTGCTATCAGTGCTAACAGTACCTTCAAAGGAGGAATTTCCAGAAAACGAAACCTTTAATTCATTATTTAGGGTCGTAGGGTTGATTTTTGATACTAATTTGCTTTTAAGTACGATATTTCCCTTCATAGAAGAATCAACAAATGTAACATTACTAACAGTATTTTTTAAATCAGGATCTACAGTACTTGGTGTAATGCCACCACCAATATCTCCTATGAATTGGGAATGGTTTTTAAAAGTAGCATTGAGAGTTCCATCTCGCCAAGTCATCCTTCCGTACATAGTAGAATTATCCAAATTAACAGCAATGCTTCCCCATCTTGCAAATAGCTCATTTGAACTAGAATTAGCAGATTTGCCAATAATGGAATTAGACTCTGCGTTCAATGTGAGTGTGCCACCTAATTTGCCTTGTGTGATACTGCCTCCTGAAGTGGTTATAGTGCCTGCAAAAGAACTTGAGTTTAAAACAATATTAGAAGTGCCACCTGTTGCTTTTATATTACCATCTATTGTAGAGTTGCTCTCTGAAGTGATACTTAAATATCCAGAATCGATTTCTATATCTTTCTTCATATTTGATTGATTTTTAAGAGTAAATATAAAATTAGAATTATCTGTTAATTTTATATTAGCATCTATGCTAGAATTATCTAAACTCCAATTCCACTGCTCTCCTGTGCGATTTGTTATGCTTCCTACTATAGAAGAATTGTTAGTAAAAGTGGCATCTATATTTCCATATGAGGGGGATAAAGTGGTTAACCACTTAGAGCCAGAATCAAAGGTAGCTTCAAGCATAGCTCCTTGTTCTTTATTGTCTTTGTAATTTTTTCTTATTCCACCTTTCCATATGGCACCATCACTAAAGGTCATTTTCATTTTGGCGAGGCGGCTACTAACATTCCCCACAAAAGCATAACCTTTCAAACTTGCATTGCTATCTCCTGTATAATTTCCACTGAAACTAAAGCTAGAAACTCCACCAAAGTTGTTATCAGAATTCTCAATATCTCCATTCCATACAGAATCTTTAAGAGAAGCATTGACAGTTGATCCACTAGCGTAATAAAAATCATCTTTACCTGAACCTGTATTCAAGATACTTTTATATACATTCATAGATTTTATTGAACTTGAACCACTCCAAAAACCACCACTTAGCTTTAAAGTTCTATTGTCGCCACTTCCTGAGAGGGTTAGTCCGCCTCCAGAGTAATTTCCACCTATACAAGCAGATTCTGAATCAAATGTACAGTTAGAATTTCCAAATGTAGTTGCTCTGAGTTCTCCACTAAAAGAAAGAAAAAAACTAGATAAAACTAAAGAAATAATTGGAATAAAAGTTTTTTTTTGAATTTTTTTATTGTTTAAATCTAAAAGTTTATCAAAATCCTTTGAAAAAGGACTTTTAAATAAAGACGATGGGGGGGGGGGCATTACTGAATTTTGTACATCATAAGGCATTAATTTGGTTTTATACGTTATATTTCTCACAGGATTTCCTTGTTTAATTTTAGTTGTCTTTTCGGGGGCGGAAGTGTAGCACAAAAAAGTAAACTTCATATAATGGTTTAGATACTTAGATGTATCGCGGTTAAATACATATAGTTTGAAAATTATGGTTTTCATAACTAAATATAATTTAAAAGGCAAATAATGAGATACTCCTTAGAGGCTGAAGGTTTTGCAAACGATTTATTGTTTTGGTGTTCCAGGTTTATTAGACATAAAATAACCACACTTTCTAATCGCAATGTAAAAGACAAAGAATGCGTCCGAGATGCTCTATTTAAAATAGACAAGATTAAAAATATTTCAGAATTAGAGACTATATGCAAAAATGTCAGAAATGCTGGATTAATAGGCATTGGAACTTACGCATCTCCTGTTATTAAACTTTATGAGCATTTTGTAAGTAAGAATATTTTTACCTCAATGAAAGAAATAGACGAAGAATCTCTGATTGATTTTTTAACCATATATACGAGCAACTTAAGCGTCGCGAGTAAGAAAAACTATCGTATTGCACTCATAGGTCTTTTTGGGTATATTGACAAACAAAATCGTGACAATACAGGCATTTCATATGTTTATAATATAGAACTTAAAAACATTGGTGGCACCAGAGGCAAATCTGGTCAAAAACTCCCGACCTATATGAATGAATCAGAGCTAGAAAAATTTTTTCGTGGCATAGAATGTTTTAAAATGTCCCCAAAAATTGCTTCAAGAAACCGCTTAATTATCAAGATGATTATCTATACTGGAATTCGCGTGAGTGAAGCACTCAATCTAAGATTAAAAGACATAACCTTAGAAAATGATGTATATCTTTTAAGTATCAGAGGTAAGGGAGATAAATATCGTATGGTGATGATTCGTAAAAAAAATATAGAGATTCTTCTGAAAGACTGGCTAAGTATTCGCAATACTATCAAAGATATTGAAAATAATCTACTTTTTTGTAATCAAAAAGGAGCAGCTCTCTCTCAAGCTTATATCTACAAAAATGTTGAAAATATTTTAATGAGTGCTGGAATCAGAAAAGAAAAAAATGGAGCACATATGTTACGACATTCTTTTGCTACCCTACTCTATCAAAAACATCAAGATTTAGTTCTTGTTCAAGAGGCACTTGGACATGCTGATCTAAATACAACGCGTATTTACACACATTTTGACAAAAAGCGACTACTAGAGGCTGCGAACACAATGGAAGATATTCCAAAAGATATGGAAGATATTCCAGAAGATTAAGACAAGAAAATTATAGTTAATATCATTTCAAATAAACATCATATTCACTTTTTATAACAACTTCTGCAATTATACTCGCTTGTATTCCTTCATTGCGAAGTTCATAGACAAGTTTTTGTGCATTTTTTTCATCCATAGCTATAAGCAATCCTCCTGAAGTCTGAGCATCATAGCAAATAATATCATTATATTTGGTTGTATTTTTTACCCTATGTTCTAATGCCTTTTTATTCTCATAACTCCCTCCTGGAACAACACCCTTATCAGCGAGTGTTATAGCATTTTCAAAAAATAAAATCTTATCATAATGCAAACATATAGAAATATCCTTATTCACCATTTCGCATAAATGTCCTATAAGTCCATATCCTGTTACATCCGTACAAGCACTGAGAGGATATTTTTTTGCACACATAGCAGTATTTAGATTTAAAGTCATCATGCTAGAAACCACATCTAAATTCGTGGCAAATTCCAACTCATCATTTTTAAATGCTGTAGTAAGTATCCCACTTCCAATAGGCTTGGTAAGAATAATCACATCACCAATTTTTGCAGTATTGTTGCGCCAAAAAATATTATCTTTAATGATACCGCTTACAGATAATCCATATTTTTGTTCTGTATCATTTATACTATGCCCCCCTAATAACGCACATTCACATTCAATCAATGTATCTAAAGAACCCTGCAAGATTGCATTAATATCTTGAGTATCTAAATGTTCTTTATCCCACATCAGAATACTCATAGCACTGATAGCTTTTGCCCCTTTGGCAAATATATCACTCAGAGAATTTGCTGCAGCAATTCGTCCATAAATATAAGCATCATCTACAATAGGCGTGATAAAATCCACACTTTGAACTAAGAGAGTGTTATTATCTAAACGAAAAATACCACAATCATCGTTGTTTTTAAAATCTAGCAAAAGATTTTTATAATCAGGTTGTTTGAGATTGGCTGTGATTTGTTTGAGATCTTCCAGACCCACTTTAGCAGCTCAACCCGCACAACGAACAAATTTTGTCAATTTTTTGTTCATATCCTTCCTTATAGTGAGATTGTACCTTCATTGCAGAGCATATCTTTCATTACATCAAGTGCGTTACTGATTTTACCCACAAGAACCTTATCTTTTAAGTCAAAATGCACAAGACAAGTTTCGCAAGAAAGTATCTGTACTCCAAATCCTTCTAAAATTTTTAAAGAGGAAATAATATTAGCATTTTGCACGATCGAATTTTCAGTGCTAAGTAGCACTCCACGATTAAGAAAGACAATTTTTTTAGGTAAGATTTCTTTGGGCATTTTGGTGATTGCTATAAAACCATTTGCAACAATACTGCCCAAATCACCCTCTCCTATTTTATCTGATTTCAAAAGTATAGTTTTATTTTTCATTTATTTACTCCTTGATTAAAACAATGGATTGTTTTTAAAAATACTTCATATAAAATTCTTAAATCTTCGATTTTTACACATTCATTAGCTGAGTGAATTCTATCATTTAATACCCCAAATTCTACAACCTCTACCCCAAAACTACTAAAATAACGAGCATCACTTGTTCCTCCACTTGTGCTAAAACTTGGCGTTATGGAGCAAATTTCTACAACAACACTGGATAAAACTTTAGCGATCTTTGAATTGCTACTTGTAATAAATGGCATAGAACTTTGCTTAAGTTCAAGATCGTATTTGAGTCCATTTAGGATTTTCTTAATATAAGTTTCTACATCAGTGATATTTGTGCGAGTAGAATTTCTGATATTAAACATCATTTTAAGGTTTGCCGGGGTTACATTGACTGCTTGTATTCCACCTCTTATATCGGTTACTACAAGCTTACTAGGAGAAAAATGCTCATCTCCATCATCTAGCTCTATACCCGCTATTAAGCCTAGTTTATCACCTAGTAGTTCAATTGGATTAGAACATTTTTCAGGATAGGCAACATGACCTTGAATACCTTGTATATTTATCACTCCATTGATAGAACCACGTCTCCCAATCTTGATCGTATCTCCTATCTTCATGCTGCAAGTTGGTTCAGCAACAATAGCCATATCTGGAAGCAAATTTCGCTTCTTTAAAGTTTCTAAAACAACCTTAGTTCCATAAATACCCGGACCTTCTTCATCGCTTGTTAGCAATACAGAAATAATAAGAGATTGTTTTGCTTGAGCAGATGAATAAGTAGTAGCAAAATCTCTTATTGCACATATAAAAGCACTCACACCACTCTTCATATCTTGCGCACCTCTTCCATAGAGATACCCATCTTTTAAAGTAGATTTAAACGGATCGTACTCCCATCCATCTCCAGGTGGAACAACATCTATATGTCCAGCAAAACATAAATGTAATGGCTTCCCCTCCCCTACTTTAAAATGTTTGAATAAAAATATATTTTTTACATCGCCTTCATGGATTGTCAAAACCTCAAAATCTGGTAGTTGTGATTGAATAAAATCATAGATACCACATTCTTTTGGTGTAACGCTAGGATAGCTTATGAGGTGAGATAAAAATTCACATACATTTGGATACATTTGCTTCCTTAACAAGATTTTCGCAAGTGAATATACAGATGCAATACATCCAAACTTGCAGGGGTTATCCCACTAATTTGAGAAGCATTAAATAAGCTTTTAGGACGAAATTTGTTAAGTTTTTCAACTACCTCAAGACTTAGGCCAGGAATCCCATCAAATACAAAACCTTCAGGAATTTGAACCTCAAGCATTTCATTCATTTTAGAAATACTCTCATATTGTTTTTGAATATAGCTATGATATTTACATTGTATGCGAATTTGATCCAAAGCTAATTCGCTAAAATCCTGAAATATAGGATTAAATTTCTTTAATTTTGCATTATCAAAACTATCCCTACCTATTACAAGCATTGGGGAACATTTATCATTTATTGGAATCTCATTAAGGCTATCAAGCAAAGCTAGATTTTCTTTTGAAGGTGTGAGGGTGGCATTTTCTAAAAATTCCATCGCTTCTGAAATATTTTTGATATCTTTGGAAAATTTTTCATAATCCTTCTGCTCAATTGTCCCTAAAACATGTGCGTATGGTATTAATCGAAAAATTGCATTATCTTCGCGAAGCAAAAGTCGATATTCTGCCCGAGAAGTAAAAACCCTATATGGCTCTTTTGTCCCTTTTGTTACCAAATCATCAATCATTACACCGATATAGGCTTCATCTCTACGTAAGATAAACTCTTGCATATCTCCAAAACAATTAGAAAATCTATCACTCTCTTTTTTTAAGCTCAAAACCGCATTGATACCCGCCATAATGCCTTGTGCTGCTGCTTCTTCATATCCTGTAGTACCATTGATTTGACCAGCAAGATAGAGATTTTTAATTTTTTTGGTCTCTAGTGTATGAAAAAGCTCTGTAGGTTGTACATAATCATATTCGATTGCATAACCATAGCGAGTGATTCTTGCATTTTCAAGTCCTTCTATGGAAGCAATGATTTTTTCTTGAATATCAAAAGGCAAAGAAGTACTCAATCCATTCACATAGTATTCTGTTGCTTCTATGGTTTGAGGTTCTAAAAACAATTGATGACGTTCTCTATCTGCAAAACGATTAACTTTGTCTTCGATACTTGGACAATATCTAGGACCCACCCCTTCTATTTGACCTGTAAATAAAGGGGCTCTATGAAAATTATCACGAATGAGCTGATGCGTTTTCTCGTTTGTATAAGTCACATAACAGGGAAGTTGTATTGGATTAAAATTTTTAACATCAGTTTTATAGCTAAAGCTAGGAGCAGGAAAATCTCCGTTATGAATCTCAAGTTTAGAAAAATCAATCGTTTTTCCATCTATCCTTGCACAAGTGCCAGTTTTAAGTCTTCCCATTTCAAAGCCTAGAGATTCTAGGCTTTTTGAAAGCCCTATTGAAGCATTTTCTCCAAATCTACCATTTTGACTCTTGCTCTCCCCTATATGAACCAAACCTCTAAGAAAAGTTCCTGTTGTGATAATGATTTTATTTGCATAATAAATCTTTCCAATGCTTGTTTTAACTCCAACAACACTATTATTTTGCACAATCAGTTCTTCTGCAATTTCTTGAGAAACGCTTAAATTAGGAGTATTAAGAACAAGATTTCTAGCAAAAATTCTGTATTTATCCATATCAATCTGTGCTCTAGTTCCTCTCACAGCAGGACCCTTAGAGGCATTTAAAGTCCGATACTGTATCCCACAATTATCCGTAATAATCCCTATTGCCCCTCCTAGTGCATCCACCTCTTTTGTCAAATGCCCCTTTCCTAGTCCCCCTACAGCAGGATTACAACTTGCCAACCCTATATTCTCTACCAAAATTGTCAAAAGATGGGTTTTTGCCCCCATTTTTGCACTCACAAGACTTGCTTCAATCCCAGCATGTCCTCCACCAATCACGATCACATCATATTTCATATTTTTTCTTACCCTTAAAAAAATAATTTTTTAGGATTATAACAAGCTTTAATCAGTTTTAGATTATAATTTATCAACAATATTAAGGATGAGGCAAAAATGAATTTTAAAGATTTTTTTTCAAATAGCTTTAGCAAAGAAAAACAACGTTATATCACTGGATTGATCATTATAGCAGCCCTTGTGCTGATTTTTTGGATCAATGAAATCATTCTTGTTTGGGCAGTTCTAGGGGCTGCTTATTTGATTGGATTTTCTGAATCCATCAAGCTTTTTGGTTGCAAATCACATTTTATGATGTATGTGTTAGCTATTCTTGTATGGATATTTGCTGGGCTTAATGGCAGACCTATAGAATCAAGTATTTTTGTGGCAATGTTAATGGCTGGATACTTGGGCTATAGAAAATCTTTTGAACCTAAACAAATCCTCCCTTTTATTTATCCAAGCATCCCTTTTTTAGTGTTATTTGCCGTGTATAAAGATTTTGGAGTTAGGGCTATTATATGGCTTGTTGTAGTGGTTGCACTTACTGATATTGGAGCATATTTTGGAGGAAAAGCATTTGGACGAACTCCTTTTAGTCCTACTTCTCCAAACAAAACCCTTGAAGGGGCTATTATTGGCTTAGCAGTTGCCGTTGCGGTGGGTAGTTTCTTTGGTATAGGGGTAGGAGGAAATTTTATTGTTGGAATAGTATTTAGTTTTGCGATCTCTATCAGTGCTATTTTGGGAGATCTATATGAAAGCTACCTCAAAAGAAATGCAAATCTCAAAGATAGTGGAAGAATTTTACCCGGTCACGGAGGTATTTTAGATAGATTAGATGCGATTTTATTTGGAGCTATTATGATGCACTTTTTGTTGTATTTTTTAGAAATGTGGAAAGAATCCTCCATAATAATGATTTGAGGAATTTTTCGTGATACTTTTAGGAAGCACAGGAAGCATTGGCGTAAATACGCTCATAATGGCTCAAAAATTTAATATTAAAGTGGAATCTTTGAGTGCAGGAAGAAATATAGAGTTATTAAACTCTCAAATTGCCAAGTATCGACCAAAAAAGATTGCCATAATCCACGAAGAAGATATACACAAACTAACTCCCCAAGGTGCAAAAATTTATGTCGGAAATGAAGGTATTTGCGAGATGATTGCTGAATCTTCCTCTTCTTTGGTTGTAAATGCTATCGTCGGATTTGGAGGTCTTGACCCCACACTTACTGCTTTAAAGTACAATAAAAAACTTGCACTAGCAAATAAAGAATCTCTTGTTATTGGTGGCTGGATGATAGATGCTAGTAAGATAATCCCTATTGATAGCGAACATTTTGGATTATGGTATCTAAGTGGCAGTAGGCCTATTAAAAAACTCATTATCACTGCTAGTGGCGGAGCATTTAGAGATATTTCATCAAAAGAAATTCCTACAAAAAAACCCATAGATGCACTCAAACATCCTAACTGGAAAATGGGGAAAAAAATCACCATTGATTCTGCAAGTATGGTGAATAAATTATTTGAAATCCTAGAAGCAAAATGGCTCTTTAGATACGATGAGATAGAAGCTTATATTGAAAGAAGCTCCAATATACACGCCTTGATTGAATTCTTAGATGGAAGCTTGGTGGCACATTTTGCCACTCCAGATATGAAGCTACCCATCGCATATGCCCTAGACACACTTCAAGCAAAAAATACTCCTGTGATAGATGGTATTGATATTTTGAATATCCCTCCCATAAAATTTGAACCTATAGATATTAAAAAATACCCTTTATGGGAACTAAAAGAATCTCTTATAAAAAATCCAAAATTAGGAATTGTATTGAATGCAAGCAATGAAATTGCAGTAGAATATTTCCTCAACCACAAAATTAATTTTGGCAATATTAGTTCCATAGTGCTAAAAAGTATTGAGAGATTCGATCGTGAGGTTAATAGAGTTCAAAATAAAAATGATATATCAGAAATAGATAAAGAAGTTAGAGAATTCAGCAAAAGCTTGATTTAAAAATCAAGCGACCAAAAAAATATTCCAAACTGCTATTTCTAATTTTTCTTATTCTTGGTCTTATTTTCTGGTTTGAACCAATTTTTGATTCTATCAAAACACTCTTCAAAAAGATTTTTGTGTGGCTCACTCTCATAGCCAAAACTATTATGAAGTTCTAGCAAAAGCTCTCTTTGTTCTTCGTTGATAGACTTTGGATAGACAATCTTGATCACTGCTATAAGATTTCCGTAATTATTCCTATTGACCTCCTTAATCCCCTCACCTTTAAACACAAACCTAGAACTATCTTCAGAATTTGGCGGAATGCGAAGTTCAAGCTCTCCTTTCAAAGATGGAATTTTTACATTTGCTCCAAGCGGGATTGAAGTAAAAAATACAGGAACTTCAATATATATATCAATACCATCGCGTACAAAATAATCGTCAGATTCTACATAGGTAAGAATATATAAATCTCCCCTTGATCCATTTTTCTGCTGATTACCCTTGCCAATAATACGAATTCTATTTTCATCATCTACACCTTCTGGCACATTGATTTCAAATTCTTCTTCTATAAAAACAAATCCTTCAGCATGACAGGTTGAACATTTTTCTTTTGCAAGACTTCCTTCTCCATTACATTTTGAACAAGTTTGGGCAAAGGTCATAAAACCTTGACGCATAAATACCTGCCCCTTACCTTGACATTCTGGACAAGTTTCAATCTTTCCATCTTTTGCACCCGTACCGTTGCAATCTTTGCAAAAAGATTTGTATTTGGTTTTGATGTTTTTCTTACATCCAAAAACAGCCTCTCTAAAGCTCAAATCAAGCTTATAAAGATAATCAGGTATAAATTTGCTCTTAGATTCTTTTTTCCTAGAGCCTCCAAAGTTAAACCCAGAACCAAATGCTGACTCAAAAATAGAGCCTAAATCTCCAAATATATCTCCAAAATCCTTGCCACTAAAACCACTGAAACCATTATTTTCAAGTCCTTGTTTGCCATACCTGTCATAAATTTGTCGTTTGGATTCATCACTTAAGACCTCGTAAGCTTCGTTGATTTTTTTGAACATTTCCTCAGCTTCTTTATCATCTGGATTTCTATCTGGATGATATTTGAGTGCCATTTTTCTATAAGCTTTTTTGATTGTTTCTTTATCGCTAGTTTGACTAACTTCTAAGATTTCATAATAATCAAAACTTTCCAAAACCATACTCTCCCAAATCTCAAAATTTTAATTTGTAATTCTATCTCAAAAAAGTTTTATTCATTGTTAAAATACCTTGAGATATTATTTTGATTATGAAAAACTATAAAAACAGCTTAAATCATTTTTTTTCACTTATAGAAGCTTTTGAACAAACCCCTAGCATAGGGAAAAAATCTGCCCAAAAGATGGCTTATAACCTAAGTGTTAGTGATAAATATCTAGGATTAAAGATTGCTCATTTACTAGAAAATGCAATTGATAATATTCGTAAATGCAATCTATGTGGAGGACTTAGCGAAGATGAAATCTGCGAAATTTGTATGGATGAGGAACGAAATAATGGACAACTTTGCATTGTTTTGCACCCTAAGGATATTTTTACAATCGAAGAGATTGGAGATTTCAAGGGCTATTATCGAGTAATTGAAGATCTTGAAAATTTAGATTTTGAGACTCTAAAAAAGCATATCCAAAAATGTGCAATTAAAGAAATTATTTTTGCTTTTTCTCCCACTCTTGCAAATGAAGCTATTATGCTTTATATTGAAGACAAATTAAATGATATTGATATTATTTTTACCAAAATTGCACAGGGAGTACCTACTGGAATTGGACTTGAAAATATCGATCAACTATCTCTTTTGAGAGCATTTAGCAGTAGAGTAAAATTATGATTTTTGGCATTATCATTTTTGTTTCATCTTAGGATTGTCTAAGCTTAAAGCTTGTACAATGATCACCTGAGTTGCTTAATTTGGGCAATTGAGAAAAACAAAAGGAGACACGATGAACAAACTTCTCATTCTAACACTAGTAGGTGCTATGAGCGTAGCAATGGCAGCTGAAGCTCCAGCAGCATTCAAAAAATGCATGGCTTGTCATGGTGCAAATGGACAAAAAGTAGCTCCAGGTGCAAAAGGTGGTATCACAATCGCTGGTTTGCCAAAAGACAAACTACTCAAAGATCTCAAAGGTTACAAAGCTGGAACCGCTGATAATGGTGGCGCAAAAGCAATTATGTATAGTCAAATGAAAAACGTTTCTGATGCAGATATAGAAGTTCTTGCTGATTATATTAGCAAACTTCCTGCAAAAAAATAAATGGTTAGGTGGGGGAAATCCCCGCCAATAAAATATGTCAGAAATACTTATAAATTCAACAAAATTTAAAAATAATCTTGATCTCATCGCTGAACATATTGGCGATAAAGATAAACTAGCTCTTGTCATGAAAGATAATGCTTATGGTCATGGGCTACAAGAAATCGCCACCTTAGCTTGTGCTTATGGTATCAAGAATATTTTTGTTAAAAATGAATCTGAAGCTCTAAAAATAGCTCATTTATTTGAACATATCACTGTTTTATACGGTCGTATCTGCAATGATTCTCCATTGAACATCCACGTTTCCATAAACTCTATGGATAATATTCATTCACTTGAGCCATCGCGTTGCGTAGAACTCAAGGTAAATACAGGAATGAATCGCAATGGAATCCCCAGAGAAAAATTGCAAACTTTTATCGAGGAAATACTCTTAAAGAAACTAGTTCTATTTGGAGTATTTGCGCATAATGGGTATGGAGATGTGTCAGAACAATCTTTTCAAGACGCTCAAAAAGTTTTCTCAGAGGTCAAAGAAGAGGTTTTATATCTAGCCGAAAAATTGAGTTTCAAAATTCCAAGATTTCATTCTCTAAGCTCCTCAGGAACACTAAGAAGTGATAAAATAGAAGATGATCTAGTTAGAATAGGAATCGCTGCATATGGGTATCTTAGCAATACTTTTGATATTCCTTTGAGCAAGAAGCTCACTCCCATAGCTTCACTTTGGGCAGATAAAATCTGCGAACAATCCCTAAAAAAAGGATCTAAAATCGGTTATGGTGGCAAAACCGTATTAGAAAAAGATACCATTATTAGCACTTATGATATAGGCTATGGAGATGGATTGTTTCGTATTAATGGAAATAAACCATCATTAAAAACTGCGGAAGGCTATATCATATTGCCTGTGACTTCAATGGATTGTTTTTCTTGCGAAAGCACCCTTGAAAGAGTTTGTGTTTTTGATGATGCAACCTCAATAGCCAAATTATTTGATACAATCCCTTATGAAGTTCTCACTAGCTTATCTCCCTTTATAAAACGTTCTGTTATTTAATGAATAAAATCTACTCACTCAACCACTCGCCGATTGATTTTCATTTTTCACAAAATCCTAGAGATTTTATTGTTAGAGAAGTTCCTCTTTATCATTTTAGCAATGAAGGTGAGCATCATATACTCAATGTGCGAAAAAAAGGTTTGAACACCATAGAGATGATTAATATTTTTTCCAGTATATTAGGAATCAAATCAAGCGAAATCGGTTATAGCGGACTAAAAGATAAAAATGCGATGACTTCCCAATATATCTCTATTAATAAAAAATTCACTCAAAATCTAGATTCCATACTTCCACTTTTAGAAGAAAAAAATATTAAAATACTCTCCTGCACTTATCACAACAATAAATTAAAAATAGGACACTTAAAGGGAAATAACTTTTTTATTCGTCTCAAAAAAGTCACACCAAGCGTCTTTGAAAAAATAAACTCTGTTCTTAAAATAATCGAAAAAAATGGTTTGCCAAATTATTTTGGTTATCAGAGATTTGGGAAAGATGGAGAAAATTTTTTAGAAGGTCAAAAAATTGTTCGAGGGGAGCTGAAGATAAAAAATAAAAGAATGAGTGATTTTCTCATATCCTCATATCAAAGTTTTTTATTTAACCAGTGGCTTAATTTTCGAGTAAAAATTAGCAAAATTTTCCAAGCTTTTGAACCTCAAGAAATTCTTCAAGCTCTGTGTATGGATAATATATTTTCTGAATACAGACAAACAAATATACAAAATCTAAAAACACTTGATATTGCAAAAATCAAATCTATCAAAAACCAACCTTCTTTATTTAAACTCTTTGAGGGCGATATTATGCACCATTATCCTTATGGAAAAGTTTTTGAACTTGAAACACAAAACGACATTTCTCGTTTTTTTGATCGAAATATCACCCCTACAGGACTACTCAGTGGGAAAAAGGTTCTAAATGCTACAAAAGTAGCTGGAGAAATTGAGACTTGTTTTATTGATAAATCTATCCATGCAACAGGTACAAGACGTTTTGCATGGATTTGGATAGAAAATCTAAAATATAACTATATTCAAGAAAATGCATGGCTAGAGCTTGAATTTTTCTTACCTAAGGGTAGCTATGCAACAACTCTTATTGAGGAGATTGCTCATAGAAATGTTAAGATTGATTAAAATTCTTTTGCGATAATAGAATATATTCATCTGACAAAGGGCAACTAAATGAATTTTCAAAAAATCATATTTCGTAATCATTTAAAAACAAGTGCCGTTTTAGTGACTTATATCGTGATTTTTATTTTTATTGGACTGCTTGTAGATATTATTCGTATCAATGCCCCATCTTTTTTTGAGGCATTGATAAAACTTATCACTTTTCAGATTTTTCCACTTGCAACACTCTGCATGCTTGGAGTGGCTGTTTTGATTATTTGTTTTTCTGTTATAAATTTTAAACAAATTATATTGAGTGGAAGTGAGTATAAACTCTTAGATCCTTCAAAAGTGATGAATCAGACAGAACGTAGAATATATGGTATTTTAGAAGATCTTATCAAAGAATCTGATACCTTATTTGTCCCTAAACTTTACATTATCGATGCTCCCTATATCAACGCATTTGCAAGTGGATGGAATGAAAACAACTCCCTAATTGCACTCACAAGCTCTCTGATAAAGAGACTTGAATATGAAGAAATAAAGGCAGTGATGGCACACGAACTAAGCCATATAAGACATGGAGATATAAGACTTACAATGTGTGTGGGAATATTAAGCAATATTATGCTTTTGGTCACGAATTCTATTGTATGGATATTTTTAGGTTCAAATCACCAAAAAGGTGCAAATACAGCAAGGACAATCTTATTGATTTTGCAATTTATTTTACCCATCTTTACTTTCTTTTTACAGATGTATTTAAGCCGAAGTCGAGAATATATGGCAGATAGCGGAGCTGCGTACATTATGAATGATTCTAGACCTATGATTAGAGCATTACAAAAAATTAGTGCTGATTATAATAGCACCGATTATTCTCAGGTTGATACCAATCCTACCCGCAAGGCTGCCTATATTTTTGATGCTTCTGAAACCTTTAGCACACATCCTAGCACCCAAAACAGAATAAAATCTCTATTAGGTAGATAAATGACTAATCAAAATTATTTCGATTATTTTTTTAAAAAAATCGGTGAAAATATCGATAGAGAAGGACTTAAACAGACTCCTGCAAGAGTAGAGGAATCTTGGGATTTTCTATATAGTGGCTACACAAAAGATCCAAAAATGGCACTTGGAAGTGTGTTTGAACAAGGTGCTTGTGATGAAATGGTAATGATAAAACAAATCGAATTTTATTCAATGTGCGAACATCATATTCTTCCATTTTTTGGACATATTAGCATCGGATACATCCCAGATAAAAAAATAGCTGGGATCAGTGGATTGGTGCGATTAGTAGAAATTTATTCAAGAAGACTTCAAATACAAGAAAGATTAACAACTCAAATAGCAGATACCATCATGGAAGTCTTAAGTCCAAAAGGCGTAATGGTGGTATGCGAGGCTAAACACTTATGCATGAGTATGAGGGGGGTCCAAAAACAAAATGCAAAGATCAATACAAGTGCAATTCGAGGACTTTTTAAATCAGATTCTAAAACCCGATCGGAGTTTATGCAACTTCTAAAATCTTAAAACTTAATTTCCTTAGACATCCCCCCTCCCCACGAAGAGAGAGTTTGTATTCTTATTTAACTGCTTTGATAGCTTTTTCTAAAATTACCTGTGCTTCTGCTTTACCTTGAAAGCCTTTTACCTTTACCCATTTATTTGGTTCAAGCATCTTATAAGTTTCAAAGAAATTCTTGATTCTATCTAATGTAATTTTAGGTAAATCACTCAATTCTTTAATATGATCATATCTAGGATCAATTTTACTCAATGGCACAGCCAAAAGTTTTTCATCCATACCACTTTCATCCTCCATAATAAGAACACCTATCAAGCGAACTTTGATAACACTCCCAGCTTGAAGCGGGTATTCATTCAGAACCAAAATATCAGCTGGATCGCCATCATCACTCAATGTATTAGGAACAAAACCATAGTTAGCAGGATAAAACATCGCACTATACATAATGCGATCTACAACGACTGCTCCACTATCTTTATCTATCTCATATTTAATATTTGATCCATAAGGTATCTCTATGACTGCATTTATTTTGTCTGGATTTTCTCCTACAGGGATTTTTGATATATTCATTTTTAACTCCTTATATTTTAGTTTGGATAAATGTTTCCATTTCACTCACGATTTCTTGAATACTTCTCTCGCCATTGATTTTTTTCAAAATATTCTTTTGGGTATAAAAATCTTGAATCGCATTTAATGGATCGGTATAAACCTTCATTCTATTGTTGAAAACTTCTATATTATCATCAGCTCCCCTTGCTCTTCCCAAAACTCTATCACGAGCTATTTCTTCACTAACTGTTACTTCAATAACACTTATCAAAGAAACTTCATTTTGAGATTTTAGTTCAACATCTAACGCATTCATTTGTTCAACGCTTCTAGGATACCCATCAATAAGAATAACTTCTTTAGGTGCATTTTTTATAGCCGTGATAATAGTACGAACAACGATTTCTAATGGAACTAAATTGCCCTTGCTAGTAAAACTCTCTATTAATTTCCCCTGTTCGCTACCACTTGCCACTTCTGCTCTAAGAAGATCACCTGTAGAATAATGCACGATTTTATCGCTAAAATTTTTTGCGATAAGTTCTGCATCGGTAGTTTTTCCGCTTCCGGGTGCTCCGATAATTAAAAATAACTTTTTCATTTTTTCTCCTCTTAAAATTTTAATTCTTAGAACTTGGGTTTCGTAGTCGAATATGAAGCTCTCTCAACTGTTCTTCACCTACAACACTTGGAGCATTTGTAAGTGGGCAGGTGGCTTTTTGAGTTTTTGGAAATGCAATCACATCTCGAATGCTATTAGATTTTGTCAACAACATCACCAATCTATCAAGCCCTATGGCAAATCCACCATGTGGGGGTGCTCCAAAACTCAAAGCATCAAGCAGGAATCCAAATTTATCCTTTGCTTCTTCTTGAGAAATTCCTAAAATATTAAATACCTTCTCTTGAATTTCTTCTTTATGTATCCTAATACTCCCCCCTCCAAGCTCAACACCATTTAAGACAACATCATAGGCGATTGATTCTATTTCTTCAACATCTTCTTTATCTATATTTTTTGGCATAGTGAAGGGGTGATGTAGGGCATAAGCACGTCCATCCGCTTTTTCAAACATTGGAAAATCCACAACCCATAAAAATTCAAATTGATTGTCCTGGTACATTTTCATATCTTCAGCGATTTTCAAACGCAATCTTCCCATATAATCCCAAACAATCTTTTTATCCCCTGCTCCGAAAAACACAATATCCCCGACTTTTGCTTCAAGTCTCTGTATTAGTTTTTTTAGATTCTCTTCAGATAAAAATTTTACTAATGGTCCCTTTGCTCCATCTTCTTTAATCTGAATATAAGCCAAACCTTTAGCACCAAATTTTCGAACAAATTCTTCAGCTTCCCCCAAAGTCTTACGAGTAAAAAATTCATCGCCTCCATCAACCTTCAATGCCTTGAAGCGATTTTTTCTTGTATCTAAGGCAATGTTTTTAAATATTTCATTACTAGAATCTACAAATAAATCACTCACTTCAAATAATGGCATATTAAATCTCAAATCGGGTTTATCTGAACCATATGATTCCATCGCTTCAAAATATTTCATGCGTCTAAAGGGAGTTTGTATTTTTATCGAGGCTACATCAAAAATGTCTTTGATAAGATTCTCTGCTACTTGCATGACATCTTCTTGAGAACAAAAGCTCATCTCAACATCGATTTGTGTAAATTCAGGCTGTCTATCCGCTCTCAAATCCTCATCCCGAAAACATTTTGCAATCTGAAAATATCTATCAAACCCACTCATCATCAAAAGCTGTTTATAAAGCTGCGGACTTTGTGGCAATGCAAAAAATTCACCATCATTTACCCTGCTTGGAATCAAATAATCTCTCGCTCCTTCAGGAGTCGCTTTTGATAATATGGGAGTTTCCACTTCCATAAATCCCATCTTCATCAAAGAATTTCTTGTGGTTATAGCCACATCACTGCGAATTTTAAACACATTATAAGATTTCTTCGATCTTAAATCTAAATATCTATATTTAAGTCTCAAATCTTCATTTACACTCTCATCGCCAATAGCTATAGGAGGAGTGAGACTTTTGTTTTCTATAATCAGATCACTCAAAATAACTTCAATCTTACCTGTTTTCAACTTTGGATTCTCAAGCCCCTCTCCTCTTGCTCTGATTTTTCCTCTACCAATAAGCACATATTCATCGCGTACATTTGTTGCCACAGAATGCGCTGTTGTAGCAGGATCGGAAACTAGCTGTATAAGTCCGCTCTTATCTCTAAGATCAATAAAAACAACTCCTCCATGATCTCTATAAGTATTACACCAACCACACAAGACAACTTCTTTTCCAATATCTTTTTCATTTAAATCAGCACATAAATGTGTTCGCATTCTTTTCCTTTTATTCAATTAATTTATTAAAAAATTTCTCAATAATTCTTCTATTTCATCAGCATTTGATTTTGTAATAAACCCATCTGCGTGCAAAGTATGTGCCATTTGTTTGTTAGAATCGCTGCTCATTGAAGAATTTACAATCACTGGAATATTATTGGTTTGAGGATTTTCTTTGATGGTTTTCAAAACTTCAAAACCAGAGACTACAGGCATTTCAAGATCTGTAATAATTGCCCCTATATGATCAATTGAAGATTCTGAAAATACATAATCTAAAAGCATTTTTCCATTTGGAAATGTAAAATACTTCAAATCAAGCTTTTCGATGATTTTCTGCAAAGATTTTGCCGCTGATTTAGAATCCTCAGCAAGAAGAATAACTTTATCACTGTGTATCGCCTCCAAAGATTGAAGGTTGAGATTCAAAACATTGTCAAACATAGGAAAAACATCAGCAACCATGCGCTCTACATCTAGTATTTGAATAACAGAACCATCATCATATTTGGTAGTAGCAGTTACCTTACTTGCCCCATCAAAACCATATTCACTACCCACGCTCACTTCTGACCAATTCTTTTGGATAATACGTTTCACTCCCAATATCTTAATACCTACAGTGTAATTTGAAAAATTACAAATCACCACAAGGCTCTTTTGAGAATCAATAGAATAAGCCCTCAAATCACGTTTAGGATCACTAGAGCTATAATATAGCCAACGTCTCATATCTATTAAAGGTATCGACTCACCCCTTACAGTCAAAAATCCTACCATTACGCCATCGTTTTCCCCCGCAGTTTCGGTAAAATCTCCGGTATAATAAATAATCTCACGAATTTTAAAAACATTCATCGCATATAATTGCGAATCACTCTGTTTATCAAGCGTGAAACATAAAAATTGAACCTCATTATTCAGATGTAGCGAAGTAGTTTTGTCAATATCATTTATCAAGATAGATTCCTTGAATGTAAATTTTGGTTTATTTTATCTAAACCAAACAACCCAAATCAATGCTATAATATTACCCAAAAATAGATTGATTTCATATCAAAATGAGGTATCAATGATAGAAAATTTTCAAAAATACCAAGAAATTACCGATCTAGTCAAGAAAATGGCTTATCACTATTATGTGCTTGATGATCCTATCGCAACAGATGAAGAATATGATACACTCTATCACCAGCTCAAAGACTACGAAGAAAAAAATCCTGACAAAATTATCTCCACTTCCCCCACCCAAAGAGTAGGAAACAAACTCTTAGAAGGATTTGAAAAATACAAACATATTGAGAGAATGTGGAGTTTAGATGATATTTTTGAGCCACTAAAGCTTCAAGAATGGGTTAATAGAATCTACAAAGCCTACCCTCAAGCCATTTTTACTTGTTCGCCAAAGTTTGATGGAGCTTCCTTAAACCTATACTACAACAACGGAATCCTCCAAAGTGCTGCCACAAGAGGAGATGGTATAGAAGGAGAGCTAGTAACACAAAACGCAAAAACCATTCAATCTATTCCTTTAGAAATCCCATATAAAAACCCCATTGAAATTAGAGGAGAAGTCGTCATCACAAAAGAAGACTTCGAAGAAATTAATAAAGAAAGATTGAAAAATGCCGAAAGTCTTTTTGCAAATCCCAGAAATGCAGCTGCAGGAAGCCTAAGACAGCTTGATCCTAAAATAACAGCAAAAAGAAAATTGAAATTTGTCCCTTGGGGGATGGGAAAAAATGATTTTGACACAGGGAGTTTTTACAAACTTTTAAATACAATATTAGAGTATGGATTTTATAAAACACCTTTTATCACCCTATGTCAAAATATTCAAGAAATTCAAACCCTCTATGAAACCCTCATAAAAAAACGACAAGATTATTCTATTATGCTCGATGGAATGGTAATCATGGTTGATTCGCTTCAGAGTCAAAAACAAATGGGCTTTACTATCAAATCCCCAAGATATGCCTGTGCTTACAAGTTTCCTGCGATTGAAAAAACTTCTAAAATCCTCTCTATAACACTCCAAGTAGGACGAAGCGGTGTTATTACTCCTGTAGCAGAACTCCAGCCCACAGAGATAGAAGGAGCAATAATTTCTAGAGCTACCCTGCACAATTATTCAGAAATCCAAAGAAAAGATATCAAGATTAATGACACCGTCATCATTATCCGCAGTGGAGATGTGATTCCCAAGATCATCAAACCTATCGTAGAATTACGAGATGGCACACAAATAGATATCAAAAAACCTACTCATTGCCCACAATGTGGTAGCGAAGTACTGATTGAAGATATTTTTATACGTTGTCAAAACCTTTCTTGCAAAGCAAGAGTAAAGGAATCCATCGTTTATTTTGCCTCCAGAAAGGCTCTAAACATCGATGGATTGGGTGAAAAAATAGTCGATCAATTATTTGAAGAAAAAATCATTTCAAATATTTTAGATCTTTATTCTATCAAGATAGAAGATTTGCTTTGTCTACAAGGATGGCAAGAGAAAAAAGCTCAAAATCTTATTGAATCCATCAAAAGCACCAAAAATATCCAGTTATGGCGACTTTTAAATGCTCTGAGCATAGAGCATATCGGCGAAGGAGCAAGCAAAAAACTAGCGATGAGTTTTGGCCGCAAGATTTTCGAAACTCCAGCAGAAGAACTTAGCAAAATCGATGGTATAGGCATAGAAATGGCAAATTCTATTGTTGATTTTGGTATCGTAAATAAAGATTTGATAGAAAAACTCTTTGAAGTTATCGATCCCAAAGAGCCAGAACAAACGATTCCCTCTCACATCTCAGTTTTTACAAACAAAACAATTGTACTAACAGGGACTTTAAGCAAACCTAGAGAGGAAGTTAGTATTCTCTTAGAGTCACTAGGGGCAAAAATGACATCATCTGTAAGCAAAAATACAGATCTGCTCATCTATGGAGAAAACGCCGGAAGTAAACTTGATAAGGCAAAAAGTTTGATGGTAACATCAATAAACCAAGCAGAACTAATTCAATTATTGCAAAAAGAAGGGATAAAATGGGAATAAATCATCAATAAGCATCCAATATAGAAAACATAACTCTTCAGAGATTCCAAACATACCCCTCTTATAAAGATACCGCCATAGACTATCTAGGCTTCATCCCTACCCACTGGGGAGGTTAAAAAGCTGAAGCATGTTTTTAGTCTAATCGTTGAATCTGCTCCAAAAGAAAATAATGAAGAATTGCTTTCAATTTACACAGACATCGGTGTAAAACCTAGAAAAGAGCTTGAAGAAAGAGGAAATAAGGCTTCAACGACTGATGGCTATTGGAAGGTAAAAAAGTAATTTTATTGTGAATAAATTGTTGGCTTGGTTGGGAGCAATTGGATTATCCGAATATATGGAGTTACAAGCCCGGCTTACGATATTTCAAGAGCAAAAGCTCCAATAATTGGAAAATATTATCACGAACTATTTAAAAAAGATTTTCAAAGAAAGTAAAGAAGTATTCTCGTGGTATTATGGAAATGAGATTAAGATTGTATTTTGATAAATTTGGAGATGTTTTAATCCCCCTTCCACCCCCTATTAGAACAAAAGCAGATCGCGGATCTTCTCGATGAAAAGGTAGATAAGATAGACAAAGCCATAAATGCCCAAAACAAATACATTGCCTTGCTCAAAGAATACAAAAACAGCCTGATCAATGATGTAGTCATCGGGAAAATAAAGATAGCTTGAATTATAAACGACTTGATTGACAAGGGAAGCTAAAAAACCCTGCTTTTGGTTCGCCTCTTAGTCCTATGGGAAAAGAGGAGATTTTGTAAAAGCAAAATCCCTCACTATTGCATATCCATATTCCCTAGTCCCGCAATGCTATACTCGCTGTGCTTGGCATAAAGAGATCGGTGTGTGATTCTAGTGTGAGCAGCCACAGCCTCCACCGCCTCCACCACAACATCCACCTTCTCCGTGATGATGTTCATGTTTATCTCCTGATTGGCAACCGCAACCTCCACCGACTCCACCGCTAATAATTTCTTGTTCTGTAGGATCTCTAGAGTCCAAAACCGTGATATTAAAAAGCAAAGTTTTCCCCGCCAATGGATGATTATAATCTATCATTACCATTTTATCACTAAAATCTTTGACCACAACTTGAACAGTTTGTCCATTTTCACCTTGTCCAAAAAGAGTCATGCCTTTTTGTAATTCAATACCTTCAAATTGTTCTCTTGGGACTTCTTGTAAAAAATCATTCTGATAAATCCCGTAAGCTTCTTCTGGTTTGACTTGTATTTCCAATTTTTTGCCTATTTCTGCACCGATAATCGCTTTTTCAAGACCTGTAATCACCTGACCAGCACCGACCAAAAACTCTAAAGGCTTCGCACCGATATTTGAATCAACTATTTCTTTGCTTTCAAAATCCATCACTTCATATTCGATAGATACAACTTTATTTGTTTCTATGTTCATTTTTATCCTTTGTTTTTTTTCTAATGTCCTTGGCCTTTTGACCTTGCTCACTATTGGGATATAAGTATATCAAAGAATCCAAAAATTTTTCATAATTTGGCAAATCTTTTGAATATCTAAACGCCCAAGCAGTGTGCCACAACAAAATAGGCATATAATTTGCCTTATCATTTTCTAGCGCACTTTTTTTATAAAACACAACCGCTTGTTGATAATTCTTCTGTTTGTATGCAATTTCACCCAATAAATATAGGCTGTTTGCAGGTCTGTAGTTCATTTCTACCAACCATTCAAAACGTTCTTTTGCTTCTTTTAGCTTCCCTTTTTTGTAAAGCTCCTCAGCTTCAATGAAGATTGTCTTTTGTTTTGAGCCATCTTTTTTAAATGTATCTGTGTTTGATGTTTTTGATTCTTTGGGTGTGGTTTGTTTTTTTACATTAGAAATTTTAGAGGTATTTGAGGTGCTTGTTGGAGTTGTAGGAATTTCCAAATTTTTTTTAATAAGCTCAAGTTGTGCCATCAAATCAGAATTAATATGTCCGATAAGTTCTGTAATATCATCGACTTTTTTATTCAAACCCTCGATAGCTTTTTGATTTTTATCAATACGATCTTTTAGAAGAGTCAATAAATCAGATTGTTGCTTAAGTGTGTTTGAATGTGTATCTTGAACAGAGCTTAAAGACTTTATTGAATTCTCTTGAGAAGCCGAAGCGTCCAAAAGATTTTTTATCTTCAGGGATTGACCTTCAAACAAGCTTTTCACTCCATCTTGAGATTGATCAAGAGATATAACCTTATTTTGAAGTTCTGTTATAATAGTTTCGAGATTTTTACTACTTGTTTGAAGAGATCTGAGTTCTTTTTTTGTAGCACCACTTTGCATTTCAAATGCCGATGGTTCTGCAGACAAAGGGATAATAAAAAATGGGTGAATCATCACCCCAATTAAAAAATATGAACCAATCTTATGAGGAGATAATATAGTTTGCCTCATATATAATCACTGTTTTTAGTTTTATTTAACTAACTTAACATCAGCTCGTCTATTTTTTTCGTAACAAGCTTTTGTTTTCTCTTGGCAAATTGGTTTGCTCTCTCCATAACTTATTGTTTTAATCTTATCTTTTGCTATGCCTTTTACCACCAAAGCATTTTTTACAGTCAAAGCTCTTTTTGTTCCAAGTGCGTAATTGTATTCATCACTTCCGAACTCATCAGTATTACCTTCAATTAAAACATTCATATCGGAGTCTTTTATTTTTTGTGCAGAATCATCAACTGTCCCTTGCATATCAGGTCTTATGTTATATTTATCAAAATCAAAATAAACACTGCCCACTACTGTTCCACTAGGAATCGCTTCTGTTGTTTGTGGCTGTGGTGTTTCCTCTTGCGGCTGTGGTGCTTCAGCAACTGCAGTTTCAATATTTTCCTGTTCTGAAATTCCAGAATTTGCAACACTGACATCTTTTTCAGCACAAGCACTGATTAATAAAGCGATGGAAACAAATCCGATACCTAGAATTTTATTCATAAAAAAGCTCCTCAAATTTAATTATAGCTCTGATTATACCCAAAAAAATTAATTTTATCCTCAAGTGCTCTCAACTTTTAGGTTACCAATCAAATGCTTGAATTTTAATATTGCTCAATGGAAACAAAAAGCTACGATTATAATCTAATCTAATGATTCCTAAAGCACTTTGATTTTGTGTGTGTTTTAAAAACATAATGCTCCCTCCATCACTAGAAAATCTAGGCATTTGGTTTGTGCCATTGGCTGTAAGGCGTCTGATATAATCACTTTTTGTAGAAATCAAGTATAAATTAAATGTATTTAGTCCAAATTCATTGGCACTTTCTCTGCTTGTATATACGACATAATCGCCATTTGCAGAAGCTGAACTATTATTTCTACCATGATAGACTACCTGCTCTACAGGTGCATTTATATCTAGTTTTTTTGCAAAAATATTAGGATAACCAGCCCTATCTGAAACGAAAATCATCGCGGTATCATTGTTGATAAAATTCCCAGAAACATCTATGCCAGGGTATTTTGTAAGCTGCGTATTTTTTTTGCTGACAAGATCATAAAGATAAATATTTGATTGTGTTTCTGGTGCAAGCGACAACAGCAGTTTAGTTCCATCCTTGCTAACATCTGAAACGATAGCCATACCATCGCTTTGAATAATTTTTTGAGTGATGCCTGTATAGATGTTATATCTAACAATCGTTGGTTTTTTTAAATATTTTGTAAAAAAGATTTCTGTCTGATCCGCATTGGCCCATTTTGGAAAAATATTAAGCCCACCTCGCACAACAATTTTTTGATAAGTCAAACTATAATCAGAGATCAAAATATCAGTTTCTCCAGGATTGGTATATTTAGAGAGAACAACAAATCGATTCATCCACGCTATAGAAGGAGCTTTTATATAATCGTTAATATCAATAGCCATTTTATGTGAAGCAAATGGATATAAGGCTTTATCGGTGATATTATATGTTTTACTTATCTTAATACTTGAAGCGTTTATGTCATATAGGTATAAATTAGCCTTAACTCCATTATCAGTATTTTGAACTTCTACTCGTGCCACAAGATCAATTTTTTTGCTTTTATAGGCAGGGAAATTCACATTACCGCTATATTTGTCCGCATCAAATACTTCAAAATGACCGCTAACTTTTAAATCATTCATTAAAATTTTATAGATTTTTTTAGCCATTTCGGAATTTTTTGAATCCAAATAAGCGACCTCAATATTTGGCGTTTGAATTGTTTTTACAATGTCTAATGTTGCATCTATAGCAAATAAATTTGCATAAAAACTACAGATCAATAATAAAATTTTAAATATTTTCATCAATTTCCTTCTGTTTTAAAATTTACTTCTATACTAATAGATTTTCCTTTGGGATAAGGAGGAAACTTTTTTCCCTGTAATGAATCTAGCAATGCTTGAACACTTTTGTTGTACTCATCATAACGAGAATATCTTAATATTTTATAACTAAAATCTCCATTATCAGTAATCGTAAGCAGAACACTGACAGACGCATTCTGATAAAAACTAGCGTTCCATTTTGAATACAAAATTTTATACACTTTAGAAAACCATTCATCATAAAGTCCATCAGAAGTGTCAGGTTTTGGGGTTTGTGATTTTATATCAATAGTTTTATTTCTAATATTCTGAAGTTTAGAATTGATATTTTGCAAGTTTCCTTGAATTTCTTCAAAGGCTTTCTTTCTTTTTTTGTTTAATTCCAAGTTTTTTGCGATCTCATCACGATTGTCAGATATTTCATCAGTAGGCTGAGTTTCAGAATCAATGGAAGAAAAAATATCTTTTATCCCTGTGCCTTCTACAGGACTACCCCCTTTATCCTCTTGATCTTGTTTTTCAAAAGAAGACACAATGGCATCAATGCTTATGGACTGCTCTATACTTGTATCAGATTTTGAAACATAACGTTTGGGATTGGAAAGATTGAATCCAAAAATCAAAGAAAAAATAACAATAAAATAGATCGCGACAGAAAAAATACCAGATAATATAAATAACTTTTTTGTATTCATCAATCGCTAGTAACCAAAGAAACTTTCAAAAACCCTGCCTCTTTGATACTCTTGAGTAAATAAACAATATTATCATATTTGAGGTTTTTATCTGCACGGATATAAACGCTAGTATTTTTATCATATTGTTTTGCTAAAAGATTAAGACTATCAGGAAAAGAATTATAATCATAAACAGTATTTTTGATATATATTTTCTTTTTTGCATCCATTCGGATTTCAAGAGATTTTTGTTCATCTGCTTTAGAAGTTTTAGAGCCTTTTGGAAGTGATATTTGCTCTTGATAAGTAATAGTGGGTGTTGTCACCATCAAAATAGCTAACAAAACTAGCATAATATCAACTAATGGCGTGATATTTAATTCAGGTTTTTCATCCCAATTAAAATCATTTTCCATTATTTGTGCTCAATATTTTTTGAAAGAATAACATCAATCTGCATTTGAATATATACAGACAAATCATAAGTTTTTCTTCTAAGTAGGAGAAAAAATGAATAAGCCGGAATTGCTGTCAATATACCCGCTGCAGTTGCAACCAATGCCTTAGATATAATAGGTGCTATAACATCAAATGATACTTGACCACCAAGACCAAGCCTACCAAAAGCATTTAAAATCTCAATCACTGTTCCAAAAAGACCTATAAAAGGAGCTGTGGATGAAACTATACTCAATACGACTAATCCTGTAGTGCTATATTTTAGAACTTGATTTTTCCAGATTTGTAACATTTCTTTTGGGGTATTTCCATTTGTACCAAGAATATCAAATATAGGATAATTTGGAAGTTTTTGTTCATTTTTTATGATTCTATCAAGGGATTTTTTTTCTCTTTCAATTGATGCTCTAATAGAAAAAAATTTATATACAAAAATCCATAATGTCAAAACAAAATATATAGATAACCAAGATATTACAAATATCGTTACTGCACCACTTTCATAAAAGAAGGCTTGAATGGAGGTCATTGTATCTTACCTCTAGCGGAGTTTTCTATCCTGGATACAACATTTGATATCGCCACTTTATCTGAAGTAGCTTCTTCTAAAAGTTTTTTTGCACTAGAAATGGCATTAGAAATTTCATTTTCATCTTTACCGCCAATTGCAACTGCACCATCTGCTAGAATATTTACTTTAGTTTCTTTTACTTCCGCATAGCCCCAATTAATAGCGACCAAATCTTTAGTTTTATTCATTCTTTCGATCTCAATTACACCTGTTTTGAGCAAAGAAAGCATATGACTATGTCCTCTAAGAACGCCAAATTCCCCTTCTGAACCAGGGAGAGTAATGCTTCGAACTTCTCCAGAAAAGATTTCCCCATAAGGGGTAATAATATTAACCAATAACTCTTCCATAAGATATACCTTTTATGCGCTTTTCATTTTTTCTGCTTTTTCTATAGCCTCTTGTATATTTCCTACCATATAAAATGCATTTTCAGGAATATGATCATATTTGCCTTCTAAAATTCCCTTGAATCCTTCCAAGGTTTCCTCAAGAGTTACATATTTGCCCGGACTTCCCGTAAAAACTTCCGCAACAAAGAATGGCTGAGAAAGGAATTTTTCTATTTTCCTAGCTCTTTCAACGGTTTTTTTATCCTCTTCAGATAACTCATCCATACCCAATATAGCAATAATATCTTGAAGATCTTTATATTTTTGTAAAATTTGTTGAATGCCTGTAGCAATTCTATAATGTTCATCGCCTACAATCTGTGGATCTAGAATTCTTGAAGTAGAATCAAGCGGATCAACTGCAGGATAGATGCCTTTTTCTGCAATTTTTCTATTTAAAACCGTAGTTGCATCAAGATGTGAAAAAACAGAGGCAGGAGCGGGATCGGTTAAATCATCGGCCGGTACATAAACAGCCTGTACGGAAGTGATAGAACCTTTTTTGGTTGAAGCGATTCTCTCTTGAAGTTTTCCCATCTCACTTGCCAAAGTGGGTTGATAGCCAACCGCAGAAGGTATTCTCCCTAATAATGCAGACATCTCAGCACCTGATTGAGCATATCTAAAAATATTATCAATAAACATCAAGACATCAAGACCTTTTTCATCTCTAAAATATTCAGCCATAGTCAGACCTGTAAATGCGATTCTATTTCTCGCACCTGGTGGCTCATTCATTTGACCATAGCATAGTGCGACCTTATCCAAAACGCCACCTTCTTTCATTTCATGATAAAGGTCATTACCCTCCCTAGTTCTTTCACCAACTCCTGCAAAGACAGAATACCCACTGTGTTTATAAGCGACATTATGAATAAGCTCCATAATAACAACCGTTTTACCAACACCAGCACCACCAAATAAACCAACCTTACCACCCTTTGAATAAGGAGCTAATAAATCAACTACTTTTATACCTGTCTCAAACATCTCTGTTTTAGTGCTTTGGTTTTCAAAAGTGGGTGCACTTCTATGAATAGGCCAAGTTGTTGGATTTTTTATAGGTTCTCCTCCATCAATAGTCTCACCCACAACATTGAAAATCCTGCCCAATACTTGATCTCCAACTGGCACCTCAATCATTTTTCCTCTAGCAAGAACTTCCTGTCCCCTAGTAAGTCCCTCTGTCATATCCATAGCGATAGTCCTGACTCTACTATCACCTAGATGGGCAGCAACCTCTAAAACTAAAGATTTTGAAATACCATCAAAATCATATTTTACATCTAATGCCTCATTAATAGCGGGTAAATATGATTCAAAATCAACATCTACCACTGGTCCCATAACTTGAATAATTTTTCCTTGCATATTTATCTCCTAACTTTATTTCATAGCCTCAACGCCCGCATTAATCTCTACAAGTTCTGTAGTGATAGCCTCTTGCCTTGCCTTGTTATAAGAAATTGTCAAACTTTTTACCAACTCCCCAGCATTATTTGTCGCAGTATCCATTGCCTGCATCCTAGCACTATGCTCCGCAGCCAAAGAATCAATCAAAGCATAATACATATTATATTGTATATATTTCTTAGCTAACTCTTCCAATACAACATCTTCTTCCTCGTCGGGTTCGATTGAAACCGCATCCATACTTGATGAAGCATCTTGTGTTTGAAAATCTAGTGGTAATACTACCTTTACTTTCAGCTCTTGAGATATCATATTTTTAAACCCATTATGAACAATCAAGACTTCATCAGTAAGCCCTTCTAGGTAATCTTGTGTAACTTTCATTATAAAATCAGCAGCTCTTTGAAAATCAGGAAGCGAACTTAGATCTGTTATTTTATCTAACACTTTAATATCATTGAATAGAAAGTAAGCAATACCCTTTTTGCCAATTCCTCTGAGTCTAACTTTGATACCCTTATTTTTATACTCAGTCATAAGACGGCTGACCTCTTTAATGGTTGCAGAATTAAATCCACCACAAAGACCCTTATCTGCAGTAACAAAAATAATATCTACCTTTTTAATATCACGATCTTTTAAGTTCAGAAAATACTTGCTGTTAATATTCTCTAATCCTCTGGTTTTCATTTTTGATAATATATCATCAAATACTTCATTTAACTTGTTTGCAAAAAGTCTGGAGCGTTTGGCCATCTCCTCTGCTTTTTTCAATTTTGAAGTGGAAACTAACTTCATAGCTCGGGTTGTTTTTTGGGTATTTTTAACACTTCCAATTTGTTTTCTAATTTCTTTTAAGTTATTTCCCATTTACAATTCCTAATATCAAGCTGTAAAACTTATTTTAAACTCATCCAAAGCTTTTGACAAGACAGCTTCCAAATCCTTATCCAATGCTTTTTTCATTCTAATGTCTTCAAAAATTTTAGGATATTTTGCTTCTAGGAATGGGTAAAGTTCATCTTCGAATTTTACGACTTTATTAACAGGAATATCATCTAAAAATCCCTTAGCCCCCGCATAAATAGCAACAACTTGTTTTTCAATAGACAATGGAGAATACGGAGGTTGTTTGAGAACTTCAATCATTCTTTGACCTCGGTCTAATTGTTTCCGGCTTGACTCATCTAGATCTGAAGCAAACTGTGCAAAAGCCTGTAATTCTCTATACTGTGCGAGATCTAATCGAAGCGTACCAGAAACCTGTTTGGTTGCCTTGATTTGAGCAGCACCACCCACTCTAGAAACGGATAATCCCACATTGATAGCAGGTCTAATACCAGAGAAAAATAAATCGGTTTCTAAAAAAATTTGACCATCGGTAATAGAAATTACATTTGTTGGAATATATGCCGAAACATCCCCTGCTTGAGTCTCTATGATAGGCAATGCAGTCAAAGAACCAGCACCTTTTTCATCGCTAACTTTTGCAGCTCTTTCAAGTAATCTTGAATGAATATAAAATACATCTCCAGGAAATGCCTCTCTACCAGGAGGTCTCCTCAAAATCAAAGACATCTCTCTATAAGCTACAGCGTGTTTGCTCAAATCATCATATACAATCAAAGCATGTCTAGCATTATCCCTAAAATATTCTCCGATCGTTACTCCCGTATAGGGAGCTAAAAATTGCATAGCTGCAGATTCGGAAGCAGAAGCATTAACGATAACAGTATATTCCATAGCTCCATATTCTTCAAGTTTTCTAACAACTTGAGCGACAGTAGATTCTTTTTGACCAATAGCAACATAAATACAAACAACATCTTGACCTTTTTGATTGATAATAGTATCAATAGCCACAGTTGTTTTTCCAGTCTGGCGATCTCCAATAATAAGTTCTCTTTGACCTCTACCAATAGGAACGAGTGCATCAATAGCTTTTATTCCTGTCTGAAGTGGTTCATGAACTGATTTTCTATCCATAATTCCGGGTGCTTTTTGTTCAACAAACTGATACTCTGCACTTTCAATAGGACCTTTGCCATCTATAGGTTCGCCTAAAGTATTGATGACTCTTCCTACAATAGCATCTCCAACAGGAACTTTCATCAATTTGCCTAATCTTTTGACCGATGTTCCTTCTTTGATATTCTTACCAGATCCAAGAACAACAACCCCCACACTGCCCTCTTCAAGATTTGAAGCAAGTCCCCTATCTCCTGTATCAAACTCAACCATCTCGTAGGACATAACATTTTTCAACCCATAAACTCTAGCAACCCCATCAGCGTAGGCAATTACCTCTCCTGTTTCGGCTATATCAATATTGATTTCAAAATTTTCTATTCTTTCTTTGATGATTGAACTTATTTCTTCTGGTTTTAGTTTTGATAGCACTTTTTAACTCCTTTTTTAAATTAAATTGCTTTTAATATATAAGATCGAAGCTCTCTTAAGAAATATTCTTTAGAAAAAGAAATTTCTATATCCAGGTCTTCAATCACAAGTTTGATACCTTCAATGCTAGTAACTACTTGCTCAATATTAAAATCTATATCCAAACGTTTTGAAAGATTTTTTCTAATATGTTCTATATCTTCAGGTTTTATCTGTTTATCTGTATATAAGATACCTGTATAGAAGTTATTTTGCTCATCAAGGTAGGTCTTAAGCATATCACAAATATATGGAATTAAATCAATTCTATTGCTTTGAACTAATATTTTAATAAAATTCTTCATTTCATTAAATTTAGAATATTTCTTGTCGATAAAATCAAGTAAAAAATCCTGTTTTTTTGTTTTTGAAATATGGGGTGAGTCGATAATATCTACAAACTTATCTGAAGCAAATGCTTGTGTTATTGTTTTTAAATTTTGCAAAAAAGAATCAAGATCAGCAAACCCAATACTCTGAACAACAGCTTTAGCATATTTTTTAGCGATTATTTCAACCATCAGGCAACCCTTTTATTTAGTATATTTACATATTTTGAAACATCAAAAGAACTAGCATCTGTTTGAAACAACCTAGAAAGAATCTCTTCAACTACCTTTTTTTCCATTCGTTTACGTTCAAACTCCATCAACGCTTCATTATTTTTAATCATATTCTCAACATCTAATTTAAACTGTTCATCTAGCTTTTGAGATACTAAATAAGCTTCTTTTTTTGCTAATGCAACCATATCTGTTGCTCTTTCTTTTGCTTCATCTAACCTTTTTATGGCTTCTTCTCTTGCTTTCTTTGCTATCTTTAATTTTTCCTGCGTTTGATTGAGACGTAAAACAATTTGTTCTCGACGATTTGTAAATATATATTTGAGTTTATCTGCGACAAAATACCACAAAATAGCCAAAAAGATAAAGAAATTGATAGTTCTCTCCACAATATCAGTTTGAGAAATATTTACGTCTGCGGCAAATAGCATCGAACTTCCAAGTAAAAATAATAAAATATATTTCATTCTAACTCCACCTACATCTGAGATATTTTAGTCTTAAGAGATAACTCAAAGTCGCTTATATGAGCCACAAGAGAATCTTTTAATACACTCTCTTCTTTCTTTAGTTCTACAAAGAAATCTTCTAATTTTGAAGCAAACTCAACCTTTTTCTTTGCAATTTTGGCTTCATATTCTAGTTTGGCTTCATTGCTAGCTTGTTCTATAATTTGAGTTGATTCCAATCGTGCATTTTCGATGATTTGTTTTATTTCCTCGTTGATTCTAATAATTTCCTGATCGCTTTGTTGCACATGTTGTAAATCTTGAGTTATGGAAGCTTCTCGCTTATCCATAAAACTAAGTAGTGGTCTATAAAGCCAAGTATTCAAGAAAAAAACACTGACCAAAAACACTATAAAGACCAAGAGCATCAAATAAGGATTTACAGTTATGGTCATTTTAACTCCCTGTTTCATATAAAATATCAAATTTAAGGTATTTTAGCATAAAATACCTTAAAAACAATGTTTGAATCAGGATAATTTCTTGATGACCTCGCTGATTTTTGATCTATCAGAAATATCTAATATAAGATGATTGTTTTTTATTGAAGCAGAAATAAGGTATTTTTTTAATAAACTTACCAACTCTCCAATCTTGGGATCAGAGTTTAATACTGTTTTTGGTGATTTGTTTCTATCTGCAAAAGATTCAATTTTGCCTTTGGATTCATTGCTGTCTTTAAGTTTTTTTACCAAACTCTCAGTATCGCGTACTGAAAGTTTTTGCCCCACTATTGAATCTAGTACTATTTTTTGCTCTTTTTGTTCTAATGCTACTAGTATTTTTGCATGACCTTGAGAAATTTTTTCTTCTATTAGCATTTCTTGAATCTCTGTAGATAGATTCAAAATACGCAATGTATTTGTTATTTGTGTCCTCGATTTTTTGATTCTCTTTGCCAATTCTTCATGGGTAATTTGATAATCATCTATCAACTCCCTATACGAATTAGCTAAATCAATTATATTCAAATCTTCTCTTTGAATATTTTCAATTAAGGCAATTTCTCTAAGTTTGGTCAAATCCATTTCAACAATGATGGCTTTAATCGTTTTTATACTAGCAAGTTTAGTAGCTCTTAGACGACGTTCTCCTGCTATTAAGACATAATCGTTATTTTCATCCTCATATACTAAGATAGGTTGCAAAAGCCCATGTTCTGATATCGACTGCGATAGTTCACTTACTGAATCATCAGAGAAATGTTTTCTAGGCTGATAAGGATTTGGTTTGATATTATCAACATCTAATTCAACTACAAGCTCTGAATTATCAGAGAAATTGTTTTCATAAGCCTGACCAACCTCGCTAAGTATAGCACCTAAACCCCTACCTAATGCCAGATTTTTTTTTGCCAAAATTATGCCCCTTGAAGTATTGTTTGTGCTAATGCCTGATAAGCAACACTTCCATTTGATTTTACATCATACAGCAAAACAGGTTTTCCAAAGCTTGGTGATTCAGCAAGTTTGATACTTCTAGGCACGATAATATAGTTGTTATTGGTTTTGTCTTTAAATAACTTCTCGTCAAAATGTTGAGATAAGTCAGAAAAAACCTGTTTAGAAAGATTATTTTGAGATGAATACATAGTAGGTAAAAATCCCTTGATTTTCAAATTTGGATTGATGGAATCACGCAAAATTTTAATAGTACTTAAAAGCTGTGCCAACCCTTCTAGTGCAAAAAATTCACATTGGATAGGAATAATAACTGAATTAGCTACTGAAAGTGCATTGATAGTCAAAGGTCCGAGTGCGGGTGGAGAATCAATAATAATAAAATCATAAGAATCCACAACTTCTTGAACTTTCTTTTTGAGTATAAGTTCTCTCCCGGCATTTTTTTTGCTATAAAATTCTTTTTCAATACCTACCAAACCAATATTTGAAGGTGCTAAATGCATAAAAGGCATTTCAGTTTCTTTTATAATCTGAGAGAGTTTTTTTGTTCCCATCAGCACATGATAAATATCAAATTCAATATCATTTTTACGAAAACCCAAACTTGTTGTAGCGTTTGATTGAGGATCAAAATCTATCAACAAAACATTTTTTTCAGCCAAAGCCAAAGAAGCTGCTAGATTCACTGCTGTAGTAGTTTTACCTACGCCACCTTTTTGATTTGCAACTGCTATAATCTCACACATATTATCACCTCAATTTATCTAAAACTATAAATTTTCTCGCCATTTATTTCTATTCCGCCATCTGAACACAGTTTAGCCTCTTGTAGGTCTATTTTGCGATTTTGATGATGGAAGCTGAAACTAAAATTCTTGTAAAATTCTAGCTCATATTTACTAAAAATATCCTTCCATTCAAGAGTATTTTTGATTTTTTCAAAAAAAATCTCCAAAAATGCCTTTTTATCGATAGTTGTTTTCAATGAGGCAAAGTTACTTGCACTAATATTTAATCCAATCCCACAAACAAGATTATTTTTCCAAACATTCACAATAATACCTGCAATTTTTCTATCTTCGAAATAAACATCATTTGGCCATTTTAACCATACATCAAAGCCCATTGAAGCTAGAGTTTCTTTGAAAATAAATCCAAAGAAAATAGATGCACTCTGAGTAGGTAAATCTTGAGGCAAACTAGATATTTCATAAGAGAAAGAAAATGTAAGAGCATTTTCAACTTGTTTCCAATCATTGCCCCTACTCCCAATTCCTGCACTTTGTTTTTTTGCAACAATGCAAATAGGCGATTTAAGCAATCCCGATCGAAGATTTTCTACTAGATATGTTTGAGTTGATGGGAGCTCATCAAAATCTATTATTTTCATCATCACCTCTTTAGAAATATTTTTTAATCAAGTTTTTTTATTTGAGTATATGCCCAATTTCGAATCTCTTACCTCTAACATAGGCACTCGCAGATATTTTTTGTTTTCCCGGAGCTTGGAGAGTTGTTATTTCTATAATGCCCTTTTTACAACCTACAACAATAGTATTTTTTCTAATCTCCAATATCTCTCCAGGAGAAAAACTCCCATCTTCATCTACGAGATTAATTCCAAAAAATTTCAAGCCATTTTTTAAAAATATATTTGGCCAAGATGCATAAGCTAAGGACTTTAAAAATATTTTTTTAGCATCTCCAAAATCAATTAGTCCATCTTCTTTGAGTATTTTCTTACAATAAGAGCTTTCTGAATGTATTTGTCTAATAGGCTGAATATGACTTAAATTTTGTAAAATTCTTAAAACTAGATCTGCTCCCATCTGTGCTAGAACCCTACTTAAACTATCAATATCCATATATTCTTTTACTTCAAAGGAATGTACCCCTAAAATATCTCCGCTATCAAGAGATTCTTCCATATTAATTACACTCACGCCATATTCACTGTCATCATTTAAAATCATTTCCTGTATCGGAGATGCTCCGCGATATTTTGGCAAAATAGAGGCGTGAATATTGATGCACTTACTCAATGATAATATTTTTTTGGGTAATATCTTCCCATATGCAACCACCAAAATCACATCCGGAGATAAACTAGAGATTATATCCACACATTTTTCATCCAATACTTCAGGTTGAAAAATTGGAATTTTTTCTTTCCTTTGAATTAAAAATTCTTTTGTATCTGGAAACTTTAACTCTTGTTTTCTGCCAAAAGGTCTGTCTGGCTGGGAAAATAAACCAATAATTTGATGAGTAGAGTCCTCTAAGATTTTTTCCAAAACAATTTTAGCAAAACAAGGAGTGCCCATAAATAAAATTTTCATTCAATCTCCTAATGTATCAAAAAATCTACTGATTATCTTTGTATCTCATATCCACTTCAGATATTTTTGTCAATATTTTTGACAAAATAAATTTCAATGCAGTTGTATTAATATGAGCTGATGAAGAAATAGGCAATACAAACAAAGGACTTAATGAACTCTCCAGAATATTTTCATCAAAAAAATCTTTCCTAAAAAGAAAATCCCATTCTTTGCTCAACCCAAATTCATCTCTAGCAGAAGGTTTCATATTAAAAAAATGATAAAACTCATTTTTTTCATCAAAATCTGGATTTATAGTATCTATTTTACTCAAAACTATTCCAAAAGGTCTGTTGGCAAGATCTTGTGAAAAATTCTTTAGCTCTGCTTTAAGTCTTTCGTATTGATCGATAAGTTTTCTATACCCACCTGCTTCGATTACAAAGAGTAAAAATTTTGTTCTCTCTATATGCCTTAAAAACTCTATTCCTAATCCCTTGCCCTCACTTGCTCCATCAATGATACCTGGAATATCTGCCACCACAAAAGAGTTTATTTCATCAATTTCCACAACTCCAAGATTGGGTATTAGGGTTGTAAATTCATAATTAGCTATTTCTGGTTTTGCATTTGAGATGGTAGAAATAAGTGTAGATTTGCCAACATTTGGAAAACCCACAAGTCCTACATCTGCAATCATCTTGAGCTCAAGACGAATATGGCACTCAACGCCAGATAAACCACTTTGTGCATAAGTGGGTCTTTGATTTACTGAGTTTTTAAATCTTGCATTTCCAAGTCCGCCCTTTCCGCCTTTTAAAACCATAATTTTGTCTGTTTGGTTTGTAAAATCATAGAGCAATTGATCTGTGTCAAAGTCGAATATCTGGGTGCCTGGTGGGATTTTTATAACAATATCTTCCCCTCTTTTTCCGCTACATTTTTTACCCCCACCTGGTTGACCATTTTTTGCTCTGTAGTGTTTAGTGCCTCGAAATCGCGAGAGTGTGTCAGTATTTTTATCAATTTCAAAATATACATCTCCTCCATCTCCTCCATCTCCTCCATCTGGACCACCATTGAGAACAAATTTTTCTCTCCTGAAGCTGACAGCCCCAGCCCCTCCATTACCCGAAGAAATAAAAATATCTACATTATCAACAAACATCAATACTCACCTAATTTTTTATCTGAAGAATTCTCTAGCTTTTGATTGCAAATATCCCCCATTTGCTGAAATATTTTAAAATATTTTTCATACATTGAAGGTTTATCATTAAGACTTTTTTGTTTATAGGTCAAGCAACAATGCTTAGATACTTCCATAATATTCAAAGCTTCTACTCTTTTTCTCCAAAAATAAATACCATCTCGCAAATAAAGTCTTCGTATAGAACAAATATCTAAAACTACGTATTCATATCTTTGTTTTGATCTGAACCCTCTACTGTAAAAACATTTAATCACAACATCGCAAACAACAGAGCAGTTTTGAAAAAAGTCAGGAATATAAATTAGTCGCTGAGTATTGATAAGTTTTCCGTTTTTCTCAACATGATGATGAAAAATAATCTTTCTTATATAATATGATAGATAATAATTTAGAGTGACTTTTAGTTTGATGTTTTTTAGACAACATAAAGTAAAAAACCGCCTCATCAATCCCCTTTATAATTAAGCCCCCCAATAAAAATTGTACTATACTAGAAGAAGAGTAAATTTGAAGAATAGGAAAGGATTTCTTAAAAGAAATACTTTCCTGAATTGTATTATGCGGAGACAACAGAGACTTTTTTGCGATATTTATCTTTTTGTTGAAACTTTACAATTCCATCAACCAAAGCAAAAATTGTATGATCTTTACCCATACCAACATTTAAACCAGGATGAACCTTTGTTCCTCTTTGTCTGATAATAATATTTCCAGCTCGAACAAACTGCGAACCAAACTTTTTTACACCTAATCTTCTACCCGCTGAATCACGGTTATTTTGGGTACTACCCTGACCTTTCTTGTGTGCCATTTTTTACTCCTTATCCTACAATCTTCAAAACTCTTACTCGAGTAAAATCTCGTCTGAAACCTCTTTTGGTTTTGCTATCTTTTCTTCTTCTTTTCTTGAATGTAACGACTTTTTTCGCTCTTCCTTCGTTGATAACCTCAATCTCAATTTTAGCTCCTTTTACAAAAGGAGTTCCTAGACTGAATTTATCTTCATTGGAAATAGCTAAAACTTCGTTTAATTCTAATTTTGACTTTGGCTCAAGGCTCATTTTATCAAGTAGGATTATATCACCTTCTTTGACCTTGTATTGTTTGCCTCCATTCTTAAATACTGCATACATTGCTTTTCCTTGCGAAGTTGTTCTTTTGAGACGCTCCAGAGTTTTCAGCTTTTTGGTGCGAAACAAGTGTGCGATTATACATAATAGAATCTGATTTTTAGTTTAAATTTCTATTTTTGTGCAATACATTCTATCTCAACAAGTGCGTTTCTTGGCAATGTTTTTACCGCAACAGTTGTTCTAGCTGGTTTATGGTTTTCAAAATATTGAGCATAAACCTCATTAAGCTGATTAAAATTATTCATATCAGACAAAAAAACTGTTGTTTTAATCACTTTACTCAAAGAACTGTTTTGAGACTCTAGAACGTGTTTGAGATTTTCTAAAACTTGCCTTGTCTGTGAGATAATATCTCCATCCAAAAAACTTCCATCAGGTCTGAGTGCAATTTGCCCTGATGTATAGATAATATCCCCTAAAATAATCGCTTGAGAATAAGGTCCTATGGCTTGTGGAGCATTGGGAGTAGAAACGATTTTCACTTTATATCCTTGTAATTTTTTGTTTTCTCTATTATAATACAGCAAGTCTGAAAATATGAAGGGGCAGTCATGAAAATCCACTTTATTTTTATTATTTTGGGTATTTTTTTTGGCAATCTATTGGCTGATACTACGATCAGCGAAGATGAAATCATCGCAAAAATCCCCCTAAAAGATAATCAAGTTTTATTGTTTGATGGTAGAACTCAAAAAGCTATTGGCATCATAGAGGTAACTCAAAGTGGAAAAATAATCAGAATCCCCCTACCAAAAAAATCCAACAATAATAATGCAGAAAATATCATCGCTCCTACCACAAAAATAGATTTAAACAAAAAAAGCGACGATACTCAAGATGCTACCCCTATAAAATCAACACAACAGATTCCGCTTATTAACAAAAACAAACAATGGGACAAAAAAAAGATTCCTTACTTAATGAAAGAAGAAATTATTCCTGCTGAATAAAAAATTTAAACCATTTATCTAAAAATCCGATGTGCATATAAATATTCATTTGGAAAGCAAAAAGGCTGTATTTATATCAGCCATTAAGACAAGTGGAATTATTTTTGCTTGGCTAATGAAATGATTTTAAACTTATTTTGGGATACTTGGAATGCGTATAACCTTTGGGACAAAATACAATCAGATGAATTATTATCAAAATGTCCTGCAAAACAAATTAAATGAAATGAACACAAAAATAGCCTCAGGATTAAAGATCCAATACGGCTATCAAGATAGCAGTGTGAATAATCAAAACCTCAAGTTAGAGTTTGAAAAAAATACTCTTGAACAAGGTATAGATGTAGCAAAAGATGCTCAAAATACCACCTTAAATACAGATAAAGCACTCTCTGAATTATCTGAAATAATGGTCCAATTCAAAACTAAGCTTATTCAAGCTGCTAATGATATTCACTCTCCAAATTCACGCGAAGCCATTGCCAAAGATCTAGAAAAACTCAAAGATCATATCATCAATTTAGCCAATACCTCTATAGGTGGGGAATTTTTATTCGGTGGAAGCAAAGTTGATAGAGCACCTTTTGATTCGCAAGGAAACTACTATGGCAATGATGAAAAACTCAACGCTCTTATTAGTTCTAACAACCTTGTTCCCTATAATATAACAGGGCAAGAATTGTTTTTTGGTAGAGATTCAGACAAACAAAAACTTATCACTTCAAACATTAAAATGTTCAATCAAAACAAACTTCATCCTGATGTAATGGATGCGCTAAAAAAGGGAGATGCACCAGAGGAAGTCTATATTAAGCCTGAAGACACACTAAGAGATCTTATAGGTGATAATGACAATGATACAACCAATGATGCTAAAGAGTATTTTTATTTGCGGGGTGTAAGACCAGATGGTTCCACATTCAAGTCAAAATTCAGTTTTGATAAAGCTTATAAAAATAAAAACAATGCCACCACTGTAAATGATTTGCTTGAACAAATTGGAAAGGAATATGGTAATACTCCTCAAAACAAAGTTGTAGATGTTTCGATGAATTCTTGGGGTCAAATAGAAATAAGGGATCTTAAACCAGGAAACAGCGTTATTGACTTCAATCTTGTCTCTAGCGATCAAGATGTAGATAATCTTGAAGAACTCAAAAGTAATGGAGCACGTATCACTTCTTTTAATAAAAGTCCTTTCCTAACAGATAGATCGCTATCTAGCATAAAAAGTGTAGATGATACTTATGATTTTAGATACGTACATATTCCTACAGCTTTTATTGATAAAGACAACTCTGCTGCTACAAAAAATACAAAATTGTCAGATATTTTAGGTCCAGATACAGCGACGCTTATCATCGATGGCACACGCCCAAACAACAAAGATGGCACTATCAACCAAGAACCTTTAGAGCCACTTCAAATTGATGTTGAAAACTCTACAATGCAAGATTTAATGGATAATATCAAATCACACTTTGGTGGAAATATAGAAGTAGAATTATCAAATGGAAGACTTAGCATTCTTGATAAAAATGTTACAAACAAGCAACACGATAGCAAATCTCCTCCATTTGATGGAGAACACGGATTAAATGTAACATTAAAAACATTTGATAAAAATGGCTTAGAAACAGATGGTATACCAGCTGATTATGAAACCGAATATGATAAAACCTACTTCACTAATAAAGGTCCAAAACTTATCGGGAATATTTCTCAGGTTTTGGCTGATGGCAGTGGTTTTGCAAGCCCAAATACAAAACTCTCTGAAGTTGCTGGAGGAAGCATCAATGGACAATCCTATACCTTAAAACTAAACGATCATAATGGAATCCCACTACAAGCTCAAATTTTATTTGACGATAAGGGTTCTTATCTCAAACTTCCAAGTAAAACTCCCAATAAATCTGAGTATATTATCCCTTTATATAATCCACATGATGAGCCTCCTGCTATAAGCGTCACAAAAGCTGATGATGTAACCTATCAACAGCTCATGGATGCGATCTCTATAGCACTCAATTATAGTAATGAACCTGCGGATAATTTTCTAAAAGCAGAAGGAAAACGTAACGAGCCCTCCCAAGATGGGAAAGATAATTATGAAGCAATTCTTCAAAGATCTAAAGGACCATTATCTATAAGTATGACCAGAGATGGAAAGATACAAATAGAAGATAATGTTCGTTCAGTTAGCAAAATGAAATTTATGCTTTATAACGATAATACAAGTGATTTTTCAGCACAAGGTATAAAAAATGATATTTCTTCTATTCGTTTAAACGCAAATAATGCACTCACAATTGATCAACCTGATATTAATTTTTTTGAACAAATTGATGATATTATAGACTCAGTGAGAAGGGGTATTTATAGACCCGATGCAACCGGAAAAAACTATACTGAAGATATGCGAAAAATAGGTATACAAAATGGCATATCAGCACTTGATCATCTAAGCGATCATGTTGAAAAAATGGTCTCTTTAAATGGAGTTCATGGAAAAACCTTTGAAAATATTATCAGAAGAAATGAAATATTGAAGGTCCAAGTAGATTCCATCAAAGGCGAGACAATAGGCACGGACATCGCAGAGACTTATAATAAATTTTCAAACCTAACCACAAACTACAATGCAGTCCTAGCATCAACAAGCAAAATCAATCAAATGTCTTTAGTGAATTATTTATAATTTAGGATTTTTTTAAAAATGATAACCACCACCCCTTTATAAGGTGGTGATTACATAGTGGTATTTTTATAAACTTAACAAAACAAAAAGGAGTCGATGTGCAACAAGAGTAGAGAAGGAGGGGAGGTTGCTCTACTCTGCACATCTAACCAAACCCAAATATTAAAGAATTTGGCTAGGACAATTATATGAACAAAAAGTATATAATTAGCTAACGATGTTTAATGAAATTCTAAGTATTATTTCGTTTAAAATAATCTAAAACTATGCTATAATAGCAAGATTTAAAAATATTAAACTTTAAGCTCAAGGATAGTAGATGCGTATTTTAATAATAGAAGATGATTCTGAACTAAGCAAAACTCTTAGTGAATTCTTAAACCAAAATGGCTATCAAATGGATCTAGCAGAGAATTTAAAAGATGGTGAATATTTCATTAGCATTAGAAACTACGATTTAGTGCTTACTAGTGCCAAACTCAGAGATGGTGAAGCTACTAATATTATTCCTCATATCAAATCAAAATACCCTCGCGTTCCAGTAATTATGATTTCTCAAAAACATAGTCCTGAGGAAGAGGTTTTTGCATTTAAGGCCGGTGCGGACGATTTTATTGCAAAACCTTTTGATATGAATGTCTTGCTCGCCAGAATAGAAGCTAGACTTAGATTTTGGGGTTCAAGCCTCATTGAAATAGAAGATTTAGTTATTAATCCAGATGAAGAAAAAATTACCTACAAAGGCAAAGAAATAGAAGTAAAAGGGAAACCTTTTGAAGTGCTTACACATTTGGCAAGACATAGAGATCAAATTGTATCAAAAGAACAACTCCTTGATGCTATTTGGGAAGAACCTGAACTCGTAACTCCCAATGTTATTGAGGTTGCCATCAATCAAATCAGACAAAAAATGGATAAACCATTAAATATTTCAACTGTAGAGACGGTTCGACGAAGAGGCTATCGATTCTGCTATCCAAAACAAGCTGAAGAATAATACTTCTACTATCCTCCAAAGCTTATACATTGAAACCTTTCTCCTAGCCCCATAGGGCTGATGAGAGGTTTTATTTTGCCGACCTCTCTTAGATAGATTGAATAATCTACATTTTCAGAAAATTTTTCTAATAGTTCTAAAATACCCATTTCTATCATTGCTTTTGCTTGAGAAGTGTAAAATATTTTCTTTGCTCCATTTTTTGTAAAAATCCTATCAAGTAAAGAAAAATTTACATCATATGTAATATCGGACTTCTGATAAAAATTCTCCAATCTATCAGAAATTTCCAAAAAATTCTCAACCTGATGTTTTTGATAAGTTCTCAAATTAATATCATTTCTAGCTTCCCAATAACCATAATCAAAACTTAAAAATTCCCATTTTTTACTTTTATTTAAAACATTCACTAAAGAAAAAACAAACTCTTCTAATTTGACAGGTATCTCTCCTTTAATAATCTCATATTGTTTTGCTAAATGCTTTATTTGTGGAGATATATCTCTCCATAGAACTTTATGATTATCTATATAAATCATTTTTGATTCATTGATAACCTCACAAACAAAAGAATCAAAAACTTCATTGGAAAACACAAAAACACTCTCATTTTTATTCAAGATTAAATCTTGAATTTTTTCATAAATTTTAAGTTGATGACCCACGCGATACAAAAAAGCTTCTTTTTGCATCTTGGCTAATTCTGACAATGGCTCAATGGTAGCAAATTCACATTCCTCTATCACTCCAATAGATATAGAGGATAAAAATTCTGCAACATCTCCTATCAAATGAGCCTTATCAGCACCTATTTCAATAATTTTTAAAGGTAAGCTAAGTTTCTCTTGTTCTAAAAGTTTTACAATATATTGAGCAATACTTCCACCAAAAAATTTACTGACTGAAACAGAAGTATAAAAATCTCCATTTTTACCAATCATGGCGGCACGATAATAGCCATTATTCCCGTAGAGCCATTCGTTCATATAAGAAGAAAAACTAATCATAACTTTTCGCAAGCTTTATGTAAACGTTCAAATCCTTCATTGATTTCATCAATGCTTATATTCAACGCAGGTAAGAATCTTATTCTGTCTTTATCTCCTTTGAGTATCAAAAGCTGTTCTTCAAAAGCACTTTCAATAATATTTTTTTGATTTTTTTCATCCTTGATCACCAAACTCAACATAAGACCTACTCCAACTTTTTTTTCAAATAAATTAGAAAAATTCTTTAGTATTTTATCCAATTGAATATTGAATAAATCAATCGTTCTTTCCAAATTTCCACTCTTATGCTCTTCTTCCAATGCTTCAAACACAAGCAATCCAGCCCTTGAAGAAAGAAAATTTCCTCCGAATACATTTTCATAATCACCATGTGTAAAGATATCTTTTAGACTGCATATCGTAGCTCCAATAGGCACTCCTCCACCCAATCCTCCTGAAATTGTCAATACATCTGGCATCAATCCATACAAACTAGATACAAAGATTTCTCCACTTCTATATACTCCACTCTGATTTTCATCAACCATAAAAAGAATTTTCTTTTTTTTCAAAAAATCTGCTAGATGTGTTATTTGAACCATGTGTGTTCTTAAAAATTCTACTCCATCTTCAGAGAACTCCATAAAAATAGCACAAGTTTTATGATCAACCAAGGAATAAATATCATCAATGTCTTGAGCACATATAAAATATTCAGAAACAAAATCATTCTCACCCATAATCCGATCATAAAATTGATTGCCCAATACAATAATCTTATCTCTATCTTTGTCTCCAAACTTCTTTGCAATTCTTATCGCACATCTATTTGCATCCTCTCCAGAGTTTCCAAAAAATATCCTCGCATCAAAACCGCTAAGTTCTAATATTTTTTTTGCTAAAAGAGCTTGAGGTTCTACTAAATAATAATTGGACAAACTTATCAAATCTCGTGCTTGTTCGCTTATACCCTTGACAAATTTTGGATTTCCATATCCTAATATATTCTCACCAATCCCACTTCCAAAATCGATAAATTGCTTACTGCAAGGGGTGTAGAGTTTTGAACCATCTCCATAAGCAAAGCGAATCTTTTTACGTTCATAAGTATGCAATATATATTGATTATCAATCTCCATCAAATCATCTATTTTGTAATTCTTGTCAAACATCTCTTAAGCCTTTTTTACATATTTAATGTGTGTTTTCATAGATTGTACTATCTTTGCCTGAATATTTAATAAAATCTTAGGTTGATATTAGCTAGAATACAACATACTTTGGTTGCAAATGTATAAAAGAAGGAAATAACTGATGAAACTCCTCAAAAAGGCCTTTGGAGCACCTCAAACAAACTGCTATATATATGGTACTTCTAAGGGAGACTTTATTGTAGATCCTGGCATTGGAGCAAGTGAGTGGGTGCTAGAAAACTCTACAAACCCTTTGGCCATACTAATAACTCACGGACACTATGATCATATTTGGAGTTTGGCAGAGTTAAAATCAAACCTTCCGAATACCCCGATTTATTGTCCAAAAAAAGATGTATTTATGCTGGAAACTGATTGTTTTCAAACCGGTCTAACGCCATGCACTCCAAGTAATATAATAGAAGGAGAAAAATCCACTTCTACGTTAAAAATTTCTGATTATACAATCAAATATCATCATCTTCCTGGGCATACGCCCGGATGTTCCATTATTGAAATAGATAATATTATTTTTAGTGGCGATTTTATATTCTATCGCTCAATTGGTAGATATGATTTTCCGTATTCCAACCCTTCTGATATGAAAGAATCTCTTATAAGGTTCCGACAAATTCAATCAGACACAGATAAAACGATTTATCCTGGTCATGGTCAAAACACTTCTTTATTTCAAGAACAAAAAAACGCAGATCTATGGATCAAAAGAATCTAAAAGGAGAAAAAATGAAACTTACTCAAAGTCAAAAAGAACGTTATTTGAGACATATTATGCTTGAAGATGTTGGAGAAGAGGGGCAAGAAAAACTCCTTCACTCAAGCGTTCTTATCATAGGAGCTGGAGGATTAGGATCCCCCAATGCTATGTATTTGACAGCTGCAGGAATAGGAAAAATTGGTATTTTAGATTTTGATATAGTTGAAATCAGCAATCTTCAAAGACAGATTATTCACACGACAGATGAAATTTCGCACCCAAAAACTAGATCTGCGAAAATCAGAATGAATGCCATCAATCCAGAAGTAGAGGTGCATACTTACTTTGAAAAATTTACCTCTTTAAATGCTCTAAAGATTGTGCAAGAATACGATTTTATCATAGATGCTACAGATAATTTTGCAGGAAAATTCCTCATTAATGATGCTTGTATCCTAGCAAATAAACCATACTCCCATGCAGGGGTGCTAAAATACAGAGGACAGACAATGACAGTTATTCCTCATAAAACCGCTTGTTTTGCTTGTGCTTTTGATACCCCTCCCCCAGTGGAACTCAATCCCAAGTTTAGGGCTGGTTTATTTGGAGTTATTCCGGGAATTATAGGCTGCATACAAGCTGCAGAAGCAATAAAATATTTGTTAAATATTGAAGAACTCATCACCAATAATTTGCTAATGATGGATGCAAAAACGATGGATTTTAGGAAAATACAAGTATCTAAAAATCCCGAATGTCGTGTATGTGGTAAAGATGGTATCAAAAAACTGAAGGATTACCCGCAATGATAGTTTTAGGCGAGGTATTTTTTCAAGAACTTATCAACTATGCCAAATTGCACTCACCTAAGGAGTGTTGTGGATATTTTTTTGGTTTTAGAGATACATCAAATAATCAAAACATTGTCAAACAAATATTCAAGATGAATAATATTCATGAAAATCCAAAAGACTTCTTTATGTTTTCTCCTCAAGAACAATTAGATGCTCTAATAAAGTGCAAAAAAGAAAATCTTGAAATTATCGGTATATTCCATTCACATCCACATTCAAAAGCATATCCGTCTAATGAAGATATGAAATATATTTATGATCATAGACATAGCTACACTATCATATCCTTGCTAGAAAAAATACCCCAAGTCAAATCTTTCAGGATCAAAGAAACAGAAATTTGTGAAGAAACAATAAAAATTTAAAAAAATGCCGATTAATTGGTTATAATATATTCAAAATAAAATCAAAATGATGGATGGATTATGGATCTCTCGACTTTATTAGGTATGGTTCTTGCACTCTCTTCAATATCACTAGGAGATATTTTAGAAGGTGGAAATCCATTGCACATTGTCCATTTAAGCTCTGTTATTATTATCGTTCCCACAACCTTGTTTTCTGCAATGACCGGTACACATGCTCGTTTTGTAAAAGCTGGTTACAAAGAACTTAAGGTTGTTTTTCTTGGTTCAAAAGTCAATTTAAACGCTACGATAAGACAACTTGTGGAGTTTGCCACTCTAGCTAGAAGAGATGGTGTTCTATCGTTAGAAGCAAAAGCTGCACAAATTGAAGATGACTTTACCAGAGAAGCTTTATCCATGATTATAGATGGAAAAGATGCTAAATCTGTTAGAGAAGATATGGAAGTTCAAATAGAAGAACTTGAAGAGTATTATCACGGGGCAGCCCATTATTGGATTATCGCAGGAGAATCAGCTCCTACATTTGGTCTTGTTGGGGCAGTTATGGGTCTAATGTTAGCACTACAAAAACTTGATAATCCTGCTGAAATGGCAGCGGGAATAGCAGGAGCATTTACAGCGACAGTTACGGGTATTATGTGTAGTTATGCTATATTTGGTCCTTGGGGAAATAAACTCAAAGCGAAATCAAAAGACATCGTAAAAGAAAAGATTGTCGTCTTAGAAGGAATTATCGGAATCGCCAATGGCGATAACCCTAGAAGTTTGGAAGCAAAATTATTGAGCTTCTTAGGTCCTGACGAACCTAAGGTTTCACAGTTTGAATAAAGAAAAATGAATGGCTAAAAAGAAAAAAGCAGAAGAATGTCCAGCAGGTGAAAAATGGGCGGTACCCTATGCAGACTTTTTGTCCTTATTACTTGCACTTTTTATTGCTCTTTATGCTATATCTGCAACGAATAAATCAAAGGTTGAAGCTCTAAAAGTTGAATTTATAAAAATATTTGACTCTACTGCCAAACCCGAAACCCTCCAGCCTGTTTTACCCATACCTCCAAATCCTGGCGAAGAATCCGAACAGACTGAGGGAGAAAAAATTAGGCAGTCTGATCAAAATTCTTCTTCGATGTCAATAGAAAATGTTGCTCAACTCCAAGATATGACCGAGGAAGGTGGTATTTTAGAACAAATAGAACAAGGAACAACACTTAGACTTCCTGCAAATCTTATATTTAAGGAAGGAAGCTCAGAGATTGCTAATAGCGATATGATAATGTATATCAAAAGAATCGCACAAATCATAAAAAAACTTCCTCCTCAAGTGATGATTGATGTCAGAGGTTTTACAGATAATTCTCCATTGAGCAAAACTTCCGATTTTAAAGATCATTATGAGCTTGCCGCAAGTAGAGCTGCTAAAGTAATGAGAGCGTTAATACAAGATGGTGTTTCACCTAACCAACTCTCTTTTTCGTCTTATGGAGATAGCAAACCTATCGCACCAAATAATAGTCCAGAAAACAAAATTAAAAATAATCGTGTAGAGATTTATCTCTCCACAAATCCAAATAATCTTGAAGAAGTAAAATCCATTCTTGATAAAAATAAGAAAAAAGATAAGTAAATCGTTATATTAATTTTTAATAATTAATCCTAATTAGGTAGTATCATTTTTTTAATTTTAAGATACTATATTTTATTTTTAATTTCCAATCCTTGCGATATCGATTTGCTTTGAATTTGAAAATATCAATAAAGTCCCTCATTGTGAAGCAAGTGAGCTTGATTGAAGATCGCGATAGGATTGCATTTAACTGATAATGACGATTTGGTAAAAAGCTTAAAAAGATAACTTGATATCAAGGTGATAGATATTGATATTGCCTTATTATAGGAAATGATTCTTTTTAGAGTGCTTGAGTTTGCATTCCACAAATTTATTCTTAATTATTCTCTAAATAATAATCGCAATTAAGTATATATGACTGCAAACATTGGTTTAAATTAAAACAGCAATATATTGAGCCTAGTCATCTTATAGTCTTTCCTAAGAAAAACCCTAATAAGATTATTAAAATAAAGGAATATTAAGAATTTATTTGATAATAATTTTTAATTAAACTCAAAACATGAGTAAAATATAGAAGATATACCCTCCCCTCGTAAAACAAGGGAGGGTATTATAATATGAAGCTTTATGTTATTTTTTTTAATGTAAATCACTCCATATTTTCCGTTTCCAAGCATATGCAAGTAATGCCATTACTGCAAAGAATATCATAATCTTAATTCCAAGTGAATCTCTTTGTGCTTTTTTACTATCACCTACTTTTTCCAAATAGCTAATAACTTGTTTCTCGGCCTGTTGTGTAAGTCCAACTCTAGGCATTGGAGTATTAGGTATCATTTTTTGAGGATTATTAATAAATACGCTCAATTCTTTAGGACCTCGACTTCTTATCATCATAGACAAGTCAGGAGCTTTGGTACCCAAATACCTTTCCAAATCAGCATCAGGAGTAAGGGCAACCATTTTATCATACCTGATACTATGACATCTATCACAAGCTTGAGTGAATACATCTTTATCGCTAAGGTTCTTAGATGCGATAGAAGCAAGATAAGCTACAATATCAGAGATTTCATCATCACTCATCCAGTCATAACCAGGCATTGGATAGGGATTGGAGTCACCAAACTTATGAGAAAGTTCAGTTGCCTTAACAGGATTTTTAATGAAGTTTGCCAAAAAATTATGATCAAGCACTGCTGCAATATTTGATAGATCAGGAGGAACTACTCCGTAGCTACTCGCAGAAGAAGCATTATCCATGGGAGGATTAATTTTTTCAGCTTTGATTCCATGACAAGCAGTACAATTCTCTGTAACTAACTTTTTTCCCTTCTGGGCATCACCCTTACTCAAATCTATTTTGTCCAAATCTTTAAACTCATAATCTGCAGGTGCAACCTTTGGATGCATAATAGAATGAGCTAAAGGCTCAACACCCCAATAAATAATACCCACAACAATAATTAAAAGAAGAAGTATTTTTAACTCCCTTAGCATTTTGCACCTCCATTTTTATTTCTTTCCATAATTGTAATCACTGGTAATGCCACAAGAAATAAGAACAAAAATGCTATAGAGGCAACAAACCCTATATAAATACTGTTTCCTTCTGGTGGTAGCTTTCCAAAGATTGTTAAAACAATCAGATCAATTATCATCAACCAATACCAAATAAAAAATAAAGGTCTCTTATGTGCTGGTGCTACTTTTTGACTTCTATCTAACCAAGGTAAGAAAAAGAAAATAACTTGAGCAATACCAAAAGCTATCAATCCTAGATTTGCACTAAAAAAGAATCCTCTAAGTACTTCATAACTCCATAAAAAATACCACTCAGGATAAATGTGTGTAGGTGTTTTCAAGCTATTAGCAGGATCAAAATTTACAGGATCCATAGCAAATTCATAGTGATAACAAACCAAATAAAAGAAAAATATCATGAAGGTACAGATAACAAATATATCTTTTGAGAGAAATACTGGCCAAAATGGAATTACTTTTGAATCTTTTTTCTTCCCTTCAATGTATTTTTTCTCCTCAGCTTCAAAATCAAAAACCTCGCCTTCTTGATTATTAACATGAGGAATTCTAAGCGAATAAAAATGCACTACGATCAAGATCATAATCACTACGGGAAGTAAAAATACGTGCAACATAAAAAATCTTGTCAGTGTAGAATCTGCAACTACATAGTTTCCTCTTATCCATTCAACAACATCATTGCCTATAAAAGGAATACCACCAAAAAGATTTGTAATAACTGTTGCAGCCCAATAACTCATCTGCCCCCAAGGCAACATATATCCACTGAATGCTTCTGCAGAAAATGTCACAAACAGCAACATACCACTTACCCAAATCATCTCTCTGCCTCTTTTATAAGAGCCATAGTAAATGGCAACAAACATATGAATATAAAGAATAACAAATATCATACTTGCTGCAACAGCATGAATATGTCGCCATAGCCAACCATATGCAACTTCTTGCATAATTGTATAATTAACACTATCAAAAGCCATATTTGCATCGGGCTTATAATACATCAATAAAAAAATTCCCGAAACAAGAAGTATGGTAAATAGAGCTGTCAAAACAACTCCCATAGCCCACAAAAAATTTATGTTTTTAGGAATCCAGTATTCAGTCATCAAAACTTTTGTTAATTTTTTGACTCCCAGCCTCTGATCTAACCAATCAATGAATCCATCAGCCTTTTTAATTTCTGCCATTTTTTCCTCCTTATGCCTTGCCTATCATTGTTTGATACTCAACACCCACTTCTCCAAACACAATCTTTGTTCCATCAACCTTAAAAGGTGGTATATCAAAAGGTCTTGGTGGTGGAGTACCCTTTATATTAATTCCATCAATAGTGAATTTTCCTCCATGGCATGGACATAAAAATTCTTTTAAATCTGGATGAAAAATAGGAATACATCCCAAGTGTGTGCAAATTTGAATACCTAATGTAAAAACACTATCATTTATCTTAAAATCTCTTTTGGGATCAAAACCCTCATCGGATGTTTTTCGAATAATATAGATAGGCTTACCTCTCCATTCAGATTGAAAAAACTCTCCTTCTTTGATTCCACTAATATCCACAGTTGTAAAACCTGCAGATACAACACTTGGCAAAGGATCCCAAGTTTTTTTCATAGCGACCAAAGAAGTTATTGCTCCAACAGCGGTTACGCCACCGAGCGTCATTCCTAAAAAATCACGTCGTTTAATCTCAGCCATCGTCCATTCTCCTTTTTGTTGTTAGGTTGTTTTTTTGAAAAACGTAGATTAAAATCTCTGAATTGTATTTGATTTAGACTTAAATATTTTTGATTTTAGAAAAATAACCTAAATTTTAACTCTAAAAATGTTTCAAACAGGGATTGAGATTACTATTTTAACTCCTCATTACTGCGTAAAAATAGGAATTTGTTAGAAGATTATTCAAGTCCATAAAAATTCTAAAAAATCTAAGAAAAAAATCAAAAAAAACATTATAAAAAATCAATTTTTATAAAAAATTACAAAAATTTTCCTCACCATAGCAAAATTAGCAAATATTTTTGGTAGAATTTCACCATTATTAAATCTCTTAAGAATAGGAAAAATATATGAATATACCTGCTTTACCTCAAAATATCGTTAAGTCACTGATAAATTTTTTATATCAAGAAGCAAAAAGTCGTGGCTTCAATCGTGTTGTTTTGGGAGTAAGCGGAGGAATAGATAGTGCAGTGGTCGCAGTCTTATGCAAAATGACTTTTGGTACGCACTTAGAGGCACTTTTAATGCCCTCCATCACCTCCTCAAAAAATAGCCTTACTGATGGTATCGCATTATGCGAACAATTTGATATTCCTTATCAAGTTCAATCTATCAATCAATATGATGAATCATTTAGGACTAATCACAAAGAAGCCAATCTAATTAGAAAAGGTAACTTTTGTACGCGAGTTCGAATGTCTTTGCTTTATGATTTATCTCAAGAAGTTCGTGCGATTGTAGTAGGCACTAGTAATAAAAGCGAATTAATGCTAGGCTATGGAACAATACATGGGGATCTCGCCTATGCCATCAACCCTATCGGAGATTTTTACAAAACACAAGTATATGAATTGGCCAAAATACTCAATATCCCTAGACATATAATAGACAAAAAGCCTAGTGCTGATTTATATGCCGGACAAAGCGATGAAGATGAATTGGGATACACCTATGAAGAAGTTGATAGATTGCTTTTTGAAATCTCTAAAATGTACAGTGACTTATCTGAAATTGATGTGAAGAAATTCTATCAACTTGGTTTTGAAAAAGAAATGGTAAATTCAATCGTCACTAGAATCAAAAAAAATCTCTTTAAAAGAACTCCTCCAGCTATTTTTACGATAAAAAAGGGTTAGAGAGTTAATTTTGCGCTTCATTGATAGATATTTTTATAAACCAAGTTTTTTGCAAAAAATCATTTCCTTTATTCTCTTACCTATCTCTTGGCTCTATTGCATGGCTTCGGTTTTGCGTAGGAAAATATCTCGTTTTGCTGATTTTAAAATACCGATTATAAGTATTGGCAACCTAATCGCAGGAGGAAGTGGTAAAACTCCCTTTATTATGGAAATTGCCAAAGAATATATTGATGTTGCTATTATCTCTAGAGGCTATAAAAGAAAATCCAAAGGGGTCGTGATAGTAAGTCAAAATGGTAAAATTATATGCACCCAAAAAGAATCGGGTGATGAGGCCTATCTAATGGCAAAGAGACTAAAAAATGCAAGTGTAATTGTCAGTAAAAATCGAAATTTGGGGATTCAAAAAGCAAAAGAGATTGGCTGTAAGATTATTTTCTTAGATGATGGATTTCGTTTCAACTTTAAAAAATTGAATGTTTTGCTTAAACCAAAACTAGAACCTTATTTTAGATTTTGTATTCCAAGTGGAATCTACCGAGAAAGACCCTCCTTATACAAAACTGCTGATATTTTAGCTATAGAAGGAATAGATTATAAACGTAAAGTGAAGATTGTTAATCAAACTCAAAGGATGCTTTTAGTTACAGCTATAGCCAATCCCTCTCGACTAGATGAATATCTTCCCAATATTGTTGGAAAAATAATACTAGGCGACCATAGTGATTTCAATATAGATAAATTACAACTAGAAGTTCAAAAACACGGTGCCACTTCCATACTAGTGACCCAAAAAGACGAAGTCAAGCTCAAAGAATGCCCTATTCCGATAAGTCTGATAGAACTTGAACTAGAAATTAATCCAACAATAAAAGAAGCTATCGCTGAATATATTCACTCCCAATCAAACTTATAATTTTTAAATTCGATTTAATCTTTTATTTTCCAATCTAAACATCTGGGTACAATCTGTTGCTATTTTTTCATCATGTGTGGCAAGAACTAACACACCCTGTGTTTTTCTAATATATTCAAAAATAACTTTCATTGTGCTCTGTGCTGTTTCTTTATCTAAATTCCCTGTAGGTTCGTCCGCAAAAATTATTTTAGGTTTTTTGGTCAAGACTCTAGCAATCGACAAACGTTGTTGCTGACCACCACTAAGCTCACCAATATTTTGATAGATTACTTCAAGAATACCCAAATCTCTTAATAACTCCTCATCCAAATCATTAGAAGAAATAATTGAAGCAACTTTCAAATTTTCCATTCCACTAAATCCTCGAAACAAATAATGAGATTGAAAAATAATACCTATATCATAGCGTCTAATTTTTAAGAGTTGTGCATTAGATAAAGAATAAATATCCTTATGTTCTAAAATATCCACCCTTCCTTCTATAGGTTTTAGCATCGTAGAAAGATTATTTAATATAGTGGATTTTCCACTCCCACTCACACCTAAAATAGCCATAGATTGTCCTGAAAAAACTTCAAAATTAAGATTTTCATAAAGTAAATTTTCAAAACGATGAGTTAATTGGATTGCTTTTAACATTTATTCCTTTCTTTAAAGATTTTTATCCCCAAAAACAGAGCTAGAAAGAACATAGGATGGGGATTGATTGCTACTATGAATAACTACTGTTTTATAAAGCCTAGCATAGTATTTTATCAACATTCTTTGAAGAATAGGTTCAATACTAGGCACAAACCAAGCATTATTACTAATAACAATAACATATTTGGGTTTATCTTTATACATTATCGCCGAAGTTCCTTCATAACAAATTGCTCCACGAAAAACTTCCTTACCTATTTGAATATTTCCTGGTTTTTTTGCATCACTAAGCCCTATCTCCTCTCCAAAAAACATTTTCCTCAAAGGTTTTGCTAAAAATTCAGGAAGTGGGATTTTCTCTCCAAAAGGAGCTAGAACAACCTTATCTATATAGCTGAAATTACCATTTTGAAATATGTATATACTGTTATAAATTCTATGATTATCATCCTCACGCAATCCTCCTGCAATAATCACAATGTCTTTTCCGAGTATTTTTAGATTATCGATAAGAAAGCTCCTATTAAGCACAAAAGGAAAAGCCGTCTCAGGTAGAACAACCGCATTTTGATGATCTTGCTTTGCCTGATAAATCAAGTTGAAATTATTATCAACTATATAGCTCATTTCTTTTTCTTCCCATTTTTCAGATTGCGGAATATCTGTTGTGGTAATTTTCAAATTCAATTTGTCCTTATTTATTTCAGAAGTATTGATATTTAAATCCTGCCACTTTCCATCCTCTCTTATATGTCCCCAATCCAATGCAAAAAGCAAAAAGCAAATACTTATAAGTTTATAATACCTTCGAAAATTCCATAATGCAATCACTCCGAGTATCAATCCAAAAAAACTCCATTTATCCACAGCAAAAATACTGTAAGAAAAAAATGATTCGATCACTAGCCAATCAAAACCAAATGGATGAATATAACTAGCTATCATCAAAGTAAATATTCTCCAAAAATAAGAATTGTAAAAAAGTAAAAAATAAAATACAACGCCATATACAATACTCACAAAAATCATTACAAAGGGTATCAAAAACTCCATAGGAGAGAATCGGAAACTAAGTCCTGTCCAATAAAACAGTCCCAATCCAACAAAAAATCCAAACCAAAACTTCAATACTCTAGGTACAAGCAAAAAAATCCAAATACTTAAAAGTCCAAAAAAACTCTCAAAAATCACAGCAGTTTTTTCAAGCCCCAAATAGATAAAAATACCTCCAACATACACTGGTAGCAAAAAAATTGCTGCAAAGATCAAAGCCCAAAATATCCGCATTCTCAAATCTTTATGGTTAAGTAAATATGCATATGAAAAATATTCCTTTATATTCTTTATTTTGGACACAACCATCCAGCAACTCTCCTAAAATATTATCAATCTCAATGTTTATATCAGCATTACTCTGCATATCTTGAAATTTTAGCATTATTCTTGCTTCCTGAAGAATAAATAGAAAATGTTGTTGTGATGAGATTTTTAGACTATTATCAAGATACAAATATGTGCAAACCATACCATCTATAAGTTCATCATCTATTTCCTATTTCTTGATTTATTTTAAGATTTTTATTTTTAGCTTATTTGTTGTAGAATACGAAATAAAACTAAAAAATGCAGAGTGAAAATGGGCTACATAGACTTAATATTGATTATAATCATCGTGGTAATTGGACTAAGAGGTTTTTACAATGGATTTGTAAATGAGGTTTCAGGTGTCTTGGGAATCATACTTGGAGTATTTCTTGGTTCAAGATTTGCCACGAGTATGGGTGAATGGATCACAATCAATGTATATGATTTCAGAACTCCTTCCATAGCTACTTTGATAGGTTTTGTTATTATTTTAGCTGTCATATGGGTAGCGTTTCTAATAGTGGGTGTGATTTTGAGTAGATTTATCAAGATAACAGATTTTTCTATTATTGACAAAACACTTGGTTTTATTTTTTCGTGTTGTAAAATATTTTTAATCATAGGTTTCATACTCTATGGAGTTTCAAAACCAAAATTCACTCAAGGTTTTAATGCTTACTTAGAAAAAAATAGTAAAATATATCCTATAATGAATGCGATTTCTGCAACGATTTTAAAAATCCCTAGTGTTCAAGAAACTCTAGGCAACACACAATCAGTTGGAGAAAGAATACACAAAGATGGAGTAAAAAAGCTTCAAGAAACAGTCAATAGTACAACTCAAGACTTGCAAGATAATATCACAGAAAGCACAAAAGAGGCGATTAAAAAAATCCCCCAAAAACTAACTCCTGATGTTGGTGCTGACAAAAATAATACTCAAGCGGACTTCTAAAAATAGGGATAGGAATGTTTGAAAATCAATATATAAAACAACGGATACAAAAAGCTCAAGACCTACTGGAAATGGGTAAGAAACCTTACAGAAATGATTCTTCCAAAACCATTTCAAATCTTATTTTCACTCAAAAATTTGAAAATCTCAAATCCCTAGCAGAAGGAGAAAGAAAAGATGTTTCTTCTAGTTATTGGGTAAGCGGAAGAGTAAAATTTTTACGTTTGATGGGGAAGGCTGCCTTTATAAAAATTGAAGATCAAAGCGGTATTTTACAAGCTTATTTATCTCAAAATGACTTAGCAGAAGATTTTGAACTTGTAAAAAAAATTCTTGAAGTTGGGGATATTGTAAATATCTATGGCTACCCTTTTGTTACCAAAACAGGAGAACTAAGCATCCACACGATGGAATTTAAGATACTCACAAAATCTATTATTCCTCTACCTGAAAAATTTCATGGTCTTACAGATATCGAACTAAGATATAGACAAAGATACCTTGATCTCATAGTAAATCCAGATGTCAAAGAAACTTTCAAACTCCGATCTGCTATCATTTCAAATGTCCGAAGATTTTTTGAAGATAAAGGGTTTTTAGAGGTCGAAACGCCAATGCTTCACCCAATTCCAGGTGGTGCAAATGCCAAACCTTTTATTACTCACCATAATGCTCTTGATGTTCATAGATACCTCCGTATTGCCCCTGAGCTTTATCTCAAAAGATTAGTAGTTGGAGGATTTGAGGCTGTTTTTGAAATAAATAGAAACTTTAGAAATGAAGGAATGGATCACTCTCACAATCCAGAATTTACAATGATTGAGTTTTATTGGGCATACAAAACATACGAGGATCTAATTACATTAAGCAAGGAACTTTTTGCATATCTATTAGAAAAATTACATCTACCTACAAAAATTCCACATAATGGGAATGTGATTGACTTTAGCAATTTCACCATCATTTCTTACAAAGATGCATTAGAAAAAATAGGAAATATCTCAAGGGACATCATCGAAGATGAACAAAAGCTAAAAACATTTCTTCAAAAACATCATATAAAAATCGATTCTACAATGGGATATGGAAAGTTACTCGGAGAAGCATTTGATGAATTTGTAGAAGAGAAGCTTATTGATCCAACCTTCATTACTCAATACCCTATTGATATTAGTCCATTAGCTAGAAGAAATGACCAAAACCCTGAAATTGCAGATAGATTTGAACTCTTTATTGGTGGTAAAGAAATTGCAAATGGTTTTAGTGAATTAAACGATCCTCTAGATCAACTAGAAAGATTCAAAGCACAAGTGAAAGCGAAGGATGCTGGAGATGAAGAAGCTCAATATATGGATGAGGATTATGTATGGGCACTAGGATATGGTCTACCACCAACAGCAGGACAAGGAATTGGTATTGATAGGCTTGTAATGTTGCTCAGCGATTCCAAAACAATCAAGGATGTTATTTTATTTCCCGCAATGAAACCAGTTAAAATAGATTATAATAACTCCATCACAGAAGAAAGGGAATAAAATGAATTATGAAATACAAAAATCCGATAAAGAGATCTTTGATTTTATTAGCAAAGAACTTCAAAGACAAAATGATCATCTTGAGATGATTGCCAGTGAAAACTATACATTTCCTAGTGTTATGGAAGCTATGGGAAGTGTATTAACAAACAAATACGCTGAAGGATATCCGGGCAAAAGATATTACGGTGGTTGTGAATTTGTAGATGAAATTGAAAACATTGCCATCGCTAGAGCAAAAAAACTCTTTGGCTGTGAGTTTGCAAATGTTCAACCACATTCTGGATCTCAAGCAAATGGAGCTGTTTATGCTGCACTTTTGAAGCCTTATGACAAAATCTTAGGGATGGATTTGAGTCACGGTGGGCATCTTACACATGGAGCAAAAGTAAGCACAACAGGACAAACTTATCAGAGTTTTTTTTATGGTGTAGAACTTGATGGTAGAATCAACTATGAAAAGGTGGCTCAAATTGCTCAAATAGTAAAACCAAAAATGATTGTATGTGGATTTTCAGCATATACTAGAGAGCTTGATTTTAAGAGATTTCGAGAAATAGCTGACAGTGTAGGTGCAATCTTGATGGGTGATGTTGCACACATTGCTGGACTGATTGTTGCAGGAGAATATCCCAATCCTTTTCCACATTGCCATATTGTGACTACTACTACACACAAAACACTTCGCGGTCCTAGAGGGGGAATGATTTTGACAAATGATGAAGAAATTTCCCAGAAAATTAATAAAGCTGTTTTCCCCGGTATGCAAGGTGGTCCTTTGATGCATGTAATTGCTGCAAAAGCTGTAGGTTTTGGAGAAAATCTAAAACCAGAATGGAAAATTTATGCTAAAAATGTAAAAACAAATATCAAAACAATGGCTGAAGTTTTGGTATCTAGGGGCTATAATCTTGTCAGTGGAGGAAGTGATAATCACTTAATATTGATGAGCTTTTTGGATAAGCCTTTCAGTGGAAAAGATGCTGATATAGCACTTGGAAATGCGGGAATTACGGTAAATAAAAACACCGTCCCTGGCGAGAATAGAAGCCCTTTTGTTACTAGTGGAATTAGGATAGGCTCCCCTGCACTTACTGCAAGAGGGATGAAAGAAAAAGAATTTGAATGGATAGGCAATAAAATTGCTGATATACTTGATGATATTACAAATATTTCAAAACAAGCTAACATCAAAGAAGAAATAAAACAACTAACAAAAGGATTTATAGCTTATGAAAAACCTATTTTTTAAGGTAGTCTTATGACTGAGATGGATTTAAAGCTTATCAAAATGAATACTTCTTTTTATTATCAGAAAAAAGACGGTTTAGGCAAAAAGATTGCTCATCTAGGTAGGATCTTTTATGATAAGTTTGAAAAAGTTGATTCGTTACTCACAAGCACACTAATTCAAAAACATCTTAAAAAAGAGGTAATTTTAGCTCACTCTTTAATATTAAATGATAATAAAGTCGAAAATATTGTTTTTGATTACAATGGTAGAAATACTGAAAAATTCTACCATAAAGCCCAACTAATGTTAAGAGAAGAAGGTTTTATGAATTTTACTGCCTACCAATCAAAAACACCTGGTCATCTTCACCTGTATATCCATAAAGGACATACAGAACTAAGTGAAGGAAAAAGATTGGGTAGAATGTTATCGTTGAAGTTATCACAAATGTTTCCAACAGAATGGAAGGTATTTCCAAATGATGAAATGCCCACTGAATTTAATATATTAGCACTACCTTATGAAGTCTATGCAAAAGAGCGTGGTTCTTCATGGGCAAGGCATCTTTAATCTATACTAAGGAGTAAATAATGGAAGACAAAAAAGAGTTAAATGAAATTTTGCTAGGAGATAGCAATAATACACAATCATCAAAAACAAAAAAATTATTCTTGATGATCATCATCGCAATTGTGATTATTTTGATTTTATTGGTAGTAGCATGGAAAATGAAGACTCAAGATACAAAGGAAACCCCTACAACAACAGATAACTCCATCCAAAAAATGGATACTCTACATGATGCAACTGATACTAGTGATATGAATGATGATTTTGATAATATGTCTATTGATGATATGTCAAAGTCAGATGAAGATAGTAAATTTGACAAAATTGTTAAAGATATTAAATCAAAGCAACTAGCTAACCAGAGTCAAGCCGAAGATACTCACTTTAGCCCACCTGCCCAAGATTCTAGCGATGAAATGTTACCTATTACAAATCAAAAGGAAAATAAAGCATCTAGTATTTTAGACAATCACACTACTGAAAATGTGAAACCAGCACCAAAATCTACAACTAATGAGTCTTCCAAGGCGCAATCAATAAAACCGGCTCAAACAAAACCTGTAGTAAAAAAAGATACAAAACCAATCAATACAAAAAAAGAAGCTGTACCCACTAAGCCAAAACCTATCGTCAAAAATGGTTCTAATGCAACACCTGGTCATTATCTACAAGTAGGAGTTTTTAATAAAACACCTAACAAAGTTTTTATGGATAAGATCAGAAAATATACCTATCGCACCCAAACTTCAACATTAAATGGTGAAACTGTTACAAAATACCTGATAGGACCATACAAATCTAGAGCTGAAGCAGATAAAAATCTAGCAGACATTACAGCCAAAATAACAAAACCTGTCTATATTCAAATTAAATAATAGATTTGCTATAAACTCCTCATTAATTAATGGGGAGTTATAAGATTATTTACAATCCCCATGTTAATCATCTTTATTTCAAACAGTGATTGAATCCCTTCATAAAACATACCACCGCCAGTGAAGCAAAAAAATCCTTTGTGGTGTTTGCATCAATAATTCTATCATTTCCACCTAGATAAACTTCAATAGAAACTCCTTTTTTTATAATATATTCTAATTTATCCTTGCACCATTTATAGCTTAACAATGCCTCCAATTCTTCTAGAATACCTTCTTTAAAATATTTATTACACTCTTGATCTGCTCCTGCTTTATCTAAAAAATTTTGTATATAAGCTTGTCTATTTTTTTTGAAAGATAAAATCTGCAGACGTTTATAGGCTTCATTTTTATCTTCAAAAAATGCAGGAGAATAAAGAATGAGTTTTTGTACTCTTTGGTTTTTTTTTAGCCTGTTAAAAACCTCTTCGGTAGCTTTTTGAGCACCATAACTAAACCCGCTTATATCATAAATACTTTTATGTGAAAAATCTGTAAATAGAATTTCTTCGCCTTCAAAACAAAAACCACTAAAATACATCGCTTATCATCTCTTGTTTATTATTTCTTCGATATTTTGCTTAGTTAATCGTTCTTTTTCCAAAAGCACTTTTGATAGAGATATGATTACTTCTTTGTAATTATTTAAAAACTCCATTTGTTCTAAATGGGCAGCAGAAAGAATTCGTGAAATGTCTAAATCTTTAGTGATGATTTTATTTGCCATTCCATAGACTTCACACATTTCTTTGGCTATATTTTTAGCTTTTTTTATATCTTCTTTTGCATTGGTATATTTTTCACTCATTATCAATTCTAGTGCTATAACTCCACTCAAATAGACTTTTATTTTATTATTCATTTCGCTTCTACTTAATATTTCTTTATTCTTGTCAATAATAAAATCTGACACCAAAGCAACCTTGTCAAAATCAATATTTAGGTAGTATGCACTAATGACTTTGGCAGACTGATAAAGTGAGAGGATATTTTTTTCTTCTTCATTTAAACTGATAATCTTTTTTTTACCCAAAGCGACCTTATCTTTCACATCTAAAATATCTTTAAGCTCGATAATATCGCTTTTTCTCCTGAATGCATTTAATGCACTTTCATTTACTACAGAAGCAATCATTGCACCACTAAAACCTACACACATTTTAGATATTTCTACCAAATTAAGATTGTGTTTTTTATTTTGCAAATAGACTTGAAAAATCTCTTTTCTTTCTTCCAAATCTGGCATTTCTACATAAATCCTTCTATCAAATCTTCCGCTTCTAAGAAGAGCTTCATCGATCACTTCTATATTGTTAGTTGCACCAATAACAATCACATTATTGTTATCTCCAAAACCATCCATTTCAGTTAGTAGTTCATTGAGCGTAGCTTCTCGTTCATCGTTTCTTCCCTCTCCTCTGGCCTTTCCTACAGCATCTATTTCATCAATAAAAACTATTGAAGGGGAGTTTGCTTTTGCTTTTGAAAATAGTTCTCTAACTCGCTTCGCACCCATTCCCACATAAATCTGCACAAAACTACTTCCACTTTGATAAAAAAATGGCACATTGGCTTCACCGGCAACAGCTTTTGCTATCATTGTTTTACCTACACCAGGTGGTCCCACCAAAAGAACTCCTCTTGGCAAAGAGATTCCTAATTCCTTGTATTTTTGAGGATTCTTAAGATAATCGATAATTTCTATGAGTTCTTCTTTTGCCTCTTTTATTCCTGCAACATCTTTGAATCTCACCGAAGAGTTTATAGCAACAAGACTAGTATTAGATTTTTCAGGAATATTTTCTTTGGATACAAAGGGTCCATTTTCCAAAAGAAGCGATGTGCTTGAATTCTGGACTTGAATTCTTTTTTTCCAAAACAAAACAAATGCAATACCAAATAAAATAAATATAGTGATCGTATTTAAAATGATTGGGATACTTATATCTGTTTTTATTTGAATGGGAATATTATGTAAAATAGAAGAATCAATACCGATTTTTGCAACTTTATATGTTTTGTTTTCAAATGTAAAATAAAAGTATTGTTTATCTGCAGAAACCTGAGATATACTATGTGTTTGTAAAAACTCTTCAAAAGACTTCTGACTAATGAGTTGTGAGTTATCCTTTGAAAACATAAATACAATCAAAACTAAAACGACAACTATCCCAATAATACCTATCTTTAGATTATTCTTATTCTTCAATTTGTGCCTCGTTTATATCGCTTAACACCTTATAATCTGATACCACTAACCATTTGGAAGAAATAGGTGATTTTGAATGAATTTTGATTTTATTAAAATATTCATCAAGACCATTATAAAAACCATTTTGAAAATTTTCTATGAGGACATTCAGTGATTTTTTTTGAGATTTTAGATTTTTTCTAAAGGTAAGATTTTTTTCTTTGACAATAGTATTAAGTTGATGAAGTCTGTATTTTGAAATATTCCCATTGACTATATTTCCCATTGATGCTGAAGGAGTGTTTTCACGCGGACTATAAATAAATGGATGAATATGTGTAAGAGGAAGAGATTTTACATTTTCAAAAGCTTCTGCCCATACAAATTCATCCTCACCTGGATGACCTATGATAAAATCCGTTCCTATCGCAAATCCCTTTTTTGATATGTTTTGCAAAAGAATAAAATCATTGTCAAAACGATTATGACGATTCATTCTTTCAAGCATACTATTTTGTGTATATTGCAAGGCTATATGCAGATGTTTCTCCATAAAATCAGCATCTAAAAGTTCCAAAAACTCATCATTGATCTGACTTGGCTCTAAGCTTCCTATACGAATACGTTTTATTCCTGTAATCTTCGAGATAGATTTGATTAATTTAGCAATATTAGTGCCTTTATCCATGCCATAGCTACCCACATTTGTCCCTGTAAGAACCACCTCTGATATACCTTTATCTGCTAGGATGCTGATTTGATTGAGAATTTTTGAGCTATCCATACTTCTAGCCTTTCCTCTAACAAAAGGGATGATACAATAACTACAAGCAAAATCGCAACCTTCTTGGATTTTGATAAATGCTCTGTGTTTTCCCACAAATTCACTCACTAAAGTTGAATCAAGATGATCTTCATCTGCTCTATCGGTATAAAAAAATCTCTCCTGATAATGCAAGAAATCATCAATTTTTTCTTTATAGCTATGATCAAAAACCCCAAAAGTAAGATTTTTTTCAAAAAGTTTTTGACCTTGTGTTTTTACCCCACAACCCGTAAAATAAACCTTTTTACCAATATTGTGAAGTTTATTTACATAACTCCTCACACCACTATCAGCACCGTTTGTAACTGTGCAAGAATTCACCACTACAATATCTGCATTTTCCTCATCATCTACACATTCAAAGTTTTTAAGCTTTTCACGCATCACCTGAGTATCAAAAAGATTCGTGCGGCAGCCAAAGGTTTTGAAAAATATTTTTTGTGACATGTCAATCCTTTTCTTCTTCAATACTACCTGTTTTAACGGTTTTATTTCCAAAACCATCGGTACCATCCTTGATCAACTTAGTTGTTGTATAAGCGATAAAAATATCTGGTTCTTTTAAGATTTTTTCAATGATTTCTCCAGAAATAGTACTTCTAATAGTCAAGGTTGCATAAGCATTTGTCTGATACCAAACAGAGATTCTAATTCCATTAGACTCAATAATGCTAAAGGTTTTTGGCTCAATATTATTATTTCGTAAGGAATATTTATCTCTCATTTTATTGAGTTGTTTTCGTGTAATTTCAGTGTATCCACGCGAATATTTTGTTGCAACATCTGATGCAATAGAAAGTGCTTTCTTATAATTGGAATCAAAAGTGATAGTAAAATCCACACCATCCCAAACAGTCTTCATTCCTCCATGTGTATAGTTAGCAAACATCGTAGTAAAAATATAATTATTAGGAATAAAAATGATTCTACCAGCACGACGATTTTCCAAATAGGTAGTGAGGGTTACATCTTCGTGCATCGTGATACGAAGCATAGAAATATCTAAAACATCTCCAACATAGACACTTCCATCTTTACTCACCCTTATCCTATCCCCAACATGCACACTTCCACCAAGCACAATAACAAACCACCCCAAAACGCTCATAAATAAATCTTTCATTGCAATAGCTAGTCCTGCAGATGCAAAACCCAAAAATGCGACCAAATAGGTAACATTCTCTAAATAAGCAAATAATAAAATCAAAATGATGATACTGATATTGAAAAAATTAATGATTTTGCTAGCAGTATAGGCTCTTTCATTGTCATGGATATAACGTCTGACAAACACCTTCAAGGCTAACGCCAAGGCTATGGTAAAAATAACAGTGAGACCAATATAAATAAGTTTGAAAATCTGGTTTTTAATCTGAAGCTTGAGTCTAGCCACGACTTCATCACTATCTTTACTGTAAATATCAATAGTTGTATTAAGAATATTTTGAGCACTTTGAAGTTCTAATTTCTTACTTTGGTTTTGACGAATTTGATCAAGAATTTCTTTTGATTTATCAAACTCCCAAAGCTCCTGTAGTAAAAAATATTTTTTATCTAAATCTTTTATAATAGATTCTAAATTCTTTTGGTTTTTTTTGAGGATAGATTTTTGATTTTCAAGATTTTTGATAAAAGAAATACCACCGATAATGGCTATCGGATTAGAAATATTTGGAATATTGGTAATTTGAGGCTTTTCTATGAGTTCTTTGAAGGGATTGGTTTTATATTCTTGCAAAAGCTCTTCTTGTCTTTCTAGGGTTTCTAGCTTATGATTTAAGGTATTAATTTTGGAATTGTCAGCAGATTTGTGGTTTTTTAAATTTTTGAGTTCTTTTTTGATCTTTTCAATATCTGCTATGATTTGATTGTATATGGCAAAATTTGTGTATTTTTTTAACCAAATACTTTTGTTTGAAGATATTTTGTCGTTAATTTGCTTTATTTGGATTTTGAGTGACTGGATTTGGGAGTCATTATTTTTGATTGTATTATTTACATGTTCAGCTTGCAGTAGATTAAAGCCAAAAAATACGAGAATGAGGGCTATTATAGAGAATTTAAAATGATAGTTCATTGCTATTTGCCCCACTTTTTCAATGTTTCAAAAAGTTTATCTTTAGGCACTTCATCTGTTATTGCAACATCACCAATACCTTTTGGAAAGATAAATTTTATTTTATCATTTTGAGTTTTTTTATCCAAGAAAAACTTGTCATAAAAACTTTCAACATCTTTGATGTGATAGTTGTGATTTAGATCATAACGATTGAGCAAAAAATCTATAGATTTAATATTTTCTACACTCATTAAGCCAAGCTTTAAAGCTAAATCATTTGCCATCCTCATGCCAATTGCCACAGCTTCTCCATGTAAGAATGTATGATAATTGGTTTCGTTCTCAATCACATGAGCAAATGTGTGACCATAGTTGAGTGCTCCACGAATACCCTGCTCTGTTTCATCCAAACTTACAACATTAGCCTTAATCTGAATGCTTCTAGCAATCGCAATTTCAAGACAATCTCTATCGTTTAGATCATTGTCTTTGAGCCAATTAAAAAAATCCTTATCAAAACAAACTGCCATTTTTATTATTTCAGCAACTCCTGCACTAAATTCTCTTTTGGGCAGGGTCTGAAGATACAATGGATTAACATAGACAGCTTTAGGTTGATGAAAAATCCCTACGAGGTTTTTTCCAAACCTATTATTGATGCCTGTTTTACCACCCACGGAAGCATCCACTTGAGCAAGTAGAGTTGTAGGGATCGTTATAAAATCGACACCTCTTTGATAAATCCCACTGGCAAAACCCACCATATCGCTTATAACTCCTCCGCCAAGTGCTATCATTAGAGATTTTCTATCCAACCTACTCTCAAAAGCAACTTCAAGAATCTTATCAATACTTTCAAAATTCTTGTGACTTTCTCCATCAGGAACAATACTCACAAAGACTTCATCAGCTTGGATGCAATCTAACAAATCTTGTAAATACATCCCTGCTATCTTTGGATTACTCACTACAAGAACCTTGCCTTTGTGAATAATTTTATCAAGTCTGCCTATTTTTACAGAGTAAGTGAGATTAGATGTCGAAACAGTGATTTCTTGTATTTTTTTCACGTATATTACTCTGTAATAGGAATAAAAATTTGAGGATTATTATCCAACATAAAAGAAATTTTTTCTACTTTTGTAGAAGCGAACCAAAAAAATCTCGTCCTTGTAATACAATGTTCAAAAGGCAGAAACTGTAAAAGCGGATTTTTAGATTCCTTTAGGAATAAAATAGGATTTTTAGAATTTGTGCGAGTGATTTTAATTTTCTTATCAAAAATACGCGAAAGATTTTGATAATCTCGTGCAACTTCAATTTGATAGTGTTTATCAGGATCAAAATCATAAAGCAACACTCCTAATCCCATCTGAATAGAAATATCAAAAATGATCGAAGAAATATTTTCCCCCTCATTCATTTCATCATTGAGAACAACAACGCTATCTCTTAGATTTTCCAAGCTTCTTGAGCTGCTCTTAAACACAGGGGTAGAAAGTTCAAAAAGTGCCTTTCTATGAAAACGAGAAGAGAAAATTTCTTTACCAATAACAACTAAACCTATTTTCTTTTCAGCATCTTCTTGTAGCTTTTGAACAAAACTCATCCCATTGTATTCTAGCATCACATTTACATCTAGCTCATCAAGTGCTTTTATCTCTTTGAGAAGTTCAAAATTAGATGGATTGAGTACGCAAATATTCAATCTTGCACTTTTTGTATTTTTGTGTATAAAGAGTGCTTGTTGAATATCTCTCATCACGGATTTTTTTGACTGCAAGAGAGTATCAACATAAACATAAATATCTTTTCCAAAAGGTGCAGGGAATTGACCTATATCACTTTTTATTTGCCTATACACATTTTCTAGAACTTTTGGATCTCCAGCTACCAACAAAACATCTGTAGGTTGTATAACAATCGAATAATTACTCAAAATAAATTCGCCATGCCTATAAATCCCAACAATTTTATAGTTTTTTTGTTCTATTGATCCAATATGACGATAGGTAAACACACTACCAAAAGGCACACCTATTTCCATCACTTCACCCTGCTCCAAGCCAAATCCTTGCGGAATCAATGGAACATTAGGAAGTCTAGCTAAGAGTCTTCCTGCAATAGTTTTGGCCTCTTCTATAACAACTGATCTTTCATCTTCTAATATGCTAGGGAGCGTAATTTCATCCTCATAAGCAGTCAAGACAATTCGAATATCTTTGTGCTTATTTTTAATAATTTCATATACAATCTCACGTTCTTTTGGATCTTCCATTATGATAAAAACATCGCTGATTTCATTATTTACAATATTCAAAAGTTTATACGCAGAGGTTGGATCAAAAATTTGAAAATTAAATGTACTAGGAATCTTTTCTGGCACAAAGCTAGAATCTTTTGAAATAACCGTATAGAGATTATTGCTAAAATATTTTTCAAGCACAGTTTCAAAAAATTTTTTTGCTACAATTCCATCACCAATCAAAACAATTTTTTTCAAATATATCCCTTTGCTTAAAGTTAATTTATATTGACCTGTTCTTTTATGCTTATGATTATACCAAAAGGTTTAAAATATGGATTTTAAAATTGATGCTATTGATGAAAATGCCCGGGCAACCACAATTCAACTCGCACATTCTATTGTACAAACACCTGTTTTCATGCCCGTAGGAACACAAGCGTGTATCAAAGGGCTAGATACTTATGATATAAAAAACCTACTAGATGCAAAAATTATATTAGCTAATACCTACCATATGTATTTGCGAATGGGTCAAGAAGCGATGAAAAAAATAGGGGGGTTGCATAAATTCACAGGATTTGATAGAAGTTTTTTGACCGATAGTGGTGGATTTCAAGCGTTTAGTCTGAGTAAAAATATGAAAAAACATACTGAAGGAATTGAATTCAAATCTCATATTGATGGGAGTAAGCATTTTTTCACCCCTGAAAATGTTTTAGATATGCAATATGCCCTAAATAGCGATATTATGATGGTATTAGATGATTTAATAGGACTTCCTGCCAGTAAAGAACGTATCAAAGAATCCGTAGAAAAAACAACATTATGGGCAAAAAGAAGCATAGAATACCATCTTCTACAAAAAAGTTACGATCTGGGACAAACCAATCACCTATTTGCGATCGTTCAAGGAGGCACGGATAAAGATTTGAGAACTTTGAGTGCAAAATCGCTCATAGAGCTTGGAGATTTTGATGGATATGCTATCGGAGGATTAGCAGTGGGAGAAGCTGCTAATGAAATGTATCAAAGCATAGAGTATGTTACAGACCTTCTACCAACAAAAAAACCTAGATATTTAATGGGAGTAGGAACACCTGAAAATATCCTAGAAGCAATTGAGCGAGGTGTGGATATGTTTGATTGTGTGATGCCTACTAGAAATGCTAGAAATGCCACCTTATTTACTTCTAAAGGAAAAATCAATATCAAATCATCTAAATACAAACTTGATGAAAATTCAATTGACGAAAAATGCGATTGTTATACTTGTAAAAATTATTCTAGATCTTACATACATCATCTTTTTAGATGCAATGAAATCACCTACCACAAACTAGCAAGTATTCATAATCTCAGGTACTATCTTAATCTAACCAAAGAGGCTAGAGAAGCTATTATAAATGGAAAATTCAAAGAATACAAAAAAAATATTTACGAGGAGTTTGCAGAGTTATAGCACCGAGTTTGGTGCTATAGATAATATTATTGCTGAATATACAATTCAACCTTTCTATTGTTCAGTGGTTGAACAGGTCTATTGTTGGATTCTTTCAGGGTTTGTTGTATTTTTTTTATCTGATCTTTTGAGACTTCAAGAGGTTCTTTGAGTATAAACCAACTCACGCCTTCTGTACAAGGAGGAGTAGTCAAAGATCCATCATAATGAAAAAAATCAAGTTTTTTTGGAATAAGTTTTCCTAAATCAACATTTGAAACTTTGATTTTCTCACCCACTTTTTGAGGCATAGCCTTCCATACTGGATCTAAAATTTTATTATCTTTGCCCTCTTTAAACCAAATAGCTACAACCAACAAGTGTCCATCTTTATCCTGATGCACCAAGTGCATCTCAAGTGGATATTGCTTATTTTTGAGTAGATTTTCTGCTGGGGAATGGAAGTGGAATTGTGTGAGGTAATATCGATGTCCATCTATAGACACATAAGCATCTTTATTGTATTCAACCCTGATAGTTCTACCATCATCTACTTCTAATTTTGGAAAAGCTTTATAAGAAAAAATGATTTTGTAAGGCATTTTTGTCTCAGTAAAATTGGTTATATTAACCGGTGATTGAGACTTGCCAAGCGAACAGGTATCAAAATCCTTTGAAATCTTCCCCCAATTTTGTGGAGAATTTTTTCCTTCATAATCCCATTTGGGTCCATTAGCAAAAGCTACTGATGAAAACACCAGAGCAACTCCTAAGCATAAAGCTATTTTTTTCATCGAAGATCTCCTTTTTTTGTTTTGTATACACTTGAAAATATGATAAAAAAATATTCATAGAAAGTAAATGAGGGTAAAGTTGAAATATTTTTAAAATAAGAAAATATTGAGAATAAATATATGGGTTATAAACCCCTCTCCAGATGGCTAAGGCACACCATAGTATGGGCTACTCTGCTGTGTTCCCACCCTGAAGCATTATCCCAAGCTATAATTGCATAGGTCTGAAAAGAGGCAAACAAATTATATAATTCTTGGGCTTAATAAAAACTTTTACTCTAAAAAAACTATATTGTTTTTAAATTTTTCTTTTTTTAAATAAAATTGTTGTGGCAAAAAGACTACAAAGCCCGGCTATACTTAGCCAAATACCAGGCATAGCCTTATTATTTGTAAGCTCGATAAAATATGTCGAGATTACAGGAGTAAAACCTCCAAAAATAGCCACTGCCAAAGAATAAGTCAGCGAGAATCCGAGCACTCTCACACTAGAAGGCATCACCTCTGAGAGTGCTACCACCATTGCTCCATTGTAGCTACCATATATGAAACTAAGCCAAAGCTCAACTATCATAAGATTGACAAAGCTGATATGATGCACCAAAAAATACATTACCGGATAAGCTGTGAAAAAACTCAGCAAAGTCATCACTATCAAGATAGGCTTACGACCAATTTTATCGCTTAATGCACCCATAACAGGAAGCCAGAAAAAATTACTTGCTCCAATAATTGCTGTGATTAAAAAACTATCCAATCTTGAAAGATTTAAAATATTACTTGCAAATGTTGGAGTATAGGATGTAATAAAATAAAAAGTTACAGTTGTCATCATGACAAACAACGATCCTAATACCATAATTTTCCAATTTTTAAATATATCAAAAATCATTTCTTTAATCTTGCTCACACCTTGAGATTTTCGCGTTTCAAATTCGGGGGTCTCTTGGAGTGTTTTTCTGATGATTATCAAAAATGGCACAACCAAACAACCAAAAACAAAAGGAATCCGCCAACCCCATTCGCTCATTACCAAGTCTCCAAAAATATAATGCAACCCTACCCCAAAGAGCCCTGCAACAACTGTAGCAACCTGTTGAGAAGCACTTTGCCAAGAAACATAAAAACCTTTTTTATTTGATGGGGCAATTTCTGCTAAATATACACTCACGCCCCCTAACTCTGCCCCTGCACTAAATCCTTGTAGCAACCTCCCTATGACTACAATAATAGGTGCAAAAATCCCTATTTGTGAATACGAAGGAGTTATTGCAATACTCAAAGTTCCAAGTGCCATAAGAGAGAGGGTTATCAAAAGACCTTTTTTTCGTCCGTGTCTATCCATATAAGATCCCAAAACAATCGCACCAATTGGACGCATCAAAAATCCAACCCCAAAAGCCATAAAACTCATCATAATTGATGTAAATTGGCTATGTGAAGGAAAAAATACCTGTGCGATAAAACTAGCATAAAATCCATACACTGCAAAATCATACATTTCCAAAAAATTTCCACTACAAACTCTAAATATTGATTTTGCATCTTCTATTGCTTTTTTACGAGTATTCATCTTTGGCTCCTGAATGGATTATTAAAAGCAATAACTTTGATATGTTTTGACTTAAAAATATATTTATAAAAAAAACTAGCGTATTTTTTTGTACAATTTTTTACATTTTTACCAGTTTTTCCTTTTAGAATAATATTTTACACTTAAAAAATTTATTTAGGTATTCAAGATATCTTTTGCATTTTTGATGTCTAAAGATATTTGATGCTTTAATTCTGAGAGATTTTCAAAATGTCTATTATCACGGATTTTATCGACAAATTCTATTTGAATAGTCTTTTCTTCCAACTCGATATTTTTGTCTAAGATATGAGTTTCAATAGAAAAATGTCTATCTGTACTGAGCCGATTACCCACAAAAGACACCGAAGGAAAAACTCTTGATTTAAAATGAGTAAAACTTGCATACACTCCGTTTCCAGGTAGTACAAAAGATTGGGTTTTGATATTAATGGTAGGATAAAGCTCCTTGGAACCTAAATTTTGACCACAAATTACTCCGCCTTCTAAACTATAGTTTCTCCCTAAAAGTTTATTCGCGAGTTTTATATCTCCAAAACCAATCAGCTCTCTAATAATACTTGAATGTAATGGGAGATTTTCTATTTTGATTTCTGGAACAATCAGCACTTCTGCCTTAAAAAGACTTTTAAGATCATCTGCTCCATAACTTTTATCTTTTCCAAATCTAAAATCATAGCCAACGACAATTCTTTTAAGGTTTGGAAGTTTTTTATCTAAAAAATCCGCAAATCTTTCACCATCCCAAGAATGAATATCCTTAAAAGGAAGTTTATAAGATGGCTTAGAGATTAGTTTTTCGCGTATTTTTAATGGAGTGAGAAATTTTGAATGACTTTTATGTATAACAAGCACACAAGAATTATCATCCAAGTATTTAAAAAGTTTTTTATGTGCAATATGCACTCCATCAAACTTTCCAATAGCAACACTAGAGTATTCAAGACTTTTTGACATGGATAAAAAATTCTTCATTCCCCTCTTTTCCTTTTAATAATGATTTTTCAATATTCAAAATTTTGAGTGACTTAGCATAAAGTTCAGTTGAAAATTGATCTATCCTTTTTCGGATCGCATCTTTATCCATAATCACACCTTTTTTATTGCGTTTGACTCCCACACCAACCTCAAACTGTGGCTTGAATAGCAATATCAATTCATCACTAAAAACACACAAATAATCTAAAATCTTACTCAATGAAATAAAACTAACATCACATACTAGCAAATCAAATTTTTCTTCTAATGAAAAATCTCTAATATCACACTCTTCAAATAATCTAATCTTAGAATTATTTCTCAACGCATTATCAAGCTGATTGCATCCTACATCTACACAAACAACCTCGATTGCACCAAAATTAAGTAAAACTTGTGCAAATCCTCCAGTGCTAGAACCCACATCTAAAACCTTCTTGCCATCACAATCAATATGATTGGCAAAAAAATAGCCTGATAACTTTCTCCCTGCACGGGAAACTAAATATTCATCCATATCTATTTCAACAATATTTTCGATAAATTCTATAATCTCAAAAGAAGGTTTATTGATCACAGAACCATTGATTTTTACCTTGCCATTACAAATAAGTTCTTTTGCTTTTTCTCTACTTTTACAATAATTATTTTTTGCTAAATAAATATCTAATCTCATTTGAAGAATCTTTTCATATTTGCATCGGGGCAGCTTCATAGGCAAAATTAAAAACGATTTTCCCTAAATTATACACCTTCATCACCAATTTTGCATCTCTTGATGCTAGAGGATCAAGCTTGTCAAAAGCAACTAAAAAATTTCTGCTCCATTTGTTTGATGGATGAAGTATCTCATCAAAATCATCTTTTGTTATTTCTCTACTCCAGATGGGAGATTTACCAAAAAGAGTAAACTCAATCATATCGTTCAAAAATATTTCCTTATTTTCACTAAATATCTCCACAAAAAAATATTCTCTTCCGCTATAAATAACATTATCAACCTCATTTAGATGAATCGCCACAGCCACAACAACTGGTTTTTGATGTTTTAATATTTCACCCTTACGAGAAGCTTGTATTTTTTTTTCAAAAATAATATCAGGTTTATAAGTATCTTCATAATAGCTAGTGCAGCCTAGGAAAATAAAAATACCAAGAAGAACCAGAAAAAAACTTTTCATTATTATATAAATCCAAATAAAATATTTTTTGTTTTTATGCTTACTTGCGATAAAATCATAGCGAATTTTATCACAAAGATTGGAGCAAGAATGCGACATTTGATACAAACAACTGATTTGGATAAAGATGAGATCAATATCATCTTAAATAGTGCCAAAAACTATCTAAAAGATGATGTTGCTCAAACCCTTAAAGGGAAGATGGCTATTACAATATTTTTTGAAAACTCTACAAGAACTTTAAGTAGCTTCGAAATAGCACTAAAAAGACTAGGGGCAAGTGTGGTGAGATTAGATGTGTCAAAAAGCTCTACAGCAAAAGGAGAATCCATCTCTGATACGGCAGCTAATCTCAATGCAATGAAACCTAATGCTATCATCATTCGTCACAAAAATGCTGGTGCAGGAGATCATTTGTCCAAATATGTTTCTTGCCCAATTATCAATGGCGGAGATGGAGCTCACGCACACCCAACACAGGCATTGCTTGATCTTTTTACCATACAGAATCATTTTAAAACCACCCTAGAAGGAAAACGCATTGCTATTATCGGGGATATAAAGAATTCTCGCGTAGCCAACAGCAATATCGAACTTCTAGGACGCTATGGAATGAAAATCACTCTAGTTGCCCCTCCGCACTTTCTCCCAAAAACAGATTTGCCAACAACCTCTGACATCACCTCTATTATTGATTCTGTAGATGTTTTGATGAGTCTAAGGACTCAAATCGAAAGACACGATACGCAAACTTATGGATCGCTAAAAGATTATGCACACAATTTTTGCATCACAAAAGAACTCATTAGGGATAAAAACATCATCATTTTGCATCCAGGTCCAGTGAATAGAAATATCGATATTGAAGATGAAGTACTTAAAGATAGCAGATGTAAAGTTTTAGAGCAAGTAACTAATGGAGTGGCAGTAAGAATGGCGGTTATGGAGCATTTTATACTCAATCATTAAAATAGATGTGTAAAAAATGCACAAGAGAAAAACTACCCACTTTTTATAGCCAAGAAACCAAAATAAATGTGTTATAATTTTTAGGAGTGCTCAAAATATCGCTAAGAGCCTCCAAAAACCACTATATTAGGGAGAGCATCATGAAAAAATCATATTTTGGTTTCATTGCACTAGCTTTGTTTGGCACCACTTGGCTAGATGCTTTCGACTATAAAATAAGCGGGAAAGCTGAATCTTTTTCAAAATTCGGTTTCAATAATACGCCTATAAACTCAACAGAAGGTAAATATCCCACTGAGAGCTTTGTAACAATGGTGGGGGGATTACAAATAGACATGAACTTGCTCCCGCAATCTTTTTCAGAACAGAGCTTAACTGGTGGATTAGGTGGAATGGTAGGAGGTCTTGCGTATGATTCTGGGAGAAATCTTATTGATGAAGCCAACGGAAAACCTTTTGGTTCTGCAACCTTTAACTATATCGGATATTATGCAAAATACGATGGTACGGCTGCTTGGCAAAAGCCCGACTCTCAATACAATATCGGAATGACTCAAAATACAAGACATTATGTCCTCTATAATGCTTATTTAAACTATGATTATAATGGTATCTTTGGTATCAAGGGTGGGCGATATGAATCCACTGCTGATTTTCATAGTGGTTTTACGCAAGGATTTGAAGTTTATGCGAAAATTTCTGAAGTTAAACTTTGGTGGTTTAGCTCTTACGGAAGAGCTTTTGCCTATGATGAGTGGCTCTATGACTTCTATGCACCCAAAACATATACAGAGCCTTCAGGAAGAGTTGTTAATCTAGGTATTCATATTTTTAAGACAACTTGGTATCATAATGGTATCACTATCGCTCCATTCATCCAATTCTCTCCAAAAACCTATACAACCCCTGCCATTGAAGTGGGTTATGACACCAATCCCGAATTTGATGGCAATGGCTTTAGATCTCAAACTACCATTATTGGACTTTTTTCTGTATGGGATAAAAATGTGCGAAGCGGATACAGATATGGGAACCAAACAGGTGCAGATGGTCAAACATTACTCATCAAACAACGATTTGACATCAATAACTACAATATTGGCGGTGGAATCTACAAAAACTTTAAAAATGCCAATGCCCATATGGGGACTTATGGAAATCCTGTGGGAATAGATTTTTGGACAGCGAGTGTCTATGATATAGGTGCTTCTATCAGCGATATGATGGGTAAAGATGCTTTTACAGGATTTCTCTATGGTGGGGGATATTATGTACTAGGCAATAGTAAAAACTTCGGAGGTAAGCTTAATTGGGGAATTCTAGGGCGTCTCACAACTAGCGACAGAAGTAATGAGCAAAGTATTGCTGTGAATGCAGACTATCAATTTTCATCCCCTTTTCAATTAGCTGTTGGTCTGAAATTAGAATATTACCGAGATCTCACAAAAGAAGGTTATAAGGTTGGTGTAAGCGGTCCTGTACCGCTAAGACCTGATGGCAGCAAACAACCTCAAGATATATCCGACAGAAGCCATATGATGGCATATATCAGGTATGGATTCTAGGATTTTATATGGCTTATTTTAGAAGGAATGCAAACTAATGAATAATATTTAGCTTGATAGAAACTGGTATATTTTTCCACAATCTTTCTAGCTATCCACATCTATATCGCCCCAATCTTCTTTTGAAAACAGCCGTCCAAAAACGTGTTGTCTCCAAGTAGAGATTCTTAGGATTTCATTGCATTGTTTTTCTGCGGTTTGAAAAAAAAGGTTTTTTCTACCATCAGTTCTTTGTGAAGATTGAAGTTTTGTATGGTGTCTATAGTTTCTATAATAGTCTTTTCCAAAAATATCAGTGATGATATCTTTCAGATTTTCTTTAAATTCTATATTTCCATAACGAAGATATTCTATACATCTCCAATGCCATATCATAGAGATTTCTTTTTGGATATGGATTTCTGTGGTGGGACGTAGAGAAGAAACTGCTAGTGTTTTTTTCACACTATTATCTTGCCCCATAAATATCTCTTCACTTCCTAAAACAATCCTCTTATATCTATATGGACTTATTCTTCCAATCAAATAAATAGACCAAGTCAAAGATTCTATAGACCAATATTCAGATGCTATTTGAAGTTCGTCTTCATCTAATTCACCTACATCTTTTTAAAACGATCTAATTTGATTTTTTGACAAATAAATGATTGGTGCGGAAGATTTTCTTTTACAAGCCAATCAAAAATCACTTGTTTATAATCGTTTTTCCGATCTAAAGAATATTTCTTCCCAAAAAACGATATCACGTTCTAACGCAATTCTTTAGGTAATCACACTAATAATTGTTGCTTGATTGATTATGTCTTTGATTGTCTTTGTTATCATTTTTTATTTCCAAAACTTTGTTTAAACCCGCCTTCTTTATTCCCATGTTGCCTATAGATATCTCAATACAGACAGAATAAATCTTCAAATATACATAATACTAGATAAATATTTTACAATATCTATAAAATCATTATTAACAGCTAGTGCTAGAGGATAGTTGCCTTGCTTTGTTTTTACTCTAAAATTAGCTCCAGATTCAACCAATGAACGAACAATTTCAAAATTATCTCTTGAGTCAGAAATTTTAATCAAACAAGCCATATGCAAAGGTGTGATATCTTGTTTATCTCCCAAATGAATATCTGCACCCATTTGTAAAAATTTATCAAAAAAAGATCTTTGTTTTAGCATAATAGAAAATAAAATAGGAGTACTTCCTTCATTGTCAGAGTCATTTAGCATATTTACAATGGATGGGTATGTCTCAAGTAAATAATGCAATCTTTCTATTTTTTTGCTAAATATCACAGAATGCAATATTCCCTCTCCTAAATCATTCTTCGCAAATAAATCAGCGCCCCTTGATAACAAATATTTATAAACTTCAGAATCACAATCACTGATCGCGTATAAAAGCAACGAGTCATTATATTCATCAATAAAGGAATGATTGATGTCATAGTGATTTTTATAATGCTCTAAAAAATTTTGATCATTATTGCAAAGTGCATTTTTAAGTTTTTCTTCAAAATCAGTATTCATTCATTATTTCTATTTATTTGAAGTTTTGTACCAAAAAATATTTCACATCGGTTTGATTTAACAATAACAAATGCTCTGCACCAAATAAATACAATTCTTTGGCCCTTATTAAGGTTTCTTTATAAAGTAACTTAATCCTTTTTTCTCCCTCTTCTAATTCGATAAGGCTACTTAACTCATCAAACTCCATATCAAAATCAAATTGACATAAAACTACATCCAAAAGAGTATCTGAGAAACAAACCTGAATGCTAAAACGCAATGGTAACAAAAACTTGGATCTAAATACCTTGAAATGATAAGGGTTATGTTTGAAGTTTTTTAGATGATTTACTTCAAGGATAGAAAGATTAGAGGAGTCAAAATCATAAAAATCTAGCAATTCCTCGCTACTATCTAGCAATAGGACATCTCGAACTTTTTTTTCATCAGGAAAATAAATTCTGCTATAAAACATCATCTTGTTATTGATATCAAAACACCCCAAACAATACTCTGGATAAAATGATCTTAAGGGATTATAAAAATAACACTCTATAGAACTCCCAAATACATCTAGCAGAAATCCTAGTCCAAAATCTTTGATTTGTTTTTTTGTGAGTTTTTTGTGTTCCCAGTCCTGACCCAAAATCTTCTCAATTTGAGATTTTTTGATTTTAGGCTTATAGTTAAAACGGACTAGGTCACTCCCTTCTTTTTTGGAAATAAACATTTTTATCATCTTGAAACCTTTATCTTATGGATCAATGCGTTTATTTGGATCGGGTTTTTTTCTTCTGTTATTGTGGTCATCTACTTCTAAATATTTAACTCGTTTAACATCCTTGAACTTTTCTGCTAATATTTCCATTCTTTTCATTTATCTTCATCCTTGTGTACTTTTTATTTCTATTCATTAAAAATTATAAAAATCTCTTACTTTCAATAATATTTGGATAATTATTTGAAATTTTGAACTAAAAGATACTCAATATCAGCCTGATTTATCAATAACAAATGTTTAGCTCCAAATAAATATAATTGTTCATTTAGTACTGGAAGTCCTCCATAAAATATTTTATCCTCCATCTCTTCTTCATTCATGGGAATAAAGGTACTCATTTCATCAAATTCCATATCAAAATCAAATTGACCTAAAAAATTTATAGAATCATAAACCTCAATACTAAATCGAGTTAATGGGGAATATGAAAATCTAAAAATTCTAAAATGATAAATATCTTGAAATACCCTGAGATAATCCATACCCACTAAAGAAAGATTAGAGGAGTCAAAATCATAAAAATCTAGTAATTCCTCGCTATTACTCAAAGAGAGAATTTTTCGAAATTTTTTCTCACTTGAAAAATAGATTCTCCTGTATAATTTAATCTTGTCACCACTATCAAAACATCCCAAACAATAATTTGAAAATTGTCGTGATTTTGAAATCTCATATAAAGAATATTGTGTACGACTCCCAAATACATCTAGCAGAAATCCTAGTCCAAAATCTTTGATTTGTTTTTTTGTGAGTTTTTTGTGTTCCCAGTCCTGACCCAAAATCTTCTCAATTTGAGATTTTTTGATTTTAGGCTTATAGTTAAAACGGACTAGGTCACTCCCTTCTTTTTTGGAAATAAACATTTTTATCATCTTGAAACCTTTATCTTATGGATCAATGCGTTTATTTGGATCGGGTTTTTTTCTTCTGTTATTGTGGTCATCTACTTCTCCTTGATGTTTGCCTCTTTTGTTATATTTTTCCCATACAGGAGCACCTTCTTTTGAATGCATATAATCTTTTTCGTATATATTTCCTTTTTTATCCACTCTTCTTTCTCTTTTGCCATTGTCTTTCATTTCAATCTCAATTCATCAAAAATACTCTTACCCCACAAAACCATTCCAAAACGTTGAATACAATTATTCACATTACTGATCTTTCGATTACTAGTTGTATCAGGATATAGATATTGAATTTCATAATAGTATTTTATTGCCATAATCGCCTTTTCAGAACTAGGCAGAGTGTCATCTATCTTTTTTTCAGATTTAGAAGTGTTGTTTATAGAAAAATCTAATAAAAAATCTGCACTATCTTTAGTTTTATAAAATCTAATAAAAGTTCTCCCAATACCCATCGACACAACTACAAAAGTCTTCAAAAATAGCCTCACCTCTTCCTTTATTCAAAAGTAGTTTTATATTTTTTAAAGTTTTTTGACCTTCTTGCATTAGTACACCTCTAATGTTTATATCATAATCAGTGTTCAGAAAATTATTAAAATCAACAAGTCTGAATCTCCACTCATATATATATCCATCATCAGTCCACATATCACTATTGTACCCAAACGAAAAATAAACTCCTTTTTGAATCTCTTCCAATGCCTCATCTAAGCCCATAAATACCTCCTATTTTGATTTCTCAATACTTACTTTTAAACATCTAATACCTTATCCATAACCTTTATAATCTTTGGAAGTGATTCAAATAGTAATCCTACACCACAAGAAATAAAAAAATCTTGGGAATTAATACTTGAATATGATAAATTTTTATCAAAATTCCCTACTATTTCTATTTTCGTGCTAGACATTAGAGTATCTCTTTTCTTTTTTAAACAAGAGAAAAATTCTCCCTTTGGAGTCTCCGAAATATATTTTATTTTGAAATAAAATCTCACCCTCTCCATTTTCCCAAACCGTTCTAATCTCTTTTAGAATTTTTTTAGCATAATCTTCACCCTCCCAAACTCCCCTAATAGTAATCATATAGTCAGCTTCTGGCGAATAAAGACCAGAAAGAAATTTAAAAGCCCAGTGATAAATAAAATCGTTATACAAATCACGTTCAAATGAGAAATAAGTATATTCCGTAATTTTAGTTAGGGGATTTAAATTTAATATCATCAATAGCTCCTGTTTTTGTATTATAATTGAAATGTATTTCGGCTACAGTTTTTTCCTTAATTTTTTTCTTTTTTTTTCTGGCGTTGGTTGTCTTTTCATAACACTTCGTCTTTTTTCCCATCCAGCACTAGATGGCCATCTAGGGTCTTTCATATCTAAATCACTTGCTTTTTTTGATCCCTCCAAAGGATTCTTCTTAAATTCTTTGAGTAAAATCGATTCTAACAAATTATTAGGTTCCGCTCTCCTAAGTTATAATATTTTAATATAATTGAGATATTCATTATTTACGTCCTTTTATATCTAAATAAGAATAAAAAAAATCTAATAATTGATATTATAAATAAAATACTTGGAGCATATATTAGTATTCTAGTATAAATAAAATAAAATAGATGTATATTGAAAAATCCAATAAAATATATAAATGAAATTATAAATAATAAAATATAAAAAAATATTTTTTTATTTATAAATATAATATAAGAATATATTATATTTATAATATATATTATTAACATATCAAATAAATAAATTGATAAATATGATAAAAAACTATTATAAATATAATTAGATAATATAATAAATATATTTTTCTTCATAAAATAATTTATTGCTATTTTTATTACCACTACTATTGCTATTGATATTAATAGCAATAGTAGTGGTTTTATAAGTTTAATATATGGCATATATTCTTCAATATAAATTAATAAAAATATTAATAATAAATCTATATTATATAATATTAAAATTCTAATAGAAAATATTTTTCTTTCTATTATGCTATTAATAATATATATAAATATTAATATTGGAAAATTAATAAAAATAAAAAAAATAACTATAACACCAAGACCTTCTGGATCAATTGGATATTTTAACTCATTATAAAATAAAATAATATTTTCTATCATTATTTCCCTATTTGCGATCTTGATCTAGTATCCTATAATACTCTCAAAGGAATTTTCATCATAAAAATTATTGTTAGATACATTGTGGTTACGAGCTACATCAAGAGGTATTTTCGAATAATCAATAATTGAATTTTCATAATCAGAAAAAGATATCATTTCTAATCTCCTATTCTATTTAAATCTCTGTCAAAAGTATGGATTATCAAATCAATATTCCTCAAATAAACATTTTGAAACATTAGAAATTCCTTTTGAGTTTTCTAATTCAATATCTTCCAGTTGGATACCCATGTATATTTCCTTTTGAATCCATATGAACCTCTATTTCTCCATACTTTGGATGACTATATCGTTTTTTTATACCTTCTCTATTTAAGTTAACCTCATATATCTGAAATTCAAGCCAAAATATAGATTTCATTTTTAGTTCCAAACATTCCCAACACTCTCTTATCTTATCAGTATCAATCCCTAATAAAACTTGGAAAGAAAATATTTAAAGCAGATAACTTAGAATAATTTTCATCTCCTATTTTTTTGATAGGATACATTTCAGTACTTCTTTTCCAGCTAGATACGATGAGTTTGGCATTTTCTTCATTATCTAAATCATAATTGATAATGCTTCCATCAAGGAGTGTATTGATGGGATCTTTTTTGACTTCATTGCCAACTCTGCACCTACCCTCAAGCATTAAGAACATTATATATTCAAAGAACTCATCTTTGAACTCATCTAAAGGTACTTAGAAAGTAACTCCTAATTCATAATAATAATCATCTAAATAATCAAATTTGATTATTTTAGAAATCTTTAAAAGCTGTTTTTTATCTGGATAAAGCTTACTATCCGAGGTTAGAACCTCTCTAGTTTTCTTCATCCCAAATATCTTTATCAACTCATTCAGATCGAAATTACTTGGAAAAAATATGGTCATAATAAGGTATCCTCCTTCATTATAAATCTGAAGGTACGCTTTAGGAGTGGGAATAATAAAACTATTTTCTGATATTTGTAAAATTCCAAGATAAAAATGATCACTAGGTAATGGCTTATAAAAATATTTTTTGATTAATTTTCTTTGCATATTACTTAATTTGTAGATTTTAAAGTAATTATTGTATTGGAGAATAAGGTTGATATTATTTGTTTTAGCATATCTAGGACCTTCATAACCTAAACTTAATTCATCATAATTATTGTTAATAAAATTATCTACTATGAAACTATTCTTAATGACACCACCCCTAATAAAGTCATCTATCTGCTCAACACTTGGTTTATATACATATGAAAATTCTCTAAGAAGCTTAGGGTAGATATTATTTTTAATTATGGTTCTTTTATAGCTATCTTCAGATTTATAGATAAAATCTAAATGAAGACTTCTCCCAATAAAATATGTCTTATGAAACCCTTCTTCTTTGATAATTTTAGAAATGATTTTAAGTTCTTCGTCACATTCTCTATATTGCGGAAAAAATTCTTTAGGTATTAGCTCAGAAAAAGTTTGTAATTTTGAAAAAGGAATAGCTTCTATGTGGATTTGATTATTATCAAAAGAAATATTAACATACTGACTGTTCAGAAATACATCTACACAACTATCAACATCTAATTTTACAAACCCTATTTGAGATTTAAAAAAATCCAAATCATCTTGATTTAATCTAAAAGGCATAAATACATCAAACTCCCATCGAGAAAAAAATGCTACGAAATTTTTAAATATGTCTTTTGGAATTTTAACTTTTTGTAAAATCTCCAAATCGTTATCTATTTCATACAGATAAAACTGTTTGTTTAGATAGTTTTCTATAAGCAGATCAATAGGTTGTTTTTGTATGTATCGTGGGATTATAAGTGGATTTTTTTTTATCAAGGTTTTATCCTTCTTCCTTTTATAGCATCATCTGTTTTATTGCCATTATGATCAATTTCTCCTTTATGTTCCCCTCTTTTGTTATACACTTCCCACCCTTTGTGTTGGCGATCTCTTTGATAGATATTTCCGTCTTGATCAACATATCCTTGATTTCCCTTTTTTTTAGTGAATATTTTTCCATCTATGTTAGGGGCACCTGGCTGATACACATTTACTTTTCTCTCTTTGGTCTGACTTTGAACATTCTTAGCAATATTCTTAGTTGCTTTATATGTTCCTCTTGTTGCTTTTGTAATACCTGCAGGAATAAAAGGAATAAAAAGAGAAACTCCATCAGCTGTAAGGTCGATAAGAGAATCTTTCTTACCTTCCCTGTCTCCTTTGATACTATAATAGCTATAAGCTAGTGCATCATATACTATGTTCCCTATATCCCAAATGGGATTTAAAAAATTATCCCTATCCTCTTGTTCTACCAAAGAAGCTTGATGATTATTGTAATCTAAAATATCTTTAAAATGGTTGTTGTTATCTGAATTATCTGGATTGTTTTGTTTATCTGGATTGTTGTCTTTATGATTGTTGTTATTTAGATTGAAATCATTGTTTAGGGTTGGATAGCTTTTATGATTGAATCCTGTATTGCTTATTTGGTTTTCATACCATTGTTTAGAAGAGATAGGAGTGTAGGTAGTGGTATTGTCTTTGTTTTGTGTTGGTATGCCTTTTGTGTTGATATGAGAGAATCCTAAGAAGTTTGATAGATGATAAGAGAAATTTCCATAACTTCCTGCGTTATTAGCGATGTTGTCATTATGAGTGAATCTATGAGCATTTTCGTGAGTATAGGTTTTAACGAAAGTTTTAGTATCAGTAGCGATGTTGTTAGCGGCATTGAGATATATCTGTTTGTTTTTGTTATCATAAAAACCATTTACGCCATCTGTTTCATCATAGTAGATATGAACTCTATCGTGGTTTTCTCCTTTGATTGCTGCGATTATATCTGTGATGTCTTGACCACTGCTTAGATCATTGAATGTTTTTCTATCGAGGTTATTGATTGCTACAGCTGCACTTTGGTTGGATTTCCATTGATTGAATACTTCATGTAGAGATATATCAGGATTGAACAATACTTCAGTTGCACTAATAAGGGGATTGAATGCTAAAGTGAGTACACCATTAGTGGTTTTGATAAGATTATTTGGAAGAGAAATGATGTCTTCATAAATAGACTCTCTTCCTTTTTGACTGAAGAGACGGTTATCTATTTGAACGTTTGCATTGAGGGCTGCTGTGATTTTATCTTGAGTGATAGCACTGCTTTTAGAGATATCCCTATTGATAGTGTGTATCAAACCATCAGGGTTGGCTATAAATATCTCTCCTTTTCCTAATGTGGCTAGAGTTTTTCCTTCTGTAACACTTCCTTCTTTAGAAAGTCCTATTTGGATAGAAGAATGTGAGAATAATTGATTATCACTTTGCAGGGAAACAGAGATTCCTTTTGAGGAAATATAATCTTTGTTTTCTTTGTCTTTATAAGAGAAGGTATCTGTATTGAAGAAGAGTTCATCTGAACCTGAAATTAAATAAGCAGCTTCTAGGTAAGTGTGATGTGCTACATTGAGCTTAAGCTGATTTTGAGCAAAGATTCCTGATTGTTCTTGCACCCATTGCTTATCAGTATTGCCTTTGGTCTTTGAGAATCCTCCATTAATAGAAGAACTTCCATAACCTGTAGAAGCAGAAGCAGAATTCATATGAGAGTATTTTGAATCAGAAGAAGAGATAACAGAGAGATTATCTGCTGTTATAACTGCATTTTTTGAAGTGAGTACTCCTCCGTTAATATGAATATCTTTTGGAGTGAATAATGCAATATTTTGTGATTTTAGCGAAGAAATAACAGAAGTAGAAGAAACTTCTCTCTCCCTACTCCCTCCTATTTCTGTATCAAAGCTAAAACCATTATTTCCATAACTTGTGCTTGTGCTGATTTCTTTTGTTTCTTTGGTGAAATGATGCGAACTTAAAGAAGAGAGGATATCAATGTTATTTTTAGCTTTATAAACAATAGCACCTTTTACTTGAGAGTGAGAGCCTATTTGAGAAATACTATCTTGTGCTTGAATGATAATATTCTCTCCTGCTTTTAAGCTAGAAGCAACCACAAAGGTGTTTTGTTCGTCTTTATTTTTTTGTGTGCCAGAAATCTTTGAGGATACAGAGGTATAAAATCCTGTTCCATATGAAGTGCTTGCTGCACTTGCAGCTCCAGAAACAGAACTTGTCATCGCTAAAGAAGCATTAGCGATATTTAAAGAAGCAAAGCCAAGATTATATTTGAACTCATCTAAAGCATTTTTACTCATCTTCCCTTGCTTGTAGAGCTCTTTGTTATGATTGTATTGTTTTTTTAGCTTGTTGAAATTCTCCAAACTTTTATAAAACTTATCTCCAGCGAAATAAACATCTGCATAAGCATTGCCAACATTAAGTGATATATTCAAATGACCTTCTAGATTTTGTTCTTTAGAGGTAGAAGAATCAAGTGCGGAATAAATATGGACATTTTTTGAATCTAAAAAAATATTTTTATCAGCTAAGAGAGTAGAAGCGATGATATTGATATCCCCTTCATCTCCTGTTTTTAAAACCAAATTCCCGCCAATGTCAAACAAAGATCCTAGTGCTTGTTTTTGAAAGTCTTCAGAATGTTTATTTTCATATTTGAAATCCACTCCAGCTGAAAGTTTTTCTTCAAATTTGAAGGTGAGGCCATTGAAATCTTTTGAATTAGAAGAGCTTTTACTTGAGATGGAATTATAATCATTGATAATATTTATATTTCCTTCTTGTGCAAACAGCATTGCATCACCTGAAGTAGAAATATGTGAATCTAAGATATGGATATTTTTATGTGCTTTGATGTCCAAACTCCCTGCTGTGATAGAACTAGAATTTTGGGATATTTCTTGATGATAGTTATCGCCTTTATCACTAAAAAGTCCTGCGAAGCTATGATGGGAAGAATTGGTGGTTTGAACATCAGTATTTTTAGGATTCAAAAGAGTAAAACTTCCTCCTACTAAAATAGAAGTTTTCTCTTGTGAACTTAGCTGCACTCCTGTTAAAGTGGTATCTCCCCCTGTTTGGATAAAAATATTCTTTCCTGCTAGAGTGCTATGAATATAACTTTGAGATTGTGCATTATCTTCTAAGGTATCCCCAGAAAAGTCTATTCCCAACACCCTTTTATCAGAGATATTAGAATTTTCACGGCTATAGCTATTATGAAGAGCTGTTTGGATATAATCTTTATCAGCTAGAATTTTGAGTTCATTTTTTGCTTCATAGTCCCCTCCATTGCTTATAATGCTCCCTTTTGTTTGTATTTGTATGTTGGAAGCTTTAAAAACATTGTCTTTTTGTAAAATAGATGATTCTTTAGTAGAATTGTGATCTGTAGATAAACTCAAGAAACCTTTTTTTTCGCTGTAAAAATCTTTTTTCAAAGAATCTTGATCATCAGAAGCTAAAAGATGAATATCTCCATCTGAATAGAGATGTAAATCATCCTGAGCTGATATATCACTCCCTTCTATATCCAAATTCTCTTTGGCTTTGATAGAAATAGAAGAAGCAAAGAAATGATTTCTTTGATGTGCTAGATGTCGTGTTTGTTTAAAAGAGTCTTGGTAGCTATCTTCTAGCTCTCTTGAATTAATAGAAACCATTCCCCCTTCTAAAGATAGCTTATCTTTAACTTTAAAATCAGCACCAGAGACAGAAACATCTCCAAAGGATTGTATATTGAGATTATCTGCGGTAATAGAAGCTACTTTTAAAAGAGTTTCTTGGGAATATTTTGGAGAGTTGGAATTGCTCAAATAAGCATTGAAGCTCTTGATTTCAGAAGAAAGATCAATGTCTTGCGCACTCAAGATGGTACTCTTAGAAACAATTTCTCCGCTGTGGTAAAGTCTGCCTTCTGAGCTTAAAAGCAAATCTTTAGAATGGATACTTCCTTTATTGATAAGCTTGTCTTTAGAATCTATTTTTGTATTTTCTGCATAGATATAGGAATTGTTATAAAAAGAGGCAGAAGTAATATCAAGCTTGGAAGCAAAAATGCCTTTATCTTTTTGATTAAAAAAATCAGAGTAAGAAGACTCTTGAGTGTTTTCTTTAAAGATTTCTATCTTATGGGCAAGATGATTAGCTTCATAACTTGCAAGCATTCTATCAAGTTTTTCAAGATGGAGACTTTCATTTAAAAAAGACTTAGAATTATAAAAACTAGACAGATAGCTAGATTGCATAGAAGAGTTTTTCAGATAAGATAAAAACACAGAAACATTAGAGGTGTTTTTGAAATGATTATAAAAATAATCCGAAGAGATAAATACCTTAGCATCTGTATAGATTCTATCTTTCAAAGCAATAGAAGGATTTTTAGAAACATCTACAACTGCAAGTGTATCATAAGGGTTAAAAATAAGAAATTCTAAAGAATGTGAAGAATCCAATATTTCTAATGAGTTTGAAACACTAAAAGAAGCACTAGAATTATCTGAGGGTATGGAGCTATCTTTTGTATCATTTGAAGAATTAGAATAAAAAGAGACATGGGAATTTTTAAGATAAAAGGCTAAATCTTCTTCCAAACTAGGCAAGGTAAGAGTAGCATAAGAAGAACTTTCTTTAAAATAATCATCAAAGACTTTTAATCTTGTCACTTCGTGTCTGACATTTGTCTGCTTGATACACAAGGTAAGCCAGTCTATGCCACGACATTCTTTCTCATACCATATATCTTGATAATTTCTTGCTTCCCTGCCCTTATCTTCAGTGATTTCTCTAGCTTGTATTATATCACTATTGAAAGTATTGGCAGAAATCTCTGCAATAGGAGAAATGATAGAGGCATTTTGATTGTTCAATACATCTGCTTGAATAAAAAGCTTCTTAGCACTCATTATGATAGAAGGAGAATAATTAGAAGTATCAAGTATTTCTTGATAAATAGAGCGGGTGAAATCCTTATCTCCATCTTTTAAAAACCTAAAAGGATTAAAACCATTATTAGACGCTGCTTTATTCCACTCTCCTTGTGAAATATGCTCTTGTGAGATGAGCTTTTTTCTCAAAGAAACGTGAGCGATGTTGGAGATATTGTTTGTGTTGATAGATAACTCATCACCGCTATAAATCATTGAGTGGATGTTATTTAGTTCTTTTGAATTTAGAAAAACACTCTTTGCTAAGATAAAAGAAGAATCCGTATTATTAAAATACTCAGTCGTGCTTTTAAGAGTATTTGCATAAATAAAAGCTTTAGCATTATCTAAAGAATTGCTAGAAAGCTCTAAGTTTCCCCAAGAAATAATCGAACCCTTATTGATAAAACTCTCTTGTAAATTAAAGGATGAATCCTTTTGTGTTTGAATCACAGAATCATTTTGTAAGGATTTTGCTTTGATATTAAGAGATTTGGACGCATAAATTCCATTAGGAGGATTTAAAGAAGAGGAATTAGAAATATTATCATTAGTATCTGTGCTAAAAACATCAGAAGAGCTAGTATTTGCATTTGCAGAGATTGCTTTAGCTTCAGGACTAGAAACAGCCAAATGTCCGTTTATATCAATATAAAATCCTCCATCTCCTTCTTCAGAAGAAGGAAAAGTAGCAAGGATTCCAGAGTTTTTAATAACAGAATCTTCATCTGAAGCAATGAGATAAATTGAATTTGCATACACGCCACCTATATAAGCAACATCAAGAGCGAGTTTGGAAGTCTTCTGTTCATCTGGGTTTTTGTCTGTAAGAGGTTGCCATAAAAGCAAAGCACCTTTTTGATCCAAGCTGATATCATTAGATCCTAAGATAATATTTAGATTTTTAGCATAGAGAGTATGAGAGGCACTTAAAGATTTAGAGAGAATATTTAGTGAAGGAATATTTAAGCTATTAAGTGAATCAATATTGATATGACCTTTTGTAACTCTAAAATGAAGGTTATGAGTGAGTTCTTGTGCTAGAGTAGAAGGAGTTGATAAATGAGAATTCAAAGATTCTCTAGAAAGCTGTGTGAGTGCTGAGAGTTCAGAAGGAGGAATAAAACCTGTGGTCAAACTCACTGAAGTTGCATTAGAAAAAGAACAACCCTCACAAGAGATTCCATTTGGATTAGCGATGAGTACTCCAGCTGCTTTTCCAGCTACTTCAAGATGACCCAAGAGGTTGCTAGGATGACTTGAAGTGACTTGATTGAGGATTAAGGAAGCTTCTTTATCGCCGAAGTTAGGATTAGAAGTGATGAGTCCTCCTAACTGCGAAGGAGTGATCGGATTATTTGAGTTATTAATAATAGCTCCAACTTCTTTGATATTGAAATCAAGATAATGATTATTGGAAATTCCAAATTGATTTGGAGAAGTGATATTAATGATTTCTATATTATTGGGAGCTTTATCAATAGAAGGAGCATAATTAGCATCTGAAGTATCAGGAACGATGGAGAGTATCGGGTTCAAAGAAGATGGGGCAGGATTATTCAAGACATCACTAGGGGCAATAGCAGAAGGGATAGAATCTTTTGAAGGGGTATCATTAGGTGCAACAGAAGCTATAGGCTCTGCAAAAATAGGAGAAAATACAAGAGAAAAACATAACAAAGCAGATAAGAACTGTTTGAAAAATCTCTTAAATTGAATCCTTAGAGGATAATTAAAGGAAGATTCAAAAAAATTCAAGGATTTAAAAGAAACTTTAAAATGCTTAGTGTTGATGAAAGGTTTGAAAAAGAAACTTCTACTCCTAAAGAATCGCTCACACTTCAATAACGACTTATTTTTAAATAAAAAAGAAGAATAAGGATAAGATTTGTTCCTAAAAAATAAACGATACCTATTGCCTCTCACTGAAAAAATCTCCTAATAACATATTAAATTCAGTCTTCAATACATCTCTATGAATAAAGTTTATTTATGAGAGATATAGAACAAATAGATTTTTTATTTCTAATGTGTTAGGATTTAATAATAGTATAGAATAGAAATAAAATATTATCTTTTATGATTATAAAAGATAAAAACTTAAATAATAATTAATTATTTATGGGGTAGAATTTTATATATAGGAGAAATAAATTGGTTATAATAAAATATATAAAAATATGGATGATAATTTTATTTATATTGATACAAATAATAACTCTTTATGTTAAAGCTTATTCAAAAGATTTGTTATATAATCCTAATGATGTCAATGAACAACTCAATAATCAAAGAAAAGATTTTTTAGATTATCAAAATTTTCAACAATTCAAAAATCGTATCCCTAAACAGCCTACTCAAAAAAATACACAAACTCTCTCAAAAAATCCTTCTTCAGTTTGTTTTTATATTGACAAAATCTCTCTTCAGTCAAGCATGCTATCACTTCAAGATAAAATACAAAAAGAATTTAAATTCTTAACTCCCATACTAAAATCCTACACTCACCAATGTCTAAGTGCAGAAAAAATCACCGAACTTTTGAATGAGTTAAAATTAAAATCTCTCAAAAAAGGCTATATCACCACAGTTTTTGGAGTAAGTGATCAAGATTTAAACAACAAAAAACTAATCATTACTCTTCAAACCTCTATCCTCAAAGAAATAGAATATAAGGACAAAAAAAATACAACTCGATTTTGGGGAAAAGATTACTCTATCAGACCCGGAGATATTTTTACTATTAGACCCATCGACAGAGGGCTTTACAATCTAAAACGACTAAAAACTCTCAATCCAATCATAGAAATCTCTTCTATAAATGCTGACAAAAATACCCCTATCAAAGAATCCAAAATCACTATCAATAACCAAAGCAAAAATCTTCCTATTTACGCCTCTTTGAATGCCAATAATGCTGGTTCAACATCAACTGGAATTTATCAAACTTCGCTTCAATTTGGAGTTGAAAATCTTCTTTTACTTGCTGAGATATTACGTGTTTATGGTCTACTCACACCTGATTGGAAAAATTCTCACAATCTTTATGTTTCAGCTGATTTCAGTATTCCTTTTAGAAGATTTCTGTTTTCTATCAGTGGATCATACTCTCAATACGCTCAAAATTTATCAGTGAATAAAAATACCTTTAGTTACAATGGCTATTCTGCAAATATGGATGTAAATGGTAATTTTTTGATTTATTTAGATAACCTCAATCAAATCAGCTTTAATCTTGGGTTGGGAAAAAGATGGGCAAAAAACTATATAGAAGATATTGAACTTATTCCTCAGAGGAGAAATCTAACCAATATATATGCAAACATTAATTATATTAGATTTATCTCTAGGGCGTCTATCAATCTAAGCTTAGGCGTCAAACAAGGGATAAAATTCTTAGGTTCTATGGATAATTTTACAAACTCAAAACAATATCCAGATTTTTTCTACACAATTCCTACAATTGATGCTTATATTTATGCACCCTTTAAAATTCTAAATCAAAACTTAGCATATACAAGTCTTGTAAAGACACAAGTTTCAAGAGGCAGACTTTATGCGAGTGAAAAATTTGGTCTAGGGGGAATCTACAGCGTTAGGGGTTTTGATAGTTTGGTTTTAAATGGAGAAATGGGAATATTAAATCGAAATGATATTACCTATTACCTCCCTCCTTTTTTTAAAATTTCACTAGCCCCTGCAATAGGCTTAGACATGGGATATACTACGGATATTTATAAAAACACTGATTATGTATCTAGGAATAATGGATCTCTCATAGGAGGGGGAGTTGGATTGAAATTTTATTGGGGAAAATATTTTAATGCCGAAATTTGGGGATACCACCCCATTTACAATCCAAATACACTAAAAGGAAGATATTTCTATGCTAATTTGGGTTTTAATTGGGAATAATTCAACCACCACGTAATGTTTTAATAGCCTTTTTCAAACTATCTACAAGATATTCCAAATCTTCAAGTGAATGTGTATAATGAATACTTATTCGCAACCAACCAGGTTTTATCTTTAGTGTATCAAAACTTCCATCTTCCATATCAAGTAAGTCGTGTCCATAAGGACCCGCACAGCTACAACCTGCACGAGTTTGAATGCCATAAACACTACTTAAAACAAAGGCTAAGTCATATGGAGATATTCCCCCTACATTCAAAGAGATGATACCTATTTTAGAAGCATCGCCATTGCCATATATCTTCACAGCCGGAATATTGCGAAGTTCGTGAAGAAGCATCTGTGTGAGTATATTTTCTCTACGAATTATATCTTCTAAGCCATACTCATTTCTCAACTGATACGCCAAAGCAGCACGATAAAGCTGAAGTAATCCGGGTGTTCCAGCCTCTTCACGAATATCCACATCTTCAAAATACTCTTGGGTCTTTCTGCTAACATACTTTACAACACCCCCTCCACTAAAGCTAGGGGGAATACTAGTATCAATCAGATTTTTTCTCAAACACAATAAACCACTTGAACCCACCCCTCCTAAAAGTTTGTGAGGTGAGAGAAAACATGCATCAAATAAATCAGAGGATATATTCATATGAGGTGAAGAACTAGCCATATCAAATGCCAATAAGATTTTATTTTTTCTAGCTAAAGATGAAATTTCCCTATAAGGTGCGAGTATTCCCGTTACATTTGAAGCTAAATTAAAAGAAATAATTTTAATATTTTTCTGCAAGTCCAATGCATCTTTTAGTGCCTTTAAATCAAATACTCCTTCTTTTAATGCAAGACGTTCAACCTTGCAAAGCCCCTCTCTCCAGCTAATCTCATTAGAATGATGCTCATAAGGTCCTATGAGAACTCTTGGAATGGTTATTTTTTCTGCATCTAAACCCAAAACATGCTTAGTTTTAGGTGGAATATATATGCCTAAAATCTCCTGAAATCTTTTTATGGCTCCTGTAGCACCAAACCCAGTACAAAGAACTACAAAATCTGAATTTAGTTCTAAGCTTTTTTTCAAAACATCCTTGCTTTTCAAATAAACCTCATTCATCAATTTAGAATGAGTAGAAACCTCTGAATGCGTATTAGAATAATAAGGTAGTAGTTTTTTGACACGTTTTTCGATAAGAGTATGAGCAAGTCCAGAACCTGTCCAGTCAAAATATTTAGTGTCTTTTTCTAATACAATGCCACTGCGAATTTGCTTTAATTTTTCATCTCTAGCATCTATAAGGGGAGCAAAAAATTCACTTAATAGTTTATTTTTTTTAAACATAATCAATCTTTTTTAGATTAACTCAGGCCATTTCAATTTCGCCCCTCCAAGTATATGGAAATGCAAATGAGGAACTTCTTGTCCGCCATCATTTCCGATATTAGTAATCAGGCGATAGCCACTTTCTTTAATACCAAGCTCTTCTACAACTTCTAAAATAAATTCACTCATTTCTTTCATTAGTTCAGGTGTTATCGCGTTGAAATCTTTGATGGATTGTTTTGGGATTACTAGAGCATGGATGGGAGCCTTTGGTGCTATATCATGAAAAGCTAAGAATTTAGAGTTTTCTAAGATTTTTTTAGAAGGGATCTCTCCAGTGATAATTTTTTCAAATATATTCAAACCATATCTCCTTTTTAAATTTTGAGAATTATATCTATTTATAAAGTTAATTTGACTAAAATTTCAAAAATGTTGGTTTAAAAAAATGCGAAAATAAATTATAGGATGCTAACTTGGACACATTATTAGAAAAACTCAAAAATGCTCAAAACTCACAAGAGCTAGAAGCAATCCGCATAGAAGCCTTGGGTAAAAAGGGGATCATTACTCAAAAATTCTCAGAATTAAAATCTCTAGAAGGTGAAACAAAAAAAGAACTAGCAAAAACCCTCAATGATTTCAAGATAAAATTTGAGAGTATTCATCAAGAAAAAAAAACACAATTTCAGATGCTTGAATTAAAACTTGCATTAGAGCAAGAAAGAATTGATGTAAGCTTATTTACATCTAACTCCCACAAGATCATAGGTCATCCAATCAGTTATACCAAAGATAGAATCATTGCTTATTTTACTTATCTTGGATACGAATTATGTACAGGACCTTTGGTTGAAGATGATTTTCATAATTTTTCCGCACTCAATCTTCCAGAATATCATCCTGCTCGTGATATGCAAGACACCTTTTATTTCAAAGATTCAATGCTTTTACGTACGCATACTTCTCCTGTCCAAATCCGCACAATGCAATCTCAAACACCTCCCATCAAGATGATTTGTCCTGGTGCGACCTTTAGGCGTGATTATGATCTTACTCATACTCCAATGTTTCATCAAGTCGAAGGCTTAGTGGTAGATAAGGGAGATAAGGCAAGTTTTGCAAATCTCAAATACACTTTGGAAGATTTTTTGAAATATATGTTTGGAGATGTAAAAGTTAGATTTCGTTCTAGTTTTTTTCCTTTTACTGAACCTAGTGCAGAAGTTGATATTAGCTGTGTATTCTGTGAGGGGAAAGGTTGCCGAGTATGTTCACAAACTGGTTGGCTGGAAGTATTAGGCTGCGGTGTTGTAGATGAGTATGTATTTGAAGCAGTGGGATACAAAAACTCGAGTGGATATGCTTTTGGGATGGGTATAGAAAGACTAGCTATGCTAACTTGCGGAGTAAGTGATTTACGAAGTTTTTTTGAAACAGATCTAAGAGTATTGGAGCAATTTTAATGATTATCACAAGCCATTTATTATCTAAATTTATTAATATATCAGGTATTGATATCCATAAACTTTGTGATACTTTGAGCAGTATCGGGCTTGAGGTCGAGTCTTGTATAAAAATTGAATTACCTCCAAAAGTCGTCGTAGGAAAAGTGGTCGAAAAAAATCCACACCCTGATGCAGATAAACTCAATATTTGTCAAGTCTGTATTGGCAATGAGACACTTCAGATTGTATGTGGTGCAAAAAATGTCGCTAAAGACCAATATGTTCCTGTAGCATTAATCGGGGCACTCTTACCACAAATAAAAGGTGGAGAATTACAAATACAACAGGCCAATCTTAGGGGTGTAGATAGCTATGGAATGATTTGTTCTAGCACTGAGCTTGGGTTGCCTCACATAAATGATGGGATTATGGTTTTAGATGAAAGTATAGGTAAGCTAGAATTAGGCAAAGAATTAAGAGAATATTCCTTATTTAATAACCATATCATTGATATTTCTCTCACTCCAAATAGGGGAGATTGTCTATGTGTGCTAGGAATAGCCAGAGAAATCAGCTGTATTTTTGATCTCCCGATCAATACTTACAAAGAAATAGACTCAGGTGTCGCGTTAGGTGTAGGTAGAGTCTTGCAAATCTTTACTGAAGGAAAAATTCAATCTTCGCTCTTGTATAAAGTAATTGAAGTCAAACAAATCAACACTCCATTAGAAGTCGAATTATGTTTAGCATTTAACAATACATTGCAAAAAAACCCTATCCAAAATATCATTGAATATAGCACCTATATGAGTGGGGTTATTTTAAATGCTTATGCCATAGAAAATCCTGAGATTATCTCATCAAGTAAGGGTGTAGAGGTATCTTTGAGTATCAAAAAAGATGAAAATGGTTTTGAAGCAGTTTTTTTAGATAAAAAACTTTCCATCATCGGTGTAGGAAATCAGATTGATCAAAATCTTGATATTTTGCCCAAAACCCTCATTATAGAAGCAAGCTATATTGATCCTATATCAATTTCAAAAATGCTCTTCAAAAACAAACCCAAGCAAAACAAATCATTAGTTTATCGTTCTACTAGAGGTTCAAACCCTCAATTAGAAACAGGCATGAACTGCTTATGTAAAAATTTTTCAGATTTTACAAAATGCCTCATATATTCTGGGGTTCAAGAAGTGAAACAAGAATATGAAGATACAATCATCAATACAACTTTTGGTGCAATTTGTAATATTGTAGGAAAAAATATCGACAAAGAAGAAATCGCAAAAATTCTCAAGAGTTTGAATTTTAGGATAAAAGCTACTTGTGATGATGATTTTTTCAGTATTATTCCCCCAAGTTATCGTCATGATATTAGAACCAGGCAAGATGCTGCAGAGGAATTCTTACGTATTTATGGCATTCAAAATATTCCCTCAACCCCTCATTTAAGCATTGAAAAACCCTATCACAATAAAGGCTATATTTCTTATAAGAACCAGAGAAATATCGCTACCAAAGCTCTTTCAATGGGCTTTATTGAAACAATTCACTATTTGTTTTATCAAAAAGAAAAATTGCAAACTCTTGGTTTTCCCACTCTCAAAGAAAATCTTGATCTGCAAAATCCCATCACATCAGAATTGAACACTTTAAGAACTTCTTTGATTCCAGCAATGCTTGACTCTGTTGTAAGGAACAAAAATTTTGATTATAAAAGTATTAAAATATTTGAAATAGGTAGTATATATGATGAAGATAGGCACGAAAAGACAAGTGTCGCATTTATGGTTAATGGATTGAAAACTCCAGAAGTTTACCCCTATCCAAAAGGTATTGTTTGGGATTTTTATGATTTTTGCAAAAGCATTTCTTCTATCATCGGAGATTTTGAACTCAAACCTCTGAATGAAAATGAGGGCAAAATAAACAAAACAATTCACCCATATCAAAGTGCTAAAATTTTTATTGATGGAGAAAAAGCTGGGATCATAAGTAAGCTCAATCCTACTCTCACAAAAGAACTAGGAATCTATGAAGGATTTTTCTGTGAAGTTGATTTTGAAAAAATCATACCTAGACATATTGTTGCAAAAGAATTTTCCAAATACCCTGCAACGCAAAAAGACATTACCATACTTATTGATAAAAAAATTTATTTTGACGAAATTTCCACAAAGGTCAAAAAAGCTGAGATCAAAAATCTAAAAAATATCTATCCTCTAGATGTCTATGAAGAATCTCCTACGGATAATTATATTGCACTAAGTATTCGCATAATAATTCAATCAATGGAGGGCACACTCACGGAAAATGATTTTTCTGAGATCACTCAAAAAGTACTTGAAATTATAAGTATCAACTTCAATGCTAAGCTCAAAGAATAAAATGCGAGATTATAATACAAATGCGAAACAAACCCCATAATTCAAAACTTCACTCACAAGGAAAATAAATGAGAACAACTGAAGTTTTTATGACAAAAAAATTTGAATTAGAACTAGAAAATATTGCTTCTGATAAGTCTATTTCTCACAGATGTGCGATTTTTAGTTTGCTCAGCAATAAACCTTCTGTTGTCAAAAACTATCTTTTGGGAGAAGATACCCTAAACACAATAAAGATAGCAAAACAACTTGGATTGCAAGTGGAAGAAATAACACAAAATCAAATGAAATTCACTCCTCCAAAAGAAAAAATCCAAGAGCCTAACGATATTCTTGATTGTGGAAATGCCGGAACAGCTATCAGACTTTATGCAGGACTATTGTGTGCTCAAGAGGGTTACTTTGTCCTTACAGGAGATAAGTACTTAAAAGTGCGTCCAATGAAAAGAGTTATAGAACCACTCACAAATATCGGGGCAAAAATCTACGCCAGAAAACAAGATTCTTTAGCTCCTATGACTATCATAGGTCAAAAGCTAAAAGGCTTTGATTATCAAAGTCCCATTTCATCTGCTCAGATTAAAAGTGCAATGATTCTAGCTGCACTAAATACAAATCAAATCTCAAAATTCAAAGAACCTGAATTAAGCCGAGATCATACTGAAAATATACTCAAAGGAATGGGTGCTAATATAAAAAATACAACTGATGGAATTGAAATTTTTCCATTACAACATCCGCTAGATCCTCTAAATATAAATATTCCTTCAGATCCATCTAGTGCATTTTTTTTCGCAATTGCAGCAGCGATTGTGCCTAACTCTAAAGTTTTGCTAAAAAATGTCCTGCTCAATAAAACAAGAATAGAAGCATTCAAGATACTTGAAAAAATGGGTGCAAAAATACAATACACGATCACAAATAAAGATTACGAAGATATTGGCAATATTTATGTCGAACAAAGACCACTACAGGGGGTCGATGTTGAGGAAAATATTTCTTGGCTTATTGACGAAATTCCTGCTTTAAGTATTGCTATGGCAGTTGCTAAAGGAAAAAGCAGGATCAAAAACGCTCAAGAACTTCGTGTAAAAGAAACCGATAGAATCAAAGCTGTAATTACAAATTTAAAAAAAATGGGTATAGAATGCGAGGAATTTGAAGATGGATACTCCATAGAAGGCGGAGAACTCAAATTTGGTATTTTAGATAGCTATGGAGATCATAGAATTGCGATGAGTTTTGCTATTGCAGGATTGTTAAATGGATCTAAAATAAAAGATTCGGAGTGTATTGATGTATCCTTTCCAAATTTTTTAGAAATCCTTCAAAAAATCACCAATATACAAAATCAATGAGGTTACAATATGCAAATCAAATTAGCTAAAAAATATGGGTTTTGTTTTGGCGTCAAACGTGCAATACAAATCGCAGAAAAAACAAAAAATAGTATTACCTTAGGACCACTCATCCATAATCCAAAAGAAATATCTAGACTTGAGGTAAAATTTGGCGTAAGAGTAGAAGAAGACACACAAATGATAAAAAATGGTGAGCATGTCATCATAAGAACACATGGTATTCCAAAAGGTGATTTAGAATATCTTAAAACCAAAGATGTTCAAATCACTGATGCAACATGTCCATATGTAACCAAACCTCAAGAAATTGTAGAGTTTATGAGCAAAGAAGGTTATCAAATTATTATTTTTGGAGATAAAACACATCCAGAAGTCAAAGGAGTCATGAGCTATTCAACCACACAGCCAATAGTGGTGAGTTCATTGGAAGAACTAAAGGAAGCAAAAATCGGAAAAAAAATAGCCCTAGTCTCTCAAACTACTAAACAAGCTAACAATCTACTTCAAATAGCTTCTTATCTCATCACTCATTGTTATGAAGCAAGAATATTTAATACAATTTGTAATGCAACCCTAGACAACCAAGAATCCGCAAGAGAACTGAGCAAAGAAGTAGATGTAATGATTGTTGTAGGTGGTAAAACTTCTTCAAACACAAAACAGCTTCTTAATATTGCACTTCAAAACTGTACTGATAGCTATCTAGTAGAAGATGAAAATGATTTAGATATGCGATGGTTTGAAGGAAAAAATATCTGCGGAATAACAGCGGGAGCTTCCACCCCTGATTGGATTATTGACAAAGTAAAGGAAAAAATCCAATCTTTATGAGAATTTTCAAAATCAAAAAAAATTTTATAGCTTTAAAAGGAAACTATGGCTAAAATGCCTAAAAAATCAAAAATTAAAGGGAACAGATGAGAGTGGTTTTAGAGAACTTAGAAGGTTTTGAAGAAAATGAAGATTTTGCAAAACTTTTGGAAGAGAGCGAAAAATCCTATGATAGCGGAACGATCAAGGATGGCGTAATCGTATCTATAAACGGTGAATATGCAATGATCGATGTGGGGGAAAAAATAGAAGGTAGATTAAATATTGCCGAAATAAAAGATTCAGGGGAAAATCTTTTATTCAAAGAAGGTGACAAAATAGAAGTATATGTCTCTCAGGGCAAAGGGGAGAGACCTAATGTTTCTTACAAAAAAGCTATTCGTAGTAAAAAAGTGCAAGAAAAGATCAAAGAACTTGGAGAAGATTACAAAGATAAAGTTATTGAAGGAAAAATTATCAGAAAAAACAAGGGAGGGTATATTGTTGAATCTGATGGTATTGAGTACTTTATGCCTAAATTCAACTCTTCTTTGAGGGATGATGCAAAAAATATTGACAAAAAAATCAAGGCTTGTGTGGTAAACATACGTCCTGATGACGATTCTATAGTTATATCAAGAAAAAGGTTTTTTGAGATAGATGATAAAAACCAATCTGAAGTAGCCAAAACACTTGTTGAATCTGGCAAAATTTATAAGGGGATAATAAAAAGCATTACAGCATTTGGGATGTTTATAGAGGTTGAAGGAGTTGAAGGTCTTGTGCATTACACAGAAATAAGCCACAGAGGACCTGTAAATCCCGCTAGATATTATAAAGAAGGCGATGAAGTTGAAGTTAAAGCTATTTCTTATGATGAGGCAAAAAGACGTCTTTCATTCTCCATAAAGGCAATTGGCGAAGATCCTTGGAAAGAAATTCAAAAAGAACTAAAAACTGGCTATGCTATCAAGGTTGTAGTTAGCAATATTGAACCTTATGGTGCTTTTGTTGATATTGGAAATGATATTGAAGGGTTTTTACATATCTCTGAAATCTCATGGAGTAAGGATATAAAACACCCTGAAGAATATTTAAAAATTGGTCAAGAGATTGATGTGGAAGTTATTGAAATTGATTCTGAAAACAGACGTCTACGTGTTTCCTTAAAAAAACTACTTGACAAACCTTTTAATGATTTTATCAAAAAACACCGCATAGGTGATGTGATTAAAGGAAAAATTGCAACTCTGACTGATTTTGGAGCATTTGTAAATTTTGGCGGACTAGATGGACTGCTTCATAATGATGACACCTTTTGGGATAGAGGTCAAAAATGCAAAGATATATTCACAATAGGCGAAGAGGTAGAAGTCAAGCTAACTAAAATAGACAAAGAAAAAGAAAAAATCTCTTTAAGTATGAAAGCACTCAAACCATCTCCTACAGAAGAATTTGCTCAGCAGTATAATATCGATGATGTTGTTAATGGCAAAGTAGTTGATATTAGAGATTTTGGTATATTTATCAAAATAGGAGATATGGATGCCCTCATCAAAAACGAAGATCTCTTTCCTCTAAAAAAAGAAGATATAAAAATTGATGATGATATTGAGGGGGTTGTAGCCTTTATAGATAAAACTGCAAATAAAGTTCGTGTTTCCATAAAGAGACTAGAACGTAAAAAAGAGAAAGATGAGTTAAAAGCCTTCAATTCAAATGAAGACAAAATGACTTTAGGTGATCTCATCAAAGATAGAATCTAGCTGTTAAAATGAATATAAAAATACTATTAGGATTTTTTTTAATAGTTATTTTTGCTCTATCTATTTATTTGATTGGTCTTTTTTATACTCACTATAAAACAAATATAAAAATAGAATATCCAACTTCTAATATTTCTATTCCCGATAAAAATAAAAGTCTTTCAGATCAAGATGATTCTTGGCTCAAAGACTCATTAAAAAACTCAAAATCTTATGCTTATCCAGCGACAGAAATAAAAATCAGTATGGATTTTAAATCTCCTGATGATAAATCAATTCCAACAAAACTAATTGTTGATAATCTAGATGAATATAAGTTTTTTTGCCTCAATGAAGTCCTAAAAGAAGAAAAAATAGAATTTGCTTACTATCAAGCAAAAAACTCTACAAATATCGTTATCTTCCTACCATCAGACAAGAGAAGAGATAAAATAATGGAAGATCTTAAATATTATGAGATACAATATAAACTTCAATAGACTAAGGAGTCAGTTATGGACAATAAATCTAAAATAATCGTTTGTGATCACATCCATCAAAGAGGATTAGATCTACTTGCAAATCAGAGCGACGTCCAGATGCAAAACTTAGCAGATCTTCCAAAAAATGAACTTTTGGATCACCTTAAAGATGCTGATGTGGTTATCACTAGAAGTTCTACAAGCGTAGATGATAAGTTTTTAAACTCTATTGGAAAGCTAAAGGCCATAGTAAGAGCTGGTGTAGGTGTAGATAATGTGGATATAGAAAATTGTTCTCGAAAGGGCGTTGTCGTGATGAATGTCCCTACAGCAAATACTATTGCTGCTGTAGAACTAACGATGGCACACATTATAAATTCTGTGAGAAATTTTCCTGGAGCTGATTATCAACTAAGAATTGAACGAAAATGGAAACGTGAAGACTGGTATGGCACAGAGCTTAAAGGAAAAAAATTAGGGATTATTGGATTTGGAAATATCGGTTCTAGAGTTGGGGCTAGAGCAAAGGCATTTGAAATGAATGTAATTGCTTATGATCCATATATTCAACCTTCAAAAGCTACTGATATGGGTATAACTTATAGTAAAAATTTTGAAGATATTCTCAAATGCGATATTATCACTATCCATACACCCAAGAATGAAGAAACAAAAAATATAATCACCGCCAAAGAAATAGAAAAAATGAAAGATGGAGTGATTCTTATCAATTGTGCAAGAGGTGGTCTATATAATGAAGAAGATATTTTAAATGCACTTAAAAATAAAAAAATTCGATGGGCAGGAATTGATGTTTTCTCAAAAGAACCTGGCACAAATAGCCCATTGCTTGATTTGGATAATATCTATGTAACTCCTCATATTGGAGCTAATACACTAGAATCTCAAGAACAAATTGCCTTACAAGCAGCTCAAGCGGCACTTGAAGCAGCTAGAGGGGCGAGTTATCCAAATGCTCTAAATCTACCAATAAAAGAAAATGAAATTCCCAAAAATATTAAAGCTTATTTGGAACTTACTCAGAAATTAGGTTTCTTTTGTGCTCAAGCAAATAAAGGAGCTATCAGCTCCATTCATTTGAATGTAGATGGAGAAGTCAGTGAATATAGCAATTCTTTAATAACTTTTGCCCTTGTTGGTATATTAAAACCATCATTAGGAGAAAACATTAATTATGTCAATGCTCAGTTTTTGGCAAAAGAAAGAGGGATTGATACACATATCAAAACAAAACAAACCTCCAATTCTTACAAAAACCTCATCACGATAACTCTTACGACCTCAAGCGAATCTCTAAGTGTTAGTGGAACAGTGTTTGAAGATGATATCATTAAGCTCACAAATATCAATGGTTTTAATATAGATATAGAACCTAAGGGAAGAATGATACTTTTTAAAAATACAGATACTCCAGGTGTTATAGGAAGTGTAGGAAATACTTTAGCCAAACACAATATCAATATCTCTGATTTTAGACTTGGTAGAAACTCAAACAAAGAAGCCTTAGCACTTATTATTATTGATGATCAAATACCTCAAAAGGCTATTGAAGAACTCAAAAATATTCCTGCTTGTCTAAGCATACGAACCGTAACCATCTAATAGATGGTTATTTTTTCCTGTATTCCACACTCATAATACTATTATTTGTCCCGCTATAACTTATTTCAAAATAATCAGGTAAAGCCTTAAAAACATCCCCCCAACTATCTTTACCACAAGAAGAGGCTGCTTTAAGATAATTATTTTTTATCCATAGCCCTACCCTTGAAACCAAAGATTTTCCATCGTCTCCAGAGGTTGATTCAACAGCATTTTTTAACAGCTTAATTAGATTTTTATCTTTAGAGAGCTGTGAATTTCCTTTTTCAATAACCCCAATTTCTTCAAAATTCGTAAAAGCTCGTCTAAAATCTTCTCTAGCTTTTTTCTCCCCAAAGCCAATTGCAGGAATCCCCTTTGTTCTGATTTCTTGTGCAAGTGGTGCAAAATCACTATCGCTAGTTGCCAATGCAATACATTCCATTGTGCCAGAATGTAATGTATTGATAACATCAATAGTGATCTTAATATCAGAAGAATTTTTTCCCGCATTCCCTCCATCTCCACTTCGATTGCCTGTTATAATATGAATTGGTTCTATGGAATATTTGATAAGTCCATCTTCCCAATTTTTGATTCCATTACTTCTCCAATCTCCATAGGCCTTTTTTACGCATACTTCGCCAACATCACTGAGTCTTTCCATAATGTCATCAATTAGCTTATAGCTAATATTTTCACAATCTATAAAAAGTGCAACTTTTTTTCTTTCTTTGGTATTTAGCTCCATTTGATAACTCCGATTTATATTTTTATTTTAATACTTCATATTTGATAAAGTAGCCAAGTATAGCTGATTTTGTAATATAAAGATATCTTCAATCATCATATTAAATTTATCATCTGTAGCCAAAAATCTTCCATCCTTTTCTTCTTTGAAATAATACGGCAATCCATCTATGAGCTTAATAAGCATTTCATATCTAGTCAAAACAAGCTTAACATCATTGTTGAAAATTTCTTTATTCTCATTCAGATTTTCAAAATGACAAAGATAGTCATAAAGCTTGTTTGTGCTTTGATTCAAAGAATCAATACTTTCTAATGCTTTTTGGGCATTTGCGATATCTTTTTTAGAATATGTGTTTTTTTCTTCTTTAGCATCATTTATTGAAGCACTCAAAAGATTGTATTGATTAAAAAATCCACTCTCTAGATTAATGAATTCTCTTTTTTTAACACTTAGATTTTCAAGATTTTTATCAATAAGAGCAAGTAATTTTTGTAAAAATGTAATATTTTCTTTAATACTTGGCATCACATCATCTCCACTATACTTTGGCCATATAAACCAAAATGCCCCAAAAACTACGCAAAATGCAATCAAGATATCCAAAAGACGTCCAAAAATCAATTCTAAAAAATCTTCTCTGAGCATTGAGAACATCATTACAAAAGCAACCATCATTACACCAGACCAAATGGCATATGGATACACTCTGAAATAAATAAACAAAAATAATACGATGATAAAAAGAGGATAAAAAACAAATGTCCTCTCAAATAAACTCACAAAAACAATCCCGCAAAATAGTCCAACAAAAGTGCCTAAAAAATAATCTTTACTGATATCTTTTATGGAACCTAAATTTGGTCTCATAATTGCCATTGCACCTATAGCAATCCATATACCATGATCTATTTTTAAAAATTGTGCAATAAAAATAGTAGCTCCCAAAGTTAGCGAATATTTAATTGAATACCTACATACAGGACTTAGATCGGTTATGCTATCAAGAATGTCTTTGAATTTTTTTGATGGCATTGCCTGAGCAAGATAGGCTTCTTCCTCCCCTCCTCTACGGAAAGATTCTATTTTGTTGTAAATAATTTTCACTGAACTTACAAAAACTTTATTGCAATCTGAAAGTAAAACCCTCTGCAATATTTCCCTAGATAGATTAGGTCGAGATCCGTAAAACATCTTTGATAGCTCTCTTAAGTTCATAACAATTTCATCTTTGATCTGATAAAACAAATCATCAATTTTATTTGTATTGAAATAATAGTGAATAGAATTGATAGAATGATAAATCTCTTCAATACGATAGAGATAAAATAAAGTTCGCTTTGTATTTTTGATGATATGAGGATCTTTTATCTTTCCCGCTCGAGAATTAAGAATATGCTTGATAGATTCAATCTGCAAGAGGGTTTGATTTCTAATTTTAAAATAATCTTTAGAGTTAGAAATATTTCCTATCATTAGCTCAAGATCAAAAAGCAAGGATGGAAAGTTTTTTTTGGTAAATTTACCATATTTTCCAATAGAAATAAAAAACAACATCAAAATTCCTATAAAACCACCAATGAAAATGGTTAAAATTTCATCTTCGAGCATTATAGGAATATTAGAATTTACATAAATACAGGCTACTAAGCCATTTATAAGAACCATATTTAGCACTTTTTGTAAATCAATGCTATAAACACTTGAAATTCCGACAATAAAAGCCATTAACACCACAGGCAAAAAAAGCCAAAGTCCAAGTGCAGAAAAAATACTAAAAATAAAAACCGCCAAACAACTTAATAAAATGAATAAAGTCAAATGTCTTATTTTATTCTTATCGCCAATTAGCGTATTTAAAAAATAAATATATATCGGAGATAATGCAGCCCAAACTAAAATGCTCGATCCAAATAAAAAATAATTTATAACAATACTCAAAAATACTGCTATGAGGGTTTTAAGAGAATAGATCAGGCTAAAATAACCTGGATCATAAACATAAACATATCTTAAGAAATGATTTTTCAAAAAACCCCTTAATAAAAAACCATTCATAAAATTTGCTTATTGAATTTTCATAGGTAGTAAAAAATCCCAAAATCAGCAAAAATACTAGAAAATTCCATATTTTTCAAAACTCTGCTGTCTGAAGATGGGACTTTATAAAATGGATCAGCCTTGTATCCACACCCATAAAAAATAAATAATAAATATGCTAAAATCAAGATATGAAAAATTCTCAAAGTATTATCTCCAGTATTAAAAATCAAACACATTTTAAGAAATTGCAAGAAAATTCGCAATTAAATAAACTCAAACTTGTTCTGCCACTTGGAATGCGCAAAGCTATATTGCATATCACATACAAAAATCATCGACTGCTTTTTGCATTTAATAATCCGGGCTTGTGTGCTGAATTCAACAATTATAATCGCAATGATATAAAAGAGAGTTTAAAAAACCATAGAGATTTCTTTGCCTCTATTTCTCCAGATCCTGAAATTTTAGGCTTTGTGCAACATAGTTTTTTACCATCAGATGAAGAAAATGTTTCTGAAATAGAGTCCTACAACGAACACTCCGATGGCGAATTTACAAATCTAGCCAAAAATACCCAGCTGTATGAAATTTTTGAATCCATTCGTGCATCTATCTTAAAAAACCTGAAAGATAACTCTTGAATAACTCCCTAATAGAAAGAATCAAAAATCTCCCAACAAGTAGTGGAGTTTATCAATATTATGACAAACATAACAAACTATTATATATCGGCAAAGCAAAAAACCTCAAAAATCGTATAAAAAGTTATTTCAGAATTGAAAATGACAAAATATTGCCCAATCCCTCCAATAGCCACCGTATCCAAATGATGATCTCCCAAGTTGATTATCTCCAGACTATATTAGTTCAAAACGAACAAGATGCACTCATCTTAGAAAATTCTTTGATAAAACAACTCAAGCCAAAATATAATATCTTATTGCGAGATGATAAAACTTATCCTTATATCTATATTGATATGTCCGAAGAATTCCCAACACCTGCAATCACTAGAAAAATTATTAAAAATAAAAATGTGAAATATTTTGGTCCATACACATCAGGCTCAAGAGAAATACTAGATAGCTTATATGAAATCTTGCCTCTTGTCCAAAAAAAAGCCTGTTCAAAGGGAAAGAAGGCTTGTTTGTTTTACCAGATAAAACGTTGTCTTGCCCCTTGTGAAGGAAAAGTTAATCCCACAGAATATAACAAAATTATCCTTCAAGCTATCTATTTAATCCAAAATAAAAATAAACTCTTAAATGAGTTAGAATCAAAAATGCTTACCCTTTCTGAAAAAATGAAATTTGAAGAAGCAATGATCTATAGAGATAGAATCAAAAAGCTACAAGGTGTTGAAAATTTTTCGAGTATAGATCTAGCAAAACTCTATAATTTGGATATTTTTGCTCTTTCTTATGAAGGAAAAAATGCGATTTTGTCCAAACTTTTTATGCGTGATGGAAAAATTATATCTTCAAACTTTGAACACATTAAATCTGAATATGCCTTTGATGAAAATTCCATCTATGAACAAGCTATTATCAATCACTATAAAGAAGAAATTCCCCTGCCTCCAGATCAAATACTTATACCTTCTATTGATTCAAAGGAAAGTATCATAGAATTAGAAAATTTTCTACAAAACCACTGCAAAAGAAAAATACAAATATTGACCCCTCATAGAGGAGACAAAAAAAACCTCATAGAACTTGCTTTCAAAAACGCTAATGAAATTTTACGACTTCAAAGTTCTAGAAGTTATGCTGAAGATACACTTTTAATAGAACTTAAAGAATTATTACAGCTAAATGAAATCCCTTTTACAATAGAAGTATTTGATACAAGTCATCATTGTGGAACAAATATTGTGGGTGGCATGATTGTGTATAAAAATATGAATTTTACAAAAGAGAACTACAGACGTTATATCCTACAAGGAACAGATGAATACTCTCAAATCAAAGAAATGCTTACTCGTCGTGCCAATGACTTCTGCAAAACCCCTCCCCCTAATCTCTGGCTCATAGATGGTGGCAAGGCTCAAATCAATCTAGCCAGAGATATTCTTCAAAGCGTTGGCGTAGATATTGACATCATAGGAATCGCAAAAGAAAAAATCGATGCCAAAGCACATCGTGCAAGAGGTGGTGCAAAAGATACAATATATACTTTTGAAACATCTTTTCATCTCAAACCTTCAGACAAAAGACTGCAGTTTTTACAGAAACTCCGAGATGAAGTTCATCGATATGCAATCACCTTCCATCGACAAAAAAAACAAAAAGATATGCAAAAAATATCCCTTTTAGAACAAAAAGGCATTGGAAAAGCCAGTGTAAAAAAGCTATTAGATTTCTTTGGCTCCTTTGAAGCAATAGAAAATGCAAATCCTGATGAAATCAAAGAGGTTCTCAGCAAAAAAACTAATCACTAATATAAGAGTTTTGATAAAATACAAAATTATTACATATAAGGTTTTAAAATGATGAAAAATATCAATATTGGCATTATTGGCGTAGGTGTTGTAGGAAGTAGTGTTATCAAAATTTTACAAGAAAACAAAGAAATCATTTCAGCTAGAGCGGGTGTGAATCTGGTGGTAAAAAAAGGTATTGTAAAAGATCTAGCCAAGATTAGAAACGTAAATATTCCATTAAGTCAAAATATTGATGAAATTTTTAACGATCAAGAAATTGATATTGTAATTGAGTTGATGGGAGGGGTTCAAGAAGCTTACGAAATAGCAAAAAAAGCTCTTCAAAGCAAAAAAGCTTTAGTTACCGCAAATAAAGCTATGCTTGCTTATCATCGCTACGATTTGCAAAAAATAGCCAATGATATCCCTATTGGTTTTGAAGCAAGTGTATGTGGAGGGATACCCATCATAAAAGCACTCAAAGATGGATTAGGTGCAAACCACATTCTTGCCTTAAAAGGAATACTAAATGGCACAAGCAACTATATCCTTACTCAGATGATACAAAATAACCAAGACTTTAGCAGTGCCCTACTTGATGCTCAGAATCTAGGTTATGCTGAAGCTGATCCTAGCTTAGATGTAAATGGAGGGGATGCAGGGCATAAATTACTAATTTTAGCTTCACTTGCTTATGGAATAGATGCAAAACCTCAAGATATCATCATAGAAGGTATTGAATCTATCAATTCTGATGATATTGAATTTGCAAATGAATTTGGTTATTCTATCAAGCTCTTAGGAATTGCCAAAAAAGAAGAAAATGAAATCGAACTCCGAGTTCATCCAGCAATGATAAACAAAAATAAAATGATTTCAAAAGTTGAAGGCGTAATGAATGGAATCAGTGTTATAGGCGATAGGGTTGGCGAAACCCTTTATTATGGAGCGGGTGCAGGTGGAGATGCGACTGCAAGTGCAGTGATTAGCGATCTTATAGAAATAGCAAGAGGAAAAAGTTCATTGATGTTAGGATTTGAAAACTCTCCTCATATACCTTTTAGCCTAAAACCCAAAGACTCTATCAAAACCCACTATTATGTAAGACTTCTAACCATTGACAAACCTGGTGTTCTGGCACAAATAGCCTCTATTTTGAGTAAAAATAATATCTCTATCAGTGCATTTTTACAAAAAGAGTCTAAGCAAAAAAATACTGCAAAAATACTCTTTGCAACGCATATTACAACTGAATATGCCATCAAAAATACTATCAGTGAAATCAAAAAACTAGATTCAATCCTTCAAGAACCCTATATGATAAGAATTGAAGATGAGTAGAGAAAAGGGCTTTTATGCAGAAAGCTTGGCTTGTGAATATCTGGAAAAAAATGGTTATGAGGTGGTAGAAAGAAATTTTTCATCCAGATATGGAGAAATAGACATCATTGCACTAAAAAATAAGATTCTTCACTTTATTGAAGTCAAAAGTGGGCAAAATTTTGAACCTATCTACGCCATCACTCCCAAAAAAATTTCTAAAATAATCAAAACGATTGAATATTATCTGCTTCAATACAATCCCGAAACAACTTATTGTATTGATGCTCTAATCATCAAGGGAGAAGATATTTACATGATAGAAAATATCACTTTATAAAAATTATTATTATTGGATTTGAAATTTATATTTTTTATGTATAATCAACGCCATATTTTAACAATGGAGAAGATTATGGGTAAATATATAGAATTAACAAAAGAAAATTTTGATAGCACAACAAAAAATGGTGTTGCATTGGTTGATTTTTGGGCTCCTTGGTGTGGTCCTTGTAGAATGTTAGCTCCTGTAATTGATGAGTTAGCTGAAGAATACGAAGGTAAAGTCGCAATCTGCAAGGTGAATACTGACGAGCAAGATGAACTTTCTGCAAAATATGGTATCAGAAGCATTCCTTCAATTATCTTCATGAAGAATGGGGAAGTTGTTGATCAAATCACAGGTGCAGTTTCCAAGCAAGTTCTCAAAGACAAAATCGATTCTATCTCTTAAACTCTTCCCGTGATTTAAATCACGGGCTTTCCATATACTCATCATTTATGATTCAATACTAATATATTTATCAAGTAAAAATTTTTATCTATCGGAGGTTTTTTATGATTGATTTAGCAATTATTGGTGGCGGCCCTGCTGGATTATCCGCTGGTCTTTATGCGACAAGAGGAGGAATCAAAAATGTTGTGTTGTTTGAAAAAGGAATGCCTGGTGGTCAGATTACAGGAAGTAGCGAGATAGAAAACTATCCAGGAGTAAAACAAATCCTTAGTGGTCTTGATTTTATGGAACCTTGGCAAGAACAATGTTTTCGCTTTGGGCTTAAACATGAAATGACTGAAATTTCCACCATTAAAAAGGAAGGGAAAATATTTAAAATCTTCCAAAACGATGGAAAAGTCGTAGAAGCCAAAAGTGTCATTATAGCAACTGGAGGAAGACCCAAAAGAACGGGTATCAAAGGTGAAAATGAATTTTGGGGCAAGGGAGTGAGTACTTGTGCTACTTGTGATGGTTTTTTTTACAAAAATAAAGAAGTCGCTGTTCTAGGTGGCGGAGACACTGCACTTGAAGAAGCTAATTATCTTACCAAAATGTGTAAAAAAGTCTATGTTATCCACAGAAGAACTGAATTTAGGGCTGCACCAATCACCGTAGAACACGCCAAAAATAATGAAAAAATAGAATTCATTACCCCTGCAATTGTAGAAGAAATAAAGGGTGATAACAATGGAGTAAATTCTATCGTTATCAAAAACACTCAAACAAATCAAACATCACAACTTGATGTTCCTGGTATATTTGTATTTGTGGGTTATGAAGTTAATAACAATATCCTCAAGCAAGATGATGGAAGTATGTTATGTGAGTGCGATCAATACGGATCAATGATTGTAGATCTAAATATGAAAACAAATATTGAAGGCTTGTTTGGTGCAGGAGATATACGTATAAAAGCCTCAAAACAAGTTATATGTGCAGCTGGAGATGGTGCAACTGCCGCACTTGAAGCCATCGCATATCTTGACTCTCATAAATAAAATTAGGAATCGATGATGAAAATAGGTGTATTTGGTGCAACCGGAAGAATAGGAAAACTCCTTTTAGAAGAAATCTCTTCAGATGCTGATCTAGAGCTTGGAAGTGTCTTTGTTCGCAAGGAATTGGATATTTCTCTCCCAAAAGGAACTTTTGTCACAAACGATTTGGAAATTTTTATTCAACATTGTGATGTTATTGTTGATTTTTCACTTCCAGAAGCAACCAAAGCACTTCTACATGCTCTTACTTCAAATCCTAAACCTATCGTATGTGGGACTACGGGATTAGAAAATTCCACTCTAAAAGAAATAGACAAACTCTCTGAAAATATGCCCATATTATATGCTACAAATATGTCTCAAGGTGTAGCCATGCTGGGCGAAATGGCAACTATGCTTTCTAAAATACTTAGCGAAGCTGATATAGAAATCTCTGAAATCCATCACCGATACAAAAAAGACGCCCCTAGTGGAACAGCTATCACGCTTGGGCAAAAATGTGCCAAAGCAAGAGGACTTGATCTTTCAAAAGTTCGTATCTCTAGTAGAGATGGAAACATAGGTCAAAGAAGCAAAGATGAAATCGCTATAATGAGCTTACGCGGTGGAGATATCGCTGGGAAACATACCATCGGATTTTATATGGATGGAGAGTATATAGAAATCACACACAATGCAACTTCTCGTCTTACCTTTGCAAAAGGGGCAATCAAAGCCGCTAAATGGCTAATTAAGCAAAAAAATGGTCTTTATGAGATTGACAATATTTTTCGATAATTTTTAAAAAGAGTTGCTTTAAGTAACAGAAATTTCAGCCAAGAAAAGATTTTAATCGACTATAGAATTTTACTTAAAAATTGCCCATATTTAAAAATACTAATAAAAATAGATTTTGATAAACATATACAGAGATGATTTTTTATATGAGATTAAAAACTACAACACTAGAAACAAAACCAAAATTTTAGTACAATCCCACTAGCAAATATATTCAAAATAACGAGGAAAATCTATGCGTGAAATCATAACCCGATTTGCCCCCTCCCCTACAGGATATTTACACATTGGCGGATTAAGAACTGCTCTTTTTAACTATCTCTTTGCTAGATCTAATGGAGGAAAATTCTTGCTTAGAATCGAAGATACCGATCTGGCTAGAAACTCTATAGAAGCTACAGAGGCAATCATAAAGGCTTTTGAATGGGTAGGAATGGATTATGATGGAGAAGTCCTATACCAATCTAAACGCTTTGATCTATATAAAAATTACATACATAAGCTCATCTCTGAAGATAAAGCATATTATTGTTATATGAGCAAAGAAGAGTTAGATAATCTCAGAGAAGCTCAAAAAGCACGAGGTGAAACTCCAAAATACGATAATCGGTATAGAGATTTTAAAGGAACTCCACCAAAAGACATAAAACCCGTCGTAAGAATCAAAGCCCCATTAGAAGGATATATAGAATTCAACGATGGCGTGAAAGGAAGCATCAAGGTGGAAGTAAAAGAGCTTGATGATTTTATCATAGCTAGGAGTGATGGTAGCCCCACTTATAATTTTGTAGTCACTATTGATGATGCACTAAGCAAGGTAAGCGATATCATTCGTGGTGATGATCACCTCTCTAATACTCCCAAACAAATCATTGTATATAAAGCATTAGGCTTTGATATACCTAATTTTTATCATGTCCCAATGATTTTAAATCCACAAGGGCAAAAGCTCAGCAAACGTGATGGTGCAATGGGAGTGATGGATTATAAAAAAGAAGGTTATCTTCCTGAAGCGATTTTAAACTTCTTGGTGCGACTTGGTTGGAGCCATAAAGATCAAGAAATATTTAGTATGGAAGAAATGCTAAAACTATTTAACCCAAAAGATCTAAACTCTTCACCAAGTAGTTACAATCAAGAAAAATTTCTATGGCTAAACACTCATTATATAAAAGAAAAATCTAATGATGCTTTAGAGAATCTCTTAGAAGAATTTCAATGTCCAAAAATTCAAAAATCACAAAGAAATGTATTATACACTGCCCTAAAAGATAGAGTCAGCACACTCAAGGATTTTGCCGCCAATGCGATAGATATTCTTACTCCCCCATGTAGCTATGATGAAAAATCTCTAAGTAAAATTAATGAACAAAGTTATGAAACACTAAAAAAATTCCTTAGTATGCTAGAAAAGTCTTTCTTAGATACGCCAGAAAAATGTAATGAATGTCTTCATAAATTCATGGATCAAGAATCTCTTAAACCGGGTAATTTTATGCAACCTTTACGTATAGCATTGCTAGGAAAACCCGGTGGAATTGGAATAGCTGAGACAATCTATGTAATTGGAAAAGAAGACACAATCAAAAGAATAGAAAAATTTTGCAAGGCTTAATCATTCCTTGACTATTGTAAAGTACAATGAAGATGTTTTAATCAAAAAAACTCAAAGGAAACACAATGAACAAGTTTTTATCTCTTGCGGCAGTTTCAGCTATATGCCTCACACCAATGATGGCAAAACCTTTTATCATCGATAAATCTCATTCTTCAGTAGGTTTTCAAGTTGAGCATATGCTCATCAGTAAAGTTAATGGAGAGTTTGATAATTTTGAAGGAACTTTAGATATTGATCCTAAAACCAAAAAAATCAATAAACTAGAAGGACAAATCAGTATATCTTCTATAGATACTAAAAACAAAAAAAGAGATGCTCATCTTAATGCTAATGATTTTTTTGATTCTGGAAAATTTCAAAAAGCAACTTTTAAAATGACCAAACAAGAAGGTGATAAAATCTACGGGGATCTCACCATCAAAAATATTACTAAACCTGTAATATGGGAACTAGAGATTAATGGTCCAGTTACAAATCCAAATACCAAAAAGCAATTGATGGCTCTTGATATTGAAGGAAAAATCAATAGAAAAGACTTTCAGGTCGGAGAAAGCACTCCAAACTCTCTTGTAAGCGATGAAGTAAAAGTAAAAATTCAAATTGAAGCTTCGGAATAATTATCTTCTTCTCTCTTCTTATTGCAAGAGAGAATCTCAGCAATACTAAAAGCATATTTTTATACAATTACCCGAAAAATATGAAGGACTTTTTATGTTTCGTGGGTTTTTTGTCTTCCTCTTCTTTGTCATCAGTTCTTATTCATATGAATGGAAATACGATTTAGGTTTTGATTTTTATCTTGATAATCTCGAGGAGTCTCTTCCTTATTGGGATACTCGCACTATTTATGGAGTAAGGTTAGCACCTGAAGTAGGAATTGCATTTGATGAGCACCAATCTTTGATGTTTGGAGGATATGCCATTCAAAATATGGGAGAACAAAAATTTCCCACAAAAGCAAATATATCGATCTATTATAGTGCTATAGGAGAAAAGTTTAGTTCGTATTTTGGAATCTTTCCTCGAAAACATTCGATTGCTCATTATCCGTTGAGTTTTTTTAGAAATGATTTTTATTTTTTCAACCCCAACATTAATGGTCTAATGTTTCAATATAAAAGTGGGGACACTAGCAAAATAGCCAATGGTTATGCAGAATTTATCTTTGATTGGTACGGAGGGAATTTATCTAAAAGATTAGATGAATTTATGCTCTTAGCTTCAAGTCAATATAATTTTTTGAATGATTATTTATTTGTAGGTGGAAATTTCTTAATGTATCATTTCAAAAATGATGAATATCTATCAAAAGATGGATCTAATGGAGATACCTATCTGATGGATAGGATTTACTACAACCTCTATGTTGGCTCAAGTCTAAAAACCCTCATGCCATATATGCAAGAGGCTTACATAAAATTTGGAACACTCAGCAGTCTGGAAAGAAAAAGACGTCTTAGCACAGGTCTAGATCCATTTTATAATGGTTTAGGTTATCAACTTGATATTGGAGCACAATACAAAGGCTTTGGAGTTAAAAATAGTTATTATTTTGGAAAACCACAAATGAAATACTTCTCTGAATATGGAGAAGATTTTTATAGCGGACTGCCATTTTATCAAGGGACAAAGTATGACAGGGCAGATTTTTATTACGAATATAAAAACGATATTTTAAGTGCTAGATTTAGCATCATCTTCCACTTTGTAAATAATACTATCGCCAATCAAGAAATGCTCACTCTCACGCTAGATACACATAAATTATTTAAAATGCTAAAAACTACTAGCGAATGATTAGCCCCTTAGTTGCTCTAACCGCTCTCTCTTAGTTCCAATATCAGTAATTTGCACTCCAAAGTTTCCGTCCACTATGACGACTTCGCCTTTGGCAATAACCTTGTCATCTACGAGAATTTCCAGAGGATCGTTTGCGAGTTGATTAAGTTCTACAACACTTCCTATATCCATTGATATAACATCTTTAAGAAGCATTTTCTTTTGCCCAATCCTCACTTTTACATTTAGTTTTACATCAAGCAACATACCGATATTTTTCATTTCATCTGGATTAAGCAGATGATTGGCAGGAGTTTCAACTACATTAGTAGTAGTTACATTTTCAATATGATTAAAACTATTGGTAAAATCACTTGTTGTTAAAAATAAAAAATTAGACTTAATTTTATTAATAGAAAATGTAAATTGATAACCTTTATCGTATGCAGACAAATCAATAGGATTGACAATAAATTGAATATCTTTACAAGAAAAACTAAGTCTAGGAAGATTTTTTTGAGAACCTAGTGCAGTAGAAATCGCTCCAAATATATTTGAAGTGATTTCTTTGAGTGCATCTAAATCATCATTATCCATATCTGATTTACTAGCCCCCTCGCCACCAACCATCAAATCAGCCAATGCACTAGCAAGTTCAGCAGGAACGATTAAAGCAACACTAGAATCCAAATCCCCTGAAACTGAAACATATGCAATTACATAAGGAACAGATAAGGAAACACCGCTAATAATATCGGTTTTGTTATTTTCGATATCTGGAGTATTGCCCGTAAGCCCTTCAATTGTTGAAATCGCCTCTTGAGTAAAAATCTTTATAAAATCATTCACTGCTCTTCCTCCTGTATATCATTCACCTTGCTTTTTCTTTGAGCTTCTAGCATTTCTAATATTTCTTTTACTTTATCTTTTTCTGTCTTGATAACTTCTTTCATTTTGATAGTTTTGCGATATCTTTGCAACCCTAACGTAGCTAGATATTTTTCCTTGCCATCAACATTTACCAAAACCGTATCATCAGCAGGTCTATCCAATCGAATAATATCACCTACCGTGAGATCTAAAACTTCTTTTAAAGTTAGCTTCACACCTCCCAAAAATACCGATATATTTACACCAGCACCACCAACTAAGGCTTGAAGCTCTTTATTGCGACTTTTCTTTGAACTTGTTTCTGATAGCACAAGATCTCTACCACCCAATCTTGAAAGCACAGTTTCAAGAGAGATTACAGGGTAGCATAAATTCATCATTCCACTACTATGTCCAATGATAATTTCCATCACTACCATAATTACAATCTCATTTTGAGCGACGATTTGCACAACATTTGCACTTGATTCTTTTGCATCAACGGAAGGAAAAATCTCTGTAATAGGCGACCAAGCATCTTTTAATGTCTGCATAATCTGTCTAAGTATAGTATCTAAAAGATTGAGTTCAATATCACTAAACTCCCTAGAGTTATCATAAGGATCACCCTTTCCACCCAACAATCTATCAATCATAGGAAAGGCAATACTCGGATTTATTTCCAAAACCCCAGTACCGTCCATAGGTTTCATAGAAAACACATTAAAACTCGTAGGAGATGGCAAACTCATCAAAAACTCTCCATAAGTCATTTGATCAACACTATGAAGTTGTATTTCAACAATACTTCTCATGATTGCTGAAATCTGACTAGAGAGATTTCTTGCCATTTTATCATGAATACTTCTAAAGGCTCTTAATTGCTCTTTGCTGACACGATTAGGTCGTTTAAAATCATAGAGAGTAACTTGCTTCTGATGCACAATGCTGTGTTTTTGCAAAACTTCAGCATCTTCACCTTCATCAACCACTTCAAGAAGGGCATCTATCTCTTCTTGACTTAATATATCAGCCATTTTTCTCTCCTAATGAATTTCTTATTTTTCTAATAATCTCTTTTATAATTTGCGATATTCGTGATTCAGTAATGTTTAATATATCTTTAATTTCACTTAGATTAAGTTCTTCAAAAAAATATAGCTGCATAATCATCTGTTCGCGTTCAGAAATATTATTTAAAATCTTCTGGATGTTCTCTACAAGCTCTTCGCGCTCAAGTTTTTCTAAAACATCTTCTTGTTCAATCAAGTTATACTGTTCATCAATTGGGACCAAAGAATAAATATCTGAAGCAAGTTTTGCTTCCCTGATTTTGCCAATATCTTCATTCAACACTTTAGATAAATATTCATTGCTAGGTTCTTCTTGGTGTTCGTTAAAATATTTAGAAATTTCAATATCTATGGCTTTAATAAGTTTTCTGGATGCCCGAGATATAATATCCAAAGATCTCAGATAATCAAGCATAGCACCATTTACGCGAGTTTTTGCATAACCCCAAAAAGAATCATTAATTTTATTATCATATCTTCTAGCCAGTTTGATTAACTCTTCTGTGCCAATAGATATCAAATCATTCAGATCTACTGAGCTAGGCACACGCTCTTTGATTCGATATGCCATCGATCTTACAGCAGGAAGATATTGAACTGCAAGCTCATCTTGAGAATATCTGATATTTTGATCATATCCCTGTATGTGGTTTTTATTCATATCACTTCGCCACTACTAGAGTTAATATCTAAAAAATCTGAATTTCTAATATATTGTCTGATATTGCTTGCCTCTTTTTCTCGGATATCAAACTCGTGATCAAAATAATCAAGTCTCTTTTCTAATACTTCTTTATTAAAAAGTCTCTTATCAAAATCAAGAAACCATATATAAACTGAAGCACAAAAAACCACAATTAAATAAAAACCCAATGTAGAAACAATCGTCCAAAATAAAACAATCTCGGGTCTATCAAACTTTGCGATAGAGAAAGCCAAGCCTAAAAAAAACCCAAAAACAACAGAAAAATTGATGTAATTATTCGGCTTCATCTCAATCCTTACAAATAGCCAAGTATCCTTTTAAAAAAACTCATAAAATTCTCTTTAGGATAATTAAGCATATTTTGTTCCACTTTTGATGAGATTTTCTTAGCTATACAACGCATTTCAGATGAAAAATTATTCAAAGGTTCTACTCTGCATAAAAGCTCTCTGTATTTAGTGGATTTTTTTACAGATGCACTACTATATAAAGAACCTAAAAGATGGAGTTCTAGATCGGGGATATTTTTGTGTGCAACATTTTTAATTTTACTAAAAACATTTGATGCCTCTTTTTCTGAACCCACCATATTAATAATAAGAAAAATCTCTTTTTTAAATCTAGCATTAATCTTAATAGTAGCATAAGCATCTGTAATAGCTGCTGGATCTGGGACTGTAACAACTATAAGATCATTACTAGCATTCAAAAATGCTTGTGTAACCTCCCCAATCCCAGCACCCGTATCTATAATCATATAATCCAAGTCATTAAGCATTTGGCTGTCTTCAATGAATTCATCCAAAATATCTTGATTTGCATATTTAAGTATCTCATCTCCACTATCTCCAGGTATAAGATATAAACCCTCTTCAATCGGATAAATCACCTCATCAAACTTGGCTTCTCCCTTAAGTGCGTGCAAAATGTTTTTGCCTATTTTTACACCAAATATCAAATCCAAATTAGCTAATCCAATATCTGCATCAAATATTCCAACCTTATAACCCATTTTTGCAAGTGTATAAGATAAATTCGCACTGATTGTAGATTTTCCTACACCACCTTTGCCACTTGTAATTGCAATAAATTTTGTCTTGCCTTTTTGCTTTACAGTTTTCATCAATGTGTCTAAATTACTAGCTTGATTATTCATTTTACTTCTCTCACAGGATTTGTAAAGCCATCCAACATACAATCTACTAAATAATCATTAGTAGCTACAAGCAAATCCATGGGAACCTCCTGACCTACAGAAAGATAACTCACAGGTTTTTTACTTTCATATACAAGCGAAAACAAACTTCCTAGTCCCCTGCTCTCATCAAGTTTGCTAAAAATCAATGTATCAATATCGAGTTCTCCAAACGACTGATAAATATCTCTAAGATCTTCATATTTCGTAGTGGCAGAAAGCACCAATGCGATATCAATTTTATAATCATTATTGATGAATTTTTTTAGCATATTGATTTTTTGCTTATCATGCTGAGAGTGTCCTGCAGTATCAACCAAAATATAATCACAATAACGTAGAGTATCGATTTCTTTGAGAAAATCCTCTGGTTCAATAACAGTTTCAATACTAATTTTCATCTTCCTTGCATACCATGTAAGCTGCTCTAATGCACCAATACGATAAGTATCTAAAGTAATAATACCAACTTTATATTTTTTATCCATCATTTTTGAATATCTAGCTGCTAGTTTTGCCAAAGTAGTTGTTTTTCCCACACCTGTAGGACCTACTAGCATAATAATTTTTTTATTTCCTGCATCTAAATGTTCATTTCTACAATATATCATCTTTCGCAACACTTCACGAAAATAACGTTTAATAGTCAGAGAATTTTCTCTCATCTTTAATGGCATAAGCTCTAAGCTAAGTTTCATAATCTCATCTAAATGGATTTTATTCATCCCGCTATTTTTGGCGATTCGATAAATTTCTGCAAACTCTTGAGGAATCTGCAATCCTTCGTTTTTTGGACCTTTTTCATCCCAAAACATATTTTGGATGAGTTTGATCTTGTCATTGATTTTATCAAGCTCAGTTTTAAGTTGCTTGAATTCTTTTGTATCATTTTGTTTGCTAATAGCTCTATCTTCTTGTCTTTGTAAGATTTTATTTTCGAGTCTTAAATCCAAACTTTTTGATACTTCTGGAACAATAACTGCCTTTGCAGCTGGACGTTCCATTCCAGCTATTTTACTGATCTCTCTAACAGCATCAGAAAGCTGAATGGTCACATCATCATCAAGGGCTTTGATAGGTTTTTTTTTCTTATCCATACTTTTTTCCAAAATCTCGTCTAGACGTTTTTGGATACTATTTTTTGGTTTTTGAACATTCTCCTCATCTTCGGCAAGTTCTATCTGATTATCGTTTTCCACAGCAACTACAATCTCATAAAGTCCAGGCTGGGTCATCGTTTTTTTTCTAATTTCTCTAGTTTTCACAACTAAAGCATCTTCACCATGCTTGCTTTGTGCGGTTTTTAATGCTTGTGCTGCAGTTTCGCCACCATAAGTATAAAGTTTCATTTTCGTGCCCTTGGGATGAGATATTGTAAAAATAAAGGAATCAAAACCGATTCCCTTTCATTCCATTTTGGATGAGGTATTGTAAGATAAGGTCGCTTTAAAATCAAATTATTGAAGAAAATTATATCAATATCTAATGTTCTTGGTGAATTTTTGAATTCTCTTTTTTTAGATCTACCAAATCTACGTTCTAAATAAAATACAAATCCAAAAAATTGGACGATAGATAAACTAGTGCTAAGCGTTATAGTGGCATTATAAAAATCATTTTGATCTATAAAGCCAAAAGGAGGGTTTATATAGATAGGGGAAGAATCTAGTATCATAATATTTTTATTCCTATTTAAATGTCTATAAAGAGCTTCAAAACGATTACAACAATCCCCGATATTCCCACCTATTCCTAAGGTAACAGTGTTTAACAGGGGATTCAAACAAATCCTCTTAGATGGAAATGAATGGGTAAAAGTTAAGGTTCTCATCATAAATATTCAAACTCAAATGATTTGTGCCTTGCCATTTTTCACAACAACCAAATCTTCTATACGAACTCCATAATGATCAGGAATATAAATTCCTGGCTCAATGGAAAACACCATATTATCTTCTATAACAATCTCAGAACTTCTAGAAATAAATGGCAGTTCGTGAATATCAAGCCCAATACCATGCCCCGTGCTATGAATAAAATATTTTCCATAACCTGATTTTTCTATCACGCCTCTAGCAATTCCATCAATCTCAGCACCACTCATCCCACTTCTTAGTAACTCTATTGTTTTTTCTTGTGCTTTTAGAACGATATCATAAATTTTTTGAATTTCATTGTTTTTAAACTTCTGCTTCTTGCTAAAATCAATGCCTTCTTTGTGAAAAAATGCCGTTCTAGTTCTATCAGAACAATAATGTTTATATTTTATTCCTGCGTCAAATAGCAAAAGATCTCCGCGTTTGAGTTTATCTTTTTTGCTCGGAAGAGCATGAGGTTTTGCAGCATTTTCATTCACACCCAAAATAGGCTCAAAACTTAAATCATACTCACCATAGCTGGTTAAAAATTGCTGTGCATGATAATAGAGTTCTTTTTCGCTCAAAGATTTTCCAGACCTATTGACAAAATCCGCAAAACGATCATAGGCATCTTTATTGAGCTTTTGAGATTTTTTGATTTTTTTTATTTCATCTTCAGTTTTTAAAATTCTCAAATACTGATGAAAATAAGGTTTTGGAAAAAGTTCTATAGAATTTTTTAAAAGATCTTTAAGTTTATGAAATGCACTCACTGTTATTTGTGTGGGATCATATATGAGAGTTTTGATAGAGGTCTTATTAAGTATTTCACAAACAGATGTTATTAAATCACCTGATTGGACAACACTAGCATCTTTTAGTATTTTTTGAGCTTCTAAACTATAGCGGGAATCTGTGATAAAAAACTTATCACTCCCGAGTTTTAAAAACAAAGCATTATCACAACTATATCCACACTCAAAATATTGAGCATTCTCATTAGTGGTTAGATAATTTAGCTCATTTGTCTTTTTTTTCATTTTTGATTTCAGCTTTTAGATCGTGCTTATTTTCTTTTAAATCATTTTTATGATCTTGTGAGTTTTGGGGATTAATTGCACCTGATTGTGCAGCTTGAGCTTGTCTCATTGCTTGAATCTCAGAGAGTATTTGCAACATAGCAATAACTGCCATATGGTAGCCAAAAGCACCAAATCCAGTGATAACACCCGCAGATACAGCACCTGTATAGGTTGTTTTTCTATAATCTTCTCTAGCGTGGATATTACTCAAATGAACCTCTATCACAGGTACACCTGCACCTACAACGGCATCTGCAATAGCTACAGAAGTATGAGAATAAGCACCTGGATTCATTATAATACCAACGTAATCACTTCCTACACACTCTTGAATTTTATCAATGATTTCACCTTCAAAATTGCTTTGAAAAAAATCTAATTCTAAATTATTTTGTTTTGCAAATACTTTCATATTTTGATGGATTTGTTCTAATGTCATTGTTCCATATATTCTAGGATCTCTATGTCCAAGCATATTTAAATTAGGACCTTGTATAACCAAAACTCTCATTTAATTCTCCTTAATATAAATTTTAATTTAAAAATCATATCACAAATAAGTTTAAATACTATAATCCAAAACCTATATTGAGGAATTTTGCGTGTTTTTATCTGGATTTTTATCTAAATTTGCGGGCAATTGTGAATTTTCAGAATTTTCTGACTGAGGTTTTTGAGTTGTTTTTGGCTTTTGTTTTTCAAAGGGAGGACCTTTTTTCAAAACTTCAGTTAGCGTTGCAGCTTTTTTAGGATCCATCTTAGATAGAATCTTTCCCATATCTTGGGCAGAAAGCGCAAACAATATACTAGCAGCTTCATCCTCGGGCAAATTTTCTATAATAGGAGCAGCTTTAGAATCCTTCATTTTTGCATAAGTTTGGGCTAACTTATTGTTTTTGGCTCCATCAATTTGTTTTAAAATATCTTCGTTTTTAGCAATCAAAGCTTTAATATTAGATTCTTTTTTTTCGCTTGTAACTTTAAAATTAGATTCTTTTTCTTCTATCTCTTTTAGTTTTGCACTCAAAGCAGATTCTCTTTCTTTTAGTTTTGCTTCACGTTGATTAAGTAGATTCTGCGTTGCATTTTCTAAAGCTTGAATGGATTGAGTTTTTTCATCTAATTGTCTGATTTTTTCACTCAACTCCTCTTTTCTTGCATCAAAGATAGCATTACATTGTAATAGTCTGTTTGAAGCATTCTGACTGTTTGAAGGTGGTGGTATATAAAGATTTTTTTGTTCTGTATTCTCACTGTTGGTATTTTTTGTTGTTGTATCTGCTACAATCTTGTTTTCTCCTTGTAGCACCCCTATGAATACAAACAAAAATGTGACTATCCATATCTTTTTCATACATTCTCCTTATTGGATTTAAAAAGCATTATTCCAACTTCATCAAGGTCTTTTAGCTCATTTTTCTTGATTTTTAAAATCATCTTTTTTATCTCATTATCTTTTAAATATTTGATTTTTTCATATTCTACAAAAGCTATTTTATAAGATTCTTGAAGTTTTTTACCGATATTTTTTAATCTAGATATCTCATTTTTTGTTTTATCTATTTCATTTACAAAAGCTTTTTTAATATCTTGCATATTTTTAAAATCCCAATACCCACCATTTTTTGGAATATTTACTTCACTCAAATCCTGCAAAAGAATATCAATTTTTCTGTTTTTTGAATCAATGAGTTGATTGTTTTGCATTATATCTATCTCGCATTTATCAAGCTGTTGTTGTTTGATTTTGAGCAAGGAATCAAATTTAGTATTCATAAAACAATTGTATCTTCTCTCTCAGGACTTGTAGAGATTATAGATATTTTTACTCCGATGAGTTTTTGAATATCTAAAATATATTCTTTAGCATTCAAAGGCAGTTTATCAAATTCTCTAACCCCAGAAGTCTTATCCCATCCCTTATAACTCTTATATACAGGCTCTAAACCCTCAAAATCACTCGGCACATAATCAATAATTTCATTATCTTTTTTGTATCCTATACATACCTTAACTTCATCAAGACCATCTAAAATATCAAGTTTCATCAAAGCAATTTCATCACAACCATTTATTCTGCAAGCATATTTCACGCTCAATGCGTCAAACCAACCGCAACGTCTAGCTCTTCCTGTAGTTACACCAAACTCTTGTCCTTTTTGACGTAAAAATTCCCCGATATCTGCAAAATCTTCCGTTGGAAATGGCCCATTACCTACACGCGTACAATATGCCTTACAAATGCCAATTGTTTTTTTAATATCTTTTATGTTAAGACCCGTCCCACTACAAGCTCCTGAAGAAGTTGTAGTAGAGCTTGTCACAAAAGGATAAGTACCATGATCAATGTCTAGCATACTACCTTGAGCACCTTCTAAAAGAATCTTTTTACCTTCGTCCATAGCCTTCCAAAGCATTTGCGTCGTATCTGTAATAAATGGAAGAATTTTTTTTCTTTTTTCTTCTAATAATTCCATTATATTTTCAAAACTAGGTAGCGAAATTTTATAAAGATCTTGAATATATGCAATCTGACTTAAATGACTTTTGAGTTTCAAACCTAAAGATTGTAAATCTCTAAGTTCCCCTATCCTAAAACCATTTCTAGCAATTTTGTCCTCATAGCTTGGACCTATTCCTTTTCCGGTTGTACCAATAGCATTTTTTCTATATCCTTCTTTAGCAACATCAATAATTTGATGATATGGCATAATCAAATGAGCTTTATCGCTGATAAAAAGCCTATTGTGTATATCTCCAAATTGTTCAATTTCTTTACACAAAGCATCTAAGGCGATCACGACACCATTTCCGATAACATTTTTGCATTTAGAATAAAGTATGCCTGATGGCATTAAGTGCAAAGCATACTTTTTACCATCTACAACGATTGTATGTCCTGCGTTGTGACCTCCTTGATACCTTACTACATAATCATAATTTTTCGCGAGCATATCGACGATTTTGCCCTTTCCTTCATCTCCCCATTGAATTCCTACAACCAAATCAGCCATTATTTTTCCTTAAGTCTTTTCTCATCAAGCAATCTACAACATCATCTGTATAGATTCCAAATCCACAAGATTCAGTATCTTCTATCCTGTACTTTCCACCTAAAAGTAAAGTATGATTCCCCTCAAACATTCTAAAAACCAAATCATTATAATATTCAATAGGAGCAAAATCCAAAGGAGAAAAAATCACTCTTGGATAATCACAATCATCTCCGCTTTTCAAGAGAACTTCCAATTCTGCTTTCAAAAAATTTGGGGATATTTTAATAAAATTTTCCAAATCTTCTTTAGTTTGAATTCTAAGCAAAGCCTCAAGATACCCTCCTATAGACAAAATATCATCAATATGCATTTTTTGAAATTTACTTACTTCCATCCCCATATCTTGAGCACAAAGTTTAAGTATCTTAACATTTGATATTTGCAAAACAGGGGAGATTCCAAGCCTGTTAATAATACTCGCACCCAATCGTAATGTCTCACTCATCTCATCTGCATTTAAGCATTCTGCACCTATTTGATGAATTTCATTACTAGGATAGCTATATACAGGCTGAATGTAAAACCATTTTTTTTGATTTGTACTTCTGCCTAAACGCTTGGTAATAATTCTAATAGCATCAATGGTGCTATCATACCTCAAAGAAATTTGATGATTATTTTGCGAACTAAGACGAATAATATTGCGATTAGAAAAATTTTTTTGATGCTCTAAATAAACAAAGCAAGGCGTAAGAATCTCTTCAAAATCATTTTCATAAAAAACCTCACAAGCTGCATGTTCAACCTCGCGCTTAATTTTGGCTGAAGCACCAAAATGCAATTTGCTTCCCTGTGGAATTTCATGTTCTAAAATCATATTTTTCCTAATCTTTCTTATACAAAAAGCGAATTAACGCTTTCATTGTGATAAATTCTCCTGATAACCTCTGCAAAAAGTGGAGCGACACTCAAAACGGTTATTTTTGAAGACTGCTGTTTTAAAGGAATAGAATTGCTCACTACTACTTCATTTAAGGAACTTTTTTCAATTCGTTCAATCGCAGGACCACTCAAAACAGGATGTGTGCCAAGTGCCATCACAGACTTAGCCCCTCTTGTTTTTAAAACATCCGCAGCTTTACACATTGTTCCAGCGGTATCAATCATATCATCTACAAGGATTACATCTTTATCCTGCACATCTCCAATAATATTCATCACTTCGCTTACATTTGCTTTTTCACGTTTTTTATCAACAATGACAAGATCTAAACCTAGTTGATCGGCAAAATACCTTGCACGAGAAACGCCACCAATATCTGGACTAGCGATAATGGGATTTTTGAAGTTCTTCACGCGAATATAATCTCTAAATACAATAGAGCCATATAAATTATCTACAGGAACATCAAAAAAACCTTGTATTTGTCCAGCGTGTAAATCCATCGTAATAACTCTATCAACTCCCGCACTTTGAATTAAATTTGCCACAAGTTTAGCTGTAATAGGAACTCTTGGAGCAGCTTTTCTATCTTGTCTAGCATAACCAAAATATGGAATTACAGCATTTATTGAGTTTGCTGAACTTCTTTTAAAGGCATCTGTCATTATCAAAAGCTCCATCAAATTATCGTTAGTTGGAGCACAAGTTGGCTGGATAATAAAAACATCCTTGCCTCTTACAGATTCGCTGATTTGTACATTGATTTCCCCATCACTAAAACGACTGACAGTTGCTTTTGAAATCACAGCGTCAAGGTGCTTTGCCAACTCTTTACTAAATTCGGGATGAGCACTCCCTGTAAAAATCTTGAATCCTCGCATATAGTTTAAATCCTGCAAATTAAATTTTTATTCACTGCGATTATAAATAATAGCACTTGAGTTCTTGCTTATAAAATATATATTTTTTTGATAATTTTTATCTAATAATAATTTTTTTACAAATTATTAATTATCATCATTTATAATTCATATCGCATCCATAAAATAACATCACAGGAGACAATATATGAAAAATGTTACACTCACAAATGCGACAGGAACCCCTATTGCAAACAATCAAAATTCACTCACTTTTGGTCCTAGAGGACCTATGTTGCTTCAAAATACTTGGTTTTTGGAGAAATTAGCCCATTTTGATCGTGAAAGAATTCCAGAAAGAGTTGTTCATGCCAAAGGAAGTGGAGCTTATGGAGTATTTACGGTAACCAATGATATAACCAAATACACAAAAGCAAAAATTTTCGCAAAAGTTGGCAAAAAAACTCCTTGTTTTTTTAGGTTTTCTACCGTCGCTGGCGAAAGAGGTGCAGCAGATGCAGAAAGAGATCCTAGAGGATTTGCAATGAAATTCTATACAGAAGAAGGAAACTGGGATCTTGTAGGAAATAATACGCCTGTATTTTTCGTTCGCGATCCATTAAAATTTCCTGATTTTATCCACACTCAAAAAAGAGATCCTAAAACGAATCTAAGAAGTGCTACAAACGCTTGGGATTTTTGGAGCTTACACCCTGAATCTCTTCATCAAGTCACTATCACAATGAGTGATCGCGGAATTCCAAAAAGTTATCGTCATATGCACGGATTTGGAAGCCATACCTTTAGCTTCATCAATAGTAAAAATGAGAGGTTTTGGGTTAAATTTCACCTGAAAACAATGCAGGGGATAGAGAATCTTACCAACGAAGAAGCTGCAGCGGTTATTGCCAACGATAGAGAATCTCATCAAAAAGATTTATTTGAAAATATAGAAAAAAAGAACTTTCCAAAATGGAGAATGTGTGTGCAAATAATGACTGAATCAGAAGCAAAAACCTATCGCTTCCATCCATTTGATTTAACCAAAACTTGGAGTCAAAAAGATTTTCCATTGATTGAAGTGGGGATTGTTGAATTGAACAAAAATCCTGAAAACTATTTTGCTGAAGTAGAACAAGCCGCATTTAATCCTGCAAATATAGTTCCTGGAATCGGCTACAGTCCAGATAAAATGCTACAAGGTAGATTGTTTTCTTATGGCGATACACAAAGATATAGATTAGGTATCAACCACACACAATTACCCGTAAATGCTCCAAGATGTCCATTCCATACCACATCTCGAGATGGATATATGCAAAATGGGGCATATGGAAGTATGATTAATTACAATCCAAGTTCATTGCCGGGCTATCAAGAAGATCCAAACGCAAGAGAACCCAAACTTGATCTTAGCAAACTCGAAAAAGAAACCGCTGTCTATGATTGGGACTTCAGAGAAGATGATAGCGACTACTACACTCAACCTGGAGATTTGTATCGACTCTTAAGTGCGGAAGAAAAAGAAAGGCTTTGCCAAAATATCAAATCAGCTATGGAAGGTGTGCCTACCGAAATCAAAAAACGTCAAATAGAACATTTTACAAAAGCTGATCCTGCTTATGGCAAAAGAGTGGCGGAATTAGTTCTGTAGTCTTCAAGTGATGTGTAAATACACATCACTTGCATAAAACATCTACATAAAATCAAACAAGGATAAAAATGCAACGAAGAGATTTTATAAAAACAAGTATTTTAGGAACAGGCATTTTGATGGGCTCAAATATCATGAATGCTAACCCAGCGAAAACAAAAAAATACAATTTAACTTTTGAATACCAAATCAATTTTGCATCAGCAAGTGATACAAAAATATGGATACCAATGCCAATGACAACAAGTTTTCAAAAACCTAGCAATGTTAAAATACAAGGGAATTATGACTTTTATAAAACCTACACTCAAAGCCAAACACCTATCATATATGCACAATACAGCAAGAAACCAAAAAGGATTTTAGCAAGTGTAGATATATTGATAGTTCAAGATAACTCAAAAGAAAAATCCAATCATCTTGAAAATTACTTAAAACCAACTCGCTATATTAGGACAGATGGGATGATTGAACAAATCGCTAAGGAATTGAGTTTAGGTAACGAACAAGAAAAACTAGTCAATATCTATAAATGGATAAAGAAAAATATTGATTATGAAAATGCCAAAGATACTTCAAAAATAAGAACTATCTTATCTAAAAATTCTACCCCTATTTTATCAGGAGAAAACATAAGTGCAAATACTATTTTTGTATCTCTATGTCGTGCATGTGGAATTCCTGCTAGAGAGGCGATAGGAATAAATATAAAAACTCTCACAACCCTAAGTAAAGCACAAGCTTATATCAATGATTCTGGATGGAATTTATATGATCCTATTGCTTCTATTAAAGATTCATCTTTTGATGGTTTTGGAAAATGGAAAGACGATTTTATTTTTCTCAACTACGAAAGAGATATGAAAATTGAAAGCTCTATAGTAAGTCTATTTGATAATGCTTTTGCCACAGTTGATGGAGATAAACTAAAATACTATGAAAATAAAAATTTTACTAAAAATATTAATATCAAAACTCTAATCTAATCTTTACAAACCTTCAATAAAGAAGGTTTGTCTCAAATAATCACTCCACCTCCTAAAACCTTATCATCTTGATATACAACTAATGCTTGTCCTTTTGCAACCCCATAGACAGGCTCTTTTAATTCGGCAATAATTTTATCTCCATCAATAAAAATTTTAGCCTCAGAAGGTGTACTACGATAGCGGATTTTTACTTTATATTCACCCCCATTGAAGTTTTTTAGCAATGATTTGTTGATTGCTTCCACTTTATTAGTGGCAAGATCTTCTTTTTTTCCCACAATGATTTCATTATTTTGCGAATCAATACCCACAACAAAATGAGGTTCGTGAGCACCCTTTACACTAAATCCTTTTCGTTTGCCTATTGTATATTGCATATACCCTTTATGTTTCCCGACAATATTTCCTTGCACATCCCTTACAATACCTTCTTTTTCAACCTCAGTATGTTTTTTGAGAATATCAATATAGTCAGTTTCAACGAAACATATCTCCTGAGACTCTTTATAGGTTTCAAGACTACCAAGCCATGGCATCACCTCAAAAGCCTTAGGCTTAACTTCTTCTTTGAGCATATCTCCAAGAGGAAAAATAAGACGATTGATAGCATCTTGAGAAATGGCATATAAAAAATAACTCTGATCTTTGCTCTTATCTCTAGCTTCTGCAATTCGTTTGATACCATTAACCTCTTGTATTCTAGCATAATGTCCTGTAGCAATTTTTTCACAACCCAAAGAAAGTGCAAGTTCTAAAGCCAAGCCAAACTTCATTAGAGGATTGCATAAAGCACAGGGATTTGGAGTTTCTCCGCGTTTATAAGAGCTAATAAACTCATTATAGACACTTTCTTTAAATTCCTCTTTAGCCTCAACGACTCTGAATTCAAAACCAAGATTTTCAGAGACTTTTTTACAATTACGTAAAAATATTTCGTGTTTAGCTTCCTTGTCGTGAAGTTTAAGGTAAATCCCTTGTACTTCATAACCTTGAGATTTTAGCAAGTAAGCAGAATAAGAACTATCCACGCCACCACTCATCAAAAGTGCTACTTTCATCAACACATCCTTTGTTTTTATTTTTTCTTTTAATTAGATTTTGGGAGAAGGCTTTAGCACCAAATGACCAAGATTCTTAATTATCGAATAAAATCGAACCAAAAAACCTCTTATTTTAAAATCTATAAAATCGCATAAATCATGGGTAAGAATTATAAAATGAAAAAACTAATCTGTAGAATGTTTTGACGCATTTTATTCTGGCGATGATTTAAATCCTTAGCTGTAGGAATTATTTTTTATAAAAAAATCAACAAATATCTAAAAAATAAAAATCTACTCTAATAATGCAAAAATTAGATGACAGAACTTAAGATTATAAATAGCTGATTTAGCATATAGGTGTATCTGTGATTACAAAATTAGACATTTAGCCTCGCAATCTCTTTGGTCTATCTGACCAAAAAATTTCTTGCTCTCATAAATAGTTTGACTTTAACTTTGATATAGTCCTTAAAAACACACATTTTTCATTTCAATAGCATATCAAAAATTTATATTTATTTAATATAGTATAATTAAATAATTAATTTATTTTTAAAATTATTTTGAGTATAGTTTTGTATATTTTATGGTTCATGTACAACACTCTATATAGGAGCTAAAGAAATGAAAAGAGTACTTTATATGTCTATCCTGTTATTTCTTCCCCTTGTTAATAGTTTTGGAAATGAAATGCCAAATACCAAGCCGCTTGTAAACGTAAATGATACAAATACGGTTGTTGGGGATAATATTACAGGTGGATTATTTTTCGGTCTGAGTGCAGGAGCAGATTTTATAAACAATCACTTCAAGACAGATCAAAATCTAACCTCATACAATTATAGTAAAGACGGAGAAAAAGCTGGAAATACCCCCTCTTTTAGCGGTTTTAATCTTGAAGGCAAACTAGGTCTTATCAAAACAACCAAAAATATAGGGATTAGAATCTATGGATATTATGGAAGAGCTTGGGATAGCATGGAAACATTTGGACTTCAATACACGCCTATCAATGCAAATTCCTATTATGAAAGTGCATATTTGGATTCAGAATATTATGGTGGAATGCTTGATATTTTATTTGGGGGATTTCAAACTGGAGATATAACAGGATATTTTTCTATTGGTGGTGGATATCAGTTCACTCATTATAAACTAAGCGGGACAGTTTCTCTAGGTTATGCTAATACATATTTTCTTGATGATGATATCTACCGCTCAAATTTAAGCGGAAATGAATATATTCAAAGTCCTGTAGCAAATATAGGGGGAGGTGTGATTGTAAATAAACATCATATGTTTGAAATCAATTTGAGGTATTTATTCATTAATCCCATTTTTATAAATGACTCTGAGACTAAGATGATTGGAACTGCGGGATTTCCTATTTACAAAAAAAATATTCCTGATAACACCCCTATCACAATCAGAGAAAGTATCGGTTATAATTTCAATCTAACTTTTAACTATATGTATATATTTTAGATAATTCCTTAGATGCCTAAACCACTCTTATACACCTAAGGATTTTTTGATCCTAGAAACCTTATCTGAAAACTCTCTGAAATATCTTATCAACATTTTTTATGTAATAATTATAATCAAAACATTCTTTTATGGCTTCTTGTCCAATAATTTCAACTAACTCTACATCTCGAAGAAGATACTGCAGATACAAGCTCTCTTTATTTTCATTTATAGCACTTTTGCCCTGTTGGAGATCTTCCCATACTTTCATTGCGTTTCTTTGTACAATTTTATAGCTATCTTCCCTACTAATTCCTTTTTTGGGCAATTCCAATAAAACTCTCTGAGAAAAAACCAAACCTCCAGTAAGGTTGAGATTTTTCATCATATTTTGAGGATATACCACGAGATTTTCAACTAATCCCTTTAAGCGATCAAGCATAAAATCAGTTGTGATAAACCCATCAGGCAATATGAATCTTTCCACAGAACTATGAGAAATATCACGTTCGTGCCATAGTGCAACATTCTCCATCGCTGGAACACAAAAACTTCTTATTATTCGACAAAGCCCGGTGATATTCTCACTCAATACCGGATTTCGTTTATGGGGCATCGCTGAACTTCCTTTTTGCCCCTCTGAAAAGTATTCTTCTGCTTCATAAACCTCTGTACGCTGATAATGCCTAATAGCTATAGCGATTTTCTCACAACTACTTGCCAAAAGTGCCAAATCGCTCATTAATCTAGCATATCTATCGCGTTGAATCACTTGATTGCTTACAGGGGCAGGACTAAGTCCTAATTCATCACAAACTAATTCTTCTAATTCTATAGGCGTATGAGCCATATTTCCCATAGCTCCACTGATAGCACCCACACAAATCACATTCATTGTATGATTAAGTGCCTCAAAATGACGACCTATCTCATCATACCAAATCGCTAAAACCAATCCAAATGTGATGGGTTCTCCATGTATTCCATGACTTCTTCCTACCATTAAGGTATTCTTGTGCTCAAATGCTCTTTTTTTAATAGCTTGCCTCAATAGCTCTATATCTTCTAAGATAATTTTCAGACTATCTCTCATCTGCAGGGCAACCGCAGTATCAATACAATCACTTGAAGTGATTCCATAATGCACAAAACGGGATTCTGATCCCAAACTTTCTGAAACCGATGTTGTAAAGGCAATCAAATCATGTTTAGTTATTGATTCAATTTCATCAATTCTCTTAATGTCAAATGTAGCATTTTTACAAATTTTCTCACAATCTTCATCAGGAATAAAACCAAGTTTATTCCAAGCCCTTACAACCGCTTTTTCTACCTGTAGCCAAGCAGAATATTTTGCATTCATATCCCATAATTTTTTCATCTTTTCACGTGCGTATCTTTCAACCATATGATTTCCTTAAAAATTTATCGACAATGAAAGCAAAATAAAATAGAACTCACCCTATCAAAAGAAGTCAAATTCTCAAATTTTGGCTTCCTCTAAACGTTGTAAACGTTCCCATCTAGCATCTACATCTTTTTGAAATTGTTCAATAACATGCTCATTTCCAGGCTTAAAAAGGTGTTTAAATCTTCCTTGTGCCCCCAAATAATCTCTAACAGGAATAATATTTTTGGGTCGATAAGTAATATTAAGATCTGTACCATTTACAATCTCAAACAGTGGAAAAACAAGACTATCTACTGCCAAATCACTCATCTCTACAGTATGATTAGATTCGAATTTCCATTCAGTTGTACAAGCACTCATTGCATTGATAAATGTAGGACCTTCGGTTTCTATAGCTTGTTTAATTTTTTTATTCATGTCTTTCCATTTGTTTGGTGCTACTTGTGCCACATAAGGAGATCCATGAGCTGCCATTACAAATAATATATCTTTCTTTTTTTCTTTTTTTCCATAGCTTGTGCTACCTGCAGGAGTTGTAGAAGTGCTAGCCCCCAAGGGAGTAGAGCCACTTCTTTGGCCTCCTGTATTCGCATAGACTTCATTGTCCAAACAAATATAAGTCATATCATGACCCCTTTCAAAACACCCACTTATCCACTGAAAGCCAATATCATAAGTAGCACCATCTCCACCAAAAGCGACAAATTTAGGTCTCTGACCAGTGTATTTGCCTTTTTTTGCAAGAGCTTTATACATCGCTTCAGCCCCTGCAACTGCAGTAGATCCATTTTCAAATCCAATATGTATCCAAGGAACATCCCAAGAAGTAAAGGGATAAACGGCTGTGGATACCTCCAAACAACCTGTCGAGTTACCCAGAACTACAGGACCATCAACAGCATTCAAAACCTCTCTAACAATCATTCCATGAGCACATCCTGGACACAAAAGATGTGCCCCTTCGAATTTTTCTGCTGATTTGCTAAACTGTTTTAGATTCTTAATTTCTTTTACCATTATCTTCTCCTTAGCAAAAGCTTAGTTTAGGACCTCTAAGTCCTATGAATTGTTGAGTTGGATGAGTGAGTTTGCCAGTTTTTGCATTTTTTTCAAGATCCTGATAAATATCCATTAACTCCACTTGAGTGAGATCTCTTTCCCCCAAACCATAAATATAATTGGAAAGTACGGGATGTTTAGAACCTTCTACTTGGTAAAGAGAAGCGGCAACTTCGTTAAAAAGTGCGCCCATAGCCCCAGCAGGTAAGCTCTTATCCATAATAGCGATAGCTTTGAGATGTTTGAGTGCCTCTCCAAGCTCTCTATATGGGAAGGGTCTAAATACTCGAATTGTGACAACTCCTGCTTTTATTCCATTTTTACGAGCTTTTTTTGCAGCAACTCTAGCAGATTCTGCGGTCGTACCTAATGCAAATATAGCGACTTCCGCATCTTCTAAATCATAAGTTTCTACAATTTTATATTCTCTACCAGTGAGTTTAGCAAAATCTGCAAAGACTTCTTCTATCACAACACTAGAGTGCATCAAAGCATTATGAAGTTGAGCTTTATGCTCAAAATGCCAATCTTCTTCAGCTTGAGCACCGTAGGTCGCAGGTTTTTCAAAATCAAGAAGTGAGTTTTTACTTTGATAATCACCTATAAAATTATAAGCTGCTTCATCGCTCAACGGACGGACATTCTGTGCAGTGTGTGAACACAAAAATCCATCTTGATTGACAATGGTGGGAATCCTAACATTCATATTTTCGGCAATCCTAAACGCCATAAGATTAAAATCATAAGCTTCTTGAGGATTACAAGTGCATAGATTTATCCATCCTGCATCTCTTCCTAGATACATATCGGAATGATCGCCGTGAATATTTAGCGGTGAAGCTAGTGCACGGTTGACTAGATTAAGCACCACAGGGAGCCTCATACCAGAAGCCTGATATAAAACTTCTACCATCAACGCAAAACCTTGCGAACTTGTGGCAGTGGCAACCCTCCCCCCAGCAGCAGCAGCTCCAACACATCCGCTCATCGCAGCATGTTCGGATTCCACAAGCATGAATTCACCGTCAATATACCCATTTCCCATAAAAGTACCATAATTTTGAATAATAGGGGTTGAGGGGGTAATTGGATAAGCGGCAACAACATCAATTTGGGCTTGTCTCATTGCATGACAAGCTGCTAAATTGCCATCCCATACTTCGATTTCTTGCAATTCCATAGTCTTTGCCATAATGTCTCCTTTAGTCTTTTCTCTTCTCTTCTTTTTTGGGCCAGTTTGATAGAGCAGTTTGATTGTTTTCGTGATCGCTGAACATTAGCAAAGATTTTGGATTTGTTGGACAAACATTGACACATATCCCACATCCTTTACAATGCACATAATCTACGCCACTAAGTTTATCTTCTCTAGCAAGTATGGCTGCATCAGGACAATAAACCCAACAATTAAAACAATTGATACACACCTCGCTATTATGAATAGGCTTCTCCACTCTCCAATGAGCTACGCTACTATTAAAAGAGCTATCTGGTGTATATTTACGCTCATTGTTATGTGATTCTATAGCACTCTGACCTTTATTCTCAAATGGAAATAATACAGCTCCAATTTCAAAATCATTCCAACCTTTCATTATAGCCTCCTTATTGGACTTCGTCATACGCACGTTGGATGGCCAACATATTAGCATCAATGACTTTTTGAGAGAGTTTCTTGCCTAAAACTTTTTTGAAAGCATTTTTAAAAAATTCAATTTCAAGCATACCTGACACCTTCATCAATGCACCAAGCATAGGAGCATTTGGAATAGGTTTTCCCAATGTATCAATGGATATTTTAATACAATCCAAAGTGTATATCTTTTTCCCTTTCAAGTCAGGTTTCTTTTCTATAAGCTCTTCTTTGCTTAAGTGGGTTGTAATAATATATTGCGTAGTTGGTTTTTCATTTGCACAAATATCTGTGATGAAGGTAAGACCTGGATCTATTACAAGAATAAAGTCTGGATTCATAAACTTTTCATGATTTAAAATAGGCTCTGAATCAATCCTGTTATAAGCAGTCATAGCTGCTCCTCGTTTAGCAGAACCATAAAGTGCAAATGCCTGTACTTCCTTACCTGTTCCAGCTACTACATCTGCTAAACCCTTAGCACCAGTAATTGCACCTTGACCGGCTCTTGAATGCCATCTGATTTCTAGCATACCTATATCTCCTTCCTATTTGTTTAGTTGTTCTTTTAGAAATGTAAATCATCTGCAATAGTATTCCAATATATCAAACGCTCATAACAAAAATAAATAATAGGCTCTGCACAAACGATACAATTCTAAACTTTTCGTGGGTGAATTCTACTCGCTTTTAGCTTAAATATACAAAATGTAACCCATCATAAGATAAAGTTATAATTTACTTCGTGTAAAAAGGTAGCAGTTTAAAAAGTGCTGATAAATTTGACTGCCTCTAGCGAATCTTCAAAAACATTTTCGCACAACTTGCATAAATCTTCATATACGCCATATCCACATTTTACACCTATAGGATGCACCCCTGCATCTATAGCCGATCTAGCATCAAGAGGAGTATCTCCTACCATAAATATATCTGAGAGAGGAATATTAGTATCAATTTTATTTTTTGCATTCAAAATAGGTTCTTTATGTGGCTTAGGAAATTGTACATCTTCTATGCCAATTACAATCTGAAAATATTTTAAAACACCCAAATACTCTAAAAGCTCTCTAGAACGTTTTGATGTTTTTGTGGTAACAATGCCAAGTTTAGCAAATTCACTAGCTAGCTTAATAGAATCTGTAGCATTGGGTAGCATTTCTGTTTTTTCTAAAAAAACCTTTAGATAAAATTCTCTATAAGAATCCCTAAAAAAACATAATTTTTCTTTATCGGCACCAAAATAGGCAAACATATCATCTAATGTGTGCCCGATTGTTTTTTTTACTTCTTCAAGAGGTGGAATATCAAGTCCATTTTTTTGGCAAGAAAAACAGAAACTATCATAAATAGCATCCGTAGAGTCAATCAATGTCCCATCTAAGTCAAATAAGATTATTTTTTTCTTTGCCATAAAGAATCACCTCCTGCGATTTTTCCTGAAAATATGCCACATTTTATTTCATACCATACCACCACAATAACAACTAAAAAAGCTAATAATTGCGAAATAGGATAAGCCATCCAAATCCCCTCCATACCATATTTTTTACTCAAAAAAGGTAGTAATGCAACAAGAAAAACTAGCGTATAGCAAATCGTAATAATAAACGAACTTTTTGTTCTCTGGACAGATTGAAAAAATATTGCTGAGACAATATTGATTCCAAGAAAAATATATCCTAAATAATAAACACTCATGGCTTTTGTAGTATCTGTGAGCAAATAAGGATCTGTGAGAGAAAAATCTGATCTTAAAAATAACTTCACGAGATATTTATCAAACCCATAAAAAACTAGATAAATCATAATCGCAATTCCCAAGGAAACACTGAGACTAAAAACAAAAATACTTTTTACTCGCTTCATATTTCCAGCACCATAACTAAAACTAGCAATAGGTTGAATCCCCTGTGCTATAGAAAGTAAAATGGTGAAGAATATAATTCCACTATACATAATGATCCCATAGATTGTAACACCCCTTTCTCCGGCTATGGACATTATGGTAGCATTAAACATTATCATAACAATCGCTGCACTGAGTTCAGAAACACACTGAGGAATACCGCTTTTTGCAGATGAAATAACCGCAGAGAAACTAAAACGAGGAATAAAATATAATTTTCCTCTTTTAAATAAAAAATGTTGAAAAAGCACTAGAAAACCTATTCCATGTCCTAAAATTGTTGCTAACGCACTTCCATAGATACCAAACTCAAAAACAAATAAGAATAAATAATTCAAGATGATATTCATAAAAGATCCGATTATCATAGCACTCATTGCTAAAATAGGCTGTTTATCATTGATCGCAAAAACATCACACAGAGGATGTAAAACCATTACAACAGATCCTAAAAAAATCACCTTCAAATATTCTACAACTAGGGGTTTGAGAATTTCACTACTACCCAACAAAATAGCAATTTCATCTACAAAAAAGTAAAGAATTACGCCAATAGCAAAAGAGCTTAGGATCACAAAATAAAATACCGAACTAAAGATCAATCTAGCCCTATGAACTTCATTTTTTCCCAAAAAATATGAAGTTATTGAAGCTGCACCAAGTCCAAAAAGTAGTTCATAAGCAATCAAAATAGGAAAAACTGGCCAACAAATACTCACTGCAGCAAGAGCGTTTTCGCCGAGTTTTTTACCTACAAAAATCCCATCTACAGTAGAATAAGTTGAAAGTGCAATCATCGCACACAAAGAAGGAATAAAATAATAAAAAAATAACTTTTTTATAGAGTCATTTCTTAGATCGATACTGAACATAAAATCACCTATTATTAGATATTTGAATTATAGCCTTATTCTATAATCAAGCGATTAAGAAACCTTACAATATTCAAAAACATTACCAAAAAACAAACAAAAACGAATAGAAAAATAAATTAAAAGAACAAAAATTGCCTGATAAATACTGAGGAGATTTTTAGGGGCTTGTGGTTAGAGGATAAAGATACAAAAGTCCTTTGCAAGACTCTTGTATCCAAAAAATTATCTTTTTGAGAATTGTGGGCTTCTTCTAGCTTTTTTCTTTCCATATTTTTTTCTTTCAACTACTCTTGAATCTCTTGTGAGCAAACCTTTGGGTTTTAAAATCGCTCTAAATGCTAAGTCATAAGCATTCAATGCCTTAGAAATTCCATGTCTTAATGCTTCTGCTTGAGCGGAATAGCCTCCTCCCAAAGTAACAGCTATAATATCCACAGACTTATCCTGTTTGGTAAGAATCAGGGGTTGCATCACTTTCATTTTGATAGCTTCATGTCCACCAAGCCAATCATTTAAAGTCTGATTATTGATAGTCATTTTTCCAGTTCCATTAGTAAGCCAAACTTTTGCTATTGCTGTTTTTCTCTTCCCTGTTGCATAAATTTTTGCCATTGATAATTCCTTTATTTACTTTTTGTAGTTTGGGCTGTATGAGGATGTTCGCTACCCTTATACACTTTTAGCTTCTTAATCATTGCTCTGCCTAATTTTGTCTTTGGTAACATGCCCCTAACAGCAAGATGATAAAGCTTTTCAGGAGACTTATCTAGCATTTCCTTAAGAGTTTTACTCTTGGTGCTTCCAAAATATCCTGAATGAGTAAAGTACTCTTTATCCTCAAGCTTCATTCCAGAAAATTTTACCTCAGTAGCATTGATGATAATAACAAAATCACCACAATCTACATTAGGAGTGTAGCAAGGCTTATGTTTGCCTCTCAAAATCGTAGCCACTTCTGTAATCAAACGACCAAATGTTTTATCTTTTGCATCTAAAACAACCCAATCACGTTTTATTTCGCTAATTTTAGCAGTTTTTGTTATGTCCATATTTGTTGCCTTTTATTAATCTATATAAATTTAAAACTTGGTATTCTATAGCTCAATATCTTATAAATAGCTTAATTTAAGAAATATTTTATATAATTATTGCCTAAATGTTCGCTCTTGATACTCTAACATCCGTTTATTTTCATTACTAATAATGTATTCCTCGTCATATGCTTTTTGAATAACCGAACGAATAATATCTCTTTGAGTTTCATAACCCTTATCTTTGAGAATATCAAGCACGATAGAATAAAACTGAATATCTTGAACAACAGCATTGAAAGCACGATCTCTATCTTGCATGTAGAGTTTTTCATCTCTTGCATAATCAGATACACAAATCACAATTCTATCAAAAATTTTTGAAGCCAAATTTGATGGTTTGACCATTTTAGAGATAATAATTCTAGCTTGTTCAAACTGAGCTTCTAAATTAGGTCTGCCCATATAAACAAGCACTGAAAGTACGAGCATTAATGTATCGATTTTTGGTCCAAGAGAACGAGTTTGCCATTTTATAAGAAGTTTTTGCAGATAAGTGAATTTTATTTTTTCTGTCATTGCCTTATCTCTACCTGTTCTATTATTGTTCTCCAAGATCTAGCGATAATAATGATTTTTTTGTTTGTTTGCACACAATTCCTTTTATAAAACTAACTATGCTATTATATAAAAATCCACGCCAAAATAGAGGAGAGAATATGAAAATAGTTATTTTAGATGCAAAAACACTAGGCGAGTGCGATTTAAGTCCAATAGAAAAATTTGGTGAGTTCAAAATCTACCAAACAACCACACCTGAAGAAACTCTCACAAGATCTCAAGATGCCGATATTATCTTGACAAATAAAGTCGTACTTGACGCTTCCGTATTACAAAAACTTCCTAAGCTCAAACTTATCTGCGTAACAGCCACTGGGACTAATATTATTGATATGAAAACAGCACAAGAAAAAGGTATCGTAGTCAAAAATGTTGCTGGATATTCCACAAATAGTGTTGCACAACATACTTTGACATTAGCATTAAATCTTCTTTCAAAATTAGATTATTATGATCACTATTGCAAAAGTGCTCAATGGTGCAAAAGCGATGTTTTTATGCACATCAATGGGGGTTTAAACGAGCTTGATGGAAAAAAATGGGGTATTATAGGGCTCGGTAGCATTGGCAAAAAAGTGGCGTCACTTGCAGGGGCTTTTGGTGCAAATATTAGTTATGCTTCCACAAGCGGAAAAAATCTCGATAAGACCTATCTCCAAAAACCTCTTAAAAATCTACTTGAAGAGAGTGATATTATCTCCATCCATGCACCTTTAAACGAAAATACTAAAAACCTCATCTGCAAAAAAGAACTTTCCTTACTCAAAGAAAATGCTATCCTTATTAATGTTGGTCGTGGCGGTATTGTAAATGAGTCTGACATAGCCATGACCTTACAGTCAAAAAATATATATTTTGCAACAGATGTACTAGAAAAAGAACCTATGGATAAAAATCATCCTTTCTTAAATCCATCAATTCAAGAGAAAATGATACTCACGCCACATATTGCTTGGGCATATGGAAATGCTAGAGAAACCTTGATTAAAATGGTGATTGAAAATATAAAAACTTTTGTGCAAGGAACTTTATGAACAATTCAAGTTTATTAAGCATACAACATCTCACAAAGAGCTACGTCGGAATTGAAACATTACATGATATCAATCTAGAACTTCCTGCAAATAAAATCATTGGTCTATTAGGTCCTAATGGTGCAGGAAAAACAACACTCATAAAAATATTAGCCAATCTTTTAAGTCAATATGATGGTAAAATCCTCATCGATGGTCACAAACTAGGGATTGAAAGCAAAAAAATTATTTCTTATCTACCTGATACAAGTTATTTGAATGAAAAATGGGAAGCTCGAAAAATTTTGGATTTTTTTGAAGATTTTTTTGAAGATTTTCAATACTCAAAATCATTAATGCTCCTAGAACAATTTCATATCCCCTTGGATAAATCTTTCAAATCTCTATCAAAAGGAACAAAAGAAAAACTACAACTCATAACAACTCTTTGTAGAAATGCGAAGCTTTATCTCTTTGACGAACCGATTGCAGGTGTGGATCCACTAGCTCGTCAAGAAATATTTGATTTGATCTTACAAAATCGCAATCCACAATCAAGTGTAATTATCTCTACGCACTTGGTATCTGATGTTGAAAAATATGTTGATATGTGTATTTTCATCAAAGAAGGTAGCATCATCAAATTCGGTGATACTAGCGAAGTCAGAAAAAACTACTCAAATTTAGAAGAAGCATTTAAGGGGAGTTTTAGATGAGAAAAATTTTCAAATATGATTTTTTAGACAATTATCTTGGAATTTTATTCATTGATATATTAGTGTGTCTCTCCATTTTAGGAATGGGGTTTTTTTCGCAAACTGAATATGCAAAATATTTTGCTTCAGATATTATAAATATGATCTGTTTCATCACTTTAATTGTGAGTGGTTTCCTGTGGTTTGCATTTATTATTCTGGCGGTTTTAGATTCTATCAACAAAAAAATGTTTTCCCTTCAGGGGTATCTAACTTTTTCTCTGCCTCTAAAAATCGATGAAATATTGATTCCAAAAATCCTTATTAATGTTTTTTGGATAGCTTTTAGCTCAATTTTACTAGCTATAACTCTATATATAAATACCTTTTGGAATCACTACGGAATGTTGGATATGTTTTTTAGACAATTTATCGCCGGGATTCTCTCTCATCCTTTTTGGACTTTTTTGGCATATGTAAATTTTTTGGTTTGGATAGCTCTATTTCTGGTCAAATTTTTACTTGTTCTTGGAATATTAAATATTGGCAAAATCAAAAAATACCGCCTAATGATAGGGATTTTAATATTCATAGCTTTGCAGATTATTTTAGAAATCATCAAAAATCAATTTTCGATTTTTGTGCCCAATCTTAGAGACTTTTATAACTCTATATTTGCAATGAATGATTCACTTCTTTATACACAAGGTTATGGAATACAAATCCTTATCAATACAATTGAATTGCTTGTAATATATGCAATAGCACGATATTTGATAAAAAATAAATTAGAATTAGAGTGAATCAATGTTTTAATCGAAGAATTTGTTTGCAAAATCGACAAATAAACTTTGCATTTTGGTGTTGTATTTTTTCATGAATATTGGGAGGAACTTCGTGAATCTTCCCTTTACAAGAACAGATGTATTCATATTTTTCTACAGAAATACCTAAATCCCTTTGGACAAACATCCTCTCTTTACAATAGCGTCTTATGAGCATATCTTCTTTGAGAATATGCTGCAAAAGCCACTCTTTAGCAATCACTCCGATTTTTTCTTTCAGATCATTTGCAGAATGAATCTCTTTGACACATTCAGAAAAATCAGCGATGATTTGACGATGAAGTCTTTTATGTTCATCTAGCCTAGGATAACCAATAGAAATCATATAATCTTCTTCATCTTTGAAGTGATCGCGCATATATTCAAAAAACTCTCTCAAAACTTCCTTGATCTCATCTTTTGATACAGAATGATTCACCATCAAATAGGCCTTCTGTGCCAAATCAAAAAGTTTTTTATGCTGCATGTCAATCATTTCATTATCAACACTATAACCCTCTTCCCATTTCGGAAGTAACAATACATTCTCCTCAAGTTTTTATTCTATATTATCAAGCATATCAAAAAAATAAAAAATAAAAAATAAAATGTATATTAAAATATATAAAATTTTACTTCATGTAAAATTTATACTCCCTGTTCTATCATCGCATCTGCAACTTTTCTAAACCCTGCTATATTCGAACCCAAAACAAGATTAGTAGGATCTCCAAATTCTTTAGCAGTTTCAGAGGATTTCACAAAGATGTTTTCCATAATAGAACGCAAATGATTATCTACACTTTCAAAATCCCATGAATGCATACTCGCATTTTGTGCCATTTCAAGTCCGCTCACAGCTACTCCTCCAGCATTTGCTGCTTTGCCCGGTCCATAGCATATCTTAGATTTCAAAAATAAATCAATAGCTTCAAGAGTAGATGGCATATTTGCACCTTCACTTACACACTTGCAACCATTTTGTAAAAGATTTTTCGCATCACAAAGATTGAGTTCGTTTTCTGTAGCACTTGGAAATGCAGCAAAACAAGGAATGTTCCATACTGCATTCGTCCCTTCTTTGTAATCACTGATTTTTATGTATTTACATTTGGGCTTTATTTTTGCATATTCCTCCAAACTTTCTCTTTTGTATTCTTTAATTTCTTTCAACAAACCTAAATCAATTCCATTTTCATCATAAATCATTCCTTTAGAATCACTTGCAGTTACTGGTTTTGCTCCCAATTGATAGAGTTTTTCTATAGTATATATAGCCACATTTCCACTCCCTGATACAGTGCAAGTTTTTCCACTAAGTGATTCCCCTCTCTCTTTGAGCATCTCTTGTGCAAAATATACACAACCATAACCGGTAGCTTCAGGTCTAGCTAAACTTCCTCCCCAATTTAACCCCTTACCAGTGAGTACTCCATCAAATCGATTTGTTATTTTTTTGTACTGGCCAAAAAGATAGCCAATTTCTCTAGCCCCTACCCCAATATCTCCAGCAGGAACATCAGTATGTGCCCCAATATGACGATACAACTCATTCATAAAAGCTTGGCAAAACCTCATAACTTCAGCATCACTTTTTCCTTTTGGATCAAAATTGCTCCCACCTTTTCCACCACCTAAAGAAAGTGTAGTAAGCGAATTCTTAAGAACCTGTTCAAAACCTAAAAATTTGATAATTCCGATATTCACACTAGGATGAAATCTAAGTCCTCCCTTATATGGACCTATAGCCGAGTTAAATTCTACTCGATACCCTGTATTGACTTGAATTTCTCCCCTATCATTTACCCAATCCACACGAAAAATAATCTCTCTATCAGGTATAATCATCCTCTCCAAAATAGCATAATCTTGATATTTTTTATGCTTTGCAATAGCTGGAGCCAAAGAAATAAGAACTTCTTGCACTGCCTGATGAAACTCTCGTTGATCTGGATAATTCACTTTTATTTGCTTGATTATATCCTCCACATACATCACATCTACCTTTTATTGAAATTTTAATATGATTTGATTGTATCGCAACAAAAGCAAAATGAATCAAAGGGTTTTGAAAGTCAATAATTTTTTTTCATATCCATTCCTGCATACATCTTTGCAACCTCTTGTTCATACCCGTTAAACGGCTTTGTAGCTATTTTATTAAATGAAAAACCATCTCCTATGAAGCGTTCATTTGCTTGAGACCATCTAGGATGCGGGACATCAGGATTAACATTTGCATAAAAACCATATTCAGAACTATCTAGCTTATTCCAAGTAGAAATTGGCATTTTTTCAACCAAAGTGATTCTGGAAATAGACTTTATATTTTTAAAACCATATTTCCACGGAACTACTAGCCTTAGCGGAGCACCATTTTGATTGGGCAACACTTTGCCATACATTCCCACTGTAAGCATAGTTAAAGGATTTTTTGCTTCATCTAATCTCAAACCCTCTTTATAGGGAAACTTTATATAAGCAGCTATGGAAGGGTTTTTTACTGCAGGCATACTATCTTGTACCACAGTTTCAAACAAAACAAATTTAGCATTACTTTTAGGTCTAACAAAATCTATCAAATCCCCTAGTTGAAAGCCAAGCCAAGGAATATTCATACTCCAAGCTTCCACGCAACGAAAATGATATATTCTCTCTTGGAGTTTAAATCTTTTTAAAATATCTTCTAGTGATATTTTGATAGGTTTTTGCACCTCACCGTCAATAACCACATCCCAAGGGCTTGTTTTTAGAACTCTTGCACGATTAAATGGATCATCTTTTTGCATTCCAAATTCATAAAAATTATTATAAGTAGTAGCTTTTTGATATGGCGTAAGTGGATATTGGATAAATCTTGAATCCACATCATAAAAATATTTATTTTTATCAATTTCTATTGTTTTTGTAGTTTGATTTATTTCAGCATCTAAAATATCTACACCAAATACGCTTCCTAGTCCTAAAACCCCCATTTTTTTAAGTAGATTTCTACGTTCATTGTAAATATCTTCTGATGTAACTAGATTCTCTTTTATCTCATAAGATTTTTTTATTCTCAACAACATCACATTTCCTACTAAATTTTATTTTTAATGATACATTGTTTTTGTACAATTACATCAAATCATTCAAAGGGCAACAATGGATTCTTATGAATATGGCGAACTGTTAAAAGAACTCAAGAATAAATGTGAAAATATCGCCAAAATTATCAAACCCGAAAGTCTCCAAAAAAGACTTGAAGAAATAGTTCAGATGCAACAAGATCAAGATTTTTGGAATGATTCAAAAAAGGCAGGGGAAATCAGTAAAGAAAAAGTAAAAATTGAACGCATACTTAAAACTTACGACAATGCAAAAAAATCTATTGATGATTCTAGTGAATTGTTTTCTTTAGTCTCTTCTGATAATGATCCTTCAACACTAGAGCTTTTGTTTGAAGAAGCTCCTGAGCTAGATTCAAGAATTAAAAAAGTAGAAATAGAGGTAATGTTAAGTGGAGAAAATGATAATACAAATGCAATTGTTACAATACAACCTGGTGCTGGGGGAACCGAAAGTCAGGATTGGGGAAGTATTCTTTATCGAATGTATTTAAGATGGGCTGAACGTAGAGGATTTAAAACAGAAATTTTAGATTATCAAGATGGGGAAGAGGCAGGTATCAAAGGAGTCGCTTTTCTTATTAAAGGCGAAAATGCTTATGGATATATGAAAAGTGAAAATGGTGTTCATCGATTGGTGCGGATATCCCCTTTTGATGCAAATGCAAAACGACATACAAGTTTTGCAAGCGTACAAGTGAGTCCTGAAGTTGATGATGATATTGACATTGTTATTGAAGAAAAAGATATAAGAATAGACACTTATCGTGCAAGTGGTGCAGGTGGTCAGCATGTAAACAAAACAGAATCTGCTATTAGAATCACTCATCTTCCTAGCGGAATTGTCGTGCAATGTCAAAATGATCGCAGTCAGCACAAAAATAAAGCTACTGCATTAAAAATGCTCAAATCTAAACTTTATGAACTTGAACTTGAAAAACAAAATTCTTCAAACACCACAGGAGAAGAAAAAAGTGAAATTGGATGGGGACATCAGATTAGAAGTTATGTTTTAGCACCTTATCAACAAGTCAAAGACGCCAGAAGCAACATTGCTTATAGTAATGTTGAAGCAATACTTGATGGGGATATTGATGATATAATAGAAGGTGTTCTAATATCAAAAGCTTAAAATTAATCTAAAATATATCAAAAAAAATTTATAATAATAAGGTTAAATCTCAAGGAGAACCAATGACTCAAGAAGAACTAGATGCTCTGATAATGTCAGGTGAAGCTGATTTGGATGTAAAAGAAACTCCCAAAAAAGAATCTCAAAAAAATGAAGAGTCCCAAGAAGAATTCACTGCCGGATTTATTGATCCTAACAATTACAAGGTTGAAGCAGGAAAAAAATGGCCTCCTCCTCCAACAGACGATCATAAAGTCGTGCATCAATTAGATGATGTCACAAAAGATTCAGAGGCAAAGGCAACTGAAATTTTTGATCAACTTGATAATATAAGTTCTAGTGCTGAAAAAATTATAAAGTCATCAAAAGAAATCAAAAAGTATTTTGAAAAACATCAAGAAATTTTTGAAAAATTGTCTGAAAAATTTCCACAAATTGAAGCTTTCAGCAACTCGCTAGAAGAATCTAAGCAAATAGCAGCTATCTTAAAGGATATTTCAAATGATGCAAATGACTCTTTAGATGCCTCTATGCAGGCTATGGATATTATGCAATTTCAAGATATCCATAGGCAAAAAATCGAACGCGTTATCAATGTAATGAGAGCTTTAGCTCAATATATGAATTCATTATTTGAAGGCAAGATCGATGATTCTAAACGTGTCAGTTCTGCAGTCTTTATCGCTGGAGATAACAAAGAAGATATGGCTAGTGAAGATGATATTGAAGCATTAATTGCATCATTTGGCAAAAAATAATGAGTCACAACTCTTCAAAAAAGGTTCAACTACTCTCTCCAGCAGGTAATCTAACTAAACTAAAGATTGCTATTGATTATGGTGCAGACGCTGTTTATGGTGGCGTAAGCCATTTTTCCTTACGCAATCGTGCTGGAAAAGATTTTAATTTAGAGAGCTTCAAAGAAGGTATTGATTACGCACATTCTAGAGGTAAAAAAGTATTTGTAACCATCAATGGCTTTCCCTTCAACTCTCAACTCAAACTACTTGAAAATCACATCGCCAAAATGGCCGATTTGTCTCCTGATGCATTCATTGTGGCAGCACCAGGTGTGGTTAGATTAAGCAAAAAAATTGCTCCTACAATTCCGATACACCTATCCACTCAAGCAAATGTTCTAAATGTATTAGATGCGGAAGTTTTCTACGAAATGGGTGTAAAAAGAATTGTTGCAGCAAGGGAACTCAGCCTCAAAGATGCCATTGAAATAAAAAAATATATTCCTGATCTTGAACTAGAAATCTTTGTGCATGGGAGTATGTGTTTTGCATTTTCAGGTAGGTGTTTGATATCTGCACTTCAAAATGGTCGCGTCCCAAACAGAGGAAGTTGTGCTAATGATTGTCGATTTGACTATGAATATTATGTAAAAAACCCAGATAGTGGTGTGATGATGAGACTTGAAGAGGAAGAAGGAGTTGGAACGCATATTTTTAACTCAAAAGATCTTAATCTTGCTAGTTATGTTAAGGAAATCCTTGATTGTGGTGCTATTGATGCACTAAAAATAGAAGGAAGAACTAAATCAACCTATTATGCAGGACTTACTGCTAGAACTTATAAAATGGCTATTGAGGATTATTACAAGGGTATTTATAGACCTGAATTTTATCAAGAAGAACTCCACACTCTAAAAAATCGTGGTTTTACAGATGGTTATCTCATCAGACGACCTCATGAGAGACTTGACACTCAAAACCATTTCAGTGCTATCAGTGAAGGAAGCTATCAGGTCAATGGAGAAGTGGGTGAAAACGGTAAGTATTTTTTGTGTAAGTACACGACCAAAACAGGTTGTCCATATGAAATTGTAGCCCCAAGAAATGTTGAGATAAAGTGTATTGATAATGAAATCGGAAAAATTTATCAAGAAAATGAAAAATTTTATCTGATTTTGAATAAAATCATTTTGGAGAATAATAAAGAGCTTCCAGAAATACATAGTGGAAATGTTAATCCCGTTCTACTTCCTGAGATATTACCTCCATATACGTTTTTGAGAACTAAAACAAACTAGAGGAGTTTAAATGGATTTCATATCAGTTGTAATGGGAAGCAAAAGTGATTGGAACATCATGAATGAATGTATTGAGGTATTTAAGAAATTTGATGTGAAGTTTGAGGTTATCATCAGTTCTGCACACAGAAGTCCCAATCGAACCAAAGATTATGTAAAAGAGGCTGAAAAAAAAGGTGCTCAAGTCTTTATTGCTGCAGCGGGTATGGCAGCACATCTTGCCGGGGCAATTGCATCTCAAACTTGTAAGCCAGTCATTGGAGTACCTCTCAGTGGAGGAGCTTTAGATGGGATAGATGCTCTCCTATCCACAGTTCAAATGCCTGCAGGAATGCCTGTAGGAACACTTGCTATTGGTAAGGCAGGGGCTATTAATGCAGCTTATATGGCAATGCAGATATTGAGTCTAAAAAATGGAAACTTAGGTACAAAGCTTATAAAAGATAGATTAGATAAAGCAAAAAAGCTCGAGCTTGATTCTAAGGAAATTGAAATTTTGTTATAGAGCTTTATTTTCTTAAATTTTTAATGATTTGTTTTTTATTGCTTATTTTGAAAATTTATGCGAAAATTGCTCAACCTTATCTTAGAAAGGTATAAATGGAAAATAAAACATCTACAAATCCAACTTGGTTGAGTCTAAAGGAATTTGTCAAACTCTCAGGAATTGAAGAAAAAAAAGTTTTGGAACTAATAGATGAAGGTAGCATTATTAGCAAAACTCATAATGATACTCTTTTTGTAGATGTCTCAAGTGGTGCACAAACCATTGTGAAAAGCGTTGAAAATAATCTTGTATCTGCTGATATGAGCGGAAATTCTTTAGATCCTATATTTGTAGAAAAAACTATTAATACCATATTAGGACTCCACGATAAAGTTATCAGTGCAAAAGATGAAACTATCGGGGCATTTAAAAATGAAAATATCTTTCTAAAAGATGCTCTAATCTCAATGCAAGAGGTTTATGATGATGATAAAAAAACAATAGACACTATGAGAAACGAACTTCAAAAAGCTAGAGAAGAAATCGAATTTATGAAAAGAAAATATCGCCTGATGTGGGGCAAGGTTTCTGGATTAGGTGGAGGTAATCGACGTGAAGATTGAGAAAAAATGTCTCTTATGTTTAGCAAATCAATGCAATCAAACAATGGAGATCACTTTTCAGCCTAAAGAAATTGCAAATAGAGCAAAACAAGCTATCGAATCTTTGATACAATCTTTACCCTATGAAAATGTTCCTCCTCCTAAAATTGCTATAGATATTTATAAAAAAATTGCTTCTATTACTTCTACAGACGATATTTATCAACATATTAAAACAGAGTGCATTCAAAAAGCAAGAATTATAGTTGATGATATCTTATGTAAAAAACCCATTTTCAAAACACCTGAAGAAGAATTACAATGGGCTATTAAAATTTCTGCACTTGGGAATATTATTGATTATGGAAGTGCGACAAAATTTAGTATTAAAAATGAAGTGTTTAATATATCTAAACTTGATTTTGCAGTTTTTGATCTAAAAGATTTTTACAAAAAAATACAAAATTCAAAAACATTGCTATATCTTGCAGACAATGCAGGTGAAAATATATTCGACGAAGTGCTTATATCTACCATAAAATCTATCTATCCACATATAAAAATAACTTATCTCACCAGAGGAGCACCCATTATTAATGACATCACACTTAATGACATGAATACACATTTGGAGTGTAAAAAAATCTTCGATTTTTGCGAAGTTGCAGATAGCGGAGTCAAAAGTCCTGGTTTTATCTATGAAGATGCCAATCCTGCAGCTCAACAATCATTCAATCAAGCAGATATAATTCTTGCCAAAGGAATGGGGAATTTTGAATGTTTGGAAAATATTCCTGATTCTAGAATATTTTTATTATTCAAAATTAAATGTGAAGTGGTCTCAAATCATCTAAAAATCGCATTAGGGAAGATGATGTTCAAACAAAATTCTGAAAAATAAATATTTATTTTTATTTACACTTCATCAATCAAATGTTAAAATACAAAATTTAAAAGGTTCTGAATGAAAAAAATTATTTTGAATTTAATAATGCTCTTTGTAAGCTTTGATTTTATATATGCTACGAACAACTCTACGGAAAATAATAAAAGTATTACTACAGAAACAATAGTTCCTAGCAAAGATGCTGAAGATACAAATTTAGATACCCCTCAAATAACTTCAAAGAAAGAGGACGCTCAAGAGAAAGCTTCGAATACAAAACAATCCAAATGGGGCTATAATATTTGGGGTCCTATGGGTATTTTGAAGATGATTGATTTTGGAAAAAATAATCAAGATTTTGCTAAAAATGGAATTCTTGAAGTTACCGTGATGGCAGGTCCTACTTATGAAATGATAAAAGATCTAAAAATTGGAGCAAATATTGGCATAGGTGCACAATTTGACATCAACAAAGTTTCTTATGTGTTTCCAATAGAAGCAAATCTACTCTATGATTTTAATAAAGAATATTCTATTTTTGGCGGAATAGATTATAGTTATGGTGGTCTAACAAACGATATTAGTATCTATGCTGGAACTAATCTAATGGGTTATTCACTGCGTATAGGATATATTCCTTATGCTTTCAGTAATTTTAATTCTTCAAGGCTAACGGGCTCTGGATTCTATTTTAGTTTTGCTGGACTTTTTTTCTAGGTTTTGAGTCTAAATACAGATTAAACATTCAAAATTTCACACTATATATTTATTTATACAACCATTTTTTGTTTTTTTTAAATAACGGGTGGCTATAATTTCTAGTATCTTACAAGATAAAAGGAGATTTTATGGCCATTTCAAGAAGAAATATGCTTAAGGGGACTGCAGGAGTTGCTTCTTTGAGTGTTTTGGGTTCATCCCCACTAGGTGCAGTAGGAGTATTTAAAAAAACAGAAATGATTCCACATGCGACCCATTTTGGACCCTTTATTGCAAAAGTTGAAGATGGGATAATGAAAGATGTTATTTCTCAAAAAACCGATGCCAATCCCTCTATTATGGTTAAAGGAATGATTGATAGAGTCTATTCAGATACAAGAGTAAAATATCCTTGTGTTAGAAAAAGTTATCTAGAGGGGAAAAAAAATAACAGAGAAAAACGTGGAAAAGAAGAGTTTGTCCGCGTTAGCTGGGATGTAGCACTTGATCTTGTAGCAAAAAAACTAAAAGAAATTCCTCGTGAAAATATTTATAATGGAAGTTATGGAGGCTGGGGGCATGTGGGAAGACTTCATAATTCAAATATTGTTGCAGGAAGATTTTTTAACACAACTCTTGGAGGTGCAGTTGGAACAGATGGTGAATACAGCAATGGAGCTGCTGGAAGAGTAAATCCCACCATCATGGGAGATATGGAAGTATATTCTTTGCAGACTTCACATGAAGAGATGATTGCCAATTGCAAGGTTTATGTACTTTGGGGGACTGACTTATATAAATGCAACAAAATCGACTATGTTGTGCCAAATCACGTAAATGACATCTACTATCCCAAATACAAAAAAGCTGGAATAAAATTCATTTCTATTGATCCTATCTATACTGAAACAGCCCAAATGTTTGATGCAGATTGGATTAAAATCAGACCCAATACAGATGTTGCCCTGATGCTTGGCATGATGTATTATCTATATACATCTGGAAAATATGATAAGAAATTTATCGAAAAATATACAGATGGTTTTGATAAATTTATTCCTTATGTTTTAGGAAAAGGCGAAGATAATATTCCAAAAACACCTGAATGGGCAGAAAAAATAACAGAAGTTCCTGCAAATAAAATTAAGGAACTTGCTGATCTTTTTGTTTCTACGCGAACTTTTTTGGCGGGTAATTGGGCTATGCAAAGAGCTCAACATGGAGAACAAGCAGACTGGGCTCTCATAACTCTCGCTAGTATGATAGGTCAAGTTGGACTTCCTGGAGGAGGATTTGGTTTTTCTATGCACTACTCTGGTGGAGGACAAGCAAACTCTGGCTATAGAACCACACCTGGTCTTTCTCAGGGAAGAAATAGGGTTGAAACTTCTATACCTGCTTCTAGGGTATCAGAGGCAATTTTAAATCCCGGAAAAGAAATCAACTTCAAGGGTAGAAAAATAAAACTTCCAAAAATTGATATGGTTTATGTATGCGGTGCTTCTCTACTAGGACATCATCCAAATACAAATGAGCTTATTGAAGCATTAAGAAAGGTTGATACTGTTGTTGTTCATGAACCTTGGTGGACACCTCTAGCAAAAATGGCTGACATTATATTCCCATCTACTTGCACACTTGAAAGAGATGATATTACTTCTGGAGGGACTTATTCTAGAAATGTAATTTATGCTATGAAAAAAGTGATAGAACCTATATATGAGTCAAAAGATGACTTTGAAATTTTTAGACTTCTTGCCAACAGACTTGGAGGAGAAAAGGTTGAAAGACGTTATACAGGTGGTAAAACTTATATGGAATGGATTAAGGGTTTTTATGAAAAAAGTGATGGACCTGTATTTAAAGAATTTGATAAATTTTGGAAAGATGGTTTTGTAGAGTTTGATATTCCAGAAGAAGCTAGAAAATATGTTAGACATGCGGAATTTAGAGCTGATCCCATAGAAAACAAACTAGCAACAGAAAGTGGCAAAATTCAAATATATTCAGAAAAATTTGCCTCTTACAACCTCCCTGATTTTAAAGGTCATCCCACTTGGTTTGAACCTGCTGAATGGCTAGGAGGCAAGGAAGCAAAAAAATATCCTTTCCATTTGGTATCTCCACACCCAAGATACAGAGTTCATTCGCAACTTGATAATACTTGGATTCGAGACATATATAAAATACAAGGACGCGAACCCGTGATGATAAATGACAAAGATGCTCAAAAACTTGGTATTAAACACGGCGAAGTTGTCGAAGTATTTAACGATCGAGGAAGAGTTTTGGTTGGAGCATTTGTAACTCCAAACATTAGAACGGGTGTTGTAGCTATCCAAGAAGGTGCTTGGTATGATCCTGAAGACAGACAAGCAAAAAAACCTAGATGCAATGCAGGACATGTGAATGTTCTCACATCTTCACGTCCTACTAGTGAAATGGCACAAGCAATCTCTGCAAATACAGCACTTGTCAATGTGAGAAAACTAGACAAGAATGAAGTGGTTACGCCTTATAAATCAACATCAGTACCTGATATCATAGGAGCATAAAATGAAAAAAATCACGATTTTATTTTTTATATTTTTTGGTGTTTTAGCATCTGCAGAAACGCTTTATGTAATGGACAACACCGACGCATATGACAAAGACGGAAAAACCATAATAGGAACAATTGTTAGAGGAACTCCGGGAGAAAAAATTGGAGAAGCGAATGGGAAAATTATTATTAAAGTCACGGGCTATTTAAAACCCAATGATACAGCAACCTTATATGGGACAAAAAATCTTGAATTGCCATTTATCAAACTAAAAAATATTAAGATAGACTCTAACACTCTTGAAGTTTCTCTTCCAAAAAACGAACTCACTCCAAATCAAGCTGATGCATGGGCAGATGCAGAATTTTTATATTATGATACCTGCTCAATGTGTCATGCTGCACACGCCCCCAAAGAACACAATATGATGGAGTGGGATGGATTATTCACCACGATGAGGGCATTTGCAATGCCTACCGATAAGGATGCAGATATTATTATCCAATATCTCAAGGCACATGCAACCGATGGATATGCGACTGATGATGAGTGATTTTATTATCTTTTATTTGGCTAATTCTAATTCTTTAGCCAAATAAACTCTCTACAAGGTATAATACTTAGAAAAAATCGAAGTAAAAAAATGCAAATAGCTATTTTAAACTACAATATTGGAAATCTAGCAAGTGTCAAAAATGCTCTTGAAAATACCTCAATCAAAAATCTCCGTGTTGATATTCAAGATAATCCTGATAAGCTACTAAATTATGACAAAATTATTCTACCAGGAGTAGGAGCGTTTGGAGATGCAATTTCTTGTTTTGAAAATTCGGGATTAAAAGAATCTTTTATTGATTTTATCAAAAGTGGCAAATATGTATTAGGTATTTGTTTGGGAATGCAACTTCTGTTTGAAAAAAGTTTTGAATTTGGAGAACATAAAGGACTTGGACTCATCAGAGGCGAAGTGATTAAATTTAACCCACAATCCCAACTAAAAATTCCCCATATGGGTTGGAATACTTGTAGATTAAAAAATAATAACCACCCTTTATTTAAAAACATAAAAGATGATGTCTATTTATATTTTGTGCACAGCTATCATGTTACTTGCAAAGACTCCAAGGACATTATAGGAACTTCTGAATATGGATATATCTTTCCTTCTATCATAGCTAAAGAAAATATACTAGGTATGCAACCACATCCTGAAAAATCCCATCAAGAAGGTCTAAAAATATTAGAAAATTTTTTAATGTTGTAGATTTTAATCTCTGACTTATTTGTCAAATATAGCCTCAAATTTTTCAACCAAAAATACAGGATTATAACTCATCTTTGCTCTTCTTAAGCCTTCTATGCCCAAATCTTCTTCCCTATTTGCATATACAAAAGAATTAAATTCATTCAATAAAAGTTGTTGATTAATGATTTGATAAGCTCCGTGATAATCAGAATCTGCCTTTTCAATATGAATGACTACCATCTCCGAATTAATGACTTCACCAAAGCTAAAAGCAACAATATCGCTACCCACGCTCACAAAACCACCCTTAAGCCCAAGCAACTCATAATCGCTCAATGCATTAATAATGCCAATATTTTCATTCTTTAATCCCTGGCTGACTTCCCCTTGCAATTGGGAAAACCATTTTTTCCACACAGATAAAACCTTATTTTTATTAGTAGCGTCAATACTTTGATAAGTAAAATCAGGATAATTTTGTAAGAATTGATTGAGATGGTTCTTTTTTTTATGATACTTTCTCCCTGAAAGTTCAATTAATTCTTTAATGCTATAGATATAATCACTTCTATCTCGATTAGATTTGAAAGTAAATTGTCCATCAAAATATTTCTGAAGAACTTGTAAGGACATTGATTCCAAAGAATGAAATTCAAGTTTTTCTCCTCTTTCCTCACAATCTTTTATAAGCTCTTTGATACATTCAATTTTATCTTTTTCATCTCCTGCAATTGGATAAAAATAAAAAGGCTTCTCTCCGACATAGCAAGTGCGAATAACCAAACACTTCCCTATAATACTAAAACTTATCTCTCTAGCTTTATGCCATATATAGAGATTCCCAAAACTAATGTCAGAAAGATAAAAAAAATCCTTGCTTAAATAAGAATCAAACAATGCCTTATCTTCTAAAGAGATTTTTTTATATTCAATCATTTTTAACCTTCCATCTTGACATAGCTACCCAGCCATTTGAGTTCATTTTTTCGTAATTCGAAAAGTTTTTTAATATGCTCATCATCCTTATGTCCATCAAAATCAATATAAAACCCAAAACTAAAATCGGTTTTAGTTTTTATCGGTCTTGAGTCAATCTTAGTAAGATTAATACCCATTTTTGCAAAATCCCTCAGCAATTCAAGCAATGTCCCAGATTTATCAAAATCATTCAGATTGGCAAATACAGAGGTTCTATCCTTGCCACTAGCTTGATTAGAAAAATCACTAATAATTACAAAACGAGTTTTATTTTCATTAGAATCTTCAATATTATCAAACATAATGGGTAAATGATACAATTTTCCTGCAATTCTTGAGCAAATGGCTGCAGAATTTTTATCTTCTTTGGCAAGTTGTGCTGCCCTAGCCGTAGAATCTACAGGCACTCGATCCACCTCTCCTAGCTGATGGGATTCAATAAATTTATTACACTGTCCAAAAGCAATATCTTTAGAATAAATTCGTTTGATATCTTTAATATGTTCACAGTCACTTGCAAAGCTATGATGAATAGGAAGAATAATCTCAGCAATAATTTTAAGATCTGAATTTGCTAATAAATCTATTGTATCTCCCACCATTCCATTAGTATTATTTTCAATTGGTATCACTCCATATTTTGCACGTTTGAGTTCAACGGCTTTAAAAACAGAGTGAATATTTGTCATTGCTAGATATTCACTCATAGCCCCAAATCTTTCTTCTGCAGCCTGGTGAGTATAACTTCCTAATGGCCCCAAATAAGCCACCTTTTCTGGAAGTTCTAAATTCCTTGAAATTGCAAAAATTTCTTGATAAATTGCTTCAATGGCTTTATAGTTAAGATGAATAGATTCCTTTGATGCCAAACGTTCAATGATTTGTTTTTCACGTTCTGGTTTATAAATACTAGATTTTGATTTTATTTTATCTCTTCCAATATCTGAAACAATATCCATTCTTTTATTTAGAAGTTCAAATATAGCATCATCAATAGCGTCAATCTGTGCTCTTTTTTCACTCAAATCCATTCATATCTCCCTTTAAAATTCTCAACTCATCAGCAACCATATTTTCAAATTTTTCACGTCTTTTTAAGATTCTATCCTTGCCATTTTCAAGCCCTACCTCTGCGGGTCTTCTTCGCGTATTATAGTTACTTGCCATACTATAGCCATATGCTCCTGCATTCTCAAAAACAATCAAATCACCTGGCGATAATGGCGGAAGTAAAACATCTTTTGCCAAATAATCACCACTTTCACAAATAGGTCCTACAACATCGGCTATGCTTTGCTTTGTATTGTCAAGTTTGTCTTTAGAATAAACACTAAGTTTATGAATAGCCCCATAAAGACTTGGGCGTATCAAATCGTTCATTGCTCCATCAATAATAATAAAACGTTTTTTATCGGTATATTTCTCATACAAAACCTTGGTAACCAAAAAACCACTCTCGCCAACAATATATCTACCAGGTTCGCAAATTACTGTAAAATCTAATCCCTTCAAAGCATTTAATATAGCCTGTGCATAATCATAAAGCTTGATAGTTTTTTCATCTTCATAAACAATTCCAATCCCCCCGCCAACATCAAAAAATTTCAAATCTATTTTTAAAGCAAGAAGAGAACGAGCAAATTCGACAATCTTTTGTGCGGCAACAGATATTGGTTCTAAATCACTAAGTTGCGAACCTAGATGAAAATGAATCCCTATAGGATCTAAAAAAGAAGATTTTTTTGCATAAAGATAAAGTCTTGAGGCAGTTTGCGTATCAACTCCAAACTTATTTTCATGCAAACCTGTTGAAATATAAGGATGAGTTTTTGCATCTATATTAGGATTGACACGAATAGAAATTCTTGCGGTCTTCCCCATTCCTTGTGCAATACTCTCAACACGTTGGAGTTCTTGCTCAGATTCTACATTGATAAACAATATATCAAGCTCTAAAGCTTCTGTAATTTCCTCATCACTCTTCCCTACACCACTAAATATAATTTTATATTTTTTAATTCCTGCCAAAATCGCACGTCTAACCTCTCCAATAGAAACACAATCTGCACCACTATCAAGTTTAGCAAGAGTATTGATAAGGCTCAAATTAGAATTTGCCTTCAATGCATAACAAATCAAACTCTTTCTACCACTAAAAGCTTCCTTAAAATTCAAAAATTGATTTTTTACTTTATCTAAATCATACACATATAAGGGTGTTTTATACTTATCTGAGAGTGTTAAAAAATCCATTTTTTTATTCCCTTAACAAAAAATTAAAAATAAAAAGGCTACAATTGTAACCGAACAAATTCAGTAATGTTAATAAATGAGGAAAAATGAACCCAAATGCTTTTTTTATTGTTATCTCTTTTGTAGTCGTGCTAGGGGTATTCCTCATTACGCTTTTGAGTGTTTTAAGAAAAAAACAAAACCCTACCCTCAAAAGCCAAAAAAAAACTATTGATTTCCAAACTGTTATGCTTCTTTTAGAATCGAAATACAGCACCATCAAGGATATTGAGAGAGCTTCGAGATATTTTTTCGACAATTATACAAAATGGAATCTCAATAAATCTCAAAAACAAAACTTTTTATTTGTTTTATGCCTACACCAAAATACGACTTCAAAAATGATACTGCAAGCTCAAGAACAACTTTCAAAACTCAATCCTGATATGAAAAAAGATTTTGAAAGAATTGTAAAAAAAGCCATTGATCTAAGATAGTTCCTAGATCAACTTCTGAGATAAACCTCAAGAATTTGCAGCTCCTAATTTTAGTGCTTCTAAAGCGTACTTTTCTCCTAAATCAAAAGCCTTTTTATTTAACTCAACGACCTTTTGAGGAACTTTGCTAATCATTGTATTGAAAACCAAATCCCTATCAACACATTTAGTAAAAGTAACAGTCACCGCAAGAGCCACAACCGATTGCGTTACGACATTTCCAACTTCTTCTTTTGCAATAGTGATAATTGGAATTTTATAAATCTGGTATTTTTGAAAGTCTTCGGCTGTAGGATAAACTAAATTAGGCTCGATCACAACAAGAGCACCATTTTTTAAACCACCTTTAAACTGATTGTAGCTGACTTGGGCTGTGGATAACATAAAGTCTATCTCTCCCTCATTTGCATAAGGATAGAGAATTTCTTGAGAATCAAGCAAGATATCAACCTTAGTTGGTCCTCCTCTAACTTGGCTGGTATAAGTAGAGGCCTGGATACCATACCCACCTGCCACAATTCTAGATTCTGCAAGTATCTCTCCAGCAAGTAAGACTCCCTGTCCGCCCACACCTGTAAATCTTAACTGGGCTTCCATGCCTAATGCCCTCCTTTTTCTTGTGCTTTTTTAATAACTTCTTTATATGCTTGAGTATATTCTGTCTTACTTGTATCGTGTTTTAAAATTCCTGTTGGAAATTTTCCTATTTTTTCTTCTTCACTAAGCTCATCGTATTTTCTTTTTGAGAGAATTCTAGAATCCATCCAGTTAAGAACCTGAACTGCTTCACCCATTTTATTTTTCCTACCCAAATTGATATGACAATTGCTGTGAATATCAAAAAAACTAAACCCTTCGTGTTTAAATCCTTCAGTAAAAACTTTTTCTATTTTTTTCGGATCCAAAACACTCTCTCTAGCTACAAAAGTTGCTCCTGCTGCATCTGCTAACCTGCAAGGATCAAAATTATTATCAATATTCCCATACTGAGCAGTTACCGTCCACATTCCTTGTGGTGTAGTAGGTGATGTTTGAGAATTTGTCAAACCATAGATAAAATTATTTACAAGTACGAAATTAATATCAATATTTCTTCTACAAGCATGAATAGTATGATTCCCTCCTATAGCCAGAGCATCACCATCACCAGAAACAACAATAACATGTTTATCGGGATTTGCCATCTTAATGCCTGTTGCATATGCTACAGCTCGTCCATGTGTTGTATGTACGGTATTGCAATTCACATAAGAACTCATTCTTCCACTGCACCCAATTCCACTCACCAAACAAACATCATTCATATCCCAACCAATAGCATCAATAGCACGAATGATTGATTTCAAAATGACGCCATCTCCACATCCCCAACACCAAAGTGTGGGCATTTTTTCTACTCTTAGGTATTCATCGTAATTAAATGCCATTTTAAAGCTCCTTTATCTTAGAGATGATTTGGCTAGGCGAAATACTTCGACCATTTGCTTGTCCCATAAAATGCACTTTTCTATGCAATATTCTCTCGATTTCTTCAACATACTGACCCTTATTTAACTCAATTACCAAAATTTTTTCAAATTTTTCCCCTAAAGCTTTGATTTGCTTCTCTGGGCTAGGCCAAATTGTTATAGGCCGAAAGAGTCCCACTTTTTTACCATTTTGTTTTTTCAGCTCTATCATCGCTTCTTTTACCGCCAAAGAAACTGATCCATAAGCAATAATAGCAATCTCAGCACCGTCTAAATCAAGTTCTTCATTTTTGGTTATCGTATCTATTCTGGAGTCAATTTTTCCAAATAATCTATCAATCAATGCTTGTCCCATCTTGGCATCTTCGGTTGGAAATCCAATAGGTCCATGATGAAGACCTGTTATATGATAACGATAACCTTTAAAAAATGGATTTAAAACAGCAGGATCGTTTTGAGAAACCCCATAAGGTTGATAATCTTTTGGATCACCATCAAATCTTTTTCTATTAATAATGGTTTTTTGAATATCTTCTAAATCTGGGATCATTGTCTTACCATACATGTGGCCAATTGTTTCATCCATCATCAAAAATACTGGGGTCATCAATTCTTCGGCTAGATTAAAAGCCCTGAAAGCCTCTGTATAAGATTCTGCCAAATTACCTGGTGCCAAAGCCACTGCTTTAAAATCGCCATGTGTTGGGTGTTTTAAAAATGAAATATCACCCTGTGCTACACGCGTAGGCATACCAGTAGAAGGACCTGATCGCATAACATCAGCAATAACAAGAGGTATCTCTGCCATAAACCCTAAACCGATTTGCTCTACTTTCAGAGAAATACCCGGTCCAGAGCTTCCTGTCATTGATTTGACGCCACTCATACTTGCACCCAAAGATACTGAAATACCACTGATTTCATCCTCCATTTGGATAAAATGCCCACCATATTTAGGGAGCAAAACACTCATTTGATGCATAATATCTGAAGAAGGTGTGATAGGATACCCGCCATAAAATCTACAACCTGCATCTATTGCAGCCATTGCTACTAATTCATTTCCACCAGAAATAACTTCTCGCATATCTTCCCTTTATTTTTTAATCAAGCAACATAAAGCTATTTGCTTTAACTTTTTCAGCTCTTTCTTGAGCTTCTTGTGATACCTTTGCAAATTTAAACTCTTTTCGATCTGCCACATAAATGGCAAAATCAGGGCAATGCAACTCACAATCAAGACATCCAATGCAACTCTCTGGATGTCTCACCTTAACAATCTTTCCTAATACTTTATTTGCATCCATTTTCATACCAAGCACTCCTGCAGGGCACAAAGAGACACAAATATCACAGCCCTTACAACGATTTTCATTCACCCATACAGGGGAATCTTTAGGTGCGGCCATATTAGACATTCTCTCTCCTTTGATTCTTTAGTTGATATATTCCTAACTTGTTAGCTCTAGCTCAATCAAAAAAAATACTAACATAAAATCTTGAATAAACCTTATCCCAATCTTCCAAAAATACAAAATTATATATCTGACAGACATAATTCCCAAAAAATACTAATCTGAAATAACTTTTGGATCAAAAAAACAAATCGGGACTTAAGATATCATCCGAAAATTTCAAGCGTTAGTTTCTTATAAATAAACTTAAGAATCACTTTAAGTAAGTAAAAATTGGTTTTACTTAACATTTTTAAGATGTTGTTTGTAGGTGTTGCTAAAAATATGCTTACCGGTTTTTGTTTTTACAAAATACAGATATTTTACATTTGCAGGGTTGATAACTGCTAGTATTGCATCCATACTTGCACTACCTATAGGATAAGGAGGAACCCCTCTGTGTTTGTAAGTATTATAGGGTGTAGTATCATTCTTGATACGTTCTGGAGTAACTTTGATATGAGAATATTTCCCATAATTTAGAGATCCATCCATCTGTAATGGCATACCAATCCTAATTCTATTATAGATAACAGCTGCGATAATAGGCATTTCCTCCTTATCCGCTGCTTCTTTTTGAACAATAGAAGCCATCGTTACATATCGAAACCATTGTTTTGCATCAAATTCTCCGAGCACTTTAATTGCCAATTCTTTATGCTTATTCATCGATTGATTTAATAAATATTGCATGAAATAATTTGCACTAATACCTAGTGGGAGTTTATAAGTATTAGGCAATATGATTCCATCAGGAAGTGGTGAGTATTTATGATAAGCATCCCAAAGAGATTTTTCACTCAATCCAAATATTTTACTAGCATCTTGAATAAAAAAATACATCGTCTCACCAGGTATGAGAGTGATGTCTTGAAGTGCCGCTTTTGATTTGGTAAGTTTGTATAAAAAGTCGCCTTTTGTAAGCTCCGTACTTCCAATATCTATCCATCCACTTTGAGGTTTCCCCATTATTCTCAAAATATATTTGTCTAATTGATTAATATCGAAATTGTTTTTTGATAAATATGTTATAATTCCACTAATTGAACCCTGAGGCATGTAGATCACGCTACTTGACCTTATAGGGATACTTAAATAAAAAAAGACTGACACAACTATGAGTAAAATCGTATCAAAAAAAATATTGAGCCTAATTATATTCTTCGTCATCGTGCTTATACTACTTTTTACAGGTTATAGAATTTTATCCGATGGATTTCATATCAAAAATCTAAAAATCGGCAAAATAAACATAAATGGATTATATCTAAAACTAGACAATAAGCTTATATTAGATGTCAAAAAACTTGATGTATCTGCATATCTGAAAACGCCTTCTAAAAAATCATTTGATATAGAATCTATCACAGACAATATAAAATATGGAATTTGGGCTATTTCTTATTTTCAAAAACTCTCTATCAAAAATATCATCTTAGATCAAGAAAACCAAGCTTCGGTTATATACGATGGTCAGAAATACACGCTTCAATTTCCAAATATTCAAGCAAACTTTGCAATTGAAGACAACAATAAAGATATCAAATTAAAAATCCTCGATCTAGTTCTAAAAAAAATGGGGGTTCAAACAGATGGTGATATTATCTATTCTACCCAAAGTAGAAAACTTGGCTTTAATCTCATAGTTAGTCCCATAAATGAAAAAAAAGACAAACTCTATCTGCAGGGAATCACAAATCTAAAGATTCTCAAGCTCAAAGCAAAAACCTCTGAAATCAAAAACATTGATTTTTTAAAATCATATCTAACTGAAAATGAAGAAAATGATGAGTTGGGGAAATGGCTTTTTGAAAAAATAAAATTTTCCACTCTTCAAATTGATTCTGCACAAATACAAGCAACACTAACCAAAGATAGTTTTTTGCCCAGTGTTATCCAGAGTGCAAACATTAAAGCAACAATCAAAGAGCCTCACATTTTCCTTGATGAAAGTATTTCACCTATTACTGCCCAAATGGCTACATTAAGACTAGAAAAAGAAAAACTCTCAATTGATTTACAAAAACCTAACTATGAAGATACAGATCTTCAAGGCTCAAAAGTCGAGCTCACACATCTTTTACAATCTCCAACCCTGCAGATAAATATACTTTCTAAGGATGCTTACTATAATGATTCTATAAAAAATTTACTGAAAATTTATAATATTGAACTCCCTATTGATTCTGTAAGCTCAAGAGTAGATGTAGGTCTATTGATATCCTTGCAGTTCCTCCAAGATTCTGAGCCCATTATAGGTGTAAAAGGACAAATAAATACTCAAGAAAGCAATATCTCGGTTTATAAAACACCTCTGTGGGCAAAAAATGTGGGTGTTTCGTTAGATATTGGTCCAGAGTATGAATATGTCTATATTGACACCACAGATACGCACTATCAAAATATAGCTGATATAGATGCTAAAATTACCCTAAACTTGATAGAAAAAACACTTCAAGCAAATGCAAAAATCCACAAAATTCACATTAGCACAGATAATGATATCAATACAAAACCATATGAACCAAATGCGTCAACACAACAAGAAGCGTTATCACAAACCCAAGAGAGCAATTCTAACAACGAAGATCAAGGCGAGGAATCAAATATAGCCACCGATAATGTTGCTTCTACCTATCAAACTCAAGATCAAAAAAATAATCTGTCTAAAAAACCTCAGCAAACCAAATTTATTTTTCCGACACAAAAACTCTCTCCACAGACTCTTAGACGCAAAATTATAGAAGCTATCAAAGCAGATAATCAGAAAAAATTTATCGAGGATATTTTTTACGCTACCTCAAAAACATTGCCCACACTTGATGTGAATATGGATTTTTCAAATCCAGAATCCATAAAATTATCTATTCCAGATATTGGAATTTCTGGTAGTATTGAAAATAATACCTATTCTGTGAAGGCAAATGATATTGGTAAGCTTTATCCTTATTCACCACTTCTGAAATATATTGGGATTACAAACGGAAATGCTGATATAAAAACAAGTGATTTTGAAAATATCAATTTTGATATTCAATTGTGGAATCTAAACATTCCTCTTTATTCAAAAGATGGGAAAAAAATATCAGAATTATCTTTATCTGGAAAAATAAATAAAGATGTCGTGATTGCGAACTCTCCAAATAACGATATAGCAGTAAGCATAAAAGGTCCTCAAACAAAAATAAGATTAAAAAATATGGATTTTAATCTCAATGAATTTCTTGAAAGCAAAATCCCCGCAATAGAAGAAATGTTAGCAGATGATAATCCAAAAACTCCTGATTTGAGTTATAAAGAAATCGAGCAGGAGACTTTTTTTATTCGCGAAAAAAGAAAATATGAACGCTCGCACAATATTGATCCTAGTATTATAAACCTAGAATCAGATAATTCCACCATCACATTTAAGGAATATAAAATCCCCCTAGATAGCGTAAATTTAAGAATACAAGATGGACGGGTCGCTATAGATGCAACGCATAAAAATGGAGTGGCAAATTTAGATCTCGTGCATAAAATCATCTTCGTTCGTGCCAATAATTTTAGCGGGGATTTTATCAACAACACATTCAAAACAGATTTCATCCAAGGGGGGTTATTTTCGCTCTTTGGAGCTTACAAAAATGAAATCTTTAATGGTGAGTTAAATATTCAAAATACACTATTTAAAAACTTTGTTGTCCTCCAAAATATCATCAATCTTATTGATACTATTCCTTCTTTGATAGTTTTCAAAAATCCAAATCTAGGTACAAAGGGATATGAAATTCAAAAAGGACATATCGTTTTTGCCATCAATAAAAAATATATTGGATTTGAACGCATTGACCTTATAGGAACTTCAATGGATGTGAGTGGGAATGGTATCATTGAGTCAGATACCGATGAGATTAATATGAATCTCAAAATTTCCACCATCAAGAATTTCAGCAATATTTTGAATAAAATCCCAATCTTTGGCTATCTCATACTGGGAAAAGAAGGTAAAATATCTACAAATGTTATTGTGAATGGCACTCTAAAAGACCCAAAAACACAAGTGAGTTTAGCTGAAGATGCCATCAAAGCACCATTTAATATTCTCAGAAGAGCTTTTACTCCTATTGATATTATTATCAATGAAGTCAAAAAAGAAATGAATGAAAGTGAGTAAAATAAATCAATCTAAAAAAGAATAAATTTAATATTTAGTATTATAATAATCTAAAATTATACGCATATCAAGAGGAGCGAAAATGACATTAGATAAGTGCCAAATAGATCATCAATACAAAATAACAAATATTGATTTCTCTGATGAAGCTCTAAAAAACCGCTTCATAGCCTTTGGAATCACAAAAGGAGCTATCATAAAGTTGATGCATCACACAGCAAAAAAATCTACTCTCTCTATTTGTATTGATCAATCTCAAATTGCTTTGCGCGATTATGAAGCCAAACAAATTCAAGTAGAAGTTGTTTTATAATGACCAAAATCCAAAAAATTCAGGAAATAAAAAAACGTTTTTTACAACATTATGCAAATCCAAAAACAGAGTTACAATATAGAAATATTTATGAACTTCTAGTTTGTGTAATGCTCTCTGCACAATGCACTGATAAAAGAGTTAATATCGTTACCCCTGCTCTATTTTCCAAATACCCTACTCCTGAAATTCTAGCAAAAGCAGATATTTTAGAAGTCAAAGAACTTATAAAATCCATCTCTTATTTCAATACAAAAGCTAATAATCTTATCAAAATGGCAAACCAAGTAATGGAAAATTTTGAAGGCAAAATTCCTTCCACTCAAGAAGAACTTAAAACTCTTGCGGGAGTAGGACAGAAAACTGCCAATGTAGTTCTTATAGAGTATTTTGAAGCTAATTATATGGCTGTAGATACGCATGTATTTAGAACATCTCACAGATTGGGTCTTAGCAAAGCAAAAACTGCATTACAAACAGAAATAGATTTAAGTAAGGCTTTTAAAACAAACTTGAGTATTCTTCATCAAGCTTTTGTGCTTTTTGGAAGATATACTTGCAAGGCATTAAAACCTGAGTGTGAAAAATGTTTTGTAGAAGAATTTTGTCTCTCAAAAAGCAATTTTAAACCTGCTTGATAGCTTGAAGATATTTTTGTGAATTCAATAATAACAAAAAACTATCGAGCATAAATTAAGGTATAATTATCAAAATTTGATACGATTTATGAGATTCAAATCAGACCCAGATAAATGAGAGTAGCTTAAATATAGTATTTAAAGGCAAAAAATGAATGAGCAAAATTCTATTTTAGACAAGCAAAAAATCCATTCTGAAAAAGATATTGAGTTAGCAACCTATCTTGAAGATCTGATGAGCAACTATGAAGGATTACTAGATATGGAAATAACCTTTAATGCTGAACTAGGTTCAACAAAAATTCCCCTATCTGAGATACTCAAATTTGAAAAAGGATCTATCATAGATCTAGGAAAACCTGCTGGAGAAAGTGTAGATACCTTTGTTAATGGAAGAGTTGTTGGGAAAGGCGAGGTAATGGTCTATGAAAAAAATCTAGCCATTAGACTCAATGAAATACTTGATTCAAATGCAATTATTTACTACCTCACAAGAGATTCTTAATCATAGATGAAAAAAATATTTATTGTATTTATTATATTTTTTCATTCTTTGTTCGCACAGGCGATGATCAAAAAAATAGAAGTTTTTGATCGTGGAAATAGCATTGATGTGATGTTTTTCTCCAATATGCAATTCACCTCATCTCCTCAAGAATTCAATATCCAAAACGAAAAAATAATCTTGCTAAAAAATGCGACAACTAAACAAAAACTGCAAAGAAATTTTGCCTCTTCTGTTTTAACATCCCTTGAAATTTTTTCAAAAAATAAAGATATTTATATTGTTCCAAAATCAAAGATTCCTTTTGAAATCAATGCAAGTAAGTCCAAAGATGGCTATACTTTAAGATTGCGTTTTCTATTCAAAAAATCCATTGATAATGTAAATTCCATCATAAAAACACCCTCTTCTATAAAGCCCGATCTATTTAAATCAGAAACTTCTTCTAACTCTACAAGTCTAGGAATGCAAGATTATCAGTATTGGTTAGTGTTAGGATTTATGGTGGCACTTATTTTAATAATGTTCTTTGTAAGAAAAAAAATCCGTTCCTCTACAAACAAAACAATCTTTGAAATTAAAAATTCAAAACTTCAAATTCTAGCAACCAAAAATATCGATGCAAATAATAGACTCCTTCTACTTGGAGGAGAAAAATATCAATATCTGATACTGCTGGGAAATAAACAAAATATTCTTATTGATAAAATAAACATAGATAATTCTTCAGAATTCATCAAAGAAATGAAAAATGCTTCTGAGGCAAAGGGGAATAAAAAAAGAATGATCGATGATAAAATTTGGACTTCTTTAAGCAAAAAATAAAGGTTAAATAAAAAGAAAAATGCAAGACAAAGGATCTGAAAAACGTTTTATTATTGCATTATTTCTATCTATTTTTTTTCATCTATTGGTATTGTTGCTCGTCTATGCACTTAGCAAACTTACTCACACTCCCCCACGCTTAGAAAAAATAGATGCGAGTAATTTATTGGTTCTCAAAAGAGGACATTCTCAAGATCCTTCAAAAAATAAACCCGGTGCCCCACCAGTAACTAAGGCAAATAAAAGTAACCCTACCCCCATACAATCTATCAACACTCCCCCAACTATGCCAACACTAGATGCCACCCCAAGTAAAAATAATCCTGCCCAAGCCCAAAAAACACCTCCAAAACAAGAGGAAAAGAGTAAAATAACTCAACAAAAAAAACAGCAGGATTCAAAAGAAAAAGCTCTTCATAAATACGATAAAGATTATATTGATCCCAAAAATCTCTCTCTACTCTCCAAGCAACAAATGATGGCATTACAAATACCTCAAAATTCTTCACAAAGCCTTCAAGACGATAAAGGATTGGATTCTGACACAAAAGAAGAGATTGATGAACTTTATGGGGATGAATTTGGAGATTTAGGTAGTGCAGAAAAAGACTTTATCAAAAACAACCTAAGAGATATTGGAAGAATCACACAAAAATATCTACAATACCCAAGAGAGGCTGGATACTTGGGACAAGATGGAGAAAATGCTATAGAATTTTACCTATATCCTAACGGTGATATTAGTGATTTGAAAATTATCAAAAATTCAGGATCTATTATCCTAGATAAAAATACCACCAGAACAATAGAAATAGCCTATAAAGATTATCCTAGACCCACCACAAAAACTCTCATAAGAATTAAGGTAAGATACTTTCTTTATAGATAATCTAAATTGGATTCTGTATGGTGTCTAATTTTATTTTTGAGCTTATTTGTTATTTCCCTATAAATAAAATTTATGATTTATTTTATATTAAATTAATGATAAGAATTATTTTTAATTTAATATATATAATATAAATATCATATATTGGGGATTTTTATACTAGATAAATTTCACTATATATTAATTAATTTTTTAAAATTGGAGTAAAATTAATTCTAACATAGTAAAATTAAATCCTAACAAAAAATCAAGGATCCCCTATGGAAGAAATTGTTTTGAAAGACCCGCTTGATATGCATTTACACTTGCGAGAAGGTGAAATGCTGAAAAATATCATTGAATATACAACCTCTCAATTCGCAGGGGCAGTAGTTATGCCAAACCTAACTACGCCTATCACAACAACTGAACTCGCACTTCAATATGGTGAAGAAATTACTTCAAACTCAAAACACAAAACTTTTAAACCTTTTTTAACTCTCTATATTACAGATTCTATAAATGAAGAAGAACTCAAATATGCCAAAAACAAAGGTATTAAAATTCTCAAGATTTATCCAAAAGGAGCAACCACTAATAGCGAAAATGGTCTGAATGAAATCTTAACACCCCATATGTTAAAAATATGCGACATAGCAGAAAATATGGGGTTTATACTATCTATTCACGGAGAAACAAATGGTTTTTCTATGGATAGAGAATACCAGTTTGGAAAAATCTTCGCCAAATTAGCACAAGATTTTCCTAAACTCAAAATCGTTATTGAACATATGAGCGATCATCGGAGTATTGAGCTATTGGAAACATACCCTAATATTTATGCCACGCTTACATTACATCATATCACAATGACCTTAGATGATATGCTAGGAGGTGCTCTTAATGCCCATCGATTTTGCAAACCTATACTAAAAACACCAAAAGATAGAGATATGCTATTAAACCTTGCACTCAATGCACATCCAAAGGTTAGTTTTGGTTCTGACAGTGCACCACATTTAGAAAAAAATAAACTCAAAGATAGTGCTGCAGCTGGAATATTTTCTTCTCCAATGATATTGTGTGCATTAGCCACTTTATTTGAAAAACACAACAAGCTTGAAAATCTTCAAGCTTTTATCAGCAACAACGCTAAAAAAATATACAATATCAACGATCTACAACCTAAAGAGATAAGGTTGTGCAAGAAACATTCTTGGGTGCCCACACAAATCAAACTTATACAAAATAATATTATCCCCTTCAATGCGGGTGCATTATTGGAATGGACGCAAGTTATATGAAAAAAATCTATTTTATCCTTATTGTAATTTTGCTTGGAGGATGGTTTTCCTACCTTTCCTATCAAGTCCCTAAAGATAAAATGGATTTTCAAATAGCTATCAAGCCTATCCCCTACACTGAACCCTATTTTTCAAAAATAGATATTCCCATGCCTGAAGGAGTAGCTTCTGCACACTCTGCAACACTTACAAGTCTTGAAAATGGAAACCTTTTGGCTGCATTTTTTGCAGGAAGCAAAGAAGGTGCCAAAGATGTCAAAATTTATGGTAGCATCTATGATAGTAAGAAACGCTTCTGGAGTAAGCCATTTGTAATGCTTACAAGAGAAGATTTGAGCAAAAAATCCAAACAATACATCAAAAAACTTGGCAATCCCGTATTATATAGAGTTAAAAATAGGATTTATCTTTTTGTGGTTGGCGTAAGCATTGGAGGATGGGCGACAAGTAAAATCTATGAATTATATAGTGATGAATTTTCGCCACAAAAAACTCTTACTTACAAACAAATGCTTGAATTGAGCCCATTTGGAAATATTAGTAATCTTGTTCGATCTACTCCTATCGCACTTAGCGATGGGGGATTTATTTTACCCATTTATCATGAACTTGCCGATAAATATTCACTAATGGTTAGATTCGACTCTTCTGGCAATGTTGTTTCTACCAACAAGCCAAATAATCTTCATGGTCAGCTTCAACCAACTCTTGCTCCACTATCGCATACAAAATGTTTAGCCGTTTTTAGAAACAAAAATGTCTATCAAAATACAATGTTTTCACAAGTATGCGAAGATGGTGGAGAGAAATGGCTACCCCCAGAGAAAACAAATATAAAAAATTATGATAATTCTGCCAATTTAATTAGATTTAATAAGGATATTTATCTCATTCATAACACTTTCAATAAATCTCCTGGCCTTGAACGAGGAACACTAACTTTATCTATAATGATTTCTCCAAAACAATTTAGAAAAATCACTGATTTGGATTATACCACCTCTGCTGAAGTGAGCTATCCTACAACTATTACAGATGGTGATAATATCGATATTGTATATACTTTTAATAGAAAAAATATAAGGCATATTCGTTTAAATCGCTCATTTTTAAGGACAAAACTATGAATGATTATGTTTTTTCTTTGGCTTATATGGCATTTCTAGGATATTTTGGACATAGGGCAAAAGTTTCAAAAAAAATAAATTTTATCCTGATGATACTAGGTGCAATTGTCGTAAATATTCCTATAAATAATCTCTCAATTAATATTTTGACCTATAGTTACACAGGAAGAATGAGTGTATTTTTATTTACTTTTTGCATTATGACAATATTTGAAAATCTCAAAACCCATCAAAACAATCTTATAAGCCTAAGAGGATTTGTATTTATTTTTCTCTTCGGGCTTATTTTGTATTTGAGTGCATTAAATCTCATACCCATCAACCTATATTATCAATCATCTATTTTTATTATTATCACTTGTTGTCTGATTACTATTGTTGCTTATTATATTGACAAAATATTGGGCATTATTTATTTGCTATGTCTTTTTGCATATTCTTTAAATACAATGGATTCTAAAAACTTATTTGATTACTTTATTGATGTGCCCACATGGATATTATCTATTATTTCTATAATAATTTATTTTATTAAAAAAATATCAAATAATAATTATTATAATTTAAAATAATTTAATTCTTTTTTATAAAAATATCCTTATAATACACTCTTTTATTTTTAATATTATAAGGATTGTTGTGAGAATCTTTTCAACTATACTTAAAACAATTAGCTTTACTCTTTTTCTTGCTTTTTTATTTATATGTATTCGTATTTGTTTTATACTTTATACCGGAATATACCAAAATGCAATGGGGGAAGTAAGCTTCTATGATATTATAAATACACTCATAAATGGCTCAAAATATGATAATAAAACAGTAGCGTTTGCAAGTGTTATGTTTTTGATTCTTGGAATTTTATTGTGTTTTTTTTCATTTCAAAAATATATTTTAAATGTTTATGCAGGAGTTATCTTTTTTATCTGTATTTTTTTAGGTATTTCAAATATAGCTTTTTTTAGTATTTTTGGAAATGTATTTGATAATAACCTCTTAGGACTTATCAATGATGATAAAACTGCTATCTTTAAAACAGGATTGCAGGGAAATTATTACATCGGCACAAAAATTATCATTTTGATACTATGTACTGCTATTTCTATTTTTATCTACAACAAATTTTCCAACCTTGTAGATTCTTTTTTTCTAAGAAAATTCCCAAAAAAATATCCTAAAATTTCCTCTTTGATAGCTTTTGGTATTTTATGTATCATAATGCTGATTTTTATCACTTCCCATCTAGGATTTAAAGAAATTTCTCTAGATATGAATACAAAATTTTCAAAAGATCCATTTTTAAAAAAAATAACTCCAGGAGCATTTCGTAATCTTTATGTTGTCTATCATAATTACAAAGCAAATTCAACTTTTTTTTACAATAAATCTCCCATTGATACAACCAAAAGCTTTTTTAATCTTCCTTTAGATTCAAATCCCCCTTTTGATCTTTCTATTTTGCTGCAACACACTAGCACCAACATACAAAAAGCACCCCAAATCAAGCATATTTTTTATATCGTCTCAGAAAGCTTGAGTGAATGGAATTTTGATAATGAATTTAATGAAATTGGATTAATGTCTGGACTAAAATCTCTTATAGATGGAAAACACGGCTTAAAAATAAAACATTTTATAGAAAATGCTGATGTAACGATAAGAAGCCTTGATGTACAAATTACGGGACTTTTTAATTTTGATACAGCTTTGAATTCTAAAGCGGGTATTATGCCATTGTTTCCAACCGCCGTTGGAGGTATTATGAAAAAGCTTGGATATGAAACTAGATTTTACTATGGGGGATCTGAAGCTTGGCAACAACTTGATATATATACTCATTCTGAAGGATTTGATAAAATATTTGGAAATACAGACTTATTGGAATATACTCAAGATAAATCCTATCCCAAACCGCTTGAAAATATTTGGGGGGTGTATGATCCTATTTTATTTGACTATCTTATTGACAATACTGCGATGACGCAAAATCCTACATTTAATATGGTAATGACCACTTCTAATCATCCTCCATATGATGTAGATCTAAAACACTACAATGTCCCAATGGATAAAATAAATACATTTTTAAAAACCCATATTTCAAAAAAAGAATTTAATCATAATGAGGATGTCGCAACAATGTTAGGTCATGCCTGGTGGTATGATAAACAGGTTACAAAATTTATCAAGGAAGCTTCTAAACGTTTTCCACAATCTCTTTTTATTATTACTGGCGATCACTATGGCAGGATGTATGTTAGAGCAAAATTAAATAATCAAAAAGGAAAATCTATTCCGCTGATTGTATATTCTCCCATCTTGACTCCAAAACAACTTTACAACATAGGTTCCCACATAGATATTGCCCCAACAATTGTAGAACTTGTATCTCCAAAAGGTTTTAAGTATAGCAGTTTTGGAAAGCCTCTTTTAAGTAACAATCATGCAAACAAATACCATGAAGATGGTTATGCGCTTGGATATTATGTGATTGCTACCAATCGTTTTATTTATGTCCCTAACATGCCAATAGAATATTTCAAAAACACTACTCCAATACCTAGCGATCAAAAGGAAGCAAAAAAACTCTATGAAAAACTTGAAGAGGCCAAAGCTATTAGCTGGTGGATGTTTACCAATGGCAATATTATCAAATAAGAATCTCTTTAAAGAGTTTGATTATATTATTGATGTCAGAACTCCGAGAGAATATGATTATTCCCATATACCCAACTCTATCAATCTACCTGTTTTTAGCAACGAAGAACATGCAAGAATTGGGACTATCTACAAACAAGAATCTCCCCTAAAAGCGAGTATTTTAGGAGCAAGTATTGCTTGTAAGAATATCTCTGCACTCCTAGATTCTATCTCTGAAAATGAAATGCTACAAGCCATACTCAATCACAAAAACAAATCTATTGTCTATTGTGCAAGGGGCGGAAAAAGAAGCGAAGCGATGAAAACTATTTTAGGGCACATTGGTTTTCGAGTATCCAAACTAGAAAATGGCTATAAGGCTTATAGAAATGAAGTGCTAAACTATTTTAATACCCCCTTAAAGCATCGCTTTATTAGCCTTTGCGGTCCTACTGGATGTGGAAAAAGCGAAATTATAGAAATTTTAGAAGATTCTAGCATTCATTTAGAAAAATTAGCGAGGCATTATGGATCTAGTTTTGGAGGAATGGCAACTTATTACATGGGAAAACAACCCTCTCAAAAGATGTTTGAAAACATTCTTTATGAAGATATCCAAAATAAACAAAACCAACCTATTTTATTTATAGAGGCAGAATCCAGAAAGCTAGGAAATCTTATTATTCCAAATAGTCTCTTCAGTGGGTATCACAATGGAATAAATATTTTGATACAAGCCCCTATAGAACAGCGAATTGGACGTATTGTAAAACTATATAAAAATATTCCTGAAGCAGACTTTTTTTGGGCAATGGAAAAAATCAAACCTTACATTCAAAAAAATATTTTTGCAATTATTGGGAAACTATGGGAAAATCAAGAATTAGAAAAAATTGCTGAAATCTTAATAGAAAAATACTATGACAAAGTCTATAAAATAGGAAAATATTCCCATATTATCTCAAATACAAATTCTGTTGATACTGCCAAAGAACTGCTAGAATTTAAAGAATTCTACAAAGATTCTTTTAACCCTTTATAATGGCACTCTTCAAGCAAAGTACCATTTTGCAAATCATTTAAAAATCTAGATAGCAAAATCCCCCCATCTTTTGGGACAATGTGGCAAGGATGAGAACTTTTAAGCAAACCAAAACAATATATCTTATCTCTATAATTCTGTATTTTTTTCCATAATTGGGTGGCATAATCATTATGTATCTTAATTTTTCCGGCTCTGCGAAAAACATTGTCACCCCAAGCACAAAATACTTTTTTACTTTTATTTACGCAATATTGAATATATTCTAGATTTTTCTCGAACATTTCTCCATCATATTCAAGCAAGTCAGTCGTCTTATGAGTAATGTAAGGATAAAGATTCAACATACAAACCCCTCCATAACTTCCATCTTCAAATATCATTGCAAACTCTTTACAGACAAGCAAAGTGCTATCCCAATGGTAAGTATCTGAAGTTTCAGGATTTAGAGTAATAAAACATAACTTAGGTTTTTTCTCATCCCAAGTACGTTCTAACACAAAACGATAGCGTCTATCTCGAGAAAATATAGATAAAAATTCATAGTTCTTACCTATTTTATCAGATACAAAAAGCACTATCTAGCCTCCAAAATAAAGCAATGCCGAACCCCAAGTAACCCCACCACCAAATGCATCCAGTAAAATTAAATTTCCACTTTTAAGTCTTCCACTTTCATAAACATCGTTCATTGCCATCGGGATACTTGCTGCGGAGGTATTGCCATATTTTTGTACTGTTATAACGACTTGTTCTGAAGAAAATTTTAGCTGCTCTCCAACTGCAGAGATAATACGCAAATTTGCTTGATGAGGAATAAAAAAATCTACTTGACTGGGCAAAATTTCATTCTTTTGCAATATTTCCTCAACATCGCTAATAAGCGTTTTTACTCCAAGTTTAAAGGTTTCATTTCCCTTCATTTGAATACATTGAGGAATACTCTGTCCCTGTATAAATTCACTTTTTTTAGTTACTCTTGGAGTAAATAAAAAGTCATTATAAGCACCATCTGCGGAAATATGCACATCCAAAATAGAGTGATTTTTATCTGTAGTGGGAGTAATAACAGCTGCACCTGCACCATCTCCAAAAAGTACGCAAGTACCTCTATCAGTAAAATCAAGTACACTGCTAACTTTTTCAGCACCTATGATGAGTATATTGTTATAAGTATTTGACTCAATAAATGCTTTTGCCAAAGAAAGCAAATAGATAAACCCTGAACAAGCTGTAGAAATATCAAAGGCTGGTTTATTTCTAATACCTAACTTTGCACTAATAAGACAGGCTGTAGAAGGCATATTCAAATAATCTGGACTCAATGTTGCAACAATCACCAAATCAATATCACTAGCTTGAAGTCCTGAACGATCTAGTGCAAGTTTTGCAGCTTGAAAACCCAAGTCACTTGTGTTTTCTTCATCAGAAGCAAAATAACGCGTCTGTATTCCTGTGCGTTTTTGTATCCACTCATCTGTTGTATCTAATGTTTTTTCAAACTCAGAATTTTTGACACATCTTTTAGGAACATAAGAAGCGATGGATTTTAAACAAGCGTATTTCATAAACCATCATCCCTTATTAACAAAAGCTTGAGCAATCTTCTCACAAACATTTGCTTCTATAGCTCTTATAGCTTGATAAATAGCACACTCAATTGCCCTAGCGTTACTTTTTCCATGGCTAATAATAACAGTTTTATTCACACCTAAAAGGGGGGCACCGCCATATTCTGCATAATCTAACTTCTTCTTGAGCTTGGCAAAAGCACCTTTGAGAAGATAACCGCCCAAAAGCCCACTCAAAGAAGATTTAATATGTTCTTTTAAAATATAGCTTACCGAAGTTGCCACACCTTCACTCGCTTTTAAGACAATATTTCCAGTAAATCCGTCACAAACAACAACATCTATGCTTCCATTATAAATATCGTTTCCTTCAACATTTCCTTTGAAAAAATCATACGATTTCAAAATTTTAAAAGCTTCTTTTGTGAGTTCATTCCCCTTAGAATCTTCCTCTCCATTTGTCAAAAGTCCTACACGTGGCTTAGCATAACCTAATACATTTTTGGCATACTCATAGCCCATAATAGCAAAATCAACAAGATATTCAGGTTTGCAATCAGTATTTGCACCAGCATCTAAAATAATGCTAGGATTTGCAGTAATAGATGGCATTAATGTACAGATTGCAGGTCGTGCAACACCCTCAATTCTACCGACCCTCAAAGTAGCAAGACTCATTGTTGCCCCACTATGTCCTGCAGAAACAATCGCTTGAGCTTGATTATCTCTAATAATCTCCATACCAACATAAATAGAAGATTCCTTTCTTTTTGCTGCAATAGATGCAGCCTCTTCCATCCTAATATAATCAGAGCAATGCACAACTTGAACTCTATCAACAATATCTTGAGAAATCAAAGGTTTTATCAAACCCTCATCACCTACTAATATCGCTTGAAAATTTTGATTTTTTAAAGCTCTCTTTACTCCATCTATGATGGGTAAAACACCATTATCGCCACCCATGACATCAATAACTATTTTCAACATTAAGCCCTTCCAATATAAATTAAATTACCAACACTAGCGGGGTTTATAATCTTGTATTACTTATAAGAGCCTGTAAACTTATTTATATGATGGGGCATTTTCCAACTTCCGTCTTTATCGCGAACAGGTCGTGCCAATGTTACTTTATAGTGTGTTCGTCTCTTTGCTGCCCTAGTCTTACTTACTCTTCTGTCGGGAACTGCCATTTTATACTCCTTGTTCTTCTTTTATATGATAGTCCATTTTGATTGATTCTATCTCACTTTGTAAAATATACTCTACATCAACAAAGCCATCAAAGAACTCAATGATATCAAAATCATCAAGTCTTGAATTTTGGCTTTGTATATCCCAGATACCATCTGAAATATACAAAACCAAAGGTTGTTCAAAAAATTTAACAAACAAATCTCCACTTATATCGCAAATAAGCTCCAAAGAACCTTTCAAAATAGCTTCCATTTGAAAGATTTTTGAAGTTTTTCTATAAATCTGACCCTTTAATTCAATCCCATCAGAAGTAATAGAAAAAGTCTTTGGGAGTTGAGTTATTTTTCTCATTTCTATTTTCATCTGAAGCTAACAAATTTCCCTTTTTGAAAAGAAAAATTCGATTTCTAATTTTGCATTTTCAATGCTATCACTTCCATGAACCGCATTTGCATCTATGCTTTCTGCAAAATCTGCACGAATAGTTCCAGGCTTTGCCTCTTTTGGATTTGTAGCTCCCATTAGATCGCGATTTTTAGCAACAGCATCTTCACCCTCTAACACCATAGCCACTACAGGACCACTGATCATAAATTTTACTAAATCCCCAAAAAAAGGTCTTTCTTTATGCACAGCATAAAAAGCCTTCGCATCATATTCTGACAATTGAAGTTTTTTTATAGCCACAATTTTAAGATCGTGACTCTCAAATCTATCGATAATTTTCCCGATCACTCTTTTTTGCACCGCATCTGGCTTGATAATTGAAAGTGTTTGCTCTACCATGAAATAAATATCTCCTCATTTGTGTATTTTGCGACCATAAATAATCCAAACTGAAATTATAGCTAAAAATAATATTCAAAATGCTTAAGGTATGCTATTAATGTAGAATTTTTTGAGTTTTGCAATAAATAAAGCAATACCACAAAAGAAAATCAAAAAACTTTAATTTAAGAACTTGATTGAAGAATATCTTTCAATCAAGTTCTAACAGATGTTTTTGCCAGAAGAAAAACCTATAGTCATATTAAATTCTAAAAAACTAAATCCTATCACTCACATTCCCAAAAATTCTTTTATTTCGGTCACTTTATCTATTTTTTCCCAACTAAATTCTGGCAATTCTCTTCCAAAATGTCCGTAAGCAGAAGTTTTTCTATAAATAGGTCTAAGTAAATCTAAACTTTCTATAATTCCCTTAGGGGTGAGTCTGAATACTTTTCTAACACAAGCTTCTATTTTTGCATCATCATATTTAGATGTACCATGCGTATTTACATAAATAGACACAGGTTCTACGACTCCAATAGCATAAGCTAATTGCACTGTAGCTTTTTCACAAGCTCCACTAGCAACTAAATTTTTAGCGACATATCTAGCTGCATATGCTGCACTTCTATCAACCTTACTGGGATCTTTTCCACTAAATGCTCCTCCGCCATGAGGACAGCTCCCGCCATAAGTATCTACAATAATCTTTCTGCCTGTAAGTCCAGCATCTCCTTGAGGTCCACCAATGACAAATTTTCCAGTTGGATTCACATGATATTTAATATCATTATTCAAATACTCCTGAGGTAATATCTTATGAACAATTTCCTCTATGACAGATTCTCTGAGATGCTTTTGATCAACCTCAGGAGAATGCTGGGTTGAAATAACAATTGTATCAATAGATACAGGTTTTCCATCTACATACTTAACGGTTACTTGAGACTTACCATCAGGTCTTAAAAAAGGAAGTGTCCCATCTTTTCTTTTTTTTGCAAGTGCTTCAGTGAGTTTGTGAGCAAACCAAATAGGTAAAGGCATCAATGAATCAGTTTCCTTACAAGCATATCCAAACATCAATCCCTGATCTCCAGCCCCTATCTCACCATCAGATCTATCTACCCCTTGATTAATATCAGGACTCTGCTCACCAATTCCATTCAATACAGCTGCACTTCGATAATCAAATCCATACAACGCATCTGTATATCCTATATCTTTAATAACTTCTCTAGCAATCTCTTGCATAGGTGCATAAACAGATGTTTTTAATTCCCCAGCTATGACGCAAAATCCATTAGAAACAAGCGTTTCACATGCAACTCTAGCATTTTTATCTCTACCTATTATATAATCCAAAACAGCATCGCTTATTTGATCTGCCATTTTATCTGGATGACCTTCAGTCACTGATTCAGACGTAAAGAGAAATTCATTTTTCATAAAACTCACCTTGTATTTTAAAATTTTCCTTCGGATTGTACCACATTTTTGACAAATATTTCCATATAAACACATCTTCGTTTTGTGTTCCCAAAAGACATTACTTATCAATTAACTTTTGATTGTTATTATTTCTAATTGATAATTATTATCTCATTATCAAAATCAAGAACATAGAATTAACACTAAGGAGAAAAAATGTTAGTAACAAAAAAAGCCCCTGATTTTAAGGCTGCGGCTGTATTGGCTAATAACCAAATCGTAGAAGACTTTGAGTTGTCAAAAAATCTTGGCAAAAATGGTGCAGTTGTATTCTTCTGGCCAAAGGATTTCACATTTGTGTGTCCTTCTGAAATAATTGCTTTTGACCATCGTGTAAAAGATTTTCAAGAAAAAGGTTTTAATGTTATTGGCGTATCTACAGATACTGAAGTAGTGCATTTTGCTTGGAAAAATACTCCTATTGAAAAAGGTGGTATTGGCAATGTAACTTTCCCAATGGTTGCTGATGTAACTAAACAAATTTCAAGAGATTATGATGTGTTGTTTGATGGAGCAGTAGCTCTAAGAGGATCTTTTTTGATTGACAAAAATCAAGTTGTTAGACACGCTGTTATTAATGATTTACCACTAGGTAGAAATATTGACGAAATGCTAAGAATGGTAGATGCTTTGGTATTCTTTGAGCAAAACGGTGAAGTTTGTCCAGCTGGTTGGAGAAAAGGTGAGAAAGGAATGAAAGCTACTCACGATGGAGTTGCTCAATATCTTTCTGAAAACGCAAACAAACTATAATTCTCATTTAGGCTAAGGAACACTCCTTAGCCATATTTGAAAACTTAAATATTAAACCTCGTTTCATTTTCATATCCAATATCTACCATCTTAGCTAGATTTAATAATTTACAACTATTTTCTATTAAAGCGATCGTTTTTGCCAAAGAATACAGATCTCTGTGATAAGCATAAATTCCATATCCCTTTATAAATATAAAGTCTTTTTTTGTTTGTTTAAAATATCTCAAAATGTTAATATCCGCTCTTTCATACCAACTATCATAATCTTTTGGATCAAAAATATCTATCTGTTTACCTAAGAAACGATAACCAAAATAATCCTTTGGAATCAAAACATCATGTGATAAAGAATATGCTACGCTATAAGGTGGCATAGCATATACAACAAAACGTGCTTCTGTAATATTTTGATAAATATTAGAATGAATGAAAGCATCTATACTTGCTTCCTGCCAACGATAGTCTTCTTTATCATAAAGCATAATCAATGAATTGCTATCTATCCTATCAAAAATAGCATCTTTTTTGTTTATCAAAAATCTATTTTGAGATATTCTGGAAGATATAGATCCATGAAAAACGCCAAAGAAACTCTTCCTAAACATCGCCAAAGAAACACTACTGATTTGTTCAACCAAAGATTGATCTATATTTTTTGTATGTATATTCATAGGGCTATTCTAACATTTAATTACTTACAATCACAATAAAAATATTTTCATCGATATTTCAAGATATTTATATAAAGAATATTTAGTCATCTACTTTATATAAGTTTATTGATATTGACTAAACCTTTTAAAATTTTAGCAATAATTTTATATGAATGCTAATTTCATTAACTTTTTTTGCTATAATACCGCAAGATATTTTTCGCATTAAAAACGCAAATAAGGTTTTAGATATGAATCATAAAAAAGATTTGCTTTTAGATGGAATCATCAAACGATATGTCCAATTCAATGAACCGATAGGATCGGAGTCTCTAAAAATGTCTATGAGCATAAAAATTTCCTCTGCGACGATTAGAAACTACTTTAAAATTCTTTCAGAAGAAGGAATCTTAACCCAACCTCACATCAGCAGTGGAAGGATTCCAACCAACAGGGCACTCAAAGGCTACTGGAGAGCCAATCTCCAATACAAAGAAAACATTCTAAATGTAGATATTGGGAAAATCCAACAAGCCTGTCAAAAAATTGGTGTTTTTTGTGTTATTAGAGAAAAAACATCACAAATACTAAAAGAGGTTATCAATTATGAGAATAGATTTTTAATATTAGCTTTTGAAAACAACGAAATTGCTGTTCCCTTTAATCATTCTGTGGAGCGATTTTTAAAAGAGCTTATCGGATTGGAATTTGAGGATATTAAAAAAATTGCTTCTCAAGTTTGTGCTACAGCCCTACTAGAAAAACTAAATCTTGTTTCTAATGTAGCTTTACACAAATTTGGCATAGAATTTTTAGCTCTTCTACTTAGGTATCAAGAGTTTCATAAATTATTCTTTGAAATAACTGATGGACATATTTTTGATAGATTACCTAAGGGAATCTATTTTGAAAATACCGTTCCAGAAGGTAGTATTGGTATTGTTCAAGACATCAGTATTGATAAAAAAGAGGCACAAATGTTTTGTATGGGGGAACTAAACAAGAACTATACATATTTTTATGAAGAAATAGCTTCGTAAATTTAACATCAAAGGAGTAAAAATGGAAACAAACCCAGAAAATCAAGAAGAAATTCAAGATCAAGATATATCTAAAGAAGATTCTTCCAAACAAGAAGATACCCCAAAACAGGAGGACTATGAAAAAAAATATCAAGAACTTCAAGAAAATTATATTCGTGTTCACGCGGATTTTGAAAATACCAAAAAACGTCTTGAAAAAGACAAATACCAGGCTTTAGAATACGCTTATGAAAAAATAGCACGTGATCTATTGCCTATTGTGGATACCCTCGAAAAAGCACTCCAAAGTGCAAAAGAAACTTCAGGAGCGGAGGGTATTTCACAAGGATTAGAACTCACGCTTGATAATTTGCATAAAGTTTTAGCAAAACATGGTATTGAAGGAATTTCTTGTAGTGAAAACTTCGATCCTAATTTCCATGATGCTATTATGCAAGTTCCTGCAGAAGACAAACAAGATGGAGACATCGTGCAAGTTTTACAGAAGGGTTATAAGTATAAAGAAAGAGTTCTAAGACCAGCAATGGTAAGTATCGCAAAAAACTAAATTTAATACAAAGGATAAAAAATGGCAAAAGTAATTGGAATCGACTTAGGAACAACAAATTCTGCGATGGCAGTTTATGAAGGAAATGAAGCAAAGATCATCGCTAACAAAGAAGGTAAAAATACAACTCCTTCCATCGTGGCTTTTACAGATAAGGGTGAAATATTGGTAGGTGAACCTGCAAAAAGACAGGCCATCACAAATCCTCAAAAAACTATTTATTCTATCAAAAGAATTATGGGCTTAATGTTCAATGAGGATAAAGCTAAAGAAGCTGAAAAAAGACTTCCTTATAAAATCGTTGATAGAAATGGAGCCTGTGCAATAGAAATAGCAGACAAAGTTTATACTCCCCAAGAAATCTCTGCAAAAATCTTAATGAAACTTAAAGAAGATGCGGAGGCTTATTTAGGAGAAGAGGTAAATGAAGCTGTTATCACCGTTCCTGCATACTTTAATGACGCACAAAGAAAGGCTACAAAAGAAGCAGGGACTATTGCTGGTCTGAATGTTTTAAGAATTATTAATGAGCCCACATCAGCTGCCCTTGCCTATGGACTTGATAAGAAAGAATCAGAAAAAATCATGGTTTATGATCTAGGTGGAGGAACATTTGATGTTACTGTCCTAGAAACAGGTGACAATGTTGTAGAGGTTTTAGCAACTGGTGGAGATGCTTTTTTAGGCGGTGACGACTTTGATAATCGGATCATTGACTGGGCAGCAAAAGAATTCAAGGACGAAAGTGGCATTGATATCAAATCCGATATTATGGCCCTTCAAAGACTCAAAGATGCGGCTGAAAATGCAAAAAAAGAGTTGAGTTCAGCTCAAGAAACTGAAATTAATCTCCCCTTCATTACTGCTGATGCAAGTGGTCCAAAACACTTTGTAAAAAAACTAACACGAGCTAAATTTGAAAATTTGATAGATGATCTCATAGATGAAACTATCAAAAAAATTGAATTTGTTATCAAAGATGCCGGACTTAGCAAAGGCGATATTTCTGAAGTGGTAATGGTAGGTGGCTCTACGCGAATTCCAAAAGCTCAACAAAGAGTAAAAGATTTTATCGGTAAAGAGCTCAATAAATCTGTAAATCCTGATGAAGTTGTTGCTATTGGTGCGGCCATTCAAGGAGGGGTTTTAAAAGGTGATGTAAAAGATGTATTGTTGCTCGATGTAACACCACTTAGTTTGGGTATTGAAACTCTAGGTGGAGTAATGACCAAGGTAATAGATAGAGGAACAACCATTCCTGCAAAAAAAGCTCAAGTATTCTCAACTGCTGAAGACAATCAACCTGCAGTATCTATTCATGTTTTGCAAGGAGAGAGAGAACTAGCTAAAGACAATAAATCTCTAGGAAAATTTGATCTTACAGGCATTCCAGCTGCCCCTAGAGGAGTGCCTCAAATTGAAGTTACTTTTGATATAGATGCAAATGGAATCTTAACTGTATCAGCAAAAGACAAAGCGAGTGGAAAATCTCAAGAAATCAAAATTTCTGGATCAAGTGGTTTATCTGATAGTGAAATAGAAAAAATGGTGAAAGATGCTGAACTTCATAAAGAAGAAGATTCCAAAAGAAAAGAAGCTATTGAATCAAGAAATCAAGCTGATAGCTTAGTGTATCAAACTGAAAAAAGTTTAACAGAACTAAAAGACAAGCTCGAAGCTACAGAAGTAGAGAAAATTCAAAAAGCTCTTGATGATCTCAAAGAAACTTTAAAAAATGAAAATGCTTCAAAAGAAGAAATCGATACAAAACTAAAAGCTTTAACTGAAGCTAGTCACAAACTTGCTGAAGCTATGTATGCAAAAGAAGGTGGCGATCAAAATGCTCAATCCAACAAAAATAAAAAAGATGATGATATCATTGATGCAGAAGTAGAATAAAATTCGATTATCCATCCTCGCCTTTAATGGCGAGGATTTCAAGCAATCTTTTATAAAAATCTCTATACAATTCCCCATATAATCTCAAAAAGGATATTGATGCAAAACACAACCGCTCAAAAACAAATTATTCCAGTGATGTTTTGTTTTGATACTAATTATGTTATTCCTGCTAGCGTAGCTTTTTTTTCGCTACTAAAAAATACAAAATATACCTATATGGGGGGGGGGGATAGAATATAAACTCTATGTTCTACATGATAACATCACCCAAGATCAACAAGCCTCCCTACAAAAGACCATTGAATCCTTTTCAAACTGTTCTTTGGAATTTATTAATACTAAAGGACTCTTTAGCGATATTTGGGAAAGTCTTACTTCAAAACATCATTTCAGCAAAGAAATTTTTTATAAATTTATTCCATCAAGATTTTTTCCGCAATATGACAAAATAATCATTACAGATGTTGATGTAGTATTTCTAGGAGATGTGAGCGAGAGTTTTTTAGATTTTGACGCAAACACTTCCTCGTATCTAGCAGGAATCAAATTAAACAATCCTGATCAATTTTATCCTCTTATCGGCTGGAAAGAGGGTTATAAAAAGTTCTCAAAAATAGAATTTGAAGCAATTCAAAATGGCATAGGTGCAGGATATTTTATCGCCAATCTAAAAGCAATGCGAAAAAATAATATCGAACAAAAATTCATCGATTATGCAACATCAAATATCCACAAGCTTATCCTACCTGAACAAGATGTGCTCAATATCATTTGTTATCCGCATATTCATACACTTAGTCTCAAGCATATGATTGCAAATTATACTTGGAAAGTGTGTGGAGAAAAATGGGAAAAACTCTCACCTTGTGTTTATACTCAAAAACAAATTGACGAAGCCAGACTTCAACCGATTCAAATCCATTATGCAGGTCATAAAAAGCCTTGGTTTTATACAGATGAACCCAAATCCGATCTATGGTTTTTTTATCTCGCACAAACTCCTTTTTTACAAGAACATCTCAATAGACTACCATGCACAATCATAGCACTGCATAAAAAAACTCTATTGCTATATAGAATCAAATCCTATCTTCAAAAAAATCCTCTATTTTTATTTCAAGCTAGTTTTTATCTTAGGTTTTATAAAAAAATCAAACAAATATTAAGATTTAACTCATAAAAGAAATGCTTAGTTATATTCAATAAAATTCAATTTATCTAGTGGTTTTTTTGTCAATAGAGTGCTTTTTCTAGTAAAGCCACTTTGATGTTCATAAACAAAAAAACCCGCCTCTTTGGCTGTTCGTTTTACAGCTGAATGCGTACAATAAGTTGTAACAATAGATTCATCTGTTGCTATTTCAAATAGCTTTGCAAAATACTTGGCATCCCATAACTCTGGATTTTTTTTCAGGCTAAAGGGATCTTGGTAAATAATATCAATGCTATTTGTTCTAAAGGTATCAAGATATTCTCTAGCATCACCAAAAAATATTTCAAGACTAATCTGTGGAGTTGGAAAGGATTTTTTAGTAGTTTGCAATTCATTGATAATCTTAAAAATATCAATATTTTCAATCTCTGCAGGATATTCTAATAAAGCTAATTTTTCAAATATTTTTCCGTCTTTTTCAGGTGAAAATATCTCTAATTTCCCTTTATACCGCCTCTTCAAATACTGTGAAATAGTTGTAAAAGAATTGTATCCAAGTCCAAAGCAAATATCCAAAATCCTAAGATGCGACTTGTAAAACAGATTTGTGAGCTCTATGGGTGGCAAAATATGTTTATATAATGTCTCTGTATAAGCGCCATCTCCAAGACTATGATAACATTCATTGAATTCTTTGTTATACAAAGTGAAGGTATTATCACTAGTTTTGATGACTTTCATCATCCGTGATAATTAGGAGCTTCTTTTGTAATATCAACATCATGAACATGTGATTCTCTAAGTCCAGCAGAAGTAATTTCTACAAATTCTGCATTTTCTTGCAAATGTCTCAAGTCCTTACTACCCAAATACCCCATAGAAGATCTAAGTCCTCCAACTAACTGATGTATCACATCAGCAATCTTTCCCCGATAAGGCACCCTACCCTCAATACCCTCAGGAACAAGTTTTTCTTGAGCTGTCCCTTCTTGGAAATATCTATCTGAGCTACCCTTACTCATTGCACCAATGCTTCCCATTCCTCTGTAACTTTTATATTGTCTGCCTTGGAAAATCATCAAATCTCCAGGGGATTCTTCTGTTCCAGCTAACAAACTCCCTATCATGACGCTAGAAGCACCTACAGCGAGAGCTTTTGCGATATCGCCTGAATATTTTATCCCTCCATCTGCAATAATAGGTACTCCATGCTTGATTGCTACACCTGCACAACCATCAATAGCTGAAATCTGAGGCATACCTACTCCAGCTACGATTCTTGTAGTGCAAATACTACCTGGTCCTATACCCACCTTTATTGCATCTGCTCCAGCACTAATAAGATCTGAAGTAGCCTTAGGAGTCACAACATTCCCAACAATAACATCTACTTTTAATTTATTTTTTACATTTTCCAATGTTCGAATAACATTAACAGAATGCCCATGAGCACTATCTAATACCAATACATCTACACCCGCTTGAACCAACGCTTCTGCCCTATCAATCTGATTGACACCTATAGCTGCACCAACCCTCAATCGCCCCAATTCATCTTTATTTGCATTAGGATATTCAATACGTTTTTGAATATCTTTAATAGTAATCAAACCTTTTAGAACATTTTTATTATCAACAATGGGAAGTTTTTCTATCCTGTGTTTGTGCATAATCTCTCTAGCTTCTTCCAAACTAATACCTACATTCGCTGTTATAAGTGGAGCTTTTGTCATTACATCTCCAACCTTTTTACTCAAATCTGTTTCAAATCTGACATCTCTATTAGTGAGAATACCTATGAGTAATCCATCAGAATCAACAACTGGAACGCCTGAAATTTTATAATTATCAGTGATTGCCTTTGCATCTGCCAAGCTACGATTAGCTTGGATATAAATAGGATCTGTAATGATGCCACTTTCACTTTTTTTGACTTTTTTTATTTGATTGACTTGAGAAGCAATATCCATATTTTTGTGGATAATCCCTATTCCGCCTAATCTAGCCATCGAAATAGCTGTTCTATACTCTGTTACTGTATCCATAGCCGCACTTACAAAAGGAATATTCAGAGTGATATTTCTAGTGAGTTTAGAGACAACACAAACCTCTTTTGGTAACACTTCAGAGTAACCCGGCACTAATAATACATCCTCAAAAGTTAGGGCTTTTTGTATCAATCTCATTTTTTCTCCTAATTAAAATCTATATCTAAAATCTTTTCGATTCCATAAGCACAATCAAGTATCTCTTGCTCACCAAAATTTTTTCCGATAAGCTGCATTCCAACAGGAAGATTGTCTTTTGATTTTCCCACTGGCAAAGAAATTGCAGGGATACCAGCAAGATTTACACCAATAGTATAAATATCACTCAAATACATTTCAAGAGGGGAGTGTGAACTTCCAAATTTTGGGGCAACACTAGGAGCTATAGGGCTTAAAATCATATCAGCATCATCAAATATTTCTTCATATTGTCGCTGTATCATTTTTCTGATTTTTTGAGCTTTGATATAATAGGCATCATAATAACCACTGCTTAGAACAAAACTTCCTAACATAATCCGTCTTTTAACTTCTTCACCAAATCCCTCGCTTCTAGTTTTGATATACAAATCCTTCAAATCATCCAAACAATCAGCCCTATTTCCATATCTTACGCCATCAAACCTAGCTAGATTTGAACTCGCTTCAGCAGTGCAAATAATATAATATGCAGAGATATGATAACTCGTATCTAACATACTCTTGGAAACTATTTTATGCCCCATTGATTCAAGCGTCTTGATAGTATCCTGATAAGATTTTTGAATTTCAAGATCAGCATCTTTGAGATAATCATCCAAAACAGCTATTTTAAATCTTCTATCTCCATCTAATTTTGAAAATGTCTGAGTAGAGGGTAGATTAAAACTAGTTGAATCCATCTTATCAAAACCACTGATGGCATCAAACAATATGGCACAATCTTCAATATTTTGAGTAATAGGACCAATCTGATCAAGACTAGAGCTATAAGCAACAAGTCCATATCTGCTGACCCTTCCATATGTAGGTTTTAATCCTACACATCCGCAAAACGCTGCAGGTTGTCTGATAGAACCGCCCGTATCACTTCCAAGTGCTGCTATTGCAATACCAGCAGCAACCGCTGCAGCACTTCCTCCAGAACTTCCTCCAGGAACCCTTGAAATATCTCTAGGATTTTTAGTTCTACCATAGCAACTTGATTCAGTTGTGCTACCCATAGCGAATTCATCCATATTCGCTCTTCCATAAGCACACATGCCATTTTGATGAAGTTTATCTATTACGCTTGCATTATAAGGGGATATGTAGCCTTTGAGTATCTTGCTAGCACAAGTAATCTCCCAATCTTTTACATTTATATTGTCTTTTATTAAAATAGGAACCCCTTTATCAGCACTCGATAAGGGATCTGTTATATAAGCATTTATCTCAAGATTTTCTTTGACTTTCTTTGCAATATCATCTTTTATATGTTTGAGTTCTTCTTCATTTAGCGATAAAGCTTTCTTGAGAGTTATCATATTTTTCCTTCAAATTAGGATTAATCTGCGAGAATTATAAACCTTTATAGCTTAAAAATCTCTCTAAATCCTCAATTTTTTTAAGCTATATTATGTCTCCAAAAAACCCTTAATGATAATATTTGGTAATCTAAAATTTTAAATTCACCGCATGTTAATATATCAATTCAAAGTGTTTTTAAAAAATTCTCGACCTCTTCTTGAAGATATTTCAAGCCTCTTGTGTTCTTGATGATATTTTCACTTTGCAATTTTTTCTTCTCAATATCCATTTGTGCATCAATGCGTTTTATCGCTTCTTCTTCAGAAATGCCATCTCTAGTCACAATTCTTTGTATTTGCATTTCTCTAGGAGCATAGATCAATAAAACCTTATCAACCTCATAAGTTTCTCTACCTCCAACTTCAAAAAATAATGGGATATCTAAAAAATAATATTGCTTATAAATCTCAAGATCTGAGGCTTGATTGAGTATTTCTTGACGTATTTTTGGGTGCAAAAAATGTTCTAATTTTCTTCTGTCTTTTTCATTAGAAAATATAATTTGAGCTAGTTTTTTTCTATCTATTTTCAAATCTTTGTCTAAAATATCCTGAGAAAATAATTCTTTCACTAAAGCACTATTTTCTTCCAAAACCTGATGGGCTATCTTGTCTGCATCTATAATGGTATAGCCATACAAACGTAAAATAGTTGAAACTGAACTTTTTCCTGTTCCTATACCTCCAGTAATGACAATAGCGTATTTAAAAGCTGACATATTTAATTTTTTAATATACCCTTGAGTTTTTCATTCAGAAGATTTGGCAATGCAAAACTAGCCTGATGAATATCAGGATTATAATATTTAAGTCCTTCTAGCATATCTATTTTTTGCAATAGCATATCTGCCAAAGGGTGGTATCTTTTGGACGCAAAAACAAAACCTTTGTCGGTAATAATTGACAGAGGAGCAAAAAATGGCATCACTATATTAAAAAATTCACCTGCACTTGAAATACTATCTTTAAAAGAATCAAATTCTAGCAATGGATGTTTTGTAGAAAAAATCAAAATACCTTCTTTTGAAAGCATCCTAGAAATTCCATCTATCTCATGTCTATTTGGTTGATTGAGGCAAATAATGAGATCATACTTTTTTACAGGCAAATCGATCGCTCTATCATATTTTTTAAATCTAATATCTTGAGTCACTGAAGAAAAATTTGGCAAAAAACTAATAAGAGAGTCAAAAACCTTCTCGTCGCTTTGGACAAAATCAACTTCTACTCCCTCATGCCTCAAAATTTCATAGGCAACCTCAAGATTAAATCCTCCCAATATCAAAACATTTTTTGGATCTGGATGAGAGCACATGCCTATGTGAGCATTTAATTCACTTTCAATGTAGAGATATTTTTTTAACATAATGTATTTTTCATCTATCATTGCAATTTGGTCAAAATCATCACTTTTAAAAATTTCTAAGATATGTTCCTTGCTTCTAGCATCAAGAATCTTCGTTTCGATGGTGTATTCCTGCCTAAAATTTGGGCTAATTTGTCTAGTAATCCACATAAAAATCCTTATAAAATGTATTTTAAAATATTAACTCAAAAATAAATAAATTCCAAGATATTTCGAAAAATATTTAATTCCCCACAATCTCTCTAATTCCTTTTGAATTTGGAGGAGAGAGAAATCCCTGACTTTCAAGCTCTTCAATAATGGAAGCAGATTTATTATATCCCACTCCAAGTTTTCTTTGCAGGTAGCTGATAGAAGTTTTTCTATCCTGCAAGATAATTCTTTTGGCATCATCAATGAGTTCTCCACCTTCAGAAGGAATGTTTTTAGAAACGAGATTAGATTCTTCAACGAAAAAACTCTTATCGTATTCAACCTCTCTTTGAGATTTGATAAATTCTACAATTTCTTCAATTTCTTCTTCTGATGCCCAAGGAGCATGAAGCCTAACAACCCCACTAACACCAGGGGGAGTAAATAGCATATCCCCCCTTCCTAAAAGACTTTGTGCTCCTTCAGTATCTAAAACAACCCTAGAATCTATTTTTGAACCTACTTTAAAACTAATCCTTGAAGGAAGATTGGTTTTTATAAGCCCAGTTACCACATCCACGCTAGGACGTTGGGTAGCAACTATGAGGTGAAGCCCTGCTGCTCTACCCATTTGGGCAATTCTGGCAATTGGAAATTCAGCTTCTTTTCCTCCAGTCATCATTAAATCAGCAAGTTCATCAATAATAATCACCAAAAATGGAAAAACCTCCAAACCTTCTTGTTTGGCCTTGGGATTGTATTTGTCAATATTCTTTGTCTTTGACTCACTCATAATCTTATAACGACGTTCCATCTCATTGACTGCGCTTGCCAATGCTGAAATTGCTTTTTTAGGATCTGTAATAATAGGAGTGAGCAAATGCGGTATATCACTATACATGCTAAATTCAACCATTTTAGGATCTATCATAATAAGCTTAAGATTATCTGGAGAATTTCTAAAAAGAAGTGACAATATCATTGAATTTACACCCACACTTTTACCACTTCCTGTCGTTCCAGCAATCAAAAGATGAGGAAGTTTTTTTAGATCGGTAATAAATGGATTACCAACAATATCTTTTCCAAGTGCCAAAGTAAGTGGCGAAGAAGAATTCTCAAAAAGATCACTTTCTAATATCTCGCGCAAATAAATAATCTCTGTTTTGGCATTAGGTATTTCAATGCCCACAACATCTTTTCCTGGTATTGGAGCTTGAATACGTATAGATTGTGCCCTAAGTGCCATCGCCAAATCATCTCCCAAAGTCAAAATCCTACTAACTTTGACATTTGCTGCGGGTTTAAATTCAAAAGTTGTGACAATTGGACCTGAATAAGTTCTAGAAATATCTCCATCGATTTTGAACATCTTCAGTTTTGCGAGAAGATCTTGAATTTTTTGATCGATTTCATTTTCATCAATTTGAATTGATTTAGTTTTTGGTTTTTCTAAAAGATCAAGATTAGGGAGTTTATAGTCTTTTGGTTTCTCTGGTTCTCCAAATTCAAGCTCTTGAAGAAGTTGTGTATTCTCACTAAGCTCTTTTACTATAACCGTTTTTGATCTATATGTAGGAATATTTTGAGTAAAACTAGGTATTTCACCTATAATATCTGTTCCCTGATTTTGCTGAATCGTTTGAGATGCTTCCAAATACTCTTGAGAATTAAAATTATCTACTGATTTTTCTTGAAAATGGCTAACTTCATCGGATTTCAAATCCTCTTTGAGTAGTGATGATTTTTCATCAAGATGACTTATATCTGAAAAAACCTCTTCTTTAGAAATTTTCTTTGTTGTTTGAATATTTTTTGAAATATCTCTTATGATTTTCTCAAAATCTTTGTTAGATTTTTGCTCTCCTTGTTCTTCAAAATGTTCTTTGGATAACTGATCAAAGAATTTTTTATTTTTATCCAAAAAGTATTCAACATCTGCTTTTCGAACCTCTCCTTCCTCATCTTCACCAACCAATCTAACCATATCTGCATATTTTTTTTCTTCATCATTTTTATCTACAACATGATTATAAGTGACCTTAATATTATTTTCATTAAAACGAATTTCAGGGGCTTTTAAACTAAGAGTATCTTGAGAATCTTCATCTTCTTTATTTGAAATTGAGGTTGGATTAAAGATTTGTATATCAGAAATGGGTTTAGGATGAAAATGTGCATCATTTTTAGTTTTATCAAATATTGAAATATGTTTTCCAAAGGTTTTAAAATCAACATCCTTTATGAAATCTGAAACTTTTTTAAAATACATTCTAACAACAAGAGTCAAACGCATAAAATGTCTTTGAAAAAAGATTATATAAGCAATAAAAAACATCAATAATACCAAGATAAAAATTCCAAAGGTTCCTATAAATGGATGTAAAAAATCGAAAATAATTTGACCCAAAAATCCTTTTTGAAAAATCATCGCTTGAGCAATAAGTAGCCCAAGAAATCCTAAAATTCCGCCTAGTATAAGTTCCAAACGACGTTGATTAAACTCTTGATTCTTATACAACCTATAGGCAGGATAAATCAAAAAAAGCAAGTACACATAAGAAAAATATCCAAAAATATAGATATTTTTTTCTGCAAAAAAAACCCCAAACTTCCCCACTAAGCCAGTATTACCAAATATTGTAGCGATAGAAAAAAATATAAAAGTTGCAGAAAATATGACAAAAGTGTATAATTTTTTGATAGTTTGTCCTTTTAGATAGAATTCTAATTTTAGAATTATAGCACAGTAGCGAACGCACAACAAAAATTAGGATTGATAATGCACGGAAAAATATTGAGATATTCTATTTCAACAGGTTCAGGGGTCGTGACCAATTCTTCCAAAAAAATATTTGAGCTAAGAAAAGAAAGTTGGCACGATTCCAGATTTTTGCCCGTTGTGGGTATGCTAGTGGAATTTCGATGTGATAGTAATGGATATTCAATCACAGATGCCAAAGCCTCTTATTATCAAGATTTTCCACCTGGTTCAATCATCAAAGAAATAGACTTTTGGAAAAGTAACTCCGATGAAGAACTTAAGCAAAAAGAACAGGATATTCGCAATCAAATAGCACAAAAGATATTTAAAGAAACAAATTATTTCACATTAAAAAATATCGAACTGACTTCTTCGGTACAAGATTGTTTGAAGGAATATTTTGCACAAGAATTCAGTGCGATTAATTTTATTATGAATGAATCAAATGAAAAAGCTAAAATCAACTATTTGCAAACCAAACGATTCCTATTAAAAGCAATGGATTATTTGGTATTTACAGATAGAAATATCACGATGGATGCCTTTGTTATAGATTTACAACGACTTAATAGGCTAGAGTATTCTTATAAAAATTTCACAAAAAATGTCAATATAAATGCGAGTAAAATTTATGAAGAATCTTTTTTGGACATGCAATACAACTATAGAGGCGTTACTAAAGCTATTTTAGGAACAAAAGAAAAAATTCTCCAATTAAACAACAAAATCCGCAACGGGGTGTATGAAATCAAACAAATAAGACTCAAGCTAGAGAACAAAAAAAATGATGAAAAAGCCTTGAATGCAAAACTAGAAAATATACGTGCGATCATCTCAAAATCTGAAGAAGAAATAAAAATACTCCAAAAAACTCTGGAAAATCTTACAAAATTGGCTGAAAATTTTAAGGCACAATTTTTTAAACTCTTTGAAGCAACATTTAAAAAGTTTTATGAACTTCTAATAGATAAAACAGTTGAAGCGATGAATGTGTGCGCAACACAGCTTGATGATAGGATATGGAAACTAGGAATGAATTCAAAGGCTATCAAAAACATGTTCTTTAAGCATGATATTAATGATTCATATTGCACGATGACATTTTTAGGTCAATACCTACGTAGATTAGATAAAAATAAATTAAGCGATAATGAAAAGGCTGTATATAACTACTATTATAAATATAAACAAACCCATGAGAAAAAGTTCTTGATTTTTACAACCAATCAAAAATTAGAAATGTCACTAAAAATCCAAATTATGTCTATTTCAAAAGATTATAGCGTGGTGATTGTAAAAAAAGATGGAGAATTTTATGCAAATATTAGCCGTCAAAAATTTGAATTAGGCTATATCGATCCCTATGTTGATGCAGACATCAAGCAACTTTTGGAGGAAGCTAGAAATTCTAAATGCAATGAAAATACAAAATTTACCGTCGTTTCTAAAGAGCAAATCGCAAGTCTAAAAGACTGATTTCTACTCTAAAATTAAAACTCAAAAGAAGATATTTACATCTTCTAAACACAGCAAATATCCTCATAGGGACAATATCTGCAGGTTTTCTTTTCTTCTGTAGTTTCAAAGTTTATTTCTTCGTGGAATATTTTTAATTCTTCTAGCAATTTTTGTTTATTTTTTTCAAAAGATTCCTCTTCTAATAATTCTCCTTTTTTGAGATCATAGATATAACCTTTTATTTTTCCATCATAGCCTAAAGATCTAGCTCCATAGTCATAAACTGCCAGCTGAAAATCGGGGTATTGGGTTTCTTTTTTTGAATTCACCTTTAGCTTAGATTTGTATTTATAATCAATCAAATAAATAACACCATCTAACTCATCAATTCTATCTATCCTACCTAAAAAATTAAATCCTGCTATATTTGTTCTAAATTCTTGCTCACAACCCAATACCATACAACCTTCAAAAGATCTCTTTTGTTCTATTTTCCAAAAATTTTGAAGTTCAAAAGCCGCCATTTCAATCTTAAGTTTATTGATTTTACTATCCACTTGAAATTGATCGATGTATTTTTGAAAATTGTTTTTGATAGTCTGCACATCTAAAACCTTTCCAATAAAGGCGCTGTATTGCAAATTCAAAGCCTGGTGAATGATAGAGCTTATCTCTCCACTAGAATCTTTTGGGGGTGTAAGTTTTTCTATGTAGGCATAATAAAATCTTCGCTTACAAGAAAAAAAGGTATTGAGTTTTGAAGCCGAAAATACAAAATCTGATGGTATCTTCAAAACAATCTCTTCTTTTTTGTAAATTTTTTCTTCGTTGATTGGAAAAATAGTGTATTTTTCATCTCCATTTATGATTTTTTCACTCAAATCAAGTTCATCAAGCATTTTGGAATATGGATTACTTTCGGTATTTGTAAAAACAATATCAACCTTATGAGTATTTTTAAAAATCTGTAAATAATAATGCTTTTGTAAATCCTGTCTATCTTTTACAGTAGGGATTTGTAATGATTTTCTAATAGTGGTATTTAAGAACATATCACTATCTTTATAACTAGGTACAAATTGATCGTTAAAATCCACAATCACAACAGCTTCAAAGCTAAGACCTCTGGATTCTAAGACACCCATTACTTTTATCTTTCCACCACTTGCATCATCTATACGAAAATTCATAAAATCCGATAAATACAATTCCAAAATTTCACAATAAGAGAATTCATCAAAAATATTTTTAATTTTCTCATAAGATGTTATCAGTTCGTCGTGAAAATTTATCAAAATTCCTTTATCGGAGTTAGATTCTAAGACTTCATTTGTTATCTGCACGAGCCAATATAAAGGATGTTCTTTTTCCTGTAATGGGGTTTCTTTTATAGATTTGAGCTTGTTTTTTAGTGTTTGAATATAAGGATATTCTGCTATATTTTTACCCATTGCAAGATTGAGATTATTGTGTTTATCTAAAAGCTTGAGATACTTGGCAAAATCTTCACTTGGAGTAATAATTGCTACCTTTTGAGGATCTATACCCGAACTCAACCATTCATTCACTCTTGCAAAAACCAAAGCTGTTTGTGAAAGTCTTGAACTGAAACCAAAAACTTGAATTTCGTTTTGATTTGCAATAGATTTTTTTGAAATAATTTCAGAGTTTCCTAGATTAATTTTATACTCATAATCTGGCTCAAAAGCGATATTGAGAAAATCAAAATGAGAAAGATTATACTGATCTGTTTTAATGTGTAAAAATACCGGAACCACCTCTGAAACTTTGGTCAAAATCTGCTTCTCTTGAGTGGATAAAAAACCATCTAAATAAAACTCAACACAAGAATTATTTTCAAAATATTTATTCAATATCTCATAATTATTTCCAACTAAAGCATCGTAGAATCCATATTCTTTAAGCTTTTGAGTATATTTTTCATAGATACCAAAAAGAACCTGTAAATGATCTTCGTAATCCCCGTATGTATCCTTTAAAGGGATTTGTTTAATATCTATTAAAAATGAGGTCATCTCATCAAAAAAATTAAATAAAAAAGAACTACTTTCCAAATAAGCCAAAAAACTTTTTTCAAATACGAGCATAGAAGTGAGATTTTCAGCTTGTGCGATAGCACTTAACAAAAATACCTTGCGAATATTTTTTGGTACAGCCTTGAGAAAAGGTACAAATACAATGGTAGAAAAAAACTCCCCTGCACCCATAACTTGAGGCAAAAAACCATCTTCAAATTCTCTATAAAATTCATTAATATATCTTTGGGTAGAAAACACATACAGGGGAGATTTTTGTTCAAAAAGTTCTTTCAATACAATTCCCTTTTTAATTAGTTTTTTGTATTTATTGTATCAAACATTTTAGCATCTATCCTTATTTGATCAATGCTTTTGCTCTCACGGCAATATTTTCAGCACTGAAGCCATAATGTTTGAATAACTCATCGCCTTTTGCAGAACTTCCAAAACTATCCATAACAAGCACATCATCAGCAAAAACATACCATTCAATCCCCCTAGAAGCCTCTATGGCTAGAACCTTAGTATCTCCAAAAAGGGATCGAATATATTCTTTATCCTGAGAGATAAGCAAATCATAACAAGGTACACTAACAACCCTGGTTGCAATTCCTTGACCTTCTAATATCTTTGCCCCTTCTAATGCGATATGCACTTCAGAACCTGTGGCTAAAAGTGTTATTTGTGCAGAAGCACAATCCTTCAAAATATATCCACCTCTTGAAACTTTATCTTCTTGAACTGCTCTAAGAACTGGTAAATTTTGTCTTGAAAGCACAAACGCACTGGGACTTTTTAATCCAAGTGCTATTTTCCAACAAGCAATATTTTCATACGCATCAGCAGGGCGAAACACATAAAGATTAGGAATAGCTCTGAGATGGGTGAGCTGCTCAATGGGTTGATGCGTTGCCCCATCCTCTCCTACACCAATACTATCATGAGTGAAGATATAAAATAATTTTGCTTTCATAATAGAAGCCACTCGGATACTCGCACTCATATAATCACTAAAAACAAAAAATGTCGCACAAAAAGGTAAAAATAGTCCATAATTTGCTAAAGCATTACTGATAGCTCCCATCGCGTGTTCGCGTATTCCAAAATGTAGATTTTTTCCTTTTGGAAAATCCCCTCGTCCTTCTAAATGCGTATTATTTGATGGTGCAAGATCTGCACTTCCACCAATAAACCCTTCTAGTGCTTTGGAAATGGCATTTAAAATCTTTCCATTACTCACTCTAGTTGCCAAGCTAGTTGAAGTTGAAAAATCAGGATAAACAATCTTAGAAAAATCAGGATGTTGTAGTTCATAAATCTTCTGTTTTACACTTTCTTGGAGTGAATCTTGCCAAATCTTTTCACTCAACTCCCCTCTTTCTAGTACATTTTTAAAACGAATTGCCACATCATCTGCAATCGCAAAAGTCTCCCTCTCATCAAAACCAAAAGCTTTTTTTGAAGTTCTAATAACTTCCTCACCCAAGGGTGTTCCATGAGATTTATGAGAACCTTCTAACCCTAGTGCATTTTTGGCAATCGTTGTGTTTGCAATAATAATGGTGGGTTTATCAGATTTTCTAGCATCTGCGATAGCATTATTAATGGAAATAAAATCATGACCATTACATTTTAAAACCCTCCAACCTTGTGCATCAAATCTCCTGCTTATATCTTCACTCATCGCAACATTTAAATCACCCTCTATAGTGATAGCATTGCTATCATAAATCATAATAAGATTATCAAGCCTATGATGACCTGCTATCGAAGAAGCTTCATAGCTAATACCTTCTTCAAGATCTCCATCTCCACAAAAACAATAGACTTTATGATTGATAACCTTTTCTCCCAAAATACTTTGAGCATACTTAGATGCCATAGCGAATCCAACAGCATTAGCCACACCCTGCCCTAATGGACCTGTGGTAATCTCTACCCCTTGTGTATGACCAAATTCTGGATGACCAGGTGTCTTTGATCCAAACTTACGAAAAGATTTCAAATCATCTAAAGTAATATCAAAGCCCCACAAATGGATTAAACTATACACCAAAGCACTAGCATGTCCCCCACTAAAAACTAATCTATCGCGATTTATCCAATTAGGATTTTTAGGATTAATATTAATATGAAAAGAAAGAACAGTAGCAATATCTGCTAGTCCCATTGGAGCTCCTGGATGTCCGCTATTTGCAGATTGAACCATATCCGCACACAAAAAACGAATTGTGTTAGACATTTTTTCAAGCATTGGAAGATGGTCTGGTTGTATAGATAAAGAATGCATTTTAACCCCTATTTGTTTAGACTTTATAATGCTATAATTTTGCCTTTTTGTTCTTTATAGATAGCTTTAGTCCTCCATTTCTTGATTATCATTTGTATTTTAAAACCATACATAGTAAATCTTTTTAAGCATAATATTGAGTTTTAAGGTTTTTTAAGATTTAATAAAACAATTAGAAATCCCTTAAAAGATATTTATAATGAAAAGTTTTTATACTGCTTCGTTTTTATTTTTTTTATTGATATTCACCGGATGTGCCTATCAGGAAAATCTCAATACCTTTAACAGGCTTTATTATGAAAAAAAACCACAAGAAGCCTTTGTATTTTCAAAAAAGAAAATCAAAAATCATCTTTTATGGCAAATTCAAAGTGGTGTAAGTGGCTATATAGCAGGAAACTATAAAGAATCAATGTCTATTTTAGATACTGCTGAAAAATTACTGAATCACAAACAAGCACAAGGAATATTATCAAATTCTCTGAGCAATACAGGGGCTACACTCATTAACGACAATGTAAAAAGCTATCAAGGGAGCATTTATGAAGGTGTACTTATCAATTACTACAAAGCCCTTGATGCACTGGCTATAGGCGATAATTCAAGAGCACGAGTAGAGTTCAATCGTGCTAATGATAGACAAAGAAGAGCAAAAGAATATTATGAAAAAGAAATTCAAAAAGCCATAAAAATACAAAAAGAAAAATATAAAAAAGATCCTAAGGCTTCAGAAGAAATCAATCAAAATACTTCTAGCGAAAAAATTGATAAAATCTTGAATTCTCAATATTCCAACCTAAAACATTTTGCTATTTATAGTGGTTTTATTAATCCTTTAGTATCTTATATATCTGGTTTATATTTTTCTCTACAAGGAGATCCAAAAGGAATGGATTTACTTAAAGAAGCCTATGGGATCAATCACTCCAAAATTATTGCTCAAGATATGTTTGCATTTCAAAATAATAAATATGACAAAAAAAAATACACTTGGATTGTGATTGAAGATGGAAAATCCCCCACGAAAAAAGAATTCAGTATAAAATTACCACTATATCTCATAAGTAGTGAGGTTCTTTATTTTGGATTAGCATTACCGCAACTAGAAGAAGGAATTAGCTTTTATAATTCTTTTGACATCAAAACAAAAATGGGGTCTAAAAATTTTGAAGAAATATCTCTTTTTGATGGCATAATCGCCAATGAATTTTCAAAACAATTACCCTATATCATCACTCGTGCTATCATTTCAGCAGTCTATAAAGCTTCTATGCAAAGTGTTTTAACCCAAACACTAGGAAGTTATGCTGCCATAGGAGGAGCTCTATTTTCTGCAGCAACCACAGCTGCTGATACTAGAATCACAACCGTGTTTCCGCACAAAGTATGGCTAAATCGCATAGAAAACAATAAAGAACAAATAAACCTTTTAGCTGATGGCAGAGAAATCTTAGAAATTGGGTTTGAAGATTGTACTAAAAACAAAAACCCTCCCCTTGTAGAAAAATCAACCCCCGTGAATGAAAAAGAATACAAAATATGCAAAAATAGCAATAATATTATATACATAAGAACAACAAAAAATAATATAATACCTAAACTGATCATAGGAGAAAAACAATGAATACAAAAATTTTGAGTATGGTAGCCTTGAGTGCATTAATCTTTATTGGTTGTGCTGACAAAGTCAAATATATCGATACAAAAGACTCTAAAGAATATACAAGTATTGGATTAGATTATCATGATATTGAAGATGCGGCAAATAAAAGTGTTCAATCCCTGCTTCAAAGTGGCTATGTAAAAAATCTAGCGACCGAAAAAAAACCAAAGGTTCTAGCGATTTCAGATGTTACTAACGATACGATGCAAAATTTCAGCACTGAAGAGCTTACTCGAAAAATAACTCGAGATATGCGAAATAGTGGAAAATTTATCCTCACAATGGCTCTTTCTGGAAGTGGGGGAACAACTGACAAAATGCTACAAAAAGCTCGAGATGCCAGAAAAAATGATGAATTTAATCAATATACTGTTCAAGAAAAAGGGAGCCTAATAGCCCCTGAATTGTCTCTCTCTGGAAAAATCGTTCAAAGAAATACCAAAATAGGCTCAAAGCAAAGAGTGGATTATTACTTCTTGCTCACACTTACAGACATCAAGACAGGTCTTGTGGTTTGGGATGATGAGGTTAATATTATAAAACTAGGCAAAAACAAATCTGTTGCTTGGTGATAAGATTGTGTTAAAAAATTTAATATTGCTTTTTATTGCATTGCTATTTAATGCCTGTTTTGCGGTGGAGGAAGTCTCACCCCCGCCAAAATGGTTTCTCTCCCTTCCAAAAGATAATGTTTTTTTATATGGAAATGGAAGCGGAAAAACTCTTGAGGAGTCTAAAAAAAATGCTATCAACGACTTGGCATCTAGCATTAAACTAAAGGTTAATTCAAGCACTAGCATCTTAAATATTCAAAACAATCAAGAACAAGAATCAAAAATTTTACAAAATATCCAAGTATCTATAGAAAATATAGAACTTCAAAATATCACATTTACCCACACTGAATACAAAAACAAACAATATTATTCTCAAATCAAAATATCTAAAAATCTTCTCCTAAAAACCCTTGAAGATAAGTATCAAGATCTCTACACACAGCTAGGTAGTCTGAATTCTAAAAACTGCAAATCAATTTCCATTAAAGATAAAAATACCTTCGAAGATCTACTCAATCAAGCAAAATCTTTGGTTCAAAGCATTCAGGCTCTTGATTTTTCATCAAAACTTCCATCTTTAAAAGCTTATGAAGATATATTCAATCAAAATTCTCCTCTAGTGTTAGCTAGGCTTGTTTTTTCAGATACTGATGACAAAGAAGCTATAAAAATTTTGAGTTCAGAATATGCAAAATTTATACAAAATGTCGATGAAAAAAATATTCAGACTATTTATAATAAAATCACCATAGAACCTCAACAAAATAAAATCATAGCTTCCTTACAAGCAAATATCAATGACTGCGATAATAAAGTGGTTTTTTATATACAACTTCATAGCACAGAAATAAACAAACAAAAAGCTCTTGAGCGTCTAAAAATCCAGCTTTATAAAAAACTAAAAGAATACCAAGGGAATAACCAAGGCAATATACCCAAGATTTTTTGACTAAAAATGGTGGCTATATTTTATTTTTATTAATCTGAGATTCTATAACTTTAATCACATCAGCATCCTTAAATGGATTTTCAATAACTTGTTTTTTGACGGTAAATTTTAAATTAGGATGTGTTCTGTAATTTTGATAAATATATCTCAATTCTTCTGCAGTTATAGATTCATAATATTCATCATTAAAATTGAATACATTTTCTAGTTTTTTCAAATCAACATCTTCAATTTTATCTGTAAAAGGATGATAGTTAGTAACAAGCTCATCTAGGTTAAAATAAATTTTTCCTCCGGAATCTAGAACATTTTTAAGAACACCTATGGTTTTAGCACCAAAAAATCTCTCTTCATCTAATGCTGTAGCATACCCAACATAACGTTCATATAATTCTTTTTCCTTAGGCGTAAGGTCTGAATCACTAATTCCATAAACAATAACATCATATAGTCTTTCAAAATCCCTATTTTTTGCTATTTTTTTAATAATTTCCATTGCCTTTTTATTGGTATCTATATTTTTGATAATCTTTATAATAGCTTCATTGCTGACCAAATGTTCAAAAATCGTTTCATTATCTTTTCTTGGGATGGAATTGATACCCTCATCTCTAGGACTTTCAACAGGTTCTTGATAGTCCAAAATGATATTTTTAAGCAAATTTTTACTCCCAATAGCAACCGAACTTGCAAAATCATAAAATCTTTTTTCTTTCTCGGAACTTTCATTAGCATTTAAGGCTTCAAGATAATCATCGGCTATCAGAGGTCTTTTTCTGATTTCTTCTAAAGGTATTGATTCTAATAAAATTTCTCTATTTGAACTCAGACCATACACAAGAGCTACATTTGAAAAATTAGGATCACCTTCAAGTGTAGATTCAAGATTTTTATTACGAGTAGGAAAATGCTCTATCTTGGGGAAAGCATCTGAACTAGGTAACATTGAATTAGGATTGTTTTCAGAGTTCTGCTTGGAAAATATATTCAACACTCTCTGAAAAAAAGGTTTTGTATTTCTCTGTGGATTTACTGAAGGAATATTTAGTGATTGTTGTGAGCTAGAAAAAGAAATATCTGATAATTGGTCATGATTATCCACAAGTGAATCCGCAAATTTTTTCATTGTTTCTTCTCCATGCTTAAAGGCTTCCGCTTCCAATATCTGATTTCTATATAGATGATAACTATCTTTTTTACCTTGAGCATAAAATTGAAAATTTAAACCTATAATCGAAGCATAGTCTTTAACATTTTGAGAAATTTCAGGATTGTCTATATTTCTAACAAAAAGATTTTGTTGTTTATGGGTCATTTCATGAACAACAACATTTAAAAAATGTAAACCAACCTCTTGTGATGTAGGATTTTGATTTTTAAAATAAATATTCTTATATTCTTGAGGTGTAGGAATATGAATGTCATCATTGCTTGATAAATAAAAAGCACTTTTAAATTTTTCCGAAAAATGAATATTCGTATTTGTGACATCTAAATTCACACTCTTGAGTGTTTCAGTGTAATGAGCAACAACTTCTTTTGCTAATCTCTGAAAGTGATTTTTACTTAAATCATCAAAATTCTTTATATAGTGTTCAATTTTAGGATTGTTTATTATTTTATCATCCAAATTTGCATATATCTCACCTGTAATTTTTCTATAATCTTTTGAATCTGGGTGATAAGGGAAGTTGTCGCCTACTTCTGAAAGCAGTTCTATGAAATAATTTTTTAGACTTTCCTGTTGATGATTTTGCATGAAAATTGGATTTTTTGCAACTCCATTAAGCACATCAACGCTTTGAGATAAATTCAAGCTTTGTATATCAAAAATACCTCTGTCAATGAAATCCTCCAAATCCATTACATCTCCTTCACTAGTTTTTTTCTCTTTTTTTAGCGGGATTCTAGGAGGTATTTCTTCTCCCATAGCAGCAAATTTATCCAAATCTTTTTCGTGCTTTATCATAGATTGTTCAAAGAGTACAGATTCTGATTTTGCAGGAATATCATCATAAATTTTTCCATAAGAAACAAGTTTGGCATCTTCAGAAACCAAGTTTAAGTCTTCGGCAGTATAAGAGCCTTTATTCTTTCTAAAAATATTTTTGATTTTTTGAACCAAAGATTGATTATGCAAAGTAGATTGGGCTTGATCTGATATGTTAGAAGAAGATATATTGGCTTCTGTAGAAGAATTAGGACGAATTGAAGGTGGAGCAAAATTTGGTTGCTCAACATTTTCACCATATTGCAAAACAAAAGTTTCTTTAAAGTCATCATCTTGTTTTAAAAAATGATTTTTTTTAGAAGTTTCATTTTCATCAACCCCTATAGGAGATGAATATGTTTTAGAACCTAAAACCTCTCTAATTCTATTCACATCACCACTAAAACTAATATCCCCTCCTGAAAAAGAAGTACTTGAAAGAATGGTTTTGGTTTTTTCAGTGTCATTGTAAATATCCTTAACAGAAGCTTGTATTCCATTCACAGTGATGCCATCTTTGACTTTTGTAGTTATATTTATTGCACTATGAAGTTTGTTTTTTTCACTTTCATAATCCCCCACATTGATATGACCACCAAAATTACCAGATAATCCTCCAGAAAGATTTACATTTCCTCCACCCATATCCTTATGTAAGTCTAAATCTGAAATACTAAGCTTTCCGTCAACCTCAAAAAGCCCTTCTTGTATTTTAGAGTCCAAAACACTTCCTTTAAGAATTGCATTTCCTTTTACTTTCACATTCAGTTTTCCTTCGGTAACGATGCCAGATTGAATCTCTACATTTTTAGAATTTTTATAATAGTATCCACCACCACCATTGAAAGAAAAGTTTCCTTTTCCAATAGTGCTACTCGCAGCACCCAAAGAAATATCTCCACCTAAACTTGCATTCAAGCTTTTAGAATCTTTAATATCAGCTACACTCGCAACAAGCATATTTTTACCAACTTGCACATCTGCATTTGTAGCATTGATTTTTCCTCCTATGATGCTTATATCTTCTTTGGAAATAATCTTTGCTTGATTTTTGATTTTAAAATTTGAAGCTTGATAGGAAATTTCATTTTTTTGATTATAAGAAACATTAACATTCCCCCCAACACCAACATCAGTATTGTTTCCCCATAAAGCAGAATAACCGGCTGATTCTTGAACCCTTGCCTGAATTCCAAAAGAAAAACCATTTTCCTCACTTGTATTTTTTGCCGCTACAATATTTATATCTTTTGCTGAATCAAGACTCAAAGAACTTCCTTTAACATCAACACCCACTAAATTAATGTTTCCTTTGAGGGTTTGCATAACAATATTTCCACCTGCATTTATATTTGATATATTTTCAGATGTTTTATTAGAATTTTGATAGTTGATTTGAAAACTGCCTTCTTGTGTTGAAACAGCCCCTATTAAATCATTAAATATGAGATTTGTAACTGATCCTACAGCTTCTGCTGCAACAATTCCCCCATTAATATTCTTTCCATCAGCAGCTTTTATACTAACATTTGAAATCATATTCATCGCATCAAATGCAGAGCTAGTTATCTGTCCTTTTTGCTTAATAGAAAGATTAAAACCTATTGAATGTTTAGTGGTTTCATCAATATATTTAGAAGTCTCAATAGTTCCAGCTTGTAAAATAATATCTTTGAATGATTGTAAATTCGCACCTCCAATGTCGGCACTCTCTTCCACAATACCTTTTATACTTCCTGTGGTTTTGATATTTGAATTTGCATAATATATACTATTTGTTTTTTCAGAGCTATAGCTAAACTCCAAACCAGCATCTGCTGAAACCAAAGAATCCATCTGCATCTTTCCAGAAACGAGCGTTTTAGAATCAAAATTACTTTGAGCCCCAGCAAAATTCTGTCCGTCATTAACCCCAAATCCTGCAGAAACCTTACTTTCCATCACACCTGCATTTATTGAACCAACAATCCCAAAACCATAGGATGTACTCTGCTGATTGAAAGTATTTTTTCCTGCCTCAATTTTTAAGTCTTTTTTACTTCTAAATACAATATCTCCATCCCCGCCATTAATTTCTGATCCAGATATATGGATGCTTTGTTTAGAATCAAGAAACACTCCTTTAGTTGCATTAATAAAAGAAGCTGATGAAACAGAAGAAGATTGATTATCCTCTCCTCCTTTAATCCCAAAAACCTGATAAGAACTATAAGATGAGTTTAAAACAGAAATATTTTGAGAATCCAAAATATCGATTTTACCCTCTGTATTAAAAGATATTTTCTCGTTAGATTGGACTCCTGAAGACCGAATAATCAAATCTTTCTTAGCTTTAATGTTAATATTCCCCAAACCACCAATAAGGCTATTTGCACTCTGATATTGCTTTTGAGTGATATTTGTTACGGTAGAATATTCACGCATTCCACTGCTTTTATTCACTCCACTAAAGGAAGTGCTAGTTTTAATATCCCTATCATTCATACCCGCAATGATATTAATATTTCTATCTGAAATAAGATTAATGCTTCCCTCTTTTGAATTCTGGAACAAAGAAGAACCTTTGATTGTAATGTCTGTGGCACTTTTAAAATTAATATTACTTCCTTGAATCACCGAACCACTACTCAAAGAACTACTAGTAATAGTTGCACTTTCCCAAGAAGAGTCTGAATTGTGCTTACTTTCTCCTTTGTAATCTATTTTTTTAATCATCTCGTCAATAATTTCAATTGAACCTTTTTTTGAAATCAAATTGATTTTAGAATCTCTTCCATCCGAAGAAATTAAGGAGTTTTGAATCTTAATATCTCCCTCAGTTTGGACTATCACATCTCCCTTGGAGAAAATTTTTCCCTGATGGGGAGTATCAAAATTTCCAGACTTATGAATGCCCAATTCACTTTGAGATAAAAAATTCTTCGCATTTATGGCAATTTTATCACCTGAAATAACTCCACCTATATTTTTTACTTCCCCTTTCGCATTTATAACTGCAGTGCCATCTGCATTCAAATCTGAAGATTGATTTTGAAACATACCCACATCTAAAAATAGATCACCCAAGGAAGCTATATTTGAATTTTGTGTTGTGGTAGTTTTTTTGAAAGAGGTATTTTTAGAATAATACAATTGTGGAACCAAAACATCATTTCCATTAATTTTTTGGCTTACATACCACACAATATCCTTATTGAGTTTTGAAATCTGTTCTTTATTCAAAGCTTCACCAATAACTAGTCCAAGTTTTTTTTGCTCCAAAACAGCATTATCCAAAAAATCTTTTACATCATTAGCACTTAAAGCATTACTATAGCCAAGATTTTGAATGAGCTGATGATTCAAAAGCCTATTTTCATAATAAGCATCTCCAATAACTGAAATAGGTTTATTAGGTTCATAACCCACCTGAGTGAAAAAATACTGCGATCCGTAAAATTTATCCATATCCACCAATTCCGGTCTTGTCTCAATGTAATAGCTGATTTTTGAATTCAAAATATCACTACCAGCATGAAACAAAAGCTGTTTTCCAAGTCCTAATATATCCTGTTCGCTTAATCCTACAGATTCTAAAATATTTTCTTTTGAAGTATTTTTGTCTGCATCATCAATGGAATTTTGATTTTTTAACTTATCTAAATCTGGACTATTTTCAGAGACTTTTTGAGCAGTATTAGTATCAAAATCTTGAATATTTTTCAGATTTGTCTTGATGGTATTGATATCCTCTTTTATTTTTTGAATCGAACCCGTAGAGTTATAAACAACCTCACCACGAATACTGATGTCGTCCCCCGCAACAATTTGAGCGGGATTTTTAGACACAAAAGAAATATTTGCTTTTTGATTTAAATTGAGCTCTTTGGGATTATCTTTAGAAAGCCAATCTACCCCGAAACCCTCCGCCATCAGAGATTTAAAAAGCTGATTTTTACTTGAAAAATCCTTTAATAATCCAAAATAACCGGCATTATCATCACTAGAATATTTTGCCTTATCCAAAACCTCCAAAGGATTTCCTCTTCCCAATCTATAAACATTTGTATTACCAAGGTAAGTAGGGGTAGCTTCTATGGATTCAATCGAAAATCTTTTTAACAAATCTTGTACGCTGTATTCTTTTTTGCTTGTTGTGTTATATACATTACCTACAATGTCGATATTTTTAAATGCAGCAATAATTGAATCATTATTATAAATATCTGTTTTTCCCCCATCTATAAAACCAATTTTGAGGTTACCTCCAGATTTTATCACTGCTTGCGTATTTTCAAGAGTATTTATTATATTATAGCCAGTATAAGATGCATTAAAATTTCTATTTCCAAAATAATCTTTGGCAAAATAATAATGCAACCATCCCGGTCTTGTATCAATAAAGTTCAGACTACCTAATGTTTTTCCTGTATTATTCAAGGTCTTGACAAAAAGTTCCATATTCCCACCCGAATTTATCGTACCCATATTATTATCAATCGTATCAGCCCTTAAAGATACAATGAATTGAGCATCTATTGTGCTATTTTCACTATTTATAATATCGTCTGCTTTAATCGTAATATTTTTTCCAAAAACATATCCTCCTGCACGATTTAAAAAAGTTTTTGCATCTAAATAAACATTATTTTGAGAGGCCAAAAGTGTATCATTGTCTTTAAAAATAGATCCCGTAGCTTTCAAACCAATTGAACCGATATTGCTAAAAGTTTTTTTGATAGAAATATCTCCGTTGCTTTCAATTAATATTTTCCCATTAGCACTCATTTTTCCAAACTCAGAGTCAATATCTACCGATCCGCTTTTGAGACTTAAAGTATCGTCGCTGTGGAAAATTCCTTTGCTATTGTGAAAAAAATTAGAGAGGTTTTCAGAAGTATCTTTAAAAATCAGAAATAGCTGATTTACACTCTCAATATTTCCAGTATTTTCTATTTCTTGAATATTTAATTGGATGTTAAAGGTGCTAATTTGGGAACTATTAATGAGCTTTTGGGTGTCTATATCCAAATTACCTATTTTGATTTTTCCTTGATTTTCAAAACTCTCTGAGTTAAAAATCCCTGTATTGGAACTGATTGTTCCTTGATTGAAATAGTTTTTTGTCTGCACACTGAATAAATCCGATTGAATATCTCCGAAATTAATATTTTTTTCGAAAACTTGAAGTTTAAGATCACCAGAAGAAATCACACCACTATTTTTAAATACAGATGTTTGAATCATAATATCTTTAGAAGATATATTTCCTTTGTTTTCAAACTCTCCAAAATTACTCAAAGAATTCATATAAATGCCTTGAAGAGCAATAATTTTGCCCTGATTGAATAAATTTGTCATTTTTAAATCAATATTTTCCCCTTGAAGATAAGAGGTTTTTAGTTCCAATCCTAATTTTTCCATCACATTATAATCAGCTGTATCAAAATTATTTAGAGTATGAGCTTCGATCATGAGTTTTTTATCAGCAACAATCAAACCTTTATTATTTATATCACTAGATGATTTTAGATCAATATTTTGGGCTATCAATGCGGATGTTTGAATATCTCCTTTAGCATCAATACTAATATCACTTGCACTTTTGATTACTCCAGAATGTCGCACACCTACCCCATTTTCGGTGCTAATAAAATGGATATAACCGGCATACATAGAACCCAGCATATTCCCATCAATAGATAATTCAGGTTTTTTAGAACCTGATGCTTTTGTATCTTTAATCACAGGATCACTTATATCTGTTGCCAATTCTACATCATTCACACCTGCGATAAAATTTATCTTTTTGAGTGGATTTCCATCAAGCCTTCCAATACTTCCAGAAAGTTTCATGCTCTGAGAAATTATGGAAAAATAATCCCCATCTAATCCCACTCCTCCATTTAAAATATTCACTTCTCCTTGACGGATCGAAATTTGCCAATCAACATCATCAATAACCCCTGTAGTTAATGTAACTCCTCCAGTATTAATAAAAGATACGCCATTAACAACCAGACCATTTTCATTGGCAATGATAACATCTGCATTTTTTCCAAATACCTCAAGCGTACCTTCCAAAGAAGTGTTCTTATTTGATAGTATTTCATTTATAATCAGCTTAGCATTTAAGGAAAGATTTGGATTTGCGGCCACAAAACCTCCTGTAATAGATACTCCATTTTCTTGGGAATTATTCAAAATAACTCCATTATCTTTGGCAATATCAAAACTTTCATATTTGTTATGCGAAATTCCTTCAGAGTTTGGATTAACGATATTGACAACATCCCTTCCATTTGCAGAAGTATTCATTTGAGGTGTAAATGAGTTGTTTCCTAATGGCTGAATATGATTTCTAGGTCTCAAATCTGCTGCAGAAAGATTCACCAAAGATGTTGAAAGAACCTGCGTCAATGATACTGATATTGACAAATATTTTTTAACAGAAAAATTTAGATTCACTTTTGTTTCCTTATTGATAATTGATGTCTTTAATTACTAAATTGAAATATTTAGATTAAAATAGACGGGTATAGATTCTTTGGGCATGTCTATAGAATAGAACAATGGCTTGGAAATCGTAACCCCAAAGCTAATGATCTTCCAAAAATAATTTGCTCCAAAAGCAACTCCTGCAATCTGATCGTTATAATTCAAGCCATAATCTCTACCACCTCCATAATCCAATCCAAAAAAAGGCTCGATATTCCAAACACTTCCTTGAAAATAAATAGGTTTTAAAATAATAGTATTTGCAATATATCCACCTTTATCAAGTGCTAATGAGCTTTCTTTGAATCCTCTTACAGTGTATTGATCCCCGATAAAAAATTTATCAGCATAAAATAATTCATCATTACTATAACTCGCCCCAACATTCAATCGATATATCAATGCTACATAAGGACTATAATAAAAATATTTTTGCCAAGAAGCATTAAAATTTACTTTATTGTATTCTGCTTTAAAAATAGAATCCTTCCTATCACCCTGCCCTCCAAATATAGGTACTCCGCGCAAATACTCAATATCTAAATACAAATTTCCACCAAATAGTTTATTGACATGTTCTATTCCAGCTCCAATAGCCGTGTAATTTTTACTATTTATTTCTATCAAAAGATTATTTACCTGATTTTTTTGTCCCCTCATTTTGCTTTCCGTATAAAGGGTAGTTTTACTATTTTTATTTCTATGTAAAACTCTCTGTATTCTAAGATTTTGACGAAAATTTTGACTTTTGTTAGTATAATCTGCATACTGTGCTTTAATATTAGCATAGCTATCAGTATAACTCCAGGAATAAGAAAATTTCCAATACTTAAAAGGAATAGAATACATTCCGGAATAAATACTCTCTTTATTTTTATTACGATCATGAATAAAACGTTCCATATAGGTCAAAGATAATATATCATTGATTCCAAATAAATCGTATTGAGTAAATCCTAATATGGATCTAAGTGCACCCTTATCAATAGTAGAACTGTTATTCAACCCTAAATTAATGCCCCCAGAAATCTTTTTTTCACTAAGCACAATATCAGAATATCCGATCTTTTGACTTGGTTCAACCTGCATATGATAAGAATAACCACCATTGTTCAAATTTTCTAATCCTTGATCTAGTGCATAAATATCTAAAATATCTCCCTTTTTGATTGGAAAAGCATCAAAAATCCTGATTTTGGAATATTTGGAATTTTTAATATTAATACTATTGATATATCCAAGCTTTACCTCTAAAATCAATTCTCCAGTTTTTATATTCCCTGATTTTATGGTCACCAAGGTGGTCGTAAAGCCCCTTCTAATATAGTATTCACTTGTTTTTTTGATTAATTCAAAAATGTCTTGTTTTTTTAAAGGTCTATTTTCATAGCTTTTTGAAATTTCAAGGACAACTTTAGATATTTTATGTTTGCTTTGCACACTAATATTTTTAAAAATATATTCTTTATTATCTTCAAATTCTTTGATTTCATCTTGAGGATTATTTTGATATTTATCTGGATACTGAAGTTGTTCCTGAATATATTTTTCTTCCTTCTGTTTATGTAATAAATCCAAAACTCTATTTTGATTTTGAAGTTGCAAGTCCATATTGCTACCCGAAAGCTTCATGACAATAAGAAAAATACAGACTTTTTTCAAATTTTTATCCCCATTTTAAAAACAACCGAACGATAGTGCAAATCAATATTGTTACTTTTGAGCTGCATATCATCAAACAAAACTTGAAAAACTAAACTAAAAAAAGATTTTTCAATACCAAGTCCATAATAAAAACTATTTTCTAAAACTATATTTTGTAAAAATCCCAATCTAATAATAAATTTTGTGTCAAGAAGAGTAGGAAATTTTAAAAGAGCGAAAAATAATCCTACATTTTTCTTATCAATCAATAAAGGATTCAATCTCCTTATTTCTCCACCAATTCCAAATTCAAAATTTTTCATCTTGGGTATAGAAGAATATATATCCACACCATAATCAAAAAAATTATCCAGAGTTTCAGATTCCACTTTAGATTCAAAATTCTGATAAGGTGCAATACCTATTTTTGGTTCAATAGAGATAAAATCGATCCCCATAGCCATTTGACAGAAAAAATAAATTATCAATAAAAAAAATTTCATATTTTCCAATCCAAAAAATCTAAAATAGATTCTTATTTGAAAATCTAATTCTAATCAGAATTTTTATTATAACAAAATAATTATTATTATAAAAAATTATTTGAAAGATTGGAAAATAAATACTATATAGCTTCATATTTTATATTAAAATCAATATATTTATTTCAATATAAAACAATATAAAAATATTATTAAAAAATAAATTTAATATTAAAGATTAGATTAGAAGAATTTAATGAAAGTATTTAACTAATATGAATGGTGGCCACGATTGGATTTGAACCAACGACCACTACCATGTCAAGGTAGTGCTCTACCAACTGAGCTACGCGACCGAATTTTAGGACAGAGATTATATACTAAGCATTATTTAGTTTTACTTAAAAACAACATTTTTAAAATCAAAATTCCCACTCCAATATCAATCATCACATCAGCAAAGTTAAACACTGCAGGAAATTCAATAATATAGTGCCAATGGATATAATCTACTACTCCTGCATAAGTAAATCTATCAAGTATATTCGAACAACCTGCCCCAAAAATGATCCCGAAAATACAATGATTTTGAATAAAAAATTCTCTTTGACGAAGCAACATTATCCATACCACAAGCACTAGAATTATTTGAATATATTTCAAAGCAGAGCCCAAAAAACTAAGCATAGAAAAGGCAACACCTTTATTATAAACAAGCATAATAGAAACGGCCTCGCTTTGATAATCAAATCCATTCACTACTAGATATTTAATCCATTGATCTAACACAAAAATTACCAAAAATAAAAAAATAAAAATAAAAAGACTCTTTTTCATTGCATCTCCTAAGAGAGTTTATTTTTGAGAAATTCGCTCAAATCTTTAATATTTGATTCAAGCAATGTCTTATCTTTTCCTTCTAGTAGAATACGTAATTTATTCTCCGTACCAGAATATCTAATAAGATGACGCATACCCAATGAGGAGATTTTTTGAATTTTTTCTTCATATCCAGTAATACAATCCAATGGAATTTTTTGTTCAACATTTAAATTGATTAATTTTTGAGGATAAAGCTCAAAAGCATTGAACAAATCTGAACTTTTTTTACCACTCTCATTTAATGCTGCCATTACCTGAAGAGCACTGAGAAGACCATCTCCTGTCTTTGCATAATCACCAAAAATAATATGCCCGCTCTGTTCTCCTCCCAAACTGGCCCCATTTTTTTGCATTTCATCACAAACATATTTGTCCCCAACATTACTTCTAATGAGCTCAATATGATTTTTCTTCAGATATTCCTCAAGTGCGAGATTACTCATTACGGTGGTTACAAGCTTATTGTTTTTTAGACCTCCGATCTTCTTTTGATATACACCCAAAACCCCGATAAGCTTATCGCCATCAACTACATTTCCCTTATTATCAACCACCACAAGTCTATCAGCATCTCCATCAAGTGCAAACCCAATATCAGCACGATAACGTCTAACTTCATTGCTAAGAGATAAGGGGTGCATAGCCCCGCACTGCTCATTGATATTATAACCATTAGGTTTATTGTTGATAACCACTACATCTGCTCCTAGTTCGCTAAATATTGTCGGAGCGACCTTGTATCCAGCACCATTTGCAGCATCTACAACCACTCGAATTCCCTGCAGAGTAAGATTTTTAGGGAAGGAATTTTTTATATGTACAATATAGCGACCTATCACATCATCAATACGTTTGGAACTACCTATTTCCAATCCTGTTTTATAGCTACTTTCAATAAGCTCTTCATTGTCAAATAATTTCTCAATCTCAACTTCAGCACTTTCATCTAATTTGTAGCCAAATCGATTAAAAAATTTGATTCCATTATCTTCATAGGGATTATGAGAAGCACTGATCATGATACCTGCATCACATCGCATATCTTCGGTTAAAAATGCAATTGATGGAGTGGGCATAGGTCCTACCTGTATCACATCATACCCCACAGAAGTCAAAGCACTTACAAGTGCATTTTCTATCATATATCCACTTTTTCGAGTATCCTTACCTACCAAAATCTTATTGGTGATGGAATGTTTGCGAAAATACAGCCCAGCGACAATTCCTAATTTTATCGTAAGGATAGGAGTAATATCTATTCCAGCCTTCCCTCTAACTCCATCAGTTCCAAAAATCTTCATTTATTAATCTCCGTAAAAGGGGTAAATTCTAACGCGTAATTTTAAACTACTTTTAATCAAATCTAAGGCATAATTCTGCCCTATAAAAAATTATAAAAGGATTAACCAAACAATGGCGAATCATAAATCTGCAGAAAAAAGAATCAGACAAACCGAAAAAAGAACTGAGAGAAACAGATATTATAGAACTAGAATCAAAAATATCATCAAAGCAGTTCGCGAAGCAGTCAATGCAAACGATATAGCAAAAGCTCAAGAAAGCTTAAAAATAGCAAATAAAGAGCTACATAAATTTGTCAGCAAGGGTATTATCAAAAAAAATACAGCCTCAAGAAGGGTTTCTAGACTTAACGCTTCTGTCAAAAAAATTGCCACCAAAGTCGCGTAAATTCTTTGGTGGTTAGCTCTTTAAAGTCTCTTTATTGACTTTGTAATTGTAGGGGCTTTCTAATGCTTGTAAACAAACTCATACCCATCATTCAACGCTATGACGAAATTTCTTCATTGCTTTCAAACTCCGAAGTTATTGCGGACATCAAAAGACTAACATCTTTAAGCAAAGAGCAGAGTGATATTGGAGAAATCGCACAAAATGCAAAAAAATACATTCAAACATTAGAATCCATCAAAGAAAATAAATCCTTATTGGAAGATAAGGAACTAGGTGAACTTGCCAAAGAAGAGTTAAAAATATTAGAGGTAGAAAAAAATAATCTAGAATTAGAAATAAAAATACTCCTTATGCCCAAAGATCCAAACGACAATAAAAATATTTATTTAGAACTACGAGCTGGAACAGGTGGTGATGAAGCAGGAATTTTTGTAGGAGATCTTTTTCGTGCCTATTGTCGATATGCAGATATTAAAAAATGGAAAGTTGAGATAATCAGTTCAAGTGAAAATAATTTTGGCGGATATAAGGAAGTGATTGCACTTATCAAGGGAAAAGGAGCGTACTCTAGACTTAAATATGAAGCAGGAACGCACAGAGTACAGAGAGTTCCTGAAACAGAATCACAAGGTAGAATTCATACCTCAGCCATTACCGTAGCAATTATGCCAGAAGTGGATGATGTGGAAGTGAACATCAACCCAAACGATCTAAAAGTAGATGTATTTCGTGCAGGTGGGCATGGGGGGCAATCGGTAAATACCACTGATTCTGCTGTTCGTATCACTCATATCCCCACAGGAATCAGTGTATCCATGCAAGATGAAAAATCTCAACATAAAAATAAAGATAAAGCAATGAAAATCTTAAAAGCTCGTATCTATGAAGCTCAAATAGATGAACAAAAAACTCAGAATTCAGAAGCGAGAAAATCTCAGGTAGGAAGCGGAGATAGGAGCGAACGAATACGGACATACAACTATCCTCAAAATCGTCTCACAGATCATCGGATAGGTCTAACTCTTTATAGTCTTGAAGAAATAATGCTATCTGGAACCCTTGATATGATTATTGATCCACTGACTGCAAGTGCCCAAAGCGAAGCAATGGGCGGAGAATAATTAGTTTTTAGTATCTTCTTCAAAAATTACAGAAGCTGGATCCACTTCAGTTCCGTAAATTGGAGCAAGTGTAGCATCATAAGCTTGTTTGATAAAACCATCTTCATTTAGAGTTTTTATTTCATTATTTAGCCACTCCAAAAGTTCTTTATTGCCCTTCTTTACTGCTGGAGCAATAACTTGTTCATCGCCTAAAGAAGATATGCTAACTACAAAACCTGGATTTTCTTTTGCCCAAGCGAATAATAAAGTATTATCATGTGCTAATGCATCTGCTCTACCATCTTTCAAAGCTTGAAATGCTTCAGTATTTTGATCGTATTTAAGTAGTTTTATATCAGGATAATTTTTGCTGAAATAAAAATCTGCAGTGGTCCCCTTATTAACAATCAGTGGTTTATCTTTGAGATCATCGATACTTTTTATTTCTCCATTTTTAGAAACAACTCCAAGTGCAACCTTCATATAAGGCATGGCAAAATCAACAACTTCTTCTCTTTCTTTTGTCTTGGTAAAATTAGCCATGATGATATCAACTTTGCCCGATTTGATGAATTCAACCCTAGACATTGCTTCAACTGGAATAAATTCTATTTTCGATTCATCTCCAAGCATATCTTTTGCGATTTTTTTGGAAATATATACATCAAATCCATCATATTGTCCTTGTGCATTAATAAATCCAAAAGGAGGTTTGTCACTAAAAACGCCCACTCTTAAAACATCTCTTTTTTTAATAGAAGAAATACCATCTTGATCTTTAGTATCTGAACAAGCAACTACAAAAATACTAAGAAGCCCTATAAAGCCTATTACAAAGAACTTTTTTAAATTTTTCATTTGATTCCTTTAATTTTTTGATATGTATTACATTAACATAAAAACTTTAAAAACTTCCCAGAAAATCAACTTATGATGATATATTTTGATTTTTTAATATTCTGGAGGGGTGTAAAATTCGTTTGGATTACCATCAATAACTATGTATTTTTCAACAAAATGACTTATAGACAAATTTATCTGAGTTACCATAAAAGAGGGATTAAAGATTGGAAAAAACCTTAAAATACACTCCCCTCCATAGGAAAGGAGGGTTAAAAAATTAACCCAAGTGTGCTTTAAGCATCCAAATAGATTTTTGCAAACTAGCAACTTGTTCATCAGCATAAGAAGCTGTGACCTTATCTTTTTCTTTATCTGAAAGTTCGGATAATTTTTTGAATTCTTTTTCAAGATATTCATAATCAACCAAAATAGCTTTAAAAATACTATCGGATTTGAAATCTGTCTTGGTTTCTTCTTTGACTTTTGCACTAGCAAGAGCTTCAGTAAGTGTAACAACTGGTTTATCGCCCAATTGAACAATCCTCTCTGCAAGATCATCAAACATATCTGCAAATTTTTCGTAAATTTCTTCAGTTGCTTTGTGTGTATGATAAAAATCTGAACCTTTTACATTCCAATGGAAATTATGAATTTTCATAAAAAGTACAATCGAATCAGCTTGAAGCTGTTTAAGTAATTTTACAACGCTCATTTAAAATCCTTTTTTGTAGAAAAATTTTATCAATTAGATAATGGATTAATCATATACCAAAATAGTAAATAAGACGAGAATTATAAAAAATTAGGGATTTTTATTTCAAAGATTTTTTGTTCTTGATCTAAAAGCTTTATGCTACCATTATGAGCCTCAACTATTTGTAATGATAAAGCTAATCCAAGTCCATTACCCTTAAGTTTTGTAGTCTTAAAGGGTTCAAAAAGCAGATTTTTATTTTCTATAGGTTTTCCATTATCGCTGATAGAAAAAATAATCTGATTATCTATAACCCCTGCTTTGATCAAAATCTGACCATTACTTAAATTATCATTATCTTCAATGGCATCAATAGAGTTATAAACAAAATTTTGCATCACTATTCCCATCAAATCTAAATCAAATAATGCTTCCTTATCTTGAAAATCAAACAAAATATCTATCTGTTTTGAATAAGTGTATTGCTCAATTACATCTTCAATATCATTTTTCAATTCCATTAAATTGTGTAAGTTTTTCTGTGCACTTACTCCTTTTGAAAATAGAAGTGTAGCACTGATTATTCGTTCCACTCTCCAGAGGGATTTTTGTATTTCAAAAACAATAGGTTTTAAACTATTGTCACTTCGTTTTAATAATGTAGATGTAAGGATTGAAATAGAGCCAATAGGATTACGGATTTCATGTGCAAGATGTGCTGAAACCTGCCCCATCGAAGCTAGACGTTCTTGTCTTTTTTGCAAAGTAATATCTGTAGCTGCTACAACCTGTCTATTTTGAATACTATTACTTTGAAAAAGATAAGTTTTTTCATCTCCTTCAATTTCACCATTAAAATTATGTTTTTTTGCTTCTTCAAAAATACTCTCTATTTGCGATGCTAAGGTATTTTTATAGAAAAAACTTCCATTATTATTGATCACCCAAATTGCTTGAGGAAGAATTTCTATCACCCATTCATAAAGTGCCTTGTAATCTTTGAATTCTTTTTCTATTTTATAGGTTTGTAAAATAAACTCATTTAATAACTCTAAAAGCTCATTTTTATCATTGGAGCTAATCTTTTCAAGCATTTCTTTTCCAATAACCTTTTCATCCGATAGAGTTGAAGCATCCTCAAACTCTAAGGTATTTTTATCTTTTTCCAACTTCTTGTTCTTTTAGAAAATTAAATAACAATTCACTATAGCCAAAACTTCCGCTCAGTTCTTTGGATAAATTCTCTTTATACATGGCCTGATATATTTCTGTTCCAGCTTCTTTTGGATACAAGGGGTTATCAAGTTTTAAGGATGTATCAAGAAAAAATTTCAATATCAATGCTTCAAATTCATCAGTTTGTTTTTTTAGTTTTTTATCATCACCTTTGAGATCTGATTGTTTCAAAACCTTATCAGTTTGATAGTTACTATAAATGGAATTCACATCTAACTTCATCATATCACCTCGATTTCAGCACTAATAGCACCGCTTCTTTTCATAGCCTCTAATATAGAAATCATACTTTTGGCACTCGCACCCATTCTTTGCAGAGCTTTAACAACACTTGAGATAGTAGCGAACTTACCATTAGAACTAAGAGTATTTTGTTTAGCATCAAAGGTTGTGTTTGCATCTATTTTTTGTGCATTATCATCATCTAATGGATCTTTTGTGATTTTTATAGTTATATCTCCGCTACTAACCATCACAGGATGAACAATAATGCCCACACCTGCAACAATAGTTCCTGATTTTTCATCAATGATAATTTTATCACTATTGCTATAATCAACATTAACCTCTTGCACCAACGCTAGAAATTCTATCATGCTTAGATTTTTTGGACGAACGATCTTAATTGTTCTAGGATCGATTGCTAGTGCAATATCTGAACCAAAAACTTTATTGATTGCATTTTGAATCTTAACTGCGTTTTGAAAACTAGATTTTTTCAAACTCAAGCTCATTCCTGTTTTATCATACAAATCATAAGTCACCTCTCGCTCTATAGTAGCCCCATTTACCACAGTTGCCGAAAGAGCATTTTGAGAATTTCCCAAAACTACCGCCCCTTGTGCGATTGCATAAATATTGCCATCTACCGCAGTAAGGGGAGTCATAATCAATGTGCCTCCCTGTATAGACTTTGCATCTCCAATAGAAGAAATTTGTATATCAATTTTATCACCCTGTCTTGCAAATGAAGGCAAAGAAGCTGTGATCATAACTGCTGCCACATTCTTAGATTTAATATCATCTGGAGAAATCTTGACATTCACACTCTCAAGCATATTGGCAATAGACTGCATCGTAAATTTTGAGCTGTTTTTATCTCCTGTCCCATTAAGACCAATAACCAAACCATAACCAATGAGTTGATTATCTCTGACGCCAACAATACTAGCAATATCGCCTATTTTTTCAGCCTGCACATTCACACTAAATAGACATAAAATCATAAAAATAAATCGTCTTAAATGGATCAAAAATACCATCATTCTCTCCTTAGAATTCTAGCTAACTAAGCAAAATGAAGCAAAAAACATTCCTCTTATACAAAAATCTTAAGAACTCATTTTTTATGCTACAATACCAACTCCAATTTTTTCGGAGTATAGCGCAGCCTGATTAGCGCGCACCCTTGGGGTGGGTGAGGTCGTGGGTTTGAATCCCGCTACTCCGACCATCAATTTTCTTCCATTCATCTTCGTTCATAGCATATTGTATCCCATTCATAGCATATTACAGCCCACAAAAAGTGGTTACAAAAAAGATATAATCTGATATTTATAAATTTTATAACCAGTTTAGCTCTCATAATCACCATTTAGGGAATTGAACATATAAGGAACAAAAAAAATGACAGATATTGAGATCAAAAATGCCAAACCAAAAGACAAGGATTATTCTTTAACAGACATAAAAGGTTTAAGAATTTTAATACATAGAACTGGACATAAATATTGGCAGTTTCGTTATAGCTATCAAAAACAAAACTTCCTCTTTCTAAACAAGCCCTTGTCATTTTAAAAGAAATTCAAATTTTCACAGGCTTTGGAGAGTGGGTTTTTCATTCTATCAAAGATCATAAAAAGCCAATCATTAGCGAATCACTAAATAAAGCTCTCAGAAGTATGGGCTTTAATGATGAATCAAGAGAAAGAAAACAAATAGTGCATTCTTTTAGAGGAACTTTCAGAAGCCTTTGTGATACCTATCAGAATGAACATAACATTTCTTTTGAAATAAAAGAAGCTGTCTTAGATCATCATATTGGAAATGAAGTTACTCAAGCATATAATCACAAGGCTGATTATACTGAACAAATCAGACCATTACTTCAATGGTGGGCTGATTATTTAGATAGAATAAGAGTTACATAAAAATTAAGTATAATATAATTATTCTAATATATAAGGGTGTAAAAATGAATTGCAAAATAAGCTCAGCTTATTAAACCATTTGATCCTAAAAATAAATCCACAAAACATATAAAATATATCCCTTCTTTAGACAATTACATAGACAAATCTTCTGTATCGCTTTGGTCATTTTATATTAAATATAACTTAAATTGATATTTTCAAAAATCAGCACTTTTTGTTAATTTTCTTTCTTTTTGATAAACATAATCAAAGGGAAGAAGTCAGGAAAAAACTTGTGAATCATCTTAGGAATTGGTATATAAGCCTCATCTAAATTTCTTTCTTTTCCTCCTGCATTCCATTGATTTAGCTGACTTCTTTTTGGTACATTTTTTTCTCCTTTTGAACTAAAAAGTGGCAAAATAATATAATCATTGATAATATTATTTTGTCTAAAATTAGAATGGAGTATATTTTTTCCAATTTGCTTTAAAATATCAAAAGGATTCTCAATGATATTAATATTGATTTTTGAGTGTTGTTGAGGAATATAAAATTTTTTTTGCAAGACACTTTTAGAGAAATTAAAATAATATTCATTTTTACCATCACTAAAGCTAAGAGATTTTTCAGTGCGTTTAATGTTCCGTATGTCCGAGAGATTAACTTCCTCATAATCTGTTTCAAAAAATACAAGCTCTTTTTCTTTTCTTGCGATAATATGATAGATGGGTTCTGTGGCAATTTCAAAGAGAGGTTTGCCATTTTGGTTCATTCTTTGGTTTCCATTTTCATCAAGTAAGGGGATTT
>NZ_JAUYZK010000019.1 GCF_030688855.1 Helicobacter cappadocius | reverse complement strand
TTCAACTTCAAAAACAATGCCAAATTCGAAGGTAAAATCTACAACAACATAGGTGTAACAAAAAACAGCACGGGTAAAGTAACCAGTCAAGAAGGCTCTGTAGCTATCAATCTCAGCAACACTACTTTAGATAATTTGGATTATTCTCAAAAAGATTTTACCGGAGTTACCCCCACTTTTACTGCCACAAACAACTCCACTTTGGGCTTTAAAAATGATTTTAAAGACGCAGCGAATTTTGTCATCAAAGACTCCACTTTAAAAGATGTCAAAAACTCAAATGGTGGAGATATGCATTTTGATGCTCATAATGCAAACATCGGTAATATCACCATCACAAACCCTACTAGTGGTGGAGCTGGTGGTAAGGTCAGTGGTACTTTTGATAGCTCTAATATTGGAAATATTACTTCTATCAGCAATTTCTCAAACACTATTAAAATCACCAACTCTCAAGGCAAAGAGAATCTAAAAATAGGCAATATCAGTTATGGAGATGGTACAAAAACTCCTAAAGAAGGTGCAGCACTAGACATCAACCTAGATAAAAACGCAACTGTGGGTAATATTGATGTTGGAAAAGCTGCTTTAAATGCAACCTTTAATGGTGCTTCAGTAGGCGATATAAAAAATACAAACTCAGATACTGCTAATCCTTCTAGCATTACCTTTACAAATACAAAAGGTCAGAGTATAGGAAAAATAGGTGATAGCACTCATAAATTCACAGGAAGCATCAATGGAACATTTGATTTCACTCCTGTTACCACCACTGACTCTAGTGGTAAAACCATCACCAAATCCCTCCAAATAGGAGATATTACTTCATCTTCTACTGCAAAAAATGATATATCCTTTGTCTTTGGTGGAAAAGATGCAAGTGGCAATACCATCGGCAAACCCACCACTCCTATCAAAATCTCTGGTGGCTCAAGTGATTCTTCTTATACCTTTGCTAACTTGGGTAATCTCTCCACTGATTCTTCTAAAAAACAAGATCTCTCTACTGTAAGTGGTATCACATTTGGCTCTGATGCTAAAGTGGGCTCTTTAAATTTAGTGGGTACTTCTGTTAGTTTGGCCAAAGGAGAACAACTAGATAAGCAAACCATCTCTAAGCTCTTGGGCAATACCTCTGCTGCAAGTGATCTAAAAAGTGCTAATTTGGTCTTTGGTAATGCCAAATTAGTACAGAAACCAGATGGAAGCACAGAGATTGTAAAAAACACAGATGACAAAGGCAATACAGTTTTTGCAACCCTCACTCAAGAAGGAAAAACTCATACAAAAGGAGATGGCTATGTTAAAGGTAAAAGCTCAGATGCAGATATTCAAGCTCCTACAGATAGTGGAGATTTTACCTTAAAAGCAGACTTTCTATATACTCCTGGAACCTTTGATGCTTCAAAAGGAGAGAGTGCTTGGACAGGAAGTATCAAGGGAGATCCTACTAAAGTAGATGTTTCTTTGAACAACGCAGGAACCATCTCCACCACACAACTAGGCTCTACCTCAGTTGCTGATCTAAGCGTAGCTCTCTCTGGTACAACCCTAACAGGAGTATTAGGGGGTGATGTGAATGTACCTGTTTTAGATGATAAAGGACAACCTAAAAAAGACTCTTCAGGGAAAGCAGAGACCACCAAAAAAGCTCAAGATGTAACTTTATCCATCGATGCTTCTTCTAGCAATTCTAAAGGCCTCTCAATCATAGGAGATGGAAAACATGATTTGACCTTGGATTTCTCTGGAAATAACTCCAAAGACAAATTCACAGGTGCGATCCTAGGAGGGAGTGCAGATTCTTCCCTCACTATCAAAAACTTAGATGGCATCAATATCAATTCTACTGCAGGAGGCTCGATCGTAGATGGACTTAAAGCTGCAGGGATTACAGGAATCAATAATCCAAGTGCAGCGAAAAACCCAGATGGCAGTTCAATAAGTTTAACTGATGATCAGAAAAAAGATATTGCAACTTCTACAGAGTTCAAACTCTCAGGGAGTTCTATCACTGGAAATATCAAGGACACTAACTACAGCTACAATCTAGGATTTTCTTCTACTCCTAGCAAAGATGATGATGGTAAAACCATTCCACCAGCTTCTTATAATGGAACTTCTATCAATTTTTCTGGAAATACCAATAATCAAACCCTCTCTTTTGAAGGAAAAGATGCTATCAATCCAACTAATCACCAAGCCTTAAACATCACTTTAGGAACGGGGGATACTTCATTAAACTTCAAAGACACAGGTGCAACCATCGCTGCTTTGCATACAGATAATGCCGGAGCTAATTCTTCATTAATATCAGATGGAACTTCTATTGTTGGGGATTGGACAAAAGGAAGTGCAGATGTGAGCTTTGATAGCAATTCTAAATTTTATGGAGTTATTGGCGGTTCTTCTGATAAGCCTATCAAAGTGAATTTAGGAGAGAATTCTCTATATTCTAGTAGTGATCCTGTGATCCAAGCTGCTTATCAAGGAAAACTCAAAGGCACTTCTTCTGATGGCACATCCACTTATGCGACTCCAGTAGTTGATCTCTCTTCAACAGGAGAAAAAGAACTGAATTTCAAAAATCCAGGAGAAACCTTAGAAATCAAAGGCTTGAGCGAAACTAATGGCTTAGATTCTGGAAATTTAATCGCGAATAATATGTCTTTGGTGGGGAATCTTTACAGCAAATTAGATTCAACTACAAAAGCTTCTGATGTCAAAGCCACTCTTTCTTTTGACTCAAGCACTGCAAATGGTCATAAACCTACGAGTTTTACTACTGATCATATCGGGGTTTTAGCTAATGGTTCTTCAGTTTCTTTTAGTGGGGAAGGTTCTTTAAAACCTCTCACTCCTTATGATGAGAAAACCCATAAAGGAGGGGTGACCACTATTTCTTTAGGAGGTTCTAGCACAGGTAATACTAACTTCAATCTCGACAATACTGGAGCAAATGTTGTCTTCTCTCAAGTAAGTGGTCAAAAAGATGTCAAAGGTAACTTTGATATAAGAGGAACAAATATCACCTTAGATAATGGTCTTTCAGCTTGGGAAGGTTCTAGAGTGAATTTGATTTTTGCTAATGCTACCTCTAGCACAAAAGACACCCTCTTAAAAACCAAAGATGGATCACTTTTGACTTCAAAAACAAATGCAGCAGGAGTGAATAAGCCAAACACAGATTATGTCGATAGCTCTACTTTGACTATCAAATCAGGAACAGTCTCACTTAAGGGCAAGGAAAATAATATCACCTTCATCGGAGATGCTTCTGTTATCGCTACTCCTATGGTTACTAAGCCAATGGAATTAGGCGGAGATGCAAAAGCGAACATCAATCTCATCAATATGGGAACTACCTTGAGCTCTACTATCGAAGGAATTATCAAAGCTCAAGGTAGCTCTGCTGAAGCAGTGGCAACGCAAATGGTTTCAAATATCACAGATGCGAGTACTAAAAACTCAATGAAAACTTCCTTGATATCTAAGTTCAAAAACACATCCATGGCAGATATTCTTCTAGCATCTAATAATAGCGGTTCAAAAGGAACTGTGAAGTATTACTACAACCTTGCAGGAACCACATTAGGTCAAGTATCCATCGGTGCTCCAAAATCAACTGATGGTTTGAACCAAACACAAGTTTATATCAATGCTAGTTTTGATCAAAGAGATCTCAAAGACAGAGATAATGATGCTCAAAGATACTATAGTGATAATAAAACCATCGGAAATACCCAATTAGAGATTGCCAAAAGCGCACTTAATGGAAACCTCACTTTAGATGGCAATGTTCATGCTAACTTCCATTTTTATGGAGAAAATTCCCTCAATAGTAATGCAAAAATCTCTGGGGGAGCAAGTGATTCTATCTTTACCTTTAGAGATATGACCTTGAACTTTGGAGCAGGGAGTGGATTCTCAAATTATGCGATGAATGGAAAGGTTGTCTTAAATGGAGTGAATGCGAGTGGAACTTTTAATCCAACAGGTAATGTGAGCTTTGTAAGCTTAGGAGAAAATAATAAAGAAATCAACGCTTTAGTATTTAAAGACTATGGCCAACAAACTCCAAGCAATTTCAATAACAATCTCCAAACAAATGGGGATTTGTATGGAGTGAATGCAAACCTTAATGATGTGCTTAAAATCAAAGACACCCATTTCAAAGGAAGCATTGATTCTAATAAGGCTTTCACCTTTGTATTTGCTGGAAGTAATTCTTCAGGATTTGCTCAAACAGATTCTAAAGAAGCTACTAAATTAGGAAGTAATGCTAAAAATGTCACCTTAGATCTCATAGATGTTGGCACAGTGCAGATGAGTAATATCAATGCTGGAGCTAGTGATTCTAACAATGTTGTGAATCTTTATGGACAAAGTGCACTTTCTACCACCTCTAAAGATGGCAAAACAACCCTTGAAGTAAAAGGAGGCGATAGCCTTACAATCAATGCTACCATTGATAAAAACAATGCCAAACTCTGGGGAGCAGATGATAAAGGAAGCCTTAATTTTGATATTGAAGGTACAAGTGCTGTGAATTCTGTTTATAACCTTACTTTCAATGGAGGCATTCCTTATCCTAATACAACCACTTCTTTTTATACAGGAAATATTGGATTGCTCAATAGCAATTCAGTGATCAATTTCATTGATGCAGGAACCTTGAAAGACACCCAATTTGAAAATACCAAAGCTTCTGTAAATATTTCTAGAACAACCATAACAGGAGATATTTATTTCAATTCTGGCTTGATTGACTTTACAAACAATAACAAAGCATTCTCTGGAAATGTTGTTTATAAAGATGCAAGTAATAATGTTAAAGATCTCATCTTTGATTTTAGCAACAATAACCAAGCAGATAAAATTGAAAATAAAAATGCAAGCGATCATAACTATTATCTTGCAGGGGGCAGTGGTTCTAAATTTACTTTTGTGAATCTAACAGACAATCATTCTAGTGCAGCTTCAAGTCCTATTCAATGGCAAGCAAGCAACACTCAAGATGGTATTTTTAATACCTTAGGCTTTAATGGAGTGCATTTTAGGGCTGCAGATGCTTCAAGGGATAAAAAAATCTTATTAGGTAACAGTGTTGCTCAAAGCTTGGATGATAACACCACCTTTGCTTTTGCAGGGACTTCTATTTCTGGAGACATTAACACAAAATACAACTTGGATCTAAGCTTTTATAATCTAGCAGATGGTAGCCAAAGCATCACTTCTAGCTTTGATAAAAACACAAAAGTACCCCTTAATAAATCCTTCTATTCTGGAAGCTCTATTAGCACAAAAGGGACTTTGAATCTCACACTTTATGGAGCAGGGGCATTAGGAAATACTCCTGTAACTTTACACTCTGATAAAGTACTCAATGTGAATGCAAGTTCTGATAATGGAGAGATTGGTTCTATCATCACTTCAAATGTGGCTGCAGGTTCAGGTCTTTGGATCAATCATCTAGGCTTTAGTGGGGATTTCCTCTCACAAAAAGATACTTCAGGCAATGGTGGGATTGTGGGCGTGACCTTTGAAAATCAAGAGGTGCAAGATGGCTTTATTTTAGGAAGTAAAGACAACAGATTGATTGTCAATCTCAGCAATACCACTTTAAATGAAGGCAAAAAACAAGTAGTTATTATCGGAAGTGGCAATAGCAAACTCAATTTTAGCAATTCAGCCCCTGTGTATATCCACTCAACTTCTGATGCGTTTAAAGAAACAGATACTTGGGATAAAAACTACAAAGGAACATTCTTTGCAGATGGAAGCTCGATTATCTCAAGAGGTACTTCTATTATTGGAAATATCTATACCAATAATAAAACTGACAGCGATTATGAAAAAAGCAATGGAGCTAGTAAAACTAGAGGAACTTATTATGATCTAGCCTTCTCTTCTATAGCCACTTCTAATACCCCAGCTTCTTTTTATGCAGGAAGTTATATTGGAGTTGGTGCTAATAATAGCAACACCACCAGTGTTTTAGATGGCTACTCTAAGATTGCCTTTGATGGTAGAGGAAGTTTGAAATCTATTTCTAAAGATAAAGATGGAAACGAAGTTTATACAGATGTTAAAAATATAGCTTCCTCTACAACAGGAGCTGATCTAAAAGCTTCAGATGTTAATCTCACCATTGCTGTGCATGATACCCCTACTTCTACAGAAGGGTCAATGGTTTCTTCTATTAATATTAGCAACACAGGAGGGGTATTACAGATTAATGAAATTGCTCCTAGTTCTTTAGCAAACAGACTTGATTTGCAGAATTTTTATTCTTTATCTCTAAGAGGGGTGTCTTTATATGGTGATAGCTTTACTGGAGGTTTATTCTCTTTCAATTCTAAATTCAAAAATCCCAATGAATCTCAAAAATTTCAAATGACCTTCTCTAATGGAGATGGCTTGGAGACAATTATCAAAGATAGTGATAAAAAAACCATCAGTTTGAATGACTCAAAATTAGGAAAAGATTATATTGAAAGTTCTAGCTATGGGATTAAAAGTTTCAAAAGCACACAGGGTAATAATTACCTCGCTCCTAAATTGACTTTCATAGGAAGTGCCTCTCATAACTTTTTTAGCTCTAAAGCTAACTCAGCTACTGCGTTTTTTACCAACTATCAACCCACAAAAGATACTTCAAATAATAATTATGCTCAGATCAATTTTATCAATGCAGACAATACATACTCCCCAATGTCTCTTGATGCGTTTAACACAACAGTAACTGTTGATAACACTAATTCAAACAATGAAGCCATTAATAATAATGACACTCAAAACACAGGCATCATCAATTTGATCGGAACTACCTTAGGAAGCAATGACCTCTCAAAAACAGCCTTTATCTTAAATGCAAACTTTGATCAAAGAGGAGATGATACTTATTTTGTCAAAGATGCAGCTTATGTAAGTGCAGATAATCCAGATGGTTTTCTAACAACTGATGGCTTTGGAGCTCTCTCTAGTTCTATTTTAAAAGTCAGAAAAGCTAAGCTAGATGGAGATTTCAAACTAGGAGATAAGGTAGAAGCTCATTTTAGTTTCTTGGGCAATGATGCTTTTACTTCCAAAGCAAGTATAAGTGGTGGAACAAGTAATTCTACTTTGGATTTAAATGGTACAAGTAATCTCTCTTATACTAAAATCAATGCCTTTGGTGGAACTTCAACTATTGTAAATACAACCTTTGATGGAGATATTAAAGACAATGCGGATACTGCTGGTTCATCTACTTCTGTAATGAATGCGTATTTCAATTCTAAAGATACAAACATCACATCAGATCAAGCTAAAACATTTATCAAAAACTACAATGATTCAGTCAAAGATACAATGGCACTTGATCTAAGCACAGAGCATACTTTTAATGCAAATGTAGGCAAAACAGCAGGGGTATTGCAATTATCTTTTATTGGAGCAACATCTACTGGAAGTAACTTTAAAATCAGCAATGATGATAATATCAAAAACATCTATTCCTTTGTTGATTATGGCAAGATCGATCTATCTACGATTGCTACTGATGGCAAAAACGTAAAAGGGACTATCAAATGGATAGGGAACTCTTATCAAGTAGGCAAGGTAGAGAATGCTGTAAATGCCAATGTGGATATGTCAGTTACAGGAGATGATATTAAAAACAATGAGTATATTGCAAATGGAGGGGTTCAAGATATTACCTTTGATTTTGGAGGGAGTGCAAATAAACCAGATGGTTCCAAAAAAGAAATAGGGGTTATCAAAGACGCCACTGATACGACAGAAGGTGGAAAGACTACAAAAGGAGGCGCTACATCTGATAGTACTTATACAGTTGCTAACCTCACAGATGGCTCTAATGCTTTAAGCACAGATTCTGGTGGCATTATCAATACCATCAACCATACCCTCAACAATACCACAGATGCTTCTAAAAATCCTTTCCAAAACACAGTTGGAACGATTGGTATAAGTGGCACTAACATACAAGGCGATCTCAATCAGGATAAAAACTTCAAAGGCACAGATGGAAGCGATAGCACCTTTAATGGAACCATTCAAGCTACCTTTGATAGCACAGAAAAAAATCCTTCGCATATCAATGGAAATATCAAAGGAGATGCCACTAAAGATATTACCTTTATAGGAGAAAATAGCTCTGACTTCAAAGATGGTAAGGTTATCTCAGGTGGAGATAAGGATTCAAAATACAGCTTCCAAGATGCAGGTTCAATAAATACTTCTACTTTGAATAACATCTTAAGTGGAGGTTCAAATACTAATGGCTCTGGATACCAAAGCACTGCTGGAACATTCAACTTTGATGGAAGCACAACCATTGCAGGAGATATCAAAGATGCAGCCAATACCACCAATGCTAAAGATCAAACCATCAATATCGGAAAAAACAAAGACAAATCTCCTAATGGAGTGGTTTATCAAGGAGAAATTTCTACCACTTCAAAAGTAGATGCAATCTTTGGGGTAGGGAGTTCAGTAAATATCAAAAATGAAAATGAAAACTCTGTGTATGATTTCTCTAAATTCTCAGGTAGTAGCACTGCTGCGATCGCTGATATTGACTTGGGTGATAAACAAGCAAAAATCACAGGCTTTAATGGAAATACCTCTTTGATAGGAAGTATCAATGATCAAAACAGTGGCAATACCTATACATTCAGCGGAGGAAATGGAAAAACAGCAGGACACTGGATACTCACTAAGGACTCTTCAGTCAATAAACTTGTGGTTCAAAATGACTTTGCACCTACTTCTGCTATCTTAGAAGCTTCTAGTGCTAACAATCCTTTTGCTGTGATTGATCTCACAGGAAGGGATGCTAACACATCTAATGCAATGCTCTCTGGAGCAAATCATATAGCAGGAGCAAGCATCGTTGCTGCAACTCCTAGTGCTAACAACAATGGTGGTTATTTGAACTTAACTGTTAATAGTTTAGATGCCAATAATGCTATCTTTAGATTAGGGGTGAATTTATCAAATTCAGATCAAGATCCAATGATAACAGTTAATAGTGTAACTACATCTACTAATAGAGTGAATTATTTGCAGTTCTATCCACAAGGAGGAGGCAGTGTTTCTGCTCCTATTCTTGTAGCCAATGTAGCTGGAACTATCAGCACTTCTTATTTCAAAGGAGCGTATTCTAAAGCAGGGCTTAGGATTTATACTCCTGAAGTGATTGGGAAAAATGTGACAGACAAAGGGATGCAAGCAGGAGGACTTAGTGCATCCCCTGATACATATCACACCGAATTCTACCTCAATTCTCTTGTTTCTTCAGTGAATACTGCTGTGGTTGCTCCAATGCAGCAGAGTTTAAGCAGTGCTTATAGAAACTTCAGGGTTGAGACCAATAACCTGCATTTAAGAATGGGAGAGTTAAGAGGCATAGGAGCAACACAGGGTGCTTGGGCTAGGATTATGAATGGAATGGGAAGTGATGATAGCAACAGAGATATCTACACTACCATCCAAGCTGGATATGATTATAAATTTGATGTCTTAGGTGGAGTGAATTATGTAGGGGTTGTAGCAGATACTTCTATTATCAACTCTGAAGGAAGTGATTACAAAGGATTGGGTAATACCTTGGGCTTAGGGATTTATAATACTTATTTGATGGACAATGGTCTTTATGTAGATGCCATCACTAAATATCTGTATATGCACAATAAAATCAATAGTGCTGTAACTTCTGAACAAATACTAGGCAATTCTGCTTTCTTGCTAGGAGGAGAAGTGGGTTATCGTTATAAACTCGATAATGTATTGCCTTATTTAAAAATAGCTAAAAACATTTATACTCAAGGTTTTTATATAGAACCTCAAGTAGAGCTTATCTATGGTTATATTGCAGGGAATAATTTCAATACTTCTTTGAACTCTGTATCTGAAGCTTCTACTATCTCTGCTACCTTAGATGGCAATAATGCTCTTATCTCTAGGGTTGGAGCAGTCATAGGCAAGGAAATAAGAACTTCTAGTTTTTATGGAGATATTAGACTGGGTATTTCTTATGTAAATGAACTCAATACTGGAGGAAGCACTTCTTTGGTTGATACAATGAATCCTCAAGCTATCACTTCTCAAACTCCTAGCAACAACAAACTTGCCCTCTCTTTAGGCACGAATGTAAAAATCAATGAAGATTGGAGAGTGTATGCAGATATAGGCAGAACTTTCTTTGGTATCTATAATATTGATTACAATATCAATCTGGGTGGAAGATGGAACTTTGGCAAAAAGACTTCTAGCTTAGAGCGCAACATCAAAGCTCAAAAACAAGCAGAAGCAAAAAAACTCAAAGAAGAAGAAAAAATAAGAGCAAAACAACAAGCACAACAAGCTAAAGTCTCTAAAGCACAACCCATCAAAGCAGCAAAAATACTCTCTATCTCTGAGGCAAAGACTAAATGTCAAGGTTGTGCTCCAGAGTCTGGGTATTATCTAAGGATAGTTACCATCTCTTCTACTAATGCAAACTTAGAAAAACAACTCAAAGGACATTCTTTTAGAGTTTATAGTTTTAAAGACAGCAAGAATAGGACACTTCATAGCTATCTAGCAGGACCTTATCAAACTCAAAGCGATATTGATAAAGCCAAAACAGCTATTGATAAAATCGCTCAATGGGCAAACAATAACAAAAAGATACAATCTGAAGTCTATGAAGTGAAAAATAATAGGAATTGATAAAAACAAAGGAGAAGATATAAGTAATATGAGTTATCAATAAAAATACCGCTATAGCAAATAGAGTATCGCAAATACAAGTTTTTAGTTTGCTTGTATATACCATAGGGATTTGATTGAATCAAATCCCATAAACCCATAAAAACAAATTTGATTGTTGTGTTTTATATTTACATCAGCTGATATTGCTTTTTAAGGCAGATGGTTTGATATAAAATGCAAGTACATAGCGTTCAGAAGGTAGCAAACAACTACCACAAAGGACAGATGAATCTAAAAGGTTTGGAGGTAATAAGAGCAGGTATTTACTCTATTTTTGACATTCCGTTATACCCACATCGTTATTTTTTTTCATAGGACAAGGGGAGGAATGATTGTCATCACATAGAAATCAATCCAATGATTTTAGAGAGGATTAGAGGATAAGGTTTGTATTGTGATGACACGATTTTACAGATGAAAATCATTCAAACATTCTACATTATCTCAATATTATCAA
>NZ_JAUYZK010000018.1 GCF_030688855.1 Helicobacter cappadocius | reverse complement strand
AACTCAGACAAAAACAATACAAATACTACTTGAACAAACTCCTCAGCTTTGAAAATGATGGGGGGGGGGGATTAGTTCAATGGCTAGAAATGCAAGAAGTGTTTGATATTAGAAACGGCTATACTCCCTCAAAGGCTAAAGCAGAATATTGGGAGGGGGGAAATATACCTTGGTTTAGAATGGAAGATATTCGAACAAATGGAAGAATGCTTTCAGATTCTATCCAACACATCACAAAACAAGCAGTCAAAGGAAAATTATTTCCTGCAAATTCCATCATAGTAGCTACGACAGCAACCATAGGAGAACACGCACTCATAACTGTTGATTGCCTTGCCAATCAACAGTTTACTTTTTTGACCAAAAAGCAAACTGTTGGCAATAAACTAAATATGAAGTTCTTTTATTATTATATGTTTATTGTGGATGAATGGTGCAAAGAACATGTGAATTCATCAAGTTTTGCATCTGTTGATATGGCAGCTTTTAGAAAACTCAAAATCCCCATTCCGCCTTTAGAGGAGCAGGAGCGGATTGTGGGGATATTGGATAAGTTTGATGAGCTTGTGAGTGATATTTCTTTGGGGATTCCTGCGGAGATACAGATGCGGAAGAAGCAGTATGAGTATTACAGAGACAAGCTGCTTAGGTTTGAGGAGTGAAAATAAAGACAAGATCACATTAAAAATAGTAGTTTTTGATCTCACCTGCATTATGATCGCTTTTTTGAGCATATCAAAGAATACAGCAATCCTAAAAAATCTATTATGCTAAAATAAAGGTTTTATTTCTTTCAAGAAGGTTGCTGATGTTAGCCCCTGTAGTTCTCTTTGTGTATAACAGACCTATTCATACAAAACAAGTCATCGAAGCATTGATACAAAATACACTAGCTAAAGATACAGAGCTATTTATTTTTTCAGATCATTATAAAACCAAAGCCGATGAACAAAGCGTACTTGAATGTAGAAAATATATTCAAAGTATTTCTTCTTGTTACCTAGGTGGATTTAAAAAAGTTCATATCATTTGCAGAGATAGAAATTTTGGACTTGCAGATTCCATCATTGATGGTGTAAGCACTATTATTAACAAATATGGCAAAGCCATCATTTTAGAAGATGATATTGTTGTGAGCAATGTATTTTTGGATTATATGAATAGTGCTCTTGATAAATATGAAATGCAAGAAAAAATATGGGCAATCAGTGCATGGAATTATCCCATAGCTAGTGATGATCTTGGAGATTGTTTTTTCTGGAGAATCCCTCATTGCTGGGGGTGGGCGACTTGGAAAAATAGATGGCAATACTACAAAAGAGACATTGATTGGGTTAAGAAAAATTTTGATTCAAAAGACATCAAAGCTATTAATTTAGGTACTTATTCCTCTTATTGGAATGATTTTGTTCTCAACGAGCAAGGCAAAATCAAAACTTGGGCGATTTTTAATTATCTTATCGCTTACAAACATAATGCCTTGACCTTGATGCCTTCTGTTTCATATATAAGACAAATCGGTTTTGATGGTTCAGGAACGCATTGTGGAGATGAAGAAATATTTCATTTTGAGACAATCAATACAAAATTTCCCATTGAATTTCCTAACAACATAGAAGAATCGCCTCTAGCCCTGCTTAGGATACAAAATTTTCACAGATCTCTTAAAAAACCTTTTTTCACTAGAGCAAAAAACAAACTCTTAAGAATTTTCAAGAAAATCTTCCAATCAAACAAAAGCTAAAAAACCTTTATGATATAATTGAAACAATATTTAGTTAAGTGCTAAGGGAAATAATGAAGATTACTATTGTCGGCTCTGGTTATGTTGGTCTTGTAGCTTCGGCTTGTTTTGCTGAAATGGGTAATGAGGTCATCGTCCTAGACATTGATGAAAACAAAATCAATCAACTCAAAAATGGCATCATTCCTATATATGAACCCGGTCTTGAAAAGCTCATCGAAAAAAATACTCGATCTTCAAATCTGATCTTTAGCACAGATAAAAAAACTGCCTATACAAATAGAGAGATTATTTTTATTGCTGTAGGTACGCCTATGGGAGAAGATGGAAGTGCGGATATTACCTATGTTCTAAATGCCGCAAGAGATATAGCAGAACATATCAATCAGCACACTATTATCGTAAATAAATCCACCGTGCCTGTAGGTACTACAAAAAAAATTCAATCTGTTATCAAGCAATACAAAAAAAATGGAAATATAAATTTTGACATCATTTCAAATCCAGAATTTCTAAAAGAAGGCGTGGCTATCAATGATTTTATGTCCCCTGATAGAATTATCATAGGTTACGAAAATCCAAAAGCACTTGAAGTTATGAAAATGCTTTATTCGCCATTTTTGGTAAAAAATAATCGAATCATCACAATGGATCTCGCTTCATCAGAGATGAGTAAATACGCTTCAAATGCAATGCTTGCTACAAAAATAAGTTTTATCAACGAAATGAGTCAAATATGTGAAAAAGTAGGGGCAAATATCAATGATGTTCGCATTGGAATAGGATCGGATTCTCGCATTGGATATAGTTTTATTTATCCAGGTTGTGGCTATGGCGGGAGCTGTTTTCCAAAAGATATCAAGGCATTACAAAAAACCGCCAAAGAATTTAATGTTTCATCATTTCTAATTGATGCGGTAGATAAGGTCAATCAAGCACAAAAGCTTGTTTTGCCTAGAAAAATTAAAAAACATTTTGGAGAAAACCTACAAAATAGGGTATTTTGCATATGGGGACTTAGTTTTAAGCCAAAAACAGATGATATAAGAGAAAGCAGTGCAATTGTTCTGATTAGCGAGTTGCTCAAGTTAGATGCAAAAATCAACGCCTATGATCCAAAAGCAATCTCAAATATGAAAAATATATTTCAAAATATTAGCTATTACGAGGATAAATACCAAGCACTAAAAGATTGTGACGCACTAATAATCGTAACAGAATGGAAAGAATTTAGAAATCCTGATTTTAATAAAATCTCCTCATTATTGAAAGAAAAAATCATATTTGATGGTAGAAATATTTATAAAGATCACCAGCTCTTAGGCTTTAAATATTATAGTATCGGTGGGGGGGGGGGATATAGAGAATATCACCTAAATCTCTATAATCTTCATCTATCATTCCCTGGTGCTATATCAGAGTCTTTATATAATCCACTCCACCAAAATCAGCGGGTTGCTTGATGAAAAGTCTTGCTCCTGTTTTGGTGATGGTTTATGATAGATTAGATAGTCTTCAAAACGCTATTGAATCGCTAAAAACAAATGAATTGGCAAAATACACAGATCTATATGTCGTTTCTGATGCAGCCTATAAAGACGAGCATGAAGAAATAATTCTGAAGATAAGAGAATATATCAAAACTATCAAAGGGTTCCAAAAAGTAAAGGGAATTTGTTGGGAAAAAAACAAAGGCAGTTTTGATTCTGGAAAGGATGCTATAGAATATATTTTTAGCCGATACGACAGAATTATCAGTATTGAAGATGATATCTTGGTCTCTAATAAATTTTTAGAATATATGAACAATGCTCTTGAATATTATAAAGATGACAAAAGAATTTTTTCGATCACCTCTCACATACACCATAAAAAAAATTTGATTCCAAGAAATTATCCCTATGAAATTTTTCCTATTAAGATGTTTAATCCTTGGGGAACTGCGATCTGGAAAGATAGATATGAAAGCATTGATTGGAGCTTAGGCGGTATTGAAGAATTTCTAAAAAACAAGCAAAAAATCGCTGAATTTAATAAAATCTCACCACACTTATTTCCGTTGTTGCAACATATGCTTATGCACAACAAAAAATACACAGATGTAATGATTTGCTATGATATGTTCAAAAATGGCAAATATACTCTATATCCTATCAAACCTCTATCAGTAAATCGCGGACATGATGGCAGGGGGGAACATTGTGGAAAAGATAAAAATTGGCAAAACCAAAAACTAGAGTTTGATTTTTCTCCCAAGATGGTAGAGAATATTCCCTATTCACCTATCATAGCCAAAAACATAAGTAGAGCATTTTTTTCATACAGATCAGATCTTATCAATCCCATATTAAAAAAACTAAAAATCTACACTCTTTTAAAAACCATCTATAAGTTCTTATTTGAATCAAAAAAAGGATAAACCCATGAACTCTCCAATCGTATATGTGGCAATGAGCGGTGATCTCATACATCCAGGACATATTAATATTTTAAAAATAGCTTCAAGTTATGGTAAGGTTATTGTAGGATTGCTCACTGATAGTGCTATTGCATCATACAAAAGATTACCATATATGAACTATGATCAAAGAAAAGCGGTTATAGAAACCATCAAATATGTAGATGAAGTGATTCCTCAAAATACTCTAAGTTATGAAGAAAATATCAGAAAAATAAAGCCCGATTTTGTAGTTCATGGAGATGATTGGAAACATGGTCCTCAAGAAAAAACAAGACAAAATGTTATTGCCACACTCAAAGAATTAGGCAAAGGAGAACTTATAGAACCCCCATATACAGAGGGAATCTCTTCAACACAGCTCAACATCAATGCAAGAGCCATCGGCATTAGCACCAATGCTCGTTTATCGCTATTACGCAGACTCATAGAAGCAAAAAAACCCTTACGTATACTAGAAGCACACAACGCCATATCCGCACTCATCGCACAAAATGCTTATGGAGAGCCAAATGGAATTGGGAATGGGAAAATTGAATTTGATGGAATCTGGTCAAGTTCGCTTACAGACTCTACTAGCAGAGGAAAACCTGATATAGAAGCTATTGATCTAACTGCAAGACTTACAACTATCAATGAAATCTTTGAAGTAACAACAAAACCACTGATCTATGATGCTGATACAGGTGGCAAACTTGAACATTTTATATTTACTGTCAAATCACTAGAACGTACCGGAGTGAGTGCGGTTATTATAGAAGATAAAATAGGTTTGAAAAAAAATTCACTTTTTGGAAATGAAGTGATTCAAAATCAAGATAGCATAGAAGATTTTTGTCTCAAGATAGCTGCAGGAAAAAAGGCTCAAGTCACTTCAGATTTTATGATTATCGCAAGGATTGAAAGTTTGATTTTAGAAAAAGGTATTCCTGATGCACTCAAAAGAGCTAAGGCATACATTGAAGCTGGAGCTGATGGGATTATGATTCATTCACGTCAAAAAAGCCCTGATGAAATATTTGATTTTCTAAATCAATTTAGAAACTATGATACTAGTACGCCCGTAGTAGTCGTTCCAACAAGCTTCAATGAAGTGAGTGCAAAAGAGTTAGCAAATGCAGGAGCAAATATTATTATTTATGCAAATCATATGCTAAGAGCTGCCTATCCAGCGATGAAAGAAGTAGCAGAAGGCATACTAAAATTTGATAGAAGCAAGGAAATTGAGGATAAGTGTATGGATATCAAAGAAATCCTCCATCTTATACCTGGAACAAAATAAACTCAAAAAAAAGGAAAATTATGAAAAAAATCGTCATCTTTGGTGCAGGAAACTGCGGAAAACTCATCGCTAAAAGCATTTTAGAAAATCAAAATTCTCTGTTATTTTTTATTGATAACGATGAACAAAAACACAATACACATTTAAAATTAGATGGGGGGGGGGGCATATGAAATCAAGCCTCCTAAAGAAATATTAAAATATGAGTTTGACACAGTGGTGCTAGGAACTTTTACAGGTCTTGATGAACTCAAAGATCAACTTTTAGAAATGGGGATTTTAGAAGAAAAAATCGATTCAACCTATATTGAATCTAGCGTTAGAGCCCGTATAGCCTTTTTAGAAGATTTTGCAGGAGTAGCCTTAGAGAAAAATCTTCCTGGAAATGTCGCGGAATTGGGCGTATATCGTGGCGATTTTGCACGTCATATTAATGCAAATTTTCCAAATAAAAAACTTTACTTATTTGATACTTTTGAAGGTTTTTCAGAAAAAGATATAGCATTGGAAGGAAATTTTTCTTCATCTCAAAATAAACACTTTAGCAATACTAACATCGAATTAGTATTAGAAAAAATGCCCTATAGAGAAAACTGTATTATCAAAAAAGGATGGTTTCCTCAAAGTGCTAAAGATGTAATGGATAATTTTTGTTTTGTAAATCTTGATGCAGATTTATATATGCCTATTTTAGAGGGACTGAACTTTTTTTATCCCAAGATGGTCAAAGGAGGAGTGATTTTAATCCACGAATATTTTTCAAAAGGCTATAAAGGCGTAAAAAAAGCTTATGAAGATTTCAGTGCGGATAAAAACATCATTTCATTGCCTATTGGCGATAATCTAAGCCTAGCCATCATTAAAACCTAAAGGAAAAAAATGCTTGATACAAATAAATTTGGAGAACTTTTAAAATCCTATGGATTTAATACCTTCGTAGGTGTGCCATGCTCGTTTTTATCCCCACTTATCAACTACGCACTCAATGAAAATAAATTCATTATGGCAAACAATGAGGGCGATGGGGTTGCCATCGCTTCAGGTATCAGCTTAGTAGGAGAGGAAACAGGGGTGGTGCTAATGCAAAATAGCGGTCTCTCAAATGCCCTCTCACCTCTTAGTAGCCTCAATCATACTTTTGAGTTACCTATTTTGGGATTTGTTTCTCTAAGAGGGGAAATAGGAATATCTGATGAGCCTCAACACGAACTTCTAGGTATTATCACTGATAAAATTTTAGAAACTTTTCAAATACCTTATGAGTATCTAAGCCCTGATTTAAGTATTGCAAAAGAACAGATTACTAAAGCAAAAGAGATTATCTCTAAAAACAAAAGTTTCTTTTTTATTGTGCGTAAAAATACATTTGAAGAAATAACACTCTTGCCTCAAACAATACAGAGAAAAAAAGAAGGGATTCTTGTAGAAAGGGGTTCACGTAACACCCCTATTACAAGATTACAAGCCCTTAATGTCATCAATGAAATCAATGATAAAGATTCTATCACTCTAGCAACCACAGGAAAAACTGGAAGAGAACTCTATGAAATCAATGATGCTAAAAACTATCTATATATGGTCGGTTCTATGGGATGTGTGTCTTCTTTGGGGCTAGGATTGAGCCTAATGAGTGATAAAAAAATAATCTGTATTGATGGAGATGGAGCACTGCTTATGAGAATGGGGGGTTTAAGCACCAATGCCTATTATGCCAAAGGGAATTTTTGCCATATCTGTTTAGATAATCATTCTCACGATTCTACAGGGGGTCAATTCACACTTTCTATTAATTGCGATATTCCAAAAATCGCACTTGATAGCGGTTATAAAAAAGTCTTCAAAATCCACGATTTGGAAAGTTTTAAAAATACCTTGATTGAATTTATAAAACACAAAGAAAATGATGGGGCTATTTTTATTTATTTACAGATTGAAAAAGGGAGCAAAAAAGACTTATCTCGCCCAAAAATAAAACCCTTTGAAGTCAAAGAAAGACTCCAGAGATTTCTAAGAGATAACTAATGAATTTTAATTTCTATAATCCTGTTCATATCGAATTTGGAGTATTTTATCTTGATGTTATTGAAAAAATAGATTCCAATAATATTTTGTTGCTCACATCAAAGAGCTTTGAACAAAGGGGAATATCCCATCAAATCCAAACCCTACTAGGCAAAAAACTAAAAAAAACTATCTCTAGCATTCCATCAAACCCAGAAATACATCTTTTTGATGGGCTAAGAGATGTTACAAAAAACATAGACTTCATCATAGCACTAGGTGGGGGAAGCGTGATAGATACGGCGAAAGTTTTGAGCGTGAATTCAAAACTAGAAATATCTGAGGGAAATATTTTTCCAAAAGAAATTAATCCCTTCATTCCTATTTATGCGTTTCCAACGACATCAGGAACTAGTTCAGAACTCACAGCTTGGGCAACCATATGGGATAAGAACAACTCCAAAAAATACTCCTTGCATTTAAAAGAAATGTATTGCAAAAAAGCTATCTATGATCCTACCCTAACGCTCAGTCTAGGAAGAGATCTCACCATATCTACTGCTCTTGATGCACTTTCGCACTCCATAGAATCTATTTGGAATAAAAATGCTAACCCCATTTCAACAAATAATGCCATCAATGCTATCAATCTCATCACAAAACATCTACCAGAGCTAGTAAAAAACCTCGACTCTATCTATCTTAGAGAGCAAATTTCTCTAGCAAGTGTTTTTGCAGGACTTGCATTTTGCAGCACTCAAACAGCTATTGCACACGCAATGAGCTACCCCATTACAATGCAAAAAAATATTCCTCATGGGATTGCTTGTAGTTTTACTCTGCCATTTTTACTAGAAAATCTCCCTCAATCACAAGCAAGAGAAATTCTCTATCCGTATAAAGATGCTATCAATAATCTTTTTATTGAGCTTGGTATTAAAACAAACTTTCAAGACTATGGAATCAATACAGAAGAACTCAAAGCAATCTTGAATTCTCTAAATGCTAGAGCAAAAAATAGTTTGTTTGATATAGAAATACTCAAAAAACAACTCATAAACCAAATACAAGGAAAATAAATGAACCCTGAACTACTTAAAGAAGTCCAAAACAAAACCCTAGATGTAGCCAAAGAATTTAAAAGAGTTTGTGAAAAATACAATCTAAGATATTTTATGTCTTGTGGAACCTTGCTTGGAGCTGTGAGACATAAGGGATTTATTCCCTGGGATGATGATATGGATTTTTATATGCCTAGAAGTGATTATGAAAAACTAGTGGAACTTGATAGAAAAGATTGCGAAAATGGCACTCATGAAGTATTTGACAAAAAATTTATTTTCAAACATTGGGAGAAAACCCCTAATTATATTTGGAATTTTGGGAAAATAGAAGATACAACCACAACTTGCATAGAATCAACCCTTGCAGAAAATAAAGTCAAATATAAAGGTGGCTTAGGGATAGATATTTTTATTTTAGATGGTGGTGGAAACGATATTCTCAAAGCTCAAGAACAATTCAAAAATCTCACAAAATATGCAAATAGAAGATATGAAAAATACTGGAAACCAACAGTATCAGATAGAAATAAATTCCCAATCAAGCAAATCAAGCAAACAATATTAGATATTAGATCCAAGCTTTTATTCCAACCTGTTTTAGACTATTTCAAAAACAAAACCCAAAGAGAATGTCTAAAATACGATTTTGATCATTCTGAGATCATTGCGAGTGCCTTTGTGCTGTGCGTGTATCCAAATGCCACTCATTATTTAAAAGATTTTATTCCAAGCATTATGCTAGAGTTTGAAGATACAAAATTCCCTGCTCCAAACAATTATAAAACCTATTTAGAAAGGCTTTATGGAGATTATATGACACCTCCACCCATAAAAGAAAGAACTGGGCATATGCCTTATTATATTAATCTTGATCTGCCTTTTGAAGAATACGATCCTCCCTATCTTGTCAAATAAATTTTAGAAATTCTGTATAATACGCCCATCAATTCACATAAGTTGGACGAATGAAAATTTTACATCTTGTATCCCAAGATTCTGGGGGAGCTGGAAGAGCTGCTTTGAGAGTGCATCAAGCATTGTTGGATAAAAATATAGAATCCATAATGCTTGTTCAACAAAAAACCACAGACAAACCCAAAGTAACAAGACTTGCAAAAACAAATTTTCAAAAAATAATCGAAAAAATCAGACCATTATTACCTAGTCTATTTTTATTGCCATATACTCACAACGATATTTTTTCTCCAAATGCTCCTAGCAATAGACACTTGCTTAAAACTATTGCTTCACTTAGGCCCGATTTGATTCATTTGCATTGGATTAATAATGGATTTTTAAATATCGCAGATCTAGCAAAGCTAAATATACCCATGCTGTGGAGTCTTCATGATGCAAATCCCTATACTGGGGGTTGTCATGTCATACCCAATCATTGTGAAAAATTCAAAACTCATTGTCAAAAATGTCCATTATTGCATTCAAATTTTACATACGATTTGAGCTATTTTACATTCAACAAAAAAGCTAAAATCTATCCAAAACTTAATATCACTATCAATGCCCTGAGCAAATGGATAACTAGTTGTGCAAAAGAATCTATGCTTTTAAAGGATAAAAGTATTATCAATCTTCCCAACTGCATTGATACAAAACTCTATCAACCTATCAAAAAGATACTAGCAAGAGAACTTCTAAATATAGAGTTATCTAAAAAAATTATCGCATTTGGTGCCATCAATCCAATGAGCATCCAAAGGAAAGGCTACCATGAACTAAAAAAAGCTCTCAAGCTCTTAAAAAATAAAGAAAACATCAAGCTAATCATCTTTGGATCAGCACAAGGAGAGGATATTGAAGGCATACAAACTCTATATTTAGGACATTTAAATGATGATATTTCTCTTAAAATTCTCTATAGTGCTTGTGATGTTTTCATAACTCCAAGCTTGGCAGAAAATTTAAGTAATGTTATAATGGAATCTTTAGCTTGTGGTACACCGGTGGTTGGATTTGATATTGGAGGTAATAGTGATATGATTGAGCATAAAACAAATGGATATTTAGCCAAGGATTATGAAGATTTAGCAAGTGGAATTGAATGGATTTTGAATTTAGAAAAAAATAATTATGAAATACTTTGTGAGAATGCAAGAAAAAAGGTCTGTTCTGAATTTGATAGCGACAAGGTATCATTAAGATATATCAAAGCATATGAGAAAATTTTAAATGCTTAAAACAATCAAACTACCAATAAGAATAATACTAAAAATATATCGCGAAACAAAGAAATTATCCAACAGGTTGTTTTTCCCTCCAAAATGGAAGAATATGCGTCATTTAAAGCCTATTTCAAGTGTATTTGGGTTTGATAGAGGGACTCCTATTGATAGGGTATATACAGCTGATTTTTTGAATAAAAATTTCAAACACATCAAAGGCGTCGTATGTGAAATAGCAGAATCAACTTATACAAGGCAATGGGGGGGGGGCAAGTGAGTAAAAGTGAAATATTACACTACGATCATAATAATCCAAATGCCACCATCATAGGCGATCTGACCTTATACCATCTATTACCTCAAAATTATCTTGATTGTTTTATTTGCACTGTTACTTTGAATTTTATCTATGAATATAAAAAAGCCATAGAAGGCATTTATTCTATGCTAAAACCCGATGGAGTAGCATTGGTAACTGTAGCTGGACTCGTTCAAATCAGTCGATACGATTATATCCGATGGGGTGATTATCATCGTTTTACAGATATGGGAATTAAAAAAGATTTTGAAAATACCTTTGGAGAAGGAAACATAGAAGTGTTTTCCTATGGAAATGTTCTGAGTGCGATAGCAGAATTACAGGGTATTGCAGCAGAAGAACTAACACATGAAGAGCTATTTTACAACGATAATGACTATCAAATCATCATCAGTATCAAAGCTACCAAAAAATAGGAGAATATGATGATAAAAAATACCCTCATCAATCAAATTTCAAAAATCAAATTTGTTCAAAAAATCTTCAAAGGCAAAGCTACCATATTAATGCTTCATCGAATATCTCCTTTGAATCACCAAAAAATCCCCGCAAATGAAAATATGAAAGTAAGTCCTGAATTTCTCGAAGACTTCATTATCAAAGCAAAATCTCAGGGTTATCGCTTTATCTCTGTGGACTCTATGTATGAAGGGCTAATGAACAATACTTTGGAAGAAAAATCACTTATTGTTACTATTGATGATGGATATAAAGATAACCTAGAATTTGGCTACCCTATTTTCAAAAAACATCAAATTCCATTTTGCATCTATGTTTGCACATCATTTCCTGAAAATACACATAATATGTGGTGGTTTGCGCTTGAAGATTATCTACTCAAAAACAATCGTGTAAATCTACTTGGAGAATTTCTAAACATCTCCTCCAAGGAATCCAAACAAGAAGCATTTCTAAAATTCCGCGAAATCATCATCGCAAACTCAAATAATTACGAAGATGCAACAGGCATTATGAATCAATTAGGAATTTTCTATGATCCTAGAGATTATGATAGATTGGCATTAAAATATGAAGAGATAAGAACTTTACTCAAAGACGAATTGGTCACTATAGGAAACCATACCCACACCCATCCAATATTCTCTAATCTCGCTCAAGAAGAGATTATCGCGGATATCAAAAAGGCAAATTCAGCATTCAAAACCCATCTAAACCATACTCCAAAACATTTTGCTTACCCTTTTGGAAGTAGAATAGAGGTAAAAAAAGAACATTTTGAATTATTGAAAATTTTAGGTTTCAAAACAGCTGTAACCACAAGAAATGGACATATATACCCTCAACACAAAAATTTTATGACCTGCTTACCTAGAGTGTTTGTAACTGAAAATTTTGAACTACAATCTACTTTTAGGTTGCGTAAAAAAATCATCATTACAGATTAAATTCCTGATTAAAATAGAGGATTAGCTAAATTTTTCAATAACTCAACAACCAATAAAAGTGAGTTTGTTTGTCAGTATAGCTCCTCCCCTTATCCTGCGAAAAATAATGACAA
>NZ_JAUYZK010000017.1 GCF_030688855.1 Helicobacter cappadocius | reverse complement strand
CATATAGCTTAATATTGGCTTAGGAAATTAGAAGCTTTGGATAGAAATGGAGAAAAATAAATAAGGTTTAGGGGAATCACAAATGGAAATTTTTATGAGAAAAATCCCTACCCTGCTTAATTACTTTGAAACAATAGCTCTTTCTGTTTTTCCATTCTTTTTACTTTCGATCTTAGCTACAGGCGGTATTCGTGCAATCCAAATGTTTGCTATTTATATTGGTGGAATGGGCGGGGTTGTTTTGAACCGAGTTGCTTTAGCATTAACCCATGATTTTTACACAAACATTACTGCTAAAAACCTATCTTCAAAGGTTATGGGCATGTCGCAAAGCTTTGTAGAAGGCAATAGTATTGAAACAGTTTATGATCAATCTTATTTCAACTACCTTACTGAACAAAGCGGTCTATTGGGTATGGCTTCTTGCGGGGCAGCTATTATTGTAACAACTGTCGTTATTTATGGTACTTGGAAAGCAGTTACGACACTAGGTGCGATGTATGCTCAATCTATCGCTTCACAAGTTCAAGATGCCACTGCTCTAAAAGCTCAAAAGATAGATTCAGAAGTCCAACAACAAATGCAAAAAACCACAGGTGAATCTCCACTTGATATGAAACTCAAACAAGATTTGATGAAGGGTATCGAACAAAATAATGCTGCCTTTGTTGATTTGCAAAAATACAATCAAGCACAACAATACTCTGCTGGTCAAATAGCACAAGGCACACAGCAAATCGCTTCTATGACTACCTTAGGTCAAGATGCAATGGACAATGGCTTAGGACATGCTAAAGCCTTAGGAACAGATCAGGCAGTAAGGCAAATTGGGACTGCAAAAGGAATGATGTCTTCAGGAGTATATGATTCAGATGGTAATCTAAATAATAATAGAGAGGCTAATCTTTACCAACAAGGCTTAGAAAATCAATCAAGAATTGGAGCAAATAAAACAATAGGAGTTGGTAAAGAAAATCTAACTACTGATAAAATGAATGCGATCCAATATGGAGCACAAGCAGGAGTAGAAAGTGAAATAGCAAGTGGAAGATCATTAAAGAATACTTATGGAACTGATTTAAAAGGAAGTGCTAGAAGTGGGAGTAAAAGCTTTAGCGAAGTATCTGAAATCAACTCTACAAAAAGCAATATAGATAGTGCGGCTAATGCTGCAGGGACTGTAGCAAATGCAAAAGATGGTGAAGATTTTTGGAAAAAATGGTTTCAAGAAGCAAGAAACAGGGCAACTAAAAGAACATCAGAAGAGCTAGGAGCTGGAGAAAGTGCAGGAGATCAGATCGAAAAGCTAGGCGGAGGGACTAAAGGAATAAAAAAACTAAAAAACACTGCAAGATCACTTGGAAATAAACAAACAGATGAATCTATAGGAAGTGCTGAAGGTTATGATGCTATCACTAAAGATGGCTATGATAGCACAGATAAAGATGGCAATAAAGTCCATCATGATGCCGATCCTGATGCTTTCAAAAACTCTGCAAAAATAAGCACTCAAGCACAAGGAGCTTCTGTTAGCAAAAAACTTGAAGGAGAAAAAAATAAGGCATTAGAAGCTAATGAAAATGAAAAAATAGAGACAGAAAAATACAACAATGACTTACTTGTCAAATCCAATAATGGCTTTGATTCAATAATAAAAGATATTCAAGGAAGTCTTGAAAAACAAAAAGAAATTGCATTTAGAGGATCAGATGCAGATACTACTGATACTTTGACGCGTGAAAAATTAAATAAAGCAATATCAGATAAAGCAGAGGTGGCAGAAGATATAAACATGACAAATGCAATGAATGCAAAAACATTTGAAAATCGAAAACAAAAAATCCAAGCTAAATCATCATCTGATTTCTTAAACAATGTTTCTGAAAATATTGCAGCTGTTGATGGTCTAAACTACTCTCAGATGGCTTCAAATGTCCAAGCAGCTCAAAATCTAGGCATACTCAGTCAAACTGGCAATATCACTGCTTCTGGGATGCAAATGCACGATGTTGCATCAGCAAGTAAATATGGCGATATGATGGCTCAACAAAAGGCTTGGAGCAACACTGGAAATCAACAAAAAATGATCGATGATTTAATGGGTATAGGAGTGAGCAGAGACAATTTAAAAGATCTGATAAAAGCTAAAGGCAATGCTTCAGCTTTTGCAGCAGAATATAAAAGCAAATTTGGAGTGGTCAATATCAACTCTATGATAAATGGTAGAAGAACAGCCAAATCAATGTCTGCAAGTGGTGGGGCATTTGAAGGTGGAATGTTTGAAGGCGAACATCACGCTATCAATACAAGAACTTCACTCACAGGTGGCTATACTGCTAATATGGGTGAAGCAGGAACATTTGGAGCAGTTGTAGGAGTAAAAGCACAAGGAGATGAAAGCTTAGATGCAGAAAAAGAAGCTATGCAAATATGGGGAGTAACGAAGACAGCTTATAACGGGGTCAAAGATACAATAGGTATTGTTAAAGATATAAAAAGTGGGTTTGGATTGAAGGATATGAAAGGAAATAAAGGAGATACTGGCACACCCACAAGTGGTCAAGGCTCAGGCGTCAAAGGTGACGGCTAAGCCTTGACCCCATATAAGTATCTCATACTTGTTGTATAAGTCTACGCATTTTGGCACAAAAGGTATATAACGAGTAAGAAGGCTTTGAAAATCAGTAGGTTTGATCATATCTTCATTGACATTATCAAATAACACAAATCTATCCTCTCCATTTTCAGCAATCCACTCTTTAACATAAAAGTCGATCTGGATTTTAGCTCTATCTCTATCCCATTTGTCTTTTTTCCAATTATCAAATCTTTGTTCTCCTAATCTAGCGTCTGCGAGTTTATCTTCATAATCTTTGTCCATTTTTTTAGACATTTCTTTTTGGAAATATATCTCTGTCTTTGGAAAAAAAAGTTTGAAGGCCTTATATCCTGAATATGCTCCAGCTTCTGCCCTCAAATACTCAGCTTCAGCATTGAGTTCAAAAAATATCTTCGCTCTAGCATACTCTACTGCTTTTGTGCTAAGGGCATATTCTTCTTTGATGAGTTTTTTTCTCAAAACATCTTTGCCTTTAGTTTCATCTCCATTCCCTAGCATTAAAATAAACTCTTGATACATAGGGTCTAATCTATCAAGGAGAATCTTTTGGTAGAGATGATCATCATTTAACCCTATGAGTTTTTTCCATTCTATAGGTCTTTCTAAAAACTCAATCCTGCCATCTTTATCTCTAATGACATTTAAATTCTCATCTCTTTTAAGACCACAGCAGATTCTATCTCTATAAAGCTGTCTTCTGCAAATAAAAAGCCAATTCCATAAAGCAAATCTTCTCTTTATAAGTGATTCTACTGAATCTGAAATATCTTTTTTGTTAAAAATTTGTTTGAGATAACCTGCTGAATCTATATTTGCTGAATCCCCAAAAATCGAAGTCAAACTAGCCATTTACAATCCTTTTTATTTAAATTTCTGTTATATTAACATAGGTTGTTTTGAAATACAAGGGGAAAAATCAATGAATCATTTAAGCAATGCTTTTGTATAGCTTTATTACTGCTTTAATATAGTTTGAATATAACTAAAGCAATATTAATTGGAAAAAATCATAGCATTTTTTATGATCCATAATACGCTACAAATGAAATACAAGATACTGTGAATGAAGATGAAGGAAGAAAATAGATGGTGGAGTGTAGGGGGATCGAACCCCTGACCTCGACGCTGCCAGCGTCGCGCTCTCCCAGCTGAGCTAACACCCCTAAGAACAAAAATAGCCATGTGCTATGGCAATAAGGACAACATTATACTACAAAAAAGAAATCTGTTGCTTAAGGATTTAATTCCTCGTAATGTTTTAAATAGACTTCTTGCATTTGAGATTCAAGCCTCTCATACCAATCACTTCCAACTTCGGGAACAAAAGAATCTAAAATAACCATCCTCATCACATTGCTCGTAGATTCTACGGGACTACTATTATATACTTTTCGACTATTAATAAGAACGATGGGTTGTATCTTAAGATTGAATTTTTCTGCCAAAAGCTTCGCACCACTCCTAAAGGGTAGAAATTTTTTTCCTCCAATACTCCTAGTACCTTCAGGAAAAATCACTAAAGGTCTATTTTGATCTAACTTCTCCTTAGCTTCTTTGAGCAAAAATACAAGACCTTTTTTATCCTCCCTATCAATAAGTATCATTTCTGGCCCCCTCAAGGCATATCCATAATAAGGTATCTCCCCAAGCTCTTTTTTTGCTACCCAGCAGATATTTTGAGGATGATATCCTTCCAGCACAATAATATCAACATAACTTTGATGATTCATGACAATGAGCTTAGCACTCAAATCAAAATTTCCAATTTTTTCAAGCTTAATCCCACAAAAAGTAAAAAACAATCTGCAATATTTTCTAACATTTCTAGCATTACACTTTTTTTTCCAAAAAAAGATAAAAAAGATAATCGTTCCAAGTCCTATGGCAATCACGAAACTAGCATAAATTCCTTTTAATTTATTTAATATCATCTTTATCTACCCATCCTGTTTTTTCATCATCGGTTTTTATTTTATAATATTTTTGATGTCTGTCTATAATCTCCACCTGCTCATTTTTGGTAGGAATTTCTAAAATAGTTGAATTGTAGGTAGGCAGGATTCTAATCTTAGCACCACTCAAAAGAACAACTTGTTTCGTATAAAATACATTCCAAAGCAAATAAATAAGTAAAATTCCAAAAACAACTAGAAAAATTTTTTTTCTTTTAAATACAAAATAACCAATCAAAAGAAGAATTAAAATAATCATCGTAAATATATTTGAAAATAATAAAAAATTATTTTTCGGTTTGACATCATCTTGAGTACTAACCATATCATCTACGGGGTTAATTGCCATTTTAATGCTTTTAAACCTATCTTCTTGAAGAGAAAAATACTCAAAAGAAATATCTTGAATATTTTTTGGCAAGATGCAATAATATATCCCTTCTGAGTTATCTGTATCAAAATTTCCACTTTCAAATCCTTGTTTAGAAATATTTGGGATTTTTAAATCTTCTAAATTTGAATTTTCTGCTTCAATTTCAAAAACCAAAATATTGTTCAAATTATCATAGGTTTTAGTTCTATACCTAGCGATATTGAATTTATCAGCTACAACTCCGGCATATTTTTTATTTTGATACAAATCAATAATGTTGAGCTTAATAGATGGGGAAGTAGAAGAATCGCTATAACTACCATCACTAGATAAAGCAATCACTTTCAATGGAGGTATCACAGCATCGGTGGTCTTGATTTTATATTCATAAACTGCCTGATATGATCCATCGCTAGATAATTTCCATTTAGTGTTTGGATTGCGCAAAATAAGCTTATTAGTATCAATACCACCAACAAATTCAGTTCCCACAAAACGAGCATTTGAAAAAAGAAGTAGGCTATAAGTAATCTTAATATTTTGTCCCACATAGATGGCATTTTTTGAAATTTCTTCGGCATTTTCAACTTTTACATAGATAATTTTAGCCTGATTAGAATCGGTCATGCTTGGTAGCTGTGTCTCATTTATATTATCTGATGAGACTCCATTATCTGAGTATAGCACATGAGAAAATATCACAAAAATAATGCTCAAAAAAAACTTTTTTTTCATCTAGCTTCCTTCACCAATCCTTCTAACATTAACAAACCATCAGAACCTCCTAAAATACTCTCCAAAGCACGTTCTGGATGCGGCATAAGTCCAAAAATATTTTTATCCTTATTACAAACTCCTGCGATAGATTGTATTGAACCATTAGGGTTATCAACATATTCAAGCAAAATTTGATGATTCTCCTGCATTGTTTGGAGAGTTTTTGCATCTACATAATAATTCCCATCAGCGTGTGCTATGGGTAGAGAAATTTCCTGATTCAATACATAAGAAGACAAAAATCTATTATCTGTTGATATTACTTTGAGTTTTTGATTTTTTGAAATAAATGAAAGTTTTTGATTGCGACTTAAAGCACCTGGCAACAATTTTGCTTCTGTTAATATTTGAAATCCATTACAAATTCCCAAAACAGTTCCTCCATTATTGGCGTATGAAATCACACTTCCCATAATAGGAGCAAATCTAGCAATAGCACCACTACGAAGATAATCTCCATAACTAAATCCACCCGGAATAATGACAAGTTTTGTATCTTGAGGAAGGGAGTTTTGTTTGTGCCACAAAATTAAAGTATCTTCGTTTAAAATTTCCCTATAAGCATAATCCATATCCCTTTCGCAATTAGTGCCGGGAAATTGTAAAATTACTACCATATTTTCAATCTTTTTTTAAGATAATTTGATAGTCTTCTATAATCGTGTTCGCCAAAAGTTCTTCTGCCATTTTTTCTGCTTCTGATAATGCTTTTTTATCATCATTGTGTTGAAATTCAAGGATAATTTTTTTACTCAAAGATACCTTGATGACATCCAAAAATCCTAGAGATTTCAACCCTTGATGAATGGCTTTTGCTTGTGGATCCAAAACGCCATGTTTTAAACTCACATTGATTTCAACAATCATCTAACTCTCCTAAGATAATATTCTCTTTAAAACTTCTTCATAAGCAAGTTTTACACTCCCTAAATCCTGCCTAAATCTATCTTTATCAAGCTTTTCATTAGTGTTTTTATCCCAAAATCTACAACTGTCAGGACTGATTTCATCGGCAAGCACAATATTACCTTGTGCATCTTTGCCAAACTCTAGCTTAAAATCAATCAATCTAAGATTTCTATCATCAAAAAATTTTTTTAAAATTGTATTTATCTTTCTTGCTTGAGATCTCAAAAATTCTAATTCCTGTATATTCTCAGTAATGCCAAGTATTTTACAATGCTCATCATTAATAAGTGGATCCCCCAATGCATCATCCTTATAATAAAACTCTACCAAAGGAAATGGTAAAACCTTTCCATCTAAGATACCTAAACGTTTTGTCAAAGAACCTGTAGCGACATTTCTTGTAACAACTTCAATGGGGATAATTTTTACCTCTTTGCATAATATATTTTTAGAATCAATCTGTTTAATAAAATGAGTCTTTATGTCATTTTTTTCTAAAAGCTCAAATAAAAAAGAGCTGATTTTACAATTCAGATCGCCCTTTCCATTTTCACTTCCCTTTTTTTCAGCATTAAAAGCAGTCAAATCATCTTTAAACTCTGCAATAAGTATATCTTTTTCCTCTGTGCTATAGAGCTTCTTGCCCTTCCCCTCATACAGCATTTTTATCTTATTCATTATTGAGCCTTATTTTTTCCCGATATTTTAATAATATTCCAAGCCTTAAGTACATCAATAGCGGATTTCAATTGAATGTCATTATTGATATCTTTTTGAGTGATAACTTTTTCACTCTCGGTTTTTTCAGTTTTCTTATCGTTATTTTTCGCCTCGCTAGATTTTTTATCTCCCACTTCATTATTCGTTTTTTGAAGTTCATTTTCTAAATGATTTCTTAAATCTGCCTCTTTTATCTCAAAACTACTCTCATTTTGTGGCACAACTCCAGGATGCACTAAAATATCGGGCTTAATGCCTACAGCCTGAATAGTCCTGCCGCTAGGAAGATAATATTTTGCTGTAGTTAATTTAATCGCTTCTGTTTTGTCGATAGGCAACACAACTTGAACGCTGCCTTTTCCAAATGTATTTTCACCAACTATAATCGCTCTATCATGATCTTGCAATGCTCCAGAGACAATCTCACTAGCACTTGCTGTACCACCATTAACTAGCACAACAATAGGAAGATTTGAATACGGTGCTTTTCCATCTGCTTTATACTCAACATTTTCTTCTTTGATTTTTCCTCTCTGAGATACGATCACTCCATTTTTGATAAATAAATCCGATAAGCCCACAGCCTGATTTAATAATCCACCTGGATTATTTCTAAGATCTAAAATAATCCCTTCAACTTTGGTTGATTTTTTTAGCTCATTTAAAACACTTTGAGTGACATTTTTGTCAAAAGAATTCACTCTTATATATAAGTAGTTTGTACCATCTATTTTTCTTGAATGTACAGATTTAACCTTGATAATATCTCTGGTAATGTTAAAGTCTAAAGGTTTTGATTCTCCGCTTCTAACTATAGTTAACTTTACAGAAGTTTTTGGTTTGCCACGCATGATATTGACCGCATCATCTATGCTCATATTTAGAGTGCTTTCACCATTAATTTTCAATATCACATCTCCGCTTTTGAGTCCTGCTTTTTGTGCAGGAGTATCATCTAAAGGAGCAATAACTGTCAAAGCACCATCTTTCATTCCAATCGTAATTCCCAATCCACCAAATTCACCATCAGTTTGAACTTTCAAATCTTTGAATTTTTTTTCAGTGAGATAGCCTGAATGTGCATCTAAATTTGTCATCAAACCATCAATTGCCTTATCTACAATTTCATTGATACTAATATCATCAACATAATAGGCCTCAACAGTATTGATTATTTTTGTGAGTTTATTGTAAGCTTCAATTCTTTGTTGCTGTGTTGTAGCGGTATTTTTTTCTTCACTTGCAGAAAGACTGCTAAACACCAAAGACACGCTCAAAAATGATACGAACGCACCAGAAACTAGATATCTATTCATCGCAAACCGCCTATTGATTTTATTTTTTAGACTTAAATTCTATCTAAAATTTTGATTTTTTTCATTAAATAATATTGTTATGGTTTATACAATCCAAAATCTAAACAATTAAATCAAAAACTCTTAGTATAAAGCAATAAAATAACTTGACATTATTAGACTAAACTTATATAATATAGTCGTATATAAATTTTAATCAAGGAGTTGGCTATGAATATATTTGATAAAATGACCAATCAATTAAAAGAAACCTTAGATCAAGCTGTTTCTTTATGTGTGCATTCAAAAAATCAAGAAGTTGATACAATCCATTTAATATGGGCTATGCTCGCCAATACACAATCAATCCTAAATCAATGTCTTAACAAAATGAATATAGATAAAGCAAGTTTAGAGTTAGAAGCAAAAAGTCTTGCAGATAAGCTACCTAAAGTTTCAAATATTTCAAAAGAAAATATAACACTTAGCAAAAACCTTCAAGAAAATCTCCATCAAGCTGAAGGATTTTCGACAAAAAATGGTGATAAATATATCGCTCTTGATAGTTTTATCATTGCAAATCTCAAAACAGAAAGCTTTATGAATGTTTTTTCAAAATATTTAGATACAACCGAACTTAGAAAAACTTTGGAAGCAATGCGCGGGGGGACAAAAATACAAAATGAAAATGATGATTCCAACCTAGAATCTCTGGAAAAATTTGGTATAGATTTGACAAAAAAAGCACTTGAAAATACACTGGATCCGGTTATTGGAAGAGATGAAGAAATATCTAGAATGATGCAAATATTGATTAGAAAAACAAAAAATAATCCTATCTTGCTAGGAGAGCCTGGTGTTGGAAAAACGGCTGTCGTGGAAGGTTTAGCGCAGAGAATTATAAAAAAAGAAGTTCCCTTATCGCTCCAAAATAAACGTGTTATAGCACTTGATATGAGTGCATTAGTCGCAGGAGCAAAATATCGAGGAGAATTTGAAGAAAGATTAAAAAAAGTAATTGAAGAGGTTAAAAAAGCCGGAAATATCATACTTTTTATTGATGAAATTCATACCATAGTAGGAGCAGGTGCCTCTGAAGGAAGTATGGATGCTGCAAACATACTAAAACCTGCACTTGCAAGAGGAGAACTTCACACTATAGGGGCTACAACACTCAAGGAATATAGAAAATATTTCGAAAAAGATGCTGCCCTTACCAGAAGGTTTCAACCTATCAATTTAAACGAACCAAGCGTGAATGAAGCTCTACAAATCTTAAGAGGAATAAAAGAAAAATTAGAGGCACACCACAATGTAAATATAACCGATTCTGCACTTGTTGCTGCAGCCAAGCTAAGTAATCGATATATTGTGGATAGATTTTTGCCCGATAAGGCTATTGATCTTATTGATGAAGCCGCTGCAGAACTAAAAATGCAAATTGAGTCCGAACCTACAGAACTGTCTAACATTAAACGTCAAATCCAACGTCTTGAAGTTGAAAAACAAGCTTTGAACATGGAGAAAAAAGAAAGTAACAATACAAGAATTGGAGAAATAGAAAAAGAACTTAGTGATGCAAATGAAGAAAAAAATCGCCTAGAAGCTCAATTTGAAAATGAAAAAAATGTTTTTAAACAAATCGCCCAAATCAAAAATGACACAGATTCTCTAAAACGTGAATCCGAACTTGCAAAAAGAGAGGGCAATTATAATAAAGCAGCTGAAATAGACTATAGCAAAATCCCAGAAAATGAAGCAAAAGAAAAAGAGCTTAATGCAAAATGGGACAAAATGCAATCAGAAGGAACACTACTCAAAAATGCCGTCACAGAAGAGAGTATCGCTGGAATAGTAAGTCGATGGACACAAATTCCTGTAAAAAAAATGCTCCAAAGTGAAAAAGATAAAATACTCAACACTGAAGATGAGCTTAGAAAAAGCGTTATTGGTCAAGATAAAGCCTTAAAGGCAATCTCAAGGGTAATCAAACGGAATAAAGCAGGATTAAGTGAAAATAATCGCCCTATTGGAAGTTTTTTATTCTTAGGTCCTACAGGAGTGGGTAAAACCCAAAGCGCAAAATCATTGGCACAATTTCTTTTTGATAGTGATAAAAATCTCATTCGCATTGATATGAGTGAATACATGGAAAAACACGCTGCAAGTCGTCTTGTTGGAGCACCTCCGGGATATGTTGGATACGAAGAAGGCGGACAACTCACTGAATCTGTGAGAAGAAAACCATATTCCGTAGTGCTATTTGACGAAATAGAAAAAGCACATCCAGATGTTTTTAATATTCTCTTGCAAGTGCTTGATGATGGGAGACTAACGGATAATAAGGGAGTAACTGTTGATTTTAAAAATACCATTATCATCCTCACAAGCAACATCGCTAGTGAAAAAATAATAGAAATTAATGATGAAAAAGAAAGAGAGAAAGCCGTCAATGAAGCGTTGAAAAAATATTTTAAACCCGAATTTTTAAATCGACTTGATGATATTGTTATCTTCAACCCACTTAATCTTGAAGGTATTGTCCAAATTGTAGATATTATGTTCAAAAGTATTGCCAAAAAAGCTATTGAAAGAGGTATTCAAATTCAGATCACTCAGAAAGCTAAAGAACTCATAGCAAAAGTAGGGTTTGATCCAGTATATGGTGCTAGACCACTAAAAAGAGCTCTTTATGAAGAAATTGAAGATACACTAGCAGAACTAATCCTAGAAGATAAAGTAAAAGAAGGTAACGAGGTAATATTTGATGCAGAAAACGAAGCAATCGTGCCAAAAATAAAATAAACATATCTCCTGCAAGTGCAGGAGATATGACATACACTCTAGCTTACTGACAATTCAAACACTCAATAGATCTATCCATTACATTCTCATCAATAGTAGGACTTTCAGTTCTAAGATAATAAGTAGATTTTAACCCTAATTTCCAAGCAAGCATATAAATATCATTCAAAAGTTTTCCACTGGCTTTTTCAAGACGCATAAAAATATTCGTACTTTGACCCTGATCAATCCATTTTTGCCTAATTGCAGCAGCTTTTATTAAATCAAATTGCTCAATATCATACGCAGAAACATAATACTCAAAAGTATCAAGACTCAGATTAGGCACAACAACAGGAATCATCCCGCTTAAATTATGTTCAAACCATCTTTTTTTATAAATGGGCTCTATAGTTTGTGTTGTCCCTGCAAGAATAGAAATCGAACTTGTAGGTGCAATCGCCATCAGATAACCATTTCGAATACCCTGACTTTTTACAATCTCTCTCAAAGCAGACCAATCACAACTACTACCAAAAAGTCCTCCACGATCTACAAGTTTTAAAGCTTCTTTATTTGCTTTATCAATTGGGAAAATTCCTTTGCTCCAATTAGAGCCTTCATATTGAGGGTATTTGCCCTTTTCTTTAGCAAGATCAGAACTTGACAAAATTGCGTTATAACTAATAGCTTCCATAATTTCATCAATCTTTTCAAAATGTTCTTGAGATCCCCAACGAATTTTTGAAGTTGCCAACATTTCGGCTTCTCCCATGACTCCAAGTCCAATAGCACGATTTTGTGCATTAGTAGCTTTAACCTTGCGATTAGGATAAAAATTCAAATCAATGACATTATCAAGCATACGAATTGCAATAGGAACAACTCTTTGAATATCTTCTTGAGTATGGACTTTACTCAAATTTACACTTGCTAGATTACACACAGCAGTTTCTCCACCTATTTGCTTCTTGGTGGTAATGAATATTTTTTTACCATCAAGAGAATCAATATTGGTAAGTTTATTTGCTCGTTTTGTTACCCCAGCATCGGTAGTGACTTCGTCCTTCTCTTCAAAATACTCGGTACTACCATCAAGATATTCAACTTCTACAACATAATGACTTGGGCTTGTATTTTGAAAAATCTCCGTACAAAGATTTGAGCTACGAATAATTCCGGCATGTGCATTAGGATTTACACGATTTGCAGTGTCTTTAAAACACAAAAATGGCAATCCGGATTCAAAATAATTTGTCAAAATCTTTTTCCAAAGCTCTTTTGCCTTAATGGTTCCCTTGACGATAGCAGGATCGTTTTCATATTCTATATATCGTTTTTCAAACTCCTCACCATAAAGCTCAGTAAGATCGCTGCATTGATAAGAATCAAAAAGACTCCATAAGCCATCTTCTTCAACCCTTTTCATAAACAAATCGCAAATCCAAAGTGCAGGAAATAGATCATGGGCGCGCAGTCTTTCCTCTCCACTATTTTTACGCAAATCAATAAAGCTATCAATATCATTGTGCCAAACCTCAAGATAAGTCGCTATCGCACCTTTTCTGGTGCCGAGCTGATCTACAGCAATAGCAACATCATTGGCAATTTTTAAAAATGGTACAACTCCACCTGCTGCTTTTTGATGATCGTCTATAAAACTTCCCATTCCCCTAACACGACTAAAGTCCCATCCAATACCACCACCATATTTTGATAATAATGCCATTTCTTTATAAGCATCAAAAATTCCTTCAATGTTATCTGGAGTGCTACCGATATAACAAGAACTGAGTTGATGACGAGTAGTTCTAGCATTTGCCAAAGTAGGTGTGGCAGTTACAACCTCAAACTTGCTGATAACATCATAAAACTTAACTGCCCATTCATTGCGATTTTCTTTTTCATCTTGCGCCAAAAACATCCCAATCGCCATAAACATATGTTGAGGAAGCTCGATAGGATTATCCTGTCTATCTTTTATGAGATACCTATCATAGAGAGTTTTTATACCCAAATAATTAAACTGCATATCCCTTTCTGGTTTGATTTGAGAATTCAAAAACTCCAAATCATATTTTTCTTTAAATCCCTTCAGGATTTTTCCTTCTTTTTCCGCTCTATCAAAATACTGACTCAAAGTGTTATAGCCAGTAAAACCTGTTACTTTATGGTAAAGATCATATAGGAATAATCTGGCAGCTACAAATGTCCAATTAGGAGTATCTACATCAATCTTATCAACAGCGGTTTGAATCAATGTCTCTTGAATTTTTTCAGTAGTAATTTTATCTTTAAAATGAATCTTAGCATCCACTTCAAGCTCACTTTGACTCACACCACTAAGATCCTTTACAGCACTTGAAGTATATTTCTGTATTTTTGAAATATCTAAAACTTCAACTCGTCCATTACGTTTTATTACTGTTATCACCAAGAAACTCCTATAATTTTTTATTTATATTCAACTAATTCATCCATACTAATGCGATATTTCTTTGAAGGTTGTTCTTTTAAACGATAGCCAAAAGGCACTATTAAAACAACTCTTTCTTTAAAGGTATCAATACCAAAAAGTTTCTCTATAGGAGTTCGTTCAAATCCCTCTATAGGGCAAGAATCAATCCCTAAAAAAGCTGCACAATTCATCATTGAACTTGCCATCAAATACGCCTGTCTAGCCGTCCAATTAATAATATTCTCCCCTAAAAGATCATTGGCCACTAAAAAGCCTCTGATTCTCTGCTGATAAGCCTCATAAGTAGATTTATCACCACCCATACGACGAGATACCATTGTACTAACATAATTTGTAGGTGCTTTGAGATCAGAAACTCTAGATTTAAATACCACAAGCTCACTAGCTGTAGTTATCTGTTCTTGATTCCAACACAAAGGCTTCATTTTTTCCCTGAGATTTTTGTCTCTTATAATCATGAGCCTTGTAGGTTCCAAACCAAACGAACTTGGAGAAAGTCTTCCAGCTTCCAAAATCAACTCAAAATCTTCCGGTGAGATTTTTTTGTTTGTATCAAATACCTTACATGCGTGTCTAAAATGCAATATGTCAATAAAATTATTTTGTCTCACTTTACACCTCTAAGAGATTTTATTAAACAATAAAAAATATATTCCAAGTTAATTAAAATATTAAGAAATTTCATTGCTAATAATGTTGAGCTATTTTGCCAAAATATATTTAATCACTAGTTCATATTTTAATAAAATTTATTTTTTTCCCATTCTTTTTCTCTGATTGGCATCAAGATATCTCTTCCTGATTCGGATATTAAGTGGTGTAACCTCAAGAATTTCATCATCTTCTATCCATTCAAGTGCTCTCTCTAGCGTAAGATCTCTAGGTGGCACAAGCTTTATAGCATCATCACTTCCACTAGCTCGCATATTGGTAAGATGTTTGGATTTAATAGGATTGACATCCAAATCATTGTCGCGACTGTGTTCCCCGATAATCATTCCAATATAAACTTTTGTTTGAGGTTCAATAAAAAGTGTTCCTCTCTCTTGTATGTTAAAAAGTGAAAAAGCCGTAGCCTCACCATTTTCCATACTTATTAAGGCTCCATTTTTGCGAGATTCTACATTTCCACTATATGGACGAAATTCCAAAAATGAATGGTTCATAACACCCTCACCTTTTGTATCTGTGAGAAATTCGCTTCGATATCCTATTAACCCACGAGCAGGGATTTCAAACTCTAATCTCGTATGCCCATCACCCATGGGATTCATTGCTTTCATTTCAGCCTTTCTGCGACCTAGTCTCTCAATAATAGATCCACTAAAATCCTGAGGAGTGTCAATAACTAGATGTTCAAAAGGCTCAAGTTTTTTGCCATTTTCTTCCTTGATAATAACTTCAGGTCTAGATATACTGAATTCAAAAGCCTCTCTGCGTAAATTTTCAGCCAAAATAGTAATTTGAAGCTCTCCTCTTCCAGAAACACGATATTTCCCCTCACCCATTTCCTCGCATTTCATAGCAATATTGGTTTGCATTTCCTTCATCAACCTATCTTTTAGTTTATTTGCAGTAACATGTTTGCCTTCTAGTCCAGCAAGGGGCGAATCATTTACAGAAAAATAAACACTCATTGTCGGTTCTTCTAAATGCATCGGGTCTAATGGCATAGGATTACTTGGATCAACGACACTATCACCAACATCAATTGCATTAAATCCGGCAACCGCAACAATATCACCAGCTTCAGCTTCATCTATCTCTGTTCTTGCTAATCCTAAAAACCCTATCAATTTGGTGATTCTTCCTGTTTCTTTTGTGCCATCACCTTTGGCAAGCATAACATTTTCACCTTTTTTGATCTTTCCATTAAATACCCTAGCAATCCCTATTTTTCCTACATAATTATCATAATCAAGGGTAAAAATCTGCATTTGCAAAGGATCTTCAGCGCTTCCTTCAGGGAGTGGAACATATTCCAATATCGCCTCAAAAAGTGGCTCAAGATTTTTTTTCTCATCTTCGAGATTTTTAATAGCATAACCTTCTCTTGCTGCAGCATAAACCACCGGAAAGTCTAGCTGCATATCATTAGCACCCATTGCGACAAACAAATCAAACACTTCATCTACAACCCTATCAGGCTCAGCAGCAGGTTTATCAATCTTATTTACCACCACAATAGGTCTGATCCCAAAACTCAAAGCCTTTTTAACGACGAATTTTGTTTGTGGCATTACCCCTTCTTGTGCATCTACTAGCAACAATACGCCATCTACCATCTTTAGCACACGTTCAACCTCTCCTCCAAAATCAGCGTGACCTGGTGTGTCAATAATATTGATTTTAGTGCCTTTATATCTGATTGCGGTATTTTTGGAAAGGATGGTAATTCCTCTTTCACGTTCCAAATCGTTGCTATCCATTACCCTTTCGTCAATCTTCTCACGTTCAGCAAATGTCCCTGATTGGGTAAGCAAACCATCAACTAAAGTGGTCTTTCCATGATCTACGTGGGCTATAACAGCGATATTCCTTATATTTTGCATTTTTACTCTCTTTCTTTAATCAACAAATTTATTTCGTAAGTATAAAGATTTTATCCTTATAATCATTTGAGATATTATGGAATCTTTTTTGCTTGAAGTGCAATGAATATAAATTTAAGGAATTTGTGATGCTAGAAAATATCCTGAACAATGTAAATGCCACTCAAGAGACACTAAAGCCAAAAAATGATGTCAAAAAACCAACCGAAGATAGCCATAAAGATACTACGGGAGTTAGCTTCAAAAACTTACTTGAAAAAAATCTCTCAAAGGATGATAAAACCATCAAAGAAAAAATAACTGAAGAAAAACCAAAATCTGCCAAATCCGAAACTTTTTCTGAAGCACAAAATACCTCAAATGGTTCTTTTTCTCATCTTGCAGAAAAAAACTCCCCTTTTGCAAGTATGTCAAAAACTGACCTTAAAAACACCTCTAGCAACTCTAATCACTCTAGCCCCACAAAAGATCTACTTAATGCCCCATTGGCAAAAAATAATCCTCAAGATATCTCCACAAAAAACACAAAACCAACTCAAAACCCTGAAAAAAAACTTTCTGATATAAAAACCCTATCAGATGAAAAAGATCTAAAAGCAGACAATATAAAGTTTGAAAAAAAAGAGACTAAAAATGACAAAAATATTTCGTCTATTTCTTCAAATACTTCAACCCAAAGCAGTCAATCTAAGAGCATCCAATCTGAAACCCTTGATTCAAAAACCTTAGATGCAACTAGCACAAATAAGCCTATGACTCAAAATGTCTTAGATCAAAAACTAAAAACAGCCAACACCGCGACCTCTATTCACAAAAAAGATCAAAACAAGCCTTTAAATACTATGCTTAAAAATATCGATGAAAAAGAACTTCAAACAAGAAAAAAATTCAACAAAAATCATAAAATAGAATATAAAATAGAGGACAAAACTGAAAAAATTGCCATCATTGAACGTGGTAAAAATCTACCAAAAAATATCGTGGAGCCAAAGATTTATCAAGAAAAAAGAGCGGCAAAACTTGAAGAAATGGACACAAAAAATCAAGCCATTCAAGAAGCGATCAATAAAAATATCACAAAAGATATCAAATTAACAAATTCTCCAAAAAATGAAAAAATCGAAGATGCCAAAGAGGATGTACAAAAAAAAACTAAAAAATCAAGCACTTCTTCAAAGCCAAACCCTCGCTTAAATAGTGCTTTAGGAGATGTCAATGGAAAAAATCAAGCTCAAGTGCAAACCCAAGATCAAAACAAACAAATACAAAATCAAATCGATCACGAAAAGTTTATAGATCAAGAAAAAACTCTTCAATCTGCAACAATTCAAAAAAATAAAAAAACAACACAAGATAAAGAAGTGGAAAAAACAAAAGATAAAACCACTCAAGATACATCTATACAGAAAGATTCAACCTCAACTCTTGGGGTAGTGCCTAAAAATGACCTACTCTATAAAAGTGCGAGTGCAAAAGAAACTATCAAGAACTTCGCTCAAAATCTCAGTGAAGAAATCAAAAATTACAAGCCACCTATGAGTAAGCTCTCACTTGAACTCAATCCAGAAAAATTAGGAAAAGTAGAACTCACTATCAAACAAATCGGAAACAATTTACATGTAAGTGTGGTATCAAACAACCAAGCTATCGCTTTATTTGTCCAAAATCAAGTTGATTTAAGACAAAATCTAGCAATGATAGGATTTTCTGGTGTAGATCTGAATTTTTCATCCCAAGACAACCCACAAAAGGAAAATCAAGATTCAGGAAACCAGAAAAGGAACAAAAATAGCTTGAAAGAATATGAAGAAGTAAAAAACACCTCTCAAACCCAATATGACACAATGGAAATTGTGTTACCTAAATACGCATAGGAGGCAAAATGGCAATCGATCTAGCTGAAGTAACAGGTGCAAAAGCTGCTAATGTTAAGAAAAAAGATGAACCAAAAATAGCCAATGGTTTGGATAAAGATGCTTTTATGAAGTTGTTTTTAGAACAGCTCAAAAACCAAGATCCAACCGCTCCAATGGAAACTGATAAAATCATCACTCAGACTGCTCAACTCACTCAAGTAGAAATGCAAGAGGAAAATAAAAAAACAATGAAAGAAGTCGCTGAAGCGATGAAATCCACCAAAGAAACCAACGATTCTCTCAAAGATTTTCAAACCTCTTTGAAAGAAACCTTAGAAAACCTAGATAAGGGAATGAATAACAATGTAGAGTCAAATTCACATATGGCACAGATTTCCGCACTTAATACCGTATCTATGATAGGAAAAATTGCAGAGACAGATATAAGTGGCGTGAATGTCAAAGGAGCAGGAGAGATCAACTTCTCCCTTTACTTTGATGAGCCAATTAACTCAAATGAGGGCAATCCAGTTATAGAAATATTCAACGATCAAAAACAACTCATCACAACTCTTCCAATAAAAGGAAAAGATGGTCAAAGTGGTTATATTGATTTTAGTTGGAATGGACTTGATGAAAAAGGTGTCCAAGCTCCAGAGGGAAGCTATAGCATTAGAGCGGAGTACAACTTGGATCCCAAAAGCAATAAATACCATCAAACACGTGTAGGTAGAGGAGAAGTACAAAGTGTGCTTTTTGACAAAGGAAAGCCAATGATTAGGATGGGAGAGATGATTTTGCCTATTGATAGTGCTATAGAGTTTTACGATAAGGAAAAAAATCTATGAATGATACGATTTTAAATTCTTATAGCGGGATTAAAACTCACCAATTTGGACTTGATAGTATTTCCAACAATATCGCCAATGTCAATACTACTGGTTATAGAGAAAATATTCCAGAATTTAAAAGCCTTTTTTCCACGCATTTGGAATCTCTAGGTGGCTCATCAGCTATCAGCAACGACAGAAATTTCGGATCTAGTGGTGCAAGTAATGCTATTTCAACAAAAAGCGGAAACTATCATCAAACTGATGGCGAATTTGATATGGCCTATCAGGGAAAAGGTTGGTTTATTGTAGGTCCAAATCAAAAAGGAGATTTCAAGATTGACAAAGATGGTTATGAGCAGAAACAAGCCAACTATTTCACCAGAGATGGTGCTTTCAGTCGTGATGCTGATGGATATTTGGTAAATTCTGAGGGCTATTATGTCTATGGTATCAACCTAGATAAAATCAAAAATGGAGTTTTTGTCTCTAGCAACGACAACGAAAAAGATCTCAAAGAACTTAGCGATAATAATCTCAAGCCTCTCAATATCCCCCAAGAGCTGAAATTTCAACCTGTTCTAACCTCACAAGTAAATATCAGTGTCAATCTCAATCCAAAAAGTAACTTTCAAAATGCTCAAGATGTTTTTCTGGATCCTTCAGGCAAACTCATAGAAGATAAATTCAAAAATCAAGACATGAATGCCTTAGCAAATAATGATGAAAAATCACTCGATACAAGTATCTATGATGATATTAGCTTCAAAATATCCAAAGATGGAAAAGATGAAGAATATGACTTCAAATACGGAAGTGGTGGAGAAAAAGAAAATGAATTTAGAACCATTGGAGACTTGCAAAAACTTCTCAAAGATAAAACAGGATTGGATTTAGATGTCTCAAGAGATAAAAACGGCGATCCAAAAAAACCTCTCTCGCTAAGCATTATCAACAATACAGCAGATATGAATCTAAGCATAGGGGGAAAAATGGCACAAATACTAGGTCTTAATGCTGCTGAAATACCTCTAAAAAAGGGGTCTTCACAGGATTCAAACCCTATAAAAGTCCCATTTTATAGCACTAGCACGGAAATCTATGACAAAGATGGAAAAAAATTTTTACTCAAAAGCGATTATGTGATGCAAGATTCTGGGGATAATAAATCTACCCCGCCTATCAACCAAAAATGGGAAGTTAAAACCGCTGTATATGACTTTAAGGGTGATGTGATGGTGAGCAAAAAACCCGTTACCCAGACTATAGAATTCGATTCAGATGGGAATATGATAGCTGATGATGCAGAAGTTGATTTCAAAGACAATAAAATCAAATATTCCCTAAAAGGTAGCAAAGACTATAAATCTAGCAATCTCGCTTATCAAGACTCCAAACTCACGCAAGTAAGCCAAGATGGAAAACCAGAAGGAGCACTTCGTGAGATCAGAGTCGATAGCAATGGAATCATCTATCTTGCTTTTAGTAATGGTGTAACAGAAGCTATGGGTAGAGTTGGAATAGCAGCGTTTGTAAATGACCAAGGTCTTAGAAAAGTTGGTGGAAATCTCTTAGAAATGACATCTAGCACAGTTAATGGGGACAACAAGCTCCTAAGCGGAAACCCGATATTAGGCTGGAATGAAGATGGGGTATTAAAATTTGGCAAGGTAATGTATAAAAACCTAGAAACGAGCAATGTGGATGTGGGCAATGCACTCACCAACTTGATATTGATGCAAAGAGGGTATTCAATGAATGCCAAGGCCTTCACCACAGGCGATGATCTCATCAAAGAAGCTATTAATCTAAAGAAATAGATAGTAGATAAATAAAATGCTTATAAATATTGCTGGGGGGGGGGGTAGAATACAAGTCTCTTAGAGAAGTCTGCAAAACTCTACCAAAAGGTACTCTAAAAAAAGATGAAGTGAATCAAACATCACAATATCCTGTCATAAATGGAGGGTGCGAATTATATGGTTTTTATGATAAATATAATAATGAAGCTAATGCCTTTACCTTTTCTGCTCGTGGTTCTGCTGGGTTTGTAAGTTATTTTAACACTAGATTTTGGGCTGGAGGATTATGCTATCCATACACTTCAAAAAATGAAAATATCTTGATAACAAAATTTATCTATTATTATCTAAAATCTCAAGAACAAAATATAATGGATACTTTGGTTGCACGTGGAAGTATTCCTGCCTTAAACAAATCTGACATTGACAACCTCAAAATCCCCATCCCGCCTCTACCCATCCAAGAAGAAATCGTGAAAATCCTAGATACCTTCACAGAACTAGAGGGC
>NZ_JAUYZK010000016.1 GCF_030688855.1 Helicobacter cappadocius | reverse complement strand
ATAAGGTTTGTATTGTGATGACACGATTTTACAGATGAAAATCATTCAAACATTCTACATTATCTCAATATTATCAACAATTGTCAATTTTATTTTTTTGCAGTTATTTCTTGTTTTTCTGGATATTTGAAATCTTAGATAGATTTTTTGAATTATTGAGCATAAAATATCATAAATGGAATGTAATTTGTTTAAGAGAATGTATTATAAGAACAGTTCTGAAGGCGAAAAAAGGAATGAATGACCGTATTTTAATTGTTATTTTAATGTTCATTGCCATTAATTTTCCCTTGTATGGTGCTGATGTTGTTACTTATGACAAAAATACTGATCTAAATTTTGATACTCCTATTGTTCCTAATGGAATTTTGCCAAGAAAAAATATTTCTATCCAAAACAATGCTATTGTAAATATCAATTTTTCCCCCCCATCTAATAGTAAAGATGATTGGTTTACTGCTGCTTTTTTTAGCTCTAATTCTAAGAAATATACATTCAGCGGGGATGGAGAGTTGAACTTTTTTTATGATGGCAGTAGGGTTTCAGGTTCGCAGTTTGAATTATTTGCATACAGAGAAATGGCCGGGAATGGTAATATTATCTTTGATGTAAATACTTCAGTTAAGGTGGCAGATAATTCAAATATAGCAAGAGGCGTATTCGTTCAAAATGGTTCAGATTTAGGAGCTCCAAAAGGCTCTTATGTTTTTAATAAAAATCTTATTGTAGATGTCAATAATGCTGCTCCTACTAGCTCTCCTAATTTTTTACGAACAATTTTTTATACAGAAGATGGAGGTGCTCAAGGAGATATTTATGTAAATGCAGATACAACAACACATCAAACTCTAAATCCTGATAATATTATTCAGCTCAAAGGAGATGTAAAATTTGGAGCAGGTACGATTTTTTATATGAACCTAACCAATCCGGATTCATTTTGGATGGGAAAAACTCTTGATAGCGGATCAGATTCTCATCTTTATTTGAGCAATGGAGGAAAATGGTATCTTACCTCTAACTCCAGAATAAATACCATAACTATGGATAACCCTTCATTAGATGAATCCACAAACCTAGATTCCAAAACACAAAGAGATTTTTCAATTGTAAATCTTATGAAATATGCTTCTAGTAATGTAGCTGGTGTGTATTGTGCTAATGATAATTGTCCTAGAGATTATGCTGGTTTTTCGCCTCGTATCCTAAAGGTGGAAAATGTTAATGGAGAAAATGGTGTGTTTGCTTTGATGACAGATATTGCGTCTGCAAAGAGCGATAAAATAGAGGTTGGAAATCTTAATTCAGTCAATTATATTCAGATTTATCAGAATCCAAAACAGATTATTTTAGATGCCAGTGGCAAAAATATAGCCGTTGCTTCTGCAAAGACTGTAGCAGATGGAGCTGATTTTAAGGGCATCGCTACTATTATCGGTCTATATGATTACACCCCAGTGTTACAAAAAAAAGACGGCGGAGCAAGTACTCAATGGATATTAGGAAGTATTGATAGGACACCTAGTCAAACAGCTAGAACTCTTTTAGATGTTCTCTCACTCCCTTATCAAATTTTTCGTCTTGAGGGAGATTCAGCTCATAGCAGATTGGAGGATTTTTTTTATCCTCCTACACTCAATGGTCTTTGGGCAAAAGTATATGGTGGAGGGATTTATGAAAAACAGCCCTTTGGAGATAAGACAACTCAAAATCTATTTTATAATTTTCAAGGTGGGTATGATAAAGGAGAAACCTTTGAAGAAAAAAGATATTTTTATGGAGGTTCGTTAGATTATACGAAGATGTATGCAGGGGATAAGGGATTTGATGGATATTCCAATTCCATTGGTTTTGGAGCTTATGGAGGGTATATTGATCAAAAAGGTTGGGTGATAGATGCAAATGCAAAATATATTTATAGCGGTATTCATACAAATATATATCAAGCCCAATCTCCCGTTAAGTTTGGCAATAATATTTTGTTGCTGAGTGCAAAGGTAGGATATAATTTCTACCCTTTTTATCTGGTAAGGACAAAAACCGTTGAGAGATGTGTCCAAAAGATTTTTTGTAGAAATGCAATCGAAAAAACTAAAGTAAGAGATGAAAGTATTTATATCCAACCTTATTTTTCCTTCACGCCAGGTTTGATATTTGGAAATACTCTTAAGTTTCAAGACAATCAATCCCACTCTAACATCAAAGCACATCTTCATTTTTCTCCCGCACTTATTACAAAGATTGGTTTAGGGGTTCTTAAACGTTATGATTATCTTTATTCTTCACTCAATCTAAGAGGACATATTGAATATAGCAATGATATAAACCTGGGAGGAAATGTGACGCTTATTGATGATGCGAATGTTCCTCTTTATGGTAATTCCAAAAAAATAGATAATCGTTTAGGATTTGGAGGGGGCGTGGATTGGATGTTTTTCAATGATAGTTTGAAGCTACATCTTGATTTTAAGAGCGAGTTTTTCGGACAGATTAATACCTATTGGGTACTTTCAGCAGGGATTCGCTATAAGTTTGGGCAAAAGCCTCCTAAAACTTACAAGTCTTTGAATCTGCGACCAATGCCACCAAAACCACAAAAAGTAGCTCCCATAAATTATCTCACTCCATATAAAGAAAAAGAAGAATCTAAAGATAAGACTTTTTATGAGAATAATCATTTCAAAAGCTATGGAGGGGAGAAAAAACAAATAATGCAGACCAAACAAAAAGAGCAAAAACAAATAGAAGAAGAGAAAAAAAGAAAGGAAGCTAGAAAATATTCTCCTCCTGCTTGGCAAAGCACTAGACCTATGCCAAAAATTCCCAAGCAAAAATAGAGGTTTTTTGTATTTGATATATATCAAGGTTTGAGTTCGCAGGGAAATATACAATCTTTATGCTAAAAAAGCATAAGGAGAAGATGATGGAACTTACTAGAAGAGATTTTATTAAGGCTGTTGCCATAGCTTCAGCGGCTTCAAGTGCAGGATTGAGTGTTCCTAGTAGATTGAATGCTGATGCGACACTTGCCCAAAAAGACTGGAAATGGGATAAGGCAGTATGTAGATTTTGTGGTACGGGCTGCGGGATTATGGTGGCGACAAAAGATAAAAAAATCATCGCTATTAAGGGGGATCCAAAATCTCCAGTGAATGCTGGATTGAATTGCATCAAAGGTTATTTTTGTGCAAAAATCATGTATGGAGAGGATAGATTAACACAACCACTTTTAAGAATGAATACTAAGGGTGAATTTGACAAAAAGGGAAAGTTTTATCCTGTAAGTTGGCAAAGAGCCTTTGATGAGATGGAAAAACAATTTCGCAAAACCTATGAAGAAAAAGGTCCTAAGGGTGTTGCGATTATGGCTAGTGGGCAATATACTATTCCTGAAGGCTACGCATCAGTAAAATTGATGAAAGCTGGTTTTAGGAGCAACAACTTAGATCCTAATGCTAGACACTGCATGGCAAGTGCTGTGGTGGGATTTATGCAGACTTTTGGAATAGATGAGCCTTCAGGTTGCTATGATGATATTGAACTTACAGATACTGTTATTAGCTGGGGAGCGAATATGGCTGAAATGCACCCTATTTTGTGGAGTAGGGTTACTGATAGAAAACTTAATAATGCTTCAAGGGTCAAGGTTGTAAATTTAACCACTTATAGCAATAGAACTTCAGATATTGCAGATATTGAAATTGTATTTAAGCCCTCTACGGATTTGGCAATTTGGAATTATATTGCTAGAGAGATTGTTTATAATCACTCTGAAGCTATTGATGAAGCTTTTGTAAAACAAAACTGTGTTTTTAGTACAGGGGTTGTAAATATTGGATATGGAATGCGAAATGATCCTAATCATAGGGGGTTTAGTTCTGAAGAAAAAGATACTGTCGCAAAAGAAGTCAAAAAAACTTTGAGCGAAAATGAAGCAATAGCTCTGCAATATTTGGGGATGAAAGCAGGAGAAGAAATGAAAATGGATAATGCTTTAAAGCCTGATATTCATTGGGAGATTGGGTTTGATGATTTTAAAAAAGCACTTGAGCCTTATACATTGGATTTTGTGGCAAATCTTGCTAAAGGAGATGAAAATGAAAGTATCGAAGATTTTAAACAAAAACTCCGCAATCTTGCTGATCTTTATATCGAAAAAAATAGAAAAGTGGTGAGTTTTTGGACAATGGGTTTTAATCAACATCAAAGAGGTTCTTGGGTAAATGAGCAGAGTTATATGGTGCATATGTTGCTTGGAAAACAATCTAAACCTGGAAATGGGGCTTTTTCTCTTACTGGACAACCTAGCGCTTGTGGAACAGCTAGAGAGGTAGGAACATTTTCTCATAGGCTTCCAGCAGATATGGTGGTTAATAATCCAAAACATAGAGAAATCGCAGAAAAAATATGGAATCTTCCTAGTGGAACCATCAACCCAAAACCAGGATCTCCGTATTTGAGCATGATGAGAGATATTGAAGATGGAAAAATTAAATGGGTTTGGGTAGCTGTGAATAATCCTTGGCAAAATACTGCTAATGCAAATCATTGGATAAAAGCTGCTAGAGAGATGGATAATTTTATTGTGGTGAGTGATTGTTATCCGGGAATTTCAGCAAGGGTTGCTGATTTGGTATTGCCAACTGCGATGATTTATGAAAAATGGGGTGCGTATGGAAATGCCGAACGCAGAACACAACATTGGAAACAACAAGTTCTTCCTCAAGGAGATTCAATGAGCGATACTTGGCAGATTTTTGAGTTCGCTAAACGTTTTAAAATAAAAGAAATTTGGAATACTCAAGACAAGGAGCTAGGACTTAAACCTATCTTAGATCAGGCACAAAAAATGGGCTATAGCCCTGATGATACTCTTTTTGATGTGTTGTTTGGAAATAAAAATGCGAGAGCTTTTGATCTCAAAGAAGAATTGCTTCAAAATGGAGCGATGAATTCTGAAGTCTTTGGGGATGAAAGAAATGTTCTAGGAAGTGATGGAAAACCTTTTAAAGGGTATGGATTTTTTATACAGAAATATTTGTGGGAAGAGTATAGAAAGTTTGGAATAGGACATGGACACGATTTAGCAGAGTTTGATATTTATCACAAAGTTAGAGGACTTAGATGGCCAGTGGTAGATGGAAAGGAAACTAGATGGAGGTTTAATTCCAAATACGATCCTTATGCTAAAAAATTTGGAGATGGAAGAGATATTGCATTTTATGGCAATAAGGATGCTTTTTTGAATCAAGGTAATTTGCTAAAAGCAGGGGAGAAGAAAGTATCTATACACAATAAAGCCAAAATATTTTTTCGCCCTTATATGGATCCTTGTGAAATGCCTGATGAAAAATATCCGATGTGGCTTTGCACAGGAAGAGTTTTGGAGCATTGGCATAGTGGAACTATGACGATGAGAGTTCCTGAACTTTATAAGGCTATGCCTGAAGCGTTGTGTTATATGAATCCTGATGATGCACTCAAAAACAATTTTATTCAAGGTGATGTAATTTGGGTTGAAAGTAGAAGAGGAAGGGTTAAAGCAAGGATTGATATTGCAGGAAGAAACAGAGTGCCAAAAGGACTTGTGTATATTCCTTGGTTTGATGAGAATGTCTATATCAACAAGGTTTGCTTGGATGCGACTTGTCCGCTCTCTAAACAAACTGATTATAAAAAATGTGCCATAAAAGTCTATAAAGCATAAGGGGGATAAGATGAAAATTAAAATATTGGCTTTGATAAGCGTATGTGTAGTTTTGTTGGCGTGTTCAAATGTTGATAAAAAAACAGATGAAATATCTGATAATTCTTTGGGTCTAAGAGGAGCTTCTTTGGGAGATGATAAGAGTGTGGAGTTAAAAAATTTTGAATATTCTCAAACTCCTGCAGGAGAGTCAAAAAACATAGAACGTTCTTATGAAAATGCCCCACCCTTGATACCTCACAGCACAGAGGGAATGCTTGATATTACTCAAGATAATAATATGTGTTTGAGCTGCCATGCAAGCGATGTTGCAGAATCTGTAGGAGCGACACCTGTTCCTAAATCCCATACTTATGATTTAAGAAATCATAAATTTATAAAAGATGGTATTTCAGAAAGTCGTTATAATTGCACTCAATGCCACATTCCTCAATCAAATCTAGTCCCATTGGTGAAAAATACTTTCACGCCAGTATTTAGCAACGAGAAGGAAAAGTCTAGTTCTGATCTTTTAGATGTCATCAATAAGGGTGTAAAATAGATGGGTTCAAGAAGAGATTTTTTTAGTTTCAAAAAAACCCCTTCTGTAATCAATTTGCCTTATATAAAAGGCTCTATTGATGTTTGCACAGAGTGTAGAGGGTATTGTGTGAATGCGTGTGAAGAGAGTATTATTTTTAAAAAAGAAGGCGAAATACCGTATTTGGACTTTAAAAATAAAGGATGTATATTTTGCAAAAAATGTGCATTTGTTTGTGAGGAAAAAGGGAAGGCTGTGTTGAATTCTTTGATGGAGAATATAATAGAAGGCAAAGCAAAGATTGATGTATCTTTGTGCTTGTCTTATCATCAGGTGATATGTCTATCATGTCAAGATGTTTGCAAAACTTCTATTAAGTTCAGCGGAATGTTTTATCCAGAAATACTGAATACATGTACTGCTTGTGGCTTGTGTGTGAGTATTTGTCCTCAGGGAGCTATCAGTATTGTTGAATCTCAAAAAGGAAAGTAGTGAATATTTCAAGCGTTATTATTAAAATAAATCCAAAGTGTTTAGAGAGAATAATCCAAGATATTTATTCTCTTAATGGTGTTGAAATCGCGATTATTGAAGGCGAAATCATTATTGTTACCATAGAAGCAAAAGATTCAAATGAGGAGATTTATTTTTTTAAAGAATTGGAAAAAATCGATGGGGTAGTATCTATAAATATGCACTATTGTCATTGTGAAGATGGATTTGAAAAATTGAATTCAGGTGAAGAAATTTCAAAAATTATACAAATTTTGGAAGATGATAATATCTCTTACAAGGGTAATGTGAATACTTGGATGAAACAATAAGAAATCAAGTTTTAAAGCCTTTTGAGGATAATCCCGCATTCAAGATGATGAGTATATGGAAATTGATCAAATACTCCGCAATGCTCTATTTTATGAGTTTTTTGTAAAGTTTTCAAATCTTCTTTGAGTGAGAGAGGGTTGCAGGATATATAGATAATAGAGTCAAATCTTTGAATAAAATTCAGCATATCCAAGTCGCAAATGCCACTTCTTGGAGGATCGATAAAAATATGCGAGAAGTTGAATTTATCTAAGTCTATTTCTCTGAGACGAAAAAAAGCCCTTTGTCTGTCTAGTGCTTCTATGGTCTCATAACCACTCAAACGAGCTGCGGTAATGTTGTGTATATCGTTATTTTCTGCATTTTTTTCTAAAACTTTGATAGCAGATTTAACTACTTCAGTAGCGAGGATTTTGTTGAATCTCTTAGAGAGTGCAAGAGTAAAATTCCCGCTTCCACAATACATTTCAAGCAAATCTGTGGAGAGTGCTGCTGGTAGTTTTGAGAGAACAAACTCTATCATTTGAGTGTTTATATAAGGGTTGGGCTGTGAAAAATTTCCTTCTTTTTGAATATAAAAGAATTTTTCTCCATTGATAGATAAAGTTTCATTGATAAAATCTCTGCCAATGATCCTCCTCTCTCCTTTGCTTCTTCCTATGATAAAACACTCTAATTCTTGAGCAAGTCTAAGAGCATTTTCTTCCCAGCAAAGATCTAGTTTTTTGTGATAAATAAGTGTGATGATAGCTTCACCTCTTAATCCTCCAAGTATTTTTACTCCATAGAGTTTATCCTTTATTACAGGGTTAGCATTGATATGTAAAAGTAGTATTGTTAGCTTATCTTGAAGATAAGGCAACAAAATTGGACAAGTGGAGATTTTGACACGATTATTTTGACCATAGGGGTTCATAGATAGATAGATTTTGTTATTTTCTGTATGTAGTCTGAACTCCCCTCTAGCTCTAAACCCACTAGAGGGGGAGAAAAATTTTTCTACATCATTGCTTTTAAAACCAAAAAGTTCTAAAAATTCTTCGAATTTTTGTTCAAATTGCTTATTGTATTCTTGAGGCAATTGACAGCCTCCACACTCCAAAAAACTCTCACAAATCATTTAAAAACCATTTTTATTTTTTGTATTAGTTTAAAATCGATAGGTGTAGTTGAAGTGATAAGAGGCGTTTGCTATGATCTTAACATTTTGATAGATTGGCGATGTTGCAGATGTTTTGGAAAGTTCTGATTGTGCATTTCCATTAGCATTATAGCTGTCAGAACCAAAAATACTAAATGGCAATCTTGCTCCGATTTCAAATTGATGTTTTTCAAAATAATAGTGAAGTCCAAGATTGATATAAGCCCCATTTCCAAAAAGGGAATTTCTGAATGAATCAATATTTGCTTTCATATCACCTGAAAAATTGATGTCTGTTTTTCCCTTTATATAGTTGGCGAATTCATAACCAATTCCCGCAGAAAGACCGATAGCGTTGCTTTGAGAATTATAAAAATCAAATAAATAATCCATATCAACACCATATCTGAATGCAAAATAGTTTGATTTTTTATCTACGCTAACACCTGCTTTAGCAGATTCGGTATCTTTTGCGTTGATGCTATAATCTCCCATATTCAGATGAGCTGTGATTGCAAGTCCATGATTGGGTGTGCCATAAAATTGATAGCCAAATTTAATCCCATAGTTAAAAGAAGCTTTATAATGAGTGCCTAATACATAGGTATTATCGCCTGGAGGTATGCGTTCGCCTGTAACATCATCTAAGTATTTGAAAGTTGCTGCACTTAGATCAATTCCTGCAAAAAATCCAGTTTTCCCATCTTCGTTCATTCCAAAAGAATTTGTCGCTATCAAACAACTACAAACAGCACATAAAAAAAGTTTTTTCATCTCATCTCCTGATTTTAACAACAAATTGTTATCTTGCAAAATTATATCGTACATGCACGATAAGCAGAGATAAGAGGATTAAATCAGGATATAGAAAGACAAATGCTATATAAAACTAATTTAAATCTTTGCTTTGCACAAGTTGGCTTGAAATTTGATAGCAGTTTCCTACTCTTCCTATATTTTGTAGTGTAAAGTGCAAATCTTGTGTGTAGATTTTATCGTCAATAAAACATTCCTTTGCTTGAAGTAAAATTGATTGAGAGTTTTTTCCAATATCTAGTGAATCATAAAATTCACACATAAAAGCAACATTTGTTTCTTTAGGTATAGGAGGATAGTTGCTATGAATGATTTCCATTTGGATATTAAATTTTACCGCCTCACTTATTTCATAAGGGAGTTCTTGTGAGCTTTGGTGCATAGATTTTAGATTTTTTTGTTCGATCATAGCAATCGTAGCTTTTTTGTTTTGTAAAATATTTTTTAGGGTGTCCTTTATGTTTCCATCACTTTTTGGGCTGATGCATACAGAGAAAATCACAGGATCAGCACTTAAAACTCCAAAAAAACTAAAAGGAGCTAAATTTAATACCCCATTTTCACTAATAGTGCTTATCCATGCAATAGGGCGAGGCGTGATAGAGTTGCTCAATATCTTATATTTCATTAGCGGAGAGCTACTAGCAAAATCAATTTGCATTTGAAGTCCTTTTTGATAAGATATGGTTTGCCTGTGTGATAACTTCATCAGGAGTGATGAGTTTCATACAATTGTGATGTTTTAAAGGGCAGTCTCTTTTTTTGCATGGAGCACAGGCTATTTTTTTGTTTAAGATAACTGAATTTGGATGCTTCCAAGGATACGATCCTCTTTCATCTGTGGGACCAAATATTGCTATTAGTGGTGTTCCAAGTGCACTAGCCATATGCATAGGACCGCTGTCATTAGCGATAAAAAGATCCAAATTGTAAATATTGTCTATAAGAGAATTAATCGTTGTTTTGCCACTAAAATCACTCAAGTTTTTAAATATATCTTCATCAGCAGAGAATTTTTTGATAATGGAAGTGATTTCTTTTGCGGGTTCTATATCATTTTTATCACCAAAAAGAATCACCTCATACCCCTTTGATATAAAATAAAAGGCTGTTTCAGCAAAATATTCTTTTAGCCATCTTTTGGCACTACCAAAAGCAGCTCCAGGACTTAAACCGATTCTGATATTGTTATCATTATGTCTATCTTGTGCTATGAGTTTTAATTTTGGTGTTTGAGCGATTATCTCTTCTTCGGATTGCTTGAAGAGATTTTTTAGCAATAAAGAATATAGAAGCACTTGATGGGTATTTTTTCTGATTTTTGGGGCATCAGTTAGCAGAAAAGATCGCAGATTTTTTGCATAACCTATTCTAATGGGTGTTTTTGTCCAAAATAACAGGAGTGCTGAAAATATATTGTTGGTAAAAGTGATGCTTATATCGTGTTTACCAATTTTTTTAGCAAGATTATAGGTGCCAAAAAGACGGTTTTTGGATTTTTTGCTCTCATCTATAAAACGCGTTGTTATGGATTTATCACGATCAAATATGGCACAAGTAATGGGTGTTCCTACTATGGTAAAACTAGCTTGAGGAAAATGTTCTTTGAGTACTTCAATAGCAGCAGTTGCCATAATTGCATCTCCCAGCCAGTTTGGCAATCTCAATAGAATTTTCATCTGTTTCCTATAATTAGTGATTTAAATTGAATTTTACCCATAAAAGTGAAATTAAGTTAGATGTAAGAATTGTTGGTAGCATTGTGGCTAAAAAAATAAAATTTGTCAAGAGGGTTGTGATTTGTTTTTCAAATCATTATGCTTTGTCTTTTAAATCAAGCTCACTTTGCTTTCAAATTCCAATTCAGATTCAGATAGCTTAGAACTACTAAATTCTTTTCATCAAGTTTATATTTTTCATATGGCTTCAAAATTATTTTTGCTGTTTTTAAAATCATTTTTCATCTCAGTTGATATAAAAATCTTCAGAAATTTTTGCTTTTGTTTTTTAAATCATTGATATTGATTTTCAAGTCATTCATTTTTGTTTTTCAAATCAAAATTATTTTCTGATTTTCGTTTGAAATTTTATTCTGTTTTTTATTTCAAATTTGATTTGGAATCTTCAATATTTTTTTTGAAAGTTTGAATGCAACTCATCGTTTGATTTTTATTTTTGGATTTTAAAAATCAAATACATTTTCTCTTCAGAATTTTTTCAAACTCACCAATGAAAACCAAATTCTGAAGTGAATCTTAAAGTCCCTCAAAGTCCCTATTTTAAAATCGACTTCTGTAATCCCCCTGCATAGGGCATCGCAAACAAAAATGTATATTTTTTGTGTTATCCTGCATTCTTAAGGCTTTTGGATACATTTCTATCATAAAAACACACAAATACAAGAACAAAAACTATCCATCAAAGCAAACAAAAAAATATCTGCCACCTCTGCATTAAAATCTAAAAAATTTTCACACCAAACCAAACAAAAAATCTAATCAGCCTACAAAATTTTTTTGCCTCTAATTCCCTTATATTTTTTTGAAAATTTTATTGGAAATATTTTTAGATTTCTTTTCAAATTTTCCTCAATCATCTCTTTAAAAATTTTGAATGATTTTGTATCAAAAATTTATCTTGGAAATCTATTTCCGCCATATAAATATTATATAAGGGAGAAGAAGAATAGATGATATTTTTATTAAATATTTTTTAGTTATTGACTTTAGAATTTTTATTAATAGTTTGAATGCTTTTTATCAAACATCTCAAAAATTAAAACTACTATTTTGATTCATCACTTCTTTGATTTTTTGTTAGAATAAAAGAGCTTGACTTCTTTTGGAAATCTATTTCCGCCATATAAATATTATATAAGGGAGAAGAAGTTTAATTGATATTCTTATTAGATAAAACAGAATATAAAAATATAAAGAGAAATATAATGCGAGTTATTACAAACATTCCCGTAAATTATAAATTAGAAGATGATTCTTTGTTTGAGTTTGTTCCAATCAAAAGAATGAGAAAAAGTATCACTGATCACTCAAGTTTAAATTCAAATCACTCGCACATCTTTTTTAAAAGTTTTAAGAGTTTTAATTCTAAAAATGAAAAATCATACGCTAATGACAATCACAAAAATGTTGTGATTAAGAACATTGGGAATATGAAACAAAAACATCTTAAAAATGCTTTGGATTATGTTTTAAAAAATTCAGAGGATAAAAAAGCCATCAATGAATCTTTTGAATTAAAATCTTATAAAGAAGTATTAGAGGATTGGCAAACAGATTTTAGTTTGAATCAAAATACTAATGAAGCGATGCACTTAGTTTTTTCTTTGAAAGAATCCCATTGTAAATCCATTATGGAAATTTTAAAAACTTCTGTGTATGAAACAATGAAATCAAATTTTAGTGAGTATCAGTTTGTTATGATTCCACATACTCATCAAAACAATCCTCACATTCATTGTTTGGTCAATAAAACTAACATTTGGACTGGCAAAAAGCTTCGTTTTGCTAAAAAAAGTGATTGCAGAGATTTTTTCTTCAAACTCAAAGAGGATTTTAAAAATGATCTCTATCACTTTAGTGGCGGGAAGCTAGATTATAAAAATGATGTGAGATTAAAACTTGATAGTATTTTTCAAGAATTTCAAACCATCAATGAAGAATCTAAAACTTTTAATCATAGAGGTTTTTATTCAGAGGCTATTAAAAATCTCAATACCCAATATTTCAAAACTACAAATTCTATCAAGGTTTTAGAATCAAAAATGGCTAGTCTTTATGCAGAAAAAAATAATAAGCCTGAGGAAATTGAAGTAATTTTAAAAAAGATTGCCTCACACAATCAAAGACTTCAAGAGTTGAAAAAAGAAATGGAAAATTTGAGCAATTGGGATCAGAATTTTAATCATTTTACTAAGTCATTCAATCTCTTTGAAAAAAAGAAGACTTTGTATGATTCGATTATCAAAATCAAACCTTATGCTTCCAAATCCCTTTTTAAGCATTTGAGTGTTTTGGAAAATCAACTCTCTTATGAAAAAGTTTTTATCCAGCAAGGAGTTAAAGATATTAATGAAGGTTTTGATAAAAATATTTTTCTGAATGAAAAGACCCATATGTTTGGCCTAAATAGACACTTAAAACAAATAAAAAATTATCGCCGTATGCTTAAAGAGTTTCAAGCACAAGATTCTGATTTTAAACCAAATGAAGTTTTAGACAAAATCAATGCTAAAGAAAAAGAGGTTTTAGAACTTATTGAAGCTAGAATCACTAGATTATTAAGCATTCATCAGAATTTAAAACTGGATATAGATAAGCAAAAAGAAAGACTTGATGAGCGATTAAATGATATTTCTAAACTCTCTTTTGAAGATATATCTGAAATCATCAAGCTAAGCTCTCTTCATTTAAGAAATTTAAAGGCTTTGAGTTTTGTCGCTAAAGAATTGCTTTTAGCAAAAAAGATTCTGAAAGATACTCAGAATACTCCTCTAAAACAAATCAATCAAAAAAATCAAAATCAAATCGCCTTACAAATCAAAGAAATACAACAATTCAAAGAAGCTATAAAAGAGAAAAATAACAATATAAGGGGGTAAAAATAGCAATAGGGGAAGCGAGGGGTTATCTTCTCCTAGCTTTAGTTTTTGTTTGAGGCTTAGGAATAGATTCTGATTGCTTTTTTGAGATTTCTTTAGGCTTTGTTTGAGGAATTGTATGTTTAAAGGGTTTATCCCTTTCTATTCCAATGCCCTGCCATCTAAGCAAATCTTGATGTATTTTTTTATAATTTTGCATAAAAAATTCTTTATAAGGCTCATAATCTCCTTTTTCATAATAACTTACAAGCGTCCTTCGATATTGAGAATAAACACTATCTTCATAATTTGTGATAATAAAAGGCATTATTCCATCATTTTTAAAAGAAATAAATTGCATTGTTCTAGCGGTTCTTTTATTACAATCTTCAAAATATTGCAAATAAGCTAAGTTGTGATGGATATAAAGAGCTTTGTTGAATGGATTATCAATTGTTTGATAGATTTTAAATAGATAATCTAGCTCAGCATTCAGTCTATCCCCCGTTGATAATGGCTTATAAGTGCTTCCGCCTATTTGAACATCTATTTTTCGCATTGAACCAAGATTTTGTCTTTGAACTAAATCTTTTGCGATAATGCTATGGATTTCTTTAAGAGTATTTTTATTGATGGGATAGTTGATATTCAAAATACTTCTATAGACTTCTTTTAAGTTTAATATCATCAGTGCATCACTATATTTTTTTCCTCCAGCAGTGATACCCATATCTAATAAATCAAGGGTTTCGTATCGATCATAAGTATTTCCCTCTATTTTTGCAGAGGTATAGATAAAATCAAATCCATATGCCTCTACTAGCCCCTTATCTCCAGTGGAATTTAAAAATACCTCTATAGGCATATCTTCTTTCATCTTATGAAGGATTTCAAGCTCTTCTTTGCTCCAAATATGGATATTATCTAAAAATTTTGGGTTATAGTCCATTACATATCCTTTTTTATTTTATTTAAGTCCTAAATTTTACTACTTACTTTCTAGCTTCTTGATTTTGTTTAGCAGCTTCTCTTTCATTAGGAATTTTCTCTTTTCAATGCTTTCTATAATCGCATTTTGGATAAAAGAACTTTTAGTCTCTCCAAATTCACCAAAATCTTCCAAAAACTCTTCGAGTTCAGAAATGACTTTTTTACTCAGTGATACCGTATAGTTCTTTTTTTCCTCTTTTTCAGTTTCGCTTTGTCCTGACATATTGTTTCTTTTATTTGATAAAATAGCTTCAGATGAAATTTCAGAGGGTTTGGTGCTTAGCTTTTGTTCAAATCTTGCTGAAAGTTCATCGATTGAGTTTATCTTCTGTAAATTTCCTATTTCTTCTACTTTACTTGGTTTTGGTTTATTTTTTTTAAATTCCATACTTAGTCCTTATTCTCAGCTGATTTTTAAAGAGGATTGTGTTTTTGATGTCTCTAAGTTCAAAAACTTCTCACAAAGTTCTTCATAAAGCTTTGAAAATTCTTTTTTTGCTTTTTCATCGCTATATTCAAATATGCTTAATCCTTCAGAAACACATCGTTTAAGTGAGATTCGCTCTGAAATAATACTCTCTAACAACTCAATATCTAAGGTAGCTTTATTTTCTAAGATAAAATCCTTCATTGCTTCTTTTTCTTTTAGATAAGGGATAGGTGGGATTCTATTTATCAACACACAAGCTTTTAGCTTTTCATTGATACTTTGGATTTCTCCTACTCTTTCAAACATCTCATCAAGAACGGCTATATCTAGTTGAGAAGGAGTGCTTGGAATAATCACTAGATCAGATATGAGCATTGCTTTTCTACTTTCTAGGCTATCTTCACCTTTTGTATCGATGATGATATTTTCATATTTAGGAATCATTTGTTTGATGGTATCTGTGATGTTGCCCGTTCGATTGAACAAACTAAAACATTCTATATTTTTATCTACTCTAATATTTACAAAGGTTTCTATGCTTTTTTGCACATCGGTATCTAAAACTACAATTTCTTTTCCTTCTAGTAAAAATTTAGTAGCAAGATTGAGACAAAGGGTGCTTTTTCCTGATCCGCCTTTTTGATTGGCAATGGTTATAATCATTTTTTCCTCCTATGAGATTTTGATTTTTTTCAATTCCATAAATTTTTTTATATCCCCTCTATCTAAGGCTTTTAGCATTTCTTTTTGCTCTTTTTTATTTTCTTGCCTAATCTTTTTAAACTCTCTTTCAAATCTTTTAAATGGTTTCTTTTCTTCCAAAAAATCCTGATAAGATTCCGCCCATTTATTCATAAATTCACTGGGAGATTCTTTTTTGAATTGAGGCATTTGATGGATATAGCTAAGCAATAAAAAAGCATCATCTAAGGCTTTTTTGTGTTCAAATTCAATGATATTATTTTCCATATCAATTCTTGTCATAGTGATATTCCTTTGTAATGATTTTATTTCTGTATTATACAATATAATTATTAATATTAAATATAATAATTCCAAATTAATATAATAATTATATATATGTGTATTTATTACATTTGAATATATTTATTAATAATGAATATCATATAAATATTGATTCATAATAACATCAAAACAATTACAGTCAATACAATCAAGTAAATTATTACATTGTTCCACCTATTTATCCACTAATAGGCGAGGAAAAGGAATTAAAAAAATCTTAGAAATTTTTAATTCCACTTCGAGAAATGTTTTAGGAGACGTATAAAAATGAAGCTAAAATCAGAAAAAAATCCCACAAAATCCAGAAAAAATAAAACGAATAGAATGGATATTTAAAAGCTGCTATTATCGATAATTTCAATGCAAAATAAGCAATAACTATGACTAAATATAAATTCCATTTAAAATCCTTAAAATAAATTAATAACTTGTTTTGAAAAATCTGTTGTGCTATGCACATAGATTTTAGTTGTTTCAATACTACTATGCCCTAAAAGATTTTGAGTGAGAGTAATGTCTTTTGTTCTCTCATACACAAAACTCGCAAAAGAGTGCCTTAGCATATGTAACCCGCATTTTTCTTGCTTCAGGTTTAATTCTTTGAGAGTTTTTTTCAAAAAATATTTTGTAGTATCATTTTTAGAAATAGTACTGCAAAATAAAAATTCCTGATTATATTTTCTTTTTCGCAAATCACATTCAAGCCATTCTTTAAGAGGTTCTTGTATGGATTGTTTTTTAATTGCTGCCATTCTTTCTTTGTTTCCTTTGCCCCTAAGTTTGAGTGAATAATATTCTTCTCCATCTGTAGTTCTAGTTATTTTAAAATCAGAGAGTTTTAAATTTCTCACCTCTGCACTTCTACAACCACTAAGAGCTACAATAAGCAAAATCAAGCGATTTTTCTTATCAAAATCTTTTTTGAAATGATGATTTTTTAAATACTCAATAAAATTTAAAAATTTAGTTTCAGGCAAAAATACTGGTAAGGAGCTTTCTTTGTTAAACTTCATACCCCTTAAAGAAAAATCAAAAGCATAACCGCACTTTTTATCTAAGAAGCGAAATAAATCTCCTAGCATTGTCTTATAAAGAATAATGCTTGAAGATTTGTTTTGAAGGCTTTTTTCATAGAGAAAATTCACTAATAAATCTTCTTTTAAAGTCTTTAGTTCTGAAATTTTTAGAGCATTGGCATTGTTGATTAAAAAATCATAAAATTTTTCAAAAATCATAAAATTACCAACAGATTTCATACCCACTGACATAAGCTTTTTTCTTATCGTTTTCAACTCTTCTATATTCTGAACTTTCAAAATATCACTTTGAAGCTTTTTGAAATAATCCATATCGCTAATGGCATATTTTGTGAGGATTTTCGTCTTAAAATCATAAAAATATTTGATTCCTTCTAAAAACTCTTTTGCTAACCTTGCATGTTGTATGTGTTTTATATCTGACATTTACTATCCTTTTTTTGATTTTGCATTAACTCTATTTGAATGCAAGTTTTTTATGCAAATATAATTCTCAAATGAATTAATAATTTAAAATAATTAATCTGTACTCATTTTTTCTCCTATTCTTTTCAATAGAGATATTATGCCACCACGAGAGGGCTTAAGACCTATAAATAAAGGTATTCTAACTCCTTTTATTCCCTTATAAATAAAATTTTAGAGCTTTTATTGAATGCTTTATTTTTAGAGTTTCTTGATGGCTTTGTGTTTATAAATTTGATTGAATCTGTCTTTATATGATTGCTCTAAAGGTTTTAAGGCATCAATCTTTCGAATTTTTTCTAAGATGTTTTTTCTGCGAGTCGTTTCATTAGAGCTTTGATAATTTAAGAGTTGATTTTCTAGGTAGTTAGATAGTGTTTGAGTATTGAGGGTTGTTAATTGAGTGATTTGTTTGAGCTTTAAATCATCATTGACATCTTTAGCAAAAGGCTTATAGATAGAAATTCCTTTCTTGGTTGTTTCTAGTGCATATTTTTCGATATATTGAGTGAATTTTAATCCTTCTTTGTCATTATCAAAACAAGTGATGATTCTAGCTTCTTTGCAGAGATTAAATATTTCATCTAAGGTGGGTTTGATTCCTTCTATATGGAAATTTCCACCTGTTGAAATAAGCATAATTTCATTAGAGTTGTATTTGTCTTTATAAAGTTGCATAAAGCTGAGTGCATCGATAATGGATTCAGCAAAAAGAATTTGTTTGATTTTTTTAAAATCATTATTGGCATTTAAAATCTCAAGTCCTTTACTTCCATAGTGAATGTTTTTAAGGGGTTTGTTTCTTAGATTTCCATCTTGATCTTTATATAAGGGGTAGATAAGTCTTTTGGTATACCCACAGATGGGAATGATTTTTTTAGAGGTGCTTTCATCTTCAAATAATTTATAATGTGCAAAACAGATATTTCCATAATTATCTTGTTTGAAAGAGTTGCTATAAGCTTCTATAGTGGAATCATAAATACCTCTATTGCTAAAGAATTGATTTTTTTGAGGGTTATAGCTATTTAGATTTTTGAATTCTTTGATAATGTTTCTATGATTTATCCTATCAAAATCATCAAAGTATTTAGGAATTTGAACATTATTCACTTCCCCGTTTTGATAATTTTTGATAAGCGTTTTAACATCTACTCTTCTATTTTTACAGAAATTAATGATATTGCCCCTATCATTACTGCCATCAGTATTGAAATACAGATAATGATCACCTTTTTTGGTAATCACAAGTGTTTCTTTTTCATTATGTAAGACAGGATTTCCTTTAGAGCTTTTGTCCTTGTTTATCATAAATCCATTATGGATCAATATTTCATGTAGGGGTAAAAGGGTTAAATCTTCCATAAACTACCTTTTTCTAATAGACAAGGTTTGATTTTTTTCTTCTATTTGTATTTGTTGTTTGTTACCCTTAGCATTTTCATCAACATTGATTTTTTTAGATACTGGCATACTGAGAGCTGTTTTAATAGAGACTTCTAAATTTTTATCTAAGAGATTATTATTAATTAGGTTGTATCGCATTCCTTTTTCTATCATTTCTTTGTGTTCTTTGGTAAGCTTAGTGGGTGTTTTATTATATAAACTCACTAAAGTTTTCATTTCTTCTTCACTCATACTGGTTTTACAATAATGCAAAAAATCTTTTTTAAATTCATCTTTGGAGATCGAGAGATTTTGATTTTCAATTCTTTTTTTCTCAAAAAAATCTAATAGACTACTATATTGTGGGGTTTCTGGAATTTGACTACTATCTTTTTTTAAATCATTATTTTGTTTTTCTAGCTTAGCTTCAGGAATATTTTTTTCATTTGAATTCTTTAAGGCTTGGACTTCCTTAATCTCATTTTCAAATACATCGATAAACTCTTTAGATTCTTTTTGAAATTCTTTTATTTCATCGATATTGACATTCCAATTTAGATTTTTGATCTCAATATTATTATCTTTGGAATTAGCTCTGATTAATTCTAGGAAATCAGCTTGATTGAGGGTACTTTGAGATTGTAAGATAATATCATTATTGGCATTGAAATCAAGAAATTCTAACTCTATGCCTATTTTTTTAGAAAGTTTTTCTAAATAAGTTTTAGCATACTCTTTTTGAAATTCTTTGATTTTATTTTCAGAAAAGAGATTGTCTTTGGCAAAAATCCCAACAGGTGTTCCAAGAAGATTCCCTTCTTTATAAAGATTCATATCTTTTAATTCGTCAGTGTGTTTATCTAAAATGTCTTTTGACATCAACTTCATATTGAATTCAAAATTTTTCCAATCCATAGGCAATCTAAATATTTTTAGAGGTTTTTCATCATATATTTCATTAGAAGTATTTTGTTTGGAGAGATTTTGTTTGATTTGATCTATACCTATTTCTAGGTTTTTTATGGTTTTTTGTTCTTCAATGCTAGAGCTAGATTCCTGTTTTTGAAGACTTTTTAATTCTTCTTCAAAGAGCTTTATAAAATTCTCTCCAGCAATATTTGTCGTATTTCCATTTTTGATATTATCTGCTTCTTCAAGCAGTCTTTCAAAAAATATCTTACTATCATCACCTAGTTTTTGATAGAAATACATAAAACTATTAAAAAAAGTTTCTGATTCTTTTCCAATAAAAACCTGTAAAAAGGTCTTAAGATTTTCTTTTAGAATTTCTAAATCTCGAGGGTTCATTTTTTTCCTTTTTAAAAGTACTAGAGGATTTATCGCCCTCTAGTTTTTGATTTGATGGGAGTAGATTCTTCTTGTTTTGGGCTATATTTTTGTTTAGCTGGAGTTTTGGATAAATCTTTGCTCAAATTTACTCCGTGTTCTAAATTACAAATGTGATAAGCATAGACATCTAATGCAAAATTACTTAATTTTTGATCTCCATTTATCATCAAATCCAAAAGTTTTGAGCCATTAAGATTTGAATGTCCTTCAAGAAGGTCTTCATTGTCTCGCAATAAAGGAATGAGTTCTTTTTCATTTTTGCTGAAAAACTTTTTAATATCATCAGTATAAATAAATCCACTGATACCCACATTAGATCCATAATTACAAGCATCAACCATATTTTTTAAGAATTCCTTGAGTTCATCAGGGGAATTTCCAAGTTGCTCCATCTGTTCTTTGAATTTATCGATGATTCCATAAGTATCTTTTTTCTTTAAGGCATTGTAAATATCTACGACTTGCTTATCAGATAGCTCTTCTATACCGCCAGTACCTATCTCTACTAAAGTTTTATTTGCCATTTTTTCTCCTTTAAGGAAAAGGGCTTATCGCCCTATGCCCTTAGTTTTTTTGGGTTCTGTTTGGTCTTGTGTTTTTGGTTTTTTGTTAGATTTAGAATCATTTTTGACTTGTTCTTGTTCTTTTGGGGTTTTAGATACTTCTTCTTTATCTTGAGTAGGTGTTTGTTTTTCTTCTGTTTTAATCAATCCCTCTTCTTTTAATATTTTTTTCAATGTTTCCTCTGCACTTCTTTGTACTTGAATTTTTTCAGCCTCATTTAAACTTACAGGTAGAGCATAGCTTGTATTGTTATTTTGAGCTTTGAGATAAGTTGCGATTTGTCCTGCAGTATGAGTGCGTAAATATTTCTCAATATCTTGGAAGATTAGTGGTGAGTTTGAGCTATCGTAATCTTTTGAATGGCGAATAAAATTTTTATATTCTTGTTCTTGGTTGAGTGGTTTAATTTTTGATTTGTCAATTGTTTTAAATTCACTGATGTTGTACAAAAATCTTGTTTCAAGTGTTGGCTCTATTGGAATTTTTTTAGTTGCGTATTGAAAATAGGGTTCTCCGGTATTTTGATTTAATTTAGGAATTCCTTGTTTATCTAATTGTACTTCTGTGGCAATTTCAAAGAGAGGTTTGCCATTTTGGTTCATTCTTTGGTTTCCATTTTCATCAAGTAAGGGGATTT
>NZ_JAUYZK010000015.1 GCF_030688855.1 Helicobacter cappadocius | reverse complement strand
TAGTCCATTTCTTACTCCTATTTGTGTTATAATTTTCACAGAGATACAGATGAATATTATAAGTCCCCCTTATGGGGGAGGCGGGTTACCCCGCCCAAATCTTGATGATTTGACTTATTGTTAAGATTATCAAACAGAGTTTGTAAATTAGGTTGATAACTTTTATAGTCTTCTTCATTTTGTATCTCCTTCCTTCTTATTTCAGAGGTTTTTAACCTTTGTAAATATTCCTATCCACATCCCCTAGTCCCGCAATGCTATGCTTCACAAGTTCGCATAAAGCGATCGTGCTACGAGGCTAAAAAGGATAAGCAGTTATCTTTTGCTAAACGCCTCTGCTTTTAATGAATTTGTTTAGAAATATCACACTTTATCGACCTATTAAGATTCAGTAAAATATGGATATTTGTGTTAATATGCTATGATGTAGGTATAAAATAGGTATAAAATAGGTTGAAAGTAGGTATAATTTAGGTCTAAAATACTTTGAAAAAATGTTTATATGAAAGCATTAGATAGTATCTCAAGACTATCCAAAAATTGGAGGTTATAAAGATGAAAAATATTAGAGAATTTTTAAGAGGATATTCAAAAACATATGATTTATTCGGGATTCAAAGCGTTTCTATCATTCCTGATGCTAATAGCAATATAGAAAAAGCTTGGAGTAATGTAGGTCATTCAATATACAAAGCCATTGATAATGAAAAAAAATATTCAAAAACAAACTCAAAACATCCATCAAAACGCTGATACAAAAGTAATTGCTTCGCGTACAATATATTCAGGACCTCTCCCCCCTGCAGTAGAGTTACAAAAATATGCAGAGATAAACCCTGATATCCCTAATAGAATCATAACTATGGCAGAGAATGATCTTGAACACATTCATTCATTACAGCTCAATGATCAAAGATATCAAATCATAATGGGATATTTGGGATGGATAGCTGGTGCTGTGGTTACTTTAGGTTTAGCTTTCTTTGCATTTTATTTGGCATTAAATGATAAAAATATCGGGGCAGTGATTGCCTTTATTGGTGCAATGTCGCCCATCGCTACTATTTATTATTTGAAAAAAACTACCAAAAACAAAGACTAGCTCTATTCCTACCCAAACTCCACTGCTACTCTCCAAGAGCTAGGATCGATACTATGAGAGACTTTGTTTATCACATATTCTCCTTGTATCTCACTATCTCCTTTTAGTTTTAAAATCGTCCCTGCGTAGATGATTTTTCCCACTAACTCTAGTTTTCCTTTTCTTTGGTTGCTTTTGATAGCTTTAAAATATCCCTCTGCTTTTTTGTAAGCTTCATCATCGTTTTTAGAGTGGATATTGCGTTTTAAGACAGGCTCTTGCTTACCGATCCTGATGATTTTATTTTCTAGGCTTTGGGGGTTTTGATAACTCACCTCAACGCTTTTATATGCCATCTTGCTATAGCTCTGCAAACTCACTGAAATGCACTCATCAGCGTTTATTGTGATGGTGGGTTTTTTTTCTGAATTCTTTTCTAAAAATATCAAAGTCTCATTTTTTACACATTGTGTGAGGTTTAGCGTTTTGGCGATATGAAAGCACAGGGAGCTATCAGATTGGTTGATTTGATCAATATGCACGATTTCATCCATCCGATCAAAATCAATCTTAGATTGGAGGTTGTTTTCTTTAGCGATTGCTTCTAATATTTGCTTGTAGCTTAGATTATCAAAACTGCGATTTTTTCGCTCCCTAAAAGAGGAGCTATAATCTATGCTTGTGCATTCTATTTCATAGCTTGTCTTATAGTTATAAGCGATACTTGCTATAGAGAAACTTCCCATCAGATGATTATCGATAAAAAATTTTATTTTGTCTTTGATGTTTGGTCTTATATTTGGAAAAACCTTGATTTTAAATGTATCACTTTGACTATTTTCAAAATCCTCATAGCTGATGGACATCACACAAACACTGATATCTTTATTATTCAAGGTTATTTTGAAGTTGTTTGTTTTATATATCGATTCCATAAAGCCCCTTTATTTCATCTTCTTGTGTGGGTTTTATTTCTCTTATATAGACCTCATCTCCTCCATCTAGTGTATCTTTTAGCAAAAGCTTAAAATTATCCATCATAAAATCATCATATTGATTTTGATTGAATTTTAAACCATAATATTTAAAATAAATGCTATCAAGACATTCGCCCTCAGTTGCGATGTAGTTCATATTTTATTCCTTAAAAAATTTTTACATTTTAAATAAAAGGCATAAGTTCGCACACCATAAAATAAGATGATACGATGGAAACTAGAAACTTTTTTGACCTTCATCGCTTCGTTAAACACCTCATCGCAAAAATCCCTGCTAACCTCTCCTTTATGATAAAGTTCGCAAAGATAATCGTGCAATACTGCGGGTTTAGAGTGTCTGCCAATTGGACTTACAAATATTCTAAACAAAAAAGGCACAGATGCAAAATCACTCTCAAAACCGCTAGGGACTTTTATCACCTCATCATTATTTTCTTCTCTATAATAATCAAACTCTTCAGTTATCAAAAGATTGCCATTATCTAGGATTTCACCTTTAAGAGATGTGGTAAAGCTACTCATTATCTAAACTCCTTGAACTATCGTTTTTTTGTTTTTCTTCTATTTCTAAAGCCTTTTGTGTGTAGATATCAGGGTCTTTGAGTTCTTTGAGTGTATTTTCTATTTCTTTTTCTAGCAGCTTTTCTAGCCCATCTTCTAGCTTAAATCTTTTTTTGAGATTATGGGGAATAGAGTAGAGTTTATTTGATACGATAATAGCGATATCCTCTAGTTCTTTGGCGACTTTTTCTATAGGGATGAGTTTGTCCATTTTTTCTGCTAACATCGCCTCTTTTAATTTAGCATCAGCGATGTCTTTGCGTGTTCGTGCCTCTTTGCTATCTGTGGTATTTGTCTGTGTGGATACTTTATAGGTGATATAGCTTTGGATGTTTTTATACGCATCCCAGCAGTTCTTATCTTCTTTTGCTAATACTTCATTTTTTTCGAGGTTGTAAATATGCCTTTCAGTGAGCCCTAAAAGTCCCCCGAGTTCTTTTGTAGAAACTATCAAAGAATTATCCTAAAATCAGTGTTGATAAAAACTTCCAATCTATCCTCATTTTTTATCACTCTTATACTCTGCATTTTTAAGCGAGGTTCAAAGAGTTTGATTTGCTCTTGTATTTGATTTATTATTTCCATTTCTAAATCTTGTGTAAAAGCCCTATCTATCCATTCATAGCTCAGTCCAAAGTTTGGATTTAAAGGAATGGAGTATTTTTTGGTTTTGAAAATGCGATTTAGATTTGCTTGTATGCTTAGTTTGTAGCTCATAAACAAGCCCTTACTTTAGTGCTTCCTTGTGCATGGGGGCTTCCTGTAAAAGGGCATATGCACTGCGTAGTTACCACTCCAGCACCGCTAGAGTTTCCCAAATCTACAGAATCTGCAGTGATAGATGCGTTTTTGCAGATGATGGTGATGTTTTTTACTGCATTGATATTGAGTTCACTTTTATTGGCATCATAGCTTATCTTTGTGCCATCATCATAAGTGATGAACTCTGTATTTGAATCGCTATGAATATTAGGAGATGGGAGTGAAAGTGCCAAATACAGATTTGATTCCAAAAAGCTTATCACCATCACTAACTCTCCCACAACAGGGGGAATAAAATGGCTATTAAACTTAGAAAATCCTCCGATATAAGTTATAAACTCTGTTTTAGTGCCTAAAATATCGACCTTGATTTGATTTCCCTTAGTTTCTATTACAGATCCGATGTAAATTTTCACTTCACCAAACATTTTTCTCCTTTTATTGTTTATGGAACTTGCTAAAGGCAAGTTCTTATCGTAGCTTAGAGTGAAACCCTAAGCTACTCCTAAAGTATGGACTTATTCTGTGCCTTTGGCACATCATCAAGTCGGTCTTTATAGGTTTTGTCTTTCGTTCGCCCCTTGTCCTATAGAAAAAGGAAATAGTTTTTGTAAAAGCAAAAACCCTTTTTATATAGGGTTACAAGGATACAGGCGAACTCCCCTCCTTGTTTAAAAAAGAAAAGGCGAAGACTTTCTCTTTTTTGATTAAGGAGGGTTAGGGTGGATAAAGTTTTTTCTTTTGACAAAAAAGAAATTGACAAAAAAGATTCCAAATTTTCTTTTGACAAAAAAAAGAACTTTTGAAATGGATTTTTTAGCTTTATGAACAAAAACATCATATTATCTTCCCTACGCCACTTTGTGCATTTGCTGTGCCTGTAGTAGCTACTTGCACAATTGCTTGAGTTTGAATATGACTAATAAAACACTCTATTAGAGTATGGATAAATATTTCGTTTTCACCAGCGATTTTAAAGCCCTTTTGCTCTAGCTCTGTTTTGATATTTTGGATCAATACTTTAGCATTCATTTTATCTCCGATTTAAAGATTAAATGAATTATAACTTATATTTTATAGGTGATTTAAAAGTAGCTTATTTATCGTTTATTATAGATAATTTTAAGAAATATCAAATAATTTTAATTCATTTTTATTCATTTACTTTATATAAAATTATTTCATTTTTTTAAATCAAAAATAATAATTTTTTTATCGTTATAAAATCTAAATCTAAGAATCGCTTTTAAGTGTAAAATCATCGAGTTTTTTAAGCTTAGCTCCTAAGAGATTAAGAACGCTTATATCCAGTGCTTCATTTCTCTCTCTGATTTTTTCCCATTTGTATATTGTGTAGCCCTTATCATTTTTGGTTTTGATAAGTTTTTCAGAAGTGAGTTGATAAAAATATTCCAGTGTGTATTTTTGATTATAGTGCTGATACCCTGCCCCAAAACTTCGAGTTTGCAATAATCTAAAAACTTCAGATTTACCCTTATAAGTCCCTATAGAATACAGCCATATCCCATTGATATTTTTAGGTTTATTTACAAAATCCTTTTTCATCTCAACCTCACTTGCCCCTTTTGTAGCGACAAACCTTCCTTTGCCCATTTTTACAAACTTATAGACCTTTTGTGTTTCAAACCCGCTATCTACAAGCACAACAGAGGCATACATTCGTCTCCCGCTGATAGTAGAAAAAGCTCTTTTAGTGGCAATATACGCATCATCCCATACTTTAGGAAGTTTTACATCCCCTTGCAATATCACATAGTCTATTCCCCAGCTTTCAAACCCTAGCCCCCATCCTCTGAATTCCATCTCGATTCTATCATTTTGAATATCTATGCCACAGCTGATAAATAACACCTCATCAGGGAGAGTGGTATCTGTGTAATTTTCTCTTCTAGCATAGAGTTCATTTTCTTCAAATTTAACGCTTGGTGGTTCAAAGGATTCTGCTTTTATAGTATTGGTGAAAACTTGGAATTTTTGGATATTATCCTTGCTTTCTAAAAAATCCTTTACAATATCTTTTAGCGTAAAAAATGGGCTATAAAGGGCGTTAAGATAAAACCCTGCGATAGATGAATATGGGTTTTGTGCTATCCATTTCCCCTTAGATACAGCATTATTTTTTTCACGCTCACTCCATATTCCCCCACACTCTGCACAAGCATAGCCCACAGAATCTAAATTATGACTGCCATCTTCTTTTTGTTCCCATTTGATATTTTCAAAGACTAGCGTTTGAGAGAACTCACAAAAAGGGCAGGGGACAAAATATCTTCTTTTATCGCTATTTTCATACTCCCTCTCTATAGAACTATGCCCTTTTATTGTGGGGGTAGAAACCTTGATGATTTTTCTATCATAGAATGTATTGGTTCTTTTTTGTGCCAAATCGATGGAATGCCCTTCTTTGGTATTTTCACATCTATCGACCTCATCTACGATAAGCACTTTGATAGGTTTTGAGGAAAGCTTTGATGGAGAGTTTGATCCTACTAACGCAAGGTTACCGCCTTTGAAATTTTTGATAAGTATTGTATTACTAGCTTCTCTATCATTAATCAGTCTATCTAACACTTTAGTATCTCTGAACATCGGGGCAAGTCGCCTTTTTGAATAGTCCTCTGCCATATCCTCGCTTGGCAGAAGGAAGAGTATCGGGCTTGGGTTTTGATGGATATAATATCCGATGGTATTGTTGAGTATTTCAGATTTACCTAGCTGTGCTCCCCACATCAGCACGACTTCCTTCACATCAGGGTTAGATATGGTATTCATCGGTTCTATTTGGTAGCTAAGTGCTTCGAACTTCCCAAAATTCGCTGAGCTTTCTTTGGATAATACGCGGTATGTATTACTCCACTGCGTGAGATTGAGCTTTGGTTTGATAAATATCGCATTGGCAAAAGCCTCTATAAGTGGGGATTTACTCATAAATAATCGCCTTATTTTAATCTCTCAAACACATCATTAATGTCTTTATCTTCAAGCGATTTCATTATCTCGCCGATGGCTTTAGTGAGTTCTTGCATTCTGCCTCCCTTAGAGTTTATGCCAAATTTTACCACACTATTTACCTATCTAGCTCTTTTAAAAACATCTCTTTAGCCTTAGGCATTAGCTTATTTGTTTGTTCTTTTGCTATTTCTGCAAAAGACTTCGAACTCATAGGATAGTAGAGTTTAGAACTCCCATTAAACCCAGCGTAAGATTTTCTTGATGCTTTGTAGTTAAAGTTAGGATTTCTGCTGTGTTTTGAGTTTTCCCTAATAGCGATGAATTCCCCACCCTTATCTTTGTTTTTGGCGATAAAATGCCCTTTGAGAAATACTTTTGTGCTTTTATTGAGTTTGACATTTATCCCGATGATTTTCTTCCCAGATTTCACAGGGGATTTTTTGAAATGTTTCAGAGATACGAGGGTATCTAAGCTCATGATAGAGGCTTTGAGATTATTCATTTGAGCTTTTTTTACCCTGCTCATCTTTTTGATTTTAGCTAGTGGCAAATCCATCTCTTCTTTGATAATCTTAGCTTGTTCTTTTTGGATTTTATTGATAGTCTTATTCAGGGCTTTTTGGATATGTTTTGATAAGTCCTGCTCTAAGTTAGACATCATAGCTCCATAAGTTGGCTTTATAAATCCCTAGTTCCAAATCAATCAAAAATTCTGCTAACATCGGATTATTTAATATTTGAAATCGTCCATATAGTGTAAAAAATACCTATAGAAAGCATTGCTAAAGTTAATGCCGCAACAGTTATACCAATCATTCCATATCTCCTAATTTTTTAATCTCTTTTGCCAAAAATGCCACCACGATAATCAAAAAAAGCAGTAGAACTAAAGCTCCAACGCCTATGCCTATCCCTTGAATCATATCAATTTTTTGATAATTCATAACAGTAAAGACAAATATACCAAATAATGCCGTCATTAAGGCTAACATCACAGCTTTGAGAATATCGATCATTGTTTTTGTTTGGTCTTTTTTACTCATGCTTATATTATATCACAATATCACTCCTTCAATAGATAGCTCCTTGCAGTAATAGCTCACTCCTCTATCTTGTGTTAATACCCAGTTTTTCTTAGATTCGATCAGCCTTTGGATAAGGATTTGTTTGCACGGCTCAGAAATAATGGCTAATTTAAGAGGCTTAGCTTTTTTTACCAAATCTTTAAAGCCCTCATATTCGCTAATTTCAGTGATCAAAATTCTAGCATCAAAAGAGATGATCTCTTCATTTCCTCCGATTTTTTGGTAGATGGGATGGGCGATAGTCTCTATTTTTTTGATTCCTATATTGAGCGTTGTGCTGATGGATTCGATGTTTTGTGATACTCTAAATACATATCGGTCGATTTTCACAAGGGTATCTTTGGTTTGGATATTTTTATATTTTTCTAGCGGGTTTTTGGGTTCTTCTGTAGGATTTTTTTCTAGCTCTTTTTGCTTTTCTTTTTGTTTTTTGATTTCTTCTTCGAGTTTGTTTTTTGCATTTTCGTTTTTTGTGTTGAAGATATTAGTCATTGTTTCTCCTTGATTTCATCTATCTTTTTTTGTATAATAACCTCATCTGAGCTGATTACTTGGATATGGATTTAAAAATATTTGAGCCTTATGTGTGGGAGACCTAGTCCTTTTGGGCTAGGTTTTTTTTTGGCTAATTTTTGGGCTAGGGGTGGGTATCCCCACACATAAGGAGTCCATAATGGAACTTCTGAATATTTTCATTACACTTATCGCAATAGCGATAGCTATTTTTAGGGAGGAGATTAGAGATTTTATCTTCAGATCCAAACCTAAATAGATAAGTGTCTTCAAATGTTCCCCCTGTGAGCCTCATCAACTCATAGGGGGTTTTACCTCATCATTTTATACTCCCTGTGTTGATTTTTTTGTTAAGATGTGGTATATTCGTAGTAATCAATAAATAAGGATATATGATGTGGTTTGACAAAATATATTTGTTTGGTTTTAGGCTTGGACGCATTGTAAGCAATATTGGAATCTTTATACTCTTATTCATTTATTTTATTGTCCTTCCTTATAATCATATTCCCCTTAGTGTTATCACACCTCTTGAATGGGGCTTTTTGTGCTATTGTTTTGTCTTCAGATTTATTTGTGGTTGGGGCGTTAAATTTTTCACCAAAAGAGTTCAAATACACTCCTAACCTCCTACAAATCATCATCATAGCTATAGCTATTAATCGCTACTGCGATAGCCTGTGGATTGGCATTTGTATTGATGGTGATGTTTTTATAATCATTGATTTGCCTTGAATTGTCTGTTTGATTGGATTGCATAGAGCTTAGCATTTTGGCTTTATTTTCGTTTTGTTTAGCTAGGGTTTCATCGATGACGCCTTTGTAAGTAGTGTTTTGCGAGGCATTGATGATTTTATCATTGTCTCCAAACCCTAGAAAATCCCCTATACCTTTGATAGAATCGATAATCCCTCCTATACCTTCACTTATCCAATCAAATATACCTTTAAACCAATCCATGATCGGCGATATACCTTCTTTTATCCACTCCCACACCGCTACAAGTCTGCTAGAAATCCCCTCCCAGTGATTGACCACATACTCTATGGCAAATCCTATCCCTACCACTAATGCCCCTATACCTGTGCTTATCAAAGCTCCTTTAATGGAAGTCATCGCAAATTTAAATGTTTTTGAAAACAAACTCACTCCAATCCCTGCGATTTTAAACGCCCCATTGAGTGCAAACATAGCTATTCTGTAAATATTTGTTCTAACAGTCGCAACTTTAGTTAAAAGCGATTTTTTAGCTAAAGCAAGATTGTATATACCTATGCCATTTGTAAGGAATTGAAAGCTATATTGAAGAGGAGATATAACAAGCGTTCCTAAGTTTTTAAATAGCATTAAACCTAATAACCCTGCCTTTAGACCAACTAAGGCTGAAATAATGTACGCAAAACTTTTTCCTAATGTTTTATGATTATCCAGCAAACCACTGATGGCATTTGTGATATTCTTGATACCCTCAAATATAGGCTTTAGAATTGGCACAAAGCCATTGCCTATACTCACTCCTAGATGCTTAAAGGCATTTCCTAGCTGAATCACAGTATCTCCAAACCCATCTCCTGCGGCTCTATCTACTGCCTTGCCCAATGCCCCAGCACTATCTTTTGTGCTTAAGAGGGCATTATTGAAGGCTTTGATACCATCTTTTGCTGAGTTGATATTATTTGCCATCTTTTTGCCAAATATCTCTGATATGACGCCAAACCTCTCTTCATCATCTAAATCATTCATTGATTCAAATAGATCTTTTATGGCTTCTTGCGGGTTAGAATGTATATCTTCTTTGAGTTGTTGTGCATCTAGTCCCATCTTAGATAGTGATCTTTTAAACCCTTCAGAGGCATTATCGATATTGTTTAGCTCGGTGAAGAATTTATTGATAGAACTAGCACTATCAGAGCTATCTAATCCCACAGAAAGAAAAGCAGAAGAGAGGGCGGAAGTTTCTTTTGCAGATAGCCCGAATGCTTTCGCCCCGCTAGATATAGAACTCACTACTTCGAGGATTTTCTGAGTACTCACACTTACTGCTTTGCTCATCGAGGTTGTCTCATCTAGGAAGCTTCCTAGCTCTTTTGTGCTTAGTGAGAATGCTTTAGAGAGTTTTACCCCTATCTCTGTGCTTTGTTCTATCCCTAGACCAAGTCCTACTTGCATATCAAGGGCGAGTTGAGAGAATGATTTGAGTTCTTGTTTTGCTATGCCCAGTTTTGCTGAGAGTTCGCTAGTTTTGAGAATATCATCTAGCTTCACTCCATTATTTTTGCCCAAACTCCAAATATCTTTTTTGAATACTTTTAGCTCCGTATCTGTGAAGTTAGAAAAGCGATTGATTTCATTTATTGCGTTGTTAAAATCAAGACTTGCAGATATGGGTTTGGAGACTAATCCCTTAAAAGAAGCGTAAGTTCCTAAAATTTGGTATCTTAGTCCATCGATGGCTTTTGTAGCCTTATGCATATCTATTTCTAGCTTAACTCTTGTAGCATCTCTGATTCTTTTTGCCATCTCATCAACTTTTTTAAATTGACCTATGGGAACAGCAACTGGATTTTTAAGCTTTATTAATTCTTCTTTAAATTTTATTATAGATTTATCCAGCCCAAGTTTTAAGGTATTGCTAAATATTTCCTCTGATGTTCTGCTGAATTTTTTAATACCTCGGGTAATATCTTCAAATTCTGCCCCTAGTTTAAATGTAATGTCCGAATTTATATTCATTTTGTTGCTCCTTGATATGAATTTTGACTGCTATTGATTTTTTTTATTATTCAATGTAAAATATCTTAGGATAAATAAAAGAGGATTAAACATAAAGATGAAAGAACTAAAAGAAAAAAATTTAAGGTGGTTCTGGGTAGGAATATCCAATACTCTAACAATTTTTACACTTGTTATACCAGTTATTATTTTTTTTATACATATGTCCTTAATATTGATAGGGTATGAAATATATACATTTTTAATTACATATATGATTGTTAGTATTTTTTTATATTTCATTTTTGTTATTCCTTTTAATATTATTGTAAAAGAATGCTATGGCAATCTTTTCCTTTTTTAGTCTTTTAACCCTTTGATTGTATTTTATATATTATCAATAAATCAATTTTCATCGATTTATTGATCGCCTTGATAGATTTATTGAGTGCATCTAAATTCGCCTGTATCCCGATAGTCATTTGTGTTTGCATTTCTTATCCTTTTTGTTTGATTTTTATTAGATTTTGATGTAGAATATTCAGAAATTAATTGAATAGATAGGTTTTGAATGATACTTATACTTTTATTAGTTCTTATACCAGGTTCTTTAACTGTTATTGGAGTATTTTTTGGTATTACACTTGCTCTTGGTTGTTTATGGTATATTTGCATATTTTTATTCTATGTATTAGTTGTTTTTATTCGGATTCTATTTTTAGCCATAAGCAAAACCATAACCGCTGTATTTGTCCCTACATTCACAATGTCTTTCAAAGTTATATCTTTTGTCTTCAAAAAACTATTTTTAGCCATAAGCAAAACCATAACCGCAATTTTCCTAGCATTTTCGTATATGGTTGTTTCTGTTTTCAAATATGCTCTCATACCATTATTCCTATTTTATTTTTCACCGTTCATTCGCTTATTTCACATAATGAATATGTCTATATTTAGAGGATTTTTTGCTCTCTTTTTATCTATGGCTCTAATAATTTTTATATCTTTTTGGGTATTACTACCCTTAGCTATATATAATATTTCGCTTCAAGATATTCGTATTGAATTCTTTGTGATCGCTTATACTCTTATTAGTTTGTGCTTTAGGTTTGTGCTGCATTTTTTCAAACATTTTCAGCCACCCTCTGTGCTATCTTCACATAATCTATAAACTCATCAAAAGCCATATTTTTAATATCACTTAAGCTGAAGTGCAGGGCATAGCCGATAATAGCTATGCCTTCCCTCAGTCCTTTTCGTTGATACCTACAAATTCTTTGACACATTCAGAAAGTCTAACAAACTCACTAAAAGGCAAGGCATTGATAGAATCCCTATCTAGCTCACCATCTGTAATATCTATCAATAAGGTTTTGATAACTTCTAGTTCGTCTTTACTTTTACTTTGGGCTGAAGAGATTTGAAGTAAAGTAGGTTCTTTAATGACAATCTCTTGTCCGTCTTTGAAGCTAAAGGTTTTGATTTCTCTTTCTATTTTGATTGACATATTAATCCTTTTTATTATGTTTATGGAATTCAACTTTGTTGAATTCTTATCACTTCGCGGATTAAAAATCCGCTACATTCCTAAAGTATTGACTTATTCTAAGCTTCGCTTATCATCAAGTCGGTCTTTTATGGAATTCAACTTTGTTGAATTCTTATCACTACGCAAGGCAAAGCCTTGATTTTAAGATGATTATTTTGTATAATCAGCCTATCTAAGCTGATTACTTAGATGGATTTAAAAATGGTAAGCCTTTATTATGGTAGCTCGGCACTTTTTAAAAAAAGTGCCGAGTTTTTTTTTGGCTTTTTTATGGGATAGGGGCGGGATACCATAATAAAGGAGTCCATATGGATTCAAACTTTATCCTTGTGATTTTAGAGATACTTATTGGTATTTTTCGTGAGGAAATAAGGAAATTCCTTAACCTCAAATAAATCACCACCTTACCATTCCCCCTTAAAAGCCTCATCATCTCTTAAGGGGGTTTTCTCCCTCTGCAAAACTCCAAATCCTGCTCAATAAATTCGCTATAAATCAAAATAGCCCTCAAATCCTTCAGCAAATCCCCGCTTTGAGATGGTTTGTCTCTTTTTGGTACATCACAGCTAGTAGGAACTAGCACTTTTTGATACTCTATGCACCCGCTAAAGCATAGGAGTGTTAGCAAAATACAAATCCATCGCATCTTGTATCCCCTTGAGTTTAGCTTCACAGCTCCCATCTTTTGAATAAATCGTTTTATATTTGGTGATGATTTTTTCCTCTGTTTTTGGAATTTTTTTTAGATAGTTTTGAGTATCTAAGGCTTTTTTGCTGATAGCTTTGTTTTGTGAAGAGATGAGATCAGCTTGGATTTTCGCTTTTAGTCCATTGTGAATTCTCATTTGTATATAGCCTTCTATACCTGTGATAATAGCTAATATGGCAATCAAAACTCCTAAGATTTTCATACCACTTTGCCCTCGCCATTTTTCATATGTTCTGCGAGTTTGATCGCTCTGGTTTTAGTTTGGATCGCCCATCCACTATTTAGCATCTCTTTACTAGCTACTACAAAATCCTGGCTATTTAAAGCTAGAATCATTTTTTTAAATAACAGCACTCTAGGCACTCCCATATTATAAGCCATATCCAATATGATGCCTTTTCTATAATCATCTAGTTTTTGATACCATTTATATGGCTCTAGTTCTTTTTCTATTTCATCTAAATGATCTTCTAGCCATTTCAAAGCATTCGCTTTGCTATAGTTACCTCTATTGAGTAGCATCTCTCTTTTTTCTGTCTCACTTAAGGGATATTGTTTGATATTCCTTCCATAGCCGATGGTTTCATTCCCGAGTGTATCCATATACACCCGAGAAGAAAACCCTTCGTGTTTTTTGATAAACTCTAATGCGATTTGATTCATTGATTTTCTCCTTTTTCAGAAAGTCCGAATTTTTTCTTAAACAATGCGATGATTAGTCTTGATATGGTTTCTGCACCCACAAATCCCAATCCCCCGCCAATAGCACAAGATAAGCTATTAGGAAGAGAATAAAATATCAATACCTCATAGCCTATCCAAGTAATCAGCATAGAGCTACCCACTCCATAAATGATGAACTGAATCATCTTAGCTTTGGTATCAATCGCTTCTTCATGTATGGTTCTAAGCACAAAGAGGCATCCCACAAAAATCCCTATTATCATCACAAAAGCATAGGTTTTCAAAATCTCTAAAAAACTCATTTTATTCCCTTAATCAAAAAATCACATAATGGGTTCTGCCCTGCATAAATGCCCTCTAAGTAATGCACCCTATCTACCTGCACATCTTCACTTCTTCCATAGATGGGCGAACTCCTTGAAGCATCAAAATCCACTGCGTTATTGTCATTTCCGCCATGCCCTCCACTCCATGACCACCCAGTTCTACCTGAGTTTTTAAACACCCCATCACCGCTTAGATTATCACATCCTCCCCTTAAATTCCCTGTGATATTTGGCAACCCACTTTTGCCAATTTCACCTATTAATGCCCCTTGACTTGCTCCTTTGGAATATTTTCCGCTAGGGGGGATAGAAAACTCTGCTCCCCCATCATTTCCCATACATCCTAAAGTGTGATACCAAAGCAAGGGATATTCATCTCTTTTTAGCCTTATCCCCATACCTACATAATCACTTGGCAAGGAGTTGCGATAAAAATAATCCTTCCTGCCGATTTTATTGATTTTTTCTAGCTTCTGTTTTTCTTTTGCTATTTCTGTATCTAGGTAGTTTTCCAAATCTAGCAATAGCATTTTGAGCCTAGCTTGATATTCAAACTCCTCTAATAGACCCTTAAAATCACTTACAAAAACCCTAAAAGGTTCAAACTCCGCACTAGATATATAATCATCACTTTTGAATATCATCTCACCTTGCATACCTTCTATAGATGTTTTGATGATAAAACTCCCGCCAATTCCTTGCATTTTCTTTATCTTAGGTGTATTAGCTACCAAAAACACACTCTTATCACTCACGATAGCTAATGCGTAGATAGTGTTTTCGCTAGAGATTTCATAATCCAGATTGACTTCAAAACTAAGGCATCCCTCTTCATCAAAATAAGCTCTCCTTATATCTGTGGTAATAAAGGCATTTGTTTTGAGTTCCTCTAAAGTGATATTTGGATCACACAAAGAATTCTCAAGCACCTCATCATTTGGATTTTTTGATCCTACAAAAAGGGCTTGTGTGTTTTGCTCCCTGATGGATTCTAGGATTTCTTTTGAAGTGAGATTATTGAGTATTGATTGTATTTTTTGCATTCATAGCCTCCATTGCAGGGATGTTTTTAATTTGATATTTGATTTTTGTTTTGGCATCTCAAAATCTATCCCAGCAAGGTTATCTCTGATGGGTTTGACTTCTTCTATGATATTGCTTATGGCTTTTAGGATTTCTTCATTTATATCTTTTTTTATACTAGCTTTGAGTGAGAATTCAAAGCTCCTTAGCTTTTTGTCTTCCTTGTTTGTTTGGATAGACACATCTGCATAAATCTTGCTGATAGCATCTAATATAGCCTCTTTTGTTCCTAGCCTAGTTTTTGAAAGCATAGGAGATTTGAGGATTTTCTTTTTCTGTTCTATATCTAGATTTGATACATCTATATCGAAGGTTTTGGCGATCAGATCGATATTTTCCTGCGATGGAACATATAGAAATTTATTTCTAAAGTTAAGCTTAGATTCAAAAAAATCCCGCAAAACATCATCTATGATTTGGAGTTCTTTAAAGTGAGAGGGCAGGGGCATTTTTTTAAATTCCTTTATCCATTTGGTTGATTTTTAATAGGGGTATTTCTTTCATATAACTTCCTTAATCTCTAAATTTCCTAATTTATAAATGCTATTTTCCTCCATCGCTAGAAGAGTTGAAACTTCAATATCTTCAATATCTTCACTCACAAAGCTAACGGCGATTATTTTAGAAATATTTAGATCCTCTTCTATTTCCAAGCTCTCAAACAGACCCCTTATTTGTAAATCAATATTTTTTATTATGTTTATGATATTTTGAGAAGTTTTGAGTTTGAGATTGATGGTTAAATCAACCAAAATCTCATGTGCCTTTGTATAAATAATATTATCTGTGATAGGGATATTAGGTTCGATGGATTCTTTTAGATCAGCTAGAGCATTGCTAGAACTCTCTGTATAGACGACCTCAACTACGCCCAAATCTTTATGTTTGATTTTGCTTTTAGCTACAGAGGCTACAGAGGCTAAATATTCATAAGACTTCAGGCTTCCTGCAGTAGAAGGGCGAGTGAGAGAGAGTAAAAACCTCTTTTTGAGTTCATCATCGCTTTCTGCGATTTTTTCTTGAGTAAAAGGGCTGATTTTTTTGATGGTTTTGATATAAATATGGGGGATTTCTAAATAAATAGTATCAAAATCCCCTTGCAATCCTTCTTCTAAAGTAATATTAGCTCTAGCTTTTAAGCTTTCATCAATCTTCAAATCCTCGCTCAAAAACGCGTTATGCGCTTGATGATCATTAAATTTTGTTCCTTTTGGAAGACTTAGAGGAAAAGTAGATGTGATTTCTATTTCTGCATTAAATGGCGTTCCTTCAAATCTTTTAATCCCAGCTAAGCTCACTAAGCAATCCAAAAATTCGCCACTTGAGTGGGGCAGATAATTTTGAGAGATGATGTAGTTGATATAATTGATATATTTATTCAATCTATACAAAAAACAATCCAAAAGGATATTAAAATCATCTCCTCTTAGAGGTTCATAATCAGGGAGTTTTTCTCTAAGCTCATCTAAAATAATATTTCTCTCTGCCTCAATATCACAAGGGATTAGAAATTGTGGTAAATTCATATTTGCCAACTTTTACAATAATACACCACTTTTAAATTAATCGTGGTTTTAAGCAAAAGCGTATCGCTAAATTCGCTTTGTGTGCTTATCTCTTCTATTGTGGGTAGAAAACTATCTCTATATACATGCTCATCTATTGCTTTAAGCACACAGTTAGTGAGAAAAATCGATTTTTCATACTCATCATTAATCATATCTATTTCAACTACGCTCTCTATTTTCCAGCTACCGCTATTTTCTTGCGTGATATTATCTTGTGGATTTTTTATCACGCACACAGGAAAATCCACATCTTCATAAGCATATCTTTCATAAAAATCCACAGATTTAAAGCAATTAGATAACTCAATACCCTCTTTTAAGATAGCTAACATCTCTTTTTTCATTTTGCCTTCTCCAAAACAATCCGCATAAGAGTTTTATTTTCTTTTAAAAGCGATGTGATGATATATTTTTGTGAAGTTTCTAATTCCACTAGTTCATCTTTGAGTTTCAAATCCACTTTATAAACCTCATCTAGGGTCGTTAATAAAGTGGTTTTATATCCCATTGCCCCATCTTCAAACACCACTTGATTATCTTTTTTGAGATGTCCTTTGAAAACCACTCCATTTTTAGCAAACTCATCGCTATTTTTATGGGTTAATATCGCATTCATATCTCTATTTAATAAGGTTTTAGAAATCATAATCTATACTTATAGCTCTTTGATAAGATTAACAGAGTAACTATTGACTTTATAGATTTTATTTGTGATATTTTTAAGCAGTGGCATTTCTTGGATTTGATGATTGATATATATTTTGCCTTCTGCTATGGATTCATTGGTATTTAAATCCTCAGGGATGGAGACTTCAAATCCCACAGCAACATTATTAGCGACCAATTTACGATAAAAACTCTCCAAATCATCGACCACTTTTTTAAGCACATCACTCACTTGTTTATCGATGGCTTCTTTTTGAGATTTTCTGATACTCTCTATGATGGTATCAAATATCACCACACTATGAAGCGAACTAAAATCGCTATCTCTATTTTCGCCCCCATAAGCCCTAAGTCCTCCATCACTAATAACCAAACTCACTCCTACTGATCTTAATCTATCAGCTATGCAGTCTTCTCCGCTTATGAATTCAGTCTTATCGACAATGCCGATGATTCCATCTATGATGCGGTTTGAGAAACTTTGTGCAAACCCATATTCAGAACTAGCCATCACTTTTGCATAACTCGCGATGATAAAAGCCCCTAGCCCTCTTATAACATTGTCTGTTCTATACACTTTTTGATAAGTGATGATGGCTCTTTTGCTTTGATAATCTTTGATTTCTTCTAAAATCTTATCTTCTTGTGTGGCATTTAGTGAAATAGCATAGATCGCCCCTATCTTATCGCAGGTTGTTTTTAGTTTTTCCCACACACCCTTAGAGTTATCATAACCACTTGCTAGGACAAATTTAGGAGCATATCCTGTGCTTTGCTCACTTAAGATGAGATCATCTATCGCTTTAAGCACATCTTCATTAGCATTATCAGATTTGATAAAACTAGAAATGATGATATTAGATTGTAATGCACTAGATTTTAGATCATCTAGCACATCTTTGATGCTTCCTTCACCTATATTGTTTAATGCCTCTTTGATAGATGGGTAGTATTTTAGCCCTTGATTTTCTTTTTTGTCATCATCACCTACAATCGCTATAGTACGTGTATTATTGATAGCTATATCTTTGGTGCTGTTATTATTTAACTCTATATTGATTCCATATTTTGCACTCATTTTATCTCCTATTTCCCAGCTTTTGAGAGCTTTTTATTTTCTTTTGGTTCATCACTTATAACATCTATAGGTTGTATGATTTTTTCTCTTATAAGCCTTTGGATATATCCTTCATCTGTGCCTTTTAGGAAGCTTATTTCTTCATCTTTGTTTTTAAACTCCCCATTTAGTTGAGTATCATATAAAACCCTGTATTTCATATTGATTTCTCCTCTTATTTACTGATCTTAGAGATTACAAATGCGTTATTTCGTTTGAGTGCAAAATCAATATCATAAAAGCCCTCGATAATAAGATTATCCCCTTGTTCTTGATAGGTTTTTATTTCGATCCCATCACTCCAAACCCCTAATATTGAGTTAGAAAAATCTCCCAATATAATATCCCCATTATTGATTAGATTATTGACATAAATATCAAATCCTGCGAGTTTATTGTTTTCTAATAATGTTCTCTCGGTAGTTACATTGGTTGTATTGATAGATTTTGGAGTGCCTTCTAGCTCTGTAAATCCCATCGCATTAACAAAAAACGCACATCTACTTGTATCATAATCTGCTGATTGGAGTAAGCCTTTGAATTTGAGGGCGGATTTAAAATCAGGATTTTTCATAAAGCTATCCACCACTTGAACACCGCTTGTGTTAAATATCCCTGTGATAGGCTCGGGATTTTTTCCATAAAGCACTACTTTCTCTAGCTTTCTTCTGATTCCAGTTACCATTTTTTGTAATACAAAGCTCTCTAATGCCAAAGGCGTCATTTCAAACATTCTTCTAGTGATGATAACCTTATTAGAGAGTGTTTTTGGAGTGAGTTTGATATGATCAAAGCTCAAACTCTGTGCATTAGAAGTTGCCCCCTCATCTAAAAACACCGCATCTAATTCAGTATTATCTCTTGGGATTTGTTGTACAGAGACAAGCCCACTCATCATATCTAGCTTGGAAAGCAAGGGCGATGTACTTCTTACTAAGTCAATAAACTTATCCCCTCTATAATAGAGCGGTTCAATAGAAGCTACGCCCTCATTAGTGGATTTTGTGATGATGCCCCCATCATTTGCATCGAACTTTTTATAAAAGCTATTAGGAATCTTGAATTTTTGGCTACTTCTATCAAAAAACTCTAGCTCATAGCCTTCAGGTTTATTTGTGATAACATTATAGAGGCTAAATTCCTGATCTTGTTTGGTTTTAGATGTTTGGATAAACACCTGCTTATTTTCATTTACTTTTGCATAAAGATTACTTCTAAACTCCGCATAACTCTTGCCTTCTGCGATTGCTTTAAGGGCGAGTTCTTTTTGTCCTAGCACCTCTGCTAATTGTGCGATGTCTTTTGCATCATCATTGTGTTTTTCTTGTGTTTGTTGCATTTTTTCTCCTTGATTTTTATTTTCTAAAACTTGTGAATCCATTTTTTCTCCTTGATTTTTATTTTCTGCAAATTTCGTGATAGTCGCTTTTTTGTCAGCTCCTAACCACACCGCCGATAATTCCACGATTTCCCCACTTTTGATTTTATAATGGGGCAGATTATTTAATTTACCTATTTCTTCAATATTTGCTTCTCCAAAACCCACTGATACGCTATTAGATAGCCCAGCTTTGTATCTTAAAAAAGCCTCTTTAGAATTAGGAATATGTTCGAAGAATTTCACTTTTACCTTAAATCCTTCATTGTCTTTTTTGACCTCATCTATCACGCCTATTGAATTATTAAAACTAGGATTGTGATCTAAATATAGATTTTTTGCACTCCATCTCACATTGTCTGTATCGATGGATATATAGTAGTCCTCAAACATTCCCTCTCTTTTGATGATAGGATTTGCACTCAAAGCCATAAAGCTTATGCTCATTTCCTCATCATTGATAGGACTCTCTTTTGCCATAGATGCAGAAAAACAGATGTCTTTAAATTCTCTATTCACTTTTGACCCCTTTTTGTGTTTTGATTTGTTCATAGTCCTCCCATTTGAGGGCTTTTATTTCCTCTATAGTTTGTAAGGACTTAAGATGCTCTTTTAGCACTCCGCATATATAAATCATTTCTGATTTTGTTTTGAGACCATCGTTATAGACTTGTTTGATTTGTTCTTTTGTATGTGGAATATTTTGTTTGTCATTTGGAGTGGCTTTTTTTGCACATCGAAAAAAACTATCCACATTTGCGATAACTAATCCTAAGAGATTGATTTGATCTTCTTGTTTCATATCATAGATATAAGCCTCTTTTAAAGCAGAGGATTCAAAACTCTCCAAAAGCTTATTGCATCTATTATTTAGCTCTGTTTCTTTGATGATTTTTTCATAATCCAATCTCTCCTTCATACCTTCTACATACGAAATAGGAAGCTCTGAAGGTATAAAAGGCTCTTTTAGCTCCTCTTGATTATTTGATCTTACATATACAAAACCATCATATGTTGCGATGGTTGTGTATTCCCCGCTGACTTCAGGGATTTTTTCTAATGCCAGTTTGTATATTTCCATTTTTACTCCTCATTGTTATTTTTCATATTCATATCAGGGTGAGGAGAAAAAATATTTTTGATTCTTTTTAGCTCCTCTTCCAAAATATCATTGCCTTCTTTTATGTCCCTAGCTTGTGCTTTGAGTTCTATTCCCTTATCTGCTAATGCTTCCTTGATGGTTTTAAGCCCTAATTTGATCTGCAACTCTTGTGCTTGGATTTCTTTTTGTGGATCGACATATTCCCATCCTTGCGTCTTAAAGCTGAAATCCTTAACAGCACTCAAATATTCACTCGCACTGATTTTCCCTTCTAATGTGATATGCTCGATAAATCGCTTGTATATAGGTGTGTGAAACTTCCTAATGATAAGCTTTTGTATTCTTTTAAATAGCCTTCTTTCCTGCACGATTCCCATTCTTGAAGATGAAAAATTTACACTTGATAAATCCCCTGTATAACTCGCATAAGAAATTCCTAGCGATTTGGCAATAGCCCTATCGATATTTATCATAAATGCCCCGATGTTTGGATTGTGTGCGATATTTAATGGCTCGATTTTGTAGTTTTCATTCATAGCGATAATCCGCCCATCTTCGATCTCGATATTTTTAGGTTCTAATGGCTTATCCTCTCCTAAATCGCCCATAGACCCCACATACCCCTCACTCTCATCTTTAGGTGAGGCAATCAGCGAGAGCTTAGATGCGATCTGGGCTTGAGTGAGGACAGATTCTAGGTATTTATCACTTTGCATTACTTTGAAAATAACAGGAGCAAGATGGGAGATGCCACGAACACTACTGGAGCTAAAAACCTTTTTGATATGAATCAAATCTTTTTTTGGAATTCTCTCTCTTTTTCTTTTATCTTTTTCATCATTGAGTGCATAATACGCGATGACTTGATGATTTTCATCAAATTCTACGCCTTTTTTGATATTTGTATCATTGTAGTTGTAATCGATATTTTCAGGGGGGATAATCTGTAGTTTTAGTCCATCATCTGTATTTTGAATATGCACAAAACATTCACCATCTCTTAAATAGTGAAGCAAAACAAATCGTTCAAAATCTCTAAAATCATACTCGCCTTTTATATCGCAGTTATTTCCCCATTCATTATAAAGCCCTTCTATTTTGGTATTTAGCTTTTCATTTGGAGTATCCAGATCGAGTATAAATCCCTTTTCCCCATAGATTTCCCCTTCCATCAGTTGCAGATACCCATAAATAGAAGGTGATGAAATAGAAATATTTCTTGCGATTTTAAGTAATGGCAAAGACGCACTATCTAAATCGATATTTTTGAGCATTCTTTGGGTTTGTCTGTAGTAGATTTTATCAGGTGATAGAGGGCTAAAAGGTACAGAAAACATCGACCTTGCTCTAGCTTTTATCTTTTTAAATCCAAGCATTTTAAACCCAAACAAGCTTTATCCTTTTTTTTACTGAATGTTTTTGCGAATCTCTAAAAACTGATCGATTCCATTAATCGCATAGATACAATTATGCACATCATAAATTATGGCAGGGACTTTATCTACCTGATAGCTGAACATATATACATTCATTTCCATTGATAATTCCGCCTCTTTATTCATCTCAAATTTTGGCAACTCTAAGATTTTGATATTTCCATTAAATGTTGCGATGATTTGAGTTTCTTTTTTTACCATTCCACCGCTTGATAGATTGCTTTTGATATAGATGACTTGCGGAATATACGCATTTAAAGTGTTGAAATACACCATATCCACATTACTTAAGACAAACTTTGCACTAAGTGGCTTAAGCGTGGGTAATACCTGCTCATATTTGCCGATTGAAGCAGTTTGCTCGATTGTTTCTTGTTCGATTTTTGGAGGTTCAAAAGATTTCAAAACCCCCAAACAACCAATCCCATCAATAAATAGATTTCCTCCACTGAATGCCTGTGCGTTAAAATTAAATGCCATTTTTAGCTCCTTTTTTATATTTGTTTATGGAATTCAACCTTGTTGAATCCTTATCAGTACGCGGATTTGTTTGTCTCTTTTACTTAACACCTCTGCTTTTTATTTATCGCAATATCTGTGGTTGTAATATCATGCTAGATACATTCAGCACCCCTTCATTAGATATTCCACATGCATAAAGTTTATTGCCATCAGTTGCTATCAGCACACTTTCCCCTTCATTTTTAGCACAGCAGTAAAAGTCTGTGATAATTGATGGAAGCACTACATCACTAAGGCTTCTTATAGGACTTGCATTATTGCCTATACCTAGATTATTACTCGCGTTATAGCCAAAAGCCCTCATAGATTCATCCATATACAAGACAAAGTTTTGAGAATATCTTCCGCTTTGTTTTTCTATTTGTTTGACATCATTAGCGATTTTTCTGCATCTGCTATGGCTATTTCTGTCATCTCCTAGTCCCATATCTGCACATCCCCAAGAATAAAGCTCCCCTTTATCATTGAGTGCTAATGCCACATCATAAACCCCCCCTCCTTTGAAATCTACGATATTTTTAATAGGAATATTTGATTCATCTAATATCGGGACAAAGGTATTTCGTTGATTAGTATCTGATTGGCTTAGGTTGTATTGTCCATTGTATCCAGCTCCTAGAAGTTTGTTATCAGTGGTTATGATGAATGTATTCCCATACCAGCTTCCATCTGTGTAAGTGCTATGATAGATGCTTTTAGCATTAGATATATTTGAGATAAGAGAGGGCGTATTTACAGAGTTGCTATGCCCAAGCCCTAGCCATCCTGTGCGATTGTATCCCCAAGAAAAGAGCCTTCCATCATTGCAGATGGCATAAATGCCCCCTGCGTAGTTATTCCCTACAAAGACATCTTTGACATCACTTAGAGTTTGAAGAAATATGGGCGAATCGATATTATTTCCAATCCCTAGCTCTCCATCTGTGTTTCTTCCTGCTCCTAGGAGCGTCCCATCTTCTAAAAGGACAAATGCGAATTGATAGCTAGTGTGGAGGGATTTTGAGAGTATTTTTTTGATCTTAGAGTTGAAAGTTACTCTTTGAGGAATATTGACATACCTAGTATGCCCAACTCCTAAGCACCCTTGAGCATTAGTTCCCCATACCCACATAGCATTAGAATCCTTCTCTTGAGCGAAAAACCCGCCATGCCCTCCTACTACATCTATGATTTGCACTCCAGATGGAATCCCCACTCTATAAAACCCCATACTCGCAGCACTTCTCCCAGCTCCACTTCGGGTAATATCCCCTCCTGATACCATAATATCGCCGTATCTGATGATGTTGCCATTTTTATCTTCAAAAACCTCTTGGTAAAATATGCACCGATAGCCATTTACATTTTTTAAGAGCCTGATCTTCTTTTTGGATAGATCTTTTAGAGTATCTTGTTTGATTTTAAGTAGATCATTTTTTAAGCTATCACTATAAGTGCTAAGCATTGCACTCGCATTTTGCACACTGAATGTTTTGATATTTTTTAACTCTTCGATTTTATTTTCTAAGCTTTCTAAATTTTCCATTTTGATTCCATTTGTGTTCGTATTTGTTTATGGGACTTGTCAAACAAGTCCTTATCACTTCGTGGATTAAAACCCGCTATGTTATTTGCCTATCGCTATTCCCTATGCCCGTTCCTATACTCGCTACGCTTTTTATAAAGCGATCGGTGTTTTGTTCGCCCTTGTCCTATAAAAAACGGATTAGGTTTTGCAGAAGTGCAAAATCCCGTTTTTTGTAGGGTTACAAGAAAAAGGCGAACTCCCCCTCCTTGTTTGCCAAAAAAGAAAAGGCGAAGACTTTGTCTTTTTTGATTAAGGAGGGTTAGGGTGGATAAAGTTTTTTCTTTTGGCAGAAATAGTAATCTTTTCTATTACCTATCGCTATCCCCTAGCCCCGTATCGCTATACTCGCTACGCTTTTTATAAAGCGATCGGTGTTTTGTTCGCCCTTGTCCTATAAAAAACGGATTAGGTTTTGCAGAAGTGCAAAATCCCGTTTTTTGTAGGGTTACAAGAAAAAGGCGAACTCCCCCTCCTTGTTTGCCAAAAAAGAAAAGGCGAAGACTTTCTCTTTTTTGGGGCTAAGGAGGGGTTAGGGGAGGATAAACCCTTTTTTCTTTTGGCAGAAACAAAAAATAAAATATTTATTTCCACACTATTTTTATAAAAAGAACATCTAAAGGTTGATTTTTAACCCTTATGTTTTTACTTAGTTTTGATAAGCAAAAGCATAAAGATTATGTATTCAAAAAACCATTTGAATATACGGAGGCATCTTGTTAGCTTGTTTGATAAAAGACGCCTTTAGCTTTTCTAGTGCCTCTATCATTTCAAAAACACTTTTTTTCTCTATACTCACTCCATCAATAGAATATTTGATGATTTGAGAATCCGTGATAGGTTGAGTTAAAAGTTCGTTGATGTATTGATTGCACAAATCAATTTTTTCTTTTAAGGTCAAATAAATCTCCTAACTAAAAATAAATAATCTCTAAAAACCCTACCACACCGATCGCTTTATGCGAAGCGTAGCGAGTATAGCGATACGGGGCTAGGGACTATGGATAGGCAATAAACACCGATCGCTTTGTGCAAACTTGTGAAGCATAGCATTGCGGAGCTAGAGAATCTATCCATCTTACCACTCGTATAAAAGAACTTGCATCGCAAGTTCCATTACCCTATAAAAACGACTTGACAATTCAGCGTTAGCTGAATGTAAGTCCATACTTTAGGAGCGTAGCAGGGCTTTGCCTTGCGTAGCGATAAGAACTTGCATCGCAAGTTCCATTACCCTATAATAGATACGATTTACCTTTTTGAAATCACAAGGATTTCTTCTAAAGGTTCGATGAGATTATAGCTTTGTATTTTTGGGTGATTTTAGGATTTAATAAGTTATTTGTTTCATTATTTTTAATAAATATGATTTAAAATCATTACAAACCATTTAAATTAATTTATAATGATTTTTATTTATTTACTTTTTGTTAATCTATTAGATTTTTAGGTCTATTTTTATTCTTTAAAAATCAATTTTACAATCACAGGTCGTTATTAGAGGGTCGCTATTTTCCTAGAAAAGCTTTATTTTATTCATCTTTTAGCCGCACAGAAAAAAGATAAAATTTTGCAAAAGCAAAAACCCTCACTATTGCCTACCCACATTCCCTAGCCCCGCAATGCTATGCTTCACAAGTTCGCATAAAGCGATCGTGCTACGAGGCTACAAAAGATGAGCAGTCATCTTTTGCTTAACGCCTCTCGTCCAAAATGACTGACTTACATTCAGCTAATACTGAATTGTCAAGCCGTTTTTATAGGTTTTGTTATTTTTTTGATATAATTTCTTAAGGCACAAATGAATATACAAGTCCCCCCTTATGGGGGAGGCGGGTTACCCCGCCCAAATCTTGATGATTTGACTTAGTATGTAAATTATCGAAAAGGCTTTGTAAATCAAATCGATAATATTTTCTAGCTTTTTCATTTGTGCCTCCTTCCATTTTCATATGTAAATCATATAAAAACATCAGTATTATACACTATTCTAATATATTTATCCATAGATTTCATATTTATTTAGTATTTTTAATGTATAATTTCATATTAAATCAATATTTTAAGGCAACCACTTGAGAAAAGATGAATTTATGCAGAAATTACAAGAATTAGGACTGAACAAAAGAGAATTTGCAGAGCTTAGCGAATTAGCTTATAGCACTGTGAATAACTGGAATGATACCTCAACTCCTATCCCTAAATGGGTATCATCATGGCTAGAAAATTATGCCAAAGCTACCAAATACGAAAAAATAAAAGATTTGCTAAAAGACATCTGATAACCGCTTTTTTGTAAATTCATATCGGTGTTTTGTTCGCCTCTTCGTCCTATAAAAAAAGATAAAATTTTGCAAAAGCAAAAACCCTCACTATTGCCTATCCACATTCCCTAGCCCCGCAATGCTATGCTTCACAAGTTCGCATAAAGCGATCGGTGTGCATTGCCTACCCACATTCCCTAGCCCCGTATCGCTATACTCGCTACGCTTCGCATAAAGCGATCGGTGTGCGAAGCTAAAAAGGATAAGCAGTTATCCTTTTTTAACGCTTCTCCTCTTTTTTGATTAAGGAGGGTTAGGGTGGATAAAGTTTTTTCTTTTGGCAGAAATAGTAATCTTTTCTATTGCCTATCCACATTCCCTAGCCCCGTATCGCTATACTCGCTACGCTTCGCATAAAGCGATCGGTGTGCATTGCCTACCCACATTCCCTAGCCCCGTATCGCTATACTCGCTACGCTTCGCATAAAGCGATCGGTGTGCATTGCCTACCCACATT
>NZ_JAUYZK010000014.1 GCF_030688855.1 Helicobacter cappadocius | reverse complement strand
ATATTAGGGTATCAACGGATAAACAAACCACCGAAAATCAAAGATTTGAAATAGAAAATTTCGCAAAATCAAAAGATATAAAACACTTTACAATTCTATCTTCATATAATAATCATCCATTACATAACCTCTGCCAATATCTACACTATCTTCTCTATAGATTTTAAATCCTAATCTTTTATAGGCTTCTATTGAATTCATATTCTGTTTATTTACAGTGAGCCAAATGCTATTGCAAGATGATTTTTGAGCAATTCTTTTGAGATATGCGACTACAGATTTTGCTATTCCTTGATTTCGAGAGGTTTTTTGAATATAAAGTTTGCTTAAGAAAATAGAGTTATTTTTGCTCAAGTCACCAGAATCATTTTTTTGTACAAATGAAAAATATCCTACAAGCGTATTCACTTCTCTGCCATCAATTTCATTTTTTGATAAAATCTGGAAATATTGATACCCTTCTTTGAGTTGTGTTTCCATAGCATCTGGGCTTTGGAAATTACTCACCATATATTGGATTTGTCCATCTGTAAGGATATTTGAATAGTGCTCTTGCCAAATTTTTTGGGCAAGTTTATGGATATCTTCTAAATGTTCTCTAGTTATAGCTTCTGTAAAATGCACCATGATATTTTCCCTTTTTATTTCAGGTTTAGTTCGCTTTCTAGTTTTGAAACCAAATTCCAAGTAGATATGACAGAATCAGGATTTAAAGAAATCGAATCAATTCCTTCTCTAACTAAAAATTCAGCAATTTCTGGATAATCACTAGGTGCTTGACCGCATATTCCACAATATTTTTTATGTTTTTTACAAGCACTGATAGCTCTTTTGAACATTTCAAGCATTGCAGGATTTCTTTCATCAAAAATATCACTAACAAGTTGTCCATCTCTATCCACACCGAGCGTAAGCTGTGTGAGATCATTTGAGCCGATAGAAAAACCATCAAACATATTAAGAAAATCATCAGCTAGAATAACATTTACTGGAAGTTCGCACATTACATAAATCTCAAGGCCATTTTTTCCAGATTCTAGCCCATTTCTTCGAAGTATCTCTAAGACCTTCTTGCCCTCTTCTGGAGTTCTTAAAAATGGAATCATAATCTTCATATTGGTGAGTCCCATCTCATCTCTAACCATTGCTAGAGCTTGACACTCCCATTCAAACGCACCTCTATATAAGTCTGAATAATACCTACTCGCACCACGATATCCAAGCATAGGATTTTCTTCTTGAGGTTCATAAGCAGTTCCAGCTATCATTCCTCTATATTCATTGGATTTAAAATCACTTGTTCTTACGATTACAGGATTGGGGTAGAAGGCTGCAGAAATCATTCCCATGCCTTCGGCGATTTTTTTGATGAAAAAATCTTTTGGGCTTTCATAACCTGAAATGAGCTTTTCAATTTCTTGTTTTTCTTTGATATTTTTACCATTTTGAAGATCTAGAAGTGCTAGAGGATGGGCTTTGATTTGATTTAAAATGATAAGTTCCATTCTTGCTAACCCTACCCCGTGATTTGGAAGCTGTGAAAAACTGAAAGCTTTCTCGGGATTTCCTACATTCATATAGATTTTTGTTTTAGTTTGTCCTAGATTTGAAAGTTCGATAGTCTCTACTTCGTATTCATGGATTCCGGCATAGACATAACCCTCTTCTCCTTCAGCACAAGAAACCGTTACTTCCATTCCGGTATAAAGCCTATCGGTTGCCCCAACAGCTCCAACAATAGCAGGAACACCAATTTCCCTAGCAACAATTGCAGCGTGGCAAGTTCTACCGCCACGATTAGTGATAACAGCAGAAGCTTTTTTCATTGCAGGTTCCCAATCAGGATCGGTGTTATCTGTGACTAATATCTCACCTTCTTTAAAACTATTCATATGTGCAATATCATTAATGATCCTGACTTTTCCTGCACCTATTTTCCCTCCAATAGCTTTTCCATTAATGATGATTTCTTTATCCTCATCTGTATTTTTAAATCTAAACTTTTCAATCCTTTGACCATTTAGTTTTTTGATATTTTGACTTTGGACGGTTTCAGGCCTAGCTTGAACGATAAAAATTTCGCCACTTTCCCCGTCTTTTGCCCATTCCATATCCATCGGACGATATTCACCTGCTTCTTTTGTGTAATGTTTTTCGATAACTATGGCATATCTAGCCAAAGTCAAGACATCTTCATCAGTAATAGAGAAAGTTTCAAGTTCTTTTTGAGTTGTCTTAATGTTTTTGGTAGGATGATCACTTCCTTTTGGAGCATACACCATTTTGAGATGTTTAGTGCCTAATTGACGTTTGATAATAGGTCTTTTGCCCTGCTCTAAAGTAGGCTTAAAAACATAGAATTCATCAGGATTTACTGTTCCACCCACGACATTTTCACCCAATCCCCAGCTTGAAGTAATAAAAACAGCATCTTTAAAACCTGTCTCTGTATCTATAGAAAACATCACCCCTGCACTACCCTTGTCCGCTCGTACCATTTTTTGTATCCCTACACTCAAGGCAACTTTAAAATGATCAAAACCCCTAGAAGCTCTATAACTAACAGCTCTATCGGTAAAAAGAGAGGCAAAACAAGACTTGATATAATGGATCAACTCAGTTTGACCTTTTACGCTCAAATAAGTATCTTGTTGTCCTGCAAATGAAGCATCTGGGAGATCTTCGGCAGTAGCTGAACTTCTTACTGCCACATCAGCTTCATTCATTCCATATTCATCGCTTAGCATTTTGTAGGCTTGGAATATCTCATCTCTAAGATCTGCAGGAAATGGAGTTCCAAATATCAATTCACGGATTTTTTTTGATCTGGTTTTTAAAACATCTATTTCTGTAACATCTACATTTTCAAGTAAATCAACGATTTTTTGCTTGATGCCTCCACTATCTAGTAAATACCAATACGCATCGCTAGTGATAGCAAATCCATTTGGAACTTTAATCCCCACTGGTACGAGTTCTTGGAACATTTCCCCGATACTTGCATTCTTTCCGCCCACCAAGGGGACATCTTTGTTGTTCAGTTCCTTAAAAAACTTGATGTATTTCATATTCGCACTCTCCTAATCATCTCTTAATTCTTAGCATTTTAATAGATAAATCTTTATTTGATACTTAGGAAATACTAAAATTTGATAAATTTCTCATTTTTCTTTGTTTTATTTCTAATTTTGATAAAATTAGCACATTGTTAATAGCTAAAAACTCAAGGAAACTCAAAAAATGAATCAGCCATTAGAAAATATTTCTGAAATTCTCAAAAATCACAAACTTGATCAAAACGATTATGAACAAATCAAGCAAATACTGCATAGAGAACCTAATTTACTTGAAATAGCTATATTTTCAGCGATGTGGAGTGAGCATTGTAGCTATAAATCGAGCAAAAAATATCTAAAAGGATTTCCAACGACTGCACCTTATGTTATTGTTGGACCTGGAGAAAATGCCGGAGTGATTGATATAGGCGATGGATATGCAGCAGTATTTAAAATAGAATCGCACAATCATCCTAGTTTTATAGAACCTCGTGCAGGTGCAGCGACAGGAGTAGGTGGAATTATGAGAGATATTTTTACGATGGGGGCAAGACCTGTGGCAAATCTCAATTCTATTCGTTTCGGAGAGATTTATAGAGATGATGAAATAGGCAAAAAACATAAATATCTACTTCGTGGTGTGGTAGATGGAATTGCTAGTTATGGTAATTGTATGGGTGTGCCAACTATAGGAGGAGAGACTAGTTTTGAAGCCTGTTATAATGGAAATATTTTGGTGAATGCTTTTACATTGGGTATCGTAAAAAATGAGGAGATATTTTATGGAAGAGCTGAAGGAATAGGAAACCCTGTTATTTATGTTGGGAGCAAGACAGGGGCAGATGGACTTGGGGGTGCTGTTATGAGTAGTGATAGTTTCAACGAGGATTCAAAATCTTTACGTCCTACTGTGCAGATAGGCGATCCATTTACCGAAAAACTTTTACTTGAAGCTTGTTTGGAATTATTTGAAAAAAAATTGATAGTAGGTATTCAGGATATGGGTGCAGCAGGATTAAGTAGTTCAAGTTTTGAGATGGCTGGTCGCTCTGGAAGTGGTATGATAATGCATTTAGATAAAGTTCCTGTCAGAGAAGAAGGACTAGGACCTTATGAATTAATGCTGAGCGAATCTCAAGAAAGAATGCTTATTTGTGCAAAAAAAGGTTTCGAAAAAGAAGTGATGGAAATATTCCAAAAATGGGAACTTGATGTAGAGATTATCGGCGAGGTTACAGATACTGGGAATATGGAGTTGTTTTGGAATGGGGAAAAATGTGCTCAAATACCCATTGAGGCTTTGAGTGAAAATGCTCCTATTTTAGATAGACCTATTAGTAAACCAAAGTATTTAAATGAAATTAATAAAAATGAGTATAAAAGAAACACTTTTTCTCAACAAGAAATCTTTAAAAAATTGTTATCTAGTTTGGATATTTCTGATAAGTCTTGGATATATTCTCAATATGATAGTACTGTGCAAACAAACACAATTGTTTCAAGTGGTCAAACTGATGCTAGTGTAATTAGGATCAAAGAAAATGGTACTTCATTGGCGATGAATGTAAATTGTCCTGTTAGATACTGCTATTTAGACCCCAAACAAGGTTCGGCAATCGCTGTTGCAACCGCAGGAAGAAATTGTGTGACTAGGGGTGCAAAGCCTTTAGCAATCAGCGATTGTTTGAATTTTGGAAATCCTCAAAATCCAGAAGTGATGTGGCAGTTCAAAGAGGCTACTGATGGGATTAAAGAAGCTGCTCAAATACTACAAACACCAGTAATTAGCGGGAATGTTTCCTTGTATAATCAGACTGATTCAGTAGATATTTATCCTACTCCAACTATTGTAAGTGTGGGGCTAATACAAAAAGGATACACCCCTATCACTTCAGGTTTGAAAGAAAAAGGAAATCTACTAGTATTATTAGGTGAAATACGGGAGGATTTTGGGGGAAGCGTGGTCCAAAAAATAATCTATAACACCTGCGAAGGAAAACCTCCCAAAATAGATCTTGAAAAAGAAAAACATCTCTGGGAGTTGATGAAGGATAATTTTGATAGCAAAATCATCAAAAGTGCAAAAGATATCGGTAAAGGTGGGCTTAGCATCGCTCTGGCAAAAATGGCGTTATTGGGAAATATGGGCATAGAGATAAAAACTGCATTCAACAGCTCTGATGGAGTGCAAAAAGATATGATTTTTAGTGAATCTCAAAGTTGTATTGTTGTTGAAATAAACCCTGAAGATTTAACACTCTTACAGAAGAATTGCAAAAAATATCAGATCCCTTGCTCGGTATTAGGAAAGGTGGGTAATAAGAATGGTGATATTTGTATTGATTCCATTGCTATGAGTATGTCTGAAGCTAAAAAATTATTTTTCGATAGCTTTTGCGAAATTGTGAAATTATCTTAGCAATCTGGAGCATCAAGTGATAAAAAAAAATATTTTTGTCTTTATGTTGGTATTTTGTGGGATAATATTTGGAGATGATAGGGTATGTGAAACCCAGTTAGTTCCTTATCAAAAGCAATTTTTCAATATATTGAGCGAAAATGACGCCTATGTCAATCAATTCGTAGATAGATATTACACAGCAGGGACAATATTGGGATATACAAGCAAGGAATATGATTTTGACTGTCAAAACAAGGATTCTAAGATACATTGGCTTAAGTATATAAGTTTTTTCCCAAATCAACCAAAAATAAGTCGTTTTAAAATCTCCTTGGCTCAAGATATTTATACACCCTACTCTAGAACAAATCCTCCCGATATCGGAGATCATCCATATGGAGGATATTTGAGATTAAATTTTGGGCTCTCACACAGACAAGAGAGTTTGCTAGAGAATATTGTTTTGTCAGCTGGAATGGTGGGTCCTAGTTCTGTTGCTTATGAAACTCAAAAATTTATTCATTATCTTACTAATAATCCTATTTTCTATGGTTGGGGAACGCAGCTAAAGAGTGAGTTTATCCTCAATCTAGACTATCAGCTTATCAAAAAAATTTATTTATGGGATAGTAGATATATTTCTTCAGATATTCTACCTGCACTTGATGTGGCACTTGGAAATGCTGATACACATTTTTCACTAGGGGGTCGCTGGAGGATTGGCTATAACCTAGATTCTGATTTTGGAGTGAATAAGGTAAATTCTAGCTTTAGTGGAGGAATGCCTTATAATAATAGGTTTTCCTTCTATGTTTTTGGTGGAATCTCTGGAAGATATCAAGCTAGAAATATTTTTATACAAGGCAATAGCTTTGGAAAATCTACGGGTATTGATATGGAGTATTTGATTTATGATGGCGAAATAGGTGGAGCACTTCTATATAGAGGCTTTCGACTTGCCTATACATTCACACACACGAGCAAAACTTTCAGAACAGAACCACAAGGTGGGCATAATTTTGGAAGCGTTGAGCTTAATATAGCATTTTGAAAAAGTTTATTTTCCTTCAATACCGATATTTTAGGATATTTTTAGCATTTGGTTTGCTAGAGTGCTATTTTTATACACTAGAGGCAAAAAATGCACAGGATTATCTCTATGAAAATATCCAAATCCTAAAATCTTACTATAAACAAGTCAAAGTTCAATCGATCCAAAAAAAATATCCTATTTTTCGCAAAAGATATATTATCGAACATTCAGTGTATTCTGGACTTTCTGAAAATGAGAAGCAAAAGCTTAATGGGCAGCTTGTGCTGACTAATTTCATACTCAAGAATTTTATCAAATATAGCAATTTTGGAGGAATTGGTGTAGGAGGAATCCTAGCAGAACAATATGATGACAAAAAAGCAAAAACTTTTTATCTAAGCTTTGATGGAAGATATTTAACTGATTTGGAGTTCTTGGGACTTGGAAGTGAGTTATATGCCTATTGTGTTTTACCGAATTTTAATCACTGTGTATTGCTAGGTATTGGAGAGGATTGGAAATAATCCCCTCTTTTTTATTCCTAGAATACATATTTTAAAGATGCTAGACCTGTGGCGATGAATGTCTTTTTATTGGAAGCTTTTGTGGAGAGATTGAGATTGAATAATAAAGAATCATTGATATTCATTTCTCCGCCCAGTAATACTGAAGCAAACATTTCTTTAGCAGGAGGTGCTATGGAGATAGTGTTATTTAGAAAAACTACTTTTGTTTCAGTTGCATTGCTATAGATATTAGCTTCATAAGAAGGACGAAGGAAAAAATATCCATTTTTGAAAGCTCTCTTATATTCTATTCCGATGACCTCGCTCAAATACACGCTATCTTTGAAATCATATGAACTTGCAAACACCTCTGTATCTTCAGTCACATTTGCTCCTGTGTAAAAATTCAGATTGACTCCAACAAATGGTTTGATAGAGTTTTTACCCAAGATAAATTTCGGACCACTTTGTAAAAGCACATCAAAACTTTGAGTGCCATATCCTGAAGAGGTACTGTAGATGTTATCTAAGATGGTAATTTTTTTTGTATTTTTGTTATACGCATAGCCTTGATTGAGGATTAGATCTGTTTCTAATATGGAGGTTTCAAACCTTCCATACACTCCTATTTCAAATCCTTGAGTTTGATTTGAGAGCATATCAAGTTTTTGCCCTCCTCCGATATAAGCTAGATATGCCCCAATAAACATCTTATCTTCAAAGTTTCTATCATAACCTACAGAAAGTCCATAGCCGTATCCATAGCCACTACTAGAGGTTTGAAAAGCTCCTAAGACATTGACATAGAGGTTGTTAGGTTTTTGGGATTTTGTAGATTCTTTAAAGATATTTACCACATCAGTAGGTGGGGCTAATTTAGTATTTATGGCATAGCGATTAGAAGGATTGTAGAGTAATACATCTGATCTGGCTTGATGATAAGTCGCACTAGAACTACCTCCTCCTATCATACGAGAAAATACATTGGCTTTGATAGCTTCAAATCCTCCATTTAAAGCAGTATCTTTGGAATGAGAGTAATACTCTAGTCCATCATTGATATTTTTGGATATGGTTCTGATTTGATTCATACTCAAGTTTTTGATGTCAAATCCTGGAATTGGATTTTCTTTGCTAAATGCGTCGATGAAGGCTATTTCGCTAGAGGTATATTTGTCTTTAATGCCGGGTATTTTAGCAATGGTATCGGTGTTGTTGGTGATAGTTGTGCTGGTGGTGTTTCCTGCAATGGTGGTGTTATCTGTGTTACTGGTGGTGTTATTATTGCTATTATCTGAAATATTGACTTCTTTTTGAGGTTCGGTTGTTGCTACGTTGGTTGTGGTATCGGTATCACTGGTGGTAGTATCAGTGTTGTTATTGCTTGAAATACTCACTTCTTCTTTGGATGGTTGGATAGTTCCTGCACTGGTAGTATTACTAGCGTTTGTTGTGCTGGTATTATCTGAAATATTGACTTCTTTTTGAGGTTCAGTGTTTGCTATATTGGTGTTGGTATCAGCATTGGTTGTAGTGGTGGTATCGGTGTTGTTGGTGATAGTTGTGCTGGTGGTGTTATTATTGCTATTACCTGAAGTATTGACTTCTTTTTTGGGTTTTTTAGTTTTGTATCTATAGGTAACTTTTAGAGTTCTTGCACCATGATCGTCAAAGCCAGTTCCTACTACCGCTTCATAGAAATCATTCATGCTTCCATCATCTGAGATAACATCTTGCACCCCTAGTAGCGAAGTATCATAGCTGAATATACCAGTTGCAACTAGAAAATCATAAGGTCTATCTAATATAGTCTCTCCTTTTAAAAAATATACTGAAGCTCCTTTGATATCAACATCTGTGGCTTTTATGGCTCCATAATAGGTATATCCTCCAGTAAAATAAAGTTTGCTCCCTTCTTTGCTAATAAAATTTTTACCGACATAAATCCCATGATCATCCATTATTGCAGCTAAATGTATCTCCCCTTGATTGATCATATTTCCGTATACGCTAAGCTTAGATCTATCGCGATAATTATGAGATGGATTGATATAAACATCACTATAAGCTCCATTGATAAAATCTCCACTAACTCTTAATTCAGAGTTGTTACTAAGAATGACGTTTGAGCGATTGTCTTTATCTACCCCTTCAGAGATAAGATTTTTTTTTATAGTCAAAACTGCATGTTCTAGCACGATACTTCCACTAAAATATTCCTGGCTACTGCTGTGATCTACGCCATTATAAAAATCCCCTCCATTTATAGTTATGTATGGAGGTGTCTTATATTCGCTAGGTCCTGTGATATTAAGTTTTGAATCATTGCTGAACTTTCCTGTGAGATTGATAGTCACATCCCCATCTACACCGCTAATTTTTGTATTACTAACATTAATAAAATCTCTAAAGTTCAAATTGAGTTTATGATTTACTATAAATTCTCCTTGTGAATAAAAATCTCTACCATTTAAAATTATTCTCCCATACTGGATATTAAATAAACCACCATCTAAATAATAATCGACATCAGGCATATCAAAAGTAAAATTCCTCCCATTTGCAAAATTAAAATTTCCTAGATTATGAAATTCAGTGAATTGTGATTTTGGATTTTTGTATATCTCAACATATGTACTTGAAAAATAAGAATCACCCAAGTCGCTTTTGTTATAAACAGGAGAGGCTGAATCATCTTCTCCAATTGTGATACAAGCACTTGAATTTTCAGGTGTAAGGCTAGAAGGGAATTCATTTCCCCAATTCACAAAAGTAGCACTTGAACTATAACAGTCCCATGCTTCAAGCGAAAAAGGAAGAGAAAGTGTGCAGAGAGCTAGGAGTTTAAGAAGTCGCTTTTGAGTCCCCCCCCCCCATAGAAAAATTAGAATAAGACATTTTATAATCCTTTATAAGATAAATAATAATTGTATTTTATCTCAAAAGGCTTATCTCAAGCTTAAAAATATCTCTAAAGGTTGATTATTTTCTTATCAAAAAAGAAATCACACAACCTTCTTGGTTGATTTGTAGTACTTCATAGCCGTGATTTTTCGCATCTAGGGGGATGTTATTGATACTCTGAGCACAATCACTCAAAACTTCTAGCACTTCGCCTTTTTGAAGCTTTTCCATCGCATCTATCGTGGCTATAGCTGGATAAGGACAGGTTTCTCCAAACAGTTCTAATCTATAATTAGGAGTGATTTTTTTATTTTGCATTGTCTATCCTTTGGCTATTTCTAGCTTTAATGGCAAAAAATCTCTTTTGGAGCCAAAGGATCACAAGAAAACTCAAAAATAAAAGTACATAATTCACTATCAGCCCTCCATGGTTTCCAAAAACTTCAAGCAAATTGATCTTGGGCCAAGAGGTGGCTAATGCTTCGCCATAATAGTCCCAACTAAAGGCTAATAACATCGTACCGATGATGTTCCCAACACCTACTATCCAGTAATGCACCTGCCCTTCTACTGCTCGATACATCCAGCCACACTCACATCCTCCAGCTAGGACGATACCAAATCCAAAAAGCAATCCTCCTAATATGATATTGGGTCCCATCCAAGAGAGCTTAAGCTCAGTTCCTAGCATCACATAGCTAAAAACTCCTATACTAGAGACCGCCATTCCAGCAATCACCGCTTTTGCCATCTGGCTTCTTCCCATAATAAAAAGATCTCTAAAAGCCGAAGTAAAACAAATCTGTGCTCTAGCCACAATAAAACCAAATGAAATCCCAAAGCCTAGCGCCATTCCTAAAATAGGCATTGTTTTGTTTTTTGGAATAGGTGAAGTATAGGTGAGATAAATCATCCATGCTAATGAAAGAAGAAAAACTATACACCCAAGTGTAAATAAAATCTTCCCTCTTTTTTTATTAGATACGATGGATTTTTGAGAATCTACCTTAAATGGCGTAGCTTTTGGAAGAAAACAGGGGAGTTTGACGACTTTTGTTCCAAAATAAACACCTACAATCATACAAATGGTAAAAACCCAAGTATGGAGTGAAAAATAAGGGATTCCTGTAAAAAAATTTGCTAGATTACAACCCATAGCAAGTCTTGCTCCAAATCCAGAAATAATGCCTCCTATGAGAGCTTGGGCTATTCTGATAGGACTTGTAGGAAACCTGAGCTTAAAGTTATTCGCCCATAGACTTGCTATGAGGCAACCCAAAAACATTCCAATGACCATAATCCCATCGTTTCTAGTCAGTGGGGTTCCACTCATGTTTTGGATCTTGTAATATCCAAATCTACTAATATCTACGCCAAAAAACTGCAGTATATGCCCTCCCCAACGAGTAAATTCACCTGTAACTGCCCACAAACTTCCACTCAATCCAAAATAATAAGTCGATAATATTCCAAGTGCAATAACTGCAGGGAGTGGATTCCAAAATTTTACAAGATAAGTTTGCCTAAAATATTCCAAAATTTTTTCCTTAAAAATAATTTTACATATTGTCGCGTTCGATCACATCACACAAAATATGTATGATAAGAATATGAGCTTCTTGAATGCGGGCAGTATCATTGCTAGGAATAACTAGATTAATATCGCAGACTTCATTCATAACCCCCCCATCTCTTCCGCTTAATCCTATGGTTTTACAACCTATATTTCGACCTATTTTTAGTGCATTGACAACATTTTTAGAATTGCCACTTGTAGAGATTCCAAATACAATGTCAAAAGGATTTGCAAGTGCTTCAACCTGTCTGGAAAATATATATTCATAGCCATAATCATTTCCTATTGCTGTGAGTGCAGAGGTATCTGTAGTAATGGCAATTCCCGCAAATGCTTTTCGCTCTCTTTTGTATCTACCGCTTAATTCTGCGGCAAAATGCTGTGCATCTGCTGCACTTCCACCATTGCCACAAAATAGTATTTTTCCTCCACTGAAGATGCACTCACTTAAAGTAAAAGCAACTTTTTTAATGTCATCCTCTAGGACTTCTAAGGTTTTTTCAACGGTAGCTATATGGGTTGAAAATTGGTTTTTGATAAAGTCTTTCATTTTGTCTCCTTATATGAGCTTGGCTTTATTTAAAATATTAGTCGTAGATATTCCATCAACAAAATCAATCAATCTAGTTTCTTTGGCATATTTTGATCCTGCAATTTGCTTCCCTTCATAATCTTTGCCCTTGACCAATACATCTGGAGAAATCAAAGAAATGATGTCTTCTGGAGTATCTTCATCAAAAATCACAATAAAATCTACACATTCAAGTGCTGAAAGGATATAAGCTCTATCATCTTGAGGATTTATCGGTCTAGCTTTTCCTTTTAATCTTTTTACAGAAGCATCGCTGTTAAGTGCCACAATGAGAATATCTCCCATTTTTTTTGCTTTTTGCAAATATGAAATATGCCCTCTGTGTAAGATATCAAAACAACCATTAGTGAAGATAATTTTTTTATTTTTTAAAGACTGGAGGGTTGTTAGAAGAGAAGTTTTTGAAAGAATTTTATCACTTGAATCAGAGTATGCACAAGAATGCAGATGTTGAGCGATCTCTGCGTGTGTCGCGACTGCACTTCCAACTTTTCCTACCACTACTGCAGCTGCAGCATTGGCAAATTCACAAGCCTTATAAATATCAAGACCTCCTGAGAGTGCAAACCCCAAAGCTGCTATCACTGTATCCCCTGCTCCAGTAACATCATAAACTTCTTTTGCAATGGTTGGGATTTTTGTGAGCTTATTTTTTTTATCAAGCAAAGCAATACCATCTTCACTTAAAGTAATAAGTGAAATACTAAGATTGCAATCTTTTTTCAAACTTTTAAGGGCATTAGTGAGCGTATTATCGTCAGTAATAGCTGTTTTTGTGGCTATTTGTGCTTCATTTTTATTGGGTGTTAAAAGAGTTGCACCTTTATATTTTTCAAAATCATTTCCTTTAGGATCGCATAAAATAAGCTTATTTTCACTTCTAGCTAGTTTAATGATTTTTTGTGTAAGAAATGAGTTTAAAACCCCTTTATTATAATCAGATAAGATGATGCAATCATAATTTGAGATTTTGTGTTCAAGAGTAGCAAATATTTCTTTTGAAATCTCTTCAGAAATAGCTGATTTATCTTCTTTATCTACTCTCAAAACCTGCTGATTGGAAACAATAACACGTGTTTTTTTTGTTGTAGGACGATGATTTTGAATAAATATATTTTGAATATCAATCCCCAATGAATCCAAATTTTTAACGAGCCATTTTCCTGTGTCATCATTGCCTATCACTCCACACATTGAAACTTTTGCTCCTAGTGAAACGAGGTTGTTACCAACATTACAAGCCCCACCTAGTCGATTGCTTTCGTCTTTTACTTCAGCAATCTGAACAGGAGCCTCTGGAGATATGCGTTCACACTTTGCCCAGACATAATGATCTATCATTAGATCCCCTATAACCAAGATATGAGGATTTTTATCTTCAAGCCCAAACATTTTTTATCCTTTGATGAATTTTGTTTTATAACGATACTTTTAAATCACTTCCCTAATAAGCTAATCATAACTTCCAATGCCCCATTCACAGAAAATACGGTATGGACACCTTTGTCATTCAAAATACCTTCGTTGGTATTTTTTAAAAATATCTTGTGCCCAATATTGGCATTTTGTCCAGCCTCAATATCGGTGGATTTATCTCCAATGATGAAACATTCTTTAAGATCAAGATTATAATCTTTTTTTGCTTCATCTATCATACCTGTTTTAGGTTTTCTACACAGACAGTTTTCTTCAGGAGAATGTGGGCAAAAATAAATACGATCAAAGCCAAATCCAAGTTTCTTTTTTAGTTCATTTTGCATATAATCAGTAAGCTCTTCAAAATCTTTGAGTGTGTAATATCCCCTACCAATTCCAGATTGGTTTGTAATAAGCAAAAGTAAAAATCCTTTATCCTTGCAATATTTTAAGAGATTAAAAATATTATCTACAAAAATAAATTCTTTAGCTTCATAGACATATCCAAAATCTTGGTTTATTACTCCATCTCTATCGAAAAATACAGCTTTCATTGCATATCCATCTGATGAGATAAATGATGATCTGTATGATTCATATTCATTTGATGTTCCATAGTATGAGATTTTCCTTGTAATATAGAAATACCTTTATATACACTAATTCCACCAAAACCCAACATCAGAACAAATGAAATTTTTAAAAAAATATTACGAAAAGAAGAAGTATTTATTTTTCCAGTAATAAAACCTAGTGTAAACATCGGCAAAATAGTAGCAAGACCAAAGACCACCATTATGAGACCTCCAGCAACAGCACTAGGTGCAGTGAGGGCATAACTAGCAAAAAAATAAACCATTCCACAAGGTAACAAACCATTCAAAATGCCCAATCCGTAAAAACTACTCAAATTTTGAGATTGCATAAGATAAACAAAAAATCTTTTAAAGCTCTGTGATAATATATTTTGTGGATTTTTTGGCAAAGAAGGTTCGATATAAGAAATCGCTTTTGGAAAAAAAACATATAATATTGCAAATAAAATCAAAAATACCCCCACAATAATAAACAATATGCCCTTAGCTTGAATAGAAGCTGAAATCTTGTATCCAACATAAGCACTCACAACGCCAATTATTGTATAAGAACTTACTCTGCCTAAACTGTATAAAATGTGAGAAAAAATTTGATAAGCCTTGCTTGTATCTTTGTGAATTTTTGCACTTGAATACGCGATTACAATTCCTCCACACATTCCTACACAATGGCTAAAAGACATACTCAATGCCATCACAAATAAAGAAATCAAAGAGGTTTCCATCATCATTCTCCAATAGATTGATTCATAATGTCTTGAGCTTTTTTAATGGCTTCCATTTTGGAATCTTTTTTTTGAGAGGAGCTGGGTGTTTCTACAGAAATTTCTGGGGCAAATTCACTTCCTTGAGGAATCACTCCTTTAGGCATTTTAACAAATACATCTTCGTAATTTTTACCATTTTTCTTATAGCGAATATATACTTCACCTGTAATAGTGTTATAAAGATAGGTATCTGTTTTATCACTAAACATTTGCCATTGGGAAAAAAGTGGAGACAAAAAGAACAAAAACAGAAAAAATATTTTTTTCATTTTACTGCCTTTATTGATGAGTGTAATTGTGCTTGCAAATCAAAGATAGCTTGTTTTTTAGCATAGAAGCTATTTTTGTTGGCAATAAGATAGACACTTGATTCCATGATTACTTCATCGACCTTTAGGTTGTTTTGTTTCATCGTTGCCCCTGTCTCAACAATATCTACAATTCCATCAGAGAGCTGCACCAATGGTGCTAGTTCGATTGATCCATAGAGTTTGATAACATCTACAGGGATAGCTTTTTTGGAGAAATATTTAATGGTGATATTGGGCATTTTAGTGGCGATTTTTATTCTAGATTTTCGATAATCAATATTTTTTCCTATTTCAGATCCCACAACAACCTTGCATTTTCCGATACCTAAATCAAGTAAACGTAATAAATCAAGCTCACTTTCTTCCAATACATCTAGCCCTACCACACCAATATCGGCAGCCTGATAATGCACATAGGTAGGAACATCTTGACTACGTACAAGCAAGAATCTAAAATCCGAACATTCTAAAATAAGTTTTCGATCTTCAAAGACAAACTCTTGCTTCAAGATTTTTTGAAATAATTCTAAGGTTTTCTCGGCAACTCGACCTTTTGGCAGTGCAATAGTTATCATTTTTGCTCCTTGTGCTTTTTCAAGGCTTTGTCTATAGAGATTTGCATACCATTGAAGACTAACATTTCGCTATAAATAGCTTTTTCAAAAAACTTTGCTAGAAATTTCCCATCACCACCTGTAAAATAAGCTTTTTTATCGCCGACGATTTCTTTTATAGTCAAAACTACGCTTTTTATAGCACCATAACTGATAGCTGATTGAGTATTCAAAGGGAGTTCATCAAAGTCCATTCCAAAATTGATACGTTTTTCCAATGCAGGAGAAATGCTTCTATAAGCCTGTGTATAAGCCGCCAATCCTGGCAATATAATTCCACCTAAATGATTTCCAGCATCCATTACATCCACTGTAATTGCACTTCCAGCATCTATAATCACTCCATTTTCTACACCCAAACAAGCAGCTTTTCTATCTATCCCCAGTCCTACATAAGGAGTATCAAGATTGACAATACTAGCAATGTTATAAGAGTTTTTATGAGCCTTGAGAAGTTTTTTCTCGTTGATAGAATTCACGCTAATATAATAAACATCTGAAGAAAGTTCTTTTTTGTTTATTTCATCAGGAAGATTTTTCCAAATTTTATATGTATCACAAAAATGAATATAAGTATTTCCTATATCGCAAAGTATCATTTATTACTCTTTAGTAAAATCAATATAATATTGGTCGTAGTAAATTCTATTTTTGTCATAAAAATTTATTTTATCAAGTTTCTTTTTCCCAAACATGCCTTTGACCTCAATCACCTTATAGGTAAAATTATCAATATTTAGTTCAATAAGATAGCCTGTTTTTTCGATAGTATATAATTTATTACCTATCACAACTATGGCATTCAAAGTCGCAAAGGGTAGCTTGACTTTATTTGTTTCTCTTAAGGTTTTATCAAGCTGAATAATTTGACCTTCAAGAGTCAAAACATAAAGGTAATTCTTATCATATAATATATCCCTAATATCTGCATCATAGCTAAACTCTCGTCCAGAAATAATAGACATGATACGTTTTGGAGTAGCGGCAAACATATTTTCTCCATCTACCATTAGATAAATCACATTATTGAAAAATTTTTCACTATTAATAATAATATTTCTAACAATACTATAAGATTTTTCATCCACCACCAAAAGTCTTCCATCTAAGGTTGGAAAAACAACCAATGTATCCAAGAAAATTGGGGCACTTAAGAGGGAGTTGATGGCTATACTAGGGGTACCTTTTTGGGAAAAGAGAATTTCTTTTGTTTTGATATCATAAATGTTAGTAGAGTTATCAGCTAAAATAACTGCGAGTTTATCCGCTTTTATTGAAGCACTCAAAGCACAAGTATCTACAGGGATAAAAATGGACTCTTGAGTTTTTTTGTTGATGAGCTCTATTTGATCGCATTTTTGAGTAATGATATAATAATCATCAGAGTCATTTAAAAACAAAGAATTTTTATCTAGCTTGATATAACTAACCCCATTTTGGGTTATAACTGAACCATTTTTCAATACAGCCCCGAAACGATTAGAGGTTTGTATATGATCGGTTAGTTTGTCTTTAAATTTCATAAAACTATCTATTTTTGTAGGTTCAAAAAACTTTTTTGAACTGCATCCCACAAAAACAAATAAAATCGCAAATATAAGATAAACAAAACTATTTTTTATCACTTTTATCCTCGTTGTTAGTGGATTCTTTATTTAAATTATTTTTTATTTTTTCAATTGAACTAAAATCTTTGACGCCATAATGTTTCAATAGATTTGCTATCTGGAATGTGCTTGAAGAAGCACTTATTTGATTTAGCAAGTTTTGAGCTTCTTGTATTTTTCCATTTTGTTGTAGTAAATAAGCCTCTTGAAGTATCGAAAAGTCTTTCATTCCAGTATCTGTCATAGCTTGTAGTGCTTGAGGATTTTTTAAATAAGAAGCGTATTGATACTCTGCTAAGATTTTGATTATATCAGGATTTTTTTTATCCATAGAACCCCTAGAATCTATGATTTCTTTAAGCTCTTTTACATCTGCATTTTTCATAGCTTGTGTATACCTATAGAGATCATATAGGTCTTTTGATTTGGATTTTAAGTTATCAAGCAATGCTTGATTGTTTGGATCTTTTAATAACTGATTATAGATTTGAGTTATATTTTGAGCTTTTTTGTTTTCTTGATAGATTGAAAATTGGTAATACAAAAACCATACCAACAACGCTATGATAATTGCAAATAAAATATATTTATACTTATTGTAAAACCTCTCTAGTTTGAAAGCACTTTCTAAAATTTTTTCATCGCCCTTAAATTCTTCTTGTATTTGTTTGATATTATCTTTAATGCTCACTTTTTTTACTCCTCTTTATTTGATTCCACTGCTACCAAAACCACCTGAGCCTCTAAGAGTATCATCAAGTTCTTCAACTTCTATAAAATCAGCTTGATAAACCTTGCTAACTACTCCTTGTGCAATTCTATCACCTTTTTTGATTGCAAACTCTTGTGTAGAGTGGTTGATTAAAATTACCATAATTTCCCCGCGATAATCGCTATCAATAGTGCCTGGAGAATTTAATACACTGATAGAATGTTTGAGTGCGAGACCACTTCTAGGTCTGATTTGTAATTCATATCCATTTTGTATAGACATGCTCAATCCGGTTTTGATAAGCTTACTCTCTTGTGCTGCAACTATAGTATCCTCAATGGAGTGAATATCAAAACCTGCTGCTTGCAATGTTTGATATTTTGGCACAAGTGCATCTGGATGCAGTTTTTTGATTTTTATATTCATTTTTCAAACTTTATATCTTGATAAAAAACTTCCAAAATTTCAAAACTATTTTCTCCATTAGGAAGTTTTATATTTACTTCATCGCCAGGTGCTTTTCCGATCAAACTTTTTGCAATAGGAGAGCCAAAAGAAATAAGACCACTAGAAGGATCGCTCTCTACGCTTCCAACAATACTATAAATAAACTCTTTATCGTTATCTAAATTTAAAATTTTTACAGTACTACCAAAACTCACCTTATCGTGTGGAAGTTTTGAAGGATCAATAACTTGAGAGTTATTTAGAATTTCACTCAAATCATTAATTCTAGCTTCTATAAAAACCTGCTTTTCTTTTGCGGCGTGATATTCAGCATTTTCTTTGAGATCGCCATGCCCTCTAGCAATATCTATTTCTTTGACAATATTTGGACGCTCCACCTCTTTGAGGTTTTTTAGTTCTGCACAGAGCTTTTCGTACCCATATTGACTCATAGGTTCTTTATTCATTTCTACAATCTCCTATAACTTAAAAAATGTAATCATATAAAATTTGAGGTTAATTCAATGTTAATTTTATCCAATTCGCAATATTTTCTGCACTTCCATGTCTTAGATACTCTCTAATTTTTTCAGATTCTATCAAAAATTTTTCTCTATTTATGGATTCATAGGCGTTTATTAGATTTTCACAATTGAGATCTTCTTGAACTAATTCTTGATGTAGCCTTGTTTTTCCCTTGCCAGGATATTCATTATTTAGTGCATTGTAAAATATATTTGCTAGACCAATACAAGAAAGCTTTACAAATATTCTTGTTATAAAAAAATCAATTTTTTTCATTTTGTAACCCAACACAAAAGGAGTTCCAATCAATGTTGCTTCAAGTGTTGCTGTCCCACTACAAATAAAAGCAAATTCAGCCTCATAAAGACTTTTATGTGTGTCAAAGGAAATATCAAATTCGTCAACATCTTTTCCATAAATTGAATAAAGATCAGAATTCTTAAAGGAGTGAGGGATAATTAGAATCTTTTTTTTATTCTTTATTTTTTTTGCAACTTCTAGGAAAATAGGAAATATCCGTTTTATCTCCCCTTGTCTGCTTCCGGGCATAAAAACAATACTTCCATCACTTTGTTTTTTCTTATAATGTGGTATTTCATCTAGTAGTGGATGTCCTACATATTGTGCTTTTTTTTCATAAAAAGTTGTTTCAAAGGGAAGTATTGCACCAAGTCTGTCGCAATATTTCTCAATTTTTTTTGCCCTCCATGCCTTCCATGCCCAAACTTGTGGCAATATGTAATAGATAATAGGTTTATTCTGATTTATTTTTTTAATACCTTTTGCCAGTGGAATATTAAAAGAAGAAGAATCCAATAAAAGCACCAAATCAGCATCCTTGGATAATTCTATCATTTTCTTATTTGCTTTATAGAAAAATTTTATTTTTTTAAGTACATCCAAAAATGCCATAGTAGAGAATTTTTTTGGGCTATATAGGGGGGAACCTAAATCTTCATCAAAAATACCTATAAATTCAATATCCTTTAAATATTTCTTAAGTTCTCTTAGATGAATATTTGAACTAGGCTCAAGAGCACTGATTAGTATTTTTTTCATTTTAATCTTAATCCTCTTTTGATTTATTATTGGTTTTTAACATATCTTCGGTATAAAAATCTCTTAGTTCTATTTTTAATTTGGAATTTTCGAGTTCAAACTCCAATATCCGATCTTTGAGAGATTTGTTTTCCTTGAGAACCACTCTGTATTTTTTATACAAAGTATCCGTATAAACTTTTTTTGTAGGTCTTGCTTTTGCTACACTGCCATCTTTTAGATAAATATCAATCATTTCTACAGGTTTAGGTAATATCTCATCTTTTTTTTCATGCTGTATCTCATCTTTTTCAACCTTTAGTTTGGAAATTTTCTTTTTTATTTTTTGTTTAAAAACCTCTTCTCTAAGGGCTTGTATTTCTTGGATTCTTTTAAGTTTTAACTCTTCTAGTTCTTTGATTTCTTCTTTTATTCTTGAAGATTCTGCTCTAAAATCTTTTAAGAATTTTTTTGCTTGTTTGATTTCATTTTCATAGTTTAGGAGTTCTTGCTTGAATTTTTCACGTTCTTCTTCAAATAATTTTGCAATCTCCCAGGTTTCTTTTATCTCTGAACTCTTTTGAACAAACTCTTGAAAAATTTGCCTATCTTCTTTCATTGATCTTCCCCTATCATTTCTAGAGATAACAAATTCATATCCCTTCCTTTGGTAATTTCTAGATTAGAACTTTTGCATTGAGGGCAAATTCCATACTCGATCTTATCGGGAATAAATATATAACCACATTTTTTACAAGTAAGCTCAACTTTTTCATCAACGATATCCAAAATAGCGTCTCTGCAGACTTTAGATTCTTCCTTAAAAGTTTCAAAAGCACTTAAAAATAGACTTTTATCCATTCCGCTTCTTTGACCAATTCCAACGACTATTTTTTCAATTTTGATGGCATTATTTTTTTGAACATGCTCTTCGCAAAGCTCGATAAGAGAAGATACAACAGAATATTCGTGCATTTATGTCCTTTCTATGATTTATTCAAAATGATAATACTTTGAATATGGTTAATATTTCCAGAGATTTTTTTAGGAGCATTTTCTATATCTTGAAGGTCTTGGAGAATTGCTTTGAGCCTTTCTTCGGTCTTGCAGAGTTCGCAGATTTCATCATCTTTCCCATATCTTTTGATGTATTCAATCAAACTTTCCTCCCAATCTACATCTGTTCTTTCAAGTTTGAGGGCTTTTTTGATTTCATAAAGATAAGCTATTTTCATTGTAATGTCAATTTTATTTTTCCAATACTTAAGAGCAGAAAATTTCTGCAAAACAGAATAAACTTTGACGGTCTCGCCTTTTTGAGCTATTATTTTGGTTTCTTCAAAAACCTTATTTATTTCTTCATAGAGGGCTAGATATTCATCTGAAGAGTCTATTTCAGGACATACTTCAAGTATTTTATAACACCCCAAATAATCCTTCTTTTTATAAAACTCTGTAAATTTTTCAATGTTATTCAAATAATTTTGAAATTTGTTTGCAAACTCTCTAAAAGGGTCGATAGTAGCCAAGAAATTTAAATATTCTTGAGCTTTAGGATATTTTTTTGCTGCAATGAGATCTTGTGCTTGGTGAGTCATTTTCTCACATGTGAAATACATTTTTTGATAAGTTTGCGTATTTTTAAGAAAAGGGCATTGTGTGATAAGTAAAAAATAATTCGTAAAATCTTTTGCTTTGGCATATTTTTCACCTAAAAGATATTTATCACACTCGTTAATAAGGGTTAGAATTAGAGGTTTCTTCTCTGGTATGTGTTCAAATGGCAATAAAAAATCTTGAATTTTTTCTTTACTAGAGGCAATGTCTCTTGCAATAAGCTGTTGGGCTAGATTGTAAATATCATCAAAATAATCCTCCATCACTTGATATTCATTAAGACTTTTGATACAAGGATGATCTATTGCTATTTCGTATGCTTTTGGATAATCATTCTCTCTAAAGGCACCTAAAAAATTCTGTATGAAAGATTTTTCTTCTATGTATTTTTTAATTTCTTTTTCTTTGGCTGGATCTTCAAAATAAGGAGCAGTAATGTTGAGTATTTCTTCAATTTGGTTTATTGTTAGAAGCTTGGTAACACTTTTAAGAACTTCCTTCCAAGAGTTGTTTTTAACTCTGGTATATACTTCTAGGGTTTTAAGCAACACATTATGTTCATTGGCAAAAATTTTTGCAGCTTCAAAACCTTCTTCATTTAAAACCTTCAAAAATTCATCTAGTTTATAAAATCTATCGATAATATGAATACTCCCATCTGCAAAACAGATGAAAATAAAATCATCAAATCCTTTTATACAGGTAACCCCTTTTGATGAAAGATTTATGGTAAAAACTATAGAGGTTTCTTTAAGACTTTGAATATATAAAATATCTTCTCTAGTACCTATATAGGCAAAACTTTCATCAAAATTCAACATCACCTTGGTTGGCCAGTAAGAAAGACTCATTTGATGTTTATCTTCATTGGTTTTGAGGTTAAAAATACCTGTTTCACCACTTTTACAAACATAGAATATCTTTGTGTCTTTTTGAAAAAAAATCATATCCTCAATAACGCTCGGAGTATCGATAGTGCATATCAAAGAATCCTTTTGCAAATCATAAATTGTTAGTGTCAAATCATAAGAAGCATAGCAAACAATCTTAGATTGTGAGTCAAAAATAATACAAGAAATATAATCAGGTCTTCGCGGTAAAAATGTGCTAAGCTTATGGCTGGGATGTGCATAGATAAACATTCTTCCATCTTCGCCACCTGTTGCTAAATATTTGCAATCTTTTGAAAATACTGACACACTTATATCAGCTCTATGCCATTTTAGTCTAGAAGCTACAGAAATACCATTTTCGTCAATTTTGTAAATACTGCCTATGGAGCTTTTGGTTTTAGGCATACAGACATATCCATCCATAGAACAACTGACTGCTTTTGAATATCGATGATGAGGTTCAATATTTTTAGCAACCTGTTTACTAAAGGAAAAAATAAATTCTTTTAAAGAAAATTTATAAATTCGATAGTAATGATCTGCAAATAAATATTCTTCTTCACACAAACCTATATCTAAAACATTTCCGATAAGATTGATTTTGTTTTTTATTTTAAGCATTATTGCCCCAACTACCTATTAACTTAATGTTTTAAAGGTGGAATTTATGCACATAATGATAACATAAAGCTAGAAGTTATTTTTAAATTTTATCGAAGATGCTATGATATGCAAAATTCAAGTTTAGCTTCATAATAAAGGAAAATTAATGTTAAAACCTCGTTATAAGACCAAACAAATTTTCATAGGAAATGTTCCTATTGGTGGTGGAGCTCCTATCAGTGTGCAGAGTATGACTTTTACAAAAACAGCTGACATAGAAGCTACAAAAAAACAAATTGATAGATTACATTTTGCTGGGGCAGATATTGTGCGGGTTGCAGTGAGTGATAAAAACGATGCTAATGCCCTAAGTGAGCTAAAAAAAGTTTCTTCTTTGCCTATTGTTGCAGATATTCACTTTAGACATCGTTTTGCCCTTATCGCTGCAGAGAGTGTGGATGGTATTCGCATTAATCCTGGAAATATAGGGACAAAAGACAGAATCAAGGCGGTAGCAGAGGCTTGTAATCAAAGAAATCTTCCTATACGAATAGGTGTTAATAGCGGGAGTTTGGAAAAACAGTTTGACAAAAAATATGGTCCTACTCCTAAAGGTATGGTCGAATCAGCCCTTTATAATATAAAATTATTAGAAGATTTTGGTTTTGAAAATATCAAAGTTTCGCTAAAAGCTAGTGATGTAGAAAGAACTATTGAAGCATATAAAATGCTTAGACCCTTGGTGGATTATCCCTTTCATTTGGGGGTAACAGAGGCAGGAACTATTTTTCATTCAACGATAAAAAGCTCGATGGCACTAGGAAATCTCTTAATGGATGGCATTGGAGATACCATGAGAATATCTATAACAGGCGAACTAGAAGAAGAAGTCAAGGTGGCAAGGGCTATCTTACGCTACAGCGGAAGACAAAAAGATGGTATTACGATTATTTCCTGCCCTACTTGTGGAAGAATTGAGGCGAATTTAGTAGATGCGGTAAAAGAAGTAGAAAAAAGACTTGCTCACATCAAAACTCCTCTTAATGTGAGCGTAATGGGTTGTGCAGTAAATGCTCTAGGAGAAGCTAAACATGCCGATATTGCTATTGCGTTTGGAAATCATGAGGGGCTTATCATCAAAGAAGGGGAAATATTGTGCAAACTTCCTGAAAATAAAATATTAGAAGTGTTTATCACTGAGGTTGAAAAACTTGCACTTATGCGTTCTGAACATTAGTAAAAATAAATTTGAGGAGATGGGAAAATGAAGTATTGGATACCTCTTATTTTGGCAGTTATTTTTGAGGCTTTAGCAGCACTATCTCTGAAGACCTCTACAAACACAGAAAATCACCTTTATACCGCATTATATGCAATACTTTTTATTATTAGTTTGGGAATGTTTTATATAGCAAGTAAGGGAATTCCTTTAAGTATAGGCTATGCAATTTGGGCGGGGTTAGGGCTTAGCATTGTCTCTATAATTGGAATTTTTGTTTTCAAAGAAGAAATCAGTCTGATGAAAATTGTATTTTTGTTGATGATTATCATAGGTGTTGTTGGGTTAAAACTAGTTTCAAAATAAGATTTTAAGTTTCAAAAAGTTTTATAGCACTACAATTAGAACTTCAAATTTTTCTACAGGTGTTCCTATGCTTTTGGCATTGTATGGAGTTTTTTCATTTATTGGACTTGGCTATTTAGCAAAATCTTTGCGTATGGTTAGCAACAAGCAAAGTGGTATTTTATTGGGATTTTTGCTCAATTTTGCTCTCCCAGCACAAATTTTTAATGGAATTTATCATATAGAGCTTGATATTAAACTCATACTTATTTTGCTTACAACCTTGAGTTGTTCTTTTGTAGGTGGGATAACAATGTATTTTTTTGCTAAAAAAATTCTAAAAAGGGAAAAAAATACAGCAGTTTCGATGGCATTCTTGTCAGCATTGGGAAATACCTTATTTTTAGGGGTTCCGCTCGTATATGGTGCTTTGGGTCAAGAATACTCCAATAAAGCAATTCTATATGATCAAATATGTACAGCTATTCCTCTTGCAATATTGACTCCTTTGATTATGAGTATTGGTGGCAAAGGAGTATTTACAGTGCATTCAGTTACAATGAGACTTTCTTCCAACCCACTTTTTTTAGCTCTGATTGTAGGGTTGGTTTTTAAATTTATGCCATTTGATATTAGTGATTGGATATTTGTGCCTATTAAGCAGCTTGGAGCATGTGCCACTCCTGTAGCTTTGTTTGCCATAGGAGTTCAGATAAGTATAGGCGATATAAAAACAGAATGGAAAAATACTTTTATTGTTCTTTTTTGGGGAATGATTATTGTCCCTGCTCTAGTGTTTATGCTTATATTTATTGGTAATGTGGAATTTACAGATACTTGGAGGATGGCACTTTTAGAATCAGCCATGCCACCTCTTATAAGCTCTGCAGCTGTAATTATGAGGGCTGGATTGAATAATAAAATAGCGGTAAGCTCTATAGCATTTGGAATCTTTGTTAGTGCTATTACAATACCTATGTGGTTGTGGCTGAGCTATTTGTAGATTTTAAAAATGAAATCCTGTTGATTTAATTGATTATTCAATCAAATAACACTATAAATAGCTTTTATATTAAAGGAGATAAAAATGATAGAGAAATTCAAAAATTTTGTAGATGCCTACCAAAAATCAAGCTCCTATAAGGTACCTTTAGGATTTGGGATAGCTAAGGTTGAATTAGGGCAAAAATCAAAAAAGGTAATTTGTGCAACCTACCCTGTTTTAAATTGGAAAGATGAAAATTTAGGATCTTATGCTGTTTTTGCAAATGCTATTAATCCTGACAGATTGATTTATTCAAGTGAAAATGAATCTATTTACGGCATCGATCAAGACTTTGTTTGCAAAGCTATTGAGCTATATACTCCATTTTTGATAGAAGCTATTCAAAATAAAAGTAGTCATAAAAATATCCAAGTTATTTTGGAGTTAAAAAAGGCTCTTGATGAAGACAGGCTTGTAGATGAAAATGGAGAATATTTATTTCGTTTTGTAACCCTATATAAAGATGCAAAGTGCGAAAGTGTAGAAACAGCTTATATGAAACTATTAGCAATGTCGCTCGGAAAAGCAAAATTGCGCACCCTTATGCTTGATGGGATTTTTGGATTATTGCAAAATGTTGCATGGAGCGGCAATAAGCCCTATGAACTTGAATGGTTGAGAGAAAATGAAATACCATTAAAAATGAGATCAACTTACCCAGCGATTGATTTTGTGGATAAGTTTCCTAGATATTTAATGCAAGTTATTCCGCAGTATGACAATATTAGACTTTTAGATACTGCTAAAACCAGATTCGGGGCTTATCTTGGAACGGGTGGATATACCCAAATGCCAGGAGCTAGTTATGTAAATTTTAATGCTGGAGTACAAGGGGCTTGTATGAATGAGGGCAGAATCTCATCTTCAGTTATTATTGGAGAAGGTACAGATATTGGTGGCGGAGCTAGTATTTTAGGAGTTTTAAGCGGAGGTAATTCCTCTCCTATTAGTATTGGAAAAAATTGCCTATTGGGAGTAAATAGCTCGACGGGAATCAGTCTAGGAGATGGATGTATTGTAGATGGAGGAATTGCTGTTTTGGCGGGAACGGTTTTTGAAATTTCCGAAATAGAAGCTAAAAAAATCCTCGAAATAAACCCTGATTTTGAGATTCAATCAAACAATCTCTACAAAGGCAAAGAGTTATCAGGAAAACATGGACTACATTTCAGACAAGAGAGCACGACTGGGAAAATGATAGCATTTAGAAGTAATAAAAAAATCGAGCTTAACAACCTTCTGCATTAAAAAATGGTATATTTTTTGCTTCCTGTGTTAGCAATATCGTACAACACAGGAGTGCAAAAAATGTTCAGGATGAAAAATTTTATTTTTATAGCTTTATTGACCGTATCCTCACTAGTAAATATAGGCTTTGGGGCAGATGAAGAAAACTCTACTAGTACTCAGAATCCTGGCACACAAAGCATTACTCCAAAAGACAATTCATCTAAAGAGGAATCTCCCATTTCTGAAAATCCAGGTATTTCTAATAACCAATCATCTAATGACGTCTCATCAAATCAAAACACTTCTAACTCAAACCAAAATACACAAAATTCTAATTTAAGCAAATCTGAAAATCCACCCACTCTAGCACCCAACCCAAAATCAGATACACCAAGAGTGGCTAAACCTACCCCTCCTATGATGAGCGATCATCTAAACTCCCCAGATAGTGCCGAAGGTTTGCTTGAGGCAGGAATTGCAGCTGCCAAAGAAGGTGATTACAAAAGTGCATTTAAGTTATTTGCAAAATCCTGCGATGAGGGAAATCCTGCAGGATGCTTTGCTATTGGTACAATGTATATGAATGGTGTTGGCATTCAAACAAACATTCAAAAAGCACAACGTTATTATGAGATGGGTTGTAGCGGTGGAGATGCGACAGCTTGTGCAAATTTGGCAATGATTTATGATTATCAAAAAAATGCCGATCAAAACGATAAGGAAAAAGCCGCTCAACTTTATATGACAGGCTGTCAAGGTGGAGATGTTTTAGCTTGTAATAATTTAGCTTGGATGTATGCTAATGGCGAAGGAGTGCCAAAAGATTATTTCAAATCATTGCAATATTATAAATATGCTTGTGAAGCAGGGAGTGATTTGGGCTGCTACAATCTGGGGCTGATGAGCAATACAAATAATATCTATGGGGTTGATAAGGCAAAACTAGGAATCGTTGATTTAAACTATTTGGCTTGTAATGCTGGTGATGTCAAAGCTTGTGCAAATCTAGGGTGGATTTATACTAATGGAAGTTCAGGAGCTCCTGTGAGTTATTTTTATGCAGCAAAATATTATCAAGTTGCCTGTGATGGTGGTATATTAAGCAGTTGTAATAATCTAGGCATCTTATATCAAAAAGGATTAGGCGTACCTCAAGATACGCAAAAAGCTTTAGATCTTTTTGCGTATGTATGTGATACAGGTCTTCAGTCAGGATGTGATAACTATCGCATTTTTAAACAACAGCTTTTAAAGCCAAAAAGAGACACTGGGAGCTTTTTTTTACCAAAAAATCCTAGATACCAACGCTAAACTATTCCAAAGAATCCAACAAGCTCAAATATAGCTTGGTGTTTTTCTTAAGCGTGGCTCTCTTTTTTTTCCAGTTCAGACAGTATACACCTACATAGTCCCAAAAATTTTTAGAATGGTCTTTATATCTAATATGGGCTAATTCGTGAATAATGACATAATCAATCAATTCCTTTGGAGCACATACAAGCACGAGTGAAAAACTTAGATTGTTTTGATAAGAACAACTTCCTAATCTGCTTTTGTTTTCCCTAATATTTATTTTATTATATTCAACCCGCATCTGATTTGCCTTATCCCTAACTGTGGAATTTAGATACTCTGATAGTATTTTTTTGAGATGTATTTTTATTGGTTTTTTATCTATTTTTTCCCACACACCAAAAATCAAAACCTCATTTTTATGCTCATCTAATATGTTTTCTATATCTCTATAATTTTGTGTGATTTTTTGAAGATGTTTTTCTATCCAGCTTTGATGATTGCATAAGAGTTGAGAAATATTTTTTTGAGTGTAAAAGAAAGGGACACTTACATAAATTTCTCCTGATGGTTTTAGAGTGATTCTAGCATTTTTGGCAAAAGTCTTTTTGATTGTAATTTGGTGCTTTGTGTCCAAAGATTCCATAAGCCTTACTCTTTTTTGCTAAAATTTAGGGTATATTACCAAAAAAAGGATCAAAATGAAAATTTTATTGATGGAAGATGTAAAGGGGCTTGGAAAAACCGGCGAAATACATGAAGTCAAAGATGGCTATGGCCAAAATTTTTTGATCGCCAAAGGAAAGGCAAAACATGCCACTAATGAAGTCATCAATAAATATAAAGCCGATCAAAAGAAAAAAGAAGAATTACAAGCTTTACAGATGGCTGAGAGAAAACAACTTGCAACGAGCTTAAATGAATTAACACTAAATATTACTAGAAAGGTTGGAGCTAATGGATCTTTATTTGGTGCTATTACAAAAGAAGAAATAGCAGAAGCCTTAGAAAAATCTCATCGTATTTCTTTAGATAAAAAAGATATTGAACTTAAATCTCCTATTAAAAGTACAGGTATCTATGAAATAGAGGCAAAATTGGGATATGGGATTTCAGGAATTTTTAAAATTGATGTTATGGCAGAGTGATCAAAATGTTTGAAGCTACTACTATTTTGGGTTATAAGTGTGAGTTTAAGGGTAAAAAATATGCCGTGATAGGAGGGGATGGGCAAGTAACCTTTGGAAATTGTGTTTTAAAGGGGAATGCGACAAAAATTCGTGCGTTATATAATGGAGCAATTTTAAGTGGTTTTGCAGGAAGCACCGCAGATGCTTTTTCTTTATTTGATATGTTTGAACGCATATTAGAAGGTAGAAAAGGAGATTTAGTCAGAAGTGTGCTTGAATTTAGTAAAGAATGGCGCAAGGATAAATATTTACGAAAGCTTGAAGCAATGATGATAGTGTTAAACCAAGATCATATTTACATTCTGAGTGGAACAGGCGATGTGGTCGAGCCAGAAGATGGAAAAATAGCTGCTATTGGAAGTGGGGGTAATTATGCCCTAAGTTCCGCTAGAGCATTGGACAAATTTGCTTCTTTGGATCCAAAATCCCTCGTAGAAGAATCTTTAAAAATAGCTGGAGAGCTATGTATCTACACCAATACAAATATTAAAATCTTGGAGATTAAATGAAAAAGAAAAATCGTTTGAACATGACTCCTAAAGAAATTGTTGCTTATTTAGATGAGTATATTATCGGACAAAAAGAAGCAAAAAAATCTGTTGCTATAGCTCTTCGCAACCGTTATAGAAGACTGCAACTTCCCTTAGAAATTCAAGAAGAGGTCACTCCTAAAAATATTTTGATGATAGGCTCTACTGGCGTAGGCAAAACAGAAATCGCAAGACGTATGGCAAAAATAATGGGGCTTCCTTTTGTTAAAGTAGAAGCAAGTAAATATACTGAGGTAGGTTTTGTAGGCAGAGATGTGGAATCAATGGTAAGAGATCTAGTTTTAGCGAGTGTAAATTTGGTCGAAAGCGAATACAGAGAAAAATCAAAGCAAAAAATAGAAGATTTCATCATAGAGAAAATCACACAAAAACTACTTCCCCCTCTTCCAACTGGTGTTAGCGATTCTAAAAAACAAGAATATGAAAATAGCTTTGAAAAAATGAAAAAAAAGGTCAAAAATGGAGAAGTTGATGATCTCAAAATAGAAATCGAGATCAATCGAAGAATCATAGGTTCTGATAATGGAATGCCTCCAGAAATTATCAATGTACAAGAAAGTATTATTAAAGTACTAAATAGAGAACAGGAAAAAATTAAAAAAGAAATGAGCGTAAAAGAGGCAAAAGAAGCTCTCAAGCAAGATGCCTCTGAAGCAGTGTTAGATACCGAAGCTATCAAATTTGAAGGACTAAAGAGAGCCCAAGAGGCTGGGGTAATTTTTATTGATGAGATTGATAAAGTTGCAGTGAGTTCAAAAGATAATTCTAGGCAAGATCCAAGCAAAGAAGGTGTTCAAAGAGATTTGCTTCCTATTATAGAAGGAAGCGTGGTAAATACTAAATATGGTCAGATTAAAACCGATCATATTTTATTTATAGCTGCTGGGGCATTTCATCTCAGTAAGCCTAGTGATTTGATTCCAGAACTTCAAGGGCGATTTCCTTTGCGTGTTGAATTAGATAGTCTTGATGATGAAGCGATGTATCAAATATTAACCCAGACTAAAACCTCTATTATTAGACAATATCAAGCCCTCTTAAAAACCGAAAATGTGACTATTGAATTTGATGAAAATGCTCTCAAAGAACTTGCAAAACTTTCTTATAATGCCAATCAAAAAACCGAAGACATCGGTGCTAGAAGACTTCATACAACACTTGAGCGAGTGATAGAAGATATTAGCTTTAATGCTGATGAATACAAAAATCAAACCTTGCGTATAACCAAAGAACTAGTGAGCGAAAAACTACAAGATTTGGTAGAAAATGTTGATTTAGCAAGGTATATTCTTTGATGCAAAATAGCTTTAGATCGGGTTTTGTTGCCGTTGTAGGTCGTCCAAATTGTGGGAAAAGCACTCTTTTGAACAAATTATTAAAACAGGAAATTGCTCTAGTCTCTCATAAAGCAAATGCTACAAGAAAAAAAATGAATATCATTATTCCTTTTGTGGATAAAAACGGAGTGGATTCTCAGATTATTTTTGTGGATACACCCGGATTACACCATCAAGAGAAACTATTGAATCAATTTATGCTAAAAGAAGCTCTTCGTGCAATTTCAGATTGCGATTTATGTGTTTTTATGTCTTCAATACATGATGATTTGAAATATTATGAAGAATTTCTAACTCTAAGTGAGAAACCGCATATTCTTGTTTTGAGCAAAACTGATACCGCAAACAATGAAGAAATACTAAAAAAAATCGCAGAATATCAAAAATATGATAATAAATTTCTCTCTCTTATACCAATAAGCACTCAAAAATCCCTCAATCTCGAAAGGCTTTTAGAGGAAGTTAGTAGGCATCTTCCATATTCTCCACCATTTTTTGACACAGAAATTATCACTGATGAAAATCTCAAGCAAATATACAAAGAAATTATCCGTGAAAGTGTTTTTAACAATCTTAGCGATGAAATTCCTTATGAGAGTGATGTTAGGATTGAAAAATTTATTGAGAGTCCTCGACTTGATAAAATATTTGCAAAAGTTTTTGTAGAAAAAGAAAGTCAAAAAAGCATGGTAATAGGTAAAAATGCTCAAACCATCAAAAGAATAGGTAAACAAGCACGGGAAAAAATGGAGAAAATAGGCGAAAAAAAGATTTTTTTAGAACTGAATGTTTTTGTTCAAAAATCTTGGAGCAAGGAAAAAGAAAATCTAAAAAAATTTGGATATAATTTTGAAGATTAAAAGCAACTAGGTGAGAAATATGAAGTTTTTTTTGAGTATTAGTTTAGTAGCATCTTGTATGCTCTATGGAATGGATAATCAGACTATTGATATTATCCAGACATATCGAACAAAGGGCATAGAAGCTACAAAATCGATGTTAGAAAATTATCTAACTCAAAAAGATTTCTGGATGGGGGTTTTGCAGAACAAAGATACTGATTATGGATACTATGAAAGCGTAAATTTTATATTTGTTGCTGATAAGTCTATTCCCGATCTTGCTCTGTATGAAAACGACAATGGAGTGCTAACAAAAATAAACCAAACAAATGCTTTGGTTGGTTCTGGAAAGGGAAATAAAAAAGTCGAAGGCGATCTTACAACCCCAATAGGTGTATATGATATTACAGCAAGACTTAGTGGTCTTAATCAGTACTATGGTCCATTGGCATTAGTAACAAGTTATCCTAACACTTATGATAAGATTCGTAAAAAAACAGGGTATGGAATATGGATTCATGGACTTCCACTTAGTGGAAATCGTAAAGAACTCAATACAAAAGGTTGTATCGCAGTCGAGAATAATACATTGAGTCAATATGATAAGACTATCGGGAATAAAAAAGCGATTCTAATAAGTTATGAACAAAACTTCAAACCTGCCACAAAAGAAGAACTTGCAACTATATTGAGCGATTTATATAAATGGCGAGATTCATGGATAAAAAATGATTTACAAGATTATTTATCCTTTTATGGGAATGATTTTGTTCGATATGATGGAATGAAAATAAATGCGTTCAAAGACTATAAAAAACGTGTATTTGACAAAAAAGAAGAGAAGACTATTTTGTTCTCTAATATTAATATTTCACCCTACCCTAATGAAGAAGGTAAAAATATATTTAAAATTAGCTTCTCTCAAGATTATTCTGCTTTTAAGAATAATAAAATCACCTACACTTCTAATAGTACAAAAGAACTCTATGTTAGTCTTGTTGATGGGAAAATGTCTATCTTAACTGAAAAATAATCCTAGCTTTAAATTATCCCAAGAAGCTCTATAGCACTTCTTGACCTATTTGGCAGTACCTCTCCCAGTACCATTGTATAAAATCATCGCCATTTTTTAAGTTTGAATGATATATGCCCCCGTCTTTCTTTGTAAAACGATTCAACCACTCTCCCGCAGGAAATTTTTGTATGTAGTGTTGTGCTAGAGATTGATAGATTTGAATATACCAGTTTTTAAGCTCTTTGTATTTTTCTTTATGCACCCTAAGGACAGGTTTTTGATTTGCAACAAACTCTAAAACACCACTCTCAAAAGCCCCATACAGATGAATCAGTCCTTCACAATAATAAGGCAAGACCTCCTCTTGCTCTCTCCAAGCCATCAAAGAAACTCCCCTACGAATACTATCACTCATCACCGCTTCAAACTCAACAGGAGTGTGTGAGGATTGAAAAAATGCCACCAATCCGCCACAAGTAGCCTTGAATTCTTCAATATTTTTAAACTCCCCATCAACATTCATCTTTCTTTGCGTATCTTCTTGTATCCACAAAATATGACCAAATTCATGACCATTAGTTGTAATATCATATACTAAATGCCACAACTCTTCATTGTCAAATAATATTTCTCTAGCTTCCTTCAGATAGTCTTCTTCAAAGGTTTCATAGCTAAGCTTCATCTTTGGTTTGCTTTTAGCTGATTGGATGATTTTATCTCCAAAAGCAAAGATTTTTTTTCCAAATTTTTTTGATATAACTTCATCATTAGGAACAACTTGGGCTGAAAATAGTCCGTTCATATCTGCCCCATAATACAAGGTGGGTAATCCATTGTATATCTTTACATTTTTTAGGGCATCTTCAACGAAATTTATCAAATTTTTTGGCGTATCTAGTTCTTGAGCAAAATTCAAAAACATCTTTTTAATACTAGAAGAAACTCTACAATCTGATAATTTATCAGGATTGCTCACTCTCAAATCCCATTCAGGAGCTACAGAATGCCTATATCTATCTTCATAGTATTCAAGAGGGTGTCCCACTTGAAAAGGGGTATCTATTTCCATCCAACATCTATCTACTTCACGCCATTTTTGTATCAATTCATCTGCATTCCTTTCAGCAAAAGCATTCTTCAAAGCATTGAAGTAATTTATATAGGAATCCTTTTTGTCATATACTTCATCTTCTAATCCCTTGAGTTTTAAGATAAGTTTTGAGATAGCCTTAACAATCCCTTCGATTTCAATATCAAAAGCAAGTGCATAAGGAAGAGATATGAACTTATCTCCAAGTTTTTTTGGAATAGAATAGCTTCTATCTGAGCAAATTAATTTATCTTCAACTTTCTCTTTATCAATACTGGGGGCGAGAAGTTTGAGGGTTTCTTCATCCCCATATATTTTTTGCATATCTTTGTTGATTCCATCGATGAGAACATTTTGCCAACTTTCAAAAAACTGATTCATCACTAATCCGATCTGATGAACACCTAAGAGAATTTCTCGATAAAATTCATTAAATAGATTTCTTTTTGTCACTTCAGATAATAACTCTTGATGTCTTTTTGCATAGAATTCACTTACAAAATTCAGTAAAAATCTCCTTGCGATCAAAATCTCAGAATTACTTTTTTGATTTTTTTTTAATATCTGAATAATCGATCCTTCTTTGAGGTTTGCCACCCTATCACAAATCGCCATCAAAGCATCTTTATCAGGTTTTAGTCCCATTCTATCACACAAATATTCCAATGTTGGTAAGTATTTGGATTCTTTATTAAAGTTTGAATCAAAAATCTCATACATACTATTAATATCTTTGCTTTGATCTTGTATAAGAGTATAGAAAACCTTCAAATCTCTTTGAAATTGCATTAGTGCGTTTTCATTCATTTTTTTCTCCAAATATTTTTGAAATCCTAAAAATTATAATCGTTAAGTATGAATATTCAAATACAAAAAACCATGCCTTAGCAAATCCTAGGTAATATCTCGCCCTGCGGATATTCCAAATATCTTTTTGTCCCCCAGTCATTTTTGAGTATTACTTTAGGAGTGGCTATATTATTTCCTTCGACTCTACCAATAATTGTAGCTTCTTTTCCTTTGGAAGAAGAATTTAAAATATCACAAATCTTTATTGCATCACTAGCAGTAGCAGAAAATACACAAACCCCCTCATTAGCTAAGACATATGGCTCAAGCCCTAATATTTCACATACCCCTTTGACTTCTTTTGAAATAGGAATAGATTTTTCCTCTAATATAATATTTACTTTTGAAGCATTTGCCCATTCATTCATCACAGCAGCTAATCCTCCCCTAGTGGCATCTCTAAGAGCATTTATAGAAATATCACTCTGAAATATCTTATCTAGCATTGGATAAAGTTGTTTGCAATCACTCTGTAAATTTGAATGCAAGTCAATCTCACTTCTAGCACAGAAAATCATCGAACCATGTCTTCCAATATCTCCACTTAAGACAATACAATCTCCTTCTTTGAGATTTTTTGCAGAAATTCCCTCTTTTACTATTTCTCCAATAGCAGTTGTGTTAATAAAAATTTTATCAACATTACCTTTGGGAACAACCTTCGTATCAGCTGAAATGATTTGCAAGGATGTTTGCTCAAGTTCTTTTTTTATACTTACAAGGATTTTTTCTAGCTCAATGATCTCAAAACCTTCTTCAATAATAAATCCAATACTAATATATTTTGGCTTTGCCCCCATCATTGCTACATCATTAGAACTTCCACAAATACTAAGCTTTCCTATGTCTCCACCAGGAAAAAAGATGGGAGAGATAACATAGGAATCTGTACTCATGCAGTATGATTTAGCATTATTGATAAAAATCCCTGCATCTTCGCCATCTGCGCATAGAAAATCTCCTAAATATTTTTTGAAAACTTTCTGGATAAATTCATTTGTCTCAACTCCCCCATTACCATGCGCTAGAGTAATCTTTTTCATTTTCTGATTCCTTGTTTTTTGTTATAAAATCTTAGCATAATTCCTAACAGCTAAAAATTAGTGGTTATATTGCGAGTAAACAGCCTGACCAAATGAAATGCACATATCATTTGGTGGCAAAAGCTTGTGCATATAAAACTTTTTTTTATGCAAATCAAAAAGTTCTCTAATATCATCACACAAAATTTTGTTTTGAAATACCCCGCCACTAAACATCACCGGAAGTTCCGGATATTTTTTTGCAAAAGCAAATGCAATATTAGCTAGAGTATAGATAAAATTTCTAGCCACTTTTATCCTCTCGCCATTGAAAACATCTTCTTGTATCTGTAAAATCATCGGACAAAAATCAATCACACCATCAGTGATGATAAAATCATAAGATTCCTTTTTTGAATAGTTTTTAAAAACAGACTCAAGAAGCATTCCAGCTTCACCTTCAAAGCTATTTTTACTTAGCAATCCACACAGACTTGCCACCGCATCAAAGAGCCTTCCAACAGAAGTAGTTTGGAATGTATTAATCTTTTTTTCAAACATTTGGTGAAGTATTTTGGCTTCACTTCCAAATTCAATTTCATATCTTTTTGTAAATTCTTTGGCTCCACACTCTAATGCTAAGGCATAACCTATCTTATAAATATTCTTAATGGCATTTTCTCCACCAAGTAAGCAAAACTCCTTAAAATGACCCACTCTGGAGATATTTTGCATATTGCCAACAAAAAACTCCCCTCCCCAAATTTTGCCATCTTCTCCTAGACCTGTACCATCCCATATAATTCCAAGTGCTTTAGTTTGAGCGGTGATTGTGTTATCTTGCTTTATTGATTCGGCAAAAATAGCACAAAAATGTGCATGATGATGCTGAATTTTTTCATTTCTACAAGGGTATTGTATAGATTTTTTAGCACTTATTATGCTTGATTGATAATTTTTGTGTAAATCACTGATTAAAACATCTGGATATTTCAAATAGGTTTTATTAAAAAAATCTAGCATTTGCTCGTATCGATCGATCGTGCCAAGATTATCAAGATCCCCAATATATGGAAAAACCATATATTTATTTCCTACACTATAAGTCAAGGTAATTTTTTGCTGTGCCCCCATTCCTATAATCGTTTTGGGTGCTAATTTTTCTTCAAATTCTACATTCAAAGGAGCTAGTCCCCTTCCTAATCGAATTATTCTAATTTCTCCAGCAACAAACTGCATCACACTGTCATCAATGGGATGAATGATCTCTCGATTATAATCTAGCACTCCATCAATGATATTGCTCATTTTTTCTTTCAGCTCAGCAATAGAACTAATAATTGGCTCACCACTTAAATTCGCACTAGTAAAAACAATAGGAAAATCAAGTTTTTCTAAAAGCAAATGATGTATTCCACTATAAGGAAGCAATATTCCTATTGTGGAGAGATTGGGAGCTATAAGTTTTGAGTGTAATTGATTAGATTTTTTAGCACCTAAGATGATAGGAGCTACATTGGAATTCAAAGTGTTTATTTCTGATGGATTGAGTTTTGCTACTTTTAATGCCATATCAATATCTTTTACCATTAGTGCAAAAGGTTTTGTGGGGCGATCTTTTTTCTCTCTAAGTTTTAAAATTGTTTTATCATTTCTTCCATCACACACAAGTGCAAATCCTCCTATTCCCTTAATGGCAATAATTTTCCCGGATTTTATCGCTTTGATAGTATCTTTGAGTGCCTGATTATCAAAACTACGACGAGAGGACATATGAAACTCCAAAACGATCCCACATTCAGGGCAAGAATTTGGTTGAGCATGGAATCTTCTATTACTAGGATCGTCATATTCTTTTTGGCATTTTGCACACATCTGAAAGGGTTTCATAGAGGTATTATCTCTATCATAAGGAAGTGAGTTTATGATAGAGTATCTAGGGCCACAATTTGTACAAGTGGTAAAGGCATAGTAATAGTGTCTATCTTTTGGGTTTTTGATTTCATCAAGACATTCTTGACATATCGCAATATCTCTAGGTATAGCACTCTCTAGTCCTATTGTCTCAATTTTACTTTCAAGAATTTCAAAACTCTCATATAGTTTTTTTGATATAGTTTTTTTGATACTGATTTTATGTATCTCTGAATGAATGGGGGCTTGTAACTTCAGATATGAAATAAAACTATCACAATCATCAGTATTTAAAAGTATCTCTACCTTCCCTCCTACATTTTTGACCCAACCTTTTAGACCCATTTTATGAGCTAGATGATAAACAAAAGGACGAAATCCAACGCCCTGCACTACCCCTTCAACAATAATTTTAGTATATTTAGCACTCAATATTGCTACCTGCTTAAAATATCTGCATCGTTACACAATGTAGGCTTCCATGTTGTCTTATAAGCGTAGAGCAATCAATCCCAATCACTTCTAAATCAGGGCAAGAGTTTCTAAAAATCTCTAACACTTCTTCATCCTTTTTGTCTCTATAAGTGGGCACAAGGATCGCTCCATTGATAAAAAGAAAATTTACATAACTTGCCGGTAGCCTCTCTCCATCATAAAAAATAGCATTTGGAAGAGGAAGCGGGACTAGAGTATAGGGTTTTCCTTCTCTTGTGCGAAGTACCATCAACTCTTCTTCCATTTTTCTAAGCTCTGCATAATGTTCATCGTTTTTATCTTCACATTTCATATAAGCAATGGTGTGAGGATTGACAAATCTAGCTAGAGTATCGATATGACTATCAGTATCATCTCCTGCCAAATAGCCTGAATGTAGCCATAAAACCTCATTTATCCCTAATATTCGTTTTAAAAACTCCTCAATCTCCCCTTGTGATAAATGTGGATTTCTGTTAAGCTCCAACAAACACTGTGTATTTGTAAGCAGTCTTCCTTCACCATCTGTGTCAATGCTTCCCCCTTCTAAGATGATGGGCATATTCTTAAGTGTATTAAACACACCTCTATCGAAAAGATTTTGATTGATTTGATTGTCTTTGTTGGCAGCAAACTTCAAACCCCATCCATTAAAACCGAAGTTCAAAAGCTCTATGGAATGATTTTGTTCTATAGCAATAGGTCCAAAATCTCTCGCCCAAGTATCATTTGTTGGTACATTAACAAATTCAATATTGCTTAGATTTGATTTTTGCAATATTTCCATTCCTTCTGAATCTTCTACATCTACACATAAGATCACCTTTTCAAAACGTGTTATTTCTTTTATGATAGCTAGAAAATTCTCTCTAGCTTCACTGATATATTCTGCCCAATCACTATTTTTGTGTGGGAATGCAAGTAAAACCGCTCTTTGTTTTTCCCATTCTGCTTTTAATCTTTTCATTTTACTCCCTAGTTTTTAGTTATAATTTATCAAAAAATTCTTATAAAGTGGATTTTACTATGAAAATGGAAAAAATATGATTTTAAGTATCGAAAGTAGCTGTGATGACAGTTCGATAGCCATAACTGAAATCTCTAGTTCCAAACTACTCTTCCATAGAAAAATATCTCAAGAACAAATACATAGCACTTATGGTGGAGTAGTGCCAGAAATAGCTTCAAGACTTCATGCACAAGAACTTCCAAGAATCCTCTATGAAGCAAAAAGATTCCTAAATGATTCATTCTCATCTCTAAAAGCTATCGCTGTTACCACAGAACCTGGACTCAATATCACTCTCATAGAAGGTCTGATGATGGCAAAAGCTCTGGCTTTTTCTACAAAAATTCCGATCATCTCTATCAATCACCTCAAAGGGCATATTTACTCTCTTTTTATCAACCAACCCAAAAGCACTTTTCCTTTATCTATTTTACTAGTCTCTGGAGGTCATACTCTTATTATAGAGGCAAAAAATAGCACAGAAATGTCCATCGTGGCAAAAAGCATGGATGATAGCTTCGGAGAGAGTTTTGACAAGGTTTCTAAAATGCTCTCTATGGGTTATCCTGGAGGCCCCATCGTAGAAAAAATAGCACAGGAATATATTCAAACTTATTCTATAGAATCCGCATTTAACTTCCCTTTGCCACTAAGAAATTCAAAAGAACTCGCCTTTAGCTTTTCTGGTCTAAAAAACGCCGTTCGTATGAAAATACTGGAGTCCCAAGAGATCGGAACTGATATATCAAGTGATGAGTTTAGAGGAAAAATCTGCTATGGATTTCAAAGTATCGCTTGTGATCATCTACTCATACAGCTTAAAAAATATTTTCAAATAAAAAAAGAGTGTGGGAACCCTATCAAACATTTTGCTATCGTAGGTGGAGCAAGTGCAAATAATCATCTCAGAAATAAAATCTTCAAACTCTGTAATGATTTTCAAGCCAAGCTATTACTCACACCTCTAGAGTTTTGTTCTGATAATGCTGCGATGATAGGTAG
>NZ_JAUYZK010000013.1 GCF_030688855.1 Helicobacter cappadocius | reverse complement strand
GTATCGCTATACTCGCTACGCTTCGCATAAAGCGATCGGTGTGCGAAGCTAAAAAGGATAAGCAGTTATCCTTTTTTTAACGCTTCTCCTCCAAAATCCCATCATCACAATAATATCTGCTTGCCCTTATTTCTTGCACACATTTCTTTTTTGCCATCCTCACTTTTTAATCCACTTTATATTTTTTAATATGATTTACTATTTTTATCTTTGCACAACATTATTTTTACCCACATCAACCCTCTTATTTTCCTCACCTGAAGTGCCAAAATCCTTCATTTCATATGATTTTTTAGATACTATTTTTATAAATTTGTCAAGCCTTCTTTTGATTAAAAAAAGTATTTTAACCCGCCTAAATTTCACTATCAAGCCCTATTTTAATCCAATCTCTGCCAATAGCCCCACAAAACCCCTTCTAATACGCATCTTACAACCACCCATCAAATGTTATTAAAATGATATTTTTAAAACCTTTTTTAAAATATTTTTTTTATTTAAATTTTATATGAATATGAACTCACCTTTTTTCCCCCTTATCCCATCCTCCCCCCGCAGGTGGCTAACCGCAGGAATTTATGACGAGTGAGAAGGACCCAAACACAGGGGAGGGGTTGAATGCAGAGCTTGATTGATTCTCTTATGTAGCTTGTATGCACAACTAAGATTTTATTTTGGCAAAACATATTTTATATTTTTTGTGCATATTGATCGGATTTTTATTTGATCTTAGAGTTTAGAATGATATTTACTAGCATCTTGTATTAATGATTTATTTTGGAAGTTTTTTGAGGCTAGTTTTTCGGAAAAACCATAGATAGTTTGATAGTTATTATGCGGAAGTTAAGGGATTTTATGGCGGTTATTTTTCGGAAATTAAAGATTGAGAATAGAGTCAAAATAAAGAGATTTTTAGCCTTTTTAAATGAATAAATTTCTTAACAATTAAAGCTTTTAACTTTCAGTCAATTCCATATTTTATCTACCCATTCTTTGCCACTATCAGGCATTAAATGAGAGTATCGCATTGTCATGTGTATATCCTTATGATTGAGGAGTTTTTGAATGATCTGAATAGGTGTATTCCCGATAGCTAAATGAGATGCAAAGGTATGACGCAAACTATGAATAACGACTTTTTGTTTATTTTCAGGTGAGTTTTGATTGAATAAATGGTTTAAAATACCCTGCAGTTTTTCGGTGATAAGTCTCTTGCTTTTTTGAATAACTTTGTCATCATCTTTTAGATTATCCCATTTTTTTAATAATAATTCTTTGACCTCATCATTTAGATAGCCTTGATAAGTTGATGGATTTTTAAAATCTCTTAGTTTGATAGTCTTGTTTTTTAAATCAATATCTTTTTTTCTTATATCTAAAATACTCATCAGCCTAGCACCAGTACAGAGAGCTAGATTTACAAATAATAAGTGTTCATAGTGGCTATTTAGTGCTATTTTGAGTGCTAGAATCTCCTCTTTGCTCAAGAATCTCTCTCTATTATCATTGGTTTTGAGTTTTTGAATAGATAGTTTTTGAGCTTTAATCCCATATTCTGTGTTGGCAAATTCTAAAACAGCCTTTAATGTGCTTATTATTCGGTTGATACTGCTATTTGCCATCTTGTTTTTAAGGCTGATAATCATATCATTAATATCTTTTTGGTTGATTGAGTCAATATATCTATCATCTAAATATTCTAGGTGTTTTCTAACTCCACAAATAGTTAAAAATGATTTTTTTCTTAGGTGAATCTTTTTTATTTCTAGTAATCTATCGGCAACTTCTCTGAATTTGATAGACTTATCATCAATCTTTTCTGAATGCTCCATCTCTATTTTTTTGTTGTAAGCTTTTTTCTCGCTATAACCGCCAAATTTTGTCCCCACTTTTTTCTCATATCGTTTTCCATCTTTGGTAAAACGAATATAATAAGCCACATCCCCATCGCTTAAGTTTTTGTATCTTACACCTTCATATTTTCGGCTACTGAGGTTTTTAGCCATCCCCAATCTGTCCCCTTTTTGTGATTATTTTGGATAATTTTAAATGATTTTAGATGATGATAAATAAAAATCATTGCCTTAAAATCATCAGTGATTATACCTTACTAAGTCCATATTTATGGGATAAAATGATGATAAATATATTAAAATAATTTTAGATGGTATTTTAAGAAAATTGCAGAAAATCTAGTGGTGTCCTCGGCGGGATTCGAACCCACGACCTTATGATTAGGAATCATACGCTCTATCCTGCTGAGCTACGGGGACAGACATTAAAAAACCGCATCCAGACTCCATAAAAGTCCAAAATGCGGTATAAACTTATTTTTTTGCTTTAGCAACTTGATCTTTAAGACCTTTGCCTGGTTTGAATTTTGGTACCATTTTGTCAGCTGTTTTGTAGGTTTTACTACTACCAGGAACTTTTCCTGACTTACCTTTTTGAAGAACAGTTTCAAATTTTCCAAAACCTACAAGCTCAACGCTTTGTTTTTTCGAAAGTGCTTTTTCTACTGCTGCAACAAAAGCATTAACTGCAGTCTCTGCATCTTTTTTTGTTGAGTAGTCTCCTGCGTCTTTTACAAAATCGACAAATTCCGCTTTATTCATAATAAACCTCCGTTTAGGATATTTTGTTTTTATTCAAAACCCGCTTATTCTACATATATTTTGTTTTAAAATCAAGTATTTTAGGGCATTTTATAAAATTTTCCTCATTTTTTTCGAGTTTTTAAGGCATTTTCATATAGAATTACCCCAATATAACAATAATACTAAGGAGTAGGTATGTCCTTAAAAGTTGCAATCAATGGAACAGGTAGAATTGGATTATGCACAAGTAGAATTATTGGAACTAGAGATGATATTGAACTTGTTGCACTCAATACAACAACAGATATTGATACTTTACTTCATTTGATACGATACGATTCTGTGCATAGAAGCTATGATGCAGAAAAGATAGATGATAATACCCTTCGTATAGGGAATAATAAAAATGTAAAAATCTTCTCTGATCGAGATCCTGCAAAATTAGATTTTTCTAAATGCGGAGTTATAGGCGTAATTGAATGCACTGGCAAATTTAATGCTTTGGAAAAATCTTCTATCCACATAAGAGATAAAGTGCAAAAAGTTGTCATATCCGCACCTGCAGAAAATACACCTACTTTTGTCTATGGGGTTAATCACACTGCTTATAAGGGTGAAAGAGTAATCTCTAATGCTTCTTGCACGACAAATTGCCTAGCCCCTATAGCAAAGGTACTTCAAGATAATTTTGGTATAGAAAATGGATTGATGAGCACAATTCATAGCTATACTAATGACCAAAATATTTTAGATGTTAAACACAAGGATATTAGACGTGCGAGGGCAGCTGCACTTAATATGATACCAACTTCAACGGGCGCGGCAAAAGCTATTGGTTTAGTGATGCCTGAGTTAGATGGGAAGTTTAATGGTTTTGCCATTCGCGTACCCACTCCTGATGTCAGTTTGGTAGATTTGAATGTGAATTTGCTCAAAAGTGTTACAAAAGAAGATATTAATCAAGCCTTTTTAGGTGCTCAAAAATCTTCCATGAAGGGTATTATTCTTGTAGATGAGGACAAATGTGTCTCTAGCGATTTTATAGGTTCTTCTTATAGTGCTATTTTTGTCCCTGATAAAACGCTTGTAGTAGGTCAAAAAACTGCAAAAGTTTTGGCATGGTATGATAATGAGATGGGTTATAGTCATAGACTTGTAGATATGACTGTTTGGGCTTTGACTCACTAGATATGCTAACTTTTAACCAATATTTTGATAAAAATTCAGATCTAAGGCATCTTGCTAACCCTAATCAAAAGGCACTTGATAGTGTTTTTGATCTTATTTCCCTTGAGCGAAAAAATAAAAAAAGTGGCTATTATGAACTTCCTTTTGAACAAAAAGCCTTACAAGAATCCCATGCTTATGTAAAAGAAAAGCAGTTTTTTTTAGATAGTGTGAAAAATATTGTTATTATAGGCATTGGTGGGAGTTCTCTTGGATTAAAAGCAATTGATGGACTTCTTTCTCATCTTCCTGCGAGAAAAAAGATTCAATTGGCTTTTTTGGAACATACTGATCCTATAGAGATTCAAAAATCTCTATATAATATTCACATAAAAGATTCGCTTTTTATCATCATTTCAAAATCTGGCACAACTATTGAAACTTCATCGTTAATGAAGTATGTTATTCATCGTTATGGCTTGTTTGAAAGCTTTGAAAAAAAATCTCATCTTTTATTTATTACAGATGAAGATTCCCCCTTGTATCTTCTAGGAAAAAAAGAACAAGTATCTACAGTGGGTATTTCAAAAAATATTGGCGGAAGATTTTCTGTTCTTAGTGCAGTTGGAGTGCTTCCTTTGATGCTTCTGGGTTATGATGTAGAAAGACTTTTGGAAGGGGCAGCAGAATTTGAGAAGAATTTTTTTGAAAGAAAGGAGGAACATCTCTTAAAAAAAGCGATTTTTCTAGCAAAAAATCGAGATAGATTTCCTATTAATATTTTATTTTCTTACTCAAGTGTATTTAAGGATTTTAATTCTTGGTATGTCCAATTATGGGGAGAGTCGCTAGGAAAGTTTGATATTTATGGTAAAAAAGTTGGTCTCACCCCTATTAGTCTTATTGGAAGTATCGATCAGCATTCTTTTTTACAGCTTATTGCACAGGGATTGATGGATAAAACCATTACTTTTTTAAGTATTCATCAAGCCAAATATATTGAACCAAAGATACCAGATATTTCTTTTGAGTATTTAGGTTGTACTGATTTTGTCAATGGTGCTTCATTTGCAAAACTTCTCAATGTACAGCAAATTGCCACAATGGAAACCATACAAAATGAGGGTATTCCTACAGATCATATTGAGTTAGAAGAATTATGCGAAACAAATGTTGGGAAGCTTATTATATATTTTGAACTTCTGACTTCTTGTGTGGGTGGCATATTTAATATTAATTCTTATGATCAGCCCGGTGTAGAACTTGGAAAAATTCGCCTTAGAGAGATTTTTAAGATTTTATCAAAAGCTTGATTTTGATAAAATGCCTGAATAATTTACTTCCCAAAAGGAGCTTCAATGCTACAAGTAGCTAGTATTGCACTAATGCAACGAACAAAAAGCATTCGTGATATTGAACTAAAAGATAAAAAAATACTCATTCGTGTGGATTTTAATGTACCCATGGATAAAGATTTCAATATTTCTGATGATACCCGTATGCGTGAAGCATTGCCTACAATCAATTATTGTATTGATAATGATGCAAAATCCATTATTTTGGTAAGTCATCTAGGGCGACCTAAGGGCAAGGATTCCGCATTTTCTCTTAAGCATATTCTCAAACGTCTTGAGAGGCTTTTAGATAAAAATGTTTCTTTTGCTGACAGTATCGATTCTGCAATCACTCTTCAAAAGACTCTCCCAAAAGGAAGTGTGATACTTTTGGAAAATATTCGTTTTTATGAGGGCGAAGAAAAAAACTCTAGAGAACTCAGTGAAAAACTTGCTAGTTTGTGTGATGTGTATGTAAGTGATGCATTTGGAACTAGTCATCGTGCCCACGCTAGTACTTATGGAGTGGCAGAATACGCAAAAGAAAAAGTTGCAGGTTTGTTGCTCAAAAAAGAAATTGATTCTTTTGCAAAAGCTCTAGCAAATCCGCTTCAACCTGTTTTGCTTATTGTCGGAGGTGCTAAAGTAAGCTCAAAGCTAGAGCTATTGGTAAATATTCTTGATGTGGTGGATAAAATCATCATAGGAGGTGCAATGAGCAATACTTTCTTGAAGGCGATCGGTTATAATATGCAAAAATCCCTTACAGAAGATGCCCTTATTGAAGATGCGTTGAAAATTCTCCATCTTGCTAAGACGAAGAATGTGAAAATATATCTACCTGTAGATGTCGTGAGTACAGATGATGTTAAAGAGCATAAAAATATCAAAATCACTCCGGCTCAAGATGTGCCTGAAGGCTATATGGCTGTAGATATGGGACCAGCAACTACAAAGCTTTTTACAGAGGTGATACATTCTTCTCAGACGATTATTTGGAATGGTCCACTTGGAGTTTATGAAATATCGCAATTCTCAAGAGGAACATTTAATATTGCTCGTGCCATATCTGATACTTACGCATTTTCACTTATTGGAGGTGGGGATACCGCAGATGCTATTGACAAAGCGGGTGAGCGAGATAATATGAGCTTTATTTCTACAGGCGGTGGAGCTTCTTTGGAGCTTTTAGAGGGCAAAATACTCCCTGCATTTGAAGTGCTAGATAAAAAATAAGTCTAAACAAGGAGAGATATTGGAAAATCAGCGTAGTTAGGGCTATGGATTTTTCGAGTCTGTATTTATTGCAGATTCTACAAAATCCATAGCCTCGAAGTCTTTATTTGCACAAAGGTTGTTATATGATGAATGTGTTTATGAAAAAAAAATCTCTTGTGGCTAGAGAAAGTTTCCAGAGTGTTGAAGATATTTCCCTTGATGATGGGATTATTCTATGGATAGATTTACTCCATCCTAGCAGTTCAGAAGTCTCTTATATTGCCAAAACATATATGCTTGATATTCCAACAAAAGAAGAACGCGAAGAGATTGAGCAGAGTGCTAGATATTGGGAAGATAGTACAAGCATTACTATCAATACCTATTTTTTGATAAGAAGTTCAGAATTAGAGCTCCATAATCAGACTGTTACTTTTATCATTTATCAGGGGATTTTATTTACCATTCGTTACAACGAATTCAGGGTTTTTGATGAGATACAGCAACGTGTTCTAGCAAGTCCAAAAAATTTTGAAGATGGTTTTGATCTTATCAGTAAGATTTTTGAAGTTAGAGTGGAAAAAGATGCTGATATGTTAGAGAGTGCAGGGAGAGAAACGAGTTGGCTTAGAAAAAATGTTGTTTTCAATGAAAGCAGTCTTGATCATGATGGAATTCTTGCAAAATTATCAACCCTACAAGAATTGAATATGAGTCTGCGTGACTCACTTTTTGACAAACGTCGTGCTATTACAGCACTACTAAAGAGTGACAAAGTTGATATGGATGTCAAAAAGAATCTCACGATTGTTCTTAAAGATATTAATTCGCTTGTAGAGTTTACAACTGTAAATATGAATGTGCTTGATAATATCCAGAGTCTTTTTACTAGTCAGATCAATGTAGAACAAAATAAAATCATTAAGGTTTTTACTGTTGCGACAATGGCTATGATGCCTCCAACACTTATTGGAACTATATATGGAATGAACTTTGAACATATGCCCGAACTTCAATGGGAGTTTGGCTATCCTTTGGCAATTATTGTGATGATTATTTCTACTATCTTGCCTGTGATATATTTTAAGAAAAAAGGATGGTTGTAGTGTTTGAATGGCTATTAGATCCCAGTGCATGGATGGCATTAACTACGCTTACATTGCTTGAAATTGTACTTGGAATTGATAATATTATTTTTATTGCTATTTTGGTGGGTAAACTCCCTGAAGCACAACGCGATAAGGCAAGGATATTAGGACTTGGTTTAGCTATGCTCACTCGTATTGCACTCCTTGCTTCATTGTTTTGGATCATGAAACTTACACAACCACTTTTTGTTCTCTTTGGAAATGAAATATCAGGCAGAGATATAATTCTTATTGCTGGAGGGTTGTTTTTGATTTATAAAAGTACTCACGAGATACATCTTCAGCTTGATTTTAATACAGATGAAAAAAAAATCTCAAAAAAATCTCTCAAATTCTTTCCAGCTCTAATTCAAATAGCCATATTAGACATTATCTTTTCCCTTGATTCTGTTATTACAGCAGTTGGAATGGCAGATCATCTTGAAGTGATGATCATTGCAATAATTCTTGCAGTGCTTATTATGATGATAGCTTCTAAGGGTATTTCAAGTTTTGTAGATAATAATCCTACGATAAAAACTCTAGCACTTGCATTTCTTATTCTCATAGGCATAGCACTTATTGGAGATGGATTGGATTTTCATATTCCTAAGGGTTATATTTATTTTGCGATGGCATTCTCATTAATTGTAGAATGTATTAATATCTACTCAAGTAAAAAATCAAAAAAACAATAAGATAAGAAGGACTACTCTAGCCCTAAAATAGCTCAGAGTAGTTTGATGGATTAAAAAGTATAGAGATAACTCACATATACAGAGTAGTTGAGTTCAACATTTGTTTTAGTATCTACATTGGCTGACATTGGTCCTATCTTGAAAGGTTCATTGGTATCTTTGAAAATCTCATCTTGAAGTAATGGAATTTTCACTCCAACTTCTAGACCATGATGTTTCGCGAAGTTGGTTCTTAGTCCTACATCAATAGTAGTTTGGAAGTTTGCATAAGTAGCCTTTCCATTTGGAAGATATTTGTCTTGAAAGTCTTTTCCATTTGCTATCCAAGTATCCGCTCCAACTCCTACACCAGCAAAAATACCAAAGCTACCGTTTTCTTTATTGATAATATTCCATAAAGTATCTATGCCCACTCCATAGCTAAACATATCTGTGTGATATTTTTCATCTGGAAGAATACCTGATCCAAAATTACTATGACCATAGTCCAAAAAAGCGTAATAGCGCAAACCAAACCATTTAGATTGACCGAAAAATTGCTTATAACCGATTTTTAGTCCGGCTCCATTTGTGTAGGCTTTTTTATTAAAGTTAGGCAATAAGCCACCTGCCATTGAAGTAACATCCTTTCCACTCATAGACGCAGTCGTTGTTTCTTTGGCATTTGTTTGTCCAAACTGATAACTTACTCCTACAAATGCTCCGCTATCCTCTGCAAAAGCTGAACTAGCTAATGCGACAGAACAAAGAGTTCCTGCTAGAATTTTTTTCATACCTTCTCCTGAATCAATTTGATTATTTATAATAACTATTCCTAGTTAGGTAAAATAATTATTATATGATTGCATAATAACATAATTATTTCAAGAAAACAAGAGATATAAAAAATGAAATAGTTATTTTTATTTATTAATAAAAATAATAAAATATATTATTGGGTAAAGAGCTTACTCAATAATATAAGAGATTGGAGATGAATAAAAAGATAGGAGAGGAAGATCTATTTTTTACATTGTTTATATTTAAATTCACAGCGACCTAGTGCCACTATGTGTCCCCTCATTGCGTCATGCATGTCATTGATGAAAAAAGGTAATTTAATGTCTAATTTTTCAATATCAAGTGCATAGACATTAAAAAGATAGTAATGATCACCATTAGGAGGCATAGGACCAATATATTTGCTCGATTTTATATTGGATTGTGGCTTTTTACTTTCATCTATATTTGAGCGTAAAAAACCTTCTGTGAGACTATTGATTCCTTGTATAATGTCGGTATTTTTTCTACTAGCATTTTCTTCTAATATAGTTGAGTGGATATTTCCTACAATCCAATGCACGAAGATTTTTCCTATAACAGGACAGGAGTCATAATCAATGAGTTCCAAAGCATAACTTTTTGCATTTGGTACTTTTTCCCAGCTTATCTTTGGAGAAAAATCAGGATAACTGTCTTCATCTAGAAATTCCGCATTTGCATTTCCGCCATACTTATTATGTATAAATCCATCCTGATCGACCTCAACATTGACTTTGAAAAATTCCATATTTATGACCTTCTTGATTTAATTTCTACAGCATTGTACCTCCATAGAACAAATGAATATCAAATCTCTGTTCCATGCTGAATTGTGGCATACAAATCTAAAAAATTTTTATGTTAAAAAGAAAAATATATTCAAGAGTCAGCTATTGTTCTTTACAATCTATTTTATAATCGATTAAATTTTCATCAACGACCTTATGATTAGGCATTTGGTAGCATTCTTTTATATTTCCTGCTTGGATTATTTTTATGTAGCTTTCAGGAATAGCGATATTATCTTTGATATAATCTGGATTTTTGGGATAAATAACTATGTTTAATACCTCTGCTTCCCCTTCTTGTTTAGCTAGTTTTCGTTCTCTATCTTCGGCTTTTTTCCATACCCTTTGATTGATTTGAGGGTTTTGCGGAGTGATATTGCTCATTAAAAATGTTGAAGCTTGAGCCTGTGTTGTTGCATTCATAGATTGGTTAGATAGTGTATGACCCCTGTCATATCCGCTGTGAGTGTAGTCTTGGGTTTTGGTGCGGTATTGTTCTGGGACTTGAGAGTCTGATTTAAAAGAAGGTCTTTTTCCTGCACTTCCTAGTTCTAGTATTTTCCCCTCTAATTTATAAGCAATTGCATCAGTTCCCTTATGTTTAAAACTGTAGCAATTGACATAATAATATTTGTCCATCACTAGAGAACATTTTTGTTTTGTAAAATACTTTTCAAACGGAGGATAGATTTTATAGTGCTCATATACCGCTAAAAGTGGCGTAATACAAATAAAAATTATAGTCAAAAGGCTTTTGATTTTCATGTGAAATCCTTTTGAACATCTTAGCTAAAAAAAACATTCATAAATCAAAAATGATATTTTTGAATCTAGCTTTCTGACCTAATGTGAACTATACTTACATGTTTATCAGATGTATTTTTATATTAAAATAGAACATTTATTCCAAAGTTAGGATCTAATTGAAAATAAGCCATTAATTTTAAGATTAATAAAACACTAAGCCCTGCTAAAATACCAGCTAGTGCATCATCACCAACAACCCCAAGTCCACCTTTGACATTTCTATCTATTTTTCCAATGATTGATGGTTTGGTAATATCATAGAGTCGGAAGAATAAAAATGATCCTATGATGCCCGTGATAGAGATACCAGCCATTCCCATCGTAAGCCACATACCCACCAATTCATCAATAACGATACTTTTATCATCGTGAATGCCACCATTGTTTTCATAAATATCAATTTGTTTTATCGATATTAAGCCAATAAAAATACCTAGCAAAAATATGGTTTCATTAGAGTAATATAATATAGGGATACCTAGAATAAGTGCGAGTATGCTACCCATAGTTCCAGGTGCTATAGGGGATTTGCCACTATAAAATAAAGTTAAAAATAACATTCTCATTTTATTATACCAAGTGAGATTTTTGATAAAGTTGCATGAGTTTAATATAAAATTCCTCTTCGCTTTTATTTTTCAATATACCTTCTGATGGCACAATATCATAGTAGAGTTTTTCTAGGTTTGAAAAACGATTTGGATGGAGCGTGGAGAGGATGATAGCGGATATTTCTTCTCTTACTAATATAGAAGGTGGCAAAATACCTAATTTTAATAGCTCCAAAATAGATTCTGAGTTATAGTTGGTGTGGCGGTGGTTTCCATGAGGGCAGGTTGATTGACTTACTAGAGTTTTACATAGCTCACAATAAACATACTCACTGATGATTTTAACCTCAATATCCACTCCTTGGAGATTGTCAAAGATAGAATGTCTAGTTTTTTCTGTGTAGTAAATAGAGAGATTGGGGCTATTTTGACCTACAATAAGTTTGGTGCATCCATAGTTTTTTGCTACTATTGAGTGGAGTATCATTTTGTTTTGTCCTGCAAATAAATAAGTATCATCAAGAGGAATAATGCAGATTTTATCCTTGATAAGGTAGTTATTGGCTATGTATTCTAAAATCCTTTTTCTCAATGAATAGGGCATAAAATCATTTCTATAGGGTTTGAGTAAAAATACAACCATCAGATCACAATCTTGCAGCTCTTCTCTGAGCATTCTTTCATGAGCTCTATGGATTGGCTTAGCACTCATCATTACACCCGTTATTTTTTTTGCATTGTGAAGTTTTATTTTTTCCTGTAGAGCTTTTTTCGTTTCTTTGATTTCTTCAAAGATCACATTATATTCCCCACTGATTGCATAATCTCCAAGTCTTTCAAGCACAGATGAAGCTTCTTTTGTGGATAAATCTCCGCCCATAAGCTTTTCTAGTCTTTGGATTTTATCTATTTTAAAAACCTCTTGAGCTTTGATTTCTCCAACAATTTGATTGTCGCAAACAATATCTAATACCTCATTTTCTTGTGCTTTAGATAAGACTTGAAGATTTCTTTTACCATTAGGGCATAATAAAAAAGGGCAGGGGAAGGTTTGATCTTTATATATTCCCATTTTATTTACAGATTCCATTTCTTTTTGTCCCATCAGTGTGGTTGCAGGATGCAACAACCCTTCTTGCACGAGCGATAGTGCAGAAAGTGCCTCTTTGTCGATGTATATTTTATTTTTTTCTTGAGATGCCATATTTTTTTCTCTTTTCCCATAAGCTTTTTCGACTCATACCGAGTTTTTTTGCGAGTTCTATATCAGGATAGCGTCCTTCAAATTTTGTAATGATAGCCTTTTCGTATTCCTTTACAGAAAGTATTTCTGCCCCAATCTCATGATTATTTGGAATATTGGATATATCGACAATCTGAGGGAAAATTATTTTGTCAGTGGTGATGATAGAAGCGATTACAGGATATTTGGTGATCGAATCTAAAAAATCCTTCCGATCTTGTTTTTTGAGTTCTTCTAGGTTCGTTATGTATGCAAGGGTATTTTTTGAAGTGTTGTTTTTGAGGAAATTCTTGTATCTGTCTTCTTTGATACTAAAAAATTCAAATTGAATATTTTTTTCTTTGGCGTATTTCATTGCATAAATATCGGCACTTCTTTGGGAATTGCTTTTAATTACAAATGGTGGATGGTATTGAAATGGCGTAGGGGTATTAAGCTCTTTTTCTATGAAATTAAAATAAGATCTGTAAAAGTTGATTTTGTAGAGTGTTTCTTTGTATTCTCTATAATGTTCAATTTTTCTTATCAATTCATCAATCATAAAGGGTTTGAGGATATAGTCTTTTGCACCTGCTTTGATGGGTTTGCTAACAGTATCATCACTTACATATGAAATCATCATAATAATAATTGAATCAGAGTTGTTGCGTATAAATTTTTCATAATGATCCCCGCAAATGCTTGAAGAAATCAATATAACATCATAAGCATTTTTTAGATTTAAATCTATTACGGAAGTGATATGGCAATCATGACCGATATCAGCTAGTTTTGAGGCTATGCTTTGTGCCAGATAAGTTTCATTTTCTATAATCAATACATTCATATTTTTTCCTTCCAGTTTATAAGTCTTAAATTTACATTTGCGATCGCACACACACCTTCTTTTCTGCCAATAAAACCGAGATTTTCGGTTGTGGTTGCTTTGATATTGATTTTGGCTTTGTCGGTATATAAGATTTTTGCAATACACTCTTTGATTTGAGATTTATAGGGAGAAATCTTTGGAACTTGTGCCAAAATTGTAATATCAGCATTGACAAGCTCAAACCCCACGCTCAGTGCAAAATCGTAGATTTTTTTGAGCAAGACTTTTGAATCTGCATTTTTATGTACCATATCAGTGTCTGGAAACCATTCTCCGATGTCTCCACCACCTATGGCACCAAGTATCGCATCACACAGAGCATGAAGAGCCACATCTCCATCGCTATGAGCAGCAAATCCAAAATCAGATTCTATTTTTACTCCACCTAAGAACATAGGCTTATTTTTTTCAAAGCTATGGACATCAAATCCACTTCCGCTAAAAATATTGCTAGAAGGTGGTGGCAATTGTGTGAGTGAATGAATATCTTCTTGATAGGTTATTTTAGAGAGTTTTACACTTCCTTGAACATATTCGACTTTCCCCCCATTATTTGTGATTGCAGAGCTTTCATCGCTAAATTCTTGATTTTTAAGTGATGATTTTAGTTTGTTTAATCTGGAGATTTGTGGTGTTTGGATGAGTTTTAAAGATTCTCTATTTACATATTTTCCTTCATACATAGTTGTATCTGAAACATTTAGATAAGGAGCTATACAATCAAGTGAATCATCAAATTTTTCCAACAACCTTTTTAAAACATTTTTATCTATATTCCATCTCGCTGCATCTGTAATGAGCACAAATTCAGTTTGGATATAATCTAGTGCATTCTTGATTGATTCTTGTCTTGAATTTCCGCCCAAAACAATTTCAAAATCAGAAATTTTTTTCATATATTCAAAATCTTCCTTAGAAGCAGTGACGATAATTTTTTTAAACTCATAAAGCTTGGAAAAATCATTTGCTACTTTTTCCCACAAGGGAAGCGTACCCGTGCGTAGCCATTGTTTTTTGATACGATAAGGAGTCAGGGTTTCTGAACAAAAACGACTTGAATTTCCTGCTGCCATTACGATAAGAGATAAATCTATATTTTTAATTGGCACTTTTGTAACTCCCTATCAGATAAAAATTGTTACCAAATTATACAATTCTAAATCTGTATAAAAGCTTGAATTTTTATTTTTTTTCAAAAATTTATTGTAAGCTTTTTTTGATGTATAATTAAAAAATATTATTTATGTTATATGAAAGAGTAAAAAATGAGAAAGCAATGGATAAATGATCGTAAGAACGATAAAATCAAAACTCAGCTATATTATGCAAAAAGAGGGATTATTACTCCTGAAATGGAATATATAGCCAATAAGGAATGCTTAAATAGCGAGACTATCAGGAAAGAAGTAGCAAAAGGTAGGTTGATTATTCCAGCAAACATCAATCATATAAATTTAGAACCAATGGGCATAGGCGTGGCATTGCGCACCAAGATAAATTCGAATATTGGGAGTTCTTCTATCATCAATTCTATTGATGAGGAAGTTGAAAAACTTAAAGTTTCCATCAAATATGGAGCTGATACAGTAATGGATCTTTCCACAGGAGGCAACCTCGATAAGATACGAGAAGCGATTATAGAGGCTTCTTGTGTTCCTATAGGCACAGTGCCGATTTATCAAATATTGCACGATGTAAAAAATGATGTAATGAAGCTTGATATTGATGTGATGTTGAAAGTTTTGAAAAAACAAGCACAACAAGGTGTGAGTTATTTCACTATACATTGTGGATTTTTATTGGAGCATATGCCTTTTGTAAGTCGCAGAAAAATGGGAATTGTCAGTCGCGGTGGTAGTTTGATGGCAAGTTGGATGATGAACTATCACAAACAAAATCCTTTCTATGAGGCTTATGATGAAATTCTTAAAATTTGTCAAGAATATGATGTGAGTTTGAGTTTGGGAGATTCTTTAAGGCCTGGGTGTTTAGCAGATGCAAGTGATGAGGCTCAGTTTGCAGAACTAAAAGTTTTAGGAGAACTTGCTAAGAGGGCTTATGATGCAGACGTTCAAGTGATGATAGAAGGTCCAGGTCATGTTCCCCTTAATCAAATAGAACGTAATGTAAAGCTACAAAAAGAGTATTGTAATGAAGCACCTTTTTATGTATTGGGACCATTGGTTACAGACATAGCTGCAGGATACGATCATATTGCAAGTGCTATAGGGGCTTGTGTTGCTGCATGGAAGGGAGTAGCAATGTTGTGTTATGTAACGCCAAAGGAACATTTAGGACTTCCTAATGCAAAGGATGTTAGAGAGGGGATTTTAGCATATAAAATTGCCGCACATGCTGCAGATATAGCAAGAGGCAGGATTGGTGCAAGAGATAGAGATGATGCGATGAGCGATGCAAGATATGGTTTTGATTGGAATAAACAGTTTGAACTTGCTCTTGATTCTGATAGGGCTAGAGAATATCATGATGAGGGATTGCCTCAAGAGGTTTTTAAAGAAGCAGAATTCTGTTCAATGTGTGGACCCAAGTTTTGTAGCTACAAGATCAGCCAAGATATTTTTAGAGAATATAAAGAAGAGAGTGTGGAATAGTTAAAAATGAGGGTTAGGGTATAACGTGTTCAAAATCGTATCGCTATTTTCTGGAGCAGGTGGCTTAGATCTTGGGTTTGAAAAAGCTGGTTTTTTACTGTTTGGGCAAATGAGTTTGATAAGAAAATTTGGGATACTTTTGAATATAATTTTCCTAAATGTAGATTGGATAGACGAAATATTATAAATATTTCGTCTAAAGAAATTCCTGATTGCGATGGAATTATCGGGGGACCACCCTGTCAAAGTTGGAGTGAGGCGGGAGTTGGCAAAGGAATTAAAGATGAAAGAGGTCGACTATTTCTTGATTACATTAGAATTTTAAAAGACAAACAACCAAAATTTTTTCTAGCAGAAATGTATCTGGAATTTTACATCCTAAGCATAAAGTAGCATTTGAATATTTTCTTTCCCAGTTTGAAGAATCTTGCTATAACATTTCTTGGAAATTGCTTGATGCAAATGATTATGGTGTGCCAGAAATCGCTTAAGAGTTATTATTGTTGGATACCGCAAGGATATGTCGAAGAAATTTGAATTTCCTTCTCCAATTATGGGCAAACTAACCTTAAGAGATGCAATTTCGGATTTATGTGTTCCAAAACCAGCAAAAGAAAAAAATAAAACAAATGGGGAGGAACTAGAAGTCTCAAATCACGAATATATGAACGGAGGTTTTTCTAGTATCTATATGTCAAGAAATCGTGTTAGATCATGGGATGAACCGTCTTTTACTATTCAAGCAGGTGGTCGTCATGCTCCTACTCATCTTCAAGCTCTGAAAATGAGACTTATTTCTGAAAATAAACGAATTTTTGAACCAGGTTATGAAGAGAAGTATAGACGTTTATCAGCACATCTTGATTTTGGTAATATTTGGTTTGGCACATTAAATCAAGTGGCGAAAAAATATGTCTCCAAAGATTATTATTCCCGAGATTGAACTGCCAACGAGAATTATTGAAATAGCTTTTAAAAATAATTCAAAAACGACAGTTATTCTCACAATGGATAATGGATGGTCAATTTCATTTAGAATACATAATGCAAGTTCAAAAATCGAACCGAGTTTAAAATTCGATATTCAACTTCAAAGTAAGCCAGAAAATATTTTTTATATCAACAAACAATGGTGATTAAAAAATGAAACATTATTCATGAGATTATTTTCTAAATATCTTCGTATGGATTTATTCTATAGTTTTATCGGATTGGATATACAATTACAAAGCATTTATTTTTTGTTAAGATTTATTTATTATAAGGTTTATAAAATTTGATATTTAAGGAAGATAATGATCACGCAAGATAAGGTATTAGAAGTATTAAAGACGGTTATATATCCGAATTTTGAAAAAGATATTGTCAGTTTTGGTTTTGTCAAGAATATTACGTTGCACGAAGACAAACTCGGACTTTTGTTAGACATTCCTTCAAGCTCTGATGAAGTGGCTCAAACACTCAATAATGAGGTAAAATCTAAACTAGAAGCTTTGGGGATTAAAAATATTCATATTGATATTAAAACCCCTCCAAAAGCTACTCCTAAAACACCTAGTACTAAAAATTTAGCTCCCCAAATCAAACATTTTGTGATGGTGAGTTCTGGAAAGGGTGGTGTGGGCAAAAGTACTACTAGTGCCAACCTTGCTATTGCATTAGCACAACAAGGCAAAAAGGTAGGATTGCTTGATGCTGATGTTTATGGTCCAAATATCCCTAGAATGTTGGGTTTGAACACATCTAAACCTCAAGTTGATTCTAGTGGAAAAAAACTCATTCCATTAAAAGCCTTTGGTGTAGAGATGATGAGTATGGGAGTTTTATATGAAGAGGGGCAAAGCCTGATTTGGCGAGGTCCTATGTTAATGAGAGCGATTGAACAAATGCTCACTGATGTAATTTGGAGCGATCTAGATATTTTGGTTATTGATATGCCACCAGGTACAGGTGATGCACAGCTGAGCATGGCTCAAAGTGTTCCTGTGAGTGCAGGGATAACTGTGACAACCCCGCAACAAGTTAGCTTAGATGATAGTGCAAGAAGTTTGGATATGTTTGTGAAGTTGCATATCCCTATTGCTGGAATTGTTGAGAATATGAGTGGGTTTATTTGCCCAGACTGTGGCAAAGAGTATGATATTTTTGGCAAAGGGACTTCTCAAGTTTTAGCAGATTCATATAGCACTAACATTATCGCACAGATTCCTTTAGAACCTAAAGTTCGTGAGAGTGGAGATAGCGGCAAACCCATCGTATTTTTTGAACCTAACTCACTTAGTAGTAAAGCTTATGTGAAAGCTTCTATTTCTATCATTGAGTTTTTAAATAAGGTAGAGCGTGAGTCTTTGGCGGATAATAAAAATATACAACCCACAAAAGACAATTCTCATCTGCACTAAATTATGTGCGGTTATTGATTTTCTTAAAATACCATAATCCAATAATAGCAAGAATAATAAGTGGGGCTAATATCCCCACTTCTGGTAAAAATAATCCACTAATACTTAGCTTTCCTAGTGCAAAAAATAACCCCCAAATTACTAGAGAAATCACGATAAATCCAAAACTAAGCAATGCGAGATTTCCATACCTTGCCAAACTCGGGGTATAATAAGCAATAATCATTGCAGTAAAAGGAACAAAAAGCGGAATCAAGATAAAGCTATAAAGCATCGATCTAACTTTTTCACTCCCTGCATTTTGATTTTTAAGAATAATCACTGATTGAATTGCATCTACAATTGATACAGAGGGTTTGTTTTGGTAAATGGTATCTAATATTTTAGGGCGAAAACCTTTTAGAATTTTGAGCTCATCAAGATGCTTGGTTTCAAGTCCCTTTCCTCCTAGCTTAAAAATATCTGGCAAGGTTGAAATATTAACATCCTGTAAAACCCAATACCCATTTTCAAAATAGGCAGTATTAGCCTGTGTAAAAGAACTTAGAAAGTAATTTTTTAGTTGAAAAATCTTTATATCTTGAGCTTTTTGCAATAAGGGGAAAATTTTACCAAAATATACATAATCTTCTCCGTATTTTACCAGTAAGTCCTCGCTAGTATTTGAGAAATTACCTTGATAGATAATAGATTCTGCTTTTTCTTGAGCATATACAAAAGGTGTGGCATTTAAACCAATATAAACTAAACTAAAAAATAAACTAATAATAATGATAGGCTTTAAAACTGCTTTTTTGGAAAATCCAATAGCTAACAACGCAGTGTATTGATTCGCTTTTATCATAGTGATATAAAAAATTACCATCCCCAAAAGCAAGGAAATTGGCAAAGTATAGTTGACGGCATAAAGTGCATCATAGACAAAAAATAGTATCGCAAGGTTTGCGGAATCTGGAAATTTATCTACATATTTGAGACTATCAATACTGATAAAAAACATTTCTAATGCACAAAAAACAATCAAAAAATATTTTAGATAGTAGTATCCCACAAATCTAAAAAGCATTTAGATGACCTCGTTTTTGATGTTTTGTGTAAACTTGTTTTGGAGTAGTAAAAAATCTTTTTTGTCAATAAAGAATTTTATAGATTCCACACAGTGCTCTAGGAGCGAAGGTATTTTATCAGATTCTTGAGGAGTAAATTTTTGGAGCACATAATCAATCACAGGTATTTTTTCACTTCTACTGATGCCAAAACGCAAGCGATAGTAGTTATTACCAAATGAGCTATCAATAGATTTAAGTCCATTGTGTCCGCCACTTGAGCCACCTTGTTTAAATCGAATACATCCTAGTTGCAGATCTAGATCATCATGGATAACCAAAAGGGTGCTTATCTTATAAAAATTCATCACAGGGGCTATAGAGTTGCCTGATAAATTCATAAATGTTTGAGGTTTAATAAGAATAATCTCTTTTGAGGGAAGCTTTGCAATGAATGCTTGAAATTTGGGGAAGGGTTCAAACCCTACACCCAATGAATGAGCTAGAGAATCTAAAATATCAAAACCGATATTATGTCTAGTATGTTCGTATTTACTACCCGGATTTCCTAAACCCGCTATGAGAATAGGTGACATCTTTTAGGTTACTTGGCTTTTATGACGCCCACAACAGCAACAGATGGATTTTCTATGATTTTCACATCGGCTTTTTCTGTCAAATCTCTCACAAGAACAGAATCTCCGACATCAAGTTTTGAAACATCAATATCATAACTTGCTGGAAGTTTTTCAGGAGCAGCTTCGACGGTGATTCGTTTTTTTGAAAATAATAGAACACCTTTATTTTTAAGTCCTACTGGCGTTCCACTGATTTTTACAGGAACTTTATATCTTGAAACGATACCTTTTTGTGCCAAAAGCAAATCAACATGCATAAGATTGCTAGTAACAGGATCTTTTTGATATTCTTGTACGACTACTTCAAATGTTTCAGAGCCTATTTTTACTGGGAATATCAAGGCTGTTTTTGTTTTGAGTGCCTTGATAAATTCATTTGCCTTAAAAGCACAATGAATATTTTTGGTTCCCTTGCCGTAAATATTGGCAATTAGATAACCATCATTCCTTAAGGCTTTTGTGCTTGCCTTTGAAATACTCTCTCTAATTTTTCCTTCTAACATTTTATTTCCTTTTTTTGTTGATAATAAGAACACGGATTGTATCGAAAAAAGCCTTAATTTTTCAAATATTAGATTTTGGTAATTCAGATACTACGTAATAAATCTTCAAAAGATTTTTCAAAAGCCTCTAAACCTTCTTTTAATAAAGTTTTATACAGATTTTGAATATCCACTCCTGCATTGATTATCGCCTGAATTCCTTTTTTTACAGACTCTTTATCAAGAGGAATTTGAGTTATGGATTCTTTGTTGTCTAAATAGGCTTTAATTGAGTCTAATGGAGCTGTATTGACACAATGAGGCAAATACAACATATCAATATAGTAATTTTTTGGTAATTTATCTCCTTTTACCCCAGTAGAGGCAAACAATGTTCTAATGAGCGGATCGTCATATTCTTCAATAAGATTATAGCATTCTATCGCGTTGTAGATACCGAGCTTTGTCTGCAGTTCAGGAGTATTTTTCAAATGTTCTTCAACAGCCCTATCAAAACGTGAAACAAACACGCTTATGACAGATCGACTTTGATTTGAGGGAGTATTTTTTCGAGCATTTTTAAAAGCATCGGCACAATTTTTAGCCTGTATAGGTGAAAATATCAAGGTAGCATTTACAGGGATATTATTCTTGTGAAGTTCATACATTACTTCATATCCAGCCTCTGTGGCAGGGACTTTTATCATTACATTTGGAGCTTGAATAGATTTAAATAGTCTTTTACCCTCATCTATGCTTTCTCCCGCATTTTCTCCCAAAAGTGGATCAATTTCGATACTGATATAACCATTGTCTTTATTTTCTTGCCACAGCGGAAAAAGAATAGATGCTGCCATTTTCACATCTTCTATGGCTAGGGCTTCGTATATTGATTTTGGATTATTCCCCTTCATAGAAGATATTTGAGCTTTATATGCAGGAGAGTTTAAGATTGAATTTGCAAAAATGCTTGGATTGCTTGTAGCTCCCAATATTTTTGGAATGAGGGATTTGAAGTCTTTTTTTAAAAAATCTCTTTCTATAAAATCACACCATAGACTGAAATTTTTAACATCGTTCGTCATTTGATTCCTTTTCTTGGATTTAAGTATTCTCTGATGATTTCTCTATCATCAAAATGGATTTTTTGATTGCCTATAATCTGATAAGTCTCATCACCTTTTCCCAAAACAAGCAAAACATCATTATCTTCTAAGTCATCTATAGCTTTTTGGATAGCTTTTTTTCTATCAATTGTTGTAATGATTGGATGCGCCAGATTTTCAGGAATGCCTTTTAAAATATCCTCAATAATGCTTTGGGGATCTTCAGATCTTGGGTTGTCTGATGTGATGTAGATTTTTTGAGCGTAGCTAGATGCACATTCTCCCATTTTAGATCTTTTACTCTTATCTCTATCTCCTCCAGCACCAAAAACAACAGAAATATTTTTTGATTTAAAGCTTTCAAAAATTTGTTTCATTCCATCGTGAGTATGAGCAAAATCAACTATAATCAGAGGTGATTGCGAAACAACTTCCATTCTGCCACTTACTCCAGCAAAATTCTCCAATTTTGTAGCGATTTCTTCTAGTGGTCTTTGGGTGATAATCTTAACACAAGTTATCGCTCCTAAGATATTGTAGAGATTATGAACTCCATATAAGGAAGAATCTACAAAAGTCTCTTCAAAATGATTTTCTCTTAGACTTTCTCTCCAGATAATATGTGCATGGATACCTTTTTTGGGAGAGTAAGCACTCACACAGAGATTTGCCTTTGAATTTATCGCATAGCTATAGGAGTTGATGGGATTATAGAGTGCTTTGTTCTCATCTCTATTGATGATTTTGATTCCTTCATCTGCAAAAAAACTATTTTTTATGCGAATATATTCTTCAAGTGTCTTGTGATAATCTAGATGATCGCTAGTGATATTTGTGAGGATTTTGGCTAGAAAATCTAATCCTTCGATACGTTCTTGTTCAATCGCATGTGAGCTTACTTCCATTACAAAATATTCACATTCTAGCTGGGCTGCGTGTTCAATATCTTCATAAAGCTCTAAAATACTAGGCGTAGTAAGACCCTTTGGTTTGATTTCTTTGTCATTTATAAAAAATCCTCTCGTCCCAAGCAATGCGACTAAATAACCCATATCTAATAAGATAGAGTAAATGATTGCAGCAGTTGTTGTTTTGCCATTTGTACCTGTAATACCTATGATTTTTGGGGTCATCTTAAAGTATTTTTTGAGATCTCTTGCTTGTAAAATATCCAATTTGTGTTTTTTGACTTCATTTACAAATGAGCTGTTTTGCTTGGTATGGACAAACAAACTATCAGAATTGTTTATCACATCCCTAGAATCATCACTCAAAAAATTATATATTTTTCCATTATACTCAATGCGTTTTTGTATCTTCACTTTGTTTTATTTACCGCCTTTTGGAGAATTTTACGGATTTTTGTATCATATATGGCCACACCTGGCATATTTTCGATATAGCTGATGGACATCTCATAAAAATTATTTTCTACCAAAAGATCCAAAAAATCATAAAAATCATTTTTGTTTGTGAAAACGATTTTTGTGCTAAATATCAGATTCTCAAACACCTCTTTGAAATTTTTGTTTTGACATATTTTTTTAAAATCTGGATACAAAATACCATCAATATTCTCAGCTTCTGCATTATCTTCGTTTGAAATCACAGTGCTCATTTTATCCAAATTAGCATCAAAAGAGTTGATAAGCTCTAAAATTTGATGCTGTATTTTTGCTCTTGCAACGCGAGGTTGAGTGTTTGTCATTGTTTCATAAAGCTCATAAAATCCATAAGCTTCCCTTGGAAAATCCATTGCCATATCAGAGAGCAGGAGACCAATTCTTGCACTCAAATCATCTTTATCTAAAAACAAAGCATCTGAAAAAAATCTAAGAGCTATTTTATATTCTTGATTTACAAAAGCCTTGAATCCCTTCTTGATAAGAGTTCTTTTTTTTGGATCATTGTTGATTTGAAAGTTGGTTTGCATAAAAACCTCCTTTAAAATATTGGGTAGTTTTTTTCTTCTCCATAACGGATATTGATGATTTCAATATCTGGATGAATATCTTCTTTGAGTTGCCTTTCAATACCATTTTTCAAAGTTTGAGTACTACTTGGGCAAGTTTTACATGCACCCTCGAGTCTTACATAAACTTTGGCATCTTTGATTGCTAAAATACTAATATCTCCCCCATCATTGGTAAGCAGTGGGCGAATTTTTTCAATAGATTTTTCCACAGGTTTTTGAAGTTCTTTGTCGCTAAAAGGAAACATAACATCCTCCTCAAAATATATTCGAGTGTTATAACATAAAATCTTCACATTTTCTTTGAAAGAGAAATCTTATATCAAATATTATAACCAAATCCTAATTCCTGAAAAAATCCCATTAGTGCTTGTGTAAAAAATACAATCCAATGCAAATAGCAAGTATGGAACAAGCAAAAAATATCATATCTTGTGCATTTGTTATGCCCATGCTTAAAACTTTTGAAAAAAAGGCCACAATCAAAGCCATCACAATAACTTTGGCTAGTTTATCTTTGAGTTGATCAAGAGTGTGTATTTCTAGGACTTTTGAACTTGTATCATCTTTGATGGTGATTTTTCGGATAAAGAGTTCGTATAAGCCAAATGAAAAAATCAAAAGCACAACTGCAATCAGGTACAAATCAATAGCTGTTACAATTGTGTGCAATAGGACATTATGAATATCTGCTGATTCCCCTAAAAATCCCATATAGTATTTGTAAGTATTTCCTATAGCTTTAAATATATCAATGCTAGCGACGATAAAAAGTAAAATCGCTCCAATCATTGATAGAATAACTGCTAAAAGCACAAAAAGTCTAGAGTTCCAAAGCGTTTTTTCAAATAATTTTTGTAAAAAATCCATAAATCTCTCCCTGTTTAAAAAATACAATTTTACCAAATATTTATTTTCTAGAGCTGATATAGAGATAAATAGCCTTGATTTCTTCTTCTGTGAGGTTGTATTTTGGCATAATCCCTTTATCCTTCCCGAGTGCTTTTTTGAATGTTTCGAAATCCATATCATTTATTTTTGGAGTTTTGATGATTTTATTCTTATTTTTTGTCTTATAGGTTGCTATAACTTCGCTTTCCCCATTCTTGCCATGACATTTAATGCAACCTATATTGCGTGGATTTTCATAGAGTTTTTTTCCATATTCTTGAGTTGTGATAAAGCTCGTATCTTTGGTTTCTTGCGCAAGAATACAAACAGGGAAAATAAAAAAGCAAAAAAATATTTTTTTGCCACCTTTAATCATAGAGTTCCTTTAAGAGTTTTTTATTATAATAGCATACACACTACAATCTAAAGGCAATTAAATGATCCTTCTTGATGGCAAAGCTTTGGCAAGTACTATTGAAAAAGACATTACAAATGAAGGCTCTAAGCTTAGAAATCAAGGTATTGTTCCCACGCTTGCGGTGGTGTTAGTAGGAGAGGATGCAGCAAGTTGTGCATATGTGAATATGAAAGTCAAAGCTTGTGAACGTGTAGGTATTAAAAGTATTGCTAAAAAAATGCCCGAGAATGTTTCTGAAGAGGAGTTATTGAAAATCATTGAAGAGCTTGATAAAAATGAAGAAATTGACGGTATCTTAGTGCAGCTTCCTTTGCCAAAGCATATAAATACAAAACTTGTTTTAGAGGCCATTAGTTATCAAAAGGATGTAGATGGATTCCATCCTTTTAATATTGGTAGGATTTTAGCCGGTATAGAAGCATTTGCTCCAGCAACTCCGCTAGGTGTGATGAATCTACTTAAAAATTACAACATATCTGTTCGTGGCAAAAATGTTGCTATAATTGGAGCTAGCAATATTGTCGGTAAGCCATTGGCTTCTTTGATGTTAAATGCTGGAGCAACAATTAGCGTTTGTCATATCCTTACTCAAGATTTAGCATTTTTTACCAGAAGTGCTGATATTGTTTGTGTGGGTGTAGGAAAACCTGATCTAATTCAAGCGGATATGATAAAAGAAGGTGCTGTTGTCATAGATATTGGTATTAATCGCTTAGAAAATGGAAAATTAGTCGGAGATGTCGCGTTTGAAAGCGTGAGTAAGAAAGCTAGTTTTATCACACCAGTTCCAGGTGGCGTGGGGCCAATGACGATTGTTTCTTTGCTTCAAAATACGCTTTTAGCAGCCAAAAATAGAAAGATTAAAAACTAAATCCATAGGGGATAAAATGAAATTTTTTAGATTTATATATAATTTTTGTGCGAGTTGGACGGGCACAATTATCATCGTATTGTTTATTGTATTTTTTGTTGCACAGGCATTTATCATTCCTTCACGATCGATGGTTAGTACTTTATATGAGGGTGATATGCTTTTTGTAAAAAAGTTTTCCTATGGAATTCCTATTCCAAAAATTCCTTGGTTGGAGGTTGCTGTATTACCTGATTTTAGGGGGAATGGACATCTTATTGAAGGAAGTAGGCCACAAAGGGGTGATGTAGTTATCTTTATTCCTCCATCTGAGCCAAAGACTTACTATGTTAAAAGAGATTTTGCAGTGGGTGGAGATGAGGTTATTTTTACCCAAAAAGGTCTATATCTTCATCCTCACGAGGGAGATGAATATGTAGATTCGCATTATAAAGATTCAGAAGTGGCTATTATGATGGGAAAAAAATTTGTATTTGAACCTTATTCAAAAGAACATCCAGGTATCCACTACAAATACAATAATTCATCTTATGGACAAATGGTGCTTATCGCCCAAGAAATATTAAATTCACCTTTTCCTGAGGCTTTGGGAACAAATAATAATCCAAATGCAAAAGGTATTGCTATGATGCCTATGAATATTGATGGTGAATGGGTGTTTTATAAAAAAATCGCTCCAGATGAATTTTTTATGGTTGGAGATAATCGTGACAATAGCAATGATTCTAGATTTTGGGGCAGTGTGCCTTATAAAAATATTGTAGGTAAGCCATGGTTTATTTATTTTAGCATCAATCTTAAAAATAGCGAAGAAGTAGATGCACAGAATAATCCAAAAGAGGTTTTTTCTATCAGATGGAAACGTGTTTTTAGAACTGTCGAAAGTCTAGAAAAAAGCATCAAAGAACACAATCAAGAACAGGTTATAGAAAAATAAAATGGATTTAGATATTTTTTCCTCTGAGAATGTTATAAAAACCCTTATCATGATGATAGCCTTTTTGATAGCAATCATTGGGCACGAAATTATGCATGGGTATGTAGCATTTCGCTATGGAGATGATACTGCAAAGAGTATGGGACGCTTAAGTATCAATCCTATTAAACATATTGATTTAGTTGGTTCTATTATTGTTCCAGCTGTCTTATTTTTTGCCCAAGCTCCTTTTCTCTTTGGTTGGGCAAAGCCTGTTCCAGTTAATATGAGCTATATTATACAAAGATGGGGTTATGGTGCTGGAATTGCCGTAAGTTTGGCTGGAGTGGCTTATAATCTCATTTTGGCTCTAATAGCAAGTACTCTTTTATTTAGCAATCTTATTCCTGTGTCAGGTTTTTTTGGAGCTATTCTTGTTAGCTTTTTAATAAAATTGATTATTTACAATGTAGTGCTTGGAATTTTTAATCTTTTTCCTATTCCTCCACTTGATGGTTCCGCTGCTTTGAGTTTTATTTGTCTTAGGCTTGGCATACAGAGTGTTCCAAGATTTTTAAACCAGATCGCTCCTTATGGATTTATAATCATTATGCTTTTATTTTTTACCCCATTGTCTGAAATATTCTTTTATCCTATGAATTTTTTGTTACAATTTTTGCTAAGGTAAAAAAGGAAATAGTTATGACATATATTTTAGGATCAGATCACGCAGGTTTAAAGCTTGGAAATTTTGTGAAAATGTATTTGGAATCCAAAGGTTTTGAAGTGATAGATTATTTGCCACAAAATGACATCAAGGTGGATTATCCTGATTTTGCCAAAAAAGTTTGCAAGGAAGTTCTTAATATAAAAAATTCTAAAGGTGTTCTTATATGCGGCACAGGGCTTGGAATGAGCATTGCAGCCAATCGTTATAGCGGAATAAGAGCTACATTGTGCTTAGATGCGTATATGGGAAAAATGGCAAGAGCACACAATGATGCTAATGTGCTATGTTTGGCTGAGAGAATCAGTGGAATAGGGGAAGTAGAGTCTATTTTGGAGGCTTTTATACATACGGATTTTGAAGGTGGTAGGCATGGATGCAGAATTGCAAAAATTGAGGATTTGAATTAGATGGGAGTTTGTGTATGAATGTAGCTTTACAGGGATTTTTTATTACCGTTTTTATTCTCTTTATCCTTTATATGGTCATAAAAACTTTTTTTTACAAGTCTGTTGCTGAAAAAGAACAAAGAAATTCTGCTTCTATGAAGCTAACTTTGCAAGAAGCGGAGATATTGATCCAAAAACATCAGCTTCAACTTCAAAGAGCACTTGGAAATATTGAAATACTTGCACAAGAAATGAATTCACTCAAAAATGAGGTAAAAACCTTAAAACAAAGAAATTCTCAATATCGAATTGAAACAGATAAGTATAAAAGTAGAATAAAAGATCTTGAGCAAAAAATCGAAGCTTTATTATAAAAAAGGAAAAATATGCAAATTATCTCAGAGCAATTAAAAAAAGATTTACTCCACTCTATTAGGGATATTCCAGATTATCCAAAACCCGGAATTGTATTTAAAGATATTACCACATTAGTCAATAATGCTCCACTGCTTACAAAACTCATAGAATCCCTAAAACAATACTACGATAATATGAATCTTGATTTTGTTGCAGGTATTGAAGCTCGAGGTTTTATTTTTGGTGCGATGTTGGCCTATGCTCTAAATGTAGGTTTTGTCCCTATTAGAAAGAAGGGAAAATTACCTTTTACAACTATGAGTGAAAAATATAGTCTTGAATATGGGTTTGATGAGGTTGAGATACATATTGATGCTTTTAGAGAAAAACAAAATGCCAGAGTTTTGCTTATTGATGACTTGATTGCTACAGGTGGCACGGCTCAAGCTGCTTTTAAACTGATAGAGAGTTTAGGAGCAAAATGTATAGAGGCTTGTTTTATTTTAAACTTGCCAGATCTGCAAGGGGCACAAAAGCTAAGCAAATCCCTAAAGGTTACTACCATATTGGATATAGGAAATTAAAATGGGAATCGAACATCATATCGTTGAACTTTGGGATACTTATGTAGCTGATTGGGGATATTTAATTTTATTTTTTTGGAGTATTTTAGAAGGTGAGCTTGGTTTGATATTTGCAGGTATTGCCTCTCATACTGGACATATGAATGTTTATTTAGCGGTTTTTGTTGCAGGTATTGGTGGGTTTGTGGGAGATCAAATTTATTTTTATATTGGTAGATTTAATAAGGGTTATATTCAAAGACATCTCAAAAAACAACGTAGAAAATTGGCTTTAGCACATTTGTTGCTTCAAAAATATGGATGGCCTATCATCTTTGCTCAAAGATATATGTATGGAATGAGAACGATTATTCCTATAAGCATTGGATTGACTAGATATAGTGCGTTAAAATTTGCTATCATTAATCTTGTCAGTGCTTGGGTTTGGGCAGCTATTACGATTTTATTGGCTTGGTTTTTAGGAGATCAAATATTACATATTTTGTCTTGGCTCAAAGGACATCCTTATATTTTTGTTATTTTACTCGTAGGATTTTTGGGCTTTGTGATTTGGTATTTCAATTCTCATACTAAAAAAATTGATAAAAAGATTCAAAAAATTCAATCTAAATTGGAAATAAAAAAGGAAAATAAATGTTAAAAATACAATTCAAAAAAACAGATTTTAAAAATACAAAAGCAGACTTGGGACTCGTTTTTATTCCCAAAAAAAATCTCAAAGAAAAATGGATAGAATCCAAAAATTTCAAGGATTTTGGTTATGAAGGGGAGGGGATATTTCTGGATCAACAAAATCATATTCTCTATCTTGGTGTGGAAGATTTTAGTGTAGATGCACTCAGAGAGGGAAGTTTTCAAGCCATCTGTTTTGTAAAAAAAATGCCCTTTAAAAATCTCAAACTAGGCATATATGGAGATGGTATGCTAATGCAGGGGATTTTTTTGGGGTTGCTTTTGGGAATGTATGAATTCAATAAATACAAGAGCAAGACAAAGATATCTGCATTAAAAGAGATTTTCATCGTGAATGAGGGAATCAGTAAAGATATCCCTAAAGATCTTGCAAAAAATTTGATCTCAGCGGAAATTTTGGCACAGAGCATTGTTTTGGTCCGAGACGCTATAAACACTCCACCTGAAGATGCTACACCGTTATTTTTAGCCAAGTTGGCGGAAAGTATTGCCAAGGAAAATAAGCTTACTTGCAAGATTGGGGATGAAAAATTTCTTGCTAAAGAAAAAATGGGAGCATTTTTAGCGGTTAATCGTGCTTCTATTCATCCCCCGCGATTGATTCATCTAACCTATAAACCTAAAAAACCTAAAGCAAGAATTGTTATTGTAGGTAAAGGACTTACATATGATAGCGGAGGACTGAGTTTAAAGCCCGCAGATTATATGGTTACCATGAAAGCAGATAAGAGTGGTGGTTGTGCTGTTCTTGGCGTTATTAATGCAGTTGCAAAAATGGGAATAAATGTCGAACTTCACGCAATTGTAGGTGCTACAGAAAATATGATTGGTGGGAATGCGTATAAACCTGATGATGTTTTGCTCTCTCGTGAAGGCAAAACAATTGAAGTGCGTAATACAGATGCTGAAGGTAGGCTTGTTTTGGCGGATTGTTTGAGTTATGCTCAAGATATAAAGCCTGATTGCTTGATTGATTTTGCTACACTTACAGGAGCTTGCGTGGTTGGACTGGGGGAATATACTAGCGGGGTGATGGGGCATAATGAAGAGCTAAAAACTCGCTTTGAAAATGCTGCTTTAAAATCTGGCGAATTAGCAACTAGACTTAGTTTTAATAAGCATCTTAGAAAATTAATTGATTCTAAAATTGCTGATGTATCCAATGTTGCTTCTTCTAGGTATGGTGGTGCTATCACTGCAGGGATGTTTTTGAGCGAATTTATTCGTGAAGAATACAAAGACAAATGGTTGCATATAGATATTGCAGGTCCTGCTTATGTGGAGAGAGATTGGGATATTAATACTTATGGGGCAAGTGGAGCAGGTGTGAGGGCATGTGTTCAGTTTTTGCTTGATTTTGTAAAAAAGGACTGACATGGGGCTTTCAATAGGGATTGTGGGGCTTCCAAATGTTGGAAAATCAAGTACTTTTAACGCACTCACCAAAGCTCAAAACGCACAATCTGCGAACTATCCTTTCTGTACTATTGAGCCCAATAGGGCGGTGGTGAATGTGCCAGATAAAAGACTTTTTGAATTGGCAAAGATTGTAAATCCTGAAAAAATACTTCATTCAGTCGTTGAATTTGTCGATATTGCAGGATTGGTTAAGGGTGCTTCTAAGGGCGAGGGATTGGGAAATCAATTTTTAGGTAATATCAAGGAGACAGATGTGATTTTACACATCGTCCGTTGTTTTGATGATGCTGACATCACTCATGTGGAGGGCAGAATAGATCCTATTAGCGATGTTGAGATTATAGAGTTAGAGTTGCTTTTGGCTGATATTGATACTCTGTGCAAACGTATAGAGAGATTAGAACGTCAAGCTAAGGCAGATAAAGATGCTAAGGCTATGCTTGTTTGTGCTAAAGAGCTTCTAGCACATTTACAAGATAATAAACCTGCGAAAACTTTTGCCAATGTCAATACTGAAGAGTTCAAAACTCTTAACAAAGAACTAAGGTTTTTGAGTTTTAAAGAGGTTATTTATGGAGCAAATGTTGATGAAAATAGCATCTCTTCAGGAAATCTTTATTTTGAAAAACTTAAAGAACATGCCCAAAATAATAATGCTGAAGTAATTATGCTGTGTGCAAAACTTGAAGAAGATATGGTGGGAATGGAGGATATTGAGCGAAGAGAGTTTTTAGATTCGTTAGGTTGCAAGGAAAGTGGGCTTGAACAGATTATTCGTGTAGGATTTTACAAGCTTGGACTTATTAGTTATTTTACTGCTGGGGTAAAAGAAGTCAGAGCATGGACCATACATAAAGGTGATAGTGCTCCTGTTGCCGCTGGAGCGATTCACAAAGATTTTGAAAAAGGCTTTATCCGTGCAGAAACCATTTCTTATGAGGATTTTATTAAATATGGGGGAGAAGCAAAAGCAAAAGAAGCTGGAGCACTTAGAATAGAAGGTAAAGACTATGTAGTCGCTGATGGCGATGTGATGCATTTTCGTTTCAATGTTTAGATTTAAAAAAATTTATATAGAAATCAGTGATATTTGTGGGTTGAGTTGTAGTTTTTGTCCTGCTCCAAAAAATACTCGTAAAATTATGGATATTGATTTATTTCAAAAAGCTTGTTTGCAAAGTGCTTCTCTTACAAATACAGTTAGTTTGCATTTGCTTGGAGATCCGTGTGCTTTGAAGAATTTAGAAGAGTATTTAAAAATCGCACATTCTTATGGACTGGATGTGGATTTGGTAACTAGCGGATTTTATTTGCACAATAATGATTTTGATCTCTTGATTAAGCCCCCTATTCATCAACTTTCTATTTCTTTGAATGCGGGTTTTGATGAGGGCAATCAAGCTAAACTTTCAGATGATTATCTTAAAAATATTTTTGATTTATGTCGCTATAAAATTCTTCAAAATACTTCTAGTTTTATTAACCTGAGACTTCAAGATACCACAATACAAACTCTTTCTTGGGTCAAAGAAAAAATTCTTTGTGAATTTGGTATTGAAGATAATGATTTTTCTTCTAGGTTTAGGCTTGGGAAGAAAGTATTTTTAAACATCACAAAGACTTTTCAATGGCCAGATTTAAAAAATTCCTCAAATCAAAAACAAAAATATTGTCATGGACTGATTTCTCAAATTGGCATATTGTCAAATGGCTTAGTAGTGCCTTGTTGTATTGATGCTAGAGGTTATATTGGACTTGGAAATTTAAAAGATAGTGATATTTTAGATATTATTAACACTCCTAAGGCATTAAAAATCAAAGAAGGATTTGTGAGAGGAGAAGCACTAGAGGAGTTGTGTAGGAATTGCAAGTATCCCGCAAAACATTATTAAAGTTTTATGAAATAAAGCTGTGATATGATATACACAAAGAAACATAAAGAGGAAGGTCGGTAATGTCAAATCTATCCCAAGTTGATCAAATTACAAGTTTGCACAAAAATAATGAACTTCAATTATTGTGTTTTCGTTTGGAAAAAGATAAAGATCTGTATGCCGTGAATGTCTTTAAGATACGTGAAGTTGTGAAATATCAAGGACAACTTACAATTGTAAGTCATGAAAAAAGTTCTTTGATTGAGGGTTTGATTACTATTCGTGAGCTTACGATTCCTTTGATTGATATGAGAAAGTGGTTTTATTATGATAGTACCAATAAAACAAAAGATCTCACTCCTTATGGCATCAAACACGAAAAAGATGAAGATGATGTTATTATGATCTGTGAATTTTCCCGATGGACTATTGGGGTTAGAATCTATGAGGCTGATAGAATTTTGAATAAACGATGGACAGAGATGGAGCAAAGTGCTGGTATTGGAGGAAATGGCGGGAATTCTAAATTGGTAAGTCGCACAAGATATTTTGATGGCAAACTTGTTCAGGTTGTGGATATTGAAAAAATGCTTGTAGATGTATTTCCTTGGATTGAAGAAGAAAAAAAAGAAGAACTTATCAAGGTTTCAAGATTAAAGAGCAATAAAATTATTCTTTTGGCTGATGATAGTCCTAGTGTGCTTAAAACAATGCAAATTATCCTAGATAAAATTGGTATTGCACATATCGATTTTATCAATGGACAAAAACTTTTGGACTATTTATTTTCTCCAAACATTGATATGGAAAATATTGGAATGATTATCACAGATTTAGAAATGCCAGAAGCAAGTGGATTTGAAGTCATCAAACAAGTCAAAAATAATCCTATCAGTGCTCATATTCCAATAGTGGTGAATTCTTCTATGAGTGGAAGCAGTAATGAAGATATGGCTAGATCTTTAAATGCAGATGATTTTATATCTAAATCTAACCCTATTGAAATAGAAAAAGCAATCAAACAATTTATTATTGATAAGCAAGAGGATAAATGAAGTATTTTGACATTCCCTCACCTTGTTATGTGCTAGAAGAAGATAAATTCAAACACAATTTAGATATTTTAAATCTAGTCCGTTCCGCTTCTAAGGCGAAGATACTCCTGGCTCTTAAAGGATACGCTTTTTGGCGAAGTTTTGATATTGCACGTGATTATCTTGATGGCTGTTGTGCAAGTGGTATTTATGAGGCATTGCTTGCATTTGAGGAATTTGGAGGCAGAGAAGTTCAAAAGGATATTTGTGTTTTTAGTCCTGCTTATAAAGACTGCGAAATAGATTTGCTTCTTCCTATTGCAACACACATTATTTTTAATTCTTTTGCACAGTGGCAAAAATTCAAAGATAAAATAAAAATAAAAAACAAACAATTAGATTCTCTGGGTCTTTGTAAGATTGAAGTTGGATTGCGTGTGAATCCTCTTTATAGTGAAGTGGAGCCACCTATATATAATCCTTGCATACCCGGAAGTAGATTGGGGATTGTTCCTAGTGAATTTCAAAGGGGCTTGGAAGAGTTTGGACTTGAAGGTATTGATGGACTGCATTTTCATACACATTGTGAGCAAAATTCTGATGCACTCAAGAGAACATTAGAACATTTTAAGAAGCATTTTGGAGATTATATTTCCAAAATGAAATGGATAAATTTTGGTGGAGGACATCATATCACGCGCATTGATTATGATGTAGATAAGCTCATTTGTATCCTTAAGGATTTCAAAAATAGTTATTCTGATGTAGATATTTTTTTAGAACCTGGAGAGGCAGTAGGTTGGCAGAGTGGATTTTTGATAGGTGAGGTTGTAGATATTATTTACAATGAGATGAATGTCGCTATTTTGGATGTAAGTGCAGCAGCACATATGCCTGATTGTCTTGAGATGCCATATCGTCCTAATGTAAAAAAAATCTCCATTAATGATATAAACGGAGATGAACTAATTGAGGAAGATAAGGGAATAGGGGTTGGCAAATATATTTATCGTTTTGGTGGTCCTACTTGTTTGGCTGGAGATGTGATAGGAGAGTATAGTTTTGATACTCCGCTTAATATCGGTGATAGGATATTGTTTGAAGATATGATGCACTATACTATTGTAAAAAATAATACTTTTAATGGTGTTCCGTTACCATCTTTAGGAACTATTAGGGATGAAAAATTTGTATTATTGAAGAGTTTTGAATATATGGATTATAAAAATCGCAATTGATCGGCTATTTAAAACTCTAGGTAGTTTTTATTCTGTCTGATTGCTTCATACAATACTGCTCCTACAGAGGTAGCTAAATTGATACTCCTTGTACCTTTTGTCATGGGTATTTTTAGAGTTTGATTGGGATATAAGCTTAAAATTTCCTTATTGATTCCTGCATCTTCTCGCCCAAAATACAAGAAACATTCATTTTCAAAATTCGCCTCATAGTAGATTTTTTTTGCTTTTGTACTTAAGAAAAAATGATTTTTATCTACAGGATAAAACTTCCAAAATTCTTCTATATTTTCCCATTCTTTTACACATAAACTTTTCCAGTAGTCCATTCCTGCACGTTTGAGTGATTTTTCATCGATACTAAACCCCAGAGGGTGAATGAGATGTAATCTTGCATTTCCTGCAACACAAAGTCTGCCTATGTTTCCTGTATTTTGTGGGATTCTAGGTTCTATAAGTATGATATTTAGCATAGTTACCCCTAATAAGATGGACCAAAAATCATTGAGGACATTCCAAGAATAAGTCAAAATGAGTATTATTTCTGAGTTCTCGTTTTGTGTCTAGGTTGATGATTATTTCTTTGGTTTGATTAAGCGAACCAGTGAGTTCTTTTTTGATTACAATTTTACAGCCCTTAGCATCGAAAAATACAGGAATTTTTTTGATCATTATTTGGTATTGTTTTTTTGATATTTTTTTGAGTGGATATTTTTGATGAGGTGCTATGGCTGAATATCTATCAATGGATTTTTGAGCGTATTTATACTCTTGAATCTTTCCATTAACATTTGTAATTTGAGTATAGGAATCTTCAAGAGCGAAAGTCTGCACTTGTTGTTTGGTGTTATAAACAATCCCTTCCATAAATTTTTGGAGTTCATCTGAATGTATTTCTAAAAATAGTTTTGCGTGAGCTTTGCTTACTGAGATTTCATTTTTTTTAGGATTATAAAACTCCTCTTGAATAAAAGTTATTTTTTTAGTTTTTTGAGGTTTTTCTTTCAAGAGAGGTTCTTTTTGGGTTCTATCGGTTTTAATTGAAGATGATTTTTTGATTTCCTTAGCCGGGTTATTTTGTTTGGCAGGGGGGTTATTTTCCTTAGCTGGTATATCTTGGTTTTTTGGTTGAGGTTCTTTGATTGCTTGGTTTGTGTCTGTGATATTGTTTTTTTGAGTAGATTTTATTTCATTGGATGAATCATTTTTATTTTCTTCCCCTAAACTCCGCCAATTTTTTTCAGATACTTCTGGTGCAAGAGTAGCACTAGAGGGACTTTCTTCTTGATGGGGCATAGAGGGTTTATCGGAATCTTGCATGTTTGAGGCATCTGGAATATTTTGTGTCGATGTATCTTTCATATTGCTTTCTTTGATGGAAAAATCGATATTTTCTTTTTGATTTGGAAGCGGATTGTCAGTATTGTTCTGTATTTCTTGAGCATAGCTTATCAGCATCACACCCAAAAAAATACATAATAAGATTTTTTTCATACGGAATACTCCTGTAAATTTTAGGTTTATTGGCTATTATTTCATATCCACACTATAATAAAATTATAAGAAAAATATCATTAAAAGAGAAGCATATTGATGAAAAAAATCGCAATTTTGGGCAAACCAAATGTCGGCAAAAGTTCTTTGTTTAATCGTTTGATAAAAGAACGTGTTGCTATCACATCTGAAATTTCAGGCACTACAAGAGATGTAAATAAAAAAATAGCTTCTATTGAGGGTAATGAAATTCAGATTTTTGATACAGGAGGGATTGATGAAAGTACCCTTTTGTTTTCAAAAGTCAAAGAATTAAGCCTAAAAAGTGCCAAAGAGGCTGATGTTGTGCTTTATTTGGTGGATGGGAAACTTATTCCCCAAGATGATGATAAAAAACTTTTCAGACAGATAAGTAAAATTAATAAAAAATGTTTTCTAGTGGTCAATAAGATTGATAATGATAAAGAAAAACAACTCGCCTATGATTTTAACTCCTTTGGTACAAAAGATTTATATTTTATCTCTGTAAGCCATAATCGAGGCGTTAAAGCTCTCATTGAAGGGGTTTTATTTGAATTAGGCCTAGAAGAAAATATGATGTTAAACGCAGATGAAGAGGAAGATATTTTGGATTTTATCCAAAATTCGCAAGAAGACAGGCAAGAAATAGATGAAAATCCTTATGAAAACCAAATCAATGTAGGAATTATAGGTAGGGTTAATGTCGGCAAAAGTTCCTTGTTAAATGCCCTTATTGGCAAAGAAAGAAGCGTGGTAAGTGAGGTGGCAGGAACTACCATTGACCCTGTAGATGAAAAAATCAATATTGGAGATAAGGAAGTTTGTTTTGTTGATACTGCTGGAATTAGACGCAAAAGCAAGATAGAAGGCATCGAGAAATACGCATTAGATAGAACTCAAAAGATACTAGAAAAAAGCCATATTGCTTTGCTTGTCTTAGATGTAAGTACACCTTTTGTTGAGCTTGATGAAAGGATAAGTTCCTTGGTTGATAAATATTCATTAGGCGTGATTGTGGTGCTAAATAAATGGGATATTAGACATAGTGAATACCAAGTCATCATGGCTGAATTTAAAAGAAAATTTAGGTTTTTAGAATATGCCCCAGTATTGACTTTGAGTGCAAATACACATAGACATATCAAAGAGCTAAAAGAAAAAATTTTGGAGGTATATGAGTATTTTTCCTATCGCATCCCTACAAGCATTTTAAATGAAACCATTTCACAAGCAACCAGAAGGCATCTACTGCCTAGCGATCACGGAAAGATTGTTAAGATTTATTATGCTACGCAGTATGATACTTGCCCTCCAAAAATCGCATTAGTGATGAATCGTCCGAAGTCTTTGCATTTTAGTTATAAAAGGTATTTGGTGAATGTAATGAGAGAGAAGTTTGGTTTTGTTGGAACTCCTATTATTTTCACTCCAAGAGACAAAACCCAAGCAAAGCAAAGAGATGAGATTAATGAGTGATTTGAGAAGGATATAAGATAGATGAAATTTTTTACTCCTACTAAAGGGGCAATGATTGCAACTCTTACATCGATTGTTTTAGCAACCATTAAATTTATTGTGGCTATTAGCACAGGTTCAATAGTCGTTTTAGCTAGTGCGATCGATTCTTTATTAGATATTTGTATGTCTGCGTTTAATTATTTTGCTCTTAAAAAAGCACAAAAACCAGCAACTAAACATTTTAATTATGGTTTTGAAAAGATCCAATATATTGCTGCGATGATTGAGGGTATAGTGATACTTTTTTCAGCGGGTTATATTTTTTACAAAGCGATTTTACATTTAGATTCTAAAACTCCCCTAGTAGATGCTAAAATCGCAATATGGGTGATGATTTTGAGCATAGTGGTAGTGAGTATTTTGATAGTATTTTTGGGTAAAATTGCAAGATCTACCAAAAATGAAGTCATTAAAACTGATATTTTGCACTACAAGAGTGATTTATTTAGCAATGGTGCGATCTTGTTGTCTTTATTGATTATTGAATTCAGTGGTTTTTATTTGATAGATTCTATTTTTGGGATATTGATTGCTATATATATCGCTTATAGCAGTTTGGGGATTATTAAAACAGCGGTTGTTACGCTTTTAGATAGTGCATTAGATGAAAACACTCAAAATTCTATCTTGGAAGTTTTAGAAAATAGCTCTATTTTGGGTTATCGGAATCTAAAAACTCGTATTGCCGGGGATAGGGTTTTTGTAGTGGTGGATTTGATTTTTGCAGAGAAAATCACTTTATTATCAGCCCATCAAATAACTGATGACATAGAGGATCGTATTAGAAAAATAGATTTATCAAAAAGATGGGATATTATCATTCACCTGGAACCTGTAGAGTATTTTAAAGATAGCCATTCTAGTTTTATTAAAAAGGAATCATTTTGAAACATTATGTTAATTTTATTCATTCAAAAAATATCAAAAAAAGCACTATATACCCACATTTAAAATGTGATGAATTGGAAGCTGAAATACTTCGATATATGGCAGAAGGCTTGATGAGTGGAAATGATGAATTCAATGTTTTAAATCTTATCGGTAGTGTTTTTGGTGCAAAGGATGTGCAATTGCTCATGCATTTGCCAAAAATTAAAAATCTTTTAGAGCTTGGTTGGGTTGTGCAGACGGGATTTTTATCAGCAGGTATGAGCCAAATCGCAATGTTGGAATTGCTCAATACAAGCATTGCTTTGAGCCCGAGTTTTCTCAAGCTTTTAGAAGATGGTGCATTAAATTTAGAACTCCCAGAAATCAGTCCTTATGAGGATCACCTAGAATATTTAAAAGATCAATTTTTGCGTATTGATTTGCTTCAAAAACTTGGCTATAGCTTTCAAAAGCTCTCTTCAGCATCGCTTTCTAGAACACAATATCGTCTCAAGCTTTTAGAAGAAAGAATTCTCTCTCGCCTCAAAATAACCAAAACACCCATACAGGTGCAAGTTCTTATAAAAGAAAATTCACTCAATGCAAAAGAAGAGATTATCTTTTTTGCTCTTTTAAAAGAAGAGTACTCTGGAGGAGATGAGAATCTACGAGATATGAATAGCTTGATAGATTTGGTAAGTGAAGATGAGTATGAAAGGATTAAAAATCGTGCCTTACTTGATGAAAAAAGCAATCTAGTGGAAAAAAATCTAGTGGATTATGATGAAATGCTCAGTCCTTTTGGAGGCATTAATAGGACATTTTTTATTCCTGAAGAGGTATTAGAAAAAGTAATGCACCCAAATCGCAAGAAAAAAAAGCCAAAAATATCGCTTCAATCTCTAGTAAAAGAGCAAGAAATTTTTGAGATATTAGAGCCAAAAGCCTCTCTTGATGAGGTGGTGCTATATCCTAAAACAAGAGAAACTCTTCAGTCGTTGCTAAAACAAGTAGATTCAAATGTAGTTGCACGTTTGAAAGAGTGGGGAATAAAGGAAAAAAATAAAGGCATTGATGCACGGATTATTTTTTATGGTCCAGCAGGAACAGGTAAAACCATTACAGCATTAGGAATTGCCAAGAGTTTGAAAAAACCCGTGATTAGTTTTGATTGTTCTAAAATCCTTTCAATGTATGTTGGAGAATCTGAGAAAAATGTCCGCAAAATTTTTGATGGTTATAAAGAGATTGCCAAAAAACTCAAAAATAATCCTATATTACTTTTAGATGAGGCCGATCAGTTTTTGAGTGTTCGTGTCAGCAGTGGCGGAGGTGCAGAAAAAATGCACAATCAAATGCAGAATATTTTTTTAGAGCAGATTGAAAAATTTGAAGGCATTCTTATTGCTACAACCAATCTTTTAGAGACAATAGACTCGGCGTTTTCAAGAAGATTTAATTATAAGATTGAATTCAAAAAACCATCCATTGATCAAAGGATTATGCTTTGGGAAAAATATCTTCCTAAGAATGCAAAATATGCTAAATCAGAGACAATCAAAACACTTTCTTTAGCGTTAGCGGAGTATTCTTTGAGTGGGGGACAGATTTCTTTGGTTATTAAAAATACTGCTTATAAGGTTGCTGCTAGGGAAAATCCAGTGTTTCAAAGAGAAGATTTTGTCGAGGAAATCAAAAAAGAGCAAAGTGGAAGTTTTGATGGAGAAAAAAATCTAGGCTTTAAATCCTAGTGCAAAAAATTTTTATAATTTATGTTCGTTTTATCTTTAAAGAAATATAATTAATAATGTTTGATGCAAACAGATAAAGGAGATTCAATGAAACGATTAGGATTTAAGGCATTGATGGTTATACCATTGATAGTGACAGTGGGTTTTAGCTTTGATAAAAAGCTAGATAAAGAAAAGGCGGCAACAGGCATTGATTTGCCCGTACAGGAATGGAAATTACCTGCTGCAATGCAAGAAGATGGATATATAGATGAGAGCAAAATGCCAAAAAATTCAAAATATACCGAAATGGTTGTTTTGGGTAATAAGATTTTAAATGAGACTTCAAAATACATAGGACCAACTGCCAAAGATCCAAAGATGAGATATGCTGGAAGCAATCTATCTTGTTCTAGTTGCCATGCAAATGGAGGTACTAATCAGTATCAATCTGCTTTTGTTGGAATTTGGGGAAGATTTCCTCAGTACAGATCTCGAAGTGATAGCATTAATACACTAGAAGATAGGATCAATGGATGTATGCAAAGAAGCCTAAATGGCAAGGCTCTACCTGTGGATTCCAAAGAAATGAAAGCAATAGTTACTTACATGCAGTGGCTTTCTCAAGGTATCCCAGTAGGTGCTAAAGTCAAGGGTCAGGGGCTTGTAAAAATGGAACTTATGAATAGAGCTGCAGATCCAAAAAAAGGCAAAATTGTATTTGAAGAAAAATGCGTTGCTTGTCATCAAGCTGATGGTCAGGGCATAAAAAATGAATCAGGAGAAGGTGCTTATTATACATTCCCACCACTTTGGGGCAAAGATAGCTACAATACAGGTGCAGGTATGCATCGTGAGTTAAAAGCTGCAGCTTATATCAAAGCTAATATGCCACAAGGTAATCCCGATCTCACAGATGAAGAAGCTTATGATGTTGCCGCTTATATCAATTCACAGCCAAGACCTATCAAAGCTGGCGGAGAAAAAGATTTTCCTGATAAGAGAGTCAAGCCTGTAGATGCAGTTACTGGTCCTTATAATGATAATTTTTCTCAAAAACAACATCAATTTGGTCCTTATAAACCAATGATGAAATAATCAAAAAGTATGGATGGGATCAATATCTATTTCAAATCCCATCTTTTGACACAGAGTGCTTATTTTATTAAGCACTCTTAATATCCCTGTGTGGGTATTTGAACGCAAGAATATATGATAACGATATTTTAGAGCTATTTTTTCTATCCCTGATTTTCCATAACCCACTATATTCACATCGTTTTGTAAACCCGTTTCTGAAATATTTTTTTTAAGTATATTTAGGATTTTTTGCATATTTTCAATCACTTTTTCTTCGTTTTTGTCAGAAAAATGCAACATAGCAAGTTTACGATAAGGTGGATAAAAATCCTTGCGATTTGTGAGCTCATAGTTTAAAAACTTTTCGTAATCTCCGATGAAATTTTTTAAAAACTCGCTATTTAGGCTCTGTATGATAACTCTTCCATCTTCTTTTCTCCCACTCCTTCCAGCGATTTGATGAAGCAATGAAATAGAATATTCATAAGATCTATAATCCCCACTTCTTAGTAGATAATCTATGCCCAAGATGATGGCTAGATTGACTTTGTGATAGTCATGCCCTTTTGCAATCATTTGCGTACCTACTAATATATCAATTTTATTTTTATTAAAATCATTGAGTATATTTTTTAACTTGTTTTGAGTGCTTGTATGATCTTTGTCAAAAATAGCTATAGAAGCTTCTGGAAGAAGTTCTTTTAATTCAGCTGCGATTTGTGCTGTGCCGATACGATAAGTACTCATTTCTATGCTTTTGCAATTTGGGCACTCTAATGTAATAGGCATACAATACCCACAATAATGGCAAGAAAGCATTTTTTTATTCAAATGCAAACTCATATCCACACTGCAAAACGGGCATCTTATGCTATGACCGCATTCTTGACACAAGAGGGTTTTAAAGTTTCCTCGTGTAGGTAAAAATATGATGGCTTGTTCTTTTTTTTCAAGAATATTTTTTAAATTTTCCAAGAGTGTTGGGGTAATTTGTGTGGGTTTATTTTCAAATAGAATTTGTTTTTTTGTTTCAAAAAATCTCCCCTGCAATCGTATTAAATAGTTGTTTTTTTTTGCATTTTCATAGCTACTCACACTAGGGGTTGCAGAGCCTAATAAAATTTTTATATTATTCTTGTTTCCTAGATAAAGACTGATGTCTCTAGCATTGTATCGAGGTTTTTGTTGTGATTTGTACGCATCATCGTGTTCTTCATCAATAATGATAAGCCCTAGATCTGCTAGAGGTAAAAACAAAGCACTTCTTGCCCCAGCAATGATTCTGATCCTGCCTTTTTTGATATCTTCTAAAAGAGCGGATTTTTTTTTACTAGAGATTTTGGAATGCCATATGCCTACGATTTCTCCAAATACTTTTTTTAATCTTGCCTCAATTTGAGGAGTTAGGGAGATTTCAGGCATCAGAAAAATAACATTTTTATTTTGAGCAAGCGTGTCTATAATAAGATGGATGTAAATTTCTGTTTTTCCACTTCCTGTATCTCCAAATAGCAGTGCTAAAGGTTTTTTATAGATATTTTCTAGCGCCTGTTTTTGGATAGCATTTAGTGCATTGGGATAGTGGCTTGAGGTTTTGGTAATAATAGGGGTTGTATTTTTTTCAAATGGCACAAATAATCCATAAGCCTCTCCATAAGTGCAGCAATAATACTGCGCAATAAAATCTCCCAGAATAATTTGATTTTTTCCAAAATAATAAGGAGTACTTTGAGCTTGTTTGCAGGAAAAATTTGGTTTTTCACAGGATCTTATAACCACCCCTTGTAATATCTTATTCTTGATGGGTATATCAAGAATATCGCCTTTTTGGAAGGTTTGTGCAGATTGGTAAGTTAAAATAGGTGAGTTTAGCTTTAATGGAGCTATTTCATAATAATTCATGAAGGGATTTTTTGAAGTAAGCTCTTTAGTTGATTATTTAGTTCTGAACATTCTTGGACTTTGCTTAGGTATTTTTGTATCAATTCGATAAGCTTAATATCTTGATCTTCAAAAGTTTTTTTGATCTCATCTGCCGCCTCTGGCGTGAAGGTATCTAAATTTAGTTTGAAGATTTTATCATAAACTCTGATTTCTATAGATTCTTGTTTCATTTGTCTAATACTTCTTGGATTTTATCATATAGACTTTGAACGCTTTTATCTTTGTTTGCGATTTCTTCATAAAGCGTGGATATTTGCCTATCTTTTTCTTCGCTTTGTGCTATGAGGGTGCTGATTTTTAGCCTCAAGTCCTGAATTTCTAGTTCTTGATTATTGGTTTTATCTAATAATAGGTCGATTTTTTCACTTAATTTTTCTATCAATGACATTTTGGCTCCTAAGAGGTCATAAGGTGTGAGAATTAAAGTATAATTGTAGCTAATAATTTAGAGTTTTAGGAATCATAATGCCAAATTTCATACTCAATTCTAGCTATTCTCCTGCAGGGGATCAGCCCCAGGCTATTGAAAAAATATGCCAGAGCATCAAAGAAGGGAATCAATATCAAACTCTCATAGGAGTAACAGGAAGCGGAAAAACTTACACGATGGCAAATATTATTGCAAAGCTTAATATGCCAACTTTGATTATGAGCCATAATAAGACCTTGTGTGCTCAGCTTTATAGTGAATTCAAGGGTTTTTTTCCAAAAAATCATGTCGAATATTTTATTTCTCATTTTGATTATTATCAGCCAGAGGCATACATTCCACGTAGGGATTTGTTTATAGAAAAAGATAGCTCTATTAATGATGATTTGGAGAGACTGCGGCTTTCTGCTACGACATCTCTTTTGGCTTATGATGATGTGATTGTTATAGCAAGTGTTTCAGCGAACTATGGCTTGGGAAATCCTACAGAGTATCTTACGATGATAGAAAAAATAGAAGTGGGAGAAAAACGCAATTACAAGGAATTTTTACTCAAACTTGTAGATATGGGTTATAGCAGGAATGATAATTTTTTTGATAGAGGTAATTTTAGAGCACAAGGAGAGAGTGTTGATATTTTTCCAGCTTATAATGAAGTGGAATTTATTCGCATTGAATTTTTTGGAGATGAGATAGAGAGAATAGGGGTTTTTGATAGCATAGAACGCAAAGAAATTAAAAAAATAGATTCTTATGTTCTTTATGCTACAAATCAATTTATCGTTGGTCAAGAAAGACTTAATGTAGCGATAAAAAATATCGAAGATGAGCTAAGCGATCGACTTAATTTCTATGAAAAAGAAGGCAAGATGATTGAACATAGTAGGTTGAAAGGAAGAACAGAGTTTGATCTAGAGATGATTGCCACTAGTGGTATATGCAAGGGGATCGAAAACTATGCTAGACACCTCACAGGAAAGGCACCTGGAGAGACGCCTTATAGCTTGAGTGATTATTTTGAACAAAAAAAGAGACCTTATTTGGTTATCGTAGATGAATCCCATGTGAGTTTGCCACAATTTGGCGCTATGTTTGCTGGGGATATGAGCCGAAAGAGTGTTTTGGTTGAGTATGGATTTCGCCTCCCTTCTGCTCTTGATAACAGGCCATTAAAATTTGATGAATTTATCAACAAAGCCCCACATTATCTTTTTGTATCCGCTACTCCTGCACCCTTAGAGTTAGAACTTTCTAAATCCAATATCGCCGAACAAATCATTCGCCCAACAGGATTGCTAGATCCCGTTTATGAAGTCAGAGATAGTGATACACAAGTAGAAAATCTTTATGATGAAATAAAAAAAGTACTCGCAAAAAAAGAACGCGTTCTTATCACAACTCTGACAAAAAAGATGTCAGAAGAGCTATGCAAATATTACTCTGAATTGGGGCTTAAGGTGCAGTATATGCACAGCGAGATTGATGCAATAGAACGTAATCACATCATTAGAAATTTGCGTTTAGGTGAGTTTGATATTCTCATAGGAATCAATCTTTTAAGAGAGGGGTTAGATCTTCCTGAAGTGAGTTTGGTGGCGATTATGGATGCAGATAAAGAAGGATTTTTACGTAGTGAAACTAGCCTCATACAGACGATGGGAAGGGCTGCTAGAAATATCAATGGAAAAGTGATTTTGTATGCCAAAAAAATTACAGGAAGTATGCAAAGAGCGATGGAAATCACAGATTATAGGAGAGCAAAACAACAAGAGTTTAACAAAGCTAATAACATCACTCCAAAATCAGTGGCTAGAAATCTAGAAGAAGAACTCAGATTAGAATCAACTGCAAACGCAAAGCTTTATGAAAAAGCTATGAAAAAAACAAAAATTCCAAAAGCTGAAAAGGATTCCATCATCAAAGAACTTAGCAAAAAAATGCTAGATGCTGCTAAAAGGCTGGATTTTGAAGAAGCAGCAAGAATACGTGATGAGATAGCTAAAATAAGGAGCTTATAGAATAGTTACATCAGCTTAGTAGCTTCTAGCCCTAAAGTGCCTCCTCAAACCTAAGCAGTCTGTCTCTGTAATACTCATACTGCTTCTTCCGCATCTGTATCTCCGCAGGAATCCCCAAAGAAATATCACTCACAAG
>NZ_JAUYZK010000012.1 GCF_030688855.1 Helicobacter cappadocius | reverse complement strand
TTTGAATTCCCTGAAGTGTTAGATGAAGAAGGGGATTTTGTAGGGTTTGATCTCGTGATTGGCAATCCGCCGTATATAGATTATAGAAGAATTAATGATGATACAAAAGAACATCTTGAAAAAACCTCATATTCATATGGCATTTCTAAGACTGCAAGTATATTTGTATATTTTATTGAAGTTGCAGATTCACTAATACAAAAGCGAGGAAATATTATTTTTATAAATCCAATTTCTTATATTTCATTAAATTCAGGAAAAGGTATAAGAAGTTTTATTGATAAAAATCTAGAACTTATTTCAATATTAGATATATCTGATTTAAAAATTTTTGATAGTGCTTCCACCTACACTTGTATCAATTATTTTGGGCATAAAGATGACAAAAACTCTAGTATTTTATTTGGATACGTAGCAGATAAAAATCTTGATGGAATTAAATATAAAAAAATAGAAGCAAAATATATAGAAAATCTATCTCTATTTTTAAACCCAATTACTGAAAAAATATTTAATATGAATTATGAGACACTAAATAGTTTTTGTGAAGTTTTTTGTGGTCTATCAGTTGCTGGCTTTAGAGAAGATGTAGGTAATATCAAAACTGACAAAAATGCTCCTTTTTTAGAAGCTTCTGATATATCAAAATACAATTACAAACAAAATAAATTCTTAAAAAGAATACCATTTTATTATTCTAAAAATAAGATTGCCATTTTCGAAAATTCGGAAGTTATTTTTATGTCTAGAATGACAAATATCATTCGTTGCTGTTTTCCTCCAAAAGGTTCTTTTGGAGGAAAAATCAATGTTATATGGAATTTTAAAATAGATAAAAAATTTATTCTAGGTGTCTTAAATAGCACACTAATGAATTACTTTTATACCAAAAAATATTTCTCAACACATATGCAGGGTGGTGCTTTTAGTTTTGATACTTTGAGTGTTGGCGAACTACCTATTCCAAAAATTAAACCCAAAAACCAAAAAATTGTTAATGAAATCATCTCTCTAGTTGATAAAATACTCAAACTAAAAGAAGAAGACTGCGAAGCTGATATTTCCAAACTAGAAAAAGAAATAGATACTCTAGTGTATAAACTCTACAACCTCACAGATGAAGATATAAAGATTATAGAAGAGGGTTAAAAATGAATAAAAATGATCTTTCTATTAGAAATACTATAACAAGCACAAAAAAGCAACTAGAGAATCTTTTAACAGAAGAATATATTACACTCTATAATGATTTTGAAGATTGCGATTTAAAACTTATATTCTCAACACTCCATAAACAAATAATTAAGTGTTTCAAATCAATGAATTCAAGATTACCAGCAACAGAAAATAGCAATAGATACTATTGGGCAGATGATAGTAGAGCATTGCTTCAAGTATTAAAAATATCAAAAAAATTTCAAGAAGAATTAAAAAATACTATCTATGCCTTTAAAATAGACGAAGATTATGAAGAATTATTTGATATATGTATAGATTTTTTAAAAGAAAGTTTTGGTAGTAAAATTCCTATAGGGTTAGACACAATAACTATTTATTATGAAATTCCTATTTTTATTAGAGTATCCAATAAGGTAATAAGAAATGATAATTTAAATTTTGAACTAAAACTCATAGGAAATGGCTCATACGCACATGTATTTAAATATAAAGACGATTACTACAATAAATTTTTTGCAATAAAAAGAGCAAAAGAAGATTTGACTGATAAAGAATTAAAAAGATTTCAAAGAGAATTTGAGATAATGAAGGAATTAAAAAGTCCTTATATTTTAGAAGTATATTATTTTAAAAAGGATACAAACGAGTATTGTATGGAATATGCTGATCTTACACTTCAAAAATATATTGATAAAAAGAATAATAAATTAAAAATAGAGGAAAGGAAAAGTATAGGTCTTCAAATCATTAGGGCTTTCAAATACATATGGAACAAAGGATTTCTGCATAGAGACATAAGTCCAAATAATATCCTTTTAAAAAAATATCATGATGTAGTAGTAGTAAAAATCTCAGATTTTGGGCTTGTAAAAATACCTGAGAGTGATTTAACAAAGCACGAAACTGAATTAAAAGGTTCTTTTAATGACTTCTCAGACTTATCACAAATTGGTTTTGAGAACTACGATAAAGTTCATGAAATCTATGCTCTCACAAGGATTTTATTTTTTGTAGCAACTAGAAAAACTAGAATAGAAAATCAAAAATGTGATTTTTTGGAAAAAGGCACAAATGGTGATAAAAACAAAAGATATAAAACACTAGAAGAGCTAGAAAAAGACTTTTCTGGTTTCTTGGAAAATCTCGAAAATTAAGAGAGGGATTTACCCTCTCACAAATTTTTCGATCCTCTTGATACCCTCAGTAATCTGCTCTGTAGAACAAGCAAAAGAAAATCTCACATACCCTTCCATCCCAAAGGCACTTCCAGGCACTAACGCCACGCCTTCTTGTGATAAAAGTTCGCTACAGAATTTCATCGAATCCCCACCAAATCTGCTTACGCCTTTGATATTGATAAAAAGATAAAATGCCCCCTGAGGTTTCTGAACGCTAAGTCCTGCGATATTATTGATAAGCTCACAGCCCAAATCCCTTCGCTTTTCAAAGGCATCTCTCATCATTTCTATATCATTGTCCGCATCGCCACTGAGAGCCACTACAGAGGCTTTTTGTGTGATAGAGTTGATGTTAGAAGTGCATTGGCTTTGGAGATTATCCATTAGCTTCACTAGCTTGTCATCTACACTAGCGAGATATCCCATCCTCCAGCCTGTCATCGCAACAGCCTTGCTCAGACCATTTACAGTGATAGTTCTTTTCATCATATCATCACTGATAGAAGCCACAGAGGTAAAACTCACGCCATAGAGAAGTTTCTCATACATCTCATCACTCACGACCCAGATTTTGGTATCCTTTAGCACTTGTGCTATTTCAGTGAGTTCAGCTTTTGTATAAACCATACCAGTAGGATTAGAAGGTGTGGTAAGCACGAGGATTTTTGTCTTTGATGTGATAGCTTCTTTGAGTTGCTTAGCAGTGATCTTGAAATTGCTATTTTCATCAGTGTTGATAAATACAGGCTTACCCCCGCTATAAGTGGCGAGTTCTGGATAAGTTACCCAATATGGAGCAGGAATAATCACTTCATCGCCATCATTTATAAGTGCTTGGAAGATATTAAATAGAGATTGTTTTGCACCATTACTCACTAGAATCTGCTTGGGAGTATAGGAAAGGTTATTGTCTTTTTTGAGTTTTTTGCAAATCGCCTCCCTGAGTTCAGGTATCCCAGCTACGGCAGTGTATTTGGTAAAACCTGAATTCAAGGCTCTGATAGCCTCATCTTTGATAACTTGGGGTGTGTCAAAATCAGGCTCTCCAGCAGAGAAGCTAAGCACATCTCTACCTTTTGCTTTGAGTTCGGAAGCCAGAGTGCTGATAGCAATAGTCGCGGATTCTGATAGATTTTGGATTTTTTGAGAATACATATTTTTCTCCTTGAATTTTTGATTATTTTAGCTGAAAAAAATTGCAAAGTATTTAATTTTAAAAAAATAAATCATTTTTGCTGTATTTTTAGAAAATTATAAACACTATACATCAAATATCGTTTGTTTTATATGAATTTAGTTTTCAAGATATTTTGATACCCTTTGATAGCTGTGTTAAACTTATTGAGAAATGCTTTATTTTTATTCGTCAGATAATTCACCACTCTGTGGAGAATATCGCTATCTAGTTCTGTAATAGCATCTAGTGCAGCTCTTGAAAAGTCTGTGTCATTTGGAGAGTTTAACGCCTCCTCTAGGGCTTTGGTATGCTTGTTGAAAAGCTTTTTGTCAGCGATTTCTCTTTTATCTTGCTCTATAATCTCATTTTTCAAAAAAACTAATTTTGACATTGAAAGCTCTTTGAGAAAGCTTCTAGGATAAGAGTGTGTGAGTGTCAACACTTCTTGAACAAGATTTATTTTTTCAGGTGTTTCATCATAGTAAGCCTTGTAGTTTTCTTCCATCAATTCGGGCATAAAGCTTTCCATTATATCAAGCTTAAATTCTGAAATCTGTTGGATATTTTTGATGTAATTTTCATCTTCTGAGAGATGGTAGATTTGTTTGAGTTTCTGAATATTGTCTCTATTTTTTTCATAATAGTCCATCAGCTGAATCCTCTCTTCATCAGGAAGAGAGGAGAATCTAACCTTTAGTTTTTCTAGCCATACTTCTTGGAGTTGTCTGTATTTCACTTTTAGGATTTTTTGGATTTTTACTGCTGGAATCCTCAGATAAGATCGAAAAATCTCCAAAAACTCTTCATAAGTGTAATCATCAATATATTCATCAATCATATCATAGACTTTTGAAATATTTTTTCCTATTTTTTCAATTTTTGTTTTGAGTTTGCTAGGGCTATTATAGTTTTTTGGACGATTCTTGATTGTATTGCCGATCTGTTCATCAAGCTCTAATTGAAAAAGATGAAGATATTCCAAGCTTTCTTCTTTATATAACTCAAAAAGCTCTGAATCATTCAAATGATTAAGTTCAGTTTGTGTATGCCCACGATTGGTTAGATAGATCTTCATTAGACTTGATGAAAGATAGCTTGTTTTAGACATTAGCACTCTTTAGAGATTGATAGATTTTCAGACAATCAATATGTTCATCCACATCATGAACTCGCAAAATATCCGCTCCATTTTGAAAAGCAATTAGATGAAATGCGAGTGTCCCACTAAGCCTCTCAAGAGGTGGTTTCTCCACAATAGAACCTATAACGCTTTTTCTACTTGCTCCAATAAGTAGCGGATAACCAAAATGCTTGAAATGCTTTAAGTGATTGATAAGAGCTAAATTTTGAACTTCGTTTTTGGCAAAACCAATTCCGACATCTAAAATAATATCATCAATTCCATATGACTTCAAACAATCAATTTTTTCAGCAAAAAAACCATCTATATGTACAAACAAATCTTCATAATCAGTAAATTGATCCATATCTTTGGGTGTACCTTGTGTGTGCATCAAGATAACTTTTGCATGATGCTTTGCTGCAATTTTAAACATATCAGGATAAGCAAATCCACTCACATCATTGATGATTTTAAATCCATGAAAAAGTGCAAAATCTGCGGTAGCTGGATTGTATGTATCGATACTAAATATCACCTTTTCGTTCAAATGTTCATTTTTGATGTATAGGGCAATCTCCCTCAAGCGATCTATTTCCTCTTGTGCCTCTATAAGCTCACTACCTGGTCTAGAACTAGCTGGTCCTATATCAATGAGTTTTATACCCTTATTGATAAGGGTGTGGATTTTCTCAATAGATTCGTGCACACTGTGCCTACTAGGAGCAAAAAAGCTATCTGGAGTGATATTAATAATAGCCATAATAGCAGAGGATATTTCCATATTTGATGGAGACTGAGGATTGTTTTTCAAATGTTCTGATATGGATTTTCCAATTTTTTTAAGTCCAAAAGGCTGAATTGCACATTTTTTTGCAATCTGCTCTAACTGTGATTTTGTAGCTATCAAAACACCATCATAGTGACTTTTTTGACCCAAAATACACTCATAGGGTGTAGCAAAATCCCCTCCAACACTCAACGCTTCTTGTTTGAGTATATTTGCCGCTGGAAGAGAAGCAGAAGTGATATGAAAGGCAAAAATATCGCCTTTTTTATTCATAATCTTTAATCCACCCTCATCACTATTTATTTTTTTGATGTAATCATAAATTGCTTGAGGATTGATTCTTTTAATGGACATAGGGCTATTTTTTTGCATTCTTTGCCTTTAGGTTTCGTAATACCATCAATAAAAGCGGTAAAAAAATGTAGGAATCTTTTTGATAGTTTGCATTAGCTTCCAAAGCCTCATCAAAACTCTTCAAATCACCTTCATTAAAACTTATTCCGAGTTTTTTTATCATAAATAACAAAGACTGAATTTTTTCTTTAGTGGTATCTCTTGAGGGGTTTGGAGCTGAGTCCAAAGATTTTAAAAAATTGTAGATAGATTTTAATGAAAGATTTTTAAGATCTATATCCAACTCTTCAAAAATTTTTGGGTTTCTGTTATCTTGAATCTGCAGCCTTGATCTAATGGTAGGCAAAATAGAAGTTTTATTTTTGGCGATCAAAATGAAACGAGTTTTTGAAGGGGGCTCTTCAAGAACCTTCAAGAGTGCATTTTGTGCAAAATGATTATAAGAGTTTGCTGCGATAATAATTGTTTTTAGCTCTTCAGAAGCAATATAGGCCTCATTGATAACTTCATGAGAATCCTCAATTTTAAATTCATCACGTTCAAAAAGTCGCAAAAAAGCAGGAGAAATACCCTTGCTCTGTTCTGATGCTTCTTGGGATATATTGCTATTTAACACAATCATTCCACTATAAGCTTGTTCCATTTTGCCTCTATTCTAAGATAATTTTTCCAAACAAAGCATCAAAAAGAGTTTTTTCAAAAATCCTAAAAAGCTGGATAAGTTTATAATCTATCATCGTATCAAGAGAACTCAATGTCAATCCATCTTGAATAGAGTCATCAAAAATCCAAAAAAAACCATTTTCTCTGCTGAAGGCTAGATTTGCCAATGGATTACCAGTTTTACCAATATACCAAAACATATAATCTTTATAAGATATATCAAGTGCATCATTTATTAAAGAGTTTTCCTTAAATACTTTGGGCAATAAGTCAGTGAAATTAAACACGGGTAAGATCGGTCTTGACTTCCCACCTAAACGATTTATAGATGAAACGATATATTTCCCAAACCATTGCCTATCTTCATCAGTACACACAAGGAGTGTTCCTCCATTTAATATATGACCGATAGTCCTGGAAGTCATTGAAACCCACTGATAACGTTCCATTTCTAGCCATCCACTCATCATAGCAACACTTTCACTCTCTTCTCTAATCGCCTTAAGCATCCAATCTGATATTTCAATCGCAGCTGTCATTTGTCTAGCTCATATACAGAATGAAGTGTTCGAACTGCAAGTTCAGAATATTTTATGTTAATAATCATAGAAACTTTGATTTCGCTAGTGCTTATCATCATAATATTGATATTTTCTTTTGCCAAAGCCTTAAAAGCAGCACTTGCAACTCCAGAATGAGACTTCATTCCTACGCCAACAATCGATACTTTTGCAATATCACAATCATAATCAATAGATTCAACATTATCTAAAAATTTATCTAAAACTTTCTTTGTCAAATCCGTCTCACTCTCAGAAATAGTAAAATCAATATCCGTCTTTCCATCTCTACCAATAGTTTGGACAATCATATCTACATTGATATTATTATCAGCAAGAGAACCAAAAATATCAGCAGCAATTCCAGGTCTATCTTGAACATTTGCGATACTTACCCTTGCTTGGTTTTTATCAAGTGCGATACCGCTAACAATTGGTTTTTCCATAATGTTTTCCTCCGTAGTAATTAATGTGCCTTCATCGTGGGTAAAAGAACTTCTTGTGACAAGTGGAACATTCCATTTCTTTGCCAATTCTACAGATCTATTCAATAAGACTTTAGCCCCCATAGAAGCAAGTTCCAGCATTTCATCATAGCTGATCTTATTTATTTTTTTGGCATTTTTCTCGATTCTAGGATCGGTGGTATAAACTCCATCTACATCTGTATATATCTCACACAAATCAGCATTTAAAGCACCTGCTAATGCAACTGCAGACAAATCACTTCCTCCCCTACCTAGTGTAGTTACCTCTCCTTTTTCTGTGACTCCTTGAAATCCAGAAACAACAACGATATAACCTTCATTAAGTAAATCGGTAATTTTTTGAGTATTTATATATTCAATCCTAGCTTTTGTATGCACACCATCAGTAATGATACCCGCACCTCTACCGCTTAATGAAATAGATTTATACCCCATCGAATCTAAAGCAATTGCCAAAAGAGCACTTGTGATACGTTCACCACTACTCAAAACCATATCAACTTCTCGCTCGATTGGGAGTTTTGAAAAATGCTTTGTGTAGCCTATTAAAGTATCTGTTTGCCCACTCATTGCTGAGACAACTACCACCAAAGAATGCCCTATTTTTTTTGTTTCTAACACACGATTAGCGACATTTTGAATCCGATCACAATCGCCCATGCTTGTTCCACCATATTTTTGAACAATCAACATTACAAATACCCTTCTTTCCTAAAATAATCAATCACTTGTTTATAAACTTGTTTTTTAAAATGCGTAATTTTCTCAAACAGTTCATCATAGCCTACGAATTCATATCTATCAAATTCTGGAATATCAGTTTGAATATTGATATTTGAATCATTTTTCAATCTCACGAGAAAATATTTTTGTTCCTGTCCATCAAATGGATAAAATTTCTTACTTATGCTGGAAGGAAAATCATATCTTATCCAGGTTGGAAATTCAGCAATCACCTCTACTTCATCTGTGCCTATTTCTTCCTTCAGTTCTCTAAAAAGTGCACATAAGGGTGTTTCGCCTTGATCGATTCCTCCTTGAGGAAATTGCCAAGCTCCTTTAATATCACTGCGTTGAGCAACAAAAAATTCACACTTGCTAGGGTAGTTTGAAGATAAAACAACTGCAGCTACATTTGGTCTGTAGCTTTTTTTAATCTGCATAAATTGCTCCGATTTAAAATTATTACAGCATTATAAATAAAAATTGCTTTAGAGTGGTTTTGTTAGAAGTGAATTTTGAGTAATTGGGGAAAAAATCCCCAAAGATTATTTTTTGAGAGTTGGGATGTATTTTGCTAATGCGTCAATATCTGCATCGCTTAGGGATTTGGCTTGACCCCACATAGTTGCTCCCATTTTATATTGGTTTAATGTTCCTGCTTTGTATCCTAATAAGTCAGCTTTGATCTTTTCTGGGGTAAGGGTATTAACAATCTTGCTTTTACCTAATGCTGATTTTTCCATATTTGCTCCATGACAAGCTTGACACTTTGTTTTGATGATAGTTGCAGGATCTGCTTGTAATCCTATAGCCCCTAAAGCCAAAATCGTAAGTGCTAACAATGATTTTTTCATTTTCGTTCCTTTTTTGATAAAATTACAATCGTAATATTAATGCTAAAATCGTTAATACTTTATTAATAAAAAATTAAAAGTTTTAAAACCTATGATACTTTATATCCATATTCCATTTTGTACTAGTAAATGTGGTTATTGCACATTTAATTCTTATGCCAAAGAAGATCATCTCAAGCTTGAATATATGAAAGCATTGCAAAAAGACATTATAGATTCGCTTAAACAAAACACAGAAACTATTGACTCTATATTTTTTGGTGGAGGAACGCCAAATAGCATCGAATCTAAGTTTTATGGAAATATTTTTGAAGCAATATGGAAATATTCAAAAATATCAAAAGATTGTGAAATTACAACAGAAGCGAATCCTGAACTAATTACTCAGCAATGGTGTAGGGATATGCAAAGTTTTGGAGTAAATCGAATGAGTGTAGGAGTGCAAAGTTTTTTTGATGATAAACTTTTATTTCTACAACGTGAGCATAACTATGAAGATATTCATAAGTGTATAGATTTGATCTATCAAAGCAATATTAAAAATATCAGCATCGATCTTATATATGATACCCCACAAGACAATAAAAACAGGATTTTTGAAGAAATAAGAAATGCTTCCAAACTCCCTATAAACCATATATCTGCATATAGCTTAAGTATTGAAAAAGATTCTAAACTTGCACAAATATATGAAAAAAATCCTCAAACAAATTCATTTTTTGAAGAGATAAGAGAAGCATTATCTGAATATGGATTTCATATATATGAAGTTTCAAATTATTCAAGAGGTTACAAAGTAAAACACAATCTTGCTTATTGGAGAGGAGAAGAATACATCGGATGTGGAGCAGGTGCTGTCGGAAGAAAAGGATATATAAGATATTATTCTCAAAGAAATATAGAAAAATACATCAAAAATACATCAAAAAAAGACATCGAGCACTTAAGTAAAAACGACCTAGATAATGAAGCGATATTTTTAGGTCTGCGTTCTGAAGTGGGAGTTAGTCTTGATATACTAAAAGATAAACAAGAAAAGATAAAAATCTTGATTGAAGAAAAAAAATGTCACTTGATTGAGGAAAACTATAATAAACAAAAGATTCAAAAACTAGTGGCAAATGATTTTTTTATCGCTGATGAAATTGCCTTGTGGCTAATGTAGATTATAAATAAATCGAGCAACGATTTCATGGAATCAGGGATTGATTCCATAGGTAGAATTTGGCTTATTTTTATGGAGAGGAGACAAATTACTTCATCTGTGCCATAACTTCCTCTGCAAAGTTTTCAACTTTTTTCTCTATACCTTCACCTAACTCAAATCTAATATATTCAAGAATTTCAATTTGATCGTTAAGTTCTTTGGATTTATGTTCAATGGCCTGCGCCACTGTTTTTTTGTCATCCATTACAAAAAACTGTCCTAAGAGAGTCATTCTTTGATCTATTAGTGTATTATCAGCTATAAATCGATCTATTTGACCAGGAATAATTCTATCCCAAATAGCCTCTGGTTTATTTTGTTTTTTTAGTTCTTCTTTGATAGCATTTTCCTGATTTTTTAAAACATCATCAGTAATTTCGATTCTGCTAATATATTCAGGGATATGTTTTAGAGGCTTCCCAAGTCTTCTAAGCTCTTCGTTCTCTTTTTCGACCTCTGCTATTAGAGCGATCTTTTCCTTTTGGATAAAGTCTAAGTCAAAAGATTTGTAATCCAAAACTTGAGGTTTCATAGCAGCAGCATGCATACAAATGTTTCGGATAAATTCACCACAAGCTTGAAGATTCTTCTTATCCTTATAGCTAGCAGAAATAAGAACACCTACCCTACCATTAGAATGCACATATCCATTTACGATTTGATTTGTCCCTGCAGTAATACCTGCTATTCTTCTCACAACGATATTTTCACCGATTTTAGCGATTTGGGTTTTGAGATATTCTCCATATCCCATCCCATCAATAGAGCTTTTTTCTAAGTTTTCCAAACTAAATACTGCCATATCTTTTGCTAGATTTGAAGTCTTCTCTACAAGATCTTTAAACCCATCATTTTTTGCAACAAAATCGGTTTCACTATTGATTTCAATCATCACAGCCTTAGAAAAATCAGCAGAAACCTTAATAGATACAACGCCTTCAGAAGCAATTCTATCGGCTTTTTTTGCGGCCTTACTAAGTCCCTTTTCTCTGAGGTATTCAACAGCTTTATTGATATCTCCATCTGTTTCTACGAGTGCTTTTTTGCAGTCCATCATCCCTGCATCGGTCATTTCTCGTAGCTGTTTTACAAGTTGTGCGTTGATTTCTGCCATTTATTCTCCTTCCATCATTTCTTTTGTAAGCTCAGCAGTAACCTCTTGAAGAAGTTCTTTTTTCTCTTCGTCCGAAGCAGGTTCACTTTCTTCTCCTTGAGCTTCTTGAACGCTTTCATCTTTTCCTGCAATCTCCCTACCCTCAAGAATAGCCTCACTCATTTCTTTACAAAATAGCTGTATAGATCGAATCGCATCATCATTTCCAGGAATTGGATAATCAACCACATCTGGATCGCAATTTGTATCCAAAGGTGCTACAACAGGTATGCCAAGTCTTCTAGCCTCTGCAACAGCAATTTTTTCCTTTACAACATCAATCACAAAAATCATATCAGGGGCTTTTTTCATATGTCTAACCCCACCTAGATATTTGTCAAGTTTTTCTTTCTTTCTCAAAATCATCAATTTTTCTTTTTTTGTAAGTAAATCAATTTGACCACTTGCTTCCATATCTTCTATAATTTCAAGTTTTCTAACAGATTTTTTTATCGTACTGAAGTTTGTGAGCATACCACCTAACCATCGATAATTTACATAAGGAACTTGGATTTTTTCTGCATATTCTTTGAGTGTCTCGTTAGCTTGTTTTTTTGTACCTACAAACATAATGGTTTTACCTTCAGCAGTAGCGTCTCTAACGATATTGTAAGTATATCGAAAATATCTAAGTGTTTTTTGTAAGTCAATAATATGGATATTTTTTCTCACTCCAAAAATAAAACGTTTCATTTTTGGATTCCATCTCCGAGTTTGATGTCCAAAATGAACACCACATTCCAACAAATCTTTCATAGTAACCATTGTATTCTCCTTGTTTTTAATCAGTTTCTGCCTCCACGCTCTTTAACGGTAAAACCGCAACCTTTTGAGAACTAGCGTGTGTGAGCTATTTTCGTCTCAATTATAAAATCAAAACGAACTTGTATTTTATCGAAAAAACCTAAGATATAGCTGATTTGAAGGCATATTTTTCAAAAATCATCTTCTAAACTAAGATAAATCAATGATGAAAATCCTAGATATATCTCAAAAAAAATTATGATAGAACTAAAAATATCTTTTTATAATTATTATTAAATTATGAATAAATTATGAATAAATTATGAATATTTATTATTTTAAACTAGAATTCCAGTTTCATAAAATCAGACAAAGGAGCAAAAATGTCGAAAAAATACAAAGCCTTATTTATATCTATGTTGGCAATTAGTAGCGTACAAGGATTTGACTATAAGGTCAGTGGAGGAGCGATAAATTTTTCAAAGTTTGGTTTTAATAATGATAAAATCGATACAGAAAAGGGTAAATACCCTACAGAAAGTTTTGTCAATATTATGGGCAAACTTCAAATTGATGCAAACATTGTAGATGGTCTCACTCTAGGATTAGGTGGGGCTATTGGAGGGCAAGTTTATGATTCTACAAAGTTTGTCAAAGATAGTAATGGAAATATTCCTACTCCAAATGGGTTGGGATATGAATATATGGGGGAATGGAATCAATGGTATCCAGATTATTATTCGCCAGCTGCTACAAGTAGAAATGCAAAGAACTATATTATTTACAACGCATATTTGGACTACAAATATAACGATATGTTAGATGTGAAAGTCGGTAGATATGAATCAGATATGGACTGGTTCTATCAATATACAGAAGGAGCTCAAGCATCACTAAAATTAGGTGATTTTAAGCTTTATGGTTTTACCTCTTGGGGGAGAGGAATTGCCGATGGTCAATGGTTGTATAACTTTTATCGTCTCAAACGTTATGGTGTCCATGCAGTTGGACTTAACTGGACACATTCTGGGGTAAGCATCGAACCTTATGTGTGGTTTTCTCCTCAAACTTACACAGCTCCAGGTATAAAAGCTGTATATGATAGCAATCCTGGTTTTTCAGGTTCTGGATTCCGATCGCAAACTACCTTTTACGGAATGTATGTCTATCAAGATAACAATTCACTAGATGGAAGATATGCTCCTGCCAGATACAATACTTGGAGTCCTTCTTTAGATGGTGGAAAATGGGTAGGATTGCAAGGACCTGGCGGAGGAACGATTCTTATCAAACAAAGATTTGATATCAATAACTATAATGTTGGTGGAGGTATTTATATCAACATAGGAAACCCGAATCAGAATATTGGAACATATGGAAATCCAATCGGTATTGAACAATGGACAGATAGCATTTATAATATTGGGAATGCCGGTATCAACAACATCACTGCTGCAGATGCACAAACCTACTTTTTGCAAGGTGGAGGGGATTATGGAGCATTCAAATGGAGTATGGTTGGTAGAATAACTACAGCTCCTAGAGCAAATGAACAAAGTTTGGCACTTTACCTAGATTATCAATTTACCCATAACATAGAAGCAGGACTCAAACTAGAGTGGTTTGATTCCACCACGAAAGCGGGATACAATCCTGGTGCAGGATTTTTTGATGACTTAGGCAATAATATCAGTCCTGGAAACCTAGATCACTCCATCACTCAAGATAGAAGCCATTTGATGACACACATCAGCTACAAATTCTAGTTTTTTTCAAAGTGTTTTCATAGAAACCAGTCTTTTTATGAAAACACTTTCTTCATCTAATAAAATGTTACAAATATAAATCAAAACTTTTTCATCAAGCAATATTATTGCACACCTTAAACTTCTTTTAATGCTTTATATGTCTTAAATTAAGAATGGCACAATTCAAACTAAAACTAACAGGAGAGCATCTATGAAAAAAGCAATACAGAGTGCTGTGATATTTTCCGCACTTACTTCGAGTATTTACGGCTTTGATTATAAAGTGAATGGACAAGTGCAAAACTGGTCCAAATTTGGTTTCAATAATGACAAAATTAATACCACTGAAGGTAAATATCCCACAGATTCATTTTCTGTTCTCACGGCCTCTTTGGGAATAAATCTCGATTTAGGAGCTGGTTTTAGTGCAGGAGCAACAGGAACAATAGGCGGAATAGTATTTGACAATACGAGATTTCAAGGTGATGGAAATATTATTTATAATCCAAATGGACTAGCATATAACTATTTTGGGTTTTGGCCAGGCAAGGACTATCGCTCTCCTTCTACTGCTAGAACTACAAGAAATTATGTTCTTCAAAATTTGTATATTGGCTATACATACGATAAATATATTGAAGCAAAAATTGGTCGTTTTTCAGTTCCTGGCGACTGGCTCAGTGGGTATATACAAGGGGTATCTTTACAATCTTATGCAGTTCCTTATACTAGAATTTGGGCATTTACAACGGTTAAGAGAGCAAGTGTTGGAGGAAAATGGCTCAAAGATTTTAAATATATGAATCAAAATATTCCTGTAGATAATGGAAAAGGATTTTATGTCTATGCCGCAGGAGCAGATTTCAAACGTGATAACTTTATTGCTCAAGGCTATCTATATGCACAAGACTCTAGGTTTATTGCACCAGGATTTCATTTAGGATATGACACTAACCCTGAATTCAAGTCTGAAGGTTTCCGTTCCAAAACCGAGATTTTATTCCTCTATATGCGAGTTGTGGGACCCGCACTCTCAAAAAATACTGCTTATAATAATTATGATGCTCGTATCAATCCAGATTCTCAAGTTGTCGGAAAAGGTGGAGAAAGTTTGATGATAAGACAACGTTTTGATATTGGCAAGTACAATATAGGAGCTATTTTATACAAAAATTTTGGAAACCCCAATGAATTTTTAACCCCATATGGAGATCCTATAGGTTTTGACAACTATGATAATACCGTCTATGATAGTGCTGCTTGGAACAATATATTTCGTAGAGATGCGATTTCTGGATTTTTGTTCGGTGGAGGAACTTACACCAAATTAAGCTGGATGGTAATAGGCAGAATCACTTACTCAAAAAGAGCTGATGAACAAGCTGTAGCTGTGAATGTAGATTACAAATTTCCTTGGAATATCACCGCAGGAGTAAAAGTGGAATGGTATAACAATACAACCTTTGCAGGATATACGCTTGGATCAGGCAAAGCAACTACGATACTTAATAAAACTATTTCTCAAGATAGGAGCTATGCCTCAACCTATATCAGCTACAATTTTTAAGCTTAAGCGAACTTACGCTACAATAAACCCTAAAAATTGCTAAAGAATTGAAGGGGTGTGAAAAAAATGTTTATTAAAAAGATTTTTATTTCACTTTTATTCATTTCTGAGGCAATGCTTGGTATTGATTATAGTTTTTCAGGAGATATCGCAAATTATTCCAAATTTGGATTCAACCACACAAATATTGACAAAAGTACAGGTCGTTATCCCACAGATAGCTTTTCAATTCTCTATGCTACCCCCAATCTCAGCATTCATACTAACAATAATTTTGATATGGGAATTGGATTTGCCTTTGGTGGTTTGATTTATGATTCCACAGAACGTGATCGTGATACATCAGGAAACCTTGTAAATCCCAATGGACTTGGATATAAATATTTTGGATACTATCTGGGAAAAAATGGAAAAGAAAAAGCTAGTGCTAAGAATACAAAAGATTACTTTTTTTCTAATCTCTACATAGGATATGAGAACACATTTTTCAGCCTGAAAGTTGGAAGATTTTTGTTTAGAAATACAGATTGGCTTACCGGAAATCAGGAAGGTGCTGAAATGCACATTAGACCAAGTCTTGGAAAATGGAATACCGATATTTGGGCTGTGCTAACAGAAAAGAAATCTTCTTTGGGAGGGAAATGGCTCAAAGATTTCAAATTTTTAAACTCAAATCCTATACCTACACTTGCAACAGGGATAAAAATCAAAAATTCCCATATGAGTTTCACGCCATATATCCAAACCCAGCCAACTTTATATATAATGGCAGCCTTGCATTTTACCTATAATACATCCTTTGTTATTGGGGATATTCCCATAGAGTCGCAAACAGATTTTTTACCAATGTTTGTTCATCATACACTGACAGCACAGGAAAGATTTTCTGTCTATGATAATGGCGATAGAGCTGTATTTGGAGATATTAATCCAAAAAGTCCCTATCTATATGGCTATGAAGGCAGACTTGTAGAAAAAGGTGGCGAAAGCCTCTATCTTAAGCAAATATTTAGAATTTCTAAAAGTATTTTAAAGCATCATTTTGGATTTCAAATATACAAAAATTTTGGGAATCCAAATGAATTTGTTGGTGGCTGGGGAAATCCTATTGGAATAGATCTTAATGACAGCACTATTTACGATAGAGGTACCGCAAATAATGCCATATTTGCAAGTGACGCATTTAACAATATCTTTTTTTACGGACTTCAATATCAAAATTTTAACATCAATATGCTCAACCGCTATACCATAAGCCCTCGCAGTAACGAAGAAAGTTTTTCGGTAAATATGGACTATCTTTTTCCCAATAAGCTCAGCATAGGTATTAATATTACATATTTTGATGATACAACCAAAAAGGGTTATGAGGTTTATCAAACTTATCTTAAGCAAGATATTAAAGAAGATAGAAGTTATATTTCTACTTATATCAAACATAGTTTTTAACAATTCTAGGGAGAATATATGAAGAAAATTTTTAAAATAGCATTGTTTTGCACAACATTTCTCACTCCATTTTTTGGTTTTGATTTTGAACTAACAGGACAAACTAGCGCCTTCTCAAAGGTTGGCTTTGATGGCAGAAAATACAATCCCCAAAAAAATATATACCCTACAGATAGCTATGCGACAATACTTGGTGAAATGGATTTTGAATTTAAAAATATCACCAAGGGTTTAGATATCGTGATCGGAGGTATGCTTAATGCACTGGTTTATGATTCAACCATCCATCAAGGTCAAGCTGAAGGTTATCCTTATAATTTTGGAACTCAATATATTGGATATTGGGCAGGACATAGTGGCTTAGATGTACAAAGTCCCAGATTTTTTATGATACATAACGCATATATCAATTATAACTATGAAGGTGTTTTTGGTTTAAAAATCGGAAGATACGAAACAGATGGTCAAGATTGGTTCACTGCTTTTAACCAAGGTGGAGAATTTTATGCAAAGTATAAAGATTTCAAAATTTGGGGAATGTTTTCTGATGCAAGGGCTTCGGCATATAATGATTGGTTTTGGGATTATGGACGTTTTTACACACAAGGAGAACCCTTAATGTCAGGTGGAATTGAATTTTCCAAATATGGACTCAGTATATCACCCTACTATTACTATATTCCAAATAGTATGAATGCACCAGGATTTAATATCACCTATGATACAAACCCTAATTTTAACAACATCGGTCTAAGATCAAAAACCACCATTGTAATGCTTTTTCCATTTTATTCAAATATTTCCCCTGAGACTACAGATGTGATAGCTTTCAATGAAATACTAGGTAAAAATGCTCAAAGCTTATTTATACGTCAACAATTCTACTACAATAACTATAATTTTGGCGGGATACTTTATAAAAATTTTGGGAATGCTAATGGTAGGATTGGGGTCTATGGGGATCCTATAACATATAATATTTGGACAGGAAGCGTATATGATTTTGGTCCTGCACTCTCTAATATGGTGGGCAAAGATGCCTTAAGTGGATTTTTGTATGTTGGACAAAAATTAGATAAATTTGATTGGCAAATATTAGGTCGTCTCACAACTAGTCCTCGTGCGGATGAACAAAGCTTAGCATTATATTTAAGTTATGCTTTTAATGAAAAAATCGATGCTGGATTTAAGCTAGAATATATGCAGGTAAATACACACAAAGGCTATCAAATCGGTTCAGCTCCACCTCTTGAGAGTGAAAATTTCTCCGATAGAAGTCATTTGATGATGCACATTACGCGTAAGTTTTAATATTTTCTATACTAGATTTAATATCTCTTTGATGATTTTTTCTATGGGTGCGTCAGCATCCACAATCTTATTAGCAACTCTTTGGTATATCCTTTCACGCTCTTGATACAATCTTTTAGCTTGATGCATATTTTCCAACAAGGGTCTTTTCTTGATTTCATCAGGATGTAATCGTTTTTTTATTTCATCAAAATCTATTTTCAAATATACTACCATTCCAAGTTTAGAAATATCATTAAAAATAGGCATTCCACCACCTGTTGCAATAACTGCACCAAAAATATTTTTCTGCACCCAATGTATAAAATCTCTCTCTAATTCTCGGAAATAAGCCTCTCCTCTTGAGTTAAATATTTCAGAAATACTCAAACCTTCTTGATTGCTGATAAATAAATCACTATCCAAAAATTGTTTTTGTGTGTATTTTGCAAGTTCCTTTCCTACAGAACTTTTTCCACTTCCCATAAAACCTATAATAACAATATTTTCCACTCTATTTTACGCTAATAATATAGTATTCATCTTCTTTATCTATTTTGTATCGATACTGCCCATCTAAAGTAATGACAATTCGGTAGAAATTCTGATGCGTCCCAATGGAGATTTTGCTGTAATATTTTTTTGAAATATCAATACTTTGATTAATATTTTGGGTTTTTCTATCTATATCAATAATTATTCGATAGGGAGTTGGCAAAACAAAACTACGTTGAATGTTTTCAGCACTATGGATATAAAGTTTATTGTCTTTAACAAAAAATTCAAAAGGTTTTATAGCATAATAATTTGTCTCTTCAGAAACTAGAGCATTTTTCTGACTCAAACTCAAAGGATAATGCCAATCAATACTTTTATCAATATTAAATGTTTTTGTATCAATAGAACCATCTATATTCTGATAAGTTACACTCACGCTCTTTAAAATTCTCGCGGTAGTGGGTAATTTAAAATCAAAAGCTTCAAAATATCCTTTTGAATCTTGTATGGAATTTTCAGAGCTATCTTTTGGATTCACGACAGGCTCAAAGGGATTTTCCCTGCCAATAAGTGCATAAAAAATAAAAAAGATGATAAGATTTTTTTTCACGGCTCCAATCCTTTGAGTTCAAAAAGTTGTTTTTGGAGTTTGGAATTCTTATACTGCAATGTATGGACATTATCTTCAAGAGAATTTCGTTTATTTTTTACCTGTATTAAAACCTCTATAGAGTTTGTTCCAAAAAGTAAATATGCCATATAAGCACCAAACCCCATCAATACAAAAAAACTAATAATAATTGCACGATTAACATAAACCATTCGTACAAATTTAAAATAACGATTTCTAGTATTATAATCAATCATCTATTTTTAAAAAGTTCCTTACCAATATATTCAGTGTGTGGAACTTCAGATTCTATTTGAAGTAAACGATTATACTTTGCAATACGTTCGCTTCTTGCGGTTGAACCTGTTTTGATTTCACCTGTGTTGATTCCGATAGCAAAATCAGCAATAAAAGCATCTTCACTTTCTCCGCTTCTATGGCTCATGATACATCTGTAATTATTTCTCTGTGCAAGTCTAACAGTTTGCATCGTTTCACTAAGTGTTCCAATCTGATTGGGTTTTATAAGAATAGCATTAGCGATATTTTTATCAATTCCATGTCTTAAGATGTCTTTATTTGTCACAAACAAATCATCTCCGACCAATTGTATTTTATCACCCAAACGTTCTGTTAAATGTTGCCAACCTTCCCAATCATCTTCACTCAATCCATCTTCAATAGAAACAATAGGATATTTTGCGACAAGTTTTTCATAATACTCTACAAGCTCATAAGAGGTAACTTTTTTTCCTTCTCCTGCTAAATGATATTTTCCATCTTTTTCAACTAATTCACTACTTGCGACATCTAGGGCAATAGATATTTCTTCACCAGGTTTATATCCTGCTTTTTCTATAGCTTTCAAAATAATTTCGATAGGTTCAGCATTATTTTTGAGATTTGGAGCAAATCCACCCTCATCTCCGATGCTCGTGATATGTTTGGAATCTTTTAAAATACCTTTAAGGTGCTGATACACCTCTGCACTAGCCCTCAAAGAGTCTTTAAAAGTATCAAATCCAAAAGGAACAATCATGTATTCTTGAAAATCCACAGTATTATCAGCGTGAGATCCACCATTAATGATATTAAGCATAGGAACAGGCATTACAAGAGCATTAGATCCTCCAATATAGCGATAGAGCGGTATATCTAAAGAATTGGCCGCTGCTCGAGCTATAGCCATTGAAACTCCCAAGGTTGCATTAGCACCTAAATTTGAATAGTTATTTGTACCATCGATACTTTTTAGCATAGCATCAATATGTCCCTGGTCAAAAGGCGTACTACCAATTAACGCCTCTGAAATAGTGGTATCTACATTTTCACAAGCCTTCAAAACCCCTTTACCTAAATAGCGAGATCTATCTCCATCGCGAAGCTCAAGAGCCTCTCTTTTGCCAGTACTTGCTCCACTAGGAACAATAGCAGATTCCATCGTTCCGTCGCTTAAAACAGCTGTAACTTTTATCGTCGGATTACCTCTACTGTCAATAACTTCTTGGGAATAAATATTTTCTATATAGACCATTTAAACTCCTTATTCAGACATTTCATCAAGAGGCTCATCAGGAAGCGGCATAATTTCTTCTGTAGAACCAATCTGTTCTTTTATCTTTGCAGTAATTTCATTAGCTAGGGCTTTATCTTCTTTGAGCAAAACTTTTGCATTTTCGCGTCCCTGCCCCAACTTTCTATCTCCATAACTCAGCCAAGCACCACTTTTATCAACAATATCAAGCTTGATACCATAATCAATGATTTCACCCTCACGACTTATTCCTTCTCCAAACATAATATCAAACTCAGCTTCCCTAAAAGGTGGGGCAACCTTATTTTTGACAACTTTTGCCTTGGCACGATTACCTATTTGTTGTTCATTTTGTTTTAAGGTCGCGATACGTCTAATGTCAATACGAACACTCGCATAAAATTTTAACGCATTCCCTCCAGTTGTAGTTTCTGGACTTCCATAACCCATCTGACCTATCTTCATACGAATCTGATTGATAAAAATCAGAGTTGTATTCATTTTATGCAAAACAGCTGTTATCTTTCTCAATGCCTGACTCATAAGTCTTGCTTGTAATCCTACGTGAGTATCTCCCATTTCTCCTTCTATTTCTGCTCTTGGTGTAAGTGCGGCTACGGAATCTATCACCACAAGATCAACAGCTCCGCTTCGAGTGAGTGTCTCAAGAATCTCCAAAGCTTGTTCGCCATTATCGGGTTGAGAAACGAGCAAATTTTCCGTATCTACTCCTAGTTTTTTAGCATAATAAACATCTAAGGCATGTTCTGCGTCAATAAACGCACAAATACCCCCATTTTTTTGACATTCAGCAACCACTTGAAGACTCAAAGTTGTTTTACCACTTGATTCAGGACCATAAATCTCAATAATTCTGCCCTTAGGAATTCCACCGATTCCAAGAGCCATATCTAACCCTAATGAACCTGTAGAAATCGCGTCAATTTTCTCCATTTGCTTATCCCCCAATCTGACCAAGGCACCTTTTCCAAATGCTTTATCAATCTGTTTGAGAGCTAATTCAATCGCCTTCTGCTTTTTTTCATCTATTGCCATCAGATTCCTTTTTGAAAATTTATAGTTTGATATAGAGTGAATTTTATCTAAGTCTTAACTAAAATTAACTTATGTTTTTGGAAATTCTGCAACTTTATGATAAAAAAGACCACTAACGCTTAGTGATATAATCAGTAAATTTCTCATAGCCTTCTTGTGTTCCTTTTATAAAAGCATCATTACTATCAAGCCCTAAACCTTTTGTATAAAAATCAGGTCTCAAATATCCAACAAAAACATCTTTGCCTCTTTGATATATAAGCACTTTCATAGGAAGTTCAATAGCAATATTAGGATGTGCAATCATCTTACCTGTTCCTACTGAAGGATTCCCAAAAACAATCACGCTAGTTGGCGGAAGAGTTTTGTGAAACTCACTCGCAGCCTTAGAATGATCCAAAATAACAAAAAGCTTGATTTTTTGTTGCTTTATAAGATCTTTTGCTCTCTGCAAGGTGGTTTGAAAATCATAGTCACTTTTTTTCAGACTAAAATACTTAGGATCATATTGAGCAATATTTGCAGGATTTACCTGAAGGTTTTTCATATCCAAAACCTCCTTTCCCCAAAGCATAGAAATAAAGCCTATAGATAAGAATGTAGCCAAGATCATCTTCATTGCAAATCCTTTTTTGATAAAAAATATACAGATATTGTAGTGTAAGAATTCCAATATTAAATATCTTGCTACTTTGATTCCATTATTTCATGAGTTGTTTTTTCATCTTGATGCCATCTTCATCTCCATAATATGAAGATAAAACTTTTTGAGTGCTAAACCCCAACAAGAGGTATAAACTAATAGCTTTTTGATTGCTAGATCGAACCTCCAAAGAAATAGATTTTTTGGATGCCTTTAAGGCTAAATTTATTGCATATTCGCAAAGTTTTTTTCCATAACCCTTACCTTGATGTTTTGAATCTACGGCTAAAGAATAAATTCTTGCACTTTTTGCATACATTATCACCAAAAGATACCCTGCAATCTCTTCACCTTCACAAAGTACAAAGATACGATTTTTTAATTTGAAGTGATATCTAAAGATGGAAGGAGTGAATCTTCCCTCTTTTAGGGTAAAAAGAGATTCTTCCAATCTATAGAGTTTTTTCAAATCATCTTGTTTTGCACTTCTAATCATTATTTTTGATAGATAGTATATTTTGGAACTAGTTTTTCAGGCCTATAAGACATCTTTACTTTTTTGAGATTTTCAAATCCCATATCATCACCAACATTAATATATTCGGTATTGTATTTATCCTTTAGGACTTTACAAAATTCTCTAAAAATAAATTGAGCACAACCTAAAACCTCAAAGTCAGTCTTTTCAATTAATACACTAGCTGTATCTTCTCTTACTTGTTCCCCGACAGTAAAGCCCTTAAGCTCATCTTCAATATAGATAACAAGTCCAACCAACCCGAGTGCTTGATAATCTTGCAAAACCCTCTTGACTGCAAGACGTTCTTGATAAATTCCATCCATAAAATTATCCACTTCTTCCTTAGGCATATATTTAATACGATCACTTACCCATTTATTAAAAAGATTATTGATAGGAATAGTATGAATATCTGGATCAAGAGTTTCTATTTTAAAATCAGGATAAGCTTTTTTGAATTTATTAATTTCATTTCTTTTCACATGATAGGCATTCCCCTTGAGTTCTATGAGATCATCTGTTTTATAGATGTAATCTACAAGTTTTTTCTCAATGATATAGTTTTCCAAAGATGAAAAAATAACCTCTCCCTCATTACTATAAGTAATAAATCCCTCCAAAAGATCATTGCAAACATATTCGATCTTGGAATAATAATTTGAAGAGTTATTTTCATTCATAATTTCAAAACACTTAAAAATTGCATTATAAGAATTCTTTGGATTTCCAAGAGGTGGGAGCAACATTGAAAGCTCCCCCCCGGTCATGACAAACAAACAAAATGTATCATCAATGATTTCATAAAAACCACTTGTTCTTGAAAGCCATATATAGTTAGCTGCAAATGAATAGTCACTCACATCCACTTGTGTTTTCTGCAAATATTCTTCCATAATCGCTTTTGTCTCTAAGACAAAAGGCTTAAGCTTGTATTCTGAAATATTTATTGTTGCCATAATCAAAAACCTTTATTTAATTTTGGGCGGAATTATACTCTTAAATACTGGTTTTGAAGTTATTATTTTAGATTTTTGAAAAGTATGAAAAATATTTATTATGCGAAAAATATGTATTAAAAAGAAGTAGAAATATTATTAAGGATATAAAGAAAATACTCTTTAATATTCAAATATAGGTATAAGAAACTGAAGAATTCAAAGACTCATTATTTTATAAACAATGAGTCTAAAATATTTTATAAATAACTTTAATTTATTTTACCTTTTCTACATATTCTGCAGTTTCGGTATTAACTCTAATAACTTCACCTTCAAGCACATGAAAGGGTATCTGAACAACAGCACCAGTTTCCAAAGTCGCTGGTTTTTTACCCGAACTTGATGTATCACCCTTGAAATTAGGAGGGGTTTCTATAATTTTAAGTTCAACAACCTGAGGAACATCTACAGATATTGCCTTATTATTGTGAAAAAGAATCTGAACACTCATCCCATCTAACATCCATTTAGAAACTTCTCCAACTTGATTGTCGTTTAAAGCAATCTGTTCATAATTTTCCGTATCCATAAACTGATAAGTGTCTCCATCATGATAAAGATACTGCATAGTTTTTTCGACTAAATTAGGCTCTTCACACTTATCCCCTGCGTGAAAAGTTTTTTCTATTACTTTACCATCAAAAAACGATTTTATTTTTGCACGAACAAATGCCGCACCCTTTCCGGGTTTGACGTGTTGATATTCAATAATCTTATAGGGAATACCATCTATTTCAATTTTCAAACCTTTTTTTAATTCACTCATTCCTATTGCCATAAACTCTCCTAATCATATCTTATTAGCACTGCCTAACAAATTCATACGTTCAATAATAACTTTTTTAATAGCTTCCATACCGGGAGCAAAAAACTTTCTCAAATCAAATTGAGTTTTGTCTTCATTTGCAACTCTGCGAACTTCAGCCATAAAAGCAATTCGTAAATCAGTATCTGTATTTACCTTATTGATGCCACCTTTTACTGCTTCTTGGAGAAAATCAAAAGGAACACCTTTACTGCCTTTAAGATCACCGCCTGTTTTCAAGAAAGCTTCTCGAACATATTCTGGAATCGCACTAGCTCCGTGTAAAACCAACGGAATATTTGTAAGTCTCTTAACTTCTTGAAGTCTTTCAAAATCTAGCTTTGGTTCGCCTTTGAATTTAAAAGCACCATGACTTGTCCCAATGGCTGGAGCAAGATAATCAACCTTTGATTCTCTAACAAAAACCTCTGCTTCTTTTGGATTGACCAAAACGGCATCTTTTTCATCTACAGAAATATTATCTTCTATCCCCATCAATCTACCAAGTTCAGCCTCTACACTCACCCCTTCTTGATGAGCATATTTGACTACCTTTGCAGTGAGCTCCAAGTTTTCTTCAAAAATATGGTGAGAAGCATCAATCATTACAGAGGTAAAACCAGCTTGTATAGCCTTTTGGCAACTCTCAAAAGTTGTCCCATGATCTAAATGAAGAGAAACTGGAATATGAGAATAACGTTTTGACATAACTTTCGTCATCCCTACAACTACATCAATTCCCATATACTTTATAGCACCTTCACTAGCTTGAACAATAATGGGAGAATTTGCCTCATTTGCAGCTTCAAAAATAGCATTGAGCATTTCAAAATTTACAAAATTAAAAGCCCCCACTCCATATCCGTCTTGATGAGCTTTATGTAAAATATCATTACCCACAACCAACATAAATTCTCCCTTAAGATTATAGTTTCTGTTAAGAACTATTGAGCAATTGTAATTTTAGCTTTTTTCCTCAAATCATCAACTTTCTGTTTCATATCTGCTTGAAATTTTTTCTCTTTAAGCATACCTTCAATAGTTGCTTTTGCTTGTTCAAAAGTATAGGTAACAGGATCATTCTTCTTAATTAGATAGATAATATGATAACCAAACTCTGTCTTTACTGGAGTTTTTGTATATGTTCCAGGTTTTAACTCAAAAGCAGCTTTTGAAAATTCAGGTACCATTTGATTTTTTTGAAAAGTCCCCAAATCTCCACCATTTTGAGTGTTCTTTGTATTTGGGTCAATGGAATCTTTATTTGCTAATTCGATAAATTTAGCTTCTACTTTTGCTTTGGGTGTTTTATTTAGTTCTGAAATAATTTTCTTGGCTTCATCTTCTGTTTTTACCAATATATGTCTAGCTTGTGCTTCTTGCTGAACAAACTGTTGTTTATTATCATCGTAATATTTTTTCAATTCTGCATCTGGAATCTTAGTTTTCCCAATAGCTTCAGCTTGTTTTTTTGCCCATATTTCAACCAAAAGTTGTTTTTTGAAAGCATCTAAAGCTGCCTTATAATCAGGTGAATCTTCCATTTTTTCTTTTTTTGCTTGTTTTTCTATCAGAATATTATTTATAGCCTGATCTAACAAAGCTTTTTTTTGCTCAGGTTTTAGTGAGTCATAGTTAAAGTTTGGAACTCTCTGCTTGATAACATCAAAATCTTTTTCTGTGATATTTACTCCATCAACTGTAGCCAAAGTCTTAGCTCCTAAAAAACCTACACATAAAGAACCAGCAAGGATAATACTTACTATGCTTTTTTTCATTGAAATCTCCGTATTTAAATTTTGGTGCTCAAAAAGCAACACATTCCATAATATTACCCTTTAAACTTAAATAAAGTCAATAAAAGCTAAATTTTCAAGATAGAACCACTTAAAGGAAAAAAATGTTTCAAAACATCAAAAAAAGTTGGGAAGATTTCTTCAGTTTAAAAATGATAGCCCTAAACCTTCTTCCAATAATCATCGGTATAGCTTTTTGGAGTTTTATATTATTTTATTTTGGCAACCAAATTTTAACAACTCTAGAACACATCTTACCTACAAGCTGGAAAAATCTTTTAGAAAATCCGGGATTTTTTGCTAGTATCGGCGGGTTTTTTATTAAAACATTTTTATATCTGCTACTTGCTTTTTTTGTCATTATTTTAACTATTATTGGAAATATTTTTATCTCAATCTTTTATACCCCGATTGTAATAGGATATTTACGAAAAAAATATTATCCTGATATTTTTATTCATTCATTTGGAGGGATTAAAACATCAATTTTTCATTTTTTAAAATCTCTTCTGTGGTTGATTTTGTTTGTTGCGATCTTAAGTCCATTATTTTTTATTCCAGTTGTGGGTGTTTTTGCAGTTTTGATTCCACACTTTTTCTTTTTTAAGAATACGATGCTTTTTGATGTTGGAAGTTCTATTTTTAATGAATCTGAGTATCATTCATTTCTGTCAAAAAATAGAGTCAAAATTTATCAAATTAGTCTGATTGCGTATATTTTTTCTCTTATTCCATTTTTTAATTTTTTCGCAACACTTTTACAGACGATTATTATTTCAAGATTTGTATTGGATAAAAAAGAGCAACAAAACCTCTAAAGATGGCAAATCATCTTTGATGAAAACCATCCTAAAAAAACAAAAATAACTCCAAAGATGTTTGTGCTCAAAACATATGCAAGCATCTTAAGATAATCTTTATTTTCAATCATGTTAAAAGTTTCTAATCCAAAAGAAGAAAAAGTGGTAAAACCACCTAAAACACCAATAATAAAAAAGATTCTAAACTCATCACTTATTAATTTTTGAGCGAGAAAATATCCAACAACCCCTATAACAAAACTTCCCAAAAGATTAACGCTTAATGTACTTAGAGGAAAAGTAAAACCAAAAAGCTTTGCAGGGAGGATTTTACCCATACAATAACGCAACAAACTCCCTATTGCACCACCAATGGCAACCAAAATAAAATTCACTTTATGCTCTCCTTGCAAACCCATTAGGTTTCATGGCAATTTTGATGCTAGTTCCTTTGCAAACTCTATACAACTATCAATATTTTGAATCGGACTTACAAACGCTTCTACATCTCCATCAAAAACGCTAAAAGTAGTCATGCCAATTGCGATAGCATAGTAACTTCCATCCCATCCAAAATTTTGCTTAAATGCCAGATAATGACTTGGTGCAGTAAAAATCAAAATGGATTTAGGGCTAGGTTTTAAGGCGTTATCAAGAATAATTGTTTTATTTTCGTATGCGATAACCTGTTTGAGTTTGATCTTAGCATCCAATAATTTTGCATCTAGTCCTGAAACAATCTTTTTGGCTCTAAGATATAAAGGTTTTCTATTTTTTAACAACGGAATGATTTCGCTTGAAAATCCAGATCCATGAGAATCGATACCTACATACTCAACTTTAAAGCCCTCTTTTCGTAATTTTTGGGCACTTCCTTCTCCTATTACAAAAGCTGGAATATCCCTAAAACCTTCCAATTCACAATCTTGCTGGATGTTTTGTAAAAGGGCTTTAAAGGCATTTTTTGAAGTAAAAATCAGAGCATCAACATGCTGATTAATGTTCTTTAAATCAATATGTTGATCTAAAATAGCCTTTTTGATCGAAAAAAGATTGATTTGATTAACTACAAGTGTTTTTATTTTCACATTTTCCTTTGAGCTTATCAGGACAATTTCACGCATTTTCTCTCCATATTTGATCGATCAGCATAAGGCGATCATTTTAAGATTGTTTATGTTTAAACAACTTAAGATAGACACCTCTTGAAAAAAATGCCAATGTTAACCCAAGCAAAAAGCCTCCAAAGACATCACTAGGATAATGAACCCCCAAATAGATACGTGAATACATAATAGAAAAAATTAGCAATACTGCTAAAATCCCAGAAAAAAATTTGAAAAAAACCTTTGTTTCTGATGACCAAATAAATAAAAATACTAAAAGACAAAAAATACTAATGCTCAGAGAATGTCCGCTCGGATAGCTAAAACCAGATGCATTGCTAAGCCAGTTTTCAATATTTGGACGCGGACGTGCAATCATTTCCTTTAGTATTTTTAAAATAATCATACTTATAGCTATACTACCAATAAACCATATTCCAAGCATAATTTTTCGTTTCCAAAACATCCACAACATCACAACAAAACTAACAACAATCACGGTTTTGGAATCTCCAATATTGCTCAAGAATTTCATCCACTGATTCCATGTCAAATTAGACTCAACATCACCCCTAATACATTCAATAAAAAATGTATCAAAAGATCGAATCCAGTTAAAACTTAAGACAATAGAAAATGTGACAAACACAAAAAGCAAAAATCCCAAAAATCCTATGAAAAAATAATTTTTATACATAAAAACTCTCTTTTAATTTCATTGTAACCAAAATTAGGTTGTATTATTTTGAGAATTCTAGCACAAATTTCAAGCAATAAATTTTATTAATCAAGACTTCAGAGTATAGGCGATTGGAATTTTTATCCTTACTCTTTGAGTTGGCAAAGGAAAATCTTTAGAAGCACTCTTAATTGCTTTTATAGCACTATCATTGAGAATATCCCCAGCAGTACTTTGGAGAATTTTAAGTCCCTGCATTGTTCCATCCATATTTAAGACAAACTCAACCATTACTTCACCTTCTAATCCCCTAATTCTAGCGATGCGAGGATATTTATTTTTTTTACTAATCGCCATTTGTATCTTTGCCAAGAATTCATCACTTACACCTTCATTGTATGCTAATGACTCAGCTTGCGAACCTTCAGAAGTAGTATTTGAACTTTCTTGTTTCTCTTCATCTTTGGTTTCTTGAACTTCTTTTACTTCTTTTTCTGGTTCAACCTGTTTCTTTTCTATTGGTTTTGTTTTTTTTGGCTTGGGTTTTGGTTTTGGCTTGGGTTTTGGAACGGAAGTAGAATGAGTTTTTTGAGGTGCTTGAGTATTGATACTTGCTAAACTCATCGTAAGCTTACTTTGTCCATCCTGCTTAAGTTCTGTGCTTTTAAATGATCCGAAAATCATCGTAATAGCACCTGCATAGATCGCAAATGCAACAATAAAACCTACCTTATTGGGGGATTCAATTTGTTTTCGTAGAAATTGCAAAATTTTCATGATTGTTTTCCTTCAACAAATCTATAATCTTAACAAAAGTCTCAAATTTGGAATCTTTGTCGCTTCTTAATTCAACAAGAGTTTTAGGATCTGTATCTTCAATCAAGCTTTTTAGAGCCTCTATTGACTCGGGCTTGTCATCAACATAGATCACATTGTTTGCATCTACAACAATAGAAACTTTTTTATCATCATTTTTCTTTTGAGCGGAATCAGCTTGAGGTAAATCAATTTCTATCTTGCCTTGTGCGATAAAGGTTGATACGCTCAAAACAATCGCCAACAAAACAAGCATAATATCTATAAAAGGAACAATATTAAGACCCTCGCCTCTTCTTATCTTCATTTTTTTGCCACCTTAAAGCGATTAACAATCGTATCTACCTTACGAACCAAAGCATTATAAATCACCAATGTTGGTATTGCTACCACCAATCCAAGTGCTGTAGCTTTAAGTGCTAAAGATAATCCGACCATAATTGTTTTAGCATCCATTCCTCCGCTCATTCCCATATCGTAAAAGGTTATCATAATTCCAACTACAGTGCCCAATAATCCAACATACGGTGCATTTGAATATATTATATAAAGAGTAGTTAGATTCTTTGTCAAATGCTCTTCAAGCATATCTATGTCTTCATAAGTATCTACTTTTATTTTCCAATAAAACATAACCCGCTCCACTGTAAACCAAATTGTCAAGAATCCCATTATACCAAGTACGACAAATACTATGTGATCGATATGTAACTTCAAAAATTCCATCTATAATGTCCTGTATTTTTTAATTGATATTTTAGCACTTTGAGAATAATTGTCAATATTAAACATTATTTTTTAATTATATTATTTTTTAGAAATACAAAAACATTATTAAAGGTTAAAAACCAAAAAACAATAATTCACAAGGAGAGAAATTAAAGCAAGTTGAGATTTTAAGATAAACTTTTGATACAATACGCACAGCTAGAATCATGAAAAATAAGACTTTTAATTTTTTTTACAAAGTTACAAAATGCCATCTAAAAAACAAATGAAAGAAAAAGAATCTGCGATAAGATTTTCACTATCCCTTCAAGAAAACCTCCTTGATGAGCTAGATACTCGTATTATAAGAAACGGCTATTTATCTAGATCAGAGTTAGTGCACGATATGATACGCGAAAACAATATGGAAAACAGCTGGAAGATGAAAACTTATTCTTCTTTATTAAATAAAAGTATCGCTGTGCTTGTAACTACATACCATTATCAAAGAGGACTCGATCAAAGAATGATAGATATACAGCACAATAGTTCAGTCAATATTCTTTGCAACACTCATGTTTATACAGAATCCTGCAATTGCCTAGAAACGATTATACTTAAGGGTTGCCTAGCAAAGATTCAAAAATTTTCCCTAGAAGTTGGGGGGCTAGGTGGAATAAAATTTTCCAAGCTTACCAAAACTTCTTGTTTTGATAAAGATAAATGATGAATATCGCTATTTATGGGGGAAGCTTTGATCCTCCTCATATCGCCCATATTCAGACAATTCAAGTCGCATTACAAAAACTTGATATTGACAAACTTATTGTCATTGTAGCCTATCAAAATCCGCTAAAAAAACCTTGCTTATTTGAAGCAAAAAAACGTTATAAATGGATGAAGCAATTGAGTGCAAATCTTTCTAAGGTGGAAGTTAGTGATATGGAAATATTACAGAAAAAACCCATACCAAGCATCGAAAGCGTACTGCATATAAAAAATCATCTCAATCCAAAGAAAATATTTTTTATTATCGGTGAAGATAATCTAAGCAATCTACACAAATGGAAACGTTACGAAGAGCTCAAAAATCTAGTCGAATTTGTATTGATTGAAAGATATGGATATGATGCAAATGCAGATAATCTATGTAAAATATCTCTCCCAGATGTAAAATACAAAATTTCATCCACTCAAATTAGAGAGGGTCTTTCGCTAGGATATCTACCAGATGATCTACCCGAAGAGATAAAGCTTGAAGTTATTAAATCATATAAGGAGCTAAATTGACACAAACAAAAAATTTGCCCAAGAGGACAAAAATAATTACCGAACTACTTGATCAAAAAAAGGCTGAAAATATAGATGTTTTTAACCTTGAAGGTAAAGATTATATCGTGGATTGCGTTATTATTGCTACAGCGATGGCCGGAAAACATTCTTATGCACTACTAGATATGCTTAAAAGTGAGCTCAAAGCATTAGGAGAAGTATTTTATAGCACTGATGAAGAGAGTGAGGATTGGATTATTGCAGACTTGGGAGATATAATGATTCATATTTTTACAGAAAACCATCGTAAAAAATTTAATTTGGAAGAATTTTTAACTAAAATCAAAAAGCAAGAATCAATACAAATATGAGAGTCGATATTCACAATCATACTATTTTATGCAATCATGCACATGGAAGTGTAGATGAATATATCAAAAGAGCTATAGAATTAGGTATTGATATTTACGGTTTCTCCTGTCATTCTCCCATGAAGTTTGATCCAAAGTATAGGATGAGACTTGAGGAATTAGATATTTATTATAAAATGATAAAAAATGCACAAAAAACCTACGGAAATAAAATTCAGATTTTATGTGGATTAGAAGTCGATTTTATAGACAATAGACAAGATTTAATAGAACAAAAAATTCTTGATTATCCTTTTGATTATTTGGTTGGTTCTATTCATTTTTTAGATGAATGGGGGTTTGATAATCCTGAATTCATCGGCGAATATGTCAAAAAGGATATGGAGGAATGTTGGAGAAAATATCTACAAGCTATCACTCATATGGCTCAAACAAAACTTTTTCAAATAGTTGGGCATTTTGATTTACTCAAAATTTTTGGTCATACTCCAAACATAAAATCATATAATCTTATAAAAAAAGCACTTCAGACAATCAAAGATACTCAAATGGTTCTTGAAATCAACTCTGCTGGACTAAGAAAACCAGTAAAAGAGCAATATCCAAGTGTAAATATCTTAGAGATTGCCAAAACCCTTGAAATTCCAATCACATTCGGAAGTGATGCGCATAGCGTAGATCAAGTGGGATATGGCTACAAAGAATGCTTAGAAATTGTAAAGAATATAGGCTATAAAAAAGCAACTTATTTCATCAATAAAATACCTCATGAGATTGAAATTTAATATTTTTACTTCCAAAATAGTAAAAAAATAGCACTATTTTTTTGTTACTAAAGGTAACAAAAATCCCCTTTTTTTGCTAGATTAAATTTTCTTTGTTTATTTTTAATCATTTTAAGACTACAATTCAATCAACGAACAAACTTTCAATTTTTTAGGAACTACAAAATGGAAAATCCTATGCTTCTACATCCTTACTTTGGGGTGTTTATCATCTTTGTATTTACCTTTTTGGCTTTTAACACAACCTTAAGGGTGCAACGTTTTATTAGCCGAAAACTAGCCGACAAAAGAAATGACAAGCTCAAGTTATCTGCATACGAATGTGGTCCATTGCCTATCAAGCAACAAAATAGAATTTCTCATCAATTTTATATTATTGCGATGCTTTTTATTTTATTCGATGTTGAAGTTATTTTTATGTTTCCTTGGGCGATAGATTTTAAAGCTTTAGGTATTTTTGGATTTATGGAAATGTTAAGCTTTCTTTCGTTCCTAATTATTGGTTTTGTTTATGCTTGGAAAAGAGGAGCACTATCATGGCACAACATCAAATAAATTACCTGAAAAACTCAGGGGCACCTATAGCACTTACAACGGTTGATAACCTTCTAAATTGGGCTAGAAGCAATTCTCTTTGGCCACTAACTTATGGACTTGCTTGTTGTGCTATAGAAATGATGGCAGCAGGCGGATCTAGATTTGACTTTGATAGATTTGGAACAATATTCCGTGCTTCTCCTAGACAATCAGATGTAATGATTATCGCTGGTACGGTCACTAAAAAACATGCTGAATTTACTCGTAGGCTTTACGATCAGATGCCCGAGCCAAAATGGGTTATCTCAATGGGTAGCTGTGCTAATACAGGAGGAATGTTCAATACTTATGCAACCGTTCAAGGGGTTGATAGAATCATTCCTGTTGATATTTATCTTCCTGGTTGTGCTCCACGTCCAGAAACCCTTCAATATGCATTGATGATGCTTCAAAAAAAGATAAGAAAACAGAAAGCTTTTGGCAAAAACCCGCCTAAACGCTTGATATAAAGAGGGATTATTGATGGTTAGACAAAACAAGATTGGTTTAGATATTCAAAAAAAAGCTTATCATACAGATAAATTTTACCAACCAAAACAAACTCCAAAAGCTTCTTTATTAGGAAGTCCTTATGAAGTAATTTTGAATCATTTGAGCTATGAGCACAAGATTTGTGAAAGTTATATAGAACTAGGTACGGCTGTTTTTTGGATTCAAAAGATAGATCTTTTACCTATAATGAAAATTCTCAAGAAACTCGGTTATGAAATTCTTAGTGAGATGAGTGCAATTGATATGCTAGATATAAAAGGAGAATTTGAAATGTTTTATCAACTTCTCTCCTGTGATAACAACAATATTGAAAAAAAACGTATTCGAGTTAAGTGTGTATTAAGCCCAAATGAAAACATTGACTCTATAGTGAGTGAATTTAGATGTGCCATTTGGAGCGAAAGAGAAGCTTTTGATATGTTTGGAATTATATTCAATGGACATCCTCACTTAACAAGACTACTGATGCCTCAAGATTGGGTTGGACATCCTTTATTAAAATCTTATCCTTTAAAAGGTGATGAAAGTGCATCTTGGTATGAGGTTGATAGAATATTTGGAAAAGAATATCGTCAAATTATAGGTCCTGAACAAAGAGATAGTGCAAGAGTGGATGAAAAAGATACCTTTAACTTCGCTAGAATAGGACATGAGATGCAAAAGGGCTCACAAGATCAATCTGTTTTAATTGATAAAAAATCATCCAAAGCGTTGTTTGTTAAAAAACTAGACTTATCTAAAGCTAAAGTTTTGAAAGAGAGACGCTAATGGCACAAATTTATACTAAGCTCAAACCGCAATTTGAAAATATTGTTTTCGAACAAGATGATAATAAGATGATAATAAATTTTGGGCCTCAACACCCTTCTGCCCACGGTCAGCTACGATTGATCTTAGAGCTTGATGGAGAAAAAGTAATAAAAGCTACTCCAGATATAGGCTATCTCCACAGAGGAATAGAAAAATTAGCTGAGAATATGATTTATAATGAATTTATGCCCACAACAGATAGGCTTGATTATACTTCTGCTACTAGCAATAATTATGCCTTTGCTCACGCTGTGGAAAAACTACTTGATATCGAAATTCCAAAAAGGGCTCAAGTTATTAGGACGATGCTTTTGGAACTTAATAGAATCATCTCTCATATAATGTTTGTAGCTGTACATGGAATGGATGTAGGTGCATTATCAATGTTTTTATACTGTTTCAAGACTAGAGAATATGGTCTGGATTTGATGGAAGAGTACTGCGGTGCTAGGTTGACACATAATGCAATTAGAATCGGTGGAGTGCCACTTGATTTACCATCAAGATGGATTGAGAATCTAAAAAAATTTATTCAAGAAACCCATAACACTATAGCACTCATAGAAGGACTGCTTGATAATAATCGAATTTGGAGATCTAGGCTTGAAAATGTGGGGACAATTTCAGCAGAAGTGGCAAAAAATTGGGGATTAAGTGGCATTATGCTTCGTGCTAGCGGAATCGCTTATGATGTGCGAAAAGAAGATCCTTATGAACTCTACAGTGAATTAGATTTTAGTGTTCCTATAACAAATAGTGGAGATAGCTATGGAAGATATAGACTCTACATGGAAGAGATGAGAGAGTCTATAAAGATATTAGAGCAACTCATAGAAATGTATCCAAAAACTGATTCTATATTGATGGCAAAAGCTCCCGATTATATTTCCTCTACAAAAGAAGATATTATGACTCAAAATTATGCTTTAATGCAACATTTTGTTCTTGTAACACAAGGTATGCGTCCACCCAAAGGTGAAGTTTATGCTCCTACAGAATCTCCAAAAGGAGAATTAGGTTTTTTTATTAATTCTCAAGGGAATCCTTATCCGCATCGACTTAAAATAAAAGCTCCAAGCTTTTATCATATAGGATGTTTGCAAGATATCCTTATAGGACATTATCTTGCCGATGTTGTAACCATCATAGGATCAACAAATGCGGTATTTGGAGAGGTGGATAGATGAAACGTTTTGACCTCAGACATTTAAAAAATGATTTTTATAATCGTATGGGAGAATTGATTGATTCTGAACTTACTAATGAGGAGGTAGGAATATTTTTGTTTGAAATTGGTGATTTTGAAAATATTCCAAAAAGTGCGGATTTCATAAAAAATCGCGGTGATATTTTAATGAATTCTATTCGATTCAACCAAGTTGATTGGACACTTGTAGTAAAAAAAAGGTCTAAATGATGCAATTCTCTCTTCCATATTCTATTGCAACAAAAGAATTCCCAAATAATCTTCAAAATGAAAAGATTAAATCATTTATAGGATGGGATGGCGTTGTAGTATTTGATGAAGATACAGATATTTTAGATATGTTAAAAAACTACGCATATCAATATCAATGCTATTCTGAAGCTTGTGGAAGATGCACACCAGGTAAATATGGTGGAAGGGTTTTATACGATCTTTTGCATAAAATTCAAAATGATCCTGAAAATCTTCTTGAGAATATAGATCAACTAGAGAGAACTGCACATTTGATGCAAAATGCCAGTAAATGCGAGATTGGAAAAACAACCCCAAAACCAATCCTCCAAATGCTACAAACCAGAAGGGAAATTTTTTTAAATCCAAAAAAAATAGCTAATAATCAAAAATATATCTCTAAAATCACTGCTCCATGTACAGATGCATGTCCTTCACATGTAAATATCCCTGCATATATAGAGGGGGTAAGAGATATGCTTTTTGCAGACTCTTTGAGTGCAACAAGGAGTTCAATGCCTTTAGCTCAAGTTTGCGGTAGAGTATGCCCACACCCTTGCGAAAATGCCTGTCGTCGATCTATCTTAGATGAACCTATCAGTATTATGGAACTCAAGAGAATTGGTGCTGATTATGAGTTTGATATGCATCTATCTTATCAACATTCAAAAACTCCAGCACAAAGTCCATCCACTCAAAAAAAAGTTGCTGTTATTGGTGCAGGGCCAGGTGGATTGAGTTCTGCTTACTATCTAGCTATTGAAGGAATTGGTGTAGATGTCTATGAAGCCTTACCAGTTTTAGGTGGAGAAGTGGCTGTAGGGGTTCCAAACTATCGGATGCCTATTTCACACTACAATCACGATATTGATATGCTCAAAGATCTTGGTGTCAGGTTTCACACTTCAAGTGCTATGGATGAGACATCAATGCTAGAACTCGAAAAATCCCATCAAGCGATAGTTCTGGCAACAGGAGCTAGGATTTCTAAAAAACTTGGCTTTCCGGGTGAAGATTCTTCTTTAGATGGCTATCTCCCTGCTATTAAATTTATGGATGAAGTCAATCTTGCTCAAAAATTCAATCTTTGCGAATTTCCTGATATTACGGGTAAGAATATCATTTGCGTGGGGGGAGGCTTTACCTCCATGGATGTCGTCCGATCTGCTATCAGACTTGGAGCAAAATCCGTTACAATGCTATACAGAAGAGATGAAGCTACCATCATTAGAAATACCTCAAAAGAAGAATATCATGAAAGCGTAGAAGAGGGAGTGAAATTTGAATTTTTATCTGCTGTTGTAGATATTGTTTCCAAAGATGGCAAGATTATAGCTGTAGATATTGGACAATTTGAACTTAAAAAGACCCCAGATTCTCCAAAAGGAGAACTTGTCAAAATAGATAAGCCACCATTAAGACTTGAATGCGATATTTTGATACCTGCTGTTTCCCAAGTCCCAGATTTTTCTTATCTTCCAAAAGAATGGGGAATAGAAATTACCAAATGGGGAACACTTCAAACTCAAGAAGGTACTTTTAGCACAAACAGAAAAGGGGTTTTTGGCTGCGGAGATTGTGTGAGCGGACCACTCACAATTGTTAATGCTGTAGGACAAGGAAGACGCGTAGCAAGTGTTATTAAACGTTATTTGGAAAATGGTGAAATATCCTTAAATGATGAGGAAAAAATGGAAGACTACCTCCATCAAATTGGCGTATTCAACAAAAACGAAATGGTTAAAGGATGGAATGAGGGTCTAAAAAGATCTGAAAGCAAAAAAGTATCTCCATCAGAACGCAAGAATAGTTTTGTTGAAGTTAATTTTGGATTAAGTAATCAAGAAGCATTTTCTGAAGCTCAAAGATGTATGCGATGTTATTACATAGCAATGGCGGTGCTGTAATGAGTATATTTATCAACGATAGAGAGTTTTCTTTTAAAGAAGGTGAAAGTATTTTGGAAGTTGCTAGAAAAAACAATATTTATATTCCTACTTTGTGCCATCTTCCAAAGTTGGCTCCTGTTGGTGCATGTCGTATGTGTATCGTAGAGGAAGAAAGTGGAAATATCATCGCCTCTTGCAAAAGTCCGGCAACGCACGATGCTAAAATATATACTCATACCCCAAAACTAGAACAACATCGCCAAGAAATCATGAAACTTCTATGCATAAACCATCCACTAGAATGCGGGGTATGTGACAAAAGTGGAGAATGCGAACTTCAAGATAAAGTGCTAGAGACCAAAATACCTATGCAAACTTTTGGAGCAGTGCAACGAAAAGATGATTTTATTTCATTTAAAAATAAGATTTATGATGAAAGTCTTTGTATTATGTGCGAACGATGTGCAAGAACCTGTAATCAAATCGTAGGCAACAATTATCTACAGGTAGTAATGGGTGGATATAATTCAAAAATCGGTATCAACTCCCAAAATTACTGCGAAGATTGCGATGAATGCGTCAGCGTATGTCCAACAGGAGCTATGATTTCAGAAAGATTTCAATACAATTCTAATGCTTGGGAATTGGAAAAAACTTCTAGTACTTGCACAAATTGTGCTTTGGGTTGTTATATTATCTATGAAGGTAAAAATACAAATAATCCTACCCATATTTCTAAAAATAAAAAAATCTATAGGAGCACGACCGCAATGGAATTTTCCCAATTGTGCCATTCTGGACGACACAACTTTGGCAATTCCCCCATTTATAATAAAGATATTTCCAAACTTGAAACAGCTATAAAAGCTTTCAAAAATGCCTCCGCGATTCGAATTGGGACACAAATAAGTAATGAAGAAGCTTTTATAATTAATGAGCTTAAAAATAAACTTGATATACCACTATATTGCGAGGAAGCTAGAGTTTATTCTGAATTCATATCTATTGTCAAATCCACTTCTAGCAAACCTATACATATCACAAAAGAAATATTAAAAGAAACCGATTTATGTATCAGTCTAGCTAGTTTTATTTTTGATGAAATGCCTGTACTCAAAAGCCAGATTATTAACTCCATCACAACTCAAAAAACAAAACATATTTGCCTTCATCCAATCCCTGATGAACGATTAAAAAAACATTCCTATATTCAATATGAAGTTCAAACCGAAATAGGTGTTGTTGCATTAATGCTATCTAGTTTTACAAAAAATACCATCAAAGATCCTAAAATAAATGATTTCATTGAAAAACTAGATATAGGTTATTTGAGTTCTGAGTCCAATATTAGTGAAGAAGAGCTTGATATTTTAAGCGAATCCTTTAGAATAGCTCAAAATCCTGTGATTTTCATTGGATCAGAGCTTTTTTATCATCCACAGAGCAAACAGATTGCATACATGATTGGATTGATAGAAAAATACACTCATGCAAAAATCATTATTATTCCTCCTTCTGGGAATTCTGTGGGAATTTCACTTATCTGCAATCTCTCAAAAGATAATCTTGAAAACCATAATGTTGTTGGATATAAGACAAAGGGCAGTTTTATCCTCAATGAAATGATTGAAGATATCGAATATAAAGAAAATGCAGACTTTGTTTTAAATACTGATTTCATAATTCCCTCCATGCTTCAAATAGAAGGCACTATGGTAAATACAGATTATCGCTTATTGCCCATAACCCCATCTTTACCCTATGAAGGCTATGATATTTGTGACATTGCACAAGATTTCGGAATGTCAGAATCATCTCTTGTAGAGATCACTTCCAAGCTCCCTGCACAAAAAGGATTTAAAAATATTCACTATGATGATCTTAAAAACTTTTTTGATAGAAACGGAAACGAACAAAGAGGCTACTTTCTATCTGCTCAAGTTTTTTCTTGTATAGAAAATATAGAGCTTCCAGATATTGATTTTCTACCTGAGTCAAATGGCTCTATTTTATATTTACCAAAAAAATCAGGGAACTTCTTTGGTTTTAACGAAGCAAAAATAATGGCTTCCAAACAGTTTGCAATCGCAAATAAAATAACCGATGCGAAAAAAATTTCCTTTAATATTGAAGGTAAAGAATTCATTTGTGATTTTGTTGAAGAGGAATATCTAAAAGGGATGGTGGCTATTTTTTATCCAGGTAAATACTTTATTTGTAATCAAACCTATCCTTATATAAAAATCACCCTCAAAAAATGGAGTGAAAATGCCTAAAATAACAATAGATGAAAAACAATTAGATTTTAAAGAAGGTCAGACTATTTTAGAAATTGCGAGAAAAAATAATATTTATATCCCAACTATATGTTATTTGAATGGTTGTTCTCCAACTGTTGCTTGCAAAATGTGTATGGCTGAAGTTGATGGAAAACGCGTTTATACCTGCAATACCAAAGCCAAAGATGGAGCTAGAGTACTCACCCAAACCCCTGAAGTCATAGATGATAGAAGAACCATAATGCAAACCTATGATGTTAACCACCCCCTAGAGTGTGGCGTATGCGACAAGAGCGGAGAATGTGAGCTTCAAGATCTTACTCTCAAAAATCAGGTTGAATCTCAAAATTACAGTGTTCAAGATGATGAAAAGGTTCCTAAAGAATGGGCACAGGCTATTTATGATCCAAATCTTTGTATTGTCTGCGAACGTTGCGTTACTACCTGCAAGGACAATATTGGAGAAGCAAATCTCAAAGCCGTCAAGACTGAATTACACGCTCCAGATAGTTTTAAAGACACAATGCCAAAAGACCCTTATAGTGTATGGAGTAGAAAGCAAAAAGCACTGATTGATTTTGTTGGAGAAAATCCTTGTGTGGATTGTGGAGAGTGTATCGCCGTGTGTCCTGTAGGTGCGTTGGGTTACAAAAATTTTAGCTATACTTCAAATGCTTGGGAATTACGAAAAATAAGCTCTACCTGCCCTCATTGTCCAGCAGGTTGCCATATTGATTATCAGGTCAAACATCAAGATGTTCTAAATGATAAGCAAAAAATTTATCGCGTTAGCAATGATTTTCATTATAACCCAATCTGTGGTGCAGGAAGATTTGCATTTGATATAAGCTCAAGTATTCAAGGAAGCGAAAACTTATCTGAAGCTGTACAAAAAATCAAAAATGCAAAAGCTATCAGAATCGGTGGAGATATCACCAATGAAGAAGCATTTATAATAGAAGAATTGCGTAAAAAAATAGGTTTTGAAATTTATTGCGAAGACACAAGACAATTTCAAGAATTTAGCAATACATTCAAGCAAAAATATTTTCCAACACTATCTGATATTGGAAGTTCAGATCTTATTATCTCGCTAGGATCGAGTCTAAAAACAGAAATTCCTTTATTGCGTTATGCTATCAACAATGCTCTCAAGTTAAATAAATCTACCTCTTTAATCTATGCACATCCTATCAAAGATGGACTTATTGACAAACTTGGCAGAAATGTAATTTCTATTCAGTATCCCCCTCAAGCAGATGAAGTGATTTTAGGTGCATTGTTATTAATAAAAGATTTGAACCCTGATAATATTTTGGATACCGTTTATAAAAGCAAAAAAAAGATATCAAAAACGACCATAAAAGAGGTCAAAAAAACTCTCCCTATAGAAGATGGAAGCACTTCTGAAGAGCCTAAAGAAATTATAGAAAAAATTGAAGAAGTTATAGAATTAGATTATTATGGACTTTTAGAAGAATGTTCTTTGAATTATGATAAATTTATCCAACTTAAAGAAATATTTTTATCAGCAAATGCACCTATTTTGGTTATCGGTCAAGATGTATATCAACATAAAAATGCTAAAAATATTGCAAAAATGCTTTCATTTTTAGAGAAGAATACAAGCGTAAGAATAGTCCTAATTCCACCTCAGACAAATTCTGTAGGAATCTCACTCATCTGCACTCTCCAAGAAGACAAAAAAGATACAACTGAAGTGGTGGGTATTCGCTCATATGGAGATTATGTGATTGATTCTGATAGAATTAATACAAAAAATGAAGCCAAGCATCATGTTGATTTCATTCTCCCTGCCCTCAATCAAATTGAAGCTACTCTTAGCAATTTTGAATACAAACTTTTACCATTAAAACCAGCAATTCTATACAGAGGATATGATCTCAGTGATATCGCACAAGCATTTGGTCTTAGCGGTGAAAGCCTAGTTGATTATACTCATTTATTACCCAAAGAAAGTGGTTTTGAAGAAATCCATTATGATTGTCTGAAAAACTACTATTGTTCCAATGGTGAAGAAAAAAGAGGTTATGTGCTTAATTTAGATTTCGTTAAAAATCACAGAAATAACACCTCTGATACTATTTTAAACTCCATTGAATTCCCAAAAATAGAATCTTTTAATGCCTATTTCAAATATCCTCAAGCACAATTCTCGCCCAACACCCAAGCAAGCGAAAACCTACAAACAAAAACTGGAATATATACTTCCAAAGAAAATTTGACTAAACTCAATCTGACAGAAGGTCAAGAGATTTGTTTGGAAAAAAATGGTGATGAAATCATAGGAAATGTCTATGTGGATTATGATTTAAATCAAGATATATTCGTTATCTCTCCAAGTTTAGATAATGAACATATATTTAAACAAAGCATTTTTGAAAATTTAACTCTAAAGGAATGCAGATGAGTGCATTTATTATAGAAACACTGATTAAAATCTTGGTTCTTGTTTTGGTTTTTTCATTTTTAGGTGGTTTTGCTACCTATATTGAACGTAAAATACTAGCTTTCTTTCAACGTAGACTTGGACCTAGCTATGTTGGTCCATATGGATTGTTTCAAGTATTAGCAGATGGTATCAAGCTTTTTAGCAAAGAAGATATTATTCCAAAAGATGCCAATAAGTTAATTTTTACACTTGCTCCAATTATTGCAATGATGTCCGCATTTGTATCAATGGCCCCTATTCCATTTTTTGGAAATTTTACTATATTTGGCTACACCGTTCATCCAATTATTTCTGATATCAATATGGGATTGCTATTTTTTCTAGCAGCTGGTTCTGTGGGAATATACGCCCCACTACTTGGAGGGTTGGCTTCAGGAAGCAAATATTCATTGATTGGATCTGCTAGGGCAGCTATACAACTTTTGAGTTTTGAGGTTGTAAGCACAATTACAATTTTGGCTCCGCTAATGCTTATAGGTTCATTGTCTATGGTTGAAATCAACAATTATCAATCCGATGGGATTTTGAGTTGGCTTGTATTCAAACAACCTCTAGCTTTTGTATTATTTTTAGTCGCAAGTTATGCGGAGCTAAATAGAACACCTTTTGACCTTTTAGAACATGAAGCTGAAATTGTTGCAGGGTATGCCACTGAATATAGTGGGCTTAAATGGGGAATGTTCTTTTTAGCCGAATATGCTCATCTATTCGCATTCTGTTTTGTTATTTCTATCATTTTTTTTGGTGGGTATAATCCAATATGGTTCATACCTGGCGGAATAGCTATTATTTTAAAAGTTTGCTTTTTTGTATTTTTAGCGATGTGGGCAAGAGCTACTTTTCCTCACGTTAGACCCGATCAGCTAATGCGTATGTGCTGGAAGATAATGATGCCTTTAGCACTTTTAAATATACTCATCACAAGTATTGTGATATTGCTTTAAGGAGAACATTATGCAAAAACAAGACTATAAATGGATACAGAGTACTCCTGAACTCAATTCATCTTCTCAAAAATTCGTTCATTCACTAAAAGCGACCTGTGGAATGGATTTGTTTAAGGGATTGGCTCTTACACTCAAAGAATTTTTTAGCAAAAAAGTGACCGTACAATATCCTATTGAAATATTACCACTAAGCCCTAGATATAGAGCTGTACATAATCTACAACGTTTATTAGAATCAGGAGAAGAAAGGTGCATTGGATGTGGTTTATGTGAAAAGATATGCACAAGCAACTGCATTAGAATTATCACTCACAAAGGCGAAGACGGTAGAAAAAAAATTGACGACTACACTATCAATTTAGGTCGATGTATTTATTGCGGATTATGTGCTGAAGTATGCCCTGAACTTGCTATTGTTATGGGGGAACGCTTTGAAAATGTGAGTGAACAAAGAGCGCATTTTGGAATCAAAGAGGATTTTCTCAAAGATAAGGAAAGTGCAAAAAATCACACACAAGAAGAATTTCAGGGCTTTGGATCTCCTAGTGTAGATGCTGATAAAAAAATCAAAAAAACCCCTCTGGATTATTAGGAGATATCATGTTTGAAATCATAGCTTTTTATTTTTTTTCAGCCCTTACTTTGGCGATGTTTTTGATCGTTATTACGACCAAAAATGTCTTATATGCACTCACGGCACTCGCAAGTGGAATGATTTTTATTTCAGCTTTTTTCTTTTTGCTTGGAGCAGATTTCTTGGGAGTTGTTCAAATTACCGTATATACAGGTGCTGTAATTGTTATGTATGCATTTGGTATGATGTTTTTTGATAGTTCAAAAGATGTCATAGAAATCCACAAACACCAAAAAACACTTTGTATTCTAAGTTTTGGTACAGCTATTATTTTAACTTTGATTTTTGGTGCTCCTATTATTTCAGAAAACTTAAATAATGTCGCAACAGATCCCACACTTGCTATCACATCAAAACTAAGCAATATAGAATTTGTAGGGTATGTTTTATTCACTAGATATCTCATACCATTTGAAGTGGCTGCAGTTATGCTTTTGGTAGCTATGATTGGAGGTGTGGCAACTGGAATACGAAAGGTTCATTTTCCAGATACTTATACAAAGGATACTGAAAATATCAATCCCTTAACGCATACAAAGGAGAATTTATGATAAGTCTTGGACATTATTTAATCCTTTCTGGACTGATTTTTTGCATAGGTCTAGCGGGGGTTCTAAGGCGTAAAAATATTTTGATGCTGTTTTTTTCTACAGAGATTATGCTTAATGCAATCAATATAGGATTTGTAGCTATTGGTAATTTTATGGGCGATATCAATGGTCAAATGTTTGCCATTTTTATTATAGCAATCGCAGCAAGTGAAGTGGCAATCGGACTTGGTTTAGTGATTATGTGGTTTAAAAAATACAAAACCCTTGATATTGATAACCTCAATATTATGAAAGGTTGAAAAATGAGTTTTCTATCTGATTTTGATTATATTTTGCTATTATCTTTAGTTATATTCTCACCTCTTCTAGGGGCTGTTTATGGAGCATTTTGGGGAAATCGACAAAAATCTTTGCAAGTTGGAATATTTAACTCGTTTTTGATTTTTATTTCTTTTATTTCTTCGGTGATATTGTTTATAAGTGCAGCCAATGGGGTTAAGATTGAATTCCAATTAATGGATTGGATGGTGCTTGGAGACTTTAGATCGCATTTTTCTTTTGGACTTGACTCCATTAGTGCAACAATGATTTTAATTGTGAGTTTGGTTTCATTTTTGGTGCATGTCTATTCTATCGGTTATATGTCAGATGATAAAGGCTTTAACAGATATTTTAGCTACCTTAGTGGATTTGTATTTTCAATGATGATCTTGGTGATGAGCGATAATTTCTTGGGGTTATTTATAGGCTGGGAAGGAGTCGGGCTTTGTTCTTATCTTCTTATTGGTTTTTGGTATAAACGCGAGAGTGCAAACAATGCATCTATTGAAGCATTTGTAATGAACCGTATTGCCGATCTTGGAATGCTTCTTGGGATTATGATGATTTATTGGATGTTTGGTACGCTCAAATATAGTGAAGTGTTCTCTATGCTTCAAAATGCGAATTTTTCAAATACTTCCATAACAATTGCAGGATTATTGCTCTTTATTGGGGCTATGGGAAAATCTGCACAATTCCCTTTGCATACTTGGTTAGCAAATGCAATGGAAGGTCCTACACCTGTCTCTGCACTCATTCATGCTGCAACAATGGTTACAGCGGGTGTTTATCTAATCATTCGAGCTCATCCACTCTATGATCTTATCCCACAAGTAGGATATTTTATAGCCTGTTTAGGGGCTTTTGTGGCAATATTTGGAGCAAGTATGGCATTGGTTAATAAAGATCTCAAAAGAATCATCGCTTACTCCACTCTCTCTCAGCTTGGATATATGTTTGTTGCAGCGGGGTTAGGAGTGTATTGGGTAGCATTGTTTCATCTATTCACTCATGCTTTTTTTAAATCACTTTTATTTTTAGGTGCAGGAAATGTAATGCATGCTATGGAAGATAAGCTTGATATTACAAAAATGGGAGGGCTTTTCAAACCTCTAAAAATTACGGCTGTTTTTATGACTATTGCCTCTGTTGCACTTTGTGGAATATATCCTTTTGCTGGATTTTTCTCAAAAGATAAGATATTAGAAATTTCTTTTGGTTCAGGGCATCACATTTTATGGCTCATTTTACTTATAGCAGCAGTATTTACAGCATTTTATAGTTTTAGATTGCTAATGCTCGTGTTCTTTGCTCCAAAAGTTCATGATATTCATCATCCTCACGAAGCAAAATCTTTTATGCTTTGGAGTATGTTTCCTTTAGTGATTTTGGCCATCATAGCAGGACTTTTTGAAGAAGGTTTTTCTTATTTTATAAGCCAATCTATACCTAATGCAAAAGATTTTCAAACTCCCGTGTTATTGCTTATTGCTATAACTACAGCACTAAGTGTTATCTCTGCAATTTATGCAATATTGCGTTATAGAAATGGCTATAAATCTCCCGCAAACGAAAAAGAAAGAAATTTTTTGCACAAACTATTACTGAATCAATATTATATACCACAGTTATACAAAAAGATTTTTATCCGTCCTTATGCTAGAATTGCTGATTTTTTGTGGCAAAAAATCGAAATCAAAATCATCGATGCAATCGTTGATAGCATAGGAAAAATGCTAATGTCTTTAAGCAGAACATTGCAATACCTTCAAACCGGAAATCTAACTCAATCCTTACGATTGATGAGTTTTGGAGTATTTATTATGCTTGTTTTTGCTATTATCGGATTTTGGAGGTAAATTATGGAATATCTATTAACAATTATTATTTTCTTTCCAGCTCTAGCCTCTGTTTTTGTCTTTATTATGGATAATAATGTAGCCAAACCCTATGGAATTACTATTGGTCTCATCGAACTCATTTTGACCATTGGTCTATGGATGGGGTTTGATTATACTAATCCAAATATGCAATTTGAAAATATTTTTGCTCTAATACCTCAATATGGGATTAATTACCACGTTGGTGTTGATGGGATTTCATTGTTTTTATTAGTTCTCAATAGTTTTATCATGTTTTTAGCCACTATTTATGTAAATCAAAAAAAGGATAAAAATCATTTAGTTGTATGTTTATTACTCTTAGAAAGTATCTTAATGGGAGTATTTTCATCTTTAAATATGATTTTGTTCTACATATTTTGGGAGATATCCCTTATTCCTATTTTATATATGATAGGAGCTTGGGGAACTGGTCAGAAAATATATGCGGCTTTAAAATTTTTCCTATACACATTTGCAGCTTCTTTGATTATGTTTGTAGGTATTTTATTTTTCGGTTATCTCTATTTTATCTCCATGGGTAAATGGAGTTTTGATGTTATGGATTGGTATGCTCTTGCGTTGCCATTTGATATTCAGGTCTGGTTATTTCTAGCATTTTTTATATCTGTAGCAGTCAAAATTCCTATTTTTCCATTCCATACTTGGTTGCCTCACGCCTATGGAGATGCTCCTACACTAGGATCAGTAGCACTAGCAGCAGTTTTGTTGAAAATGGGAACTTATGCCTTAGTTCGCTTTTCTCTACCTCTATTTCCGGATGCGAGTTTTGCCCTGATGGTTCCTGTAGCTATCCTTGCTTTATTTATGATTATTTATGGAGGCATGTTAGCTTTTGCTCAAACTGATATGAAGCAAGTTATTGCCTATAGTTCAATCTCTCATATGGGGGTAACCGTTATTGGTATTTTCGCTATGAATCTAGAAGGACTTGGCGGAGCTATATTTGGTATGGTAGGTCACGGTATTGTTATTGGAGCATTGTTTATGTTAATAGGTATGCTGTACTGGCGCACCCAAACTAGAAAAATATCGGATTTTGGAGGTCTTGCTTCTGTGATGCCAAATTACTCTATTGTTTTTGGTATCGCGATGATGGCAAGTGTTGGACTTCCTTTGACCGTTGGTTTTGTGGGAGAATTTTTTAGTCTTTTGGGATTTTTCAAAACACATCCTATAATAACTCTTTTTGCCGGTACAAGTATCATAATATCAGCTATCTATATGCTGAACCTATATAGGAAAATATTTTTTGGAAACAATATTAATCCGAGTAATAAGAACTTAAAAGATCTATATCCTAGAGAAATCGTTGTGATGGTTTGTTTTGTAGTGGCGATTATCTTTTTGGGAATCTACCCCAAACCCCTTCTTATTCCCATCCAAAATAGCACAGAACAACTTTTGCAAATCATGAATGATAGATCAATAAAAAATGATACAAAACAACATTTTCAAAAGGTTATCAATATGGATTTAAAACATATTTTGACAAAGTATTCGTCCAAGACAAAGGAGGCCTAAAATGTTGGAAAATTTTTATATCCCATTTGCGGAACTGAAATTCCATACCATATTGCCAATGTTTATTGTTATTTTTGGAGCGGTTTGCACTTTGGCAGTAAATGCCTTCACATTAAAATTTTCTAGGAGTCTTAATGTTGCTTTATGTATGTTGTTTATAGTTGTTGATCTTGCCTTTGTTTTGGGACTTAATAAATTTGATTTAGGATTCTTTGGAACAATGAGACTTGATGGAATAGCTATTTTAACTCAGATTATCATATTGATAGCGAGTTTGTTTTTTATTATCCTAGCTATTTCAAAACAAAGATATGCGGAATTCCAAACCCCTGAATTTTATACACTGTATCTTTTTATGACTGCTGGTTTTCAATTTATGGTTTCAAGTGATAATTTAATCTTGATTCTCGTAGGTCTTGAAATAGCTTCTTTATCTCTATGTGTACTGATAGCATTTAATGATGAAAATACTGGCATAGAGGCGGCTATTAAATATTTTGTAATGGGTGTTTTAGCAAGTGCTTTTTACGCACTTGGTGCAATGTTCTTATATCTTGCAACTGGAAATATCGAAATTCATAACATCATTGCTTTTATCTATCAGGGAGACTTTAATCCTCCTTTATTGTTGATAGTTGGGTTTATCTTTATGATTGGTGCGATCGGATTTAAAATATCTTTAGTTCCTTTTCACACTTGGATGCCCGATGTTTATGAAGGAAGTAATCCCGTATTAGCAGGATATATCTCCATCGTACCAAAAATAGCAGGATTTGCCGTAGCTATTCGTTTGTTTGATGTATTTATAAAATCTGGAATTCCTTGGATAGAACATTTACTTTATGTGTTAGTTGTAATCACTATCACTTTACCAAATATAATGGCATTTATGCAAAAAGATGTGAAACGAATGCTCTCTTTTAGTTCCATATCGCATTCTGGATTTGCCCTAGCATGTATTCTTATCAACACAACACAAAGTCAAAATGCTATGTATTTGTATTGGTTTTTGTTTTTAATTACAAATGTGGGTTCATTTTCGATGCTATGGCTCACAAGAAACAAAGAAAAAATTTGGGATTGTCGCTATGAACATCCCTATACTAAATTTCAGGGTTTAGTTAGATTGCATCCAATGATGGCTATTTTATTCGCAATTTTTATGTTCAGCTTAGCTGGAATCCCTCCATTTGCAGTATTTTGGGGAAAAATGTTAGCAGTAAGTGCAGCCATCAATACAGGCTATATTTGGCTCGCAATTATCATGATGCTAAACAGTGCAATAGCAGCGTATTATTACCTAAAACTCATTGTATTTATGTTTTTAAAAGAACCTATAATCAAACCTGAAAATGCAGATATTTACTTAGAGAATACAAGCTATTCAATAAAAGGTGTCATAGGCGTTGCAGCTGTTCTTTGTTGTTTATCTATTTTTATGGTGCAGTTTTTGCTTGATATTGCTTCAAAATACATTACCAATAATGTATATTAGCGATCTTTGGAGACCTCATTGCACCCTTTTAAAATATTTCTGCTTATAGCAACAATCTCAAATAGCTTATTTTCATTTGAGATTGTTATCAATTACGGTAAGCAAAATTCAGAAAATTTTGCTGTGCTTAATATCAAAAATGACAAACCATTTCCTTGTATACAAAAATCTGAACATAATGGAGAAAAAACGCTCATAGAATGCACTATTGATGCGATTCCAAAAGAAGGCTTCACTCCAACAAAAACAATATTTTTCGACTTTTACTATCAAATGATTGATGGAAAATTCCATCTCTTTATAGAGCCAAAGAAAAAGGCTTATCTATTTTCAATTCCCGAAAAACTGAAAGAAAATACTCTTATTTTCAGAGAAAAACCATCTAGTTCAAAAGCCTGGCAAATCGTGGGTTATGAGAAAAAAATCCCTTTTTTGTCAGGGGAGATACCAAATGGATTAAATTTTCCAATACTAATAGAAGATGCCCAAACTCCATATATAGCAGAACTAGATATTGATGACAAACCGCTTAAATACATGCAGGGACCAGATTTTGAGGCTTATTTAAATGCGAAATCACTTATCAAAAACAAAGACTACTACAAAGCCTTAACGGTTATTAGTAACACACTAAAAAAATATCCTGACACTATATTTAAAAAAGATCTCTACTTGTATCAAATCGTTGCCTTATCAGAAATGGATGGCAAACAACAAGAGACGATTATCGAAAATTCTTTGAATTGGATCAGGCAATATTCTAGCGATTCAGAAATACCGCAAGTTTTATATATATTGGCAAAAGCTTATGATGAAATTCGTTATCACTCAGAGGCCAAACACTATTACAACCGAATTATTGAAGAGTATCCAAAAAATCGATATGCCCCACTCTCAAAGATGAGACTCGCACTTGATGCTATCAATGATGGAAATATTGGACTGGCTAATATTTATTTTCAACAAGCCTACACTCAAGCAAAAGACATGCAAAGTGCAAGTGCAATAGCACTGAATTGGGCAAAATTTGAAGTAGAAAAAAATAATCTCCCCAACGCAATTGAACTTGTAAATAAAATTCTAGATGTTTATCCGCAATTTTTTGACAACAACACCAAAAAAAGCTATGAAATTGTCAAATATTTTGAAAAAAATAAAATGTACAAAATCTCTGCTAAAATCGCACAGTATATAGTCAATACAACTACCGATAATTCTACAGCAGAAGATATTAGCTATGATCTTGGGATGATTTATGAAAAGGCGGGAGATTTTGACAATGCACATCAAGCCAATCTAGCGTATCTAAAAAAATATCCCTCAACCCAGAGATCAAAAGCTGTCAAAAGACGTGATGATGATATTTTGTTTGATATCAGTGGCAATAACGAAGAAAAACTCAAACGTTATGAATATATTATCCAAAAATATCCCAACACAGAACAAAGTAAAAAAGCTACTGAACTGAAAGCTAAATTATTTCTTGATGAAAAGCAGTATTCAAAAGTTATACAAATGCGTAGTGAGATTGGTGAAAAATCTCCAATACTAAATGAAGCGATTAATAGTCTTATAAAAGAATCTCTGAGTGAGAATAATTGCAAAAATGCTAATATCTTCCTTCTACAGACCTCTAATTATAGCCTTAATGACGAAGAAAAACTAAAAGCATTTGACTGCCTATACAAAGCTTCATTAAATGAAAATGCCTCTATCATTTCAAGTGGAGAAATAAAGAATTCCAAAAATCTCAATCAAAAATTGCAATGGCTTTATCGCGATGCAAAAAACTTTTATAAATTAGGAGATTATAAATCTTCAATTTTAAGTGCAAGAGATGCACTCTCAATAGCACAATCAACCAAAGAAACTCAATTTTACGATATAGCTTTTGTTTTATTTTCAGATCTTGCCAACATTAAAAGCAAAGATGAAGCAATGAAAGTTTATGCTGATCTTGATAAATGGTTCAAAGACGACAAAAGAATGATAAAAGTCTATGCAAAACTTTTACAATGGGCAATCCAAGACAAAAATGACACGACTGTTGAAATTTATGCCAAAAATCTTATCTCCTTGCAGAATAAATACAAAATCGATGAATATACCCCTTGGGCAGAGTTTGAACTCATCAACTCTCTAGTTCAAACAAAAAAATTTTCTGAAGCAATTACACAAAGCAATACGCTTTTGACAAAAAATCTGAGCAATGAGCAAAAGCAAAAAGCACTCTACACTAAAGGTTCTATAGAAAACCTCCAAAAACTTCCTCAAGAAGCAAAAAATTCATTTGAAAAATGTATTCTTATCAAAGACGAAAGTGCATGGAAAAAACTCTGTTCGCAAGGATTAGAGTTACTAAAAGAAAAATAATGAGGATAAAAAAATAATGATTGATGATAGTATTTTTAGAGAATATGATATTCGTGGTATTTTTAATCAAAACCTAACTCAAGAGGTTGTTTTTAAGATAGGATACTTGATAGGTCAGAGAATCAACTCTACTGATGATGCAACCGTTGTGATTGGACATGATGCAAGGGTGCATTCCCTCAAGCTTTATGAATGGTTGAAAGATGGGCTTTGTTCTAGTGGAATAAAAGTTTATTTCATAGGTCTTGTCCCTACGCCTGTGGCTTATTTTGCCACTTGTAATAGCATTGATTCTATCCATAGTGTAAATTCTATTATGATTACAGGCTCTCATAATCCTCCAGAATACAATGGTTTTAAAATCACACTTAATAAAAAGCCTTTTTATGGATCAGCCATTAGAGAACTAGGCAAAGAACTTATAAACTTATCTATTCCTATCATTTCTAGTTCTATGCCCATAACCTCTATAGATGCTTTAGATGCTTACAAAAAATACCTTATCAACCATTTTAAATCTCTAAAAAACTTTCCTTATAAAATTGTTCTTGATTATGGAAATGGAGTGGGTGCAGTAGGTATGGAGGATATTCTTGATGCCTTGCGTATCCAGCATGATTGTTTGTTTCCCGATCCAGATGGAAATTTTCCAGCACACCACCCTGATCCTAGCGAAGAAAAGAATCTCATAGACATCAAAAACCATATGTCGAAAAACAACATTAAAATAGGACTTGCTTTTGATGGAGATGCAGATAGAATAGCACTTCTAAGCACTCATCATTCTTACAAAGGCGATGAACTTGCCATTTTATTTGCAAAACAAATAGCAAAAGATGGAACAAAACCTCTCATCATAGGTGAGGTTAAATGCTCTCAAATCATGTATGATGAAATCAATAAAATCGGTCAAAGCGTAATGTATAAAACAGGTCATAGCAACCTAAAAGTCAAGCTTAAAGAACTTAATGCTCATCTAGCTGCAGAGATGAGCGGACATTTGTTTTTTAACGATCGTTATTTTGGCTATGATGATGCGATTTATGCAGGACTTAGGGCTTTGGAATTGTTTTTAGATCATACTCCAGAAGAAATTGAAAAAATTATCCAAACACTCCCTGAAGCTTATTCTACTCCTGAAGAAAAGATTATCACAACAGAAGAAGAAAAGTTTATTATTATAGAAAAGCTTCATCAGATGCTAAAAAACCCTCCTTCTGATTTTCCAAAGATGTTAGATATTGTTTGCATTGATGGTATTAGAGTGATTTTTGAAGATGGGTGGGGACTTGTTCGTGCAAGTAATACTACGCCTGTTTTGGTTACTAGATTTGAAGCAAAAAGCAAGAATAACGCAAATAAGTATAAAAAATCACTCCTAGCACTAATAGAAACAATCAAAAAATCTCTTTAGTTCTATCTTCCAAATAGATGTTATTTCCCAAATCTAGGATATAATACCCTGTTTTTATATGGGGTTGATTTGGCTTCGACAGGAGCTGTATCGCTTGAGCTGCATACCAGCTGCACGCTGTAAAACTGCAAACAACAATAAACGCAAATAATACAAATTACGCTCCAGCTTACGCAAAAGTCGCGTGAGTTTAACTACTCTTAGGAGCTGATTAGCTTGGTGATACTAGCTAACCTTTCTAATCATAACACTAGCTAGTTGCTCTTATGATCTGCCAAACTCATAAGAAAAGACTTTGGTTGCTTGTGTATTTTGTTTTGGGGATAGAGCAGATACACAAAAAGATTTTTCAATCCTATCTAAGTATGTAGACGCTCTTGTTGGGTATGGTTTTTGGACTGGGGTTCGATTCCCCACAACTCCACCATCAATTTTCTTCCATCCATCTTTGTTCATAGTATATTGTATCCCATTCATAGTATATTGCAGCCCACAAAAAGTGGTTATAAAACTGATATGATTTAAATATTCACAGATACTATAACCACTTTAAAGCAAAAAACCGATACAAAGCAGGTATTAACGATAATAGACTTTTGCTTTTATTGATTAGTAGCTTAGAAATTAAAACCTAGATATTTTTTACATTATCATAATTCCTACCCTTTAGCAAATGTCCATTCCCACTTTTTATAAACCACCTTCTAAGTGTATCCCTATGCACCCCTAGTTTTTTTGCTATATAAGAGTGGCTATAGCCCTTAGCATCCCACTCCAAAATCTTATCTCTTGCCTCATAACATGGGTGGCATTCAATACGGCTTTTGCTTCCCTTTCTTCTGCCTAAAATAACCCCTTCTGCCCTCCTTCTGGCTAAGCCTTCCTTAGTCCTTTGAGATATAAGCTGTCTCTCTATCTCTGCACTTAGACTAAAAGCAAAAGCCAAAACCTTTGAATTGATATTATCGCCTAGTTCGTATCTCTCTTTTATTGAATAGATAGTGATCCCTCTACTCATACATTCATTTAGCAAACCCATTACAGCTAAAAGACTTCTTCCAAGTCTTGAGAGTTCAGTTACAATAAGCGTATCTCCTTTTTTTAAGGATTTTATCAATCTTCCTAGTTTTCTGTTGTCAATAGCAATCATTCCACTTTTTGTTTCCTCTACGATATTGTTGATTTTAAAATCTTTTGATTTTGCGAAATTTTCTATTTCAAATCTTTGATTTTCGGTGGTTTGTTTATCCGTTGATACCCTAATATAAGCGTAAATCATTTTCTTCCTTTGTTTTTTTGTGTATTGTACAAATCATTCGACCCATATTGCGAGGCAGAGACATCAAAAGATATGTTTATGAATGGGCAGGAAAGTGGGTGA
>NZ_JAUYZK010000011.1 GCF_030688855.1 Helicobacter cappadocius | reverse complement strand
TAAGGTGCATTTAAGGTGAGGTTGGTAGAGCCAGTGGTGGTAGTGATATTGCCTAGTATTGAAGAGTTGTTGTTAAGGGTGAGGTTCAAAGTAGAATTGTTTTTTACATTGATACCACCTGAACTTGCATCAATTTTAGAGTTATCTAAGTTCCATTTCCAAGTAGCTCCAGTGGAATTCAAGACACTTCCTGTCATAGAGGAATCAGTTAAATTAGCATTGATATATCCATAATAACCAGTTACGCTACCTTGCAAAAAAGAGTTGTTTTTAAGAGTGAGGCTTACATTTTGACCAGTGGCAGCAGTGTCGCCACCAGCAGTTTCAATATCTGCATAAGCCTTAGCCCCATTATCAAAGGTTAGATTGATGCCATTTCTAGCTGTTTGTATCTTTGAATTAGCACCATTAAGTCCTTTGAGGGCAAAACCCTTATCTGAGTTGCCTGAAAATGTATAAGTTTGAGAATTTGTACCATCAAAATTGCTTCTAAAGTTGGTGATGTTTCCCTCCATAGAAGAATCAATGAAGGTGGCTTTAATCCTACCATGAGGATACTCAGATATGCTACCATTTAATGTGGAGTTATTTTTAAAACTCATATTTATTGTAGGAAGAGACCCATAACTATAGCCATCAACATTTGCTGTAATATCTGCATAAGCCTTAGCTCCATTATCAAAGTTTAAATTAATAACACCTTGATATGAGTTTATTTTTGAATTAGCACCATTAAGTCCTTTGAGGGCAAAACCCTCATCTGAGTTGCCTGAAAATGTATAAGTTTGAACTTTGTAAGGTCTATTACGATTTGAATTGTTGGTAATATTTCCTTCCATAGAAGAATTGGCGAAGGTAGCTTTAAGAACACCTTGATAATCAGAACTTGTACTGCCTTTGAAAGTCGAATTGTTGGTAAGATTGAGGTTTAAAGTCGAATAATTCTCCATACTCAGATTACCTACCAAACTAGAACTATTGGCAAGATTGAGGTTTAAAGTCGAAAGATCCTTCACGCTGATAGCACCTGTCAGACTAGATTTGTTCGCAAGACTAAAGTTAAATGTAGAATAATTTCTTACAGAGACACCACCATTTGTTGCATCAATGCTCGAATTATCTAAATTCCAATTCCACGCTGTTGTACCAGATGTTGCAGTGGAGTTAAAAATACTTCCTATCATAGAAGAATTTGTAAAATTAGTATTGATTGTTCCTGAATAAGCACTTACATTCCCCTTCATAGAAGAGTCAGCAAAATTAACATTGATAGTACTGCCCGAACTAGAACTAATATTGCCTTGCAAAGAAGAGCCTGAATTGAAATTAAAAGTACCTGTGCTAGCAAATGATATATTTCCAGCCATCTTTGCACCATTATTGAAGTTAAAAGTGCTGTTTGAAGTGGAATACGGGGAAGTTATGTTTCCCTTTAGGGCATAGCCATTAAGAGGATTGGCTGTATTGTCTGTATCATTATAATTTCCATCAAAAGTGGTTGTGAATCCAAAACCAGCATAATTACCACTGCTTACTATAAAGTTTCCATTCCAAACTGAATTTTTGAGATTAAAGATTGTTTGCATATTCTGATTGGATAAACCCGTTCCATACAAACCATTTCCTATAAGATTGGAATTAATAACAGCATTATTAGCATTTAAAGTTACATTTGGAAAGTTTGCATTAGCTGGTGCTTGAGAATAACTTAGATCATAAACTCCACTGCCTTTTGAAACAAGATTTAAATAATTGGAAAAATCTGAAGTTGTACTAAAAGTGGCACAAGAAGCACTATCTCCTAGTGTGCAAGAAGCATCACCTAAAGTGTCTGCTCTTAACTCACCACTAAATGAAAACAAAAATGTAGAAAGCACAAAAGAAATAACAGGGATAAAAGATTTGTTGTATTTTTCAGTAGATCGAGATTTTTTTGGATTTTCAAAATTCTCTAAAGAATTGCTTTTTAAAAAAGTCAATGGGGGGGGGGCTATAACCGAATTTTGGGCATTAGAGGACATTATTTTATTGTTTTTGTCGCTGTTCATTATATTTTTCATAGGTTTTCCTTAGGATATTAGTTGTTATTTTTGAATGGAATCATATCGTATTTTTTTACTTGAATAGTAAATAAAAGATGAAAATCTCGAAAAATATCGAAAATAAGGCTTTATTTATATAAAAAGTAAATAAAATATTTAAATATTATTATAGTATATATCAATTAATTTTCAAGAATTGGTGATGATTTATTCTTTTGATTAAATTTGGTCAATAGACACTCTTAAGGGAAATATATTCAAATATTTTTGAATATTCTATTGAGCTATAGTTTTTGTGAATGAAGTGAATTTTGGAAAGAGTATCAACAAAATGCCTATAAATTTGAAAGTTTAACGGGTATAAGTAGGATAATACGCTATCTAAAGAAGATAGTATTCAAAGAAATGGCGGAGAGAAAGGGATTCGAACCCTTGAAGGCTTGCACCTTACACGCGTTCCAGGCGTGCTCCTTCAACCACTCGGACATCTCCCCTTAGGGCGGGATTGTAGCAAAATTATTCTAAAATCTCTCTAAAAATAACTCCATCAATCCCCATTTTTACCAACTCTTCTATTTCGCTTTTATCTTTTATTGTGTATAGTATTTTCATATCAAACAAATAAACTTCAGCTATCTTTTGATATATCTCTGGAGTTTTATCAAGTATTGCATATCTAGCTCCAAGTGAAGCATATACAACAAAATCCGTGAGATTATCCACTTTTATAGCGTATTTTACATCGTTTTGAAGACAATGATTAGAAATGATATGATTAATATCATCTTCCCTATCAAACCATACAATACAAGTATTATCAACATTCATGATTTCTTCAATGGAAGTAATCTTTTTAAATCTAGGAAATTCAATCCCTTTGTATCCAAAAATAATCATTTTATTCCTCTGTATCCAAACATTTTTTTGAACAAAAACATTTTTTATGAGAAATGATAGCTTCCTGTGAAGAAATATATGTCCCACATTTACAACACTCTAGCATAATCTCTTCTGCTGGTTTTTTTGTCTGTTTTTTTTGCACAGAAGGCTTTCTGTAGAAAAAAAACCACACAATCAAAGCGATAATAACTAATATAATAACAAGTCGCATCAATTTTCCTTTCTATAAAAATAAACTCTTTTTTCTCTACAAAAACATTCGCTATCTAAAAAATTTATCTCTAGCCCCAAACGCTCTCCTTTGTAAAATAAATAATGACCTTGTTTTTTTAAAAATCTCTTAGCATTTTTTATCAAATCTTCGCTCTGCATCACTCCTCTTGAAGTAATCAAATCTGCTTGTTTTGCAAATTGCAGATCTTCTATCAAACACTTTTCAACTTTTACATACTTCAAACCTAACTCAATGATAAGATTTTTCAAAAAACTCACTCGTTTAAATCTTGGTTCGATCAAAACAAACTCGCACTGAGGTTTGCATATCGCAAGAGGAATCGCAGGAAATCCTGACCCACTCCCAATATCAATGCAACACTCAAAATCTTGAATAAATTTTAACGGATATATGGAATCGAAAATATTTTCATACACTTCTTCAAGAGTGTGTATTCCACTAAGATTGTGTATATTATTCCAATGCAACAAGGTTTTGGCATATTTTTCAAAACACTCTACAGTTCCATCATCCAAAGAAAAATCTCTCTGTATTATATCTAACCTCATAAAATCAACATCCCATCACCATAAGAATAAAATCTATATTGATTTGCAATCGCTATTTCGTAAAGTTCTCTACATTTTTTTACTCCCACCATCGAGCTAACAAGCATTATCAAGCTTGATTTAGGCAGATGGAAATTCGTCAATAAATGATTCACTCTTGATACGGAATTTCCCGGATGTAAAAATATATCACATTGGGCATACAAATCCTCTTTTTTGTTTATGTTCTTCAATCTGGCATAATACTCCACGCTTCTAAGTGCTGTAGTGCCTATGCACAAAATAGATTTTGCATTGTCTATTTTTTCCATACTTTCAAGAGGTATAGTAAGTCTTTCTGTGTGAATATGATGGTGTCTTATATCTTTTGCTTCTACTGCATTGAATGTCCCTGCCCCGATATGAAGAGTGAGAAAACAATGAGAAAATTCGGTTTTTAAACGTTCTAAAGCAACATCTGAAAAATGTAAAGAGGCTGTGGGGGCAGCTACTGCTCCTAGATTTTTTGCAAACACACTCTGATACTCAGATAAATCCAACTTTTCATCAACACGTTTAATATAAGGTGGCAAGGGTGTATGCCCAATTTTTTCCAACATATCTAAAACACCTTTTAAATCAAGCAGGACATCTTTATGAAAAAAGCTAACAACCCTATAGCCATCTTCTCTAAGTTCTTTTATGATGCTTTCATATCCATCTGCAAAAACAACGCGAAGATTTTCTTTTACCCTGCCTTTTATTTGAACCAAATAGCTATCTTGTCCTATTTCTCGGTGATATAAAAACTCAAGACTTCCGCCACTTGGTTTATGCCCATAAATTCTAGCTTTTATAACTTTGGTATCATTTAGAACAACCAAAGCCTTTTGAGGGATAAAGTCAAAAATATGATAAAAATCAGTATGAAAAATTTCATCTTTTTTTCTATCATAAACCATTAATTTCGCACTTTCTCTAGGAGTAGCTGGATAATTGGCTATGAGCTCTTTTGGAAGAAAATAATCATAACTTTCTAATAAAAAATCCTCTTGCATTCACTGATCTTTTTGCTCTTCTTCATCTTCTTTTTTCGGGGCAGGATTGACTATTTTTGCTATCAGGATTGAAAGTAGATAAAGACAAATCAAAGGAAGTGCCATAAAAACTTGAGAAACGACATCTGGAGGAGTAAGGATGGCTGCCAAAATAAATATAATCACAATAGCATACTTAAAATAACCCTTCAATGTGGCATCTGTAATGAGTCCAATTTTTGCTAAAAAATACGCCAAAACAGGTAATTCAAATGCAACCCCAAAGCCAATAACAACCCGAGTAAAAAATGTAATATAGCTTGAGACAGAGATGTTTGCTTGGAATTCTTCATTTCCAAACATCAAAATATATTTTATAGTGAAGGGAAAAACGACAAAATACGCAAATGCAGCTCCACATAAAAACATCAATGTTCCAAAAAATACAAAAGGGAGAACCACTTTTTTTTCGTTTTTATACAAACCAGGTGCAATAAAAAGCCATAATTGCCAAAAAATAATCGGCATAGAAACCAAAAGAGCGGCAAAAAAGCTGACTTTCATAGCTGCAAAAACCCCTTCTGCGGGTGATATTTGAATGAGCATTCCGCTTACTTGTTTAGAGGTAAAAGCAGCTTGTAAGGGTGCTTTTATCCATTCAAAAATATGTGTCCAAAAACTAAAACAAACCAAAAAAGCTACCAAAAGCGTGGCAACAGAAATCATTAATCTTTTGCGGAGATCTTGAATATGAGGTTTTAAATCTTCAAACATCTATCAGCCCTCCTTTGATGTTTTGGTAGATTTCTTGAATCCAACGCTCTTTGTCGCCTTTGGAGTTACAACTCTCCTTTTTGATCGCTCAGAATCTTGGGAGATAGGTTTTGGAACAGATGGCTTAATTGGTGATTTTTTTGTCTGAGTGGCTATGGGTTTATCTGTAATATTTTGTTTTTGATTTTCCGTTTTGGGCTTCCTGCCGCGTTTTTTAGGTAGAGTATCCTCATAAGATAATGCAGCATCTGGAGCAGGTATCTTTGGTGTTTTTTTTGTCCTTTTGGGTTTGGTGGTCTGATTTTCTTCTTTATATTTACCAAACATATCATCAATTTCTTTGAGCTGAATATCCTTAGTGATATTATCAACACTGCTTTCAAAGGTATTTCTATACTCAAGTGCTTCTTTTTTTATTTCACTCATATGGAGTTCTTTATCAAAAGTATCCTTGGCATCATTGAGTGTTTTTTTCACAGCTTTGAAAAATTTCACAACATCTACCATTGCTTGAGGGAGTTTCTCGGGTCCTAAAAAAATAACTGCCACAATCAAAATCACTAAAATTTCAAAAATACCCATACCAAACATATTTAGAGCCTTCCAATACCCTGTTTTTTTGTAAGTCAATTTCTCCTATTGTACAACAAAAAATCTAAAGCTTCACTTCAAATAGCTCAAGTTGGCTCTAGTTAGAGAATAAAACACATATAGGAATAAAAAATGCTTATATATGTTTAAAATCAAATACTTGTAAATACTTCTGAATTTTCGATAAAATCCTATCGTCAGTTCTGAAAAAATAAGGGCAAATTAATGATAGATATAAAACTTCTACTAAATGATTTTGAATCAGTAAGCAAAAAATTAGAAACAAAAAAAGTAGATGTCCAAACACTCCAAAACCTAAAAGATACTGCCCATACTTACAAAAAGAATAAACAAGAACTTGAAACCTTACAATCTCATCAAAACAAGACTTCTAAGCTTTTTGGAGAATATAAAAAAGAAGGCAAAGATATTAGCGAACTCAAAAATGAACTTGAGCTAAACAAGCAAAAAATAAATCTCTTAAATGATGAAGTTACAACCCTAGAAAAAAATCTTCAGAATATTCTCTTTGGTATTCCTAATCTGCCTGATGAAAAAACACCTATTGGAAAAGATGAAGCTGACAATATAGAAATCAAAAGAATCCTTTCTCCAAAAACTTTTGACTTTACTCCAAAAGAACATTGGGAACTTGCACAAAAAAATCATTGGATTGACTTTGAAGCAGGGGTAAAATTGGCAAAAAGTAGATTTTCAGTGCTTAGAGGTATGGGAGCTAGACTAAATAGAGCTTTGATAAATTTTATGCTCGATCACAATCAAAAAGCAGGGTTTGAGATGGTTGTTACGCCAGTGATTGTAAATAAAAATATGCTTTTTGGGACAGGGCAATTACCTAAATTTGAAGATGATATGTTTAAGGTCAGCGGAGATTTAGAAGAAATCAACACCCCATTAGGTGAAAAACCAAAAGGACATGATCTGTATCTTATCTCTACATCAGAAATCACTCTAACCAATCTGTATAATGATACTATTATTCCTGCTGAAGATTTACCTATTATGATGACAGCACAGACGCCTTGTTTTCGAAAAGAAGCAGGGAGTGCAGGAAGAGACACACGAGGAATAATACGTCAACATCAGTTTGATAAAGTCGAATTAGTCGCTATAACCCACCCTAAAGATAGCCAAGACATGCAACTCAAGATGCTAAAAACAGCCAGTGATTTGTTGTGTGAGCTTGAATTGCCTCATCGTTATATGCAACTTTGTAGTGGGGATTTGGGTTTTAGTGCAGGAAACACCATCGATATAGAAGTTTGGCTTCCAGGTCAAAACTGTTATCGAGAAATAAGCTCTGTTTCTAATACTCAAGATTTCCAAGCTCGAAGGGCAAAAATTCGCTTCAAAGACGAAAGTAAGAACTCTTTAGTCCATACTCTAAATGGTTCTTCTTTGGCAGTGGGTAGAACTCTAGTGGCTATAATGGAAAATTATCAAACCAAAGATGGAGATATAGAAATTCCACAAGTATTGAAAAAATATCTCTAAGAGCTAAAACCCTATGGCAAAAGAAAAAAATCCCGATATTGCTACTCAAGTAAATTCAATAGGCGATGATGCTTCAAATGCTAAGCCAAAAGAAATAAAAAGAAATATCTTACGAGCAAATTTTTCAAAACTTTCAAAAGTCTTCAAAATCAAAGGCTTTGATGGCAAGAGTCTAATACAGGTATTGGTAAAAAAATACAAAGAAATTAAACGCAACAAAAAAATATTTTTTTCTCTCATTGCCACGATTGGAGTTTTATTTTTGATTGTTGTTATATCTGTAATTCTTTTGAGCAAAAACTCTGATGAAAATCAAACAGAAGAAACCCCTATACAAACACCCCCTCCAAAACCTGTGGAGATTACTCTGCCTCCTATCCCCAAGCTAGATTCTAAAATATCTGAAATAAATAACAAAAGCCTAGATAACCTTATCAAAAAAGCTAATATGCTTTATAATGGTGGGGACAAAATTGAAGCATTGAATATTTTCAATAATGTCGCAAACTTTTCACAAGCTATTGCTTCACATAATCTAGGCGTTATCAAACTCAGAGAAAAAGACTACCCTGGTGCTATCAACTCCTTTGATAATGCAATTGCTAGTGGAGAAAATGTCAGTATCAGTGCATTAGATGCTATGGTTGGATCATACTATCTAAAACGTCCTGATTTGTATGCTCATTATATGAAGTTGGCAAGTTCTCATCTAGGTGATTCTTCGCACAAGCCATTTTATTCTTATCTATATGCCCTTATGGACTATTATAATGGATACTATTTTGAGAGCTTATCTCCGCTTTTAAATCCAAATTCAGAAAATTACAATGATCAGAACAATCGCTTGTTGGCAAAAATATTTTTGCTGTTTAATGATGATTATAATGCGGTTATTCATTTAAAAGAGGTTGCAAAACCAAAGGATTATAAAAGCTTAGGGCTTTTATATGCACGTATCGGAGAATACGCAAAAGCAAAAAATTATTTATATAGATACCTGAATGCAAACCCAAAAGATATTGGTTCGATTTTGGCATTAGAAATGATTGATTTGAAAATTGGAAATTTTTCACTTGCTGCTTCTGCACTAGACTCTATAAAAGATCAAGATCTCATTAAAAAGGCAATGGATACTTATCCTATTAAGGTTATCTTAAATCGATCGCTTTTTGATGTAGGGTTGGCTCAAGAGGAATTTTGGAATAGAAGCTTTGAAATTGAAGAAAAAATACCTTATAAAATTCTTTTTTATTATGCTCCTTTTCGGGTTTTTAATTTAGAAGAAGCGATCAAAATGATACGCGAAGGAGGGGTATTTTCTGATACAAAAAGCATCCAAGAAGCAAAAAATACTCTCATAAAAGGTGATACGATCTCTAATATTAATAAAAATATTACTAAAGCTCTAATAGAACTGAATAAAAATAACATTCGAGACGCTTTAAAATATTTGCAAATTTCAGCAAAATCTAATCCTAACCACGCTGTGTTGCACTATGATATAGGGCTTATATACGCACAAATGGGAGATTTTCAAAAAGCCTATATTCATTTTTTGAGAGCTTATCATCTCAATAGTTATGATATTACCTCTGGTTTATTTGCCATAATGGCAGGAACATTTATCTACCAAGACACTAGCAGAATATCTCATCAGATAGCCCAAGATTTTGAAAATGTTCCCTTTAGCTCCAAAGAAGAAAAAGAGTTTCTAACCTCATTTATTGGTTATTTTACAAAAAATATCAACGATGGGATGGGATGGATAAAACAAGCTAAAGAAAAACTTCCAATTTATTATGCACTAGAAGCAGCTTACGGTATTCGAAACAAAGATAAAAATACCATTATATCGGCCTTTTCAAATCTCAAAAAAATATATCCTAAAGATATTGTTTCAAATATTTTATATGAACTTGCACATAATTATGATACCAATCTCAAGCAAGTTGCACTTAGATTACATAATTTGTTTTTGTCTGAAAATCTTGATTTAAGTAGCGTGTATTATGGTCCAGCCTTTACAAGAGAACTCTATGTGTATATAGGCTTTATCACAGGATCGCTAGAAAAGCAAGAAAGAATATTAGAACAAAAACTGATTTCGCAAACAGACACTCCTAATGGCATCATGCAAACAATGGCACTTATTAATATCTACCAACACAAATTCGAAAAAGCTTACGCACTCTATAATGCACTCATCGAAGATTTTAAAGAAGATGATGCTAAAACAAAATTTCTTGGAGCTGTTGCAGCCATCGGAGCAAACCATCCAGAAAATGCAGTACTGCTTTTGCAATTATCAAAAATGGATGCTCCAACCGATTTTGAAACTCGCTATGCACTAGCACTTCTATATCAAGAAACAGGGAATTTCAAAGCGGCTTCTAGTTATTTTAACTACATTTCTGTTGCAAATTTCAAATCAGAATTCTTTGATTTTACTATTGATACCAATAAAATAAAAAGTCATCAAAAATGACTCCTGATACTCTAAAAAATCTCAACTCATCACAATTAGAGGCTATTAAGCATATTGATGGGCCTATGCTTATATTAGCAGGTGCAGGAAGTGGAAAGACAAAAACACTCACCACTCGCCTAGCTTATCTCATAGATGAAGTGGGAATTCCAGCTACCTCAACACTCACTCTGACCTTTACAAACAAAGCTGCTATAGAAATGCGTACAAGGGCTCTTAATTTGATTGAAAATATCTCCAATCAATCTCCTCCACTTTTGTGCACATTTCATAAATTTGGACTTTTATTTTTGAAATTCAACATCCACCTATTAAACCGAAAAAGTAATTTTGTGCTTATTGATGGAGATGACAAAAAAAAGATACTTAAGGGTTTCAAACCTAACTTGCCCATTGGTTATATAGAATCTAATATTTCTAATTTGAAAAATTTTCTAATCTCTCCTGTTGAAGCATTAAGTTCAGCACAGAATGACTACCAAAAAGAGGTTGCGAAACTTTATAAGCTTTATGAAGATTTTTTGAATGAAAAAAATATGGTAGATTTTGATGATTTATTGGTCTTAACCTATAAAATCCTAGATGCTAACCCAGAACTAGCCAAAAATACAAGCAATCAATACCAATATATTATGGTTGATGAATATCAAGATACCAATCGTTTGCAATACAAACTACTAATGAAATTATGCTCCACTCATCAAAATCTTTGCGTTGTTGGGGATGATGATCAGAGTATTTATGGGTGGCGCGGAGCAGATATTACAAATATTTTGAATTTTAAGGACAACTTTGAAAATGTCAAAATTATCAAACTTCAAGAAAACTATCGATCCACTACCCAGATATTGAAGGGTGCAAATTCGCTCATCAACTATAATAAAAATCGTTTGGGCAAAGAACTCCAAAGCATTAAGGGAAATGGCAAAGCAATACAGATTCTACATTCTGAAAACGAAACACAAGAGGCGACCTTGATCTCTACAAAAATCAAACAACTTCTCAAAGAAGGTATCAACCCTAGCAAAATTGCAGTTTTGTTCAGAGTTAATGCCCTATCTAGGAGTATTGAAGCAGGGTTTAATAGAGCTGAAATTCCTTACAAAATCATCGGAGCAATACGTTTTTATGAACGATCTGAAATAAAGGATATTCTAAGTTATCTACGATTGATTATCAATCCAAATGATGATTTTTCGCTCTCTAGAATCATCAATAAACCCAAAAGAGGTATAGGAAAAACCACTCAAGATAAAATCTTTCAAACCATTCAAAATGATAAAATATCTGTTTATCAAGCACTCAAAGAAGGCAGATTGAAATCAATCATCTCAGCAAAAAATCACAAAACTTTAGAGGAATTCTTTTCTATGATTGATGACTTTGTGCATTTTTTGAGTATTTCGCCTATGAGATTTATCGATGAATTTACCTCTAGTATCAACCTTATAGATGAATCAGAAAATTCTAACGACTCAATTGATAGACTCTATAATATTGAAGAGTTTTACGGGATGTTCAAAGATTATATCATCCAATCTCCTGAAAATTCGCTAGAAGATTTTCTTAACGATCTTTCTTTATCAAGTGATAATACATCTGATGATGGAAGCTATATTTCTTGCATGAGTGTTCATTCTGCTAAGGGGCTGGAGTTTGAATATGTTTTTATAACAGGATTTGAAGAGGGATTTTTTCCATTAGTTCGCGATGAAAGCGATATAGAAGAAGAACGTAGATTGGGGTATGTAGCCTTCACTAGAGCAAAAGATGAACTTTATATTTCTTATGTCGATTCAAGATTTTATCGTGGAGAACGTAGTTTGCTTGAAAAATCAAGATTTTTAAAAGAAGCAGGACTACTTGAAGAACAAAATACACATTCCAAGAAAGAAGAGGATTTTAAAAAAGGCGACATAATATTCCATAAGATATTTGGCTCTGGACGAATCATCGATGTTCAAAAAATAGGTTCTGATACCAAACTAAGAATCAGCTTTGGGGGACTAGAGCGTGATATTCTATCTTCTTTTGTCCAGAAAGGATAATAATGAAAAGTATTTTTCTTTTATTTATTTTAGCAATTCATCTTTGGGCAGTTGATAATCTTGCTCAAATCAAAAACTACATTCAAAAAACCTATGAAAAAAAATATCAAACTTACGGAATACACATTTCCAGTATTTCTATATCTATTCCTTCGAATATGCTTATACAAAACTACAAAATCCAATCTATGAGTTTAGATTCTAAAAATCTGAATAAAAAAGAAGGTATCATATTGCTAGATGCAAATTTGAATAATTCTTTATTGAAGATTCCATTGCAATATCAATTACAAGCAACTATCAATGTTTATCGTGCTATAGATGCTATCAAAACTTCAGAAAATATTACTGATAAAAATGTGAAAAAAGACATTATAGGACTTGATAGGATATTGCAAATGCCTATTGACTCATCTCAAATCAACCATACAAGTGCAAAATCATACATCAATGCGAATTCTATCATTACATTTGATAAGATACAATCCAAAATCCTTATAAGAAAAAATGATAGTTTTGTAGGATTTATAAAAGATAAACAAATTACTCTGCAAACAACTCTTATAGCCAAAGAAAATGGATCGCTTGGGGATATTATCAATGCCATCAATCCTGAAACCAAAAAAATCATAAAAGTCAAAGTTATAGACACCGATAAAGGAGAAATATTATGAAAATGATCGTAGGCATCAGTGGAGCTAGTGGCACTGCTCTTGCGATGAAATTTATTGCAGCAATTCCTAGAGAAATTGAACTTTTTATAATTATTTCTGCAAGTAGCAAGATCGTTGCAAAAGAAGAGACAGGGGAAAAAATAGAATCCAAACTTGACAAACTCATAGAAAATGGCAGAAAAATAACTATTTTTAATGCTAATGAAATCTCTGCAAATATAGCATCAGGAAGCTTTGATGTCGATATGATGGCCGTTGTGCCAACGAGTATGGATATGTTAGCAAAAATCTCATCTGGCATCGCAGATGAACTTATTTCAAGGACTGCAAGTGTAATGATAAAAGAAGGTAAAAAACTTTTGCTCACTCCACGAGAACTCCCATTTTCAGCAATTCCCTTAGAAAATATGCTCAAACTTTCAAAATTAGGTGTGATTATCGCACCTCCTGTAATGGCATATTACGCAAAAATATCTGATCTAAATTCTATGGAAAATTTTATAATAGGCAGATGGTTAGATAGCCTAAAAATTCCCAACAATCTCTATAGTAGATGGGGGAGCTAATGAACAAAGTAGCTATTTATCCAGGTACATTTGATCCAGTCACCAATGGACATTTAGATATTATCAAGCGAAGCGTTGAACTCTTTGATAAAGTCATCATCGCAATTGCAAAATCAAGCTCAAAAACCCCTATGTTTGAACTAAAAGATCGTAAAAAAATGATGGAGTTAGCCACAATCAATATTCCTAAAGTAGAATGTGTATGTTTTGATACTCTCCTAGCTGATTTTGCAAAAGAAAATAAAGCTAAACTCATTATTAGGGGTCTTAGAGTAGTGAGTGATTTTGAATACGAGTTGCAGATGGGATATGCAAATGCTTCTTTGAATGATGAGTTAGATACGATTTACTTTATGCCCACACTCAAAAATGCTTTTATTAGTTCTTCTATTATTCGAAGCATTTTACAACACAATGGAAAGGTCTCTCATCTTATACCCGAAGTTGTATATGAATATATACAGAAGATAAAAGGATAATTATGTATGTTGCTCTAGAAGGCATTGATACCTCTGGTAAATCTACGCAAATAGAATCTTTAAAAAAGGACTTTCCACACGCTATCTTTACAAAAGAACCTGGTGGAAGTATGCTAGGCATAGAAATTCGAGAAATGATTTTAAAAGAACACAACACAAACAATAACTATCAAATAGATGCTAAGACAGAGTTTCTTCTTTTTTTAGCTGATAGAGCTGAACATATCGCAAAAATCATCAAGCCCAATCAAGATAAACTGATCATATCAGATAGAAGTCTTATCTCTGGAATTGCCTATGCTAGAAATATTCAAGGAGCAAAAGAACTTAACTTGTTTGCTACAGATAATATTATTCCTGATTTGGTTATTATTTTAGAACTTGATAAAAAAACACTTCAAGATAGATTGGGAAAAAAATCAAACGATGCTATTGAGCAAAGAGGTATCCAATACCTATTAGATATCCAAAAAAATATAAAATCGATCGCAGAGAGATTGCAAAAAGATTTCAAATGTAAAGTAGAAGTTATTGATGCTTCAAAACCTAAAGAAACTATTGAAGATCAAATCAAAGAGCTTATTATGCAAAAAATATGAAGTGTATCCTCTGCAGTCGTTTTAAATTTATAGACTTAGAAAATCTAAAAAAACCTCTCCTTTTCTTTGAGCCAGTGTGTCAAAAATGTTTTAGAAACATAAAAATTACACCAAGAGTGCGTGTGATTGATGGCATTAGCATATATAGTTTCTATCGCTATGAAGATATTTCCATGCTAATAGGAAGCAAATATAGCATTTTTGGTAGCAGAGTGTTAAAAATACTATCAAAAAAAGCAAGTGAATATTTTTTTAATTCTCATAATATTTCATTATGGGAACAAGCAAAAATCTATGGAATAGCTATCGATGATTGTGTGAGAAGTCATTATTCGCATACAGCTGTAATTTTAAGAGAATTTTGCAAACACAGCTTTAGACCTTCATATGGAGCATTGAAAGCTAAAAACATGGTACATTATGCAGGAAAATCTCTGCTATACAGACAAAGCAATCCACGAAATTTTATCTATACAAAAAAATTCGATAATGTATTCATAGTCGATGATATTATCACCACAGGAACAACTATCAAGGAAGCAAAAAAAACCGTAGAAAAAAATGGTTCAAATGTGTTATTTGCTATTGTCTTGTGTGATGCTAAAAGCTAGAAAAAATAACCTATCTGCACTCCGAATACCTTCGTATTATTTTCAGGCTCAATAAAAGAACCTACAGATTTACCCTGATTTGTTATGTTTTTGATATTTGATTTTTTTATACCCCAGTAATCAAAAAAAGCCTCCAGAGTAATAGCTTGTTTTTTTGTAATAAAAAATTCCGCTCCTAACGAAAGTCTTGAACCACTACCATTTTTTTGAGTAAAATGTGCATCATTATCCCAACCTAAATCCGTAAAATGTGTGATATTTTTACCCACAAGGAGTGCTCGAAGTTCAGCATTTATTTTGATTTTGATATTTTTATTTAGCCACATACTAGCATCTACCCCAAATGGCATATACCAATAAGTCTGCTCTCGTCTATAAGTTACAATCTGATTAGGAGGATTTTGAATATTATTATTTAAATACCGATACCCCAATCCTGTATAAAAACTGACCCACTCTTCCTCTATTCCATCTCCAAGAATAAAAGCTACTTTCCCAACACCACCCAAATAATAATCAGCCGATTTCAAGCTTAAGGGGACAACTTCCTTTGTGCTAAAATCTTGGGTGCTTCCATTATAAATATTTTGACCAATATCCTGAGAATAATAAATCTGAACATCCATCTTCAATAAAGGATTTAATTTTACACCAAACAATCCACTGATATTATACATAGGTCCAGAGATGGACATCAATTTTGGTTCAGTATATTCATAATACTGCATACCAAATTTTGCACTTCCATAAGGATGAAATCCAAAGGCTAAATTTGGAGTAGCGGGATATGTTTCGAGTGCATAAACACCAAAAGGAAAAAAACAAAAAAACAATGTTTTTAGATAAGTTTTCATTTTTTATTTGCAACTCTCTGATTTTCTTCCAAATCCTTTAGTTTGTGCTCAAGAGTCTTGATTTGTTTGCTCATACCTGCCATCGCACTGGCTTCTGTAACCAAAACCGACAAGGATATTAATGTCAAAAGCACCGAAAACATACCCACAATAACAACAATCTTCACAGATCTACGAGACATCTTCAAGCAAAAATCATATTCTTTATTATCAGACATATTTTTTCCTTTATAATTTTAGATTGTATGATATTTTTTTAAATAAAATAGCGATGCCCATTCCTATAACTGAGGCTATAACGATGCAAGCTCCAATACTTAAATCATATACATAAGAAACAAAAAACCCTATCCACATAAACAACAATGAAAGTCCCCATGATAAAAACATTTGAGCCTTCAACGAAGATGCAAACATAGTAGCAATATAAGCAGGGATAGATAAAATCGAAAGCACTAAAATAAGTCCGGCTACCCCCATACTCATCACTACTCCTAATGAAACAAGTATAAAAATAATAATATTAAAAACTTGAACATTAATTTTTTTAAGTCTGCAAAATTCACTATCATAGAAAATACTCAAAAGCTCACGATAATACACAACCACAAAAACCACCAAAACAAGATCAAAAATCGCAATACTCACAATATCGTTAGGTGCTACAGCAATAATTGAACCAAATAAGTAACTCGTGATATCGCTCCCATACCCAGGTGTCAAATCAATGAGAATAATCCCGATTGCCATACCCAATGCCCAACTTGCAGCAATAAATGTATCAATTCGATTTTTATATTTGTTGGTAGCATATACCATTAATAAACCCATCAAAACTCCTGCAAACGAAGCACCTAAAGTTGCATTAAATCCAAAATATAATGCAACGCCCACACCACCAAAGGCACTATGAGCAACCCCACCTGTAAGAAAGACTGTCTTATTTGATACAACGATAGAACCTATAATTCCCGCACAAATACTAATAAAAAAAGAAGCAATGAGTGCATTTTGAACAAAAGAATAAGAAAAGAATTCACCCATCTATAATCTTTAATAACCTATTGTCCCAGCTCTTCAGGAGAAAGATCTTGATAAAATCTCTCTAAATCAAATTTAGCTCCTAAATAATCAGCAATCTCTCTAGCATCCACTAGAGCATTTTGCAAACAACTAGTAGCACCTGGTGATGGAGTCATATTAAAGGTGATTCCTTTGTTGGTAGAGATTTTTTTCTCCCCTAATTCGAGTTTTTTATTTGTCCTATCAAGAACTTGAGGACGCACCTCACCAAAACCATCTGCATAAGTTAAATCTTCAAGCTTCAAAGAAGGAATGATCTTTCTAGCATCTTTGAGAAATTTTCTTTTGCCAAAATAAGGAAGTTCAAAAACCATATTCTTAAAAACATAATCGCGAATTTCTTTATCAGAAAGCAAATCCCAGCTGATTTTAAAAACCTCTTTATTGAAATCCATTTTCAATAAATCCCAACTAAGACCACCAAATAAATGTTTGTTTCTCTCTAATTTTGGCATCGCAAGAGCAGTAGGTCCAAGTCTGCTTTTCCCCTTGATAGCCACATCAGGATCTCCGTGAACTGCCGCAAATGGTAATTTTGGATTTTGAACAGTATAAACCTTGCCTCTAAGCAAATCAGGCACAAAATAAAAACTACCTGCCACGGGCAAACATCCTAAATCTAGCCCATAGCCCATTGATTGTGCCAATGGGAGTGCATAAGATCCTGCATCAACCAACACAAACTTGGCATAAATCTCTCTTGAATCATCTGAAATAATGGCATATCCATCTGATCGAGGTTCAATCTTTTTCACGCGATAGTTCAAAAAAACTTCATTATCAGGCTTTACTTTTTTGGCTTCTTGAACAAAATTCTCAGATAAAAGTGCAAAATTCATCGCACACCAATCTTTTTTAAATCCTGATCCCACAACATTTTCAGGTCTATCTTCTCCATTGGCTTTTAAAATAACTTTTGGCTCAATTTGTTTGATAGTGTTTTTATCAAAAAATTCCAAATCTGGGAATACCTCTTTGAAATCTTCGTGACGTTTTTTCATAAAATCACACTCATCATCACCCACGCCAATAGCCATTTTTTGATTTTCAAAAATAATCTTATTTTGAAGATTCTTATTTAGGGCATAGTGTCTAACTTTATAAGCTGACAACTTAACTTTTTTTGCTTTTTGCACCGTATAATTTGTTTCAATAGAACCATCGTGAATAGTCTGAGAATTTGCCTTTGCACTTGAACTGACTTTTGCTAATCGATCGCATTTTTCAACGATAGCAATTTTCTTAATATCACTATATTCGCTCAATGTATAAAAGGCCGCACATCCAGAAACCCCTCCACCAATAATTACAACATCAAACTGATTTTCCATTTTTATTACTCCTCAAATTACAAATCTATCAAGTAGATCGACTTCGCATATATGACCATTTGTATCTAAATTTAGATTTGGTATCTTATGCACAACAACTTCTTTATTCACATAAAGCACTCTTGAAGCATATCCCAAAAGTACAGATATATCATGGCTAATCACAATTATAGTATGAAAGGCATTAAAAGACTTTAATATTTTATAAATTTCACCTTGTGTCTTAGTATCAATGCTAGAAGTTGGTTCATCCAGAATAATTAATTTAGGATTACCACAAAGTGCCCTAGCTATCAAAACCCTTTGTCTTTGTCCTCCTGAAAGTTCAGAAATTCTTTTATATGCTAGATGTTTCACGCCTAATTTATCTAACATTTCAAGAGCGAGTAATGTTTCATTTTTACTCACTTTGCAACCTAAGATTGTTTTTTTTAAAAAACCCATCCTCACTACATCAATAGCTTGTATAGGAAAATCGCTATTAATGGTTGTGTCTTGGGGTACATATCCAATAAGACTATTAGGATTGAAAACAGAACTATTAGGATAAAATATTTTGCCCTTATTGGGCGAAAAAAGTCCGAGCAAAATCTTAATAAGAGTTGTTTTACCCCCGCCATTTGGACCAATGACTGCTAGAAAATCATTCTGCAGTACCGAAAAATTAACATTTTCCAAAACATAATCGCTACCATAGCGATAAAATAATCCTTCACACTGCAAAAGTTCCATTATTTTTCTCTGCCTTGTGTTGCGATAGTTTTAGCAATATATAAGATATTTTTTTCCCAATCTTCTGCTAAGGGATTTAACTCCAAAACTCTAAGTTTGAGATCATTTGCCAAAGCCAAAACACGTTTTTTTGCAAATTGTGGCTGAATATAAACAACTTGAATATTTTTTTGTTTTACAATCTGTGCCAAAGCCATCATTTTCTTCATTTTTGGAGATTTTCCATCTGCTTCAAGTGCAATTTCATCTAAGCCATACTCACTAGCTAAATAACCAAATGCAGGATGATAAACCAAAAATGCTTTTTGTGCATCAGGAGCAGCAAATATTGCTTTGATAGATTCATCAATATGATTAATTTCTTTGAGAAAATTTTGAAGATTTGCATTATAAGTAGAAGCATTTAAGGGATCTAGTTTTGAGAGTGCTTCACAAATTTTTTTTGCTTCATCTTTTGCCAAAGCCACAGATAACCAAATGTGGGGATCATACTTGCCATGATGATGCGAAGAGTCATCATGACTATGAGTAAATTCTCTCAAATTCAATCCTTTTGAGAGATCAATAATTGTCAAATTAGGATTGGCTCCCTTAAAACGTTCGCTCCATATTTTTTCAAACTCCATCCCTACACCCAAATAAATCTGAGCTTTTTTAATGATTTTCATTTCAGAAGGTAAAGGTTCATATGTTTCAGGACTCCTCCCATCAGGAACCATCGCATTTACATTCACATAATCCCCACCTATCTTTTTCACAAAATAAATTTGAGGTATCACGCTTACGACCACATTGATTTTTTCTCCAGCTACAAGCATTCCTAAGAATAGAAAAATTCCAAAAACAATTTTCATTTTACACTCTCACTCTCTTGTTCTTTTGAAGCAAAATCATACAAATCAGACATGCCAAGTATTCTGTCTATAAGCATTTTTGATTTAAACAAAGAGCCATTTTTTTCTTTTCCTACCCAAAGAGTTGTGATAACCACTCCACCTAGTATGTTTTCTTGTTTTGAAAATAAGGTAGAAGTGGTAATACTCCATGCATTATGAGCTGCCATAGCCCTACCCTTATAAGTACCTATATAGAGCATAATATGCCCTTTTAGCCACAAAATCGTAGCAAAAGGGGTAGCATGATCAATGATATATTGTTCTTTTTGTTTTGCGTCCATTTTACTCAAATCTATCATATTGCCTGCATATTTTACCTGTGCAGCGGAGTTTCTAGGAAGCAAAATCCCAAAGTTAGCAAAACTATCTCTTGTAAATGCCGAACAATCTCTATTTTCTAGCGAACCCCCCCATCCATATCTCTCCCCTATCATCGAGTTGATAATAGAGGCCATTGCGCTCATATCCATTTTTTTTGGAAATGGACTAAAAGAAAGACCCTCAATACTCACTGGAATCAAAACAACATAACCATCTATATTTTTTTTGTAGGTATATACTTCTTTGGTCATTTTTTCGGAAATATTTTTTTTGGCTTTAGAAGCTATAGAATTTTTTGAGGGAGCTTTTTCAGAGGGCTTGAGTGCAAATATTTCTCCCACACGGGCATTGGTAAGAAAATTACCCTTTGAATCATAAAGTGGAATTTTATCTTTGTCAGGGACAACATAATTTTTGATAGAGAGAAGATAATCAATGTCTTTTTGATGGATTTTTGCAATATCAGTTACCTTCACCCAACCATACACAAAACTACTCTGAATATGTGCCCACTGCTTAGAAAGATCATAATGAGTGATAAGCACAGGTGTTCCTTGAAAAATCAAAGAATTCTGCCATCTATCAAAAGGATACCCTTTTGGAGTGCTATATCTAGGCTTTTCAGTAGGAACCGCACGAACACTCGTGTCTGTTGTTATAATGGCCTTTTGAGATACACTTGGATAATTTGGAATGTCCATATCTTCATATATTTTGCTTGTATACTCAAGAGTATTCTTTTTCAGATTTTCACCATAACCTGGACTTTTTAACAAAGATGGTGCAACCCAAAAAACCTCATCTGTATTTTTATTCACTTCCATAGTCGTCCAAGGAGAAAACCAAGTCTTAAGATAGTTTTCTTTAAGCTCCTTAAGAGCTTCAGGAGAAAGCTCCATATCCTTATTTTGTTCGATATAAAAATTTGCATCTTGAGGCAATGAAAGATCAGCTAATGGAGCATTCTTACTTGCACACCCAACTATAAAAAATATCAATAACACTAATGAAAAAAAAGTTTTCATATTCAACCTATCAATTAAAAATTTCTTTGTACTTCGCCTCATCAAACCCTACAACAACATTATCATTTCCAAAATCATCAATAATGGGACGCTTCAACAACAGAGGATTATCATGGCAATACCCTATTTTAGCAGATAAATCCAAATTTAGATTTTTTAGTCCTAGTTTTTTATAGGTGCTGCCTTTGGAATTTAACACAACATCAATTCCTTTTTTATCTATCCATTTTTTTATATCAGAAATCTGTGGTTTTTGTATTTTGAGATCAATGAACTCATAGTCAATGTTCCTAGAATCCAGAAAATCTCTAGCTTTTTTTACGCTACCGCAATTTTTTATCCCAAATAATCTCATATTTTTTCCTTAAAAATTTTAATATTTGATCGATTGTTAGTTTTTCGTGGTCTTTAAATATCTATTGTATCCAAAAGATGAATTAATCATAATTGATTTTGATTTCAAAATACTCCTGAAATAAATTTCTAATTCCCGTATCTAGCATTTTATAAACACTTTGAAAACCATCGCTATTTCTGTAATGGTAAGGATCTGGAACATCTGCATTTTTTAGTCCAAATTCACCTAATTTTCGCACCTTATGTTTTTCAAAGCCAAGATCTAACAAGTCTGCTATATTTGCCCTATCCATCCCAACCAAAAGATCAAAACCAATGTCTGCATAAATGCTAACTTTTCGACTTTTCAAATGTGAAATATCAATATTATGAACCCTAGCTACTTTTATAGATCCCTCACACGGACTTTCTCCATTGTGCCACCCTGAAGTTCCAGCAGAATCGACTTTGGTATTAAGCCCTAGTTTATCAGCATAATGCCTTGCTATCCCCTCAGCTAAAGGTGATCTGCAAATATTACCTAAACATACAAATAAAATATCCATACAGCCTCTAGTTATGACCTTTTTATCAAACAAGTCAGTCATTTAATTTTCGATATAATACAAGATTTTATATAAATTTTACAATAAAGGTAATCGATGGAAAATACCTCTGTTTCGCATATACATCTGTATTTTGGTTTAATTAGCTTAGGAGTATCTTTGATTTCTCATTTGATAATTTATTGGGGATTATTTTACAAACTTAACAAATCCAAAATACCTCAAAATATTCTTAAATTTCTTATTTTCCTAAATGCTATAGCAGTTGTGTGCTACATATATTTTCAAGAATATCCATTGCCTATATGGTTATATACATTGTTATCATTATCAATTGGAATAGGATTTATCTTTCTTGTTTTTACCCTGCTTTATCAACTTATTATTTTACCTCTTCGGTTTTTTTCACTCAAAAAACTGCGAAAAAAAATCCAAAATATCATGGTTATAGCCTGTGTTCTATACACATCTTATGGTATTTATATTGGACAAACATCGCCTATAATGGACTCTGTTAGCATCTCACTAAAAAATCTCTCCACTCCTTTGAAGGTAGTTCAACTAAGCGATGTGCATATCAGCACATTGATGACTAGGGAAAAAGTGAAAAAAATTGTTGATAAAGTGAATGCTCAAAATCCAGATATTATTGTTCTTACTGGAGATATTATAGATACTCAAAGCAGATTTGCAGAACTAGCAATAGAAGAACTCAAAAACCTCAAAGCAACTTATGGGGTATATTATGTTTTGGGAAATCATGAATACTATCACGACATAAATAATATTATCAAAAAACTCAAAGATATTGGACTAAATGTACTTATCAATCAAAATATTCTAGTTCAAGTAGATAAAAAACCTATTTTGAATATAGCTGGAATAGCTGATCTAATGGGTGATAAAGTAGGATTTCTCAAGCCAAACATAGATAAAACTCTGCAAGGCATCAATACAAATATCCCCACTTTACTATTATCCCATCAACCAAAAATCATTTCGCAAACTCAAGATAAACCTATCGATTTAATCCTATCAGGCCACACTCACGGGGGACAAATATTTCCATTTTCTCTAGCAGTTTTGCTTGATCAGCCGTTTATAAAAGGACTTCACCACATAACTAAAAATCAAACCCTCTATATCAATCAAGGAACCAATCTTTGGGGACCCCCTATGAGAATTGGAACCCATTATGAAATCACTATCATCAATTTGATTCCAAAAAAATAAAGCCAAATTTCAGTCTTCAAGCCACTCAAATCTAAAGTGAGTGGCATTTTATCGATAAATCAGGCATCTAAATAATTTTTATCACTAAAAGTATCTGCATGGAGATTAGAAAACGCATTTTTAAGAGATTTGAAAAATTCTGGATTATCCTTTTCTAAACCTAATAAAAAATTCTTTGTAGCAAGTCTAGCTACAGGAGGTTTATCTGAATCGGGCTGCTTTGCTGGGCAATTACAATCTGGAGCAGTGGGAATATTTTGAGAAGTGACAAAATCAATCGTCTGTCGCTCACGAACATGTATAATTGGGCGAATCACCTCTAAGCCATTCTCTGCCCTATAGATAGGTGGCATACTTCGTAACGATCCATTGTAAGTGAGATTCATAAAAAAACTTTCTGCAGCATCATCTAAATGATGTGCGATAGCAACTTTATTGTACCCGCCTTCAATAGCCTTACTATATAAAGCTCCTCTTCGCATTCGAGAACAAAAACTGCAATACGAACTTCCTTCTCGACGTTTTTCTTTGATGGTATCAGCGATGCTTGTATGATATATCTCATGAGGGATTCCTTGTCTCTCACAAAGCTCTGTAAGCCACTCAAATTTTTCTCCCATTCCATAATGAATAGTAATAGCTTTAAAATCAAACTTAAAGGGAGCATGTCGTTGCATTCTCTCTAAAATACAAGCTAATAAAATCGAATCTTTCCCTCCACTAAGACCCAATAAAACCCTATCTCCTTCTTTTATTAAATTATACTCTGCGTTTGTTTTACCTACAATATTTAGAATTTTTTTACTGATTTCATATTTATTTGACTTATCGTCCATTTTTATCCTCTTTTATTTTTTAAACTTCTGAACTGACTGCATTATTTCTGCCTCACTCATAAAGCTGACATCGTATTTTACAATAATTATTTTTTCACTCTCATTCACATACCATTCAATAATACCTTGAACTCCATCTAAATCTTTGAATTTAGCTTTTTCATAATCTTCTAAGGGAAGATAGACATTTTTTTGTTTGGCAGGATTTTTTAAAAATATAATCATCACTATCCAAACCACACACACGCAAGTAATAATTATCCCTATTTTTGCAATCCCAGCATAATGATAAAGTACTCCTCCAGCCATTCCCCCTATGCAAGAACCTATATAGCCATAGGTCGTAAACATACCAAGTGCCGCTCCTCTTTGATGTGCTTTAGCATATTTACTTGCCAAAGATTGCATGATTGGTTCCAAACTAGCAAAACCTATAAAAAATACCATAATTCCAGTGATAAACAATGCAATTTTAGGAGAGGAAGTGTTAGAGTCAGAAATAGCGATGCAAGCGTACGCGACCAAAAATAACAATACACCATAGAGCATCACCACTTTAGCTTTGCCATATTTTTCTGCAATAATACTAGCAGGACCCATTGCCAAAACTCCAAGAATAGCACCAGGTGCGTAAATCTTCCATAAATTTTCTTCAGCAAACCCAAACTCTTTCACTAGTACTAATGGAATAATGACAAATATCAAAGTCATAAAGGTTTTTTCCAAAAATGAACTCAAATTGATAATCCACAAATTCCTATCTACTAAACTATCTTTCCATTTTGGAATACCTTCAAAAGAATAGGTTATTTTTGGCGTGTCTGGGACTTTTGTATAAAGCAATATCATCGAACATAGAGTCAAAAAAGCGGTGATTGCAAATAAATAGTCCACACCAAATTGTGCTCCTATGATAGGTCCTACAATCATTGCAATCGTAAAACTAGCAAAAATGCCCCCGCCCATAATAGCCATCGCTTTTGTCCTGCTCTCCTCTCTAACTAGATCACTCACTTGAGCACTCACAACACCCCCGACAGCTCCTGCACCCTGAATCAATCTACCAATAATAAGAAGTTCAATATTATGGGCTAGCGCACATATAATCGAACCTACCATAAAAACAAAAAGTCCTATCATCACAACTTTTTTTCTATCGTAACGATCACTAGCTATTCCAATAGGAGTTTGGAATATTACTTGAGTAAGGTAAGCACCTCCTACAGCAAGTCCCAACATAAGAGGGGTTGCATTCGGAAAACTACTTGCATACAACGAAATCACAGGCAAAACTATAAAAAGTCCCAAAAATCTAAGTATAGCAATACCTGTTAGGGGAAGAGTGGCTTTTATCATAATACGGACCTTGAAGATGGGGTTTATTTTGATATGATTATAGCCCAAAAAAGTTTATGAATATTTTGAGGGTTTTAAAAGAAAATTATAAAAGAGTGATAAATGCAAAAAACAAAAATTTTTATAGCAAGTTCAAATCAAGGTAAAATTAGAGAAATTCAAGAAATCTTCAAGGATTACGAAATCATCACTGATAGATTAAAATTTGAGCATTTGGAAGTGCAGGAAAACGCGGATAGTTTCGAGGGAAATGCACTGATTAAAGCAAAGGCTTTATTTGAAACTCTACCTTATATGCAAAACTTCCTAACGATGGCAGATGATAGTGGTTTGTGTATAGATGATCTTAATGGAGAACCAGGAATCTATAGTGCAAGATATGCAAATATAAAATTGGGGATAATGAAAAATTCTTCTGATGATGCGAATATAGCCTGTATTATCAAACAAATGAAAGAAAAATCCCTGCAAAGCTCAAAAGCTAAATTTATAGCATCTGTGGCTATTGTTGGAAGAATCAATGGAAATAATCTCGAGTTTGTTACAAGAGGCGAATTGCAAGGAGATGTAATCAATTCTCCTAGAGGAAAAAATGGATTTGGCTATGATCCAATATTTATTCCACAAGGATATTCACAAACTTTAGGAGAATTACAAGCCAAAGAAAAAAATAAAATCTCTCACAGAAAAAAAGCTTTGGAAAAAATAAATGACTTTCTTTCAAATCAAGATCTTAAGAATTTCTAACTTTAAGTTTTTCAAACAATATCTTACTTTCTTCCTCTAATATCTGAACATCTGAAAGAATATGTTCAGATACCAAAGAGGTGATTTCCTTATCAATAGCTGAGATGGCATTTTTTGAATGTTTGGTTAATTCAGCCTTGATTTCCTCAAGTTCTTCAGGAGATGCAAAATCATTTAGTAATTCTTTTGTATCTGTTTTATCAAGAAGTGGAGAAATAGGATTGATGTCAAAATTTTGAGTTTGGGATTGATGGTTCAAACTTAAATAAATATGAGATTTATATAGAATATGATCTAATTTGGCAATGCTTAAGAAAAGGTATTTTGAAAGATCAACAAACACATTAGCAAGTTCATTACTACTTTGCTCCATATTATCAAAAACAACATTGAAATCTGTAATTTTTTCTTGGGAGCTACTTGCTATTTGATGAACTTCTTCGGCACTTGTTTGAATGCTATCAACTTCTTGTTGCATCGTCTGAATAGCAATGGAAATTTCATTGGTTGCTTTTTGTGTTTTTTCTGCTAATTTTCTAACTTCATCAGCAACCACTGCAAATCCCTTTCCATTTTCCCCTGCCCTAGCAGCTTCTATATTTGCGTTCAAAGCTAAAAGATTGGTTTGGGTTGCAATATCTACAATCAACTCAATAACATTGCCAATATCTTGCGATTTTTGTGCAAAACCAGAGATAGCAGAGTTACTTCTATCCATCAAAGCCATCAGATTATTTATAGAATCAGTGATTGCTTCAACATCATTTTTACTCGCTGAAGAAAGAGTTTTAATGCTTTCAATCCGTTTATGGACATCTTGCATCAAATTTATATCGTTTCCAAGTTCATCTGAAATCTGTGTCAAATTTTTGTTTTGAGATCCCAAATTTAAGCCCATCAAAGACTTTGAAAGAGCATTTTTTATATTCTCTTTGGAATTTTTTTCTATATTTTTAAGAACTTCATTCATGCTCTCTATGTTCGAACTCAATGTTCCTTTTAGACCTTCTGAAATTCCTTTTCGATAAAATTCATTTTGCGAAGATGTTTTTATAGAGGTTTTTATTTCACGTAAGAACGCCTCAAGATGATCGGTAAGATCATTGATATTATTAGAAATCTCTACAAGTTCTCTATGTCCTTTGGGCAAAATAATACGAGCTTCAAAATCTCCTTCTTTTAGAGATTGAGACATTTTTAAGATTTTATTGATGATATTTTGAGTTGTATTTTTTACATACAAGGAAAATATCCCAATAGCTATGAGGATTATAAAAATTATACTCAAAGCAACACCAAAAACCGAAAAAGGGTTGAAAATAATATTCAAAAATAAACCAATCACAGAAACAAATATACTCACAATAAAAAGCTTTGAGTTCATTTTAAATCCTTCTGCATTTCAAAAACAATCTGATTATAGCTTTTACCTAGATTTTTACAAAGTTCCTCAACCATACTCACCCCTCCACTTATTCCATCTGTTTTTTCAATTTGAATCATTTGTGCATAAATATCAGAAATCTGTTCAATAGCCTTTGGATTTGGTTTTCTACGCACAGAGTAATAACCAATGATTTCATCACTTGCATTGTAGCTAGGAGTAATATTAGCAAACACCCAATAGAAATCTCCGTATTTATTTCTATTTTTTACAAAAGCAAAAATCTCTTTTCCATTTTGGATATAATCCCACAAAAGTTTAAAAACTGCCTTTGGCATATCAGGATGCCTGATGATATTATGAGGTTTATTTAAAAGTTCTTCTTCTTCATAAAGAGCATATCGTAAAAAATCTTTATTGCAATAGGTAATTTTCCCCTTCAAATCTGTTTTTGAAGTGATGAGAGTTCCAGGAGTTAAAATAAGTTCTTTTTCCAAAATAACCTCCTAATGATTACTTTGCTCTGATTATTTCATTATTAATATAAAAATATTATTAAATACAAAAATTCAAAAAAGGACAATACTTTGGATGCCCTGATAGTTAGTTACAAACCCTCACAAATCTCAAGTAATTTTTTTCTGAACAGACTCAAAAAAAAATACAATATGAAAAAAGCTGGGTATTCTGGAACTCTTGATCCATTTGCTAGAGGTTGTTTAATAGTTGGGTTTGGAAGTTATACAAAACTTTTTCCCTTCATTGAAAAAAACCCAAAAGTGTATGAAGCAACTTTGTGGCTAGGGGCAAAAAGCTTGAGTTTGGATATGGAAAATATCATTAATATCTCAGAGGTCAAAAGTTTTGAAGAAGAAAAAATCAAAGATATCTTACTTTCTCTAAAAGGAAAGATTTCCTATATTCCTCCTCAATATAGTGCCAAAAAAATCAATGGCAGAAGATCTTATGAACTTGCCCGTGCAGGAATCGTTGTAAAACCTACTGCTAGTGTCATGGAGATTTTTGAAATAGAATTTTTGTGCTACAATCATCCATATGTGAGTTTTCGTGTTAGTGTTTCTGAAGGAACATATGTTCGGAGTATTGGCGAAATAATAGCAAAAAAATTAGAAGTAGATGGGACTCTTTCATCGTTAGAACGCATTAGTGAAGGAAATATGAGAGCAAGGGTTGGAGAAACATATTTTGTCAATCCCTTAAAAGTCTTAAAATATCCTATTATCTCGAATTTTGATGCACAGGTAAGAGAAAATTTATGGCTAGGAAGGAAGTTTTCTTTAGAAAGTCAAAAAAATGGGATATATATAGCCAATTTTGAGGATTTTTTCTCTATAATTGAAATAAAAGAAGATGGAAACATTCGTTATCTATTAAATAGGATGAATAAAAATGTTGATTTTATCAAGAAAGCCTGATGAAAGTATTGTGATTGGCGATAATATTGCCATCAAGATCATATCCATTGATCGAGGAAGTGTAAAATTGGGATTTGAAGCTCCGCCAAATACCCTCATTCTTCGATCAGAATTAAAAGAAGCAGTTGCTTCAGAAAACAAAAAAGCCTCTGTCGATATTACTGATGAAGCCCTCAACAACATCGGCAAACACATCAAACATTGAGAAGAAAAATTGATTTTTGATGTATTTCCAAAAATAAATATTTTTTTAAAAATCATAGGTTTTCAAGGTGCATATCATACAATTTCATCGCGTTTTGTATTGGCTATTGGAAATTTAAAAGACATCATCGAAATCAAATCATCAAAAAACTTTTCCCTTAAAGGTGATTTTGGATGCAAAATGGAAGAGAATCTGATTTATCGTAGTATCATTGAACTCAAAAACTATCTTGAGTTTAAAAACATCAAATCCTCTGCACTTGAATGTTTGCATATTGAGGTAGAAAAAAAAATTCCAAAAGGGGCAGGATTAGGTGGTGGAAGTGCCGATGCAGGAATATGTCTAATCAAGATCAATGAATTGTTTGATTTTGGTCTCACCCAAAAAGAATTGCAATATATAGGATCAAAGATAGGCTCTGATGTAAGTTTTTTTACTAGCAAATATAAAAGTGCAAATGTTTCGGGAATTGGCGAGATTATTGAGGAATTTAGGGAAGATGAGCATACATTTGAAATCTTTACTCCTGATATTTTTTGTGATACCAAAAAGGTATATTTAGAGTATGATAAAAATATTCAAAATCAAAAACCCGATTTGTTAAAAACCCTCCAGCACAACTGCACTGAAAAAATCTTATCTTTATATGAACGCAAAGAGCTCAATGATTTGCTCATACCTGCTATAAATACATATCCAGAACTTGATGAAATACAAAAAGATTTAGGCAAACAATGGCATTTCAGTGGTAGCGGAAGTAGTTTTTTTAGATTGAAGGATAAAAAGTGATAGTGGCAAGAAATAAAAAAGCTTTTTTTGATTATGAGATTTTAGAGCAATTAGAAGCAGGTATTTCTTTGTTTGGTTCAGAGGTAAAAGCCCTGCGTAAAGCTAGAGTTAATTTGAAGGATAGTTTTGTTAAAATCATCAAGGCTGAAGCATTTTTATTTGGGATGCATATTTCATACTTAGATACAACAAATCCGTACTACAAGCCCAATGAAAAACGCGACAGAAAGCTCCTCTTGCACAAAAAACAAATTGACAAGCTTTTTGGTCAAGTGAGTTTGCAAGGTCTTAGCATCGTGCCTTTGAAGATTTACTTTAACCATAAGAACAAAGCAAAAGTTGAAATCGCTCTTGTCAAAGGTAAAAACCTTCATGATAAACGCGAGAGTATCAAGAAAAAAATACTTGATAAAGAAGCATTAGCAAGTTTCAAAAATTATTACAAAGGTTAGCAATGAAAGAGTGGCTTGATTATGGAGTATTGATTTTTTTGGGATTTTTATCCATCATTGTAATTGCAATAGGGATTGAGAGGGTTTGGTTTTACGCTACTGTAAGAGTGGATGATTATTTAGATAAAAGAGAGCTCGAGCTTGATTTGCACAGAAGATTAACTCTCATTGCAACTATCGGGTCAAATGCTCCATACGTAGGTCTTTTGGGAACGGTAGCAGGGATTATGATTACCTTTATAGACATAGGCTCAAATTCATTTGTAGATACAAAGGGCATTATGGTAGGACTTGCTCTAGCACTAAAGGCAACTGGGATGGGTCTTATTGTAGCAATTCCTTCAATTGTAATCTATAATATGTTGGTGCGAAAAAGCGAAATTATTATTACAAAATGGGATATTTATCACAATCCACCCAAACAGACAAAAAATTCGCCCAAACGTTTGGATACAAATTCATAAGGAAACAAAAATGAAAAAAATGGACTCTATGAATTTGGTTCCTTTTATAGATATCATGCTCGTGCTTTTGGTGATTGTTTTGACAACCGCTTCTTTTGTAACCACTTCAAAACTTCCCATCAATATCCCAAAGGTCGATGAAAATTCCTCCAGAACACAAGAAGATATGAAAAAAAAACAAGTCAATATCACTATTAGTAATGATGGAAAATATTATATAAATGACAAACAAGTTAGTTTTGACGATCTTAAAGCCTCCATCGGTTCATACCCCAAAGATACTCCGATTGTTTTACAGGGAGATAAAAATAGCAATCTTGATAGCTTTGTAAAAATACTTGATCTTTTGCAAATTAATAACCTCAAGGAGCTTTATATCCTAGTTGAAGATAAAAACAATCATTAAAGTGCTTCAAGATTTTCCAAAGTTTGTTTAAGTAAAAAACTATATAATACGAGCTTTATTTTATTTCAAGGGACATATCAAATGAAACGAACATATCAACCGCACAACACCCCAAGAAAAAGAACGCATGGCTTTAGGGTTAGAATGAAAACCAAAAATGGCAGAAAGGTTATCAGTGCTAGAAGAGCAAAAGGACGCAAAAGACTTGCTATCTAGTTTGGTTAAAGTGCGTGAATTCTCTAAAAAACAAAAGACAATTTGATCTAGTGTATAAAAAAGGCACCAGAAGGTACTCTAAATACTTTACTCTTTATTTTATGGAACTTGACTGCAAATCACTCATTCTTCAAAATAGAGAGGATAAAGATGATTTTTTACTTGGTCTTAGTGTTTCTAAAAAAGTCGGCAAAGCAACCAAAAGAAATCTTATCAAACGTAGAGTTAGGTCTTTGTGCAGGAGTCATCTACAGATATTGACAAATTATGCGATGGTTTTTGTGGCAAAAAATGGTATCATTGAAATTTCTTATAAAGTTTTGGAACAGGATTTTTTGACCTGTTTGAAGGGATTGTTTTCTTCATCTCCTTCTACTTACAGGAGTAAAAATTGAAAAAAAATCAAAATACGGTGACAAAAAAGACTTTCCGATCTTTTGGATTTTATTTTTCTGAAAAATTTATTTTTTTTTATCAAAAATACATTTCTCCACTTTTACCAAAAAGCTGTCGGTATTATCCGACTTGTTCAGAATACGCTCTTTGGAGTGTGAGGTTTAACCATCCTCTTTTTGCATTTTTTAAAGTTTTTCTAAGGATACTTAGATGCAATCAGCTGTTTTTGGGTGGGATTGATTATCCTATCGGGAATTGGTTTTTAAAAGGAGATTTTACATCTCCACAAAAATTTGATTTTTGGCTTGTTCCTCTTGAGCCCTACACTCAAGAAAAATATAATAAAAAAATCAAATTTTATATTATTAAGTCATTTATAGAGGTGCAAAGGTGAAACAAAACAACAATTCGAATTTGAGAATTATTTTAGTAGTGGCTATTTCGTTTTTATTTATCGTAGTTTATAGTTATTTTCAAAAACCAGCTCAAGTCCCAGAAAAAACAACTCAGGAAATAGCAACTCCACTTACCACAAATCCAGCTCCTTCTAGCCTTCAAGCAAAAAACAAAACTCCCGATGTAGCTAATAATACTCAAGCATTAAATACGTCAACCTTTGATCCGAACAAAATAATCGCCACCATCAAATCCAAAGAAATTGAAATCAATATCGACTCGCTTGGACGTATTTCACAATTTTACCTCAAAGATAAAAAATTCACCGCTCCAAAACAAGAAGGGCTTATTGACCATATAAAAAGGCTTTTTGGCTTTGCAAAAAAACCTCAAGAGGTTATCACAAAATTGCCACTCTTAGGTAATGACCTTCCCAAGCCTTTGGAAATGAGATTTTCAGATATTGCTACTAATAACCAAGCTTTCGAAATACCCTACAAGGCTTCACTAGATTCTATTGAGCTTAAAAATACCCCTGAAACTTTGGTTTTAACGCAAAATCTAAATAATCTAACTATTAAGAAAATCATCACTTTCTATCCAAACTTGCAATACGATGTTAAGATTGAAGTAAGTCGTTTGATTCCTTATGTTATCTCTAGCGGTATGAGGCCAGTTGCTGATGCTGATGGATACGCATTTCATGGAGTTGTTCTTAAAGATGCTGAAGATAAAATAGAAAAAGTTGAAGACAAAAAGGCAGATGGAAAGTCAGAGCAGTACATAGGAGCAAAATTTATTGCTAGTGTTGATAGATACTACACTTCTTTGTTTTTCACAAAATCACCTAAAGGATTTGATGCAATCATTGATTCAGAGATTGGCACAAAAAATCCTATGCCTTTTGTGGCTTTTGATGGAAATGCAGAATTTCAAGGATATATCGGACCTAAAAACTACAAAGAACTCAAGGAAATTGATCCAAATTTAACAGATGTTGTTGAATATGGCATCATTACCTTTTTTGCAAAACCTGTATTTTTGCTCCTGAACTTTCTTCATAGTTACACTGGAAATTGGGGTTGGGCGATCATATTGCTTACTTTGATAGTGCGAATCATATTGTTTCCACTGAGCTATAAGGGTATGGTAAGTATGCAAAAACTCAAAGAAGTTGCTCCAAAAATGAAAGAACTTCAAGCAAAGTACAAAGACGATCCTCAAAAACTCCAATCCCAAATGATGCAACTATATAAGAAAAATGGTGCCAATCCAATGGGTGGATGTTTGCCTCTAATTTTGCAGATCCCCGTATTTTTTGCTATTTACCGGGTACTTTACAATGCTGTTGAGCTTAAAAGCACCGGATGGATATTTTGGATTCACGATTTATCGGTAATGGATCCTTATTTTGTACTTCCAATTTTAATGGGTATCTCAATGTATATGCACCAGGTGCTTACTCCTAACACTATTGCAGATCCCACACAGGCAAAGATTTTCAAACTGCTACCTGTAGTATTTACCGTATTTCTGATTACATTCCCTGCGGGATTAGTGCTTTATTGGACTGTAAATAATATTTTTTCTATCATTCAACAACTTCTTATTAATCGCATGATGGAAAAGAAAAAAGCCTTAGAAATTGCGGAACACAAGCATTCTCACAATGAAGATGGGAAAATCCAAAAAGAGAAAACAAAATGAAAAAAATTGTTGCAAAAACTCTTCAAGAGGCTATCACTCAAGCTTCTGTAGAGTTGGGTTGTTCAGTTACCGATCTTGATTATGAAATTATACAAACCCCTTCTAATGGGTTTTTAGGCATTGGGAAAAAAGATGCTATCATTGTGGCAACAATAATAGAACACTCAAATCCTCCAGTTACAAAAAATCAAACAACACATCAACCATCTCCTGAAAAAAACCAAAACAAACCCTCTATAATAAATGATGAGGATATTAATTATGAAGAGAATAAATCTCGCCCCTCTTATTTTGATCATCACTTAGGAGTCCAAACCCAAGAAAATCATCATGGTGAATTTGAGATGGGTAAGAGTGATATTGATGAAGTATTTTTCAAAGAAATACAAGATCCTCACCAAATCACTCAAGAAATTGAATCTGAATTAAAAGAATTATTTGCTTCTATGCCATACAAAATTGACAAGATAGAAGTTGGTATCTATGACAATCAAACTCTTCTAGTTACATTAGATGGTGATGACTCTGCACTAATGATTGGAGAAAAAGGATATAGATACAAAGCATTGTCCTATCTACTTTTTAACTGGATACATCCAAAATATGGATACAACATCCGATTAGAAATAGCCCAATTTCTGAAAAACCAAGAAGAAGCCATAGATATTTATCTACAAAGTATTATTTCAATGATTGCAGAGACTGGAAAAGCACAAACAAAGCCTTTAGATGGAGTTCTTGCTTACATAGCACTAAAAAAACTTAGAGATACTTTTCCAAATAAATATGTCTCCTTCCGAATCAATGCTCAAGATGAACGTTATATTATTGTGAGTGATTTTATTAAAAATGAATGAAAACAGGACCATTGTAGCAATTTCAACCCCCATAGGCATTGGAGCAACTGCTATTGTAAGAATAAGCGGTCAAAAAGCTCTTGAAATCACTCAAAAAATAACCAAAAAAATAAATTTTATCCCACGATATGCTACCCTCTGTTGTGTTTATAATTCTTCTGAAGAAATACTTGATGAAGTTATTGTGATTTATTTTAAAGCCCCTGCTAGTTACACTCGTGAAGATGTTTGTGAAATACAGTGCCATGGTGGGGTTGTATCAGCAAAAATAATTTTACAAACTTGTCTAGAAAGAGGAGCCATTCTCGCAGCTCCTGGAGAATTTAGCAAAAGAGCATTTTTAAATGGTCGCATTGATTTTTCTCAAATCAATGCACTCTCAAAAATCATTCAATCCAAAAGCGAAAGAGCATCAAAGATCTTAGCCAAGCAACTCAAAGGAGAATTAGGAAGATTTGTAGATGATTTACGTCAGAATCTTTTACGTGTTTTAGCACATAGCGAAGTAATGATAGATTATAGCGAAGAAGATATCCCCTCAAATATTATCAGTAACATCTCTCTTCAGATAAAAGAAATACAAGGTATTTTAAAATCAGTCTATGAGTTTTCAAAAATGCGTCAAGGCATTATTGATGGTCATCGTTTGAGCATTATTGGCAAACCAAATGTAGGAAAAAGTTCTGTATTAAATGCAATTTTGCTCTATGAAAGAGCTATCACTAGCCCCATCGCAGGAACAACAAGAGACACTATTGAAGAAAGTGTTAATATTGAAGGAAATGTTATTCGAATTGTTGATACCGCAGGAATTCGCAATAGTAAAGACGAAATAGAATCTTTAGGGATTAAAAAAAGTATCGATTCTATGTTTGAAAGCGATATTATTCTAGCTGTATTTGACTTATCAAGAAACATTGATAATGAAGATATAGAAATTATCAAACTCCTCAATACCCAAAAAAATAAACATTGTATCATTGCATTCAATAAAAGCGATTTATCCCCTGCATTTAGCCATGCAGATATCCAAAACCTTATAAAAATCCCTTATGAAAACATCAAAATTAGTACAAAAGATCTTCAAAATTGCACACTTTTACTCAAAAAAACTTTTGTCAAAGTTTTACAAAAAGATGAAGTTGGTGATGAAATACTGCTCACTTCAGAATTTCAACTAGAGGCTATAAAAAAAGCTATCGAGAGTCTAGAAAATGCTGCTTGTGTGTTTGAAAAACTTGAGCTTGAATTATTTTCATACAATATCACAGAAGCTATTAGTCATATTTCCAGTATTACACAACCATACGAAATAGGAGAAATGTTTGATAAAATGTTTGGAGAATTTTGCTTAGGCAAATGAACATTTTCAATACTCCTTCTGTGCTTCAAAATTTTATTTGGCAAAATAGAATGTTTTACATCAAACGCGATGACCTTCTACATCCTTTTATTAATGGAAACAAAGCTAGAAAATTCAAAGGATTATTAGAACTAGATATTAAAGAAAAGATACTTGTGAGTTATGGAGGAAATCAGTCTAATGCGATGCTTACACTATCTTATATTGCTAGGCTAAAAAATTATGAGTTTATTTATGTTACCCCGCCACTACCTGAAGTCTTAAAACAATTACCTCAAGGAAATTTTGCACTTGCACTTGCAAACGGAGTAAAATTTGAATTTTACAAACCCTCTGATAAAAGATCTGATGTTGATGTTCTTAGAAACAGAGCAATAGAAATCTCTAATTCTTATAATGGGTTTTTTATCCCACAAGGAGGAGCGTGTGAATTATCAAAAATAGGTATCAAAGATCTCGCTCTTGAACTAACAAAAGATGCAAAAAACCTAAAAAATCCTGCTTTTTTTTATGTTTCAGGAAGCGGGACAAGTGTAGGATATCTTTGCAATTTTCTACCCTCTATCTTCACTATAGCAGCTGCTGGAGATAGAAAATATCTTCAAAAATTATTTCAAGATATGAAAATTTCTCAACCACCTACCATCTTGGAACTAAATACAAAAATTCCTTTTGGAAAACCCGACTTTAGGCTTTTAAAAATCTATCAAGAATGGCTAGAATTAGGTGTTGAGTTTGATTTAATTTATGATTGTCTAGGATTACTAAGTATTAGAGAAAATCTAAATTATTTCGACGGCAGAGATATTGTTTTTATTCATTCAGGAGGCTTAAGTGGAAATATCACACAAATACAACGTTATAAAAATAAAAAATTAATCCCATAGGGGATAAAAATACCCTATGGGAAAATAAACTCAAAATTCTTTTCTAGGATCGCCCGATCCATACATTGTATGAGTTTTTGAATCTATCATTATTGCATTTACATCACCCATAACAGGCTTTGTAACGATTTTATAACCCATTTTCACTAGATTATCTTTCACATCTTCGCTCATTCCATACTTCTCAATCCTGATTTCATCAGGAAGCCATTGCATATGAAATCTGGGTGCTTCTATAGCTTCAGAAATATCCATTTTATGATCAATTACATTTGAAATCACTTGCAGTACAGTTGTAATAATTCTAGCCCCACCAGGACTTCCCACTACCATAAATAATTTTCCATCTTTTAAAACGATAGTAGGAGACATAGAGCTAAGAGGTCTTTTATTTGGTTCTATCGCATTTGCATCTCCACCTACAAGTCCATACAAATTAGGCGTTCCTGGCTTGATAGAGAAATCATCCATTTCATTATTGAGTAAAAATCCTGCTCCATCTATTGCCGCTGCACTTCCATAAGAAGCATTGATCGTATAGGTTACACTCACAGCATTTCCCCATTTATCAGCCACAGAATAATGAGTGGTATTATGCCCCTCGTGAATCTGCCCTAATCCAGGATTGATCTTTGAACTTGGAGTGGCTTTATCTGCAGAGATATTTGCATAGATTTTTTTAGCATAAGCTTTATCAATAAGTTTTTTTACAGGGACTTTGACAAAATCAGGATCACCCATAAATACCGATCTATCCGCATATGCTTGACGCATTGCTTCTGCCATTATATGAATAGTTTTACTAGAACCAAAACCTAATTTCTCTATATTTGCATTTTCCATCACATTTAATATTTCTATAATATGAGTTCCGCCTGAGCTAGGTGGTGCCATAGACACTATTTCATAGCCACGATAATTCCCACTCACAGGCTTTCTCCAAACCACCTGATAATTTGCCAAATCTTCTTTAGTAATAATACCCCCATTTTTTGCCATATCTTTGACGATGAGATCAGCGATTTGTCCTTGATAAAAAGCCTTTGGACCTTCTTTTTGGATAGCCTTAAGCGTGTTTGCTAGATCTTTTTGAACAAAAAGATCTCCTTCCTTGTAAGTACTACCATCTTTTTTTAGAAAATATTTTCTTGATGAAGCAAATTTGGCAAAATCTTTTTTCGCTTCAGCCATTGTTTCGCCTTGTCTTTGAGTGATAATAAAACCTTTTTCAGCCAAAGAAATCGCAGGAGCAATTAATTCTGAGAGTTTTTTAGTGCCATATTTTTCAAGCATTGCACTCATTCCAGCAACACTTCCAGGAACTCCAGCAGCAAGATAGCCAATAGTACTAGATTGAGGAATCACATTGCCTTTTTTATCTAAATACATATTTCTACTAGCCTTCATAGGAGCTTTTTCTCTAAAATCTAAAGTAATATTTTCTCCATTTGCTAAATGGATGACAGCAAACCCTCCTCCTCCGATATTTCCTGCTGCAGGATGAACAACCGCTAATGCATAGCCTACAGCCACAGCTGCATCAATAGCATTTCCTCCATTATCTAACACTTCTTTTCCTACTTTATTGGCCAAAACATTACTTGAGATTGCAAGTCCAGTAGTTTTATCCTTGATAGGTGGATAGCTTGCCGCATTCAGAACGCATATCAATGCACTCAACACTATAATCTTTATAATTTTCATTTATATCCTTTACTTGATGTTATTTAAGATTTTAACAGCAATCTGAAATTTATGCAAGAGTAGTTTTAGTTTTTTACACCAAAAAAATTTAAAAATTGATTTTGAAATAAATGCACTAGCGTATCGAAAAAATTGATTTAGAACTAACATACTCAAAAATCACATAAAAATATAAATTTTGATTTGTTTTGTAGCTAAAATGGTATAAAATCCATTCTAACAAATTTTCAAAAGGTTTATAATGGCTCTTGCTTTAGCTTTAAAATACCGCCCCACTTCTTTTTCTGATTTGATTGGACAAGAAAGTGTTTCTCAGACCCTGTCTTCTGCGCTAGATCACAACAGAATCTCACACGCTTACTTATTTAGCGGACTTAGAGGAAGTGGAAAAACAAGTTCAGCAAGAATATTTTCACGAGCACTTCAGTGTGAAAAAGGTCCGACAAGCTCACCTTGTGGAGAATGCGATAATTGCAAATCAGCACTTGAAAATCGTCATCTTGATATTATCGAAATGGATGCAGCTTCTAGTAGAAAAATTGACGATATTAGGGATTTGATAGAACACACCAAATATCGCCCTAGTTATGGTAGGTATAAAATTTTCATCATAGATGAAGTTCATATGCTTACAAAAGAAGCTTTTAATGCACTCTTAAAAACGCTAGAAGAGCCACCTGAATATGTCAAATTTATCTTAGCCACAACCGATCCACTCAAACTCCCTGCGACTATTCTAAGCCGAACCCAGCACTTTAGATTCAAAAAAATTCCGCACAAAGCTGTCCTTGCACACATTGCTAGTATATTAGACAAAGAAGAAGTTACCTACGAATCTCAAGCTTTAGAAATTATAGCAAGAAGTGGTTCAGGAAGTCTTCGTGATACCCTAACCATAACAGATCAGGCTATCAATTTCTGCAATAAACATATCACAACAACCAAAGTTACTGAAATGTTAGGCGTAGTGGATCCTCAAAGTCTTCAGGAATTTTTTGAGGCGATTTTTCATAATGATGAAATAAAACTTCAAAGCACTCTTCTGCTTTTAGAAGAATATGAATGTGAGATGATTATTGATGAAATGATGATGTTTTTAAAAGAGGCCTTAGTTTCTAAAAACAAAGACTTTCCAATTATAATTGTAGATAGATTTTTACGGATTTTAGCTGAAAGCAAACATTTGCTTAATATCAATTCAGATGGAAGCTTTGTATTATTATTGTTGAGTTTAAAAATGCGCGAGGCGACTAAACTTAGAGATATTGATTCGATGATAAAAGAATTAGAATCAAACCTTTTTTTAGATAAAGCAAAAATCCAAATCAATACCTCAAACAATCCTTCAAAAGATTCTATAAACACTCAAATACCAACTTCCTCTCAAACAAATCACATTCCTTCTGAGAGTAATGATTTTAATGTTATTTTTAGGAAATTGATTGCAAAAATCTATGACAGAAGTCAAAAACTTGGAGAGATTTTTGAAAAAAATGTGGAATTTATTTCTTTTGAGAAAGGTATTTTGAATTGGAAATCATCAGCTCAATCTCAAGACAAAGAAATACTTAAGCAAAACTATGTGCATATTAAAAATATTGTGCAAGAAATATTTGGAATTTCTACAAAAATAAATTCAATCCAAACTGAAAATGTCCAAGAAGTTCAACAATCTGTGAATACTCAAATACCTCAACCTCAAATACCACAAGAACCTACAGACAAATACCCTGATGTTGAAAAATCTGATCATCAAAAATTTATAGAAGAAAATTCAGAATTAATAAAAAGTGCAAAAATACATTTAGGAGCTACTGAGATATTTGCGATTGAAAACAACAAGGAAAACCATTGAAAGAGTTTTCCTTGAATCTTGAAAATATCCATATCCTAATAAAAGAGCTTATAGATATAGCAAAAGATGGAAATATTATTTTTTTACTAAGAGGCGATCTAGCGAGTGGAAAAACCACTCTTGTAAAAGAATATGTGAGATTTTTTTATCCCGAAGAAGAAGTAACATCTCCCACATTTAGCATACAGCATCAATATGGAAATATTTTTCATTATGATTTCTATAACCATTCTTTGGAAAAACTTTTGAATTTAGGACTCTTGGAGTGGGTTGAAAATAATGGTATCCATTTTATAGAATGGGGAAATGAATCTTTAGAGAAAATATTGAAAGCCAATGGATACAATATCTGTGTGATTGAAATCTGCAAATTAAACAATAATCGGACATATAGGATAAACAATGGATAAACTCAAAGCTCAAAACCTAAGCAAACAAATTAAAAAAACAAAAATAGTACACGATGTATCTATTGAAGTTCAAAGTGGCGAAGTTGTAGGGCTTTTGGGGCCTAATGGTGCAGGAAAAACAACCACATTTTATATGATATGTGGGTTATTAAAACCTAGCGGGGGACAGGTTTTTTTAAATGACATTGATCTTTCAGGCTATCCACTGCATAAGCGATCAAATATGGGGATTGGATACCTTCCTCAAGAATCAAGCATTTTTAAAGATTTGAGCGTAGAAGATAATTTAGCACTAGCAGCAGAAACCACCTTTAAAAGTTCAAAAGAAGCTCAAAATAAAATAGAGCAAATGCTCGAAGCTTTTAACATCTCTCCTATCAGGCACAGAAAAGGATTGAGTCTAAGTGGAGGAGAGAGGCGAAGGGTTGAAATAGCTAGAGCACTTATCAAAGATCCGAAATTTATTTTGCTAGATGAGCCTTTTGCAGGTGTTGATCCTATCGCGGTTATTGATATACAAAAGATTATTGAACAGCTTGTATCTTTAAATATCGGCGTACTTATCACCGATCACAATGTGAGAGAAACACTCTCTGTCTGTCATCGTGCATATGTCATCAAAAGTGGTTCTTTGCTCGCTAGTGGTACTAGTGAGCAGATATATCAAAACCCATTGGTAAGAAAATACTATCTGGGTGAAAATTTCAAGGTATAGCAATGGCACAAGGGGCTAGATTACGTCAAAATGTTGCTGTCAAAAGCAAACTGTCTACAACATTAAAAAGTTGGCTTCCCATTCTTCAAAGTAATGTTTTAGAAATGGAAGAAACCATCGCTGAATATGCCAGAGAAAACCCTTATGTCAGCATTAAAAGTAGAATTGTAGAAGACTTTAGCTCTAAACTCAAATCACCTTATCCAAATACTCCGGCAAAAAACTCTATGAGTGACAAAATCGAATCAATGACTATCTTAGAGCAAAGCCTTTATGAGATTTTAAATGAGCAAATCGTTCCCCCTCTTTTTCCTACAGAAATTTCTGTAAAAATCGCTCAAGATATTATTGATAATATCAATGAAGAAGGCTACTTTGAAGCAGAAGAGAGCGAACAAGCTAATGAACTTGGAGTGAGCACTGAGCAGTACAGAAAAGTCAGAGAACGTTTTGCATATCTTGAACCTAAAGGAGTGGGATCAAAAAATGTAATAGAGTCTTTTTTATTTCAACTTGAAGATAGAAAAGACATAAAGGATTCTACATATGAATTGTGTGTAAAAATTATCACAGATTTAAATAATCACAAAAACTATAGCTCTCATATTGAATATCCAGAAGCCATGAAGGTCATCCGTGCTTTCAAAAATCCTCCTGCTTTGGCATTTGCACAACAAGAGTCCTTTATTATTCCTGATATTTTGATACAACAAATAGATGGAGAAATTCAAGTGATGCTCAATGATGATTATTATCCAAGCGTGAATATTGATACGATCGCTATGAAATCTAGCAATGCTCAACAATATCTCAAAACCAAACTCAAAGAAGCTAGAGATCTTATCGATGCCCTAGATATGCGCAAACAAACTATCAGGAAAATTGGGTTAATGATTGTGGAATATCAGTATGATTTTTTTATGGGAGGAGAGATGAAGCCCATGCGTCTTAAGGATATTGCAGATGAGTTTGGTCACTCTCCTAGCACTATCTCAAGGGCTATTTCAAATAAATATTTAGAATGTTCAAGAGGTGTATTGCCCATCAAAAGCTTTTTTACTACAGCTATTGATGGGGATACGTCAAATGCTTCAATAAAAGATTTTATCGGCGAAATCATAAAAAATGAGAATCACAAAAAACCTCTTAGCGATCTAAAGATACTACAAATGATTGAAGAAAAATTCCAGCTAAAAATGGTTAGAAGAACGATTACAAAATATCGAAAACAGCTCAATATAGGAAGTTCAAGCGAACGGAAAAAAATATATGAAATGAGTGTTTTATAGTTTGATTTTTCAAACCAAATTTTGACCTCTTCAAGCTGCCATGACGCCTCCAGATAGATAATCAATCATTTCTATTTTCTGTACAAGCGTTGTGATAAGCCCTTTCATTTCCATGCTCAAATTATCATTTTTTATGATCTTGTTAAATGCATCAAAATCTAACTTTGGGCTTTCTTTTGCCAAAAAATCCACTGCAATCATATCATCAGAATTTAAAATATTTTCTTTTTTTAGTGTTTGTGTCATTGAAATAAATGAATCAACATCTTTAAGTCCACCTTTGACAATATCTTTTGCATCTAATATTTTAGAATACTCCAAAGATGGAGTGAAGCTATCTTTAATATCTCTATTTTGTAATTCATCTGCGATGGAGGAATGCTTGGATTCATTAACAGGAGCACTAGAAGATATGTTAGTGCTATAGCGACCTTGAAAAATATCTCTTAGACCTGAAAAATTATTTTGTATATCCATAGTTTTTCCTTGAATGATTTTCATCAATCAAGCAAAAACTATGCCTTAATTACCTTTAGAAGAAAGTATGTTATAAGCAAATTGTGTCTCTTTAAGTTTTAAAAATGAATTCTTTGCAAAACTCTTGCCAATATTTTTGATATCCAATAGGGATTTGATTTGATTTTTAATAGTGATCTGTGTTTTCTTTTCAAGCACATCTTCTTCTATTGGCTCTTGTATATCCAAAATCTTGAGTGCTTCTGAATGTGTAGTGGTGAGTTCGACAAGATTTTCTTTTTCAAAATCATCATAAATCTGATTAAAATCATCATTATTTAACTCCAAAAATGCTGCTATATCGATAATATTTTCTTTTTCTTCTTCATCAAGTTCCCCATCAACATACGCCAAAATAAACAAAAATTCTACAAATTTCAAAGATTTTTTATATTCACCATAAGTAGCTTGTAAAAACATTTTGCAAAGACTCTGCAAATCTTCATCAGGAGCTTTCAAAATCTTGTTCAAGGCATTTTTGCTATCTTCAAAACCATTCATATTCTCACTCATATTCTCAATCAAGCCATCTATCAAGGTATTTTTAATAAAATCTTGTTTTGAATTTTCTAATTTTTTTGAAGAATTTAAAAAACTCCCTATCAATGCTACTATCAGACCCTGCTCTGTTTTTCTCAACTTGACAAGAGGATCAATATTAACATAAGGATCTGCTGAAAGATCATATTCTTCAAATTTTGAAGCTTGAGAATTGGTATCCTTTGGAATTGGGGCTATAGGATTTTTCAAGTATTCTTGAAGCGTTACATACAGATAATACACAACAGCACCAGCGAGTATTAACAAAATAATTTCCATATTTATCCTTTAGCGATTTTTTAGTTTTATTTCTAATTCTTTTTTTCTTTTCTCTTCGCGTTCTTGATTTGCCTTATACAAACGAAGTTGTTCCTCTTTTTGTTTAGTCTCTATGGCAAGTTTTTGCTCACGTTTTTTTTTCATTTGCTGTATATAATCCTCCCTTTGAGCAGGGGATTGAAACTCTATGGGTTTTACGAGCAACACAAACAACACAAAGATGAACAATGCAATCGCTACAAACCCAGATTCATCTCCATTCATATGATACCATAGACCGGCAATCAATGAAGCGATCAATATTTTGAGAAATATCTTCACAAGCAATTCCTCATCTTATGAAATTATATACATTTGATTATATAAAACTAACTCTATTTTTATGCAAATGCAAACCAATTCTTTTTAAATCTTTCTCGCCCATCCCAAGAAGTGCGATTTGAGGTAAAAATAAAGTAGGAGTAGCATCAAAGTCTCTTTTATATATTTTTGAGGCTTTTTTCGCATAAGTATCAAACATTTCAAATTCCCCCATACTAAGAGTGCATAAGAAATCTGTTCCTAGATCAATCCCTTCATATCTAATGATTGCAGATTGCTCCAAACAAGAAACTTCATTGATTTCCAAGAGATGGTAGTAACACTCATTTTCAAAGATTGTTTCAATTTTCTTTAGTGAAATTTTTTCAAAAAACTCTTCATAACAAATCTCATTTATACTACTAGAAGAAGTTCCTTTATAAAGAATTGTGCTAAATCCAGAAAAAATATCTGAAATAGGAATTTCAAATTCCTTTGCAATCATTTTATTGAGATATTCTATTTTGACACTGCTATCATAAACTAAATTATATTTTTTGAGTTCTTCGTTAATAGAATGCGTGAGTTCAATACTTCCATCAAGAATGCTTTTAGCATAAATAGCGTTACAATAAGCATCTTGCTCACAAAAAAGCAAAATTGCATTATTTTTATGAACAAGTGCCATATTATATGCATTAGCAACCAAAAATCTCTGAAGATCACAAAACCTTCCCCAATACCCTCCATCATAGCAAAATTTCATCCTCGCAGATTTTTTATTATTTTTCTCCAAAAGAGTGCTAGAGGCAATAAGCAAGGGTTCAAAATTCACCCCCTTAGTATATCCATCAAAGAGTACATATTTTCCAGAGAACTCTGAAGATACATTAGTAGCAGGAAAAATATATCTGCTTTCAATTTCTTTTCCAAGTTTTGCCCATGTATTTCCGCTAATAGGGCATCTCGAAGTTTGGGTAAGCATTTTTTGAAGTTCAAAAATCTCCTCATCTATTTGATGATTTTTTGGATAAATAAAATCTGCTACGCTCACAAAATTCATCACTCCATTTTTAACATCAGCGATACTTTCTAGAAATCTTTTCGCTTCATTTGGGTATCTTGTAAGCAACCATTTAATATAGAGAAAAAATCCATCTCCAAAATAATCGGGATTTTTTTGAGGAGAGATAAAATTGATATTGATAAACTTAAAAAATTCATCCTTTTCACTCTGAGTCAAAAACTCTGCTGTAGTAAAAAAATTTCGATAAAAATCCATCACTGCATTTTTATCAATCAGCAAATCTTTGTAAGCATATCTTGTAGAAATAGGCTCTATATTCCATTGTTTGCCAAAATTTTCTACCAAATCCTCTACTTTAACATCCTCAAATATACTGATGCCATTGATTTTTAATGAAATATTTTTATCATATTCAAAATTTCTCAAAGGCAATAATTCTAAAATATTCTTTAATGTAAAATGCTTCTGATACTCCAATGTACATTTTTCATAAGTGGCACTATAGTCTTTGTTTGCGTCAAATCTAAAGACGTTCAATTCAAGTTTGTAGATGCTCATTTTGTAAATCCTTGATTAAAGCTAATTTTTTCATTTTACCTACAAAGAGTTCAAATTCAGCTTATTTTTACTTATCTAAATGATTTTATGCCACAAATGTAATCTTTTTGTAATCAAGCCTATTTACAATACCATAAAAATAGCCCTACCAAAGAGGGTATAAAGGATATTAACAATGCAAAATTTCGCTATGAAAGAGAGGTTATTTTTTCACACTAGCAGAACCTTTGCGTTTTTTGTGCTGATTATTTTAGTGGGTATTTTTATCACATTATTCATCCAAGCACTTCCAGCAATAAAAACTTTTGGATTTTCTTTTCTCATCACCTCTGATTGGTCTCCAAATAAGGAAATTTTCGGCGGAGCAGCTGCAATTTATGGGAGCGTTATAGGGACTATTTTGGCAATGATTTTTGCGATTCCCCTATCACTAGGAATCGCTATTTTTTTGAGCGAAATTTGTCCAAAAAAACTTAAAACTTTTATATCTTCAGCTATCGAGCTTTTAGCTGCGATTCCTTCGATTGTTTATGGAATGTGGGGACTTTTTTATCTCACTCCATTTCTTGGAAAAGTGTTTGGTGGTATGGGCATAGGGATTTTAAGTGCTGCGATTATTTTAAGCATTATGATATTACCCTTTATGAGTTCTATCACTCAAGAAGGTATGCAAACAACTCCAAACATTCTCAAAGAATCTGCCTATGCACTTGGAGCTACAAAAGTAGAGGTAATAAAAGATGTAATACTTCCGCATATAAAAGTCGGAGTGATTGGAGGAATGATACTTGCATTGGGCAGGGCATTAGGAGAAACAATGGCGGTTACTTTTGTAATTGGAAACTCCCATAAGATAACCTCCTCTTTGCTATTACCTGCTACAAATATTCCTGCGACCTTGGCAAATGAATTTGCCGAAGCTGATAGCGATCTATATTATTCAAGCTTATTTTATTTGGCATTAATTTTATTCTCTCTAAGCTTGTTTGTTATAACAACTGCAAAATTTTACCTCATCAAAAAAACTAAAAAAGGTAAAATCCGATGAAAAAAAATATTTCTAAACGAATAAAATACAACAAAATTATTCTATGGATTTCAAGCCTATTTGCATTCTTTGCACTGATGATTTTGTTTTTGATTTTAGGGGTTTTGTTTTATAAGGGATTCAATGTCATAGGAATAGATATATTTACCAAAGATACCAGCTCACCTTGGGAAAATGGAGGTCTTAGAAATGCTATCATTGGTCAGCTTATATTGAGTTTTTTAGCGATGATTATAGGTGTTCCATTAGGGGTTCTTGGGGGGACATATCTTAGAGAGTATAGCAAAAATCATCAAGTAACAGAATTTATACGATTTATCAATGATGTTATGATATCTGTACCTTCCATTGTTATAGCTACCTTTGTATATGCAATTTTTGTTATTCCTATGGGGCATTTCAGTGCTTATTCAGGCATCATTGCTTTGTGCTTGATTATGATTCCTGTCATCTTAAAAACCACAGACGACATGCTTTCTTTAGTTCCAAATTCCCTTAGAGAAGCCTCTATCGCACTAGGTGCACCCAAATATAAAACTATTATAAATGTGGTCTATAAAGGAGCAAAAACGGGTCTTTTTACAGGTTTTTTACTCGCTTTTTCACGCATTGCTGGCGAAAGTGCTCCTTTGCTTTTCACTTCACTTAATAGTCCATTTTTTACCCTAGATCTAAACGCACCCTTCCCTTCACTAACTGTTACGATGTTTCAATACGCCACTTCACCTTATAAACAATGGCAAGAATTAGCTTTTGGAGGGGCATTTATCCTAGCAATATTTATCCTAGCTATCAATATTATCAGCAAAGTAATACTCAATAAAGGAAAGAAATGAATAAAATCGCCATTGAAGCAAAAAATCTAAGCTTTTATTATCCCAATTCAGATAAACCAAGCATTTCTAACATTGATTTAAAAATACCTCAAAACAAAGTCCTTGCACTCATAGGACCAAGCGGATGTGGCAAAAGCACCTTGCTTAGATGTTTTAATCGTATGCATTGTCTTTATGATGGTTCCACCTACAAAGGAGAAATCATTTTTGAAGATAAAAACATTCTCAAAAAGAAAACTGATCTCATAGCCTTAAGAACTCAAATCGGAATGATATTTCAAAAACCTACTCCATTCCCTATGAGTATTTTTGAAAATGTTGCCTACGGTCTTAGGCTTAAGGGAATCAAAAACAAAATGGAATTATTTCCAAAAGTTGAAAAAGCTCTCAAAAATGCAAGTCTTTGGAACGAGGTCAAAGACAGGCTTGATGGCAGTGCAGACTCTCTATCTGGGGGTCAGCAACAAAGACTCTGTATCGCAAGAGCTATTGCCATAGAACCTGAGATACTGCTCTTTGATGAACCCACAAGTGCCCTTGATCCAATATCAACTGAGGCAATCGAAGATTTACTAAAAGATCTCAAAAAAAAGATGAGTATCATCATTGTAACTCACAATATGCAACAAGCCCAAAGAGTGAGTGATTATACCGCCTTTATGTATCTGGGAAAACTGATTGAAATAGACAAAACTCAACATATCTTTGAAAATCCAAAAGAAAAGCTTACACGTGAGTATATCAAGGGGAAATTTGGCTGATATGTTTTAGCTTAAAACTAAAGGTTGAACCCTTATTTTTAGCACTTTTTATTTTAAGTTCGCTATGATGAAGCCTTAAAATATATTTGACAATAAAAAGTCCAATTCCGAGTGAATTCTCTTGATATTTTTTCTGTGCCCGATAAAATTTTTTTGTGATAAGGGGAATTTGTTTTTCTTCTATACCTTCGCCATCGTCAATAACTTTGAATTTATTCTTTTTTAGCACAATTTTAATTGTGTTTTTTGAATATTTCAAAGCATTCTCAATCAGATTACTGATAGCCCTTTCTAAAAGTATTTTGTCACCTATAATCAATGTGCTTTTCAAATCACTTAAAATCTGCTTGTCTTGATAATAAGGGGCAAGATTATTGATAATTTCTTGAACTAAAGGTTTCAAATCAAAAGATATGGATTGAATTTTTATCAGTTCATTTTCTAATCTCACAGCAAGGTTTATTCTATCTAATAGACTGTTAAGTCTTTGGGATTGAGTATAAATTTTTCCTAAAAATCTATCTGTTTGTTCTTTTGAAAGTTTGTCTTTTGATTCAATGATAGTATTACAATACCCAGAAATAACCGCCAAAGGATTTTTAAACTCATGAGAAAGTGCGGAGACAATAGAAGAACTTTGGAGATATTTTAAATGAAGTTTTTTGGAATTTTTTTTGGAATTTTTTTCTTCTTTTTGTAATACATTATGTAGCCTTGTGATAGAATCTGAGATCTGTGCAAACTCCTTCACATAAAAAGATCCCTTCTCTGTGGTTATAAATTCTTTATATATTATTTTTTGGACAAACTCAATAATTTTATCAACTTCTTTTTTGATTTTTCTGTTCATCAAAAAAGATAAATAAAGCACAACAAGAGAAAATAAAACAAATAAAATTGATATTTCCCCAAAAAACCACCAAAAACCTCTACCTTCATATAAAAAAACACTTAATAATAGCCACAAAATAAACATCACTAAAGCAAAAGTCAAAGAAAACAGATAATATAATCTAAACAAAAAGATAGCCCTCCCCTCTAATTGCTTTAATAAATCTCTCTTCATCTTTTGAATCTAACTTTTTTCTCAAACGCTTGATAGCGACATTCACGCTTTTACTCTCGCCTTGATTATTCCAAATTTCTTCAAGAAGATAATCCCTAGATAACACCATGCCTGTATTTTTTAAAAACACCAAAAGCATTTTTGTTTCTAATGGAGTAAGTTCGATTTTATTTTCACTATCATCTGTAAATAATAGATGGGTTCTAGGATAAAGAGTAATATTTTTGTATTTCCATATTTTTTCCTCTCCTGCACCTTTGTATCTTCTCAAAACTGCAAAAATCCTAGCCACAAGCTCCTCAAAAACAAAAGGTTTGGTGATATAATCATCTCCTCCCCTTTGAAATCCAGTTATCTTATCTTCTTGGCTATCTTTAGCAGAAAGGTATATAACAGGGATATTATAACCCTCCTTGCGAATCTTTTTGACAAACTCTGATCCTTCTTCTAGACCTAAATTTCTATCCACCAACATCAAAGAGACATTCTCTTCTTCAAGAATTTTTCTTGCACTCTTGCTCCCTAATGCTCCAATAACTTCAAATCCTTCTTGTTCCAAACGATATTCAAGTAACTCAAGCAAATCTTCCTCATCATCAATCACAAGAATCAAATCTTTCAATTCATTATCCTTAATTTAAATTGCTAAAACTTTAGCAAAAAAACTCCTAAATAAAAAACAAAAAAATGTTATCAATTTGTAATCACCTCGTTTTATAGTTTCTCTTGATTTTTAAGACAAAGGAACAAAAATGAAAAAACTACTTGTATTGATACTAACAACACTCACGCTCAATGCTTCCTCTGTAATAAGTGGTGCAGGAGCTTCCTTTCCTGCACATATTTATATGAGCTGGACTAAAAGCTATGAAAAAGCAACAGGAAATAAAATCAACTACCAATCCATCGGTTCAGGTGGAGGTATCAAACAAATCAAAATGGGGACTATAGATTTTGGTGGGAGTGATGAACCATTGACTCCTCAAGAACTCTCCAAATACAACCTTTTACAATTCCCAACCTTAAGTGGAGCGATTGTGATTGTTTATCATTTAGATGGAATCAAAGATGGACAGCTCAAACTCAGCAATGAAGTCATCAGTGATATTTTTCTAGGCAATATAACAAAATGGAATGATGCTAAAATCCTCAAAGACAACCCAACACTCAATCTACCAGCAACAAATATAGAACTTATTCACAGAAGTGATGGAAGCGGAACGACTTATAATTTTACTTTGTATCTATCTGAAATATCAAAAATTTGGAAAGATAAAATCGGTTATGGAAAAGCTATATCTTGGCCTATCGGAACTGGAGCAAAAGGAAATGAAGGAGTAAGTGCATTGGTCAAACAAACCAAAAACTCTATCGGTTATGTAGAGTTATCCTACAAAGAACAAATGAATTTAAATGCAGCTCAAATCCAAGATGTCCAAAAAGAATGGGTTAGTGCCAATAAAGAGAGTATTTCAAATGCAAGTAAAAATGCCAAATGGGATAAAAAAGCGGATTTTTCAACATCTCTACTCAATCAAAAAGGAAAAAATACCTACCCATTAGTTAGTGCAACCTTTATTCTCCTGCCAAAAAATGGAAAAAACGCGATTGAATCTATCAAATTTTTTGATTATGCGTTCAAAAATGGAGACAAAGAGGCATTAAAAATGGGATTTATCCCCTTGCCTGAAAAAACAAAAGAACTCATTAGAGAATATTGGAAAGAAAATAAACTTTATTGAGCTAGATTTGGTTATAGGGAAACTTGATTGTTGTGATAAAATACCCCAAAGTCAATCAACAAACAAGGAATTCAAATGACCATAGAGCTTGAAAATAAAGATTTAACCCCACAAGAAAGAGAGTCTATTGAGTTTTTGCTCAACTCACAAAACCCTCAAATACACGACGACTTGGAACAAATATGGTATTTAATGAACAAAGTTTGGGATGAAATGGGTTGTGATAACAAAAATATAGACTGGGATAAGTTAGGGAAATATTACAGCCATCCTGTTTGGCTACTCAATGGGCTTTTTATAGAAAATCACGATATTTCCATACAAGTTCGAGAAAATATCGCTGATTATATTGCCAAAAAAGATTTTCAAACTATCGTTGATTATGGCGGAGGATTTGGCACATTAGCAAAAGCTATCGCCAAAAAATCACCTGATAAGCAAATATTTATCTATGAACCATTTCCTAGCGAATATGGCAAAAGATGTGTAGCTAATTACCCAAATATTGATTTTATCTCTAAATTGGAATCTGAATTTGATTGTATTATTGCTACAGATGTTTTAGAACACCTAGAAGATCCTCTTGAGAGCTTTGAGGAGATGTTAGGATATTTGAAAATAAATGGGGAGGCGATTATTGGAAATTGTTTTTATCCTTGCATCAAATGCCACTTACCTCAAAATTTTCATTATCGCTATAGCTTTGATAGTTTTGCCAAATTCATGGGATTAAAAAATCTAGGTATTTTAAAAAATACTTACGCAACTATTTTTTTAAAAACCAAAAATCAAAAACTAAACCCAACAATAAAAACAATGGGGGGGGGGGATAAGCAAAATAATATTTCGCATTATCTCTTCACTTGAATTTTTGCGTCCCATTCTTAGACCCATCAAAAGATACATCAAATCAAAAATCAAAAACTCTCAATAAACCCATATCCATCTAAGCATGTTTAAAAAGAGAGTATATGAAAAACCATAGTCTAAAAATTTATTTTTGCTATTTGGAAAATTTATAAACATGCTAGATAAAGCCTAATTTTAAATATCAAGGAAACAATTTTAATTTTTTGTTTTCCTTAATCAGTGCATTCTATCAATCAAATGATTTTGTGATAAAATAAGCTCAAATAAAAAATAACGCAAAAGAACCATAAATGAATAATATCCAATGCCCATTATGTCAAAAATCTCATTGCAGTATAGAAGAAAAGATACAAAAACAAGATTTAGTTTTTTTATACAAAAAAAACTTCAAAATAGACATTGATAGACTGATTGATTCAGATCTTAATTACATCCATTGCAATGATTGTGATTTGAGATTTTTCCTAGACAAAGACTCCAAAATGCCAACAGGCGATAATGAATTTTACAATTCTTTCAATCAGTTCCCCTGGTATTATATGACAGAAAAAACAGAGTACCGCTACACTAAAGATTATATCAAACCTTCTAGCAAGGTCTTAGAAGTTGGTTGCGGAAAAGGAGCTTTTGCAAAATTTTTGCCTAAAGCAGACTACACAGGACTAGAATTCAGCACAGAAGCTAAAAAACTAGCCGAACAAAACGGTATTAATATACAAAATATTTCTATCCAAGAATACGCCAAAATTCATCCTCAATCTTTTGATGTGGTTTGTAGTTTTCAAGTTTTAGAACATGTAAGCAACCCTAGAGAATTTATAGAATCCAAACTAGCAGCACTAAGGGGGGGGGGGCATATGATAATCGCTGTGCCAAGCGAGGATAGTTTTATGAAAGATATAATAAACGGGGTTTTGAATATGCCACCTCATCATTTGAGCAGATTTTCAGACAAAAGCTTAGAAAATATTGCGAAAATATTCAATCTAAAACTCATCTCTATCTATCATGAAAATATCCAGCCCGAACATATTGATATGTATAAATCCGCTCAATGGGCAAAAAAATTCCTGCCTATTTCCCTTATAGACAGGGGGGTTTCGCGTAAAATTATCAATAAACTTGGAATAATTGGGAAAAAATTCATTCAAATCCCCTCTGATGCTAGAGGTCAGAGTGTTGTAGCCATCTATGAAAAATCATAACTATCCAAAAATCTCTATCATCACAGTCGTATATAATGATGCTATTCACATAGCTGATACAATAGAATCCGTACTTTCTCAAGATTATCCAAACATCCAATACATTATCATTGATGGAAACAGTACTGATGGGACAAAACAAATCATTCAAAACTACATAGATGCCAAACCTCCTCATCTAAAGCATTGCATCGATAAATTTATCAGCGAAAAAGACAAAGGCATATATGATGCGATGAACAAAGGAATCGATTTAGCCACCGGAGAATGGTGTAATTTTATGAATAGTGGGGATAGATTTTATGAACATTCAACCATAACAAAATGTTTTGAAAAATACAAAGAAGCATTAAAAGTAGATGGGGGGGGGGGAGGCATAAGTGTGATCTATGGAAATAGTGATCTTTTTTATGACGCTCTCAATCACAAAATCATCTATTCACACTCACAAAATCACAAATACCATCATCGCTTTATCCATCAATCCGCTTTTATTGATTCAAAAGTGATGAAAAAATACCGCTATGATACCAATTTCAAAATCGCTGGAGATACGGATTTTTTCACTAAAATATTTAACAAAGGCTATGGTTTTAAAAAAATCGATCTAATTGTATCTGTATTTAATCTAAATGGTATTTCAAGTGCTCCAAGCTTTCAAATGCTCCAAGAAGAAGTTAAGATCACATATCGCTACAATCGTTTTTACCCCATATTTTTGAGCTTAAAATACATCACTTGTATTCTTCCTAGATTTGTTTTGCGCTCTATGTTACCAAAATCACTAAAAAATAAGCTTCGCGTCATCTTTAGCAAAAATTCCTTCTAAATCTGATAAAATCACATCATAAAAAAAATCTAGCGAGGTAAAAATGAGTGTTGTTTATGGGGACACAACTTTTATAAACAAAGGAAAGTACCTCAAAATTCCCGCCAAAAAAAAATCTGCATACATTATGCCTTTTTGCCATCAAAGCGTGTTTGTCAAAACAGAACTTCTAAAGCAACATCATTTTGATACATCTTTTAAAATCTGTGCGGATAATGATTTTTTTATCAAGATTGCCAAAGAAGGTCATAAATTCTACAAAATAGATGAAATCATAGCGGTTTATAATTTTGAAGGTCTTTCATCAAATAAACCCTTCAGGCTTTTCTTTGAAAATCTCCGTATTGCACAAAAATACAATAAACTTTCTTTTTTGTTTTGTATCCCAAGCTTGTGTTCTTTATCTCTGAAATTTTTCATCAAATCATTCATACCATCTTCTGTTACTACAAAAATAAAAGCTTCACTTTATGACAAATCCTAAAATCTCTATCATTATCCCTGCATATAATATAGAGGATTCCATAGCTAGAGCAATTCATTCGTGCATAAGGCAAACCTTAAGAGAAATAGAGATTATCATTATAGATGAAAAAGGAAGTGATAAAACTATTCAAATAGCCCATGAATATGCACAAAAAGACCTTAGAATCCGTATTTTGGATAATCAAAAAAATCTAGGCACCTTCCTTGCTAGATTACAAGGGGCAAAAATCGCAAAAGGAGAATATCTCTGTTTTTTAGATGGTGATGACTACCTAGAAGAGGAAACCTGTAGGATTCTCTATGAAAAAGCAGAGCAGCACTGCGTAGATATAGTGTTTTTTGGAACCAAGTTTTTTCCTCCAACGTTAAAAAAAGCACCTCTTAAAATTATCACAAAATCTCTACAAAATGAACAGATTTTAAAAGAAGTGTTTCTACTCTCTTCTACCCCCCCTTGGGGAATATGTGGGAAACTTTACAAAAAAGATTTGGTTTTAAAGGCCATCAAAACTTTAGATTTTATAGATGAACACCTTGTGATGGCAGAAGATTTATTACAAAACTTTGTCTTCATAGCTCTAGGAAAAAGCTCTGTAGGCATAAGTCAAAAGTTTTACATTTATTGCGAAAGCAACTCTTCCATCACTAGAGATAGCAAAACTAGAGATAAAAAAATAAACAACCTCAAGAGAATCATAGAACTCTTTGATGAGCTAGAAACCAAAAAAGAACTTACCTCAAATCCATATTTCTATGAAGCCAAAAATAAAATCCAAGCTATTTTACACTCTATCATAGAGCTTGAATATCGCTATGATAATACTCCAAAATTAGCTTATCTTCAATCGTGCATTAGATCCCTTAAATACCATCAAAAATGGCAAACTTATATTAGAATTCTAAGTTTTATATTTAGTTTTGGAAAGATAAAATTATGATAGAAACAAAAAATAACACCAGTGTTGAATTTTGGCTTCTTGGAAAAGCCGATAATAGCAACCCTTCATCAATCCCTCTAAGTCAGATTAAAAAATGGCAAAGTGAGGGAGCGATTACCTATCTAGGGGTAAGTGATGATGTAAGAGAACATATAGCAAATGCAAGTTGTATAATTCTACCTAGTAGTTATCGCGAAGGCATCCCGCTTTCACTTTTAGAAGCGATGTCTATGGAAAAGCCTATCATCACTACAGATGTCCCTGGTTGCAAAGAAACCATCTTTGAAAAAAACCTTCAAGAAGACTTGAGTATTGGCAAAAATGGAATTTTATGCCTACCTAAAAATGTCCAATCCCTCCAAAATGCTATCAATTTTTTTCTCCAACTTCCCACTGAATCTAAGCTAAAAATGGGAATAGAGGGCAGAAAAATCGCTCAAGAAATCTTTGATGTCAAAAATATCGTTAAGTTTTATGAAACTAAAGTCCAATCTTTATGCCCAAAATCCTCAATCGTTTTTATTTCTAACACTTCTTTTGGAATGTATCACTTTAGATTAGAGGTTCTCAAAACTCTAAAAAATCTAGGGTTTGCTATTCATATTCTAGCCCCACAAGATGAAAGCAGTGCGAAACTTCTCCAAGAAGGTTTTCATTACCACTGTATTGACATAGATTCCAAAAGCCTCAATCCCTACAAAGATATCAAAACCTTTTTTCAAATCAAAAAAATCCTCAAACAACTAAAGCCACAAATGAGCTTTTGTTACACTATCAAGCCCGTGATTTATGGTTCTTTCATCGCCAGGATGTTAAAAATTCCAAATATAGCGATGATTACAGGACTTGGCTATGTATTTGTACAAGGAGGATGGAAGAAAAAAATATTAAAATTTCTAGTCTGCAAAATGTATCAAATCGCCCTCTCAAAAACATCTGAAATCTGGTTTTTAAATTCCGATGATGAAAGAGAATTTCTCAATAACAATATCACCACATCAGAAAAAACAACGATACTCAAAAGCGAAGGAATCAATACTGAGCATTTTTCTCCTAGACCCTGTGATAGCTCTAAGAAAATCGTCTTTTTGCTGATAGCTAGAATGCTTTGGGACAAAGGTGTCGGTGAGTTTGTCCAAGTGGCAAAAAACATAAAAACACCCTCTTGTTCAAATGCTCCACAACAAAACTCACAGCACACAAGCTTAAGGTGAATTTGTAGTTTATTTCTGTATAATCACGCAATCAAATCATAATCAAAAGGTAATATCATGGCAAGAAAATGTTTTTTTACAGGAAAAGGTCCTATGGTAGGCAATAATGTAAGTCATGCAAACAACAAAAACAAAAAAAGATCTCTTCCTAATCTAAGAAGTGTTAGAATCAAGCTTGAAGATGGAACATCTTTAAAAATAAAAGTTGCTGCTTCTACACTTAGAACTATGAAGAAAAAATCTTAAGTGAGCGAATAAGGCTCACTCATTTAGAGGGTAATATGCCTTGCTTACAAAATTAAAAAAAATCCTCCACTGGGGGAGTAACTCCAAACCCGATATTGATCTAAGACCTGAATTATACGAACAATTTAAGGCCTTCAGGCTCCCTTTAGTACTTATTCAAGTTTTTGTCCTCATCGGTACTTTAGGGTATTTGGGACTAGAAAATTACACTCTCATTCAAGCTTTTTTTCAAGCTTCCTATACTTTTACAAATACAGGTTTTGGGGCACTCAATGAATCAAACTTTGGCCCTTTATCCATCCTCTTCACATCATTTCTTACCATCAGCGGCGTGGGTATCACTGGCTTTAGTGTAGCTTTTATTATCAGTATTATCAACAACGGAACTCTAACAAGGCTCATCAAGGAGAAAAAAATGGTCAATAGAATTGCAAGATTACGCAACCACTATGTGATTTGTTATCACAATGAATACACCATCGAGCTAAGCAAACAATTTCGAGATGCTCAGATACCTTTTGTCGTGGTGGATAATCGCCCCGATTTTGACAAAGAAGCTATCAAACACAAATACCCCTATTACATCACAGGAGATCCTCACACAAACATAGCGATGCTAAAAACGCATCTCTCAAGTGCCAAAGGAATCGTAACCTTTTCAAAAACCCCATCAGATAATATTGCCCTGATAGTTTCTGTGAGACTTTTTGAAAAAGAACTCAATCGCAGACCCTATTACATCATCTCAAGCGCAGACACCGAAGAAGATGTCGAAAAACTCAAAAAACTAGGTTCAGACACCGTGGTTTCTCCCACCAAGCTGATGGCACAAAGAATCAGTGCAATGGCGATCCGCCCAGATATGGAAAATCTATTAGAGCGATTTGTATATAAAAAAGATACTCCATTAGATCTTGAAGAAGTTATCGTTCCTAAATACAGTTGGCTTGTATTACACAAACTCAAAGAAGCTCATTTCAGAGAGATCACAAAAGTATCTGTTATTGGTATCACGCAAAAAGATGGCAAATATATCTCTATGCCCGATGGAGAAGCCATCATCGCCTCTGAATCAAAACTACTGATGATAGGCACTTCAAATGGAATCAGAGAGACCAAACGTTTCATCACCAAAAAACAAAAACCTAAAGAACTAGATTATGTATAATCAAATAAAATCAATGCCACAGAGTAAAAAATGAACGAAATACAAAAACTCATTCATCAGCATTGTCCTAATGGCGTGGAATATAGAAGATTAAATGAAGTTATAAACTATAAACAACCTACACAATACATTGTGAAATCCACAGAATATAACAATGAATATACAATTCCTGTTCTTACTGCAGGAGATAGTTTTATTTTGGGATACACAAACGAAAATGAAGGTATTTATGAAGCTACAAAAGAAAAACCTGTCATCATATTTGATGATTTTACCACTTCTTTTCATTGGGTAGATTTTAGATTTAAAGTTAAAAGTTCTGCTATGAAGATGCTAACACCAAAAGAAGGAATAAGTTTTCGATATTTATATTATGCTATGAAATGTATAAAATATTCTCCAAAAGAACATGCAAGACAATGGATATCTAACTATTCAAATCTCCCCATCCCCATCCCGCCTCTACCCATCCAAGAAGAAATCGTGAAAATCCTAGATACTTTCACAGAACTAGAGGGCGAACT
>NZ_JAUYZK010000010.1 GCF_030688855.1 Helicobacter cappadocius | reverse complement strand
AAAAGTAAGTAAATATATCACTAGTTCCGCTAAAGATTTCAAAATGAGTACTTAAATGTGGTTTGATTTCTTTGATATCCCCTTGTTGAATATACGGCGGATTACCGATCACGAGATCAAACCCTACAAAATCCCCTTCTTCATCTAACACTTCAGGGAATTCAAAACGCCATTCAAAAGACTGACTAGAATAAAGATTATCGTATCGATACATCAAGTCTATAAGTTTTTTGAGTGCATTATAATCAGAGCCATTTTGTTGACCTAATGAGGGAATGCTACTGCTGTGTGTTTTATGAAATTCAAATTCTGTGATAAAGTTTTCAAGCTTTTTGATGTGATCATTGTCTAAATTATCAGATTCTTGTTTTATGTTAAATCCCTCATATCCATAGGTACAGGCATATTCTAAGAGTTCATTTCTGAATTCAATCACAGAAGGATCAAGTCTTAGAAATAATTCTTTGAAAAATTCTTGAGATTTTTTTATTGTATCTTTGTCTATACTTTTAAGGTCTTTATTTGTTTGATTTTTATAGCTTTTGACTGCTTCGTTGTATTTTTTTATCTCAGGTGTGAATTTTTTTTGTATATCGTTGATGATTTCCTCATAATATGAACGATTTGTCAATGATACATTTTTATTGATTTTGGCTATCATATTTTTATACAGAGAATCTTTTGTCGAGTTTATCGGAAAATTCGATATGAGTGAATTCCCTGCCTTGATATTGATATCAATGTTAGGGAGAATCTGAAGATGATGATAATCTGGATCAAGATCAAGGTAATAAGTATTTTTTAAAAGCTCTATCCATAATCTTAGCCTAGTGATTTCACAAGAACTTGGATTAATATCCACTCCGAAAAGGGAATTTTCTATGATAGATTTTTTTTGTTCAAAGAGACATTTTTGAATGAGATGATTTGGATCGCTTAGATTACTAGGCTTTTTATAACTAAAAGGCTTAGAATCTTGATCATATAAAAAAATTTCATCATTTTCAACTTGTAGTTCAGTTATTCTAAATTTCTTATGTTCTTGAGATTTCTTAAAATCATACTCCAAAATACCTAAACGATGCTTTATAGATATCACTTCATTCAAAGCTGATACCAAAAAATGCCCACTTCCTACAGAAGGATCGCAAATTTTAATTGATCCAACAATTTTACTTGCTTCATCTAAAATCTCTTGTTTGCCCACAAAATTAGTCCATATAACATCACTAACATCTTCTATTTTTTTACAATCCTTAAAATTATCATGAAAAATTCTAAATTTTTCCACCACAATTTGCTCTAAACTTTTTTTACAGATATAGCTAGTGATAAAACTTGGAGTATAAAAACTCCCCTCTTTATATCCATTAAGTTTTTCAAATACCAATCCTAAAACACTTGAATTAATTAGTATTTTCTCATTTTTAGAAACATGAAATTCTTTTTGCTTTTTATTTTCGTCAATTTCTCCAAAATCAAAAGCTTCTAAAAACTCAAATAGATAATCTAGCCATTCAGCTTCTCCTTTTTGGGCGTTTCCTTCCTTGTTTTTAATTTGTGTGTTCTTGAAATATTCTAACTTAAGGTTATTTAGCTCAGAAATTTCGATTTTTTCTTTTTGGCTTTTTGTAAAAAGACTTGAATTCAAATAAGGTAAATAATTAAAATTCTTTGCAATTTCCTTATCTCTCTCTTTTTGTTTTTTTGCTAATACTTCAAAAAATAAATTATTAAACATTTTAAAATCTTGTATTTTGTCTTTATTTAAAAATTTTAGATTTTTAGAAGGGTTATAGTTCGACAGACTTATTTCTAAAAGTTTTAAAAATAAAATTCGATTTAGCCAAATAATTAAAATTTCTAAAGCAGGTTCAAAAATTTCATTTTTTCTCTTATCATTGCTTGGAATATTTGATAAGATATTGTGATAAAGAGTTCCCTTGCCTTCCAAAGTTTCTTTAGAAGGCAAAATTATGTTTTGTTTACCTTCTTTTTTTTCACAAAGTCCAATTATATAAAGAAGTTCACTATAGAAACTCTTATTCAAAACATTAGCATCATTAGGATTGAACTTATTAAGCAGAAAATTTACATGAAAAAATTTATATAGATAAAACCATTCGTCCTCTGATTTTTCTTTCTCTAAAACAAAAAACCCTGCATTGATTTTATTGTCAAATATTTTATTTTGAGGCAAAGAATCCAAAAAACTAGAATCATTGATAATTTTTTGAATTTCGTCATAAAACTCTTTTGTATTCCCATCAAACATTGATGAGTTATTATCTTTCCAATTATCATAAAGAGTTTTGATTTTATTATTTTTCTTATTAAAAATCTCAAAAATCTTAGCACTAAAAATAAAAAATTGGTAAAAATCTGTAATGATGATAAATTTTATAGATAAATTCAATTTATCTCTTTCTCTTAAATAATATAAAATTGCTTCAGCAAAAGCTTTTTTATTTACATCTTCTTTGCTTATCATTTCCTTTTTATTTATAGATTTTTTAGCTTCAATAATGACTGCTACTTGCTTATTTTCATCAAAAATTGCCATATCAATACCGCTATTGCCTTCTTGATCTTTTGGTTCAGCTTTAAATCCTGCAGATTCAAACAATGCTTGTAATGCTGTGTTAGCTATTGTTTTTTCGCTTTGTTTGCTAAGACTTTTCTCTTCAACCTCCTTAAGATATTTTGCAACAGATTTCTTAAATTCATCAATGTCTGCTTGTCTAATGCTGTTGTTGGCTTTAAGATAATATGGACTAAAAATCCCCAAAAAATCTTTTATTGGTATTAAATTAAGACCAAGTTTCATATTTTGCATTCCGCTTAATTTCCTTCATCTATTTTTTTTGTATTGTAACCAAAAAATAGGTTTGCCCTAAAAATAAAAGGTTGTCATAAAAGGATTGATATAGATGGTAAACCTTCTATAGAATTAAAGCCATTAGAGACTTTGATGATGTAAAAGCTGATGATCTTGATAGCTAAAAACATCACTGATGAATAATATCAATATCAGGACCGGGAATAAAAACAAAATCTTTCTTATCTATGACAGAATTAATAACAACATTACTAAATTTTATATTGATAGCATTGCCAAACTCATCTACAAAGTCAAGCAAATAAGGCTTCTGGTCTTTAAAAGTAAGTTCATATGAGGTATTTCCTATTTTAGATCGATATTTTCCATCTTTTGATAGTACTGCTTTTTTTAATATAGAAATAAAATCAGTGTTTTCTTTCAAGTGAGTTATAGTGGCTTGAAGAAGATTAGGCTCATAGACAACCACATCTTGCCCATCGATATATATTTCTTTTTTTAACGGCTTGTTGTATGTCCATTTTGCAAGATTAGGAGATTTTGCTTCAATATATCCACTATATGACACTTCTGCGGCATTATCACTATGAACATTTTGAATAAAATCAGCACGAAAAGTCTTTATATCCTCACTCAAACCATACATACTCACACACAACACACAAAACACAAAAAATATTCTAATAAAATACATCTATATTCCTAGTAGTAGCATCTATTTTAAAGCAATTTTACCCTAACTGTGTTAAAATAAAATTATTCAAAAAAATACAAGGTTACTCAATGATACAAACACTCGTAGGAAAAATCATAGGAACTAGAAACGATAAGCTCATCAAAAAATACCAAAAACGTGTTCAATCAATCAATGCACTAGAGCCAAAATACCAAGCCATGAGCGATGAAGTTTTGCAAAATGAGTTTAATAATCTCAAAAATTTACTTCAGGAAGGAAAAAAAACTCTTGATGATGTACTAGAAGATAGTTTTGCTATCACTAGAGAAGCTTCCAAAAGAATACTCAATATGAGACATTTTGATGTCCAGCTTATTGGGGGAATGGTCTTAAATGATGGCAAAATCGCAGAAATGAAGACTGGGGAAGGAAAAACCCTTGTAGCAACTTTGGCTGTTGCATTGAATGCGATGAGTGGAAAAAGTGTTCATGTAGTTACAGTAAATGATTATCTAGCCAATCGAGATGCAAACGAAATGGAGCCTTTATATAATTTTCTAGGTTATAGCATAGGGGTTATTACCGCTGAGGTAAAAGACGATAATCAAAGACTTGAAGTATATTCAAATGATATTGTGTATGGAACAAATAATGAATTTGGCTTTGATTATCTACGCGATAATATGAAATATTCTCTTGATCAAAAAGTCCAAAAAGGGCATTTTTTTGCCATTATCGATGAAGTGGATTCTATATTGATAGATGAGGCGAGAACCCCGCTTATTATATCAGGTCCGGTTAATCGTAAAATGGAAAATTATGAAAATGCCGATCAGGTTGCAAAAAAACTCAAGGTCGAGGAAGATTTTACCATTGATGAAAAAAATCGCGTGATTCTTATCAATGAAAAAGGTATCAAAAAAGCTGAAGAACTTTTTGGGATTGAAAATCTATATAGTATTGAAAATGCTGCACTATCACATCACTTGGATCAAGCTCTAAAAGCAAATCATTTATTTTCTAAAGACAAAGACTATGTTGTTGCAGAAGATGAAGTCATTATTGTAGATGAATTTACAGGACGTTTGAGTGAGGGACGTAGATTTAGCGAAGGTCTCCATCAAGCCCTAGAAGCTAAAGAAAAAGTGAAGATAAAAGAAGAAAGTCAAACTTTAGCTGATATTACATTTCAAAATTATTTTAGACTCTATGAAAAACTCTCAGGAATGACAGGAACAGCGCAAACAGAAGCGAGTGAATTTCTTCAAATTTATAACCTAGAAGTTGTTTCTATCCCCACCAATGTTCCTATCAAAAGAAAAGATCTTAATGATCTTATCTATAAAAGTGAGCAAGAAAAATTTGAAGCTGTTATTAAAAAAATCAAAGAGCTTCATTCAAAAGGTCAGCCTGTTTTGGTAGGTACTGCAAGTATTGAGAAAAGTGAAGTTTTGCACGCACTTTTACAAAAAGAACGTATTCCTCATACCGTTTTGAATGCAAAACAACACACAAGAGAAGCTGAAATCATCAAAGATGCTGGAAAAAAAGGAGCGGTGACCATAGCTACAAATATGGCTGGAAGAGGTGTGGATATAAAACTTGAAGAAGAAATCAAGCAATTAGGGGGATTGTATATCATTGGGACAGAAAGACATGAGAGCCGTAGAATTGACAACCAATTAAGAGGAAGAAGTGGAAGACAAGGCGATCCAGGCACAAGTCAATTTTATTTGAGCTTGGAAGATCCTCTTCTTAGAATATTTGGTAGCGATAAAATCAAAGGAATCATGGAGAGATTAGGATTAAAAAACGGCGAACATATCGAATCAGGGCTTGTCACTAGATCGGTAGAAGGTGCTCAAAAAAAGGTGGAAAATTTACATTTTGAATCCAGAAAACACCTTTTGGAGTACGATGATGTTGCTAATGAACAAAGAAAAACGGTTTATAAATTTAGAAATGAACTCTTAGATACCCAATACAACATGAATACACGTATTGAGGAAAATCGCCAATATGCACTTATGCAATGCCTTCAAAAAACTCAAACTTTTGAAGGAGATAGCACAGATATAGAGGGTATAAGGGCAATTATAAAAGAGGATTTTGGAACAGATATATCAAAAAGCGAAATAGAAACACTCAATCATGATGAAATCTATCATCACATCTTGAAAAAACTTATCAAAGAATATGAAGATAAAATGCTTTCACTAGGATACGATCAAAAAAATGAAATAGAGAGGATTATTTATCTACAAGTATTAGATAATAACTGGAGAGAGCATCTTTATACAATGGATAACCTAAAAACAGGCATAGGTCTGAGAGGCTACAATCAAAAAGATCCTCTTGTTGAATACAAAAAAGAAAGCTACAATCTATTTTTAGAGCTAATTCAGTCTATTAAGGTCGAAGCTATTAAAACTCTCCATATCATACAATTCGCCTCTGAAGACTTACAGCAAACCCAAGATGGTGCCCATAAGATCATTGAAGAACTTGAGCAATCTCAAGCGGACTTGAATTACAATCTTGAAGACATAGAGCTTGATATAAATCCAAAAAAAATATCTCGAAATGAGAGTTGTCCTTGTGGCAGTGGTAAAAAATATAAACAATGTCACGGAAAAAGTGGTCCCAAAAAGGGGTTATTAGCACAAAATGCCAAGTAAAACAACATTGATAAGATTTTTGCTAAAACGTTATTTGCGTTTTGACAAAACCCAACCTTTTATATCTATAACAGCTATTCTTGCATTCTTGGGCGTAGGTGTAGGTGTAATGGTTTTAATCGTAGCAATGGCGATAATGAATGGAATGAGCAAGGAATTTGAAAAAAAACTCTTTGTGATGAATTATCCCCTCACCTTATTTGCTACAACCTCTCGAGGAATTTCCGAAGATGTATTAGACCAATTGGAAGAAAAATTTCCCGATCTTATCTTCAGCCCCTATCTTAGAGTTGAATCTGTAGCTAGAGATAATGGGATTATGTCTGCAGGAATTGTCTTTGGTGTGGATATTCAAAAAGAGGCAAAAATTAATGAAATATTGGCAAAAGCTCTTGAGGGTATAAAAATTTCAGATTTTTATCAAGATAAATTTTCTTTGATTATAGGCGAAGGACTCAAAGAAACTCTAATGGTAGAAAAAGGTTCTAAAATCAGTCTATTTTTTACAAAACTCGAACCTACTGGACTTACACTCTCTCCTACAATGAAGAGATTTAACATAAAAGGCTTTTTCAATTCAGGCCTAAAGGCTTATGATACAAGCTATCTGTATGCAAATATTTCTGCAATTGCTGCAATAAAAAATCTTCCTGCTGGGGTTTATGATGGAATTCATATCTACTCCAAACATCCAATGGAAGATATCGTTAAGATCAAAGAATTTCTCTTGAATACCAAAAATTATGGAATAGGCATAGAAGGATGGTGGCAACAAAATGGTAATTTTTTCTCTGCGATGGCACTAGAAAAAAGGGTTTTATTCATTGTGCTGATGTTGATTATTTTAATGGCTTCTTTAAATATTATCAGTTCTCTTTTGATGGTGGTAATGAATCGACGCAAAGAAATTGCATTGCTATTGAGTTTAGGGGCAAGTTCCAAAGAAATTAAAAAAACATTTTTTTGGTTAGGAAATTTTATTGGCATAAGTGGTATTGTTTTTGGAATTGTATTGGCAATGTTTGGACTTTACATCCTTTCTACATTTCCCATTATTTCTCTACCTGCAGACGTTTATGGAATAACCAAACTTCCTATAGACCTATCTTTGATGGATTTCTTTTCCACCGTCATTGGAGCAATAATTATTGTATGTGCATCTTCATATTATCCAGCTAAAAAAGCTTCTGAAGTCGATGCCTTATCTGTCTTAAGGAACGAATAATCAAAATTTTAATTCTTTTTTAAGGTTAAGTAGCTTAACATATCATACTTTAGTTTGTAAGTTTGAGTTTTTTGGTATTTGTCTAAGATCTCTGATTCTCTACCTACACATTAAAGACCGAGTTTCGTTGAGGTCTACCTCTAATTTTTAGTATAACGGAGAATTGAATTGAAAAGTATTTATGTAGGAAATCTCGCTTATAATGCGACAAATGAAGATGTTAAAGAACTCTTTAGCAAGTATGGCAATGTAGTTTCTGTAAAATTAATCAGCGACAGAGAAACTGACAGAGCAAAAGGCTTTGGTTTTGTAGAAATGGAAGACGATCAAGCTTTAAAAGCTATTAGCTCTTTGAATGAAACAGACTTTATGGGTCGAACAATCAGAGTGAATGAAGCGAATCCAAAAACAAGATAACTTCATTTGGTGAGGGCTAATCCCCTCTCCATTTTCTTTTTAGAATTTCTGCATTTTTTTGTATATCTCCATTCCATAATCCTCCGATTACGGCTATCATATCTGCCTTTTTTAGCTTATTGACATTTTCAGGTAAAATCCCTCCAATACCACAGATAGGAATATCTAATTTTTTTTTCGCTTTTTCTAAAATTTCTAAATCCGCCTTTCTTGCATTGGGCTTTGTCTTTGAAGAAAAAAATGCTCCAAAAGCTACATAATCAGCTCCTTGTTTCTGTGCTTTTTGTGCAGATTCTAAGCAGTTATAACAAGAAACTCCAATCTTGCCATCAAACATTTTTCTAGCTTTCTTTAAATCACAATCTTCCCCACCAATATGTAAAGCTGGGGATTTGATTGCAATTGCGAGTTCAACCCTATCATTCATCACAAACAGTACATCTCTTTGCATACAAAATTCACAAAGCTTCTTGGAAATCTCAAACAATTCATCATCGCTATGGTTTTTATCTCTGAGTTGAAAAATTTTTACGCCACCTAAAATAGCAAGTTCAAGCATATCAAAAATTTTTTCATAAGGAGTAAGCTTTTCATCGCTAATCCCATAAAGACCGTCAAAAAGCACTTCTTAGCTATCCAAAACCATATTTTGTGCTTTGTTTAATAATTCTCTTGCATTATTTTCTATAAAATAATCGGCTAATTCCCGCACCAAAGATTCGACTTTATGGACTTCTCCTTGGATTGTATTTTTTAGAATTTCACTTCCATCAGGAAGTCCTACAATTGCACTGATGGTAATATTTTTATCTTGAATTTGTGCATTTACACCAATAGGAACCTGACATCCGCCCTCTAAGATTCTCACAAAAGTTCTTTCTGCTTGAGTACATACACTGGTGGGATAATCAGAAAGTTTTTTTATCTCTTCATACATTGGATGATTCACTCTCATTTCTATCCCTAAGGCACCCTGCCCCATTGCTGGTATCATCACCTGTTCAGATAGTGGCACAATGTATTTGATTTGTTTTTTGCTAATTTTCAAGCGATTTACCCCTGCTTGTGCCAAAATAATCGCATCAAAATCTCCTTCATCTAGCCTCTTGAGCCTTGTTTGAACATTGCCACGCAAACTCTGTGTATCCAAATCACTCCTGAAAGCCTTTAGCTGCATTGATCTTCTCAGAGAAGTTGTTCCAACCTTTGATTTTTTTGGTAAAGATTCTAAGCTAGGATATTTTTGACTTAAAAAACAATCTCTCATGTCTTCTCTTTGTGTAATACAAGCAAGTCCTAACCCCTCTATAAAATCAACAGGCACATCCTTTAGAGAATGCACAGCCAAATCAATCTCACCATCAAGCAAAAGCTCCTCAAGTTCTTTTGTAAAAAGTCCTTTACCTCCTATTTTGGACAGGGGAACATCTAAAATTTTATCTCCTTTTGTTTTTACAACCTGAATATCACTAAAAATTCCCAATTCATCCTGAAGTCTTTTTTGAATATATTCAGCCTGCCACAATGCCAGTACGCTTCCCCTTGAGCCAATAATAAGCTTATTCATCATTTCCCTTATTTGAGATTTTTTGGTTCTTGAATAATTTCCACATCAATAATTTCTTCATTAGAAAAATTTCTATAACTCCAACTAGACCGCTCAAAATTATCAAATGAATTCTCTCTTTTTGAGGTATTCTGAAGATTTTTTTTGAAAACTTTCAAAACAAAAAAAGCATATATCTCCAAAATAATTCCTAAAAAATCAGCAAAAATACCCGGAAATAGCAAAAGAAAAGCTCCAACAACACGTGCAAAATTTCCGCCCACAAAATCAGATAGAGAAATCTGACCCTTATTAAATTTTCTCAATCCTTCTAAAATATCACCCCTAATCCAAAACATTATAAGCATACTAAGCAAAGAAGTCATAACAAATTCCAAAAAGAACATCCACGCACCAAATTCCACTATATAAAGCGTCGTGCAAATAAGTTCAACGAAAATATAGCTAATAATAATGAAATAAAAAAAACGCATATCACTTTCTCTTAGTATTTTGGAATCTTTGAATAATTTCATCTGTGAGTTTTTCGCAATCTAAGTCTTGTTTTTTCAAATCTTTTCTACTCACTAACTCAACGATTCCATTTTCAAAATTTTTACCAACAATAATAGCATAAGCAGAACCTATCAATTCAAAATCTGCCATTTTTGATCCAAACCTTATATCCCTATCATCAAAAAGAATATCTAATCCTGATTTTTTTAATTCTTCATAAATCTTATGAGCATATTCTAGCTGATGGTTGTCTTTTGTATTTGAAACAATAATACTCAAATCAAACGGCACACTAGAGGATGTCCATACACAACCCTTATCATCGCTTTTTTGTTCTAAAATAGCAGGAAGCAGACGAGTAATGCCAATCCCATAACATCCCATTTCAAAAAAAGCACTCTTCCCATCTTTGTCCAAAAAACTAGCGTTCAGAGGCTTTGAATAACGTTGTCCTAACTTGAAAATATGTCCTACTTCAATGCCTTTTTTATATTCAAGAATACCTTCGCATAATGGGCATTTATCACCTTCTTTGACTTTTGCTATATCTTCATAAACCAACCCTTCAAACAAGCTCAAATCAACCCCTACAAAATGATAATCTTCTTCGTTTGCTCCACATATCAAATCCTCTGCATTTTCCAAATCAATATCAAAAATAACATGATTGGCATTTGTTATATTTTTAAGTGCATAAGGACCTATAAATCCGGGTTTTAATCCACATTCGATAAGCTCTTCAGTACTAGCATCTACAAGCTCTAAAATATTTGCTCCATTTTTATTGAGAGCATTTAAGGCTTTGGTTGTTTCGAGTTCATCAACTCCACGCAAAAAGAAATAAACTAACTCATCTAGTTTTTGTGTGTGTGAATCAAAAATAGCTTTTTTTACAACTGCTTTTAAAGTGAAAAATTCATCCACTTTAAAAAATTCTACGAGTTTTTTAATAGTGTTAATTTTCGGGGTATGGAATTTAGAGAACTCTGCCTTAGGTGGTATTGCTTCATAGACGAGTTTTGAACGTTTTGCTGCCTCAATATTGGAAGCATAGTCGCATTTTGAACAAACAACGATTGTATCCTCTCCAGAATCTGCTAAAACCATAAATTCTTTACTGCCACTTCCTCCAATAGCACCACTATCGGCTTGAACGACTCTAAAATCAAGATCAAGTGTTCTAAAAATATTTCGATAGACATTCTCCATTTTGCTAAATTCTCTATCTAAATCCTCTTTACTAGCATGAAAACTATAAGAATCCTTCATTATGAACTCCCTACCCCTCATCAATCCAAACCTAGGTCTGAGTTCATCTCGAAATTTTGTATGAATCTGATAAAGATTCAAGGGGAGTTGCTTGTAGCTCTTAATATAAGATTTTGCTATCTCTGTCACACTCTCTTCATGTGTTGGACCAAGCACAAATTCATTTTCTTTTCTGTCTTTAAATCTTAACAGCTCCCCACCATATTTTTCATAACGTCCGCTACTTTTCCATAGTTCAGCAGGAGTAACAAATCCCATCAAAATCTCTTGTGCCCCAGAGCGATTCATCTCATCTCTGACAACTTTGGAGATTTTTTCTACTACTTTTTTTCCAAGTGGCAAAAAATTATAAATTCCACTCCCAATCTGATGAATATATCCTGCACGAATCAAAAATTGATGACTTTTGAGGACTGCATCTTTTGGAGTCTCCTTTGTGGTGGGAATAAACATTTGTGAAAATAACATTCTAGTCCTTAGTTTAGTGTCGTATCATATTCGCATTTGTAGCGATTGATAAGCATTACTTCATCATCAATATCAAAAACAGCCTTCATAGCCTCTATAATAGGATCAGCTTCCTCTTTATCGGCAAAATTTTTGATGTTTATTGTTGGTTTATGCAAGAAAATATTGAATGCACCATGCAATACCTTAGCAACATTATCTTCATATTCACTAGGGATAAAACCTTTTTTTACTGCTCTTTCAAGTTCTTTAAGAGATGCTTCTTTTGCAAATTCTCGGATTTTTTTAATAAGTGGATCTACTCCCAAAGTTTGAAGCCATTTGAAAAACTCTAATGTAAATATGCCTACAACTTCATATGCTTTTGTTGTATTTTTTCTTCTATTTACAAGGTTTTCAGAGGCAACTTGTTGTAAATCATCCACAGAAAAAAGAAAAATATCTTCTCTATTGGGATTTTCAATATCTCTAGGAACAGCAAGATCAAACCAAAAACGCTGGAATGAAGTGGTTTTTATCATAGAGTTTTGGATAATGCAATGCGGTGCAGATGTCGCACAAAACAAAAGAGGATATTCATTTATCAAACTAGACAAAGTAGAAAAATCTCTCACCTCTACCATATCATTATATTCTGAATTTAATTCATTTGACACATTCAAAGCATTTTGTTTATTTCGATTCAATAATAATATCCTATAACCCAGATGAAGCAAATGCTTACTTGCCAAAATGCCCATATCGCCAACCCCAACCACAATAGCGACTTTATTTTTTATATTATTTTTTTCAAATAAAACATTTGCTTCTTTGACCGCTACAGAAGCTACAGAAACTGCATTTTGAGATATTTGGGTTGAATTGCGAACCTGTGCTGCACACCTGAAAGCAAAATGAATCAATCTAGTTAAATTTTTACCACAAAAGCCATTGTCAAAGGAAAGTTTGTATGCACTCTTTAGCTGACCACCTATTTGTGTTTCTCCAACTACAATACTATCCAAACTACTAGCAACACAAAATAGATGATGAACAGCCCCCTGATCAATAAAAACATCAGCTATTTCTTGCAAAAATCCCTCATCAATATCTCTTATTTGTGCAAGTATAGAAAGGATAAAGTTTTTTGTATCCCCAGGACTATCTGTATAAGCATATATTTCAAAACGATTGCAAGTAGAAAGCAATATAATCTCTTTGAGGTGGCTATCTTTAGATTTTAAGGTTTGTAAAAAATTTTTGATAGATTCTGTAGATGCAAATGAGAGCTTTTCTCTCATTGTTATTTCAGTGTTTTTATGTGAAAAGCTAATTGATAAATACCCTGCTTCTAAATCCATCAAAACTCCCTATTTATCATATTTTCAACGACTTCTTCAAGAGATTTATTATTTTCATCTTCGATAGCAGAAATAGCTAATTTTGCATATTTTTTGGCCTCTTGAAAAACTAAAGGTATGATATGATATTTATCAAAATGCTCTTTTAACCAGCGATCTATCTCTATCTTATTTTGCTTAAAATATGAAACCAAAATCTTTTTTTCATCTTCAGGAAGCATTTCATATAGATATATATAAGGAAGAGTGGTCTTACCTTCTTTAAAATCATTCATTGCGGGTTTTCCAAGAGTGCTAGAATCCTGAGTAATATCTAACAAATCATCGATAACCTGAAAGGCAATACCAAGATTTATTCCATAATCTTTGTATTTTTGATGATCAAGATCAGCTAAAATAGCCGCTGACTCAGCACTTGCTGCAATTAAAGAAGCTGTCTTGTCTTGAAGCATTTGAAAATATCTTTTCTTATCTGTATTAAATGTTTCACTCATAAATACATCATCAATTTCCCCTCTTGAAAGCTCAATAACGGCATTAGAAATACTTTTAGCAATCCTAACATCCATTTTTGTAAGCTCGAAAAACGCCTTAGAATAAAAAATATCTCCAAGCATAATAGAGTTTTTATTCCCAAAAATAGCATTAATCGAAGGATGTCCCCGTCTAATATCTGATTCATCAATGACATCATCGTGCAACAAAGAAGCACTTTGTATCATTTCAATAATCGCACATAGATTCACCACATCTACATGATCTTGGCATATAGCTAAAACAAGCTTACTTCTGAGCATTTTTCCAGAAGTTATCTTAGAAGAAAGGGTATCAACATAAGGATTTCCTATCTCCTTAATCAAATCTTCTATTCTTTGAGTGATCTTTTGTAACATCAAAAACCCCTAATTTTTATGAAAAAATTGTGCATCTCCAGATACACCAAGCCAGAGTGAAGCTGTATTGTTTTTCTCATCAAAATCTTTGAATGAGAGATACAAATATGAAAAACTATTCGCCACATTCTTTCCAAACAATAAAAGCTTGAAAGTCTCTCTCTGATAATCTTGATATAAAATAAACTGATAAGGAAATTTATCATAATTCAAATACACTACAAGTCCGTGATTTTTATACAATGTCCATCTAAAGAAAAGCGGTTTTTCAAGATGTCCTTCATAAATTACCCCAGAATAGACTTCATCTTTTTTTAAAACAATATTTTCGCTCGTGTTCCAGATTGGAGACTTACCAAAAAGAAAACTACTCAGCACAAAGAAAATGAATATTTTATTCATTTTCACTTAATATCTTAGCCATCGATTCAATTGCGATATTGCTTTTTTGATGCTTAAGTCTGTCTTGTAAATCAAGATCATCATCCAATTTTACATAAAATTCTCTAAGTTTTCCATCAAGTGAATGCTCTTCTAAGATAATTTCATAAATAGCCTGTAATTCTAGCAATCTATCAAGTTCAGCACTTGATAATGTTCTACTAGCATTAAAAATAATATCTTTCCATTTTTCCAAAGGATTTCCTTGCAAAACTTCCAAATTATCAAATTCTTCCCACATCAAATCTCCTTTTTTCTAACTAAAATTGCTTTTTTATGTGCATCAAGCCCCTCTAAATCCGCTAATATTGCACACTCTTCACCTAATTCATCAAGTGCTTGTTTTGAAAAGCTAATAATAGAACTTTTTTTCATAAAAACCTCTGTTCCTAGAGGAGAAAAAAACTTTGCACTTCCTCCTGTAGGAAGGGTATGATTAGGTCCTGCAAGATAATCTCCAATAGGTTCTGGAGTGTTTTCTCCCAAAAAAATTGCTCCGGCGTGTTTTATCCTAGACAAAAGTTCAAAAGAATTGTGAGTTAATATCTCCAAATGTTCAAAAGCGAGTTGATTGCTCAAAGCAATACATTCATCTATATCTTTAGCAACGATAATAGCTCCTCGATTTGAAATACTTTCTTTGGCAATATTTTTACGACTAAGGCTAGGTAAAATCATGGATACATGAGCTGAAACTTCTGTAGCGAGTTCTTTGCTTGTGGTTATTAAAATTGAACTTGCCATTTCATCATGTTCTGATTGAGAAAGCAAATCATGTGCTATATATTTAGGATTGGCATTTTCATCAGCAATAATGCCGATCTCACTAGGACCTGCTATCATATCAATACAAACTTCACCAAATACAAGTTTTTTTGCAGTGGCAACAAAGATATTGCCTGGTCCTGTTATTACATCCACTTTTTTCACGCCATCAATTCCATATGCCATCAAACCAATAGCACTCGCTCCACCGACTTTGTATATCTCCTTTATTCCGCACAAATATGCTGTCGCCAAAAGAATATTATTAGGTTCATTAGATGGCGTAGGAGTGCATACAATAATATCTTTCACTCCTGCAACGATCGCAGGAATTGCATTCATTAATAAAGAGCTTGGATAGACGGCTTTTCCACCAGGTATATAAAGACCAGCTCTATCCACAGGTGTTATCTTTTGCCCCAAAACAGTCCCATTTTCCTCAAAATCAAGCCAGGTCTTGGGTTTTTGTTTCAAATGAAAGGAATAAATTCTGTCGTATGCTGTATGTAGTGCAGATTTTGCATTATCATCTAATTGATTATAGGCTTTTGCAAGATCATTTAGAGGTATACGAATATCATCTAAACCCCTAGGCTCCCATTTATCAAATTTAAAAATGTTTTCTTTAAGGGCATCTATACCCCTAAAAATAACATCATCCAGAAGATTTTGTACTATAGGAGTTACATTCTTGATATCCATTTTTCCACGATTTAAAATTTCCATAAAGGTTGCAGAAAAATTAGAATCTGAAGTATTGAATATTTTTATCATCCGCACCAATCCTTAGATATTTTTAAGGATAAACCTATCAAATATTATATCACAATCAAAACATTTATTTTTTATTCTTTAAACATGTTTCCCGCAAACAAATAATTTAGCAACCAATAATAACGATAAAAGCAATAAGAGTGATGAAGTTTGTTTGGTTGGTATGGCTCCCCCCCCCTTATCCTGCGAAAAATAATGACAACTAAAGAAGGTTCTGCTCACATCTGCATACAATCTCCAATCATCGCTGAGCTTCATATTAGTTCCTTAAGGAGAGATTGAGTTTATTGTTTACCAACTTGAAGTGCCATCATCTAAGAGTGCAGAGTTTTTAATAGAGATTCTATTGCCCAAGTTCAAATATTTAAAAGATGCTTTTAAACGGAATTTTTATGGTTTGGAGGATATTTTAGAAGATAAATGGTGCCGAAGGTCGGACTTGAACCGACACAGGGTTGCCCCTACTAGATTTTGAGTCTAGCGCGTCTACCAGTTTCACCACTCCGGCATTTTTACTATGGTGCGCTGAGCGAGACTTGAACTCGCACGAGTTGCCTCACCACCCCCTCAAGATGGCGTGTCTACCAGTTCCACCACCAGCGCATGAACCTCCAAAATGGAGGTAAAAGAAATTAACCTATGAAAGGATTTCCATAGATAGCAATAATTGCAAAAACTAGCGTATAAATAACTTGAGCTTCAATCATAGCAAGAGCGATGAACATTGTGGTCAAAAGCTTTCCGCCAATTCCTGGATTTCTAGCAGTTCCTGAAATAGTCGCAGCAGCAGCATGTCCCATACCGATAGCACCACCAAGTGCAGCTATTCCCAGTCCGATTACCGCACCAGCAACAGAATAAGATTTTATCATATCCATACCACTCACATCGTTAGCGAAAGCAAAACCAACTAAACCAAAAAACATCATTAAGAAAAATTTCATAATAAACTCCTGTAAGATTTAAGCTCTTTCGGATCTATCCCCTACTTGAACTCTGAAGTGGGATTATCTCTAAAAAATTATAAATGTAAGTTTAAAATCCTAGCTTTTTATCAAATCAAGTTCGATTTTTCCCTTGTTTAGACCCAAAATTTGGCACCTTACTCTATCTCCTTCAGAAATATAGTTCTTGATACTCTCGTCTCTATTTTTAGTTATCTTGCTAATATGTAATAATCCATCACCACCATTTGGAAGCGATACAAATGCACCAAAATCAAGTACTTTTTTTACTTCACCTTCAAAAATAAGACCGGTTTCATACTTACTCAAATCAATTTTTTGACTTTGTATGAGATTAATAATAAAGTCTTTTGCGGCAGTCACATTATTTTTGTCACTTCCAGAAATTTTAACCTCTCCATCTTCTCTATTTAGATCAATACTCACTCCAAAACGTTCGATAATATCTTTAATTACCCTTCCACCTTGACCAATAATCTCTACAATTTTACTAGAGGGGACATTGAAGACTTCTGAACTTGGAAGAATATCTGTATTGAGGATGATTTTTGACCTAGCTTCTTCCATGATATTTAATATATATTCTCTAGCTTTTTTTGCTTGATATAGAGCTTCTTTCAATATATGATGAGAAATACCACCCATTTTGATATCCATCTGCATCGCAGTGATTCCATCTTTTGATCCAGCGATTTTGAAATCCATATCCCCATCATGATCTTCTAGTCCATTTATATCTGTTAAAATAGCGTATTTATCTTCTTGCACAACAAGTCCCATAGCCACTCCAGCAACAAGAGAGCTTATTTCAATGCCACTAGCACACAATGCCAAAGAACCACCACAAACACTAGCCATTGAACTAGATCCATTAGACTCCAATATTTCTGATACCAATCTAATGGTTTTAGAATGGTCTAAAATACTGCTTTCTAAAGCTCTTTTTGCAAGATTTCCATGTCCTAATTCTCTCCTACCTACAGAACCAATCATACTTGCTTCCCCTACGCTAAATCCAGGAAAATTATAATGGAACATAAATTTTTCTTTATTAGGAATTTTGTCAGTAAGCATTTCTTGAGTTTGAGCATCACTATCTGCACCAATAGTACTCACAACAAGAGCTTGAGTTTGACCTCTAGTAAATAAGGCACTTCCATGTGCAAAGGGAAGAATGTTTGTTTGTATTTGTATGGGTCTGATATCTTCATATCCACGTCCATCACATCTTGTTTTTTGCTCAAGTATTTGATGCCTTATGATTTCTTTTTTGTAGTTTTCCAAAACAGGATTAATTTCTGAAATCTCCCAATCTGTATTTTGTGCTATAGATTCAGCAATTTTTTTCAATCCTGTATTTCTTTCACTTTTTGCCATCTCTTGGAGGCTATTTTGGACTTCCACGATATAATTTTCTTGAATATATTGATAGATTTGTGGATTATTTTTTTCAGTCCTCAACACAAGGTTTAGCGGATTTTCCTTATAAGTATCAAAAGCTTTTTGATACTGCATACAAGAATTTGAAATATAATCTTTTGCTAGACTGAGTGCATCTAAAAGTTTTTCTTCGCTGATTTCATTTGCACCTGATTTTTTTGCAAGAGATCGCATTTCTATCATCAATAATTCATCATTACTACCTGAAACATACAGATCGAGAGTAGAATTATCAAGCTCTTGCATTGTTGGATTGATAATGAATTCACCTTCAATCATCCCTACCCTAAGTGCATTTATAGGATGATAAAAAGGTAAGCTAGAAACATAAAGTGCATTTGCTGCGGCATTAAGAGCACAGACTTGAAGATCGCTTTGTTTGTCACAACTAAGCACCATCAAGGTAATCTGCGTAGGATAGCTATAGCCTTTTGGGAATACAGGACGAAGAGTTCTATCAATAATTCTTGAAGTGAGCGTCTCAAATTCACCGGGTTTTCCCTCTCGCTTGATAAAACCACCTGGAAATTTTCCTACAGCGTAAGATTTTTCTATATACTGAACAGTAAGTGGAAGAAAATCTTCTTCTACGATTTTTTCATCTACAGCAACACTTGCTAAAATAACCGTACCACCGCTTTGGTACAAAACAGATCCGCTTGATTGTTTTGCAATGTAGTTTAGGGTGTATTTTTCTTTTAGATTTTTTAGCTCTATTTCGACAATATTCACTTGAATTCCTTAAATTGTAATTATATTTTTTTCAAAGATCGATCTAATATCTCTTCGACTTCTTCTTCATCCATAGCAGGTAAGGATTTGTAATAATGGGCAGTAGAAACAAAATGATCGGGTTTGAATACGCTGATGACCTCATCACATATCTCAGACAAACAGGAGGCGACATTTTTGGCTATCACAGGTGTGGCAACATACACGCTCCTAGCTCCTTTTGAAATGCAAGTTTGAATGGCAACATTCATTGTAAGACCTGTTTCAACCCCTTGATCAACAATAAAAACATCTTTATCGTTCAAGGAACTTATCATAGAACCTTTTCTGAATTTGTATATATCAGCCAAAATATCTTCTTCATAGGTTCTTTTAGCTTCTCCATAAACATAATCTAAAGTAATATCAAAAGAGTCAATCAATGCTTCATTCATAATTATATCCATATTTTCACTCACAATAGCAATTTCACATTCACTATTTAAGGGTGCATAAATAGGCATAGTAAATAAAAAATCCAATGGGATATTCATCCTTTTAGACATTTTTTCTCCAAAACCCACTCCTGCTAAACTTGTAGCAAGAATGATAGAATTTTTGGTGTCTAAATGTCGTATCAATATCTCATCCATCAAACGTCCCAAAGCATCATCTCTATTTTCAAATTTGAGATTATCTATTTTTGTTGTACCCATTGTGTTTCCTTATTTTGTAATCCGATAGGTAAGCCCAGTATTTGTAAGAGGTACGAAATTCAACTCTAATTTGATGTAAGTGTTTTTCAATACCTCAAGAGGATTTCCGGGATCGTTTGTAAGTATTGGTCTTCTTTGATTGACAAACTTAAGTCCAATACCAAAACAACGAATATTTTTGAAAATACCAACATCCCAATCAAGCAAAACATTGTTTTTGATATCATATCCCGCAGAAGCACTCAAACCAAAATATCCAAAATCATTGCTAAAACCACCTTTGAGATAGTTTGCAGAATTTTCTACAATCTTATTAATACCATCATCGCGAAAATCTCTCTTGATATAATACGATAAATTTGCAATCATATATTTATATTTATAATTTGCATTCAATGCGATTTCATCTAAGGCATTGTAATAAAACGAATAAAAAATACTCGCGTACATATCTAGACCTTTTAGCGGAGAAAAACCAATTTTATTTTCCATAGGAATACGAGCAATGGACACTGGATCATCAAAGTTTAAAGTTTGAGTTATTTTCCAATAAAATAATTCTTTTGCACCTAATCCATAAAAATATTGAGTGAGACCTATATCCATTGTTTTTGCGGATATAGCCGTTCCGGTTAGACTATTAGGATCCCAAATATCACTATAGGATTTGCCATTGATGAGATATTGCTCAAGACTATTTTTGGAATATAGGCTTTTTGCAAGGGTGGTTTTTTTGTACATTTGCGAATCAAACAAACCATTTGACAATTCAAAATAAGGAGCATTGAATGCAAGTTGGAATTGAATAGTGTGGAAAACTTTATTGTAATCCTTTGCCAAATCAGAGTTTAAATAAATACTATATCCCGCTGATAAGATATTTCCATACTCTCTAGTGGATTTTTTATCAAGATTGGGTATATAGGTGTTTTGGGATCTTGTAAGAATAGCATTGCTCATATAAATATTATTCCAAATCCCTAATGAGATGTATTTTTTAAAAAGTGAAAATTGTAAACCAACAGGAATATTTAGAGAGTTTTGAACATATCCATAGCCAATATCTCTAGTGGTGTTTTTAAATTGATAATCAAGAGAATATAAAAGATTTTTAAAAAATAGTGAATCTAAATATTTGTGGTACTGTAAATTTGGTAAAGACTGGAAGGTTGTGTCGTTGTTGATTTTATTTAGGTTGATAAAATACTTGAAGTTAATCCCGTAGTAGTTGTTCTCGGTCTGAACATAATAGTTTCCCCTAGACATATGCGTTCCATCAGTAATAATGGTATTGATATTTTCAAATCGAGCATAATCTAGGTCGTTCATATACAAAAAATCCAGATAAAGACCATTATCAATAGAGTTTTTTAAGCCAAAATATTTTTGGAGAGGATCGCGACTTGTATGTGCAAGTTCAAAACCATAAACATTTTTATTTCTAAGACTATATTTTTTATAATAATCCATATTGTTATGAAAAAATCTCGTTGTAAAGCTAAATTTATCCTGTTCTTTGTTGATAAAACGTGCTTCAAAATTTGCCCCATAACCTCTATTTGTCCTAACTTGAGGTGTGAGGGTCATATCCCAAAAATCTTGCAGTGCAAGGTAAAAAGGTTGCATATAAACAAAACCTTCTGTATTGGAAGCTGCAAATTCTGGATATAGCAATCCAGTTGTTCTTTTCGTGCTAGTGGAAAGATGTATATAAGGAAAATATAAAATAGGAATATCTCCTATATATATTTTTGGATTCCATAAAGATAGGGCTGATTTGTCGGAGTTATAAGATCCAGAGGTTGCGTCAATATGCCAGATTGGATTTTCTATACTACATCCAGAAACAGTTACCCTCTTGAAGCTATATTTTTTGTCTCGATTTTCTGCATTTTCTGAACTTATCCATAATCCACTGATGCCATCTTGTAGATAAAATGGATTAATAATTTCGTATTTTTCATTCATGTTTAAGACAATATGCTCTGCTCGTGCAAAAAGTCCTCCACCTTTATATATCTTTATATTACCATCAATGGTGGCAACTCGATTTTTTGTATCATATGAAATCCTATCAGCAAGAATATAAATATCAGTATTAAGTAAAACAGCATTTCCTGAAGCAACGACTACATTACCCTCGCCTTTTACACTATCTGCTAGAAGTTCAAAAACCTTGTTGTTATTTTTGTCAAATTTTTGAACAGCACTCTGTGTGGCAAAAACAAAACAGCTAAGAATAATAAAAACGATACTAAATCTAATCAAAATTTTACCTATCTGATACGACAAGTGTTTTGCTTACTTTGTCGTGAAGACCTCGATAAAACCTATTATCGATGGCAAAAATAAACAATACAAAACCAAATATTTCTTCAAAAACCTTCAAAGTCGATCTTTGAAATATGGTTTTTAAAACAGGTCTATCCAAATCCAATAAGGAAATAACTTTGATTCCAAAAATCATCTTTCCAATGGAGGCACTTAAATATCTAAGACAAATAACTTCATAACTAAGTTCTAAAAAAAAATAAATAAGAATGAGCTTTTGAATTGAATATATTTTAGTTTGTATATCGCTAGAAGAGGTACTTAAAAAATTGATATACACTCCCCAAGTAATCAATACAACCAAGAATATATCAATAATAAAAGCTGATACTCTATGAGAAAAAGAGGGTATTTTGATGTTTTCTCGATATAGGATTTCCTCTATTTTGTCATCTGTATAAATCATCTATGCCTCAAAAATTTAGATATCTAGTTTTTTTATACATTCTTCAATGCCCTAAATCCAATATCATCGCGATAATTCATTCCATCAAAATGAACTTTGCCAACGAGTGCATACGCGTTTTTTCTAGCTTCTTTTAAACTCTCCCCTACCCCAACACAAACCAATACTCGCCCTCCTGTAGCCATAAGAATACCATCTTTTAAATTCACCCCTGCAAAGCAAATATGCCCTAAATTTTCATCAACATCATTGATGCTAATAGCCTTAGCTTCAGAGGTGCTATAAGGATAGTTTTGCGATGCAATAACCACACCTACACAATATCTCTGAGAGATTTCAACCTTCAATAATCCTAATTTATGCTCCATCACACCATAACAGAGATCTAAAAGAGGTGTTTTGAGCAATGGAAGCAAAATTTCACATTCAGGATCTCCAAAACGAACATTAAATTCAAGCAAATATGGTTGCAATACATCTCCTATAGAGACCACCATAATACCTGCAAACAAAACCCCATAAAATGGCATTTTTTCTTTTTGCATACCTTTGAGCGTAGGTTTTATAATCAAATTCTCGATTTTTTTCATCATTTCTTCATCACATAGAGGTGTTGGGGCATAAGCACCCATACCTCCTGTATTTGGACCTCTATCTGCACTCAAAAGACGTTTATGATCTTGAGATGCTGGAAGTAATACATATTCTTCTCCATCGCACAAGGCAAAAACCGAAAGCTCATAGCCATCTAAAAATTCTTCGATCACAACACATCTAGCAGCTTCTCCAAAACTCTTGCCTTCAAGCATGTTTTTAAGTTCTTCAAGGGCTTGTTTATGAGTATTTACAATCACCACACCCTTACCTGCACACAATCCATCTGCCTTTAACACAATAGGTGGTGTCAAGGAAATGATAAACTCTCTGGCTTCATCATAATGTGAAGTTTGCAAATATCTTGCAGTAGGAATGCCAAAGCGGGAAACAAAATCTTTCATAAAAGCCTTAGAGCCTTCTAATTGTGCTGCTTTAGAACTTGGGCCAAAGACTTTGATTCCAGCTTCTCTAAGAACATCGCTCATTCCTTCCACCAAAGGTGCTTCTGGACCAATAAATACAAAATCTATTTGATGAGATAAAATAAATCTGATAAGCTCTTCATCTGTTTGAACAGATATATTTTCCCCCAATTTGTTTGTACCACCATTTCCGGGATAAAAATAAATCCTATCCACGCGAGAATCCTGTGAAAAAGCTCTACCTATAGCATACTCTCTGCCACCATTTCCAATAATTAAAATTTTTTGAGATGTGATTGACTTCATTATTTTATCTTTCTATCAATTACCCAAATGACCGCTATGTATTGATGCGTAGCCCGAAAAGCTACAAATTAGGTCAAGAGAATCTTATTAGGCGGCAGATTCTAACCACAGAAGGCTCAAGCAAAAATACCGAACACACAAAGATTGCTACGATTGACCTGAAAATACTTATTAATAGACTCGCAATTTTTAACAAACACGAATCATTCAGGCATATATATTATAATCAATGCAGCTTTAAAATAAGATATATTTTAATAAATCACTCGCACTAAATACAACCCATTAGCACTTACAGGTTTGCTATAAGAATGTTTTTTACAATCTAGTTGTAATAAAATCTCTTCTAATGTAATTTCCCCCCTAGAATAAGCAAGTGCAGCTCCTATCATGAGTCTGACTTGAGATCGCAAAAAACCATTGGCTTGTAAATAAATGATATTACAATTTTTAGAAAAAATTTTATGTTGGTATATTGTTGCCTTATATATTTCTCTAATATCTGTTTTTGTATCACTTCCTTGTTTTTTAAAATAGCTAAAACAATGTTTTCCGACAAAAAGATTCAGAGCCTCTTGGATGAGTTCTTTTGATCCGTATTTTTCAACTGAAACATATTTTGAGATAAAAGGATTAGAAAAATTATCACAAAAAATATATCTGTATCCTCTGTATCTTGCATCAAATCTAGGTTGAAAAGACATATCTGTTTCGTAAATATTCTTGACAAAAATATAAGGGTAGAGTTTGTAATTCAAGAGTGATTTTATTTTTGAAATCTGTATTTTTTCATCCACGCAAAAGCTGATTATTTGACCAGTGGCATGAACTCCTTTGTCCGTTCTTCCTGCAGAAATAATCTCATCATTTATTCCCATACTCCTAAGAGCAATTTCTATGCGTTCAGTTACACTCATTATATCTTTTTGTCTTTGTCTAGCAAAACCACTAAAAGCACTTCCATCATATGCTATTTTTGCAAAAATCTTTTTCATCAGTAAAATTTCAAAATAAATCGTTTATAAAAAAAGTAGGAAATACTAAGCCAAATACTAGGCAATAATACCATTCCCCAAAAAGGAGCACTTTGACTTGTTATGTGCATAATCAAAAAATAAATCCCCACGCCAAGCAAAATATAAATATAAGACATATTTTTATGAAATCTTGGATTGGCAATTCCAAATAAAGGTATCAAAAACACACTTACAATGGGAAATAAAGAAGTCATTATAGCCTGTGCTAGTCTTCTAGCTTGGGATGAATCTCCACTAAAAGCACTTTTCCAATAATCAATCAAATCATAAGAACTTAGCTTAATAGATCCTGTTTGATTTTTTAAACTCATTTGTTTGAAATCAACTTTATTTATCTCTTTATTTTGTGCAAAATAAGCATCTCCATCATAAAGATTAAGCTCAAAAACTCCATTTTTATTATTGACTTCACCACTATTAGCCACAATAAAGCTTTCTTGAGATAACCCATCACTAGAAAAAAGCACGAGTTGGTTATATTTGTTATGACTGATACCATTTACATATACAAGCCAATCGCCGAGTTTTTGACCAAATTCTCCTGGTCTTATATTAACATCAACTTTATTTTTCTTCTCTGCAATAAAATCTGAATAAGCACTCTTTGAGAGAGGTATCATCACAAGCGAGAACATCAACAAAACAATACTGACTAAAACACTGATAGGGACAAAAACTTTTAAAATCGTTTTTGGCGAAATCCCTAATGAGAAAAAAACAAGCAATTCATAATCATAACAAAGGCGAGAAATACCTAAAACACAAGAAGCAAAAAATGTAATAGGAATAATAAAAAAAACCGTTCCAGGCAGCGAATATAAAAAAAGTTGTCCCAGGTCTAAAATGTCCATTTTGACAACCAATGTAACCCCAGCTATTCCAATAAGCAATACGACAGAGGCAATAAAAAACAGCACTAAAAAAAATGGAAAAAATATTTGAGAAACGGCTAAAAAAATATATTGCTTAATCATTGATGATGCCCATTAAAAAATAAAATAATAAGCCTATAAAAATAATCATTATAAGCGGTAGTTTGGTAATTTTCTTTCCAAAAAATCTAACTAAAACACTATATATAGAGGCAAACACACAACCCCAAAAAATGCTCATTAAACTGCCATAAACTCCTAGTAACATTCCCACACTAGCTCCAAAAACAATATCCCCCTCACCTAAGACCTCTTTATGCCAAATCATATCCCCAAAAATTCTCAATATGCTAAACATTCCAGCAATACTTAGTCCACCAAGCAAAATATCCCAAAAATTTTGTGAAAAATAAATCATTCCTACCAAAACACAGACAAACAATACGAAATTTATCCAATCAGGAACGGCCAAAACCTTGTAATCTATCGCAGATAAAAGAACTAAAAAGCTAAAAACAACCATTAGCCAAATTTGAAATATCCCACCATAGAGATAAGCAATTCCTATGCCTCCAGCAAAAAAAATCAGTACCAAAAACACACTTTCAGTTTTGGAAAAGAACAAATTCTGTAAAAAGGTAAAATCCGTTTTTGGTTTTCTTTTTTGAATATAAAATAAAAGCTGTGTTGTAAGAAAAATAACAACACCCAAAATACTCAGCCATAAAGCATTGAGATCAAATAAATTAGGAGAGGATAAATATTGATATAAAAGAGTGGTTTTATCAGAATCAAAAAAACCAATCAACATTATCTCATCACACCATCAAGAACTGGCACAAAAAGACATTTCTCCAAAATTTCAGGAGTACTTAGCTGATTATTTTTTTTTCTAAATCGAGCAATAACTTGAGTATCACCATCTGCAATAGGTGCAACCAAAATGCCACCTTCTTCAAGCTGTTCTATAATAGCATCAGGTATTTTTTGAACACAAGCTGAAAACATTATCCTATCATAAGGAGCAAAGGCTGCCCAACCATTTTGACCATCATCTAACTTGGTATTAATATTACTTATTCCTGATTTTCTAATTCGCTCCTTTGCTTCTAAGAGTAGTTTTTCGATACGTTCTATTGAAAAAACTCGTCGAAAAAGCCTGGAGAGAACCATAGCTTGATAACCACTTCCACATCCTATTTCAAGCACACTGTCTCCGCCCTCTGGTATGAGGTATTGAGTCATTTTCGCAACCGTCAAAGGAGAGCTTATCCATTGATCAGCCCCCATTGGAAGTGCATCCAAATTATAAGCTAAATGTTTAAGTGAAGCTGGAACAAATAACTCTCTATCAATATTTGAGATTGCCTCCTTAACATTATCTTGAAGAGGAAATTTTCTAGCGATTTGATCGCACATCAAGTGACCTTTGAGTCTAAACATATTTATTCCATAGTTTTAAGATTTAATATCATCAAAAAATTTGCATAGGTTGATAAAATCATATGAATTCTTAGAAATCATCAAAATTCACGCTTCCTTTAGCGTAATTAGTGACTTTTGCTTCAAAAAAGTTAGTTTTTTGATCATTAAAACTAGCAAATTGATCCACCCATTTGATAGGATTGACCACATTATAAAGTTTGGGAAGACCAACTTTTGAGAGTCTATCATCAGCGAGACTTTGGATATATTGATGAATGATTTCAGAGGTAAGTCCTAAAATCTGTCCTTGAGTGATATAAATACCCCATTGTGATTCTATCTCAACTGCTTTTCTGAACATTTCAATCACTTCCTCTTCAAGTGATTTTGTAAAAAGATCAGGTCTTTCTTTTCTTGTGGCATTTATCATATTTTGAAATAAAACAAGATGCGTAACTTCATCACGTTGTATGAAACGTATCATTTGTGCAGAGCCTAACATTTTTCCACTCCTAGCAAGAGTGTAAAAATAACTAAATCCACTATAAAAATAAATCCCTTCTAATATTTGATTAGCAAACATCGCTTTGACTAGATTTTGTTCTGTAGGATTTTCTGAAAGTTGCAAATAAACATCAGCGATATAATCATTTTTGCTACGAAGCTGCATATCTACACGCCACATATCGTATATTTCTTCAGTATTTGCAGAAATTGATTCCACCATCACAGCGTAACTTTGAGAATGCAGGGCTTCTTCATAAGCTTGTCTGACTAGAATTAGATTTATTTCAGGACTTGTCATAAAGGGATTGACATTATCGATGAGATTATTTGTTTGCAAACTATCCATAAAAATAAGCTGTGCCAACGCTCTATCATAACCTAGCTTTTCTTGAATGGTGAGATGGTTCCCATAATCAAGTTTATCGCTGTTCATATTGACTTCCTCAGGAAACCAAGTATTTGCCAACATCAGCTTCCAAAGATTATACGCCCATTGATACTTAATTTTGTTGAGATCAAACATACTTGTAGGATTTCCTCCAAAAATCCTACGATCATTTACGCTTTCGGTCGAATTGGGATTATATATCTTTTTGCGAGGAATAATCTTATCTACCATTTTGGTATCCTTTCTGCTTTGCTAATAATTTCCAAAGAATAACAAAAAATTTCTTAAGAAGTCCCCATAAGCTCTTTTTAAATTCTTTTCAGTTTGATTTAAAGTTTTAGTGAGTAAAATACCGCCCTCAATAGGTTCTATAAATGTTCTACATTGACTAATTGTAGTTGCGATTGCGGAAGTGGCGAAACTGGTAGACGCACCAGACTTAGGATCTGGCGCCGCAAGGTATGGAGGTTCAAGTCCTCTCTTCCGCACCACTTTATCAAACAATTCACCACCAAATCTCAAGCTTTTATTAAAATCCCTTAGTATTGAAATCTTTGTGTATTTTGGCAAATTTTTTTTGCTACAATTTTCTTTTATAAACACCACAAAAATCACAACACAAGGAAGCTTACGGGCAGAAGTTCTAAAAATGAAAAAAATAACCTTTGAAAAATCATCTCCTCTTCGTATTGTTCTTTTTAGAACCGATAGACTTGGAGACAGTGCACTTACTATACAATGTGCTGAGGCCATCAAAGACACCTATCCTAATAGTTATATATACTTCGCTTTGAGTTCTTATACTGCCCCATTGCTCGAAAATAACCCTTTTGTAGATGAAGTTATATTGATAGATAAATACTCTCAAAAAGATCTCATATCGTTTCTAAAAACCAAAAAAATCGACATCAGTATTTCATTTTTTGCGTCAAAACTAGCCACCTATGTACCATTTTTTGCCAAAATTCCCATTCGTATTGGTATACTTTCCAAGCTTAGATCGATATTTTTCACACACAAAATTCGTCAAAAAAGATCTAACGGTTCTCAAAACGAAGCTCAATATAACCTAAACCTACTCAAGCCGCTAGGAATTCAAAAGATTTTTTATCCAAAAATCTATCTAAGTGAGAGCGAAAAAGCTACAGCCAAGCAATATTTAGAAAAAAAATTCGGGGATAAGTCAAAAAATCTCATCATCTTGCATCCAGGTAGTGGTGGATCATCAAAAGATTGGAGTACTGATAACTATCTTTTATTGGCTCAAAAAATCATAGAAGAAAATCTTGCTGAAATTCTCATCACCGGCTCAAATGAAGAATTACAAAGATATGCACAAATGCTAAAAAACTATCCTCTTATCAGTGCAAATAACCTACTAGAGGAACAAAAACCACTGAGAGAATTTTTTGGCATTATCGCACAATCCAAGTTATTTTTGAGCAATGGCACAGGCCCCTTGCATTGTGCTATCGCCCTAGACACACCCACGATGGGATTTCATACCCTAATGAGATCTTGTAAGCCCAGTAGGTGGGGACCTTTTACATCCAATCCACAAAAACACATCATCATAACCCCAAAGGACAAAAACAACAATCCCTTACCTGAATGCACTTCTTGTAGCCTAAAATGCCCCTATTATCTATGTATGGATAGCATTAAAGTTGATGATATTTATAAGAAAATCAAAGAAAGCTTTTGTCTATAAAAATATAAACTCTTTTTCTGATTTGATTATAGAGCCTACAAAATTCACGAGAGACTCTATATGAAAAAGGCTTTTTCATTTTATCGTTTTCGTAACGATTAGGAATAGTAGTATTGGCACTCATCTGATCGTTTTCTTTTATCAAAAATGGCATATGCAAAATATTTCTCACTCCATGTATAAAAACCCTATCCATATAATTATCCACAGGTAATACCCAGTATTTAGAGCCTTTGATAAATTTTTTAGCCCCTTTTGCTGTGAGATAATAACCTTGTGTCCCCAAAACTTCATCATAAGTTAGGCTAAAATGCTCATTTAGCTCAATAAAAGATTTATTTGAGGTATCTAATCCCATCAATCTCACATACTCATAACTAGAGCTAAAAATCCTTTTGATTCCTTCTATGAATTCAGGCAATAATTCAATATCATCTTCTAAGATCACAATAGGTTCACCTAACTCTACGCATTTTTGCCACAAAGAAAAGTGAGATGCATAACAAGCCTTTTCACTTTCTTTTAACTCTCTTCCACCATTACTAATAGCCAAAAATTTTCGATAATGCCCCACAAAACGATGATGTTCATCATTTTTCGCATCAATAGCATCAAAAAAAATAAATTCTACTTGCCGTAGATCGCTGAGTTTATTGATTTGATTTTGCATAAATTCTTTTCTGTCTTTTGCCCTATCTAAGTTGATGATAAATATTTTCACAACAACCCCTGTTTGCACAAAATAACGTATAAATTCTGTTTGATCTGGATAAAAAAACGATACATTTCTCGCAACATCTTCCAAAAGAATGGTTTTTTTAGGTTTTTGTTATAGCGATTGGGAATAGTGGTATTTTCCCCCATCTGCTCATCTCCTTTTATTAAAAAAGGTATGTGCAAAATAGTCTTCACTCCATGCATAGAAATCCTATCCATATAATTATCCACAGGTAATACCCAGTATTTAGAGCCTTTGATAAATTTTTTAGCCCCTTTTGGAGTGAGATAATATCCTTGAGCCCCTGCAAGTTCATCATAAGTCATAACAAAACTATTTTGTATTGGTATAAAGGGATTTTTTGGTTTATCTGTAACGACCAATCTCACATACTCATAACTAGAGCTAAAAATCCTTTTGATTCCTTCTATGAATTCAGGCAATAATTCAATATCATCTTCTAAGATCACAATAGGTTCATCTAACTCTACGCATTTTTGCCACAAAGAAAAGTGAGATGCATAACAAGCCTTCTCCCCTTCTGTAGAATCTTTTGCACGGTAAAGTTTGGTCAAAAAACTACAATAATATTTATCAAAAGAATGATGCTCGTTATTTTTCGCATCAATAGCATCAAAAAAAATAAATTCTACTTGCTGTAGATCGCTGAGTTTATTGATTTGATTTTGCATAAATTCTTTTCTGTCTTTTGCTCTATCTAAGTTGATGATAAATATTTTCACAAGCAAACCTTCAAATAAAATCTTTTTTAAATTATATCAAAATTGTAGAGTTCTCTTCAGGCTATTTTTACGAATGTTTTAGATATAATGTTTTTTTAGGAAATTAAAAAATAACCTCAAAAGATTTTAATATGAAAAAAAATATTTTCTTATACAATATAAATGGAATAAAATATTTCCTATATCCAAAGTTTCTAGGAAAATATGCTATCAAATCCAAACTTTCAGCTATTTCAAAACTAAATGATTATGAACTTGAAAAAATCTCTAAAAGAGTGAATTATTACTGCTGTTTTATCCCAACCTCAGTGCCAAAAATACCCAATCTAAGCAACTTTGAGCTATTAAAAAAAGGTTCGAGGTATTTCTTTGACACTTATGAGCATATGAGATTTTTTCCCAAGCATCTGCTTTATACCTTAGAGCAAGGAGATATAAATTTCGAACTCTCAACTCCTTCTTTATGCAAATCTCGTCCAGTACTTAAGGATTTTAGTAATAATATCTTACTCAATATGGACAAAATCAGGCATTTTAAATTCTTCACCTCTCTTCCTTTGATAAAATACGAATCAAAAAAAGATATTTTATTTTTTCGTGGAGCTTGTTACCAAAATCATCGAAAAGACTTTATGAGGAAGTATTTTAATCATTCCATATGCGATTTAGGTCATGTGGGCAAGGAAGATGAAGAAGAATTAAAAATATGGAAAAAAGAAAAAATCAGCATAGAAAATCATATGCAATACAAATTTATTTTATCACTAGAAGGAAATGATGTTGCCACAAATCTCAAATGGATAATGAGCTCAAACTCTCTTGCAGTGATGCCAGAACCAAAATTTGAAACTTGGTTTATGGAAGGCAGACTTATTCCAAATATGCATTACATCAAGATAAAATCTAATTATGAAAACTTGCAAGATCGTTTGGAATACTATATCTCTCATCCTAATGAATCCAAAGAAATCATTCAAAACGCAAATAGCTACATCAAACAATTTTTGGATAAAAAAACCGAGAATCTCATATCTTTTTTAGTGTTAAGAAAATATTTTTACCAAACACATCAAATAGAAATTTCAAGCATAGAAAAACAGATTTTTAAATGAGTTGGATTTTGATGATTTTTGAATGAATTTCAATAGTTTGCGATACAATTAAAAACTTAAATCCTAAATTTTTTGGAGGGTAGATGAAAAAAATAAAACTAAATTTCGTAGATATGTGGGTGGATTTTGACGCACATGACAATTTCTTCACAAGAATTCTATCCAAAAGATTTGAAGTAGAAATCTCTCCTAATCCTGATTTTGTGATCTGCTCTGTTTTTGGAAGTGATTTTAAGAAATATACTTGTCCTAGAATTATTTTTATCGGCGAAAATATAGTTCCGAATTTTAATGCCTATGACTACGCACTAAGTTTTGAATTTTTAGAATATGGAGATAGACATCTAAGATTACCTTTGTATTATATGTATTTGGACAACTATATACATGAAGGTAGAAAGTTTGACAGAAAGATTACACCAGAAGATGCAAAAAGAAAATTTTGTAATTTTGTATATTCCAACAACCTCCAAGCCGATCCTATCAGACAAGAATTCTTCCATCAACTATCTAAATACAAACAGGTAGATTCTGGAGGTAGATTTTTAAACAATATAGGAGGGGCAATAAAAGATAAACTCGAATTCCAAAAAAAATATAAATTCTCTATCGCTTTTGAAAATAGCACCCACCCTGGTTACACTACAGAGAAGATTTTAGATGCGTTTTTGAGCAAAACTATTCCGATTTATTGGGGGTCTTCCTTAGTGGGAAGAGATTTTAATAAAGATGCTTTTATAGATGTGAATGATTATGACTCTATTGATGAAGTTATCAAAGTCATTATGGAGCTAGATAACGATGATGAAAAATATCTCCAAAAACTTTCACTCCCCTATCTAAACAATGAAAAATTCTGTGAAAATCTAAATGATGATAAAATCTTAGATTTCTTTGAAAATATATTTTCAAATCCGCATATTTATCACAAAGACTCACTGCCCAATCGAGATGAAAATGGTCATTATGGAAAAGTTCCTTTTTCTATCAGAATGCTCAGTGCTATGATTCCTATAAAATCAATGCGACATCGTTTTCGAAACTATCTTATTGATAGAGATAAGATCAAAAAATATCAAAAATTTATCAAAAAAGATTGATAAAAAATGATAAAAAAGAGTGTATGATAGCCTTCTTTATTATAAATCCTTCAAGAGACAAAAATTATCTTGAAGATTTGTTTCTATAGGGATAAACAATACTAGCAAAGACGATTACAATCAAAAGAAAATAATTCCCCTCTGAAAATGCAATCATTGGTTCATTTCCTGCGCCACTTACGATATATAGAGCCAATATACCCATAAAAGAAATACTAAACACCGAAGCAAGTGCTTCATTTTTTCCAAATATAGCTTCTAAAGCATCATCTGACTTGATTGTTTTAGCAAAGAATACACCTGTGGTTATCCAAACTGCCAATAATGCCAAAATACCCAAAATACCCTTTCTAGCTAGAGTATTAAAAAATTCGCTATGAAGTCGTTGATAGCAATGATTTCGTGGATGTATCTCTCCATTTGGATATTTTACATATTCGCACAGACTTTTTGGATTTAGCCCTATAATAGGAGAAATTTTAAACGCTCTATAAGCTTCTTTCCACATATCAAAACGAGCTCCTATGCTAGTATCGCTATTTTTATGCTCATATTCTTGCAAATCTGTTTTTATCAGATGATAACGTTCTAAAGAGCTTTTTACAAAAGGAGAAAGAGTCCCCCCTAAAATCAAAAGAAGAATAACCAAAAGAGCTATACTTTTAAAAGCATAAACAATTTTCATTTTTTTAACAAAAATATAAATACACAAAATCACCAAACATCCACAAGCAAAGCCTATAGCAATTCCTCGCGATTCATTAAAAATAAGCACAGATACAATCAATACAAAAGCAATTCCAAAAAATATACGTTCTTTAAAGCTTGTGTTTTCTTTCAAAAAGTAAGTAAAAACACATAGTCCCAAAACAGCACTCAAATGTGCAAATTCAAAAATTCCAGTAAAACCATTAACTCTATCTATATGAAAAAATACTTTTTGGACAATCCCAATAATCCCATTAATATAAGCTGCTATACAAATCGCATAAATGATAATCTTAGGATTCAAAGAAACCCTTAGTCCAATCATCAAAAAAAGCACTGCAGAAGCGACCAAATAAGATACCTGCATGTTGAAGCTTCTAAAATGATCGTAAGCAAAACCGTTATTGAAAAATAAATTTGGAATGATTGTCGCAAACATTGCAACAAAAGCATAAATAATATATTTTATTCCCTGCTCAACATTTGTCCTAGAAAATCTAAAAAGACAAACTATTAGTGACAAAAAAAACATTATCAAAACAACTTCTGAAGAATGATTTAAACAAGAAAGGAGGAAAACAGCACAGGATAAAATCGTAAAAAATAGATTCATCCTGCTTGAAGATTTTGAAAGTAATGTATTCAAAAAAAACCTTATCTGTCTTTGATGCCTATTTCAGCAATCAATTTAGCATATCTTTGGTATTGTGTTTTTTTGAGATACTTGAGCAAATTTTTTCTCTGTCCTACTAGCTTTAAAAGTCCCAATCGACTAGAATGATCTTTTGGATTTGCCTTTAGGTGCTCTGTTAGTTCTGAAATCCTTTTACTAAACAACGCTACTTGAACCTCTGAAGAACCTGTGTCCTTGCTATTTCTGGAAAATTTTGAGATAATCTCTTGTTTTTTCGCCGTATCTAAAGCCATAATGACCTCCTGAAGGGTATTTAATTTTAAAAACGGTATATTACATTAAAAAAGCGAAATTTTACATTAAAGATTGTAAAATCCCATAAATATTTTCAGAATAAGGCGTCAATAGCAGTGGCTTCAGAGAGACAAAAAAATATCATTAGAAAGATTATTCCATCGCTAAGATACATCACAGAATCCAAAGATTTAACCGTTGTTGCCTTTGTAATTGCGATTTTAGCGATTATCATTGTGCCATTGCCACCTTTCTTGCTAGATTTTTTACTCACTATTTCTATTGCTTTATCTGTACTGATTATTCTTATTGGGCTTTATATTACAAAACCTACAGATTTTTCTGCTTTCCCTACTCTGCTTTTGATTGTAACGCTCTATAGACTTGCACTCAATGTTGCCACAACAAGAATGATACTCACAGAAGGATACAAAGGTCCTGAAGCAGTGAGTGATATTATCGCTGCATTTGGAGAATTCACCGTAGGTGGAAATTATGTTATCGGAACAATAATCTTCACCATTTTGGTGCTTGTCAATCTCCTTGTTGTAACCAATGGTTCAACAAGGGTTACAGAAGTTAGAGCGAGGTTTGCACTTGATGCAATGCCTGGAAAGCAAATGGCAATTGATGCTGATTTAAACTCTGGACTTATTGATAACGAAGAAGCAAAAAAAAGACGTAATGCCCTCACGCAAGAGGCTGATTTCTATGGAGCAATGGATGGAGCAAGTAAATTCGTAAAAGGAGATGCGATTGCTTCAATCATTATTACGCTTATCAATATCATTGGTGGATTTCTAGTTGGGGTTTTTCAAAGAGATATGAGTATGGCATACAGTGCATCCACCTTTACCGTTCTTACCATCGGGGATGGACTTGTAGGTCAAATACCTGCACTTATTATTGCTACTGCAACAGGTATAGTCGCTACTAGAACCACACAAGGCGAAGAAGAGAATTTTGCTAGCAAACTTATCACTCAGCTCACTAGCAAAAGCAAGATACTCATTATAGTGGGTCTTATACTGGTTTTATTTGCTACTATACCGGGATTACCGACATTTTCTTTGGCTTTTGTGGGGGTTTTATTTTTGTTTATTGCTTGGATAATCTCAAGAGAAGATAAAAAAAATCTATTTTCTATTTTTGAAAAATGGTTAGGCAAAAAAATGAATATGGATATTTCTGCAGCCTCTGCAAAAAGCTCCGATCAAGAAAATAATATTTCTAATCATCAAAGCACAAAAGCACAAAAAACTCCTGAGGAAATCAAAAAAGAAGAAGAAAAGGTCATCGATGAAGTCCTCAAAGTAGAGCTCTTAGAACTAGCATTGGGGTATCAGCTTATTGGTCTTGCAGATGTCAAACAAGGCGGAGATCTACTAGAGAGAGTAAGAGGTATTCGTAAAAAAATAGCGAGTGATTATGGGTTTTTGATGCCACAAATCAGGATTAGAGACAATCTCCAACTTCCACCTACAAACTATGAAATCAAACTAAAAGGAATTGTGATTGGCGAAGGAAGTGTAATGCCTGATAAATTCCTGGCTATGAATACAGGTTTTGTGGGCAAAGAAATCGAAGGTATTCCCACAAAAGAACCTGCCTTTGGAATGGATGCTTTATGGATAGATCAAAAAGACAAAGAAGAAGCTATTATCCAAGGATACACTATTATTGATCCTTCTACGGTTATTGCTACACATATGAGTGAGCTTGTAAAAAGCTATGCAGAAGAGTTCATCACAAAAGATGAAGTGAAATCACTCCTAGAGAGACTTGCTCAAGACTATCCAGCCATCATAGAAGAAGCCAAGGGGATTCCAACAGGTGTTATTCGATCTGTTCTACAAGAGTTATTGCACGAAAAAATACCTATCAGAGATATGCTCACTATTCTCGAAACCATCACCGATGTAGCTCCTATGGTGCAAAATGATGTCGCGATCATTACCGAACAAGTCCGCTCCAAACTCTCAAGGGTTATCACCAATATTTTTAAATCCGAAGATGGGACATTAAAACTTCTCACATTATCAACCACTTCTGAACAATACCTTCTTGGCAAGTTAAAAGAACAGCCCTCTGGAAGAACATTGCTACTAAATGCAACTGATATGCAAAAACTTCTTGATGCTATCAGCGAAGAATCTATGAAAGTACTTCAAAAGGGTATCGCTCCTGTGATCCTCATCGTAGATCCAGAGCTTAGACGTGCTCTAGCTAATAAGGTCGAGCAGTTTAAGATCGATTTGGTTGTTTTAAGTCATGCAGAACTTGATACAAACGCAAAATATGAAGTTTTAGGCAATATCAATATTAATTTTTAAGGAAAAAAATGGAAGTTCATCATCTATCTCACATCGATCTTGACGGCTATGGTTGTCAGCTCATCTCTAAACACTTTTTTAAAAATATTCATTTTTATAATGCCAATTATGGCAAGGAAGTTATGGTACGTATCAATTCAATATTGGACAATATCAACAACTCAATACAAGGCAAACTAGAATCAAAATTTCATTCCAAATCACAAGCCAAATTTCTGATACTCATCACCGATTTAAACCTCTCTATGCAAGAGGCTAAATATCTTCAAGAAAGAGTTGATGAAAATAGATTAGCTGGAAAAGATATAGAAATCTCTCTTTTAGATCACCATATCAGCGGGGAAGAAAGTGCTAAAGCTTACCATTGGTATTACCTAGATTCCAATCGATGCGGAACAAAAATCACCTATGAAACACTCAAAGAAAAATATCCCTTGATAAACCCTGAAGATGAAAAATGGCTAAATCCAATGGTAGAAATGATAAACTCTGTAGATATTTGGCAAGAAAATGGCTTTGGATTTGAATTTGGCAAAGTTGCTATGAGTATGATTTCAAATTCAAACGAACTCAATCGTTTTATGTTTGATACAGAGCACAGAGACTACAAGCTCAAATTACTCAAAGAAGCTAGAAATTATCTTTTGTTGCAAAAAGGAGAGATCAAATTTGATAATGAAATATTTCGTCTCAAAAAAATCGCACTAGGAGGAGATCCCGATCTTCAGACAATGGACAATATTGCTTCTTTTGCACAGGTAAATCTCTTATCTCAAAAAAAATCTCAATGCAGTATCTCATATGGTGATAAAAAAGGATTTTTAAGTTATTCTATGGGAGGAATCAGCGTTCTTGCAAATCTATTTCTAAGTCAAAATCCAGAATTTGATTATTATATAGATGTCAATTCTAGGGGTAATGTCAGTCTTAGAGCAAATGGAAAATGTGATGTAAGTGCTATGAGCAAGGAACTTTTTAATGGCGGAGGACACAAAAATGCCTCTGGGGGAAAAATAGACGGATTTAGAGAAAGCTTTTTATATGAAGATATCAAGCGTCAAATCGACAGGATTTTGGAAACTTCTCAAGCATAAACAAATACAAGGAAAAAAAAATGAAGACAAATGAAGATAAAATAGATTTCGAAGATCTTGCTCTTGAAGTTATCGATATGTTGGGCGTTGCATTGCATTTTGCAGGAGTAAAAACAGAATGTATCGAACAAGCTATTGACGCATATTTAGAAGAATTAGATAATCTTGATGAAGATACTTCCTATGGACAAAAAGAAATCATAGAAGTTATAAAATCGCTCAAGATTAAGCGAAAGGAATTATTCAAAGCATAAAAACCCCTTAAAAGGATTCTTAAAATGAAAACATCAATCAAAATAGTGTTTTTAGCACTTTTGGCAATACTTATTAGTTCTTGTGCGAGTTACAATGTCGCTCCTGAAAACATCACACGTTATGACAAAGGAATAGATATTTTAGATGCTTCAAAAGAAGACTCAAAGGTTCAGATCGAAGTCTCACAGCACAAACTTGGAGGTCTTAGCAAATCCCCGCTAGTTATCTATGTCGGGGCTCAAATCACATCTGGAAAAGATATTATCTTTGATATTGATAATCTTCAAGCAACCCAAAATCAAAACAAGCTAGAAATCCTCACATACGATCAAATCCTTCATTCAAGTTATGATTTCACCGATATTTTGCAGGATTTTGGTATCCCTACCCCACCAGTAAATAATACAAATATTTATGCACCAATGCTATATTTTGGCAGAGGGGGCTTTTTGGCTTATAGTCTGTTTTTCAGTCCATTTTTTATGGACAATATTCAAAACCAACAAGCCATCGCAGAACAAGCACAAGCACGAAAAATTCTAGCCACAAACTATCTAAGAAAATCTACTTTGAGCGTAGAGGGCAAGGCAAAAGGCGGTTTTATTGCCATCAAACCAAATAAGATCAAAACTGGAGTGATAGAATTAAAAGTCTTCATCAGAGAAAAGCCATATATATTTAAAATCAATATAACAAAATCCAAATAAAAATGAACGAAATACAAAAACTCATTCATCAGCATTGTCCTAATGGCGTGGAATATAAAAAAATCGGTGATATTGGGGTTTTTTATGGAGGGCTGAGCGGTAAATCAAAAAATGATTTCACAGATGGCAATGCCAAATTTATAACCTATATGAATATTTACAATAATCTATCAATAAATATCAATATAAAAGATAAGGTAAAAATTGCTCCAGATGAAAAGCAAAAAACCATAAAACTAGGAGATATTTTATTTACAGGTTCTTCTGAAAATATTCAAGAATGTGGAATGTCTTCTGTATTATGTGAAGAAATAAGCGAAGAAATATATCTCAATAGCTTTTGTTTTGGCTATCGTTTGAATAATCCAAATATGCTTATTCCGGGTTTTTCAAAATATCTATTTCGTTCAGATACACTAAGAGATCAAATAAAACGTACAGCAAGTGGAGTTACTCGATTTAATGTTTCCAAAAAAAAGATGGCAGAGGTGATTATCCCCATCCCGCCTCTACCCATCCAAGAAGAAATCGTGAAAATCCTAGATACTTTCACAGATTTGCAAACAGAGCTAGAAGCACAATTACAAACAGAGCTACAACTCAGACAAAAACAATACAAATATTACAGGGACAAACTCCTCAGCTTTGAAAATGATGGGGGGGGGGGATTAGTTGAATACAAGACGCTTGGGGAAATTATGAATCTAGAGTATGGAACAAATCTGCCTCAATCAAAACGAATAGAAGGAAACTATAAAGTATATGGCTCAAATGGGGTTGTTGGTTCTCATAATACTTTTTTTGTTGCCGCACCTGTTATTATTATTGGTCGAAAAGGTTCTGCTGGAAAACTAAATTTTGTTGAAGAAAATTGTTGCCCAATTGATACTGCTTTTTATAGTGTTATGAAAACAAAAGATAATCTGAAATTCATTTTTTATTATTTGCAAATGTTAAATTTAGAAAAAATGAGAATTGAAGGTGGAGTTCCAGGCATCAACAGAAATGACCTTTATAACCTCAAAATCCCCATTCCGCCTTTAGAGGAGCAGGAGCGGATTGTGGGGATTTTGGATAAGTTTGATGAGCTTGTAAGTGATATTTCTTTGGGGATTCCTGCGGAGATACAGATGAGGAAGAAGCAGTATGAGTATTACAGAGACAGACTGCTTAGGTTTGAGGAGGCACTTTAGGGCTAGATAAGGATTTTTAGTTCCAAATCTTTTTTATAAATTCAAAAGATTTATTTTACCTTTTTGACCTTCCATAAATTATAAACAAGCTTAATAAAGATTGTAAAAATGATTCCCTCAAAAATAGCTGCAAGCAAAAATGAATAATAAGTGTTTTGATCCATTGCCTTGAGCTGTAGCCCCAAAGCTGCAGTGGCAACCAAAAATGTCAAAGGCATCGAATCACTCAGTGCAAATAAAACGGTGTTTTTTGCACTTTTGAAATATGTCCTAAAGGCGATTGTCGCAGATAGTAATCTCAAACTTATCATAGCTACGACGATAAACATTCCATGCAACATCAAAGTTGGAGTATGGATAATCAATCCAAGATCAAGCGTCGTACCTACATGCACAAAAAATAATGGCACAAAAAAACCAAAACCAATATCATTGAGTTTGTCTATCAATTCGTGCTTGTATGGAAAAAATGTAGCCACGATCATACCTGCCAAAAATGCTCCTAAAACACTCTCTAGCCCTAACCAAATCACAATCACAATCAGACCAAAAAATAGCATCATACTAAAGCGAATGTCTTGATTGTTCGCATCATCATAGGGCATAATAAATAATTTTAAATTCGGAAACCACCAAAACAATATCCTACCCATCTGAAATACACCCACAATAACAAGTATAAACAACAACAAAACCGCTAAAGTTTTATAAAGATCAATTGTTAGACCATAAGAATAAGTTCCATTGATAATAACCAAAACAGCTATACTTACAAGTTCTCCAATAATCCCTACCTTCAAAGCAAGATCAAGCCAAGGCATATTTTTTCCATAGTCCTTAATAAGTGCCATAATCATTCCTAGACTCATCACCGGAAATGCTGCAATATAAATAGGCGGTAGCTTCAGAAGAAGAACAGCTGAAGCTGCCACGACATACAAAACTAAAAAATAAATTCCCGCTCTTTTTAAAAATGTCTTTCCAAGTCTTTTGAATCCTCGCAAATCCACTTCCATACCACATAGAAACATCAGAAATAAAAAACCCACTTCTGCTAGAGTATCAAAGGCTTCTGAATGCTTAACAATGCCCAGATAATACGCCAAAGCCCCCAATACCATCTCAACGACTACGATAGGAATCTTTGTTACTTTGCTCACAAATGGAGCAAAAACTATCAGTATTGAAATAATTGCAAAAGTAACCAAATTATCCATTTTTTATCACTTGTGTTAGGTTTAATGCTTTTAATATAGCATTTGGATAGAGTGCATATTCTAGCTGATGGATTCTGTTTTCAAACTCTTCCAAACTCTCTCCTGCGATTTTAGGAATATAATCTTGTAAAATTATCTCTCCACCATCTAATATCTCATTGACCCAATGTACGCTCACTCCTCCAAATTCATCATCTGATTCATAAGTGTCTTTAATCGCATTTGATCCTTTGTGTTTAGGAAGAAGAGAAGGATGAATATTAATAGATCTGATCGTCGAAGTAAAAATCGGGGACAAAATTCTCATAAAACCAGCCAAAATAACAGCATCGGGCTGATAGTTTTTCAAAAGATCAATAAGTGCTACATCAAAATCTTCTCTACAATCAAAATCCTTGTGAGGCAATATTTCACAATTTATTCCCAATGCTTCGCATCTGGAAATCCCATAAGCATTAGGATTGTTTGTAACAGCACAGGAAATTTGGATTTTTGCCTTCTCTTGAGTGTCTTTGAGAAAATATTCTTGAGAATGAAGAGAATTAATCAAATTTTCCATATTACTCCCATTGCCACTAAAGAGAATAACGAGATTAATATTTTTCAAATATATCTATCCTTTGTTGTTCTTTGTCGTTGTATTTCGTGATCAGAATTCTAGCATATTTTTTAGAATAGCTTGTGTTCTCAAAGATTTGAAGATAACTAAGCGATCGGTTTTTCGGTTTTTAAATTTTAGAATTTGTTCTTATTCCTAACCTTAGCTTAATAAGCCGCTCACTCAACCCCGGATATAATCACCACTTTTTCCGCCACTTTTAAGTTCGAGTTTGATATCGCTGATAATCATTGTCTTATCAATCGCTTTAACCATATCATAAATCGTCAAAAGTCCTATACTCACGCTACTTAATGCCTCCATCTCAACACCTGTTTTGCCTTCTGTCTTTACGCTGGAGCTCAAAACAAAACTGCAAGAAATATCATCTTGTTCTATCTGCACATCAATGCCATTTAGCATCAAAGGATGGCACATCGGTATAATATCGCTTGTTTTTTTCGCACCCATGATAGCTGCGATGATTGCTGTTTGCAATACAGGACCTTTTTTGGAAGATTGAGAAATAATCACATTATAAGCTTCCTTGTTCATAGTGATTTTACCACTTGCTCTAGCGATTCTTTTAGTTGCCTCTTTTTGCCCTATATCGACCATTTTTGGGTGATTTTGTTCATTGATATGAGTGAGTTGCATTCTAATTCCTTATAGATGATGTCAATTACGTTCAAGATTTTGGACGAAAAATCTTGATATTATCCTCATTTGCCTCTATATATCCTCCACCGATAAGATCAATACAATAAGGAATAGCTGGAAATACCGCTTCTAAACATTCTCTGATACTTTTTGGTTTGCCAGGTAGATTGACAATCAGAGAGTTTTTTCTAATTCCTGCACTCTGCCTAGAAAGGATAGCTGTAGGAACATATTTCAAGCTAGTTTGACGCATCAGTTCTCCAAAACCAGGCATCATTTTTTCACACACATTTTCTGTTGCCTCTGGAGTAACATCTCTACTTGCTGGACCCGTGCCACCTGTGCTGACTATCAAATCACACCTTTGAATATCACACAACTCTATAAAGTTCTTTTCAATCACTTTTTGATCATCTTCTATGAGTCTATATATATATTCACATTCATTAAGTATATATTCCTTGAGAACTTCTTGAATCGCTGCTCCAGAAATATCTTCATAAATACCATTAAACGCCCTATCACTTGTAACGACAATCCCGATTTTTATCTTATCCATTAATTTTCCTTGCATTTTTGTCAATCCATTCAATAATCTCTTTAGGATTATTCACATCAAGTACGCAAACCCCTGATGGTAAAATCGAAATATTTTTTACACTCATATCTAGTGCAAAAGCATCACTATAAGGAATATATTTTTCATCAATTTCATCTCGTACAACGCAAATTCTAGGAAGTTCAAGCTCTTTTAGTCCCTCTATAAAAACATAATCTTTTTTATAAAACATCTTGTATAAAAACTCCATATCTAAAGCATCTTGAAACATCATCGTTGTTTTATTTGCTGAGGCGATAACCACATCTGCCCCTGCTTGAAAAAATTTATAGCTATCTTTGCCTTCTGTATCGATTTGAGCTTTATTTTTAGGATCGTGCTTGATAGCAGCTACACAATAGCTCGGATGCAAAACCTTGATAATTTTTTCAATCAATGTTGTTTTGCCACTGTTGCTTTTTCCAGTAAATGCGACAATCTTCATCAGCTCAAAATACCACTTCCATTTAAATGATGGCTCCTATCTATGGCATAAATTCTTTTTCCGTCTTTGAGATCGTATTTCCAAATCGGTGCATTATGCTTAAAATCCTCTATAAAATCCTCATATATAGCCAAAGCTATTTTTCTGTGAGAAGACATGGTTGCGGACATATAGGAACTTTGAGCATTTTTAACATCCCCAACTGAATGTGCCATCATCAAAACCACCTCTTGGTGGGCTGCTTTTTCTTCCCAATGACAAAACCACTTATCTAAAAGTGGCTTGTAAATATCAAAGCTCAATCCCTCTATCTGCTTTTCTTCCCTAACAATACCTGTAAAGACACAAAACGCACCGAAATTTCTATTTTTTGCCTGTAATTCCCATTTTTGATAGATTTCATAGGTTGGCAAAGCACCTTCATAAATTTCAAGCATTATTCAACCGCCACAAACAGGGGGTAAGATAACCACCTTATCACCATCTTTTAAAGGGGTATTTATATCTTCTACCAAAACATCATTGATAGCTAAAGCACTCATTGGCAACCATTTTTTAATACTTTCAATACCTTGTAATTTTTCCTTGAGTTCTGTGAGATTTTTTACATCTAATTCCATTTTATTTTCACCGATAGGTCCTAGAAATTCAACGCTTATCATAATATCTCCTATAAAAAATTTTTGAAAATAATCATATCAACCTCATCACCCTTATGCAAATTTTCTCCATTTTCTTGCAGTATCACTAAGGCAGATTTACCACATAAATTGTTTATAACCGAGCTTTGAAAAATTCTTTTTTTTGAAAAATTGGCATAATATCTACCTTCAAAAATCTCTAAATCACAAACTCGAAATTCCATCCTGCTATCAGTTCTGATTACATCTTCACTTAAAATGGCTTTTAATACTTGATGCTCATAAGTTATGCCAAACATCTTAGCAAAAACAACACTGCCAAACAAATAAAAACTCAATGCAGCCGAATTGGGTGATCCAGGCAAAGCTAGTAAGTGTTTTATTTTTTGATCTTGGTGATAGAGTGCGTAACCAAAAGGTTTTCCCGGTTTTATTCTAACACCTTTAAAAACCACTTCGCAAAGTTCTGCTATAGCCTGTTGAGTAAAGTCATAATCACCCATACTCATACCCCCTGTGCTAAGCAATATATCGCAATCTCTAAAAGCCTCAGACATTAGCTCTTTTATTGTCTCTTTTTTATCGGGCATTATGGGATATAAAATCCCTTCTCCTCCCATTGAGGTTACCATCGCTTTAAGCAAATGATTATTCACGCTGTAGATCATATTTTCACAATCTCGATTTTCTCCAACCTCAATAATCTCCGAACCACCTGTTAAAATCGCAACCTTTGGTTTTCTAAAGACTTCCACAAAAACCTCATTTAAATCAGCCAAAAGACCAATTTCATATGCTCCTATAAAATCACCTCTTTTAAGCAAAACATCACCACTACAATAATTTTCTCCAACACATCGCACCCAATCCCCTTTTTTTATCACAGGGGCATCTTGAGACAAAAATACTTTCCCTTCCTTACAAACACTATATTCTACCAATAAAATCGTATCTGAATTTTTAGGCATTCTTGAGCCTGTAAAAGTTTTGATAGCACTGGCAGGTTTTAAAGAAAATTCCACATCAGCACCTGCTGGATTATCCCCATCTAAAAAAAGACCTTCTGACAAAAGTCTGGGAAAGTCTGCAAAACAAAAGGCATAACCATCCATGCTTGAAGTGGGAAATTTAGGCATATTAGACTTAGCGATAATATCTTGAGCTAAAACCCTGCCTAACGCATCGCTAAAGACTACTTTTTCTCTCCCTAATAGCGAAATTTGAGATTTGAGTATAAAATCTATGGCTTCATAAAAACTAATATTTTTTTGCATTTATAATAAATGACCTAATTTTGCCTTCTTTGTAGCTAGGTATTTTTCGTTGTAAGAGTTACTTGGCACAAGAATGCTATCTCTGATAACTTCAACATATTTTCCCATCGCCTCGATTTTTCTAGGATTGTTCGTAAGTAAGCGGATTTTTTTGATCTTGTAGTATTTGAAAATATCTCCCACGATAGAATAATCTCGATTATCGCTTTTAAAACCAAGTGCCTCATTTGCCTCAACCGTATCATAACCTGTATCTTGCAGAGCGTAGGCATTAACCTTATTAAAAAGCCCAATACCCCTACCTTCTTGACGCAAATATATCAACATTCCACTTTTGCCATTTTCTTGCTCTTGTGCTATTTTTTGCATTGCTAACGCAAGTTCTCCACCACAATCACACTTTTGAGAACCAAAAACATCTCCGGTCAAACATTCAGAATGAACTCTAACAACAGGAGTATCACAAAAATCACCTGTAAAAACAACTAGATGTTCTACAGGACATTCACAATCTTTTTCTGGCTTCAATTCTCTAAATGACTGTATAAAAAAATTACCAAATCGGGTGGGCAATTTTGCACGTTCTGAAACTTGATATCTTTCCAAAAACTATCCTTTTATTCATTTCTATATCCAATTATATCAAGAAAAATATCGAATTTGGAAAATCCTAAAATCTATAAGCAAAACTTATCCCAAGCGGAGAAATGCCCCCGACTATCTTGTTTTTATTTTTGACCCCTACAAATTCACCCAATCCGAGATCTGAAATAATAAAACCTATTGGATCCATCAAAGCAATAAGCGTATAACCCAAAATCCTGGAGCCAAAAAGCTCTCCATTATTTGATTGTATATAACGTGTAAGTTGGTAAAAAATTTCTCCAAATATTGAACCCATCGCAGGAGTATAGATCAAGTCTTGCCAACTAGGAATCTCTACAAAAGCCTCAATGCCATATTCCCAAAAAAATGCTGAAGTCATAAAAGAAAAAAGCACAGATTCAGGCCAACTATACCCTGCCTTTCGTGGCTGAAGATAATATACAGCTCCAAAATATGGATGTGCAACGCCATTGAGCCAAAAATTATCATTATCTACAGCAGGAGCGATTGAAACATCCTGAACCCAACTTCTAAGTCCAAATCTTTCCCTATCCCAGTTTGTAACACTCTCAGGCATCAAATACAATCCTGTAATACCCACAATCAAACCTATGCCTAATATTCCAGCACTCGTTCCAAGATACTTACCTTTGCTGTCAGGGACATAATAGTATGGATTACCTGGTTCATCGGGTTTTGCAGGGAAATTATAGTGTTTGATTTTTGGATTTTTGAGTGTCTCTTCAAGCGAAGATCCGAATAAATTAGTACAAATACAAACTATCAACAAAGTTTTTAAAATCTTCAACTTAATTACTCTCCGAAAACATTATCATCTTTTGTTGTAATTATATCCTATTGTTTTAAATGATTGCATATGCAAATATTTAAAATAAAGTGATACAATTACATCCACAAATAAATAATGACAAACTTTGAATCTTTTCAGGAAGAATAATGGCAATCATAGGAAAATTACATTCTTTAGAATCTTTATTTCAAAAAAATAATGATCTCAAATATCTCTATAGTTATATGAGCGATGCGATAAATCCAAATCACCCTAGCCATCAACATACAATAAACACACCACTAAAGACAGAGAATAAATCCGATCTTATTAACGGCATGTTTGCCATCGCCCAATCCTATCCCCTCAAAAGCATAGATGAGGCATTTTATGAAACCCATATCAAATACATAGATTTTCAACTAGTAGTAAAAGGCGTGGAATTCTTTGAAATAGGCGATAAAAATGATTTTGAAATCAAAACTCCTTACAATGAACAAAAAGACTTGATTATTTATAATAAAAATTCAAAAACCTCAAAAATTAGACTAGATGAAGGCATGTTAGCGATTTTTTTTGATAATGATGTTCATGCTGGGGGACTTAGTTTTGACAATATAGAAAATAATGTTTCAAAAATAGTTATCAAAGTTCCTAGATCGATTGTCAAAGTGAGTCTATAAAGCATAGCTATGAAGTATGGGATTATAGTTTTATTTTTTCTAAATTTTCTGTTTGGAAATGAGCTTGTAGGAGTATATCAATCGCAATCTTTTTTGTTTTTCAAGAGTGCTTATGTTGAATTCTTCAAAATTAATGGCGAATATTACGCATACGGATTAGAAAATGCCGATCATTCACCACCTAAAAAAGACTCGAAAAATCCAAATCCCGAACTAAGAAACAGGAATGATAAAGGGGTTGTCTTTTTGTATGATCTTATCCAAACCTCTCCAAACAATTATAAAAATGGCAAGGCTTACAATTTCTACGATGGCAGAACCTATTATGTCAGAATCCACCAAAGAAAAAATGGTGATTTAGACTTTTACTCTAGCATTGATTCAACCGGATACATAGGAAAAACTTTTTTGTGGAAAAAGCTCACCGAAGAAGAAGTCAAAGAAAGGGGGATCAAAAGACCCAACTTCCAAGAGGTTCTAAGCACTATTTCTCAAATCAACCATTAAGCTCTATCCACTTTTGTGCAATCTTCACAGCATTTGTGGCTGCTCCTACACGTAATTGATCTGCCACACACCATAAATGTAATATTTTTCTGTCATAAATATCATTTCTAATACGACCCACATAAGTTTCATCTGTATCTGTAGAAATAATTGGCATTGGATAGAGCTTTTCAGTAGGAGTATCCACGACAACAATATTTTTAGATTTTTCTAAAATCTCTCTTGCTTCTTGTGCTTTGACTTCGCGTTCAAAAGAAATGCTGATGGCTTCGCTATGTGATCTCAAGACAGGAACTCTTACACAAGTTGCACTCAAAGGAAAATCCGATCCTAAAATCTTATGTGTTTCATTAACCATTTTCATTTCTTCTTTTGTATAGTCATTGGGCATAAAAATATCAATTTGAGGAATAAGATTAAGTGCAATGCGGTAAGGAAAAGCTTTTGGTTCACAATCTTCTAGTTCAAAAGCGAAGAATTTTTGCATTTGCATCACCAATTCTTCCATCCCTTTTTTACCTGCACCACTGACTGCCTGATAAGTGCTAACATCCACTCGCTTAATACCAAATGCCTTATGAAGTGGTCCTAAAACCTGCACCATCTGAATCGTAGAACAATTTGGATTAGCGATAATTCCTGTCTTTTTCCACTTCGATATATCTTCAGGATTTACTTCAGGGACGATGAGAGGAACATCATCTTGCATACGAAAATGACTTGTATTATCTATCACAACTGCCCCTGCCTTTGCTGCACTAGGAGCAAATTCCGCGCTCACGCTTCCACCTGCTGAAAAAAACGCGATCTCTATACCTTCTTTTTCAAAAACCTGGTGAGTAGTTTCTAATATTTTATGGTTTTCGCCAAATGCCTCTATTTCTTCTCCTGCACTACGCATACTTGCTAATGGTACGATTTTCTTGATAGGAAATTTACGTTCATCTAAAACCCTAAAAAGTTCTTCCCCTACAGCTCCACTAGCACCCACTACTCCTACAACATATTTTTTCATTTTCTACCCTTTTTCATATCTCTTGATGTCAAATAAATCGTATTAGCTTTTTTAAAATTTTGAGATTTTACCCAAATAATCACAAAATTAATGCTAACTGCATAGAAAATACGAAGTTTTATACATTCTTTTATTTGAAAAATTTATAAAATCTATTCTCTATAGATGCTAATGCTAACATCTCTTTATCGCCACTGCTATCCCCATAAGCATAAATTTTCGCATAGTCTTTTAAATCATACTTATTTTGAATTCTGATTGATTTTTCTTTTCCATAGCAATTAGCACATGCAAATCTTCCTGTAAGCTTTGCATTTTTGACCTCCAGAGCCGTCCCAATACAATCTATCTGAAGCTCTCTACACAAGGGAATAAGATATTCTTCAAAACTGGCACTAACCAAAACAATTTTATCTCCTTGCTGTTTGTGCCAATACAGCCTTTCAAGAGCAGAATCTTTGAGTGTTGTTTTTAGAATTGTCAGAAACTTCTCACATTCAATTAAAAACTCCTTGCCCTCATAGCCTTTGAAAAAATATTCACTCAATCTCTCTTTTGCATAGGAGTTTTTTAATACCCCCATCAAATATCCCAATAAAATATGCAAATGAATCAAAATACCCCAATAAAATTTCCTGTGTCCTACTAAAAATTTGACAAATAAAAACAGGCTATCTCTGCGAGTAATAGTTCCATCAAAATCAAAAAAAGCTATGTTTTGTTTCATTTTTTATTTTTCTTATTTTTCTTTTGATGCTTTGTATTCATTATAGGCCTCTATCAACATATCTCCATCTTCTTGCATTGGTTCCCAACCCAAAATATCTCTAGCTTCAGTAATATCCACCACATATTCCTCATCAGCGATTTTATATTGTTCTTTATACATGATCTCTAATCCCAAAAAACCTAAAAAACCTAAAGTATATTTTACAAACCTTCCATAAGTTGGTATTACCCAAGATTTAGAACCCGTTTGTGCGACCATTTTTTTGAGTAAATCTTTTACCTTTGGTGGATTTTTGCTTCCTAGATTAAGCTCGACATTGGGGATACCTTTTTGCAATGCCAACCAAATAGCACTAGCACAATCTCTCACGCTCACCATCTGGTAACAGTTATTTCCACTTCCAATCATTGGTATGGGCAATCCCATCTCCATTAACTTAAATAATTTTATCAAAATCCCAAATCTACCCTTCCCTACTATCATACGCGGACGGAAAATAGTGATACTAAAACCCTTTTTGCGATAGTGTTCGCAAAGTCTTTCACACTCAAGCTTACTTTTACCATACTCTCCAAAGGGGTTTTTGCAATGGCGTGAATTTATGGGTAAATATTCAGGCTTACCATAAACCATATCAGTGCTAAAATAAATCATTTTATTGCAACCATCTTTTTCCATCTTCTCTAATAGATTTTTTGTTCCTAAGACATTGGTATCAAAAAAATATTCTCTTCTATTTTTTCTAGGTGGTTTTAGATGGTATTGCCTAGCTGCAAGATGAACAACAACATCATCGCGTAAAAATTCAAAATCAATCTTTTTAGTAATATCTATGCAAAAAAAATTTGTCCCAAAGGGAAGTTTTTTTGGCTTTGAAATATCTAATATAATAATTTGATCGTTCTTTGCAAGTTTTTCAGAGATCAAATCCACGATATATTGACCTAAAAATCCAGCTCCGCCAACGATAATATAGCGCATTTTTATCCCTTAGAAATAGTCAAAAAGAAAAGTCCGGCACAAATAAGTGCAATACCGATGATTTTATAAAGCGTCAAAGGCTCTCCAAAAGCATAATAAGCAACAATTGCAGAAAAAATAAATCCCAAACTCAAAAATGGATACGCTATGCTTACATTGACCTTTGAGAGGACAACCATCCAAGACAATACGCTGATAGCATAACATAACATTCCCATCCAAAGATAAAAATTCCCCAATCCTCTGAGGATAAAATCCATACTTACAGAAAGCGAACCAAGCGACATCATTCCTTTTTTGATAAAAATCTGTGCAAAAGCATTTAAGGCAACAGAAAATAAAATAATAGGGATAAACTTAATCATTTAAAATCCTTTCTTTGCTATCTGATATTTGAAAAGTATCCACTCCAAAGCGATGTGCATACATACCATTTGGCCATTTATCTGGATCGAATCCCGGATCAGCATAATCTCCAAAGTTTTTATACAAACTCTCAAAAACCCTTCCATCTATGATAATATGCTTGTTACCTTTGATTTTTTCTTGCTCAATATAAGAAATCATATTTTCCCATCTGATTCTATGTTTGAGATACTGTATTTCGACAAAAACGCTATAAGAAACACTCACAAATATAACCAAAGAAGCCAAAAATCTCCTCCATCTAGCATCTAATAAATCATATATTTTAATAAAAGAAAAAATCATTATAGAAAATAATATCATATCACTAAACAATCTTGTTCTATTGGGAATATTTGGAATCTGCACCAATGCTAATCCACCCACAATCCAAAAACAATACAATAAAAATACGATAAATAAATATTTGAAATCTTCACTTTTATTTTTATATGAAAAATAACAACACCACAAAATCACAAAAAAACAAAACAGAAAAAAGAATGTATGGGGCAGATGCCTTCCAAGCACTAAAAAAACAACACTAAAGAGAACAAAACCTATCCATAATATGATTTTATTGGATTTTGATTTTAGATTTTTTATCAAAAAATAAAGCAAAATACTCAAAAGAGAAACAACAAATATATTTGAGTAATAAGCATTGATAGCTAGATAAAATCGCTTCATTTTATCTACAAAAGAAAGTTTTAAAAACTCCGCTATACTAAGGAATTCTGGAGAATTGATTGCTCTTATTCTAGGACCAGGAGAAAAATATAAAACACAATACCCTATCAAAAATCCAGCAATACCCACATAATACCAAGAAGGAAGTTTGACTTTAGCGACAAAAAGTGCAAAAAATAAAAAACAAATTTGAGCCGCTATAGTAATAATACCACCTAGCTCAGTACACCACCCAGCGAAAAAATTCAATAAAAAAAATAAAATAGTATAGATAAGTGAAAAATTTTTTGTCTGCAATTTTCCTTCAAAATAGGAACTCCAAAACATTCTATAGGGGATTAAGCACAACATAATCAATAAGACACCAAGGAGATTATTTAAAACTCCACTTCCCCACAAAAAATCAGACCCAAAAGCTGTAAAAAAAAGAATGAAAAATAAACTTAAAAATAAAATTAGGCTATCAAAGCTATTTTTTGGTAATCGACCAAATACAAGAACAAAAAAAGCTAGAAAAAACCCTGTTTCCATAATAGAAATAAAACCATCAAAATAAATACTCGCATTATATTTAGCCAAAAACCCTACATAAATCAAATCTCCAAATCTTGAATTCCATGTAAGATAAGATTTTATCGCACTATCTATACCATTTAAGGCTTGATAATACGCATCAAAATCATCACTTTGTGGAGGAAATAACATATTTGTTGCAAATAAAAATAAAAATATATACAATACACTCCCCAAAATAAAATAATCACTCTTTTGTTTTTCTATGTCTAAATTCATTTCAAATTCCTTGTTTATTTCTTCCCAAAAGTATCCAAAATACTGATATTAAGATCATTGCACTCATAATAGAGCAAAATACAACTCCCATATTCATCGCCCAAAAATAACCATCTGGAAGAAACTTTTGCACCCTAGATCCAAGCCACAAAAATAATGCTAATGTTACCAAAAAAACCATCGAAAAATCTGTGCTTTTAAGCCGCTCTTTTGCGATCATTGCAGCCAAAAAAAACATATAATGATCATATCCTAAATGATAGAAGGTCGATAAGGATAGCAAAATAGAAGAACTGATGATATTGCTGGGGGGGGGGGGATAATCTAAAACATATATAGACATACAAACCATACACAAACCCAATCATGTATAAAAATGGATTTGAAACCATAAATAAAGCCCCATCAAATAGAATTCTAGATAAACTCATCAAATCTGAAGGTCCTACCCCTGTGGCTTGTGCTGAAACTTTTAGTGGCAAAAGCAAAGACTGTAAAATGCTTATATTGAATTGAAATGCAAATAATATCACAAATGCTAGATTGATAAATCCTGCCAAGATTGTTTCTTTTCGATAACCCGCTAAGAAAAATCCAAGCAAAATAGGGATTCCAAAAGAATATTTTACAAATACAATACTCAAACACAAACTCAAAACAATGGGACTCTTACGATAAAAATATCCCAGTGAGAGAAAAAACCCTAAGATTATCGCTAACTGACCATTGGCAATAACATTTCCAAATGTATATCCAAATAAAACAAAAATACCTATAAGCAACAAAAATGCTAGATTGACTTTATTTCGATAGAACAACCACATGGTTGCAAAAAAACAGGTGATACTAAAAATGGCAAAAGATATTTTTGCACTAGTAAAATCCATCAAGGCAAATGGATACATCAATACATAAAGCAATGGTGCATAATTTGGATCTTGAGACATAAAAGTATCTCCATTTAAACGAGCCAAATAAGGATTGATAGAGTGAGTAAAATCCCCCATCCCCCAATACTGAAGTGCCGGATACCACTGCATATCCAAGCTACTACCCATAGACAAGATTATACTTTGATAAATACTTTTAACTGCAATCAGAACAAAAATTATCAAAAAGACCCATCTATATTTATTAAACACATCTAACAAAAATATTTTCGTTTTATCTAAAATTTCCATCACCTATTCTCTTTTTTATTGTTTTTTACAAAAATAACAAAATCTCCTGATGATTGCACCTGTGATTTGTCTGCAATTCCCTAAGTGTTTTTGCAGATATTGAGTCATCTTTTAAGAGTAGTAGGCAAAAACTGAATATCCATATACTGATATCCCATATAGGCAAAAAAGCCCAAAACAAGCAACATCAATACATAAATCATCTTGTCTTTCAAGTTTTCCAAAAACATTCTAACCCCTCATATACATTAATATCCAAAAGCTAACTAGCCAACACAAAATCACTCCTTGCAAAAATCTATCCTGCAGAACTATTTTGCTTGGATTCCCGCTCTTTTTTTCTACAAAAGCAATCTGCATATATCGAAATATTCCTGCCAAAACAAATATACTCGTGAGATACAAATAATCGCTATGAAGCCTAAGTTTTACTTCTGCAGAAATACTCCATAATATATATGCAATCATAACTATTGAGCCACTAATGGCCATAGCAATATCCAAAAATTGTAGATTGTAACCATCAACAACCTTGCGCATTTTCTCACCACTACTCTCGTATAAAATCACATCATCGCGTCTTTTTGCCAAAGCCAAAAATAATGCCAATAAAAATGTCATCACAATAATCCATTCAGACAAGGGAACATTCACTGCTAATGCACCAACAAATAGCCGTATCACAAAGCCACTAGCGATGATAAAAATATCTACTATAGGGACATGTTTGAGTTTGAGGGTGTAGAGTAAGTTAATCACAACATAAACTACAACCGGAAAAATCACTTCAGGAAGCAAATATATCAAAATAAAAATGCTAAGCACCAAAAAAATCATTGCGAAAAACAAGGCAACTTTAGGTTTTATTTTTCCACTAGCGATGGGGCGCTTAGATTTACTAGGATGGATACGATCTGAGGGTGCATCTATAATGTCATTGATGATATAAATCGCACTTGCACACAAACAAAATGCTACAAAAGCGATCAAAGAATTGCAAATAGAGTTCTCATCAAAAAACTTGAAACTAAAAAATGCCGGAATGAAAATAAAAAAGTTCTTGATATATTGATGAAATCTCATTAAATGCAGAACATTCAAAATACTCACGAAAAACCACCCTGTTTTTATTTGGTCTTTTTTGGAAATATATCCAAAAAAAACTTAAACAGGGATTGTTTAAAAAATAATCACATTTGTCAAATAAGCTTGTTGATATTTGTTTTTATCAGTTCCTCAACATCATTTGCTCTACCTGCAATAAGTGCCTTTGCTGAATAAAGTGCAAAGTGTGCAACTTCGGATAATTCAACTTTTGGAGGCATTACGAGTTCTTTAGGATTGACTACAACATCCAATAAGGCCGGTTTTTTAGTATTAAAAAAATTTTTTACATTTTCTTCTAAATCTGAACTTTTTTCAACCCTCCAAGAATCAAATCCTATAACCCTGCTAAGATCGGCAAAAGATGGATTTTTTAGATCTGTATAATTGTCCAAAAGCCCTTCTACTTTTTGTTCAAGTTCAACAAAATTCAAAGATGAATTATTAAAAACCACAACCTTGATGGGTATATTTTCTTGAATGGCACTGAGCAAATCTCCAAGCAACATAGCTAATCCACCATCTCCTGAAAAAGAAATCACTTCTTTATTTGGAAATGCCTTTTTTAGTCCCAAGCACATCGGCATAGCATTCGCCATCGTTCCATGCAATAATGATGTAAAAATACGACGTTCTCTTGTCCCTGTCAAATAACGCAATGCCCAGACCATCGGAGAACCTCCATCAGCTGCAAAAAGCGCGTCTTTTGGAGCGTATTTATCAATAAGCCCTGTAAGGAATTGCGGATGTATTATATCGCCAGAGGGGGCTTGTGTGTCTTTTAGTAATTTTTTATCTGTTTCTTCTTTTATCTTCAGACAATGATCTAAGAAGCTCCTATCAGTTTTTTCACTCACTGCTTCTATAAGTTTTTTTAATGTATGCTTCACATCTCCTAAAACAGCAATTTTTGGATTACATCTGCGTCCAAGATGAGAACAATCATTATCTACTTGAATAATCACAGCCTTTTGTGGATAAAACTGCCTCCATGCCAAATCCGATCCCAACACCAATAACACATCACATTCATTCATCATATCAAAGCCTGATTTGACCCCCACAAGCCCTGTCATACCCATATTATACGGATTATCATATTCCACAAAATCTTTTGATCTTGCACTGTGGGCTATAGGTGCTTTGATCTTTTCAGCAAATTTCACAAGCTCATCATGTGCTCCTTCGACACCTGCTCCAGCATATATGCCAACCTTTTTACCCTTAGAAATCAAACTGACAATCTCCTTGATTTCATCTTCGTTAGGGCAAAACACTGGATTTGGTAAATGGATTTTCATATTTGGATCATATTGCGCAGATTGTACGCTTATATTTACAGGCATTATTACTACAGCAACTCCCCTTTTGTTGATGGCATTTTGAACCGCCATAGTCATAATATATTGAGCTTCCTCTGGGGTATTTATCTGCTCACAATAAACTGCAAAACTTTCATAGATTTTTTTAAAATCAACTTCTTGAGGAAAATGTGTTCCCAAGTTTTGAACATCAAGCTGACTAGCTATCAATATCACAGGAGCACGGTTACGTCCTGCATCCATCAAAGAGTTGATAAAATGCAAACTTCCAGGACCGCAAGAACCTGCACAAGCAGTTGGTTTTTTTGTTATAAGTGCATCAGCTCCAGCTGCAAAACCTCCTGCTTCTTCGTGTCTCATATGAATCCATTGTATTTTTTTGCTATGATAAATAGCATCGGTAAAATGATTGAGTGTATCACCTACAATCCCATAGCATCTTTGCACTCCTGCATTTGCCAAAACTTCGACCATTATTTCTGCAACTTTCATTTTCGCTCCTAAAATTTAAAATTATTTCATTTTACATCTAAAATATTAAACATTGAGATACTTGAAAAAATAAAATTATTAATAGATAAAAAATATTTATTTAAAAATAGAAGAGAAAGAAAAGATAAAGGAGAAAAAATAATTTAGAAGGGCATTAAGATACCCTTCTAAAGGAAACCAAAGGATTTATACCAAACTTCCACCTTTTTTGTGATACTTGATAATCCCTTCAGCACATCTATATGCCAAAGCACCAGCAGTTCCAGTAGGATTATATCCGCTATTGTGTGCAAAATTTCCAGCTCCAACCACAAAAAGATTTTCCACATCCCAGTGTTGTAAATAATTATTCACGACGCTATTTTTTGGATCTGATCCCATCGTAGTGCCTCCAACATTATGCGTTGATTGATAAGGCACGACGCTATAATCTGTGATTTGTGCAGCAGAAACAATAGACTTAGGATTCATAGCCTTAGCAATCGCTTCAGTTTGTGCGGTTATGTGTTTGAAAAGAGCTCTGTCTTGATCTGTAAAATTATAAGTCATTCTCAATAACGGCATTCCATAGGCATCTTTATAGGTAGGGTCTAAAGATAAATAATTTTGATAATGTGGCATTGAAGCACCTTGTCCTCCTACAGATATGGCACGAGTATAGTTATATACAGAAGCTTTTTTAAACTCACTTCCCCAAGAAGGTGTTCCAGCAGGTACGGGATTACTCAAAATGGGTCTAGAACCACTTTGGAGACCATAGATTAAAGCTCCATGAATAAAATCTAAATTAGAATGGTCAAAATTATCTCCATTGAAATCATCTATATTTGTTCCTAACGCTCCTGAACCCATAAAAACATTGTATTGATCATCAAAAAAAGCTGTTGTGCCTGGATTGAGCTGATAACAATAATTTTTTCCTAAAGTGCCTTTGCGAGTCTTAGGATCATATTGTTCTCCAATATTTGAAACCATTAACAACTTAGCATTATTTAGCACAAAACTGCTAAGCACGACAATATCAGCAAGTTGAATATATTCTTCTAAGGTCTTTGTATCGACATATTTTACCCCGATAACTTTATTCCCTTTTTTGAGAATTTCAATCACATTTGCATTGGATCTGATTTCATAATTTCCTGTTTTAAGTGCTGTTGGAATAACAGTAACAATAGGACTTGCCTTCGCACCATACTCACAACCAAATCTTTCGCAAAAAGCACAATATTGGCAAGGATTAAGAACTTCTCCATCAGGATTGGTGTAGCTTCCAGAACTATTTGCTGCGGGCATTCTATAGGGATGGTAGCCCATTTTTTTGGTTGTCTGCTCAAACTTTGAGAGAATAGGAGTATTTTGCAAAGGCACTTGAGGATAATCACTAGATCTTTTTCCAGAAAATGGATTTTTAGCCTCACCTGAAATTCCAGCTGTCTTTTCAAACTTATCAAAATAAGGTTCCATTTCATCATACGTAATACCCCAATCTTGAAGCAAATAGTCTTTGGAAAGTTTATTTTTACCATAACGTTTCTCTGTCATTGTTTTGATCTGAAAATCATAAGGAAAAAATCTATAAGTCCAACCATTCCAATGTACCCCTGCTCCGCCTAAATTATCTCCAAGCAAAAAAGAGCCTAGTTTTCTCATAGGAAGAGCTTTTTGTTTGGGAGAATTCCTAAAGGTTACAGTTTCTTTAGAGAGATCTTGCATTAAGCCATAATTCACAGCATAACGCCACTCATCATGAACTTCTACAAAATCTTCAGTACTCCTCATATCTCCACGTTCTAGCCCAACGACTTTAAGCCCAGCTTTTGCACATTCAGCAGCTACAATACCTCCTGTCCAGCCAACTCCAACGGTTAATACATCTACTTTTTTTAATATTTTTGCCATTTTATTTTCCTTGCATATCAGCTAAAGACATAGGAGATATTTTTTGAAATTTTTCATCTGTAATAAATGCCATATAAGACATTTGTGCTCCAGGAAACTCTTTCATTTTCCATCCCTGCATTTTATCATTACCACCATAGATAGGATCTGCATACACCCCAGCTAAAGTCATTTCTCTCAAAAGAGAGAAAAAATAGCTTGATGAAACCCCTTTCATAGAAACCTTATTTGCTTCAAAACTTTTGAGAATTAAATCTTGATTTTTAGCATCCAAATCTACAAAACTTTTTTTATAATTTTTTATTGCTTCATTTTCTATAGACTTTATACCTTCTAAAAAAATATCTCTACGGATAAGAGGGGTTTGATAACCTTGTGTTGGAGTGCCATTCTCAAAAGGTCCGCTCATATATTCTCTAGCGTTGTATCCATATGCACCTGCGAGTTGATTATCTATAAAATAAGGAACGCCTAACTCTATAGCTCCTGCTCCTAAATCATCTTTTGGAAAAATCCGCTCACAACTAGCTGATAAAACCGCGAAATCTAAGTCTTTGGTAAAAAACATTCTCCCTCTTGCTTGAGCTTCCTGATTTGTATCATAATTTGATTGCATAGAATGGGAGTTATTTTTTGAATCATCACAACCTGCCAAAGTACCAGCAAAGGCACCTCCGCCCAGCACTGCCCCTGCAGCAAGTGTAGAAGTTTTAAAAAAATTCCTTCTACTCAAATTCGTATTTTTTTTATTCATATCATCTTCCTTATTATTAATTTTGATACATTCTCATTGTACTAAAAAGATAGCAACGATACAAAGTTTGATTTAGAATCATAAAGAAAAATATTTTATAAATAAATTTCTACTCATTTCATCCATATTAAAAATATCAAAATTATTATGTTTTGCAAAAAATGTATGATACGAACCGTATCCTTTTGCTTTTATCAGCATTTTTTTGCCCCATTTTTACCATATCTAGCCTCTTGAGCTTGTATAAAAAACTCTTTTTGAGTTTTAGGTATTTTATCTGGATGAAATTTTTCCATATGTTCAAGATACTTATCATAACTAGGAAGTCCAACCAAAAGGTGAAAAAAGCGATCAGACTTTCTATAAATTGCTTGAATTTTTGATAAAAATTTCATTATGAAGCTCTTATGTATGGAGACTCGCACAAAGTTGATTTGAGATTGTTTTTATCTCTAAGAGACAAGATACAAATACGCAAACAAGAAAAAATCACCAAAACAGTTACAATCATAAAAAATATACACAAAACAGCATCGATAATATTGCTCCTAATAGAGGCTTCAATCGCTGAAATTTGGACACTATCAGTAATGCTAGGGAGTTTAGCAGCAAGGTTTTGAGCGATGGCAATATGACTCACGCTATCATTTAAGGCATTTCCACTTGCTGGTAATACCTTTAGCACTCCTGCATAAAGCGTAGCTACAAGAACGAAAATAGCAGGAAATGCACTCACCCATGCATATCTAGCCTTGCCCATTTTGAATAAAATCACACTCACAAGCAACAACGCCATACCTGCGAGCATTTGGTTGCTCACACCAAAAAGAGGCCAAAGCGTATAAATTCCTCCCTTTGGATCTATTGCTCCTTGATACAGAAAATATCCCCAACCAGCCACACACAAAGCCGTAGCAATGACGCCTGAAAAATAAGAATGGGTATTACCAAAGGGCTTATAAATATTTCCTAATATATCTTGAACCATAAAACGACAAGTTCTCGTACCTGCATCTACAGCAGTGAGGATAAACAACGCCTCAAACAAAATCGCAAAATGATACCAAAATCCCATCATCGCACTCCCTCCTATGATCTGATGAACAATCAATGCTAATCCAATAGCAAAAGTAGGAGCTCCTCCTGTTCGGCTCAAGATACTTTGTTCGCCAATGTTTTGTGTAAGATTACTTATTTCTTGTGCAGAGATATGAAACCCCCAACTAGAGATGGTCTGTGCAGCTGAAACAATATCTGTGCCGATACTGATTGCAGGTGAATTGATAGCAAAATACAATCCAGGATGCAAGATAGTAGCAGCAATAAGTGCCATAATCGCCACTCCTGATTCCATGATCATCGATCCATAACCGACCAATCTGATGTGAGATTCTTTCTGTATCATCTTAGGTGTCGTTCCTGAAGCAATCAAAGCATGAAAGCCGCTGATAGCACCACAAGCAATAGTAATAAATAAAAATGGAAACAAACTTCCAGCAAACACAGGTCCGCTTCCATCAAGATACTGAGTGAGTTTTGGCATTTCAATAGGAGGAGCTACATACAAAATAGCAAGTGCCATAGCTATAATCACTCCTATTTTCAAAAAAGTACTCAAATAATCACGAGGAGCCAAAAGAAACCATACAGGCAAAATAGCCGCTATAAAACCGTAAGCTATCATCATCATAGCAAGTGTAGGAGCATCAAAAGTAAAAAAACTTGCCAAATAAGGATCAGAAGAAACATATCTCCCATAATAAAGAGCAATCATCAAAAGAACAAAACCTATTACAGATGCTTCTCCAACCCTACCTGGTCGAATAAACCTCATATAAACTCCCATCAAAATAGCAATTGGGATTGTCATCACGATGGTAAAAAATCCCCAAGGACTATCTGCCAAAGCCTTCACCACTACCATCGCCAAAATCGCAATGATAATGAGCATAATCCCAAAAATTCCAAGCATAGCAAAAGCACCTGTGAATCTGCCCATCTCTTCTTTTATCATTTCACCTAGTGACTTGCCATTTCGTCTCACAGAAATAAACAAAACTACAAAATCATGCACAGCTCCTGCAAGAACACCTCCTACTAATATCCAAATCATGCTAGGAAGATAACCCATCTGAGCAGCCAATATTGGCCCTACTAGAGGTCCTGCTCCGGCAATAGCGGCAAAATGATGACCAAACAAAACGATCTTATTAGTGGGAACAAAATCCCTACCATCATTATTTACCACTGCAGGAGTAGCACGATTATCGTCAAGACCCAGCACCTTATAAGCGATAAATTTGCTATAAAAACGATACCCGATGCTATAGATACAAACACTTGCAACCACAAGCCAAATTGCACTGATATTTTCACCTTCATTAAGTGTCAAAACACCAAAACAAAAAGCCCCCAAAATAGCTATAAAAGCCCAAATTACATACCAAAAGAATTTATTCATTACCTTCCCTTAACATCTTATTGAATTCTTATCATAGTGTATAAAGCTAGTATTTCAAATGATTTTGAAATGCACTCAAAGCAGAAAAAAGATATTTTTAGAAAAAAAGTAACACTCAAAACAACAGAAGAAATAAAATAAGAGTGATGTTTTAATAAAATCACCCTAAATAGATATTTTATTTTTGTTCAGGAATCCAAGTTGTTTCTTCACTAGGAGTTGGAGGATTTTCAGAGTCTGCATCTTCTAAGGCACAGCCAAAAAACATAATCATCGTAAATGCTGTAACAATAAAAATTTTAAACATAATCTCTCCTTACAAGTTGGCTTATAAAAAAATTATATCAGAAAAAAGTCTATTGAGAAACTTTTCTATTTTTTAATATATCTGCTATCAAAAAGGCAAGTTCAATAGCCTGAGTTGCATTTAGTCTAGGATCGCACTGCGTGTTATAGTTACAGCCTAGCCCTGCTTCTGTAATCTCTTGAGAACCCCCTACGCATTCAGTAACATCTTGTCCTGTCATCTCCAGATGCACCCCTCCAGCATAACTCCCCTCTGCTTTGTGTATTTCAAAAAAACTTTTTACCTCACTCAATACACTATCAAAAACTCTTGTTTTATATCCAGAACTTGCTTTAATCGTATTTCCGTGCATTGGATCACAACTCCATAAAATTTCCCTACCCTCATTTTGAACAGATCGCAACAGTTTTGGAAATCTCTCATTAATCATATCTGCCCCCATACGAACAATCAAATTCAATCGACCTGCTTCATTTTCTGGGTTAAGCACATCGCAGATACCTAAAATATCTTCTTTGGTTGCATTAGGTCCTATTTTCACGCCTACAGGATTTTTTAACCCTCGCAAAAATTCCAAATGTGCTTCTTGCAGTCCTCTTGTCCTCTCACCAATCCATAGCATGTGAGCCGAACAACCATACCAATCTCCACTTAAGCTATCTTGACGCACAAGCTGTTCTTCGTAGTTTAATAACAATGCCTCATGGCTTGTATAAAATTCAGTTTCTTTCAAAATGGGTGTATTTTGCGTATTGATTCCACAAGCCTTCATAAAACCAAGTGTTTGAGTGATGCGATCAGCAAGTTCTTCATATTTTTTCCCAAAATCATTATTTTTCACAAAACTCAAATTCCACCTATGAACCTCATTCAAATCTGCCATTCCACCTTGTGCAAAAGCCCGAATCAAATTCAAAGTAGCCGCACTTTGATGATATGCCCTTAGCATTCTTTTGGGATCTGGGGTTCTTGAAATAACATCAAATTCCATTCCATTTATCATATCACCGCGATAACTAGGAAGCTCTACTCCCTCAACTATTTCTGCATCAGAAGATCTAGGCTTGGCAAATTGTCCAGCTAAGCGACCCACTTTTACTATTGGGCAACTCCCTGCAAACGTCAATATAGCTCCCATCTGAATAATAACTTTGAACATATCACGGATATTAATGCCATTAAATTGAGAAAAACTTTCTGCACAATCCCCACCCTGAAGCAAAAATGCTCTTCCCCTAGAGGCCTCTTTGAATCGCTCTTTTAGATTTCGTGCCTCTCCTGCAAAAACCAGTGGAGGATAACTTCGCAACTCCTCTTCAACTTCTTGAAGTTCTTTTTTGTTAGCATAGCTAGGATGTTGTTTGATAGGAAAATTTCTCCAAGATTTACGTTCCCATTGGGGGTTCAAATCAGAGGGTATCTGTTGTGTTGGCATCTAATTTCTCCATTTTTGGTTACTGAAAAATAGCTTATTTTATCCTAAAGTTATGAATAAGACTTTAAGTATTTAAGCAACAAGGAGATAAACACTAAAACAAAACTAATGATAATAAATATCCTAATAAGTCCAACACCTTTTTTTATGGCTAATTTACTTCCTGTATATCCTCCTAGAATATTTGCCACTATTAATGGCAGTGCAAGAAAATAAAAAATATGATTTGAAAATGCAAATGTAACCAAAGAACCCAATCCAGAAGCTAGATTGATCGCCTTGGCACTAGCAGAAGCACTGAGCATATCCATCTGCAAAAAAAGATAAAATCCCAGTATCAAAAATGTTCCTGTACCTGCCCCAAAAAACCCATCATATACCCCAATTAATAAACTCAATAATGGTGCATATAAAAATGTCTGGATCGAATTGAAACTTTTTGGATTATTTTTTACAAAATTATGAGGGATAAAAATACTCAAAGCACTTAGAGGAAGTAAAAACAAAATAACTTTGGTTGCTATAGATTCGCTAAGAGATAAAATAAGCTCTGTCCCAATATGAGCTCCTAACAAAGAAAAAACTACGCTTAAAAGCGTGATTTTGTAAATGATTTTTTTATGCTTTATAAAATTTACTAATGCACTAGCCGTACCAAAAACGACGATAAATTTATTAGTTCCAAGTGCATATTGTGGAGGAATTCCAGCTAAGAGCAATGCAGGTATTGAAAGTAATCCACCCCCACCTGCGATACTATCAATAAAACCAGCTACAAAAAACACTCCGAACAAAACAACAAGCACAAATAAGCTCAAATCTCCATAGTGCATTTTAACCTCGAATCAATGCTATTATCAAAAAATTATAACAAATCATTTTATCAAATCCATCAAATCAATACCTCGCCAGATAACTTCAAATAGCCAATAGTTTGAACATAATGGTTGGAATACATTGATAATATTGAGATAATGTAGAATGTTTGAATGATTTTCATCTGTAAAATCGTGTCATCACAATACAAACCTTAT
>NZ_JAUYZK010000001.1 GCF_030688855.1 Helicobacter cappadocius | reverse complement strand
TTACCATTAGCACTAGTTTGAAAACTATTTCCATAAATATCCCCAATGATGCTTGTATTCTTTGAGGTGAGGGTAGAGTTTGCCCCAAAGTAAGTTCCAGCAGAAGAGCTATCCCAAGAAGTTTGAGAAGAGCTATCTGTGATAGAATCTACGATGGTTTTGTTTGAAGAGTTGATCTTAATAATCCCTGCATCAGTGAAAGATAAATTAGTTGTGCCAGAGCCAATAATAAAAGTAGGTGCTTTGCTTGAATCTGTATTGTTTGCATGATCGCTATTAGTTTGATCTAAAGGACTTGTATAATCAATGCTTACATTCAAGCTACCATCTTTAGTGCCTAAGATAGAATTTTCTAAGAGTTCATTATTGCTATCAAATACTGCCTTGATGCTCCCACCTTTAGGATTTTTAGGATCTGTTTTATCAGTAGAAGTGAGGTAAATTCCCTTAAATCCTGCTCCTTGAATATCCAAGGTTGAACCTGCTGCAAAAGCAGTGCTTAGGGAATCATCTATAGCGATCACTCCCATTGAGCCTTCATCTGATTTAGCTAGAATATTTAACGCTCTGCCCTCTCCTGCTTTGAGTGTGAGGGTATTGTCTTCATTTTTAAAAGCACCTTTTCCATAGAGGGCAACACTGAGATCTTTATCACTCTGGATGCTTTTACCAATAAAGCTGGATTGATTTAAAGTACTTTGTAATTTAAAAGTCTCTGTTATATCATTGGATGCTTTGAGCCTATCTTGTGCATTTGCTCTATTATCAAAGATAAAGCCCAAAGAATAGCTAGAGTTGATACTCTCATCACTTGTATCTCCATAAATTGTGCTACCATAGAAATTAAAGCTCACATCTTTATCCAGGTTTTGAGGGACTTTGTTTCCTTTTAAGGTTGCATAATCTCCAGTTAAAAGCTTTTCTCCATCTTCTTGCACTGAAGCAGTGCTTTGAGCTGCCCTTAGATGCACTCCAGCTTGAGCTAGGGTATTAAATACTCCATCATTAGAAGTGGTGCTATCTTGCCAAGAGATGCTTCCATCTTTTATTTCAGGAGTATCTAAAGAAGTATCAGATGTGTTATCTGTGAGATTGATAAAGCTAAATTCAGAACCCTTATCTCCTGCAAGATAATAGCTCTTATCACTAGCAGAGGAATTGATGATTTTATCACTTAAGGTATTGCCTGTGAAATCAAAGCTGATGTTTTTTTGATGGGTGTTGGTGCTATCTGCTTTGATGATGTTTCCACTTAAGCCCATAAGACCTTCAGGGTGGGTGCTAGAAGGTCTAAAATCTAAATTGATATTATCTGTAGAAATATTGCCCTTTATCACTGTGTTGTGCAGAGTAATCATTGCTTGAGTGTTTTCAAACTGCTTATCATAGAGATAACCTGCATTATTAAAAGTGAATTGTGAAGCTGAGCTAAGTCCTGTGATGCTTCCTTTGTAGAATTGATGATCATAATCTACAGAGCCATAATTGCCATTGAAGGTGAAGTGATAGATAGCTGATTGGTTTTTATCACTCTGTGCTTGTGGATCTATGATATTAAAATCACTATAAACCCCTGCATCTGTAGCTCCCCCATTCCATAAAGCAGCATTAGAACTATCAATGGTTGCATTAATAGTAAGTCCTGCTGAATTGATGGAAATATTTTTATTTTCATCCACAGCAAGTGAGGTTTTTCCTAATAGGTTTAAAGTGTTGCTTGTTCCTGCTTGTGTGCCTTCTAGGTTTTTTCCTATCAAAGCCCCTCCATCTATAACATTGATAGTGGCTTTATCTAAATTAGAACCTAAGGTTGTGATTTGATCTTTATTAGAGATGGTGTTATCTGTGCTATCTAATATAGCAGCTGTATTAAAGCCTTGAGAGTTTGCTCCTATAAAGGTATAGTAAGCTCCTTTGGTGGTGTTTAAAACCCCTCCTTTAAAAGAACCTCCTTGAGCTAAGTTTGTATAATCAATATTATCAATATTAGAAACATCTATGCTTGGGGCTGTGCCATCTGAAAAAGCTAAGATGCCATTAGTAGAAGTCTTGCCATCAGCAGCTTTTATCGAAGAAGTGCTATAAGTTCCACTCCCTACTCCATCAAAGACCCCTTTAATATTAGCTACATCAAAGAGAGCTTGACCTTTTATATTGAGTCTAGCTGAAGAGCTGGTATTAAAGTCTAAATCCATATGATGGAAGCTGAAAGTTGAAGAGCTACTTCCTCCGCTAATAGAAGCATTTGAAGTAAAAGAATCATTCCCATAAAAATCAAGATTAGCTGTGATGAGATCTTGTGTAGAACTAGTACCTAAAACTAATTTTCCATTTAAAGCAGATTTGGCAATATCTAATTTGGTATTACCAATGGTGTTGTTATCACTATAGTATTGCAAAGAGGTTTGTGCATTGTTATTGCTATCTACTCTTTTGTCTAAATCTCTATTATCAAAGATTGCACTAAAATTCACTTTTACTTTTTGTGAATCCTTTGCAGCAGTGCCTGAAGAAACTGTGGTATCTCCAAGTGAAGTTCCTTTGAGGGTATAGTTGTAAGCAGATTGGGTATTTCCTCCTCCTGTATTAGAAGCAAATAAAATATCACTCACATTTTTACCTGATACTTTAGCATTAGAATTTAAGGCTTCTCCTAAGTTGATCAAATTCACATTGATGGTTGTATTAAAATTAGCCAACAAGGTGGTATCTGTGCTTGTAGCAATAGAAGAATCTCCAATGAAGGTGTAATTCTGCGTACCTCCTCTTATTTGGATACGTTTAGCAATACTAAGACTAGAAGCCTCTATGTAGTCATTGATATTTTTAGTATTTCCACTAGCATCTGTGCTAGAAGTGAGCAAACTCCCATCTTGGGTTTTTAAAAGCGTATCTTGGGTAGCATCTGAGGCTTTAGCAAAGACCATATTTGAACTCACAGGTGTGCCATTGTCTGAATCCATACCATTTTCGACTTTGATATTTGTTCCTCTGATGTTGTAATTTCCTTGAGCAAACCAACCCACAGTAGAACCAGCTTGAGAGAGAATAACATTAGCTCCTGTATTGTTGAGTTCTAAATTCAGACCTTCTTTATTACCAGGTAAAGCAATATTCACCCATCCACTATCTGTTTGTGTAGTGCTATCGTATTTGGAACTTCTGATGGAGTATTTACCCACAAAGCTAAGGGTGGAATCTTTTTTTAATAATCCAATATTATCACCTTGATAAAAGGTATTGCTAATAGGATTTCCAGCACTATTTTTACCTGTGGTATTAAAACTAAGATCTGCAAATACACCTGAACTCTGCTTATTGATTTTAGTGGTTATATCCCCGATGATGCTTGTATTATTAGAGATAAGTGAAGAATCATCTGAGAGATTGATGTTAGAATTAAGACCCTCTATTTTAATCATCCCTCCAGGATTATTTAAAATGAGTTTGTTTTTAGAGTTATCTTTATTATTAAAGCTGATAGTAGGCACATCAAAAGTATTTTCAGAGGTATTCTTTAAGCTTCCTTCATAAAAATTGATTACATTGCTATTAGAACTGCTTAAAATAGAGTTCTCATTCAAAGTGATGTTTAAAGCTGTGTTGGCACTATTAGATATTTTTCCATAGAATTTAGAATTGAATGTGATGGGTTGATTGTTGCTATCTAACTCAGGATTGTTATTTGAATCAACAAGTGCATTATCTCCAAAGATAAAATTCCCTCCATTGCTCCAATCGCCTATCAAAGAAGTATTGCTTAAATTCAAACTAGAAGCAGCATTGACTTTATCTGTATTGCTTAATACAAGAGTACTTTGTGTATCAATAGCTGTTAAAGTGGTTTTTCCAGTTCCTAATTTGATCTTTACAAGGTTATTAGCATTTGAAATAGCACCTTCTCCTAAGAATGAAAGGGAATTATCATAGATATTATCACTTAAATCAATGAGTGTTCCTTTGTAAGAAGCTGCGCTTAAAGGGAAGAGTTTATTGGGATTAATAATCAAAGAACTGCTGTCATTGGCTGCATTTTTGATATTGGATTGTTCTGCAACACTTTGTGAAGCAAAGGTCAAATCCAAAGCATAATCACTTTCTTTGAGATCAGAGTTAAAAGTGGTGTTTAAGAATTTAAAGGTAGTGCCTTTAGCAATAGATTGCTTATCTGTATCATTCACATTATCATAGCCATTGATATAAGCTTTAGATGAAGCATCCGTTAAGCTAGAACCATCTATGCTTGTATCTGTTTGATTAAAGGAAACTCCTGCGTTTTTTAGCTCATCTATTAAGGAATTAGAAACACTATTATTATCTCCTAAACCTTCTAAACCATAGATGGTGATTTGATTATCTGTATTGTTGCTTCCTGCTAGTTTATTAGTGCTTCCTCCTAGAAGAGTTCCTCCAAATTTAACAGCATTATCATTATCAGTAAAATTAAAAGTAATATTGTGTTTTCCAGTGCCAACAATCGCTAAGCCATAAGGATTGGAATCTTCTCCTGAATAATCTAAAGCAATAGAAACATCTTTAGGAAGATAGCTCACACTTCCATCTGTTGCAGTGCTTTGAGTGCTTTTTCCAAGCACTCCAACTAAGGAAGTTTGATAAAGCGTGAGGCTTCCTAGATAGTTGGTGATCTGAGAGACATTAAGAGAACCTGCATTATAAAATCCATAGGTAGAATTTGCTGTTCCTCCAGAGATTGTTCCTGTATAACCACTTTGATTTTTATCAAAGCTCCCTTCAGTGAAGATGAAATTGATGTGTTTTTCAACATTGTCATTTGTATAACCAATATCTGCATCTGAAGATTTATTTAATACAAAGCCATCTTCAGTGTTTTTATCTGTGGTTGCAGAAGTATGGGTGCGGTTACTTAGAGTGTAAAAAGAAGAAACATCACTTGGATTGTTTGCATTATTGGCAATAATAACAGGAATACCTGTGCCATTATCTAATCCTAAAGTAGCATTTCCAAAGGTGGCTTTTAGGATTTTAAAATGATTATTGCCTGTGTTTAAAGCAGCCTTGCTCATTGTATTAGTGGTATCTGTACCAGCAAGGGAGAAAATAGAGTTGGCAATTAAAGTTGAACTATTTGAGCTAGGAGTATTTAAAACCACATTGGTTTTTAAAAGACCCAAGCTTCCTTTGACATTACTAAGAGAGATGCCTGTGTCTTTAGCAATGCTATCTATGATATCCTTAGCACTACCATCAGCACTGGAAGCATCTGAAGAATTAGCTAGGCTTAAATCCAATGTGCCAATGTTAGAAAAACTAAAAGAAGAGCTATCAGACCCTCCTGTTATTGTTACATTTCTTGTATTAGATGTGCTAGGATCTGTGATTGCTTGTTTATTGATAAGACTCCCATCTGCATTTAATCCTGCAAAAGTAAAAGAGAGATTGGCTGTAGAATTAGAACCTAAATAAATATCCCCAATGCTTGTAGCATTTGAACTGACATTAGAATCTGTGTCAGATGTGTCTGAATTAGTAGAAGGAGTGAAATCAAAATCAGCTAATAAGCTTCCATTATAGGTTTTAGCAGAAGAACCAATATTTCCATAGCTTTGAGCTTGTGTGTCTTTAAGGCTAATAGAAGAGTTGGCATTGGTATTAATGATATTGCCCAAAGAAGAAAAAGAGAAATCCCCAGTTAAAGTTCCATTATCAAAAGCAATGTTTCCAATTTTTGCATTGGAGATATTTGTAAAACTAAGAGTAGAATCACTCTTAGCAGCAGAAGCAGAGATTTCTTTAATATCTAAAGCTGTGTTAGTAAAACTAGCATTTAAACTAGCTCCTCCAGGATTGCTAGTGCCTCCATCTGTTACATTGATAGAACCTTTATAAGAAGAGTTTCCAGTAAAAGAGAGGGTCAAGCTTGTGTGTGTGCCTTTGTTTTTTGTTTTTTCTAAGACATTGATGTCTCCTTCCATAGAAGAATCAGCAAAACTGATATTACCAGAGCCATTAACATTTCCAGCAGAAGGACTTGGCCAACTCTTAAATCCAATATCTCCTATGAGTTTGGAGTTGTTAGTAAAATTGGCATTGAGTGTTCCATCTTGCCAAGTAAGTGCACCATATACATTGGAGTTGTCTATGGTTGCGTTGATACTTCCCCAAGCTGCACCTATTGAATAAGTAGAACTAGCACTAGAAGGTGTTCCGATTTTAGAGTTATTGCTGATGTTCAAAATAGCTTTTGCACCATTATTGACATAAATTTGATTCCCTATACTTGCATTATCAGCTGTGATGTTGGTGGTTGTAGATGATGGAGCTGCAGTTAAATTGATCTTGTTTAAAGTAGAGCCTGAGTTTAAAAAGATATTGGCATTGCCATTTGTAACAACAAGGTTGTTCAATACAGAGTTGTTATTAAGAGTGAGTGTTCCATTGCTTACTTTAGTATTGTAGGTGTTAAGGGTGGAGTTATCAAAGGTGTATTTACCTGTGCCACCATTATTATTGATGGTACTAACAGAAGAACCTGAATTAGCATTTAAAGTAGTGTTGCCCCCTGTAGAGGTGATGGTATCTGCAGAGGAAGCTGCATTTAAGGTGAGGTTGGTAGAGCCAGTGGTGGTAGTGATATTGCCTAGTATTGAAGAGTTGTTGTTAAGGGTGAGGTTCACATTGAGATTGTTAGAAGTGCCACTATTATCAATAGTGATGTTGCCTACCCAACTAGATTTAGTCAGATTAACAGTAGCTGAAGGATTAAAAGAAACATTATAAAAATTACCACTTAGAGTAAGATTTCCGTTGATTTTAGAATCATTATCAGCATTTATTGTAATTTTACCATTTGTTGTGCTCATCTTTCCTTCTAAGATAGAGCCATTATTAAGGTTAATATTTGCCTTAAGAGGACCTACATAGGTAGTGCCATCTGTAGTAAACGTAATATCTCCAGAAGCTTTAGAACCTTGATCGAGATTGAGATTGAAATTCCCCCTATTGCCACTTGCACCACCTTGCCAAGAAGAATTATTAAGAGTTACAGTAATGTTGCTATTAGTAAGTTTCGCTTTGCCTATCAAAGAAGAGTTGTTTTTAAGATCAAAATTAAAAGTGGCACCATTTCCTATAGTTATCCCTGCACTCTTTGTATCAACGCTAGAGTTGTCTAAGTTCCATTTCCAAGCTGTTCCTGTGGAGTTTTTAATCCCTCCAATCATAGAAGAGTCAGTTAAATTAGCGTTGATAGTACCCATGTAAGAAACTACATTACCCTGCAAGAAAGAGTTATCATTAAGAGTTAAATTAACTTTTTGGGTATCATAACCACTAAATCCATTGTAATTCATTGTAATATTTGCGTAAGCTTTAGCTCCTTTATCAAGGGATAAATTAAAAGCTCCTCTAGCAGCAGATATATTTGAGCTAGCACCATTAGCACCCTTTAGAGCGAAGCCTTTGTCTGAATTACCTGAAAAGTTGTAATTTAAAGTTGTTGTACTATAGTGTATATGGTCATTATCTGATGGACCAGTGATGTTTCCTTCTAAAGAAGAATTCGTAAAATTAAATGTGTATGAAGAATGACCAGTATACCAACCATCAATTGAAGTGTTGCCCTTCCAATTCGCATTGTTTGCAAAGTTGAATGTTACGCTTTTGGCTACATGTCCCTTTAAGTCGCCTACAAAAGCATAATCTTTGAGTGAAGGATTAGAATCTCCCTGATAAGAACCATCAAAATTAAGTGTGTCAGGAGACATTCTATAAGGATAGATGGCTCCATAAGATAGAAATTTGTAAAAATAGATCGTTCCATTTAAAACTGAATTCTTAAAATTAAACTTAGTTTCCGTATTATTTCCATAAATCTCTTTGCCATTAGAATTAATAATAGCATTATTGGCTGTTAGATTAATAACTTTATTAGGGAGATTTTCATTTTGCCATTTATTAAAATCTAAATGCGTCATATTGAAATTTAAATTGTACTGATCTGAGCCTAATGGCGTGAGTGAAACACCGTTAGGCTCAGAAATAAGCTTCGCACAAGAAGCACTATCTCCTAGTGTGCAAGAAGCATCACCTAAAGTGTCTGCTCTTAACTCACCACTAAATGAAAACAAAAATGTAGAAAGCACAAAAGAAATAACAGGGATAAAAGATTTGTTGTATTTTTCAGTAGATCGAGATTTTTTTGGATTTTCAAAATTCTCTAAAGAATTGCTTTTTAAAAAAGTCAATGGGGGGGGGGCTATAACCGAATTTTGGGCATTAGAGGACATTATTTTATTGTTTTTGTCGCTGTTCATTATATTTTTCATAGGTTTTCCTTAGGATATTAGTTGTTATTTTTGAATGGAATCATATCATATTTTTTTACTTGATAGTAAATAAAAGATGAAAATCTCGAAAAACATCGAAAATAAGGCTTTATTTATATAAAAAGTAAAATAATTTATTTCTATTTATATTTAATAGTATTTATACTCCTCTTTTGTCTCCCCAGATACGTATGTGAATCCTGTCTGTTAGAGAAAAACCCTCTTGAAGGCATAGAGGGTAGATTTTTTCAATATTTTTATCGAGTTCTGCTACAGAAACTCCCTGGGGCATCAGATAAACACGATTGTTTTTGAGTTTTAGCTTGGAGAGCAAATCTTTTATTTCTCTTATCGCACTACCATCTTCGCACATTTGCGCATTTAATACAAACTTAAATACAACACTTTTTGCATTGTCGATGATATTTTGAATCGCTTGTATATTGATTCTCTTCTCAAATGGCTCCGCAGAATTGCTGAGTTTAACACTTAGAGTAAAATAAAGCTCTTTTAGCACCTCATCAAATATAAATTTAATGCTTCCATTGCTTTCTACACAAACCCTATGACCTTCTTTCAAAAAATATGCTATAGATTGAAGTAAAATAGGATTTTTAAATTGTAGGGTTGGCTCTCCGCCAGTGATAACAATATCAGATTTTAGAGTACTGAAAGATTGTATGGAAGAAATCAGTTCTTGAGAATTTTGAAAAAAAATCCACTCTTTTGAAAATTTTGCATTCGCGGCGTAAATGCTATCACAACCGATGATATTACTGCCTTCATAGCGATTTCCAAAACCCGTGCATTTTAAGTTACAACCCCCAAGCCGTACAAAGATGCTCGGTGTGCCAATAAATTCACCTTCACCCTGCAAACTATAAAATATTTCTGAAATTCCTAACATTGTATCTTTATCTGATGGGGCGGAGTAATATTTTTGAAAGGCTTTGAATGTGGGGATACATAATAATTTTTTAGTTCTTCGAGCATAATAGGATTTTTCCATTCAGCCATTATGGGTTCTGAAAAATAAATAGAATTTATATGAATATGCTTCATCATCTTGGGATTAGACAAATCTTCTCTAAAAGCCTCTGCATATCCATGATCGGTCTCATGAACCCTCACAGAAGAGACAAGAATATCTCCTTCAGAGTTGCCAAATTCCATCGCCTCTAAAATTTTATCAATATAAAACAACAACAAAAGTGCGTAATTTTCGGCACTTGGATTCACTGAAAGTTTGACATATCTAGCAGAATTTTGAGTGATAAAATCAATAAAATCACTCTGTTCAGCATCCCAAAAATGATGGGAGTGATCAAAACCATCAATAAAATCGGCAATTTGATTTTTAAAAATTCCAAAGTCAAGAATCATCCCTGCACTATCTAGCGAATTTGCCTGAACAAAAATTTCCACTTTATAGTTGTGTCCGTGAATACTGCTTGAACATCTCTTGGAAGTACAGTTGCGAACGATGTGCGAAGCACAAAATCCAAAAGAACGTCTGATAACCATCAAATCTCCTCTAGTTGCAAGGCCAATAATAAGGCAAGTCTGAATAATATTGATAACGTTCAGGACGCGTGAAATCAATACGAGAAATAGTGTGTGATATTAAATCCCTAAAAAGCATACTATAGCCACAGGTCTTGCCATTTACGCTACCATCAACATACAAAACTCGTTTTTTGATATTAAGATCATACCAATCTAATGTGAAATGATAAGTGGAAATATAATTTAATGTCTCTGAATATCCTGTTAAGGCAATGGTTTTGTTAGCTTTGGGAGCACAATAAAACTGGGAGCCATACCAATAGCAAGACTGCAACATCCCATCATCAATTGCAGCAAAGCTGTAATTTACATTCGGAAAAGGCATGATACTACGAAATACCCTCATATATACCGCGTTTTTTGCTCGGCTTAAGGGCATATCTCCTTCTTTATAAACGCTTGTAAATCCTTGCATTTGCAATCCATAAACAACTGCATTGACATATCCACTTGAAAGTAAGTCATTTTTGTCATAAATAACCACAATAGGAGCATTTGCATTGAAAGTGTAACCCTTTTGTAAAACTGAGTAATATCCCATACTAAGCTTATTAGCACAGCCCCAAAAAACCATTACAAACAAACAAAAAGTAAAGATTTTAATTTTCATCGGGATTCTCCAGAATTATAAAATGTATAGAATAATATCGACAAAATAGTCATTTTAACCACAAACTTAAAGAATTTATGTCTTCATAACTTGTCATATCCAATGTAATAGGAGTTATAGAGACATAGCCCTTAGATACTGCACCAAAATCTGAAAGCATTCCTGTAGGTTTTTTTCGTTCGTTCCAAGCCAATGGATGAAGTCCAAGCCAATAATACCCTTGTCCTCTTGGATTTGTATTAAAATGGGCTTGATTACTATAAATTCTATAGCCTTTTTGGGTGATTTGATAACCTTTTGATTCTGAAGGAAGTATTTGAGGAATATTAATATTTAAAAACTTTCTATCTTCTAAGGGAAATCCACCTTCAAAAATCTTGCTCACTATTTCAAAAATACTTTGTTTGGCTAAGGCAAAATCAAATCCATCAATATTTGATTTGTCCTTTATCACTTGTGAGATTGCAACAGATGGAATGCCATGAATCACTCCTTCCATAGCTCCTGCAACCGTTCCAGAATAGGTGATGTCTTCCCCCATATTTGATCCGAGATTGATCCCAGAGACAATCAAATCAGGATGTTTATCCTTATACAAGGTATTGAGTGCTAAATAAATACAATCTGCTGGAGTTCCATCATCAAGTTTGTAAAAATCCTCTTGTATTTTTACAAATCTTAGTGGTTTTGTGAGGCTAAGTCCATGCCCACAGGCAGATTTTTCAGTAGATGGTGCAACAATGCAGATGTTTGCTATCTCGCAAAGAGCTTCTTTGAGTGCTAAAAGTCCCTTAGAATCATAACCATCATCATTGGTAAGCAATATTGTTTTCATTCATCTCCTTGTAATAAATACCCTGACAACAAATCCTCCAAATTTTTCCTGATAGGCATATCGTATTTTTCAATCATTTCAATTATCTGCACACATAAATCTTTTGCATTTTGTTTTGCACCCTGCAACCCTAGTAAATTTACATAGCTATTTTTGTTCCCATCTGCAGAAGTATTCTTTCCAGCTTGAGATTCTGACTGGGTAGCATCAATGATGTCATCTCGTATTTGGAAATACAAGCCTAGCTTTAAGCCAAAATCATAGAGTTGATTTTGAATATCAATGGAGAGATTTGAAATAATTGCCCCCATTTTCAAAGATGAAGCAATCAATTTGGCTGTTTTGTTTAGATGTATCAACTCAAGCTTTTCTAACTCTAAAGTCTTATTTTCAAAATAACAATCCATCGCTTGACCAATCACCATTCCGCCAATACCGCCATTATAAGACAACTCCTCAATGAGCTTGATTTTTACTCCTTCATCAAGACGAGCTATACTTAGAAGATAAAAAGCATAGGTATTAAGACCATCACCTACTAATATTGCCCCTGTTTCATCATACAACTTATGGAGTGTGCGATGCCCTCTTCTAAGATCTGCATTATCCATGGCGGGTAAATCATCATGAATAAGCGAATAAGTATGTAAACACTCTAAGGCAAGAGCAGGTAAAAAAGCATTTTTTGCCAAAGAAGGGATACTTCCTGAGACAATAGCTAATAAAAGTTTGGGACGAAATCTCTTTCCTCCACTTAGAAGCATTTCCCAAAAAGCATTTTGAAAATAAGGGTGAAATCCTTCAATTTTAGGGCAAGAGTGCATCAAAAACTCTTCAAAATCGCTACATGTTTTGTGATAAAAATTCAAATCCATTTATTCTTCCTGCAACTTTAAACGAAGTTCTAAGCCACTTCGCATAATCAAAATTTCCATATTTTTATTTAACCCTGCTTGAGTCAAAGCACTTCTAAGAGAATCATTTGCTTTTTGGGTGGAATCATCGGTATTTTTCAACACAGGCTTGTCGTTAATCCAAATGATTTGATCGCCTATCTTTAAGTTTAATTTTTCTTTTGAATTTTCGTCAATATCGGTGATGGTCAGAGTTTTGTCTAGCACAATACCAAATCTCTCCAAAAAAGTATCTGGGAGTAAAAATCCTCCATAACGTTTATCAACAACAACATTCAATTTTTGTTTTTGAGTATTTCTTAATATCTCAATTTGTGCGGGTTTTTTGTATGGAAGATTGCTCAATGTCCATTCAAAATCTCCATAAGAATTGATATTTTTTCCATTAATGGATAAAATCACATCTCCTGATAAAAATGGATTATCCTGAAAAAATGGATCAACTTGACGCACAAGAATGTATTTGTCTTTTTGAATAACCCTGACACCAATATCTCCATAATAAGCTGATTTTTCACTCAAAAATCTGTCTAAATATTTTTTGTCAATAAAATATCTTCCACCTACTCCTAGCCCATAAATCTGATAGCATATATTACTAATTACACCATTTCTAGGAATAGGAGAAGAAAATTCTGCATAATCGATAAAACCTTTTTGATATGCTAAAATCTTGCCTTTTTTGGAATATCTTAGAGCAATGGCTGAAAGTTCTCTATTTTTAGCATAAGAATCAATATTTTTAAACTGATAAGAATAATGTGGTTTTTTTCCCTGCACAATATACAAACCCACAAATGGATCTGATTTTAGTATTTTTAAACCCTGTGGAAGAGTAGGAGAAAAAACTATCTCTAAAGGACCTTTTGAGGTTTTTATCGAAACAGAACGGGAATTTTGAGTAGGTATTGTGGCTTGGTTGTAGTAAGTGATACAGTGAGAAAAATCATACCCAAAAACTCCACTAAAAAAAATAGCAGGTAATAAAATCTTAAAAAAGCCCCTAGGCATTATTGATTTCCAAATGGATTGAGGCCACTTAGCATTTGCATAGCCATTGATTTTTTATTCTCTTCTACGCTTTTGTAAGCATCATTGATAGCACTGATAAGTAGAATTTGTAAAGATTCTTTGTCCTCAAGAAGACTATTGTCAATATCTATATCTACTAGCTCTCCAGCTCCATTTACGCTCACACTCACAAGCCCTCCTCCACTTTTGGAAGTTAGGGTAGTTTCTTTTGCCTTTTCTTCCATACCAGCTAGTTCTTTTTGCATATTTCCAAAAAGTCCGTTTAGTTGTTCAGGATCAAACATTTCACACCTCGTTTTTTATAGATAATATTTTATTTTGCTCATCTACCATCACAATAGTAGGACGATAAGAGGGTAATTCTGATTTTTCATAGCTTCCATAAGCAACGATAATAATAATATCTCCTATCTGGACTTTTCTAGCAGCTGCTCCATTGAGGCAGATTTCTCCAGAAGAAGGAGTGCCAAAAATTACATAAGTGCTAAAACGTTCACCATTATTGATGTTCAATATCTCTACCTTCATACCTTCAAATAAATCCGCATTTTTGGCAAGATGGGAATCAATAGTGATAGAACCTACATAATTGAGGTTAGCATCAGTGACTTTTGCACGATGTATTTTGCTATGAAGCATTTCAAATCTCATATTTTTCAGTAACCTTTTTCTGTGATTTTAACATATTTCATCAAATTTTATAGGTTTTCCTGTGAAATATCCCTGCACATAATCTACACCTAACGCTTTGACTTTGTTGTAGATTTCTTTTGTACTAACAAATTCAGCAACAGTTTGTATGTTGAGTGCTTTTGCAAATTTGACAATCCCAGAGACAATCTGTGCTTTATGTTTATCTGTATCAATATTTACAACAAAACTTCCATCAATTTTGATGAAATTTAGTGGAATATGCATTAATATTTCAAGGTTTGAATAACCGCAACCAAAATCATCTAGTGCAATCTGTGCTCCGGTTTTTCGCACTGCATTAAAATACTCCACAAGAGAGGAAAAATTTTTACTCCTCTCATGTTCTGTGATTTCTATAGTGATACGTTCACCTAATTTATTTTTTTGTATTTCTTCAAGTAGCCATTGAGCAATATCTGTATATTCAATATCAATCATCCCGAGATTTATCGTAATATTGATGTTTTTTAAAACAGCAATATTAATGGATTTTTTTATAACTTGCTTGATAGCACGGGAATAAATAGCTGTTTTTTTGAGCACTTGCAAAAAATCCTTGGGATAAAATATTTCATTTTTGCTTGTGTGGATTCTAATGAGAGTTTCGTATTTAAAAATTTTTCCAGTATTAATATCAACAATAGGCTGAAAATAAGGTATCAAAACATCTTCACTAAAAGCTTGATAGACTAGCTTGGTGATTTTGATATTTTCTTGAATGTCTTTGAGACTAGTTTGGGTTTTATTATAGACAATCAAATGCTGATGCGAATTTTTTGTGTCCAATAAAGCACAAAAAGCCTCTTTTAAGACATCAAAACGATATTTAAAAGTCCCTCTGAGTGTATATTTTGAAGATATTCCTATGTATAGACCCAAAGAAATTTTTACTTTTTTATTGATGGAAAATTCGTGTTTGATAAAAAAATCATTGAAACTGTTAACTTTATCGACAAATGGGTTAAGAAAAACTCTAGAATCTGTGGTAATCGCAAACATGCCAAAACCCAAAGTATATATTTCATACTCGCTAGAAAAAAAATTTCTCGCATGTAATGCAAAGTTTCCGATCATTTCGATAACAGCTTTAATCCCATAAACAATGCCTATTCCATTAAAATTCTCTACTTCGATGATAGCGAGGTTTGTAACCTTTCCGCTATAGACTTCTTTGATAAAAGTATCTGCATTATTTGTTTGATTTTCAATAAAATCCAGATTATTTACATGCACAATGGGCCTTAGCTTTTATAATCTATATACCCCTCTTTGGGGAGCATAAGATCTATATTCTTTGGAAGATAGTGTAAAATTTTATCTAAAAAAATCTTCTCATCTAGCATATTTCCGCAAATTAAAATTCTTTTTATATTGAAATTCATCGTCGCATCTCGAACAAAATTCCCCAAAAACTCCGCCATAGAATCTACAAAACCATAACTCAAAGTCGCCTCATCAAGTCCAGCTATCCTGAAACTCATCGAAGATCTCAATATCTTAGGATAATCCAAACAGACCTCATCACCAATCTTTTGGAGTTTAAAATCTATTCTAGGCCCCTTGTCTCGAAGAAATTTTTTTGCATTGTTGAGTATCTTCTCATTTTTTGTATTAAATTCTGAAGTATAGCCTAATATATACGAAGCACTCGAGAATATATCAATGAGATTGTTTGTTTCACTAGGATTATCTGAAAGAGAATTAATAGCTGAGAAAAGATTTGGGAAAGTTTTCTCAAAATTTGCAATCAATTTATCTCCGCTTTTATAATTTTTCTTGATATTATCAAGAATGTTTTTTGGATTGTTATCATATTGGATAGGAAAAAGGGATTTTATGTTTTTATCATCTTTGATAAGAATATTTGTCGGGTGAGTTTTGCTTAAAAATACAATGAGTTTTTGATGATTTAAAGGAGGAGTACTTTTTTTGGAATATCCATTCAGTTCATCTGAATGCGTATTTTTTTTGGGTATTTCATCTTCAAAATGTTTATCAATAATATCAAGGATACTTTTAGATTTTTTTGAAATCGTTGTATCAATAATGATTCCATCTTTACTCACAACAATCTCTTGTTCCTTAGCAATATTATAGCATTCATAACTCAAACAAATCTGAGATTTTTTAACATCCTTCAAAAAAACATAGCCAATTTCAAGTTCAAGAGCAAATATACCCAAAAGTGACAACACTAGATCAAAAGGAAGACTAGCTTTAAGCTCAAAATTTTCTTCGCTCTGCAATAAGGATGGAGTAAAAACTTCTTTAGGACAGAGTTTCATCTTTGGTTTTTCATAACTAGCTAAAACTTCGGACTGAATCCTATCCACACGCATATAAGTAAAAAGATTTGAAATATCCCAAAACATAACATCTGAAGTTTTGGAATTTATGGATAACTCTTTGATCCCTCTGGAGGTTTTTATATTCACACTTTCAGCATTTTTGAGCCTAGTAGCTATATCTTTTAAGCTATGTTTGAGGCTAAAAACATCGTCTATAGGTTTTCCCAAAAATTCTATGGATTTCACCCATTTGAATACATCGCAAAATTTTGAAGATTGACTATCTAATATGTCTTTTGTCGTCAAAACATCCAAAAAATCTACAGATCTAGTAGAAACTTTATGCCATTTTTTGATGCCCGGATTTTCAGGATTTTTAAGCTCTATAAAATTAAACCAGATGGATGAAGGTAGAGTTTTTGAAATCTCATCTGCAAAATCCAAAGCATCTTTGGGATCGCAATCAATAAAAAATGAATACAAAGTGTTATTTTGTGAGTTCTGAAATTTATCAGCAAATCTTAATGCCCGATTTTGGGCTTTGGTGTGCAAAATAGATATGAATCCGTTATTGCAAGAAATAGCCTTAGAGGCTGAAAAAACAAATTCAAATATCATCAATAGCCTTTAAAGGAAAAATTAGCAATGTCTTGGAGGTCTCTAAAATCTGTTTTTTGAACCTGAACTCCAAGTTCTTCTAAATATTTGATAGCTAATTTTTCCGCCAAAACAGCACCCTTCAAAATTTCGCTAGATAACCTGAATGCAGTGTCTTCACCTATGACTTCTGGAACAATGCCAATAATCTTTACAGGAGGTAAATCTCCTAAAAGCTGTGTTAATTTGAGTGTCTGAAGCATTTCAACCTCATGAGCACTCCCTGCCCAAGTAATGCAATCTGGTACATTATCAAAGTCAAAATAATACACTTCTCCAATTTGTTCTTTTTCCACGCTGACACAATCAAGTATCAGAACCCTATCATAAGAAGTGATGATAGGAATAAGCATTTGTGCCATAGTCCCACCATCAATAATATCAACCTGATGTTCTCCGCTAAAAGTATAATTGAGTTTTAAAAGATTGGAGAGATGAACGCCTATTCCTTCATCTCCAAAAAGAATATTACCTATACCTAAGACTAAGATATTCAAATTTTTATATCTTTTTTATATCTAATTCCACTTATCATAGCATCAGCCCCGCCATTTGGATATCTCAAAGAATTCCACACAACCATATAGATATGTACCGGAATAAAAATAACAAAACCCCAAGTTGCAATATGATGAATCAAACGCACATTTGCAAGTCCACCACACATCACTTCAAACCACTTAAAAAAAGTTTGCAAAATAGCACCTAAGCCATTATGATAAACATTGTAATACAAGACAACCCCTGTAATAGAGATAATCAAAACAAGTAAAGCCAAAGCAAAATAAGTTACAAACTGCAGAGGATTATAAGCACCTTTTATATGTGGATGTTTTCCTAAAAATAAATAGACCTTAATCTGATCTATCCATATTTTAGGAGAGAGACAAGCTGCAAAAGAAATCCTTTCAGGATGACTTTGCCTATCAAATATAAAAAGATAAAGTCTAAAAATAGACACTCCAATAAGTGCAAATCCCAAGAATAAATGCCAACTCCTAACATAGGCTTGTAAAAAATGTGTGGGCGTAGAACTAGGTTCGGCTTGTAAAAATGGGAAGGCAATATAAAAACCTGTGAACATCAACCCAAAAATAGCAAATGCTCTTATCCAGTGGAATATCCTAGTTAGACCAGAAAATTCCTCATAAGCTTGGAAATCTTTTTTGCCTGAATTGATTGAGTTTTTCATTTTAGCCCTCCTTTAGATTCTTGCGAATGCAGGATCTACTTTGTATTCACTGATTTTATTTCCCTTAGCATCCATTAAATGCACAGAACAAGCTATACAAGGGTCAAAGGAGTGGATAGTCCTAATAATTTCTAAAGGTTTTGTAATATCAGCTATTTTTGTGCCAATCAAACTCATTTCATAAGGTCCTTTTTGACCTTTTGAGTCTCTTGGACCTGCATTCCAAGTCGAAGGAACGACAGCTTGATAGTTTTCAACTACGCCATTTTTGATTCTCACCCAATGGCTCAACATTCCTCTTGGAACTTGACCTATATATCTGCCTTTATATTCTTTATTTTTATCAATCACATAAGGAGCACAAGTTTCTTTGTCGGACTTCAGATTTTCTATCAGTGCATCCAAGGTTTTCAAACCATTATCTATTATTACTTTAGCTTCAATACATCTAGCTGCAGTTCTTCCAAGTGTGCTAAAAAGAGCATTTAATGGTAATCCTGATTCCTTTAAAAACCTAGTAGCTACAGGTGTAATGTAAGGATTTTTTGCTGCAAGTCCAACAACAACAGCTGCTAAAGGTCCGACCTCCATAGGCACCCCATCATATCTAGGAGACTTGATCCATGAATATTTCCCTTTCAAATCAAGTAATTTTGTATCAATGAGTTTTCCATCAGGACCAATACTTTGGCCATCTTTAAAGCCTGTGTATTTTGGATTGGTTTGTCCATCATAGGGTTGAAGTTGAGTTTCCTCTGTGTTTTCATAGGTATACCATGAATTAGTAACCTCTTCTTTGATAAGGTTTTCATCAATAGGGATTAATTTACTGATGTCGCCATCAAGCACAATACCCGAACTCAAGAGATTTTGTCCTTTGCCAATAAGAATCTCTTCATGTGCAATAAAATTTGTCAATCCACAACCTTTTGTAACAGATTGTTCATTTTTGAACTCATTCCCTGCCATAATAAGATCAGGCCAATAAGCACGATTAACAAAATCAGCAACTTTTTCAAATTTGGACTTCCATTCTGCAAGTCTAGTAGGATCTAACACATCCATTACAGAAGTAATTCCCCCCACAGTAAGGCTTTGAGGATGAGGTTGTTTTGCCCCAAAAATAGCTGTCATTTTTGCGGCCTCTCTTTGAATTTCAAGAAGTTTTAGATAATGCGAGAGAACAATTAAATTTTGTTCGGGGGAAAAATGATAGGTTTTATGTCCCCAATAACCATTATTAAAAGGTCCTAGAGCACCTTGTTTAACAAAATCACTCACTCTTTTTTGAACTGCTTTAAGTTCATCTTCACCTGCTGATAAAGGATAATCTGTGTATTTGAATGCAATCTTTGCGGCCTTTGCTGGATCGGCCTTGAGTGCAGAGGTAATATCACACCAATCAAGTCCATGTAAGGTATAGAAATGCACGACATGATCGTGCAAAATCAGAGCAATATTCATCAAACTTCTCACTAGCTGTGCATTCAAAGGAGGTGTGATACCCAATGCATCTTCAACAGCACTAATACCAGCTTTATAATGAGAATAGGTACAAACCCCACAAATCCTCTGTGCTATAAAACCAGCATCTCGAGGATCGCGATTTTTGATAATTGTCTCCAACCCCCTAAAAAGAGTGGATGAAGAAAAAGCATCTTGGATTACATTATTTTCATCTACAATCACCTCTATTCTCAAATGCCCCTCTATTCTTGTGATTGGATCTACTACTATTCGTTTTGTCATGTTTTGCTCCTTATTGCTCATCTTCTTTTTTTACAAAACTTGAAATCACCGCGTGAGCAGCAATTCCAACTGCTGTTGCTGCCAATATGGTCGTTCCGATCGTATTGGCAGTCTTGTCTGCACCTATGCCATCATAAGAAGTATGAAACAATCGGTTTCCAATAGGTTCTTCAAAAGGACTCATTGTATCCCAAAAATTTGGCTCTGAACATCCTATACAACCGTGTCCTGCTTGTATAGGCCAACTTGTATGTGAATTGAAACGAAGCTTAGAACAATTATTAAAGGTATAAGGTCCTTTGCATCCAACCTTATAGAGACAATAACCATTTTTTGCATTTTCATCTCCAAACTCTTGCACAAACTCTCCTGCATCAAAATGCCCTCTTCTCTCGCAAAGATCATGGATTCTATGACCATATGCCCAAGTCGGACGATTATAGGCATCTACAGCGGGTAATGTCCCAAACATGATAAAATACATCACATTTCCTATAATGTTTTTCTCACTTGGCGGACAACCAGGCACATTAATGATAGGTTTATTAATAATCTTGCTCAAAGGTTTTGCATTTGAAGGATTTGGATAGGCTGCTTGAACCCCTCCAAAACTTGAACAAGTACCTATAGCAAAGATAGCTGCCGCTCCCTCTGCGGCATCTCTACATTCTTGAGCTCCCGTGCGCCCATCTGCTCCAATGGTGAGAAAATATTCAGTTCCTTGAGGAATCCCCCCTTCTACCATCAAGATATAGTTTCCTTTGTGCTTTTCAATGGCATTTTTAAGATTTTGCTCTGCCTGATAACCTGAGGCTGCCATAATGGTTTCGTGATATTCTAGGTTAATATAATCAAAAATAACACTATCGATACTAGGATCTTCGGTTCTAAGCAAACTCTCACTACAACCCGTGCATTCTGCCATATGTAGCCAAATCACAGGAATACGATTGGCTATTTGAGCCGCTTTTGCGGTCAGAGGTGCAAAACTAGCAGGAAGAGCTAATGTAGCAGTCATCATCCCTGCCCATTTCATAAAGTCTCTCCTATCGATGCCTTTTTTACTCATCTCCTTAACAAGGTCCTTATCCTCATTGTGAGCGGCGAGTTTTGAGAGTTTTTGAAGCCTTTGGGAAATTTGTTGATACAGACGTTTGTCTTTGTTTTGTTGTTCCATAAGATTATCCTTGCGTCGTGTTTGTTAGTTTGAAATCGTTTCCATTAGTTACTATATAATTTTTTTCCCAACAAAACAATAAAATGAGAAACAATGTAGAAGTTAAAATATTACTAAAATAAACTCGTGATAACATCGTGATTACAATTTCAAGAAATGATTTTTAAGTATTTTTTAGATAAACTCGCACCAAATACCAAAAACGATAATACAAAGAGGAGTTGGATTTGAAATTCAGCATTTTATTTGGAGGACTGAGTTGGGAACACGAAATCAGCATTGTGAGTGCGATTTCGCTCAAAAAGGTTTTGGGTGAGAAAAATGTAGAAGGCTTTATTTTCTTAGACTCTTCTCATCGATTTTATTTGATCCCTTCTGAAAGTATGAAATCAACATTTTTTTCTTCTGGTGAATACAAAAAATGCAAGGAACTCTATGTCGGCATAGGAAGTTTTTTTTCGCAAGGATTGTTGAAAAAGAAATCCATTCCACTTGGAATAGTTATCAATCTTATACACGGAGCTGATGGAGAAGATGGAACATTAGCTAGTATTTTGGACTTTTATAAAATACCCTTCATCGGTCCGCGTCTTGAAGGTTGCGTACTTAGTTTCAATAAATACCTTACAAAGCTATACGCAAAAGAAAGGGGTATTAAAATGCTTCCTTTTGAAATGCTTCAAAAACATAGTCCTAGAAAAATAAATGGGGAATTTCCTTTGATTGTCAAGCCTTCACGATTGGGAAGCTCTATTGGAGTATCGGTTATCTATTCTTCAGATGAAATCTCCTATGCTATTGATAGTGCCTTTGAATTTGATAAAGAAATCATCATCGAGCCTTTTATAAAGGGAGTCAAAGAATATAATCTAGCTGGTTGCAAAATTGCTGATGGCAATAATAGTGATGATGAATATATTTTTTCTATCATTGAAGAGCCTCAAAAAAAAGATTTGCTGGACTTTGAGAATAAGTATCTTGATTTTTCTCGAACAGAACAAGTCAGGAAGGCAGATATTAGCGAAGATTTAGAAAAAAAAATCAAAGATGCCTTCAAAAAAATTTATGTCAATAAATTTGAAGGAGCATTGATAAGGTGTGATTTTTTTGTGATTGAAGATGAAGTGTATCTCAATGAAATCAATCCTATTCCTGGGAGTGGGGCAAATTATTTATTTGATAATTTTCTAAATACTCTATTAGAGCTTAGCTCATATCTGCCCAAAAAAGAAGCTATCAAAATTTCTTATCAATATATAGACAAAATTCAAAGAGCAAAAGGCAAATAGTGGCAAAAAGACTGATTTGCTACAGAGGCAATGAATTTGAATTATCCTATACATTCTTAAATCATCACTGCTCTAAAAATATTCTTTTTTTACATGGCTGGGGAAGCAATAAAGAATTGATGGAACTTGCATTTAAAAATAGTTTTAAAGATTTCAATCACTACTATTTAGATATGCCTGGATTTGGAAATAGCCCCAATTCTGTAGTTATATCAACCCAAGATTACGCTCAAATCACCAACGAATTCATCGCTTCATTTGATATTAAAATAAATGTTATTGTGGGACATAGTTTTGGTGGCAAGGTTGCCTTGCTCTGTAATAGCGATGAAATCATTCTACTAAGCTCTGCAGGAATCCCTATACAAAAATCTTTAAGAGTTAAGACTAAAATCTTTCTTGCTAAAATTTTCAAAACTCTAGGGATAAATTCATCTAAACTTCGTAGTGCTGATGCTGAAAACCTAAATGAAGCTATGTATGAAGTGTTTAAACAAGTTGTAAATGAAGATTTTAGTAATATATACGCTCATTTTTGCAAAAAAGCCTATGTATTTTGGGGCAGAAGTGACAGTGCTACTCCATTATGGTGTGGTGAAAAAATTTCAACCCTAATACCAAATAATCATTTTTTTGTCTTAGAGGGTGATCATTATTTTTTCCTCAAACAGGCCAAAATAATAGACGAACAATATCACAAGGAAGGGCGATGAAACAAGCTATCGAAATAACGGTCACAGGCATTGTCCAAAAAGTGGGTTTTAGAAAGTTTTCTAAAACACAAGCCGAACAACTCCATATCGTAGGTTCAGCCCAAAACCAACTAGATGGAAGTGTAAAAATCTTCGCATATGGGGAAAAAGAAAATATTGAAAAATTTATTTCTATTCTCAAAGTTGGGCCTTCAAGATCAAAAGTTGAGAGTGTAGATTTTCACATCATCGATGGTTTTTTATCAGATAGTTTTGAAATCATTAAATAAGTGGGGCGGGTATGAGTTGGTTAGAAATTCTTGATATTGTTTCAAGGTGGATTTTTATTTTTTGTATTAGTTATTACTTGATTACCAATCTACAGTGGTATAACTACAGTCTTTATCGTGTAATCACTAAGCACCACAAACAAAAATGGCACTTTCTTCATTTTGTAATCCCTATTTGTGTGTTTCTTATATCTAGTTTTTATGCCCAAAATATGATTTTCTATGCGTATTTATATATTGTCGAAATACCATTGCTAACAATATGGACATTCAAGCTTGATAAAAAGCTGGTATTCACTAAGAGGGTATTACGATTTTTTGTCATCTGTTTCGCATTTGTATTTTTCAATGAAATATTGACTATCCTTTCAAAAGATTTCAATCCAAGTCTACGTTTCCTATATCTTTTGCCATTGCTGTTTGGTTGCATATTTTCAAAACTTTATGAAATATTACTTTTGAATCGCTACACTCAAATGGCAAAAGATAAACTCGCCCTGATGGCATCACTACGAATCATAGCAATTACTGGGAGCTTTGGAAAAACAAGTATCAAAAATTTTCTCTATCAAATTCTTCAAAACAAATACACTGTATATGCAACTCCAAGAAGTGTAAATACATTCAAGGGCATTATTGATGATATTAATAAAAATCTTGATTTTGGCACAGATATCTATATCGCCGAAGCAGGTGCGAGGCAATCTGGGGATATTAAAGAAATAGCTCTATTGCTACAACCACAATATGCTATTATAGGTGAGGTAGGATACCAACATATTGAATATTTTAAGACTTTTGATAATGTTCTGCAAACCAAACTTGAACTCCTAGAATCCAAACGATTAAAGAAAGCTTTTGTTTATGAAAAAAATCCTATACCTGAGTATATATCAGGAGATAAAAAATCTCTTATACAGCCCTATCCAGATGATATAAGAAATATTTCTGCCACACTGGAGGGCACATCATTTGAGATAAAACTACAAAAAGAATGGTATCTATTTGAAACCAAAGTTTTAGGGGAATTCAATGTAGATAATATCAGCGTGGCGATTGTGTTGGCTAATGCTCTAAAAATCCCTATTGCCGATATTCAAAAGTCTGTCTCTAAACTCCAGCCCACACCTCATCGTCTCAATCTGTTAAATGTAAATCAAAAAATCATCATTGATGATAGCTTTAATGGGAATCTAAAAGGTATGCTTGAAGCTGTAAGGTTGTCTAGCCTCTATCCTAAGCGAAAAATAATCGTCACACCTGGATTGGTTGAAAGCGATGCAGAATCTAATATTGCTCTTGCAAAAGAAATTGATAAGGTTTTTGATATTGTCATTATTACAGGGGAATTAAATTCGAAGATCTTATCTGCATATATCCAAAAACCTCAAAAGATTATTCTCAAAGATAAAGCTCAACTAGAAAATATCCTCCAAGCTAGCACCCAGCAAGAAGATTTGATACTTTTTGCTAATGATGCTCCAAGCTACATTTAGGAAAGCAGATGGATAGAATCTACTCTCCTTGGCGTAGTGAATACTTTGGTTCAAAAGACAATAGTTGTGTATTTTGCGATATAAGCAAACATCCAGAACTTGATATTGAAAATCGGGTATTTTATCGCGATGAGATTCTTTTTGGGGTAATGAATCGTTATCCATACACACCAGGTCATTTTATGCTTATCCCACATTTTCATACAGACAGCCCAGACATACTTTCTCAAAAAGATTGGCTACACATACATAAACTTTCGCAAAAAGCCGTATCGCTACTTTATGATTATGGAGCTAGTGGAATTAATATCGGTATGAATATCAAAAAAGCAGGGGGTGCAGGGATTCCTGAACATATCCATTTGCATATACTTCCTCGATATATTGGGGATACAAATTTTTTCACCACTATTGCAGAGGGTAGAACCTATGGAGTAGATTTCGATATAGTGTATGAAAAAATTAAAAAACTAGCTCAAAAATACTTCAAGGAGTGAAAATGAAAAAAATTTATTCGTTGTGCATATTGTGTCTTTTAATCTCGGTTGCCTATGCTAATAAATATGATTATCTTTTGTTTAGCAATAATTACAAAGATGTTAGAAAGGGTATTGATCTTGGGGCTGATGTAAACTCTCGTTTGCGTGGAAGCACTCCTTTATATGATGCATCTAGAAAAAATAATATGGATATTTTATACCTACTCATCAATCGTGGAGCAGATGTAAATGCCATCTCGCACGGCGAAACAGCACTTCACAAAGTTGTTCAGTTTGGTAATCTAAAATTCGCACAAGTTCTCTTAAAAGAAGGTGCTGATCCTAATATCAAAGATAGCATTAGAGGGAATACTCCTCTTCACTATGCTGTATCTAGACAAGATAATAATATGATTGCACTCTTAATGAAATATGGCGGGGATATGTATATTGAAAATAACAATGGAGATACCCCTGCACGTTATATACTATCACGCGTGAGCGTACCGGCTGTGAGATTGGGTGATAAAAATATTTTACTTACATCAAGTGCTTTTAGGGTTTCTCAAGGTTCTGTAGGGTTTTCTATAGCAAATCTTACACCTGATTTTGTAACCATTACTTATGCTGCTTTATATATTGATGGAGATCTAGTATCAGAATCACAGTTCAATCGAACTCTGCCACCAAATGCTTCAGCTAATATTGGATCACTACCCATAAGCAAAGACGCATATAAAAGCATTTCTATCAGTCGATCAGGGATGGCAAAGATTAAATATGGTTTTGCGGTAGAATACACTATTAACGGTAGCAACAAAAGTATGTATAAAACAACTCGTATAGATGTTCAGGTGTGGTAATTCTCTCACTTGAAATCTTGATATAAAAAATAAAAAATGTTTTGAATAAATGTTGCGTAAATTATCAATTTTTATATTATAATAACGAGTATCATTATAAATAAATGGAGAAAATCAATGAAAAGAATTCTATTAGCACTTACTTTTGTAAGTATATTCGGCCACTCTCTAAACGCACTTACAATCGATACTGCAAGTGCAAAGGTCTATTTCGTGGGCTATAAGCTCAAAAATAAAACAAAGGTGCCTGGATTTATTGATGGTGCTGTTTTTACCTTTGTAAAAACAGAAGGCAGCATTTCTGATATTATGTCCAAAGCAAAAGCAACAGCGGATTTCAGCAAAGAAAATACTAAAGACAAAACAAGAGATGGCAACATTCATCGAACCTTTATAGCCAAACTAAAAGATTCCAAAATACAAGCGGAGGTGACTAAAATTAGTGGTGATGATTCTAGCGGTGAAATCACAGCAAAAATTACTTTCAATGGCATAACCAAAGAAGTGCCTATGAAGTACACTCTAACTGATGGCAAATTCAAAGCTTCAGGCAAAATAGATATGTCCAAAGATTTTAATCTCAACAACTCTTATGTAGCCCTATCTACAGATAAAATGGTCTCTGCACTTCATGGCAAACAAACCTATACAGAAGTAGAAATCGGTTTCCAAGCAGACATCAAATAATTTTCTTTAGAATTGGTAGTTTTCTACCAATTCGCCCTATCAAATCATAAATTATTTTTTATCTGAAGGCTTTATTTCTACGCTTTTACTTCTTTGCGGTTAATTGTCTTTTTGCGACGAGAGCTTTTATTCAATAGCTGAGCATGATCATCTTTTATATTTAATGGCCAGTCCATACCCTGTTCTTGAACATTCCATTCAGGAAATCTTCCATCTTCGGTATTTAGATAATCTTCAATACAACACCGTTCGATTAACTTATAACTAATATATGCTTCTTTAACCTTTTTTAGTCCAAAAAGTCCTTTAATATCTTTTTCAAAATTCTCCTGATAAATCATATAAAACTCAATCTTTTTTCCACTCAAAATCGTATGATACAAAAAATACCAAATCCCGTAACTTCTAATACTTGGTCTTCCCTTTATTCCGCCATCTTGATAGATATTTAAAGTACTTTTAATACCGCCACTAGCTTGTGATCCACCTATTTTTTTAATCTCTCCATCAACCACTATAAGATAAACTCTAGCTAGATTTTCTGTAATAATTTTTTGAGGAAGAATTTTTCCATTCTGATTTTTTAGCTCTTTTAGATAATTAAAATTCAGTTTCGTGCTACCTTGCACAAATTCTACATCAGCAATTTTAAAAGCGGTCTTCACTTGGGTAATTTTCATATTTATTCCTTAATAATTAATAATTCATGAGATTTTTTGATATTGTGATTATCCCCTCTAATGATTCTATTTTTGCCAATTCTTTTTTCGCCTTGCCCCATTGTATATTGCCACTGGGGCTCTAAGATTTTAAAATCTTTATATTTATCTCTTATCCATTGACAATCATTGTAACTCAAGATAAATCTACCTTTATGATTTTTCAATAAATCAGCTAAAAGTTGGTGATTAAAATTATTATGATGTATAGGAAAATTTCTCTGGGGATAAATTCCTTTGAACATTTTAGAATCCCCCTCAAGAAAATAAGGAGGATCAAGATAAAAAAAGTCATCAGGGTATTTTTGAAAAGAATACTCAAAACTCTGGCATTCTACTTTTAAATTATTAGTTTTAAAATCCCTAATCTTTTCTAATGCCTTTAAATAACGATTTTTATCTTCATAAATACTGCTCATCCATCCCAAAAAACCAGGTCCATAGCTCAGATTAAAGTTAAAATAATAGTCTCTAGCTAGTGTTATTGAATCTAAGCTGATCTCCTTATCCCAGTGTTTTTTTAATTCAATCTTTATATCTTTATACACTTCTTTTACAGGCTCTAACTTCAAAAGCTCCTCATAAAGTCTTTCACAATCCCCAATCAAAACCTGCCAAAAATTCACCAAAATATCAAAAATATCAAAAGCCTTAACCTCAATACCCAGCTCCAAAGCACTAGCAATCTCAACACTTCCTCCACCCATAAAAGGACTGATAAGTCTTTTGAGTTCATTAGGAAAATGCTCGATAATCAAACCTACCGCGAGGGATTTACCACCACCATAACGAAGCGGACTTCTGCTATAACGTTTATAAGCAAGAGTTTTGCCCTTTAAAGTATCTAAAAAATATTTTTTCCGTTCTTTGAGATCCATTTCTTTTAAATTTGATTCAAAGAGAGTTGGAGTTTTGAGATATCTTGACATTAAAATTTTACACCTTAGCTATATAGATTGTTAATTATAACACACTGATAAAAGCTCTAAAATTTATTTGATAAATATCTATTTTTGCTTTCTCTTGTAACTCAATTTCTTGCATAATCTATTGACAAGAGGGCAGGATATTTTTGGATTAGTAGAGAAATCTTTGGGTGAGATAGAAAATTTCACACTTTCCTCACCAGAAACAGCAAAAATACTATTGGATTTGGTATCGAATTTCATAGAGCATTTTGAAGTATTTTCCTCTTCGAGATGCGATAATACCAAATAAATTTCATTCTTAGTTATCTTTTTTTGAGAAAAAAGAGATTGCGTAAATAATAGCGACAGCTCATTTTGAACAGTAGCCAACCTAGTGCTTAGAGTAATATTACAGATTTTGGAATTAAAACTAAGTCTTGGCACTGCCAAGCTCAAAATAACCCCAAAAATCACAATTCCAAACACTAGCTCTATATAACTAAATGCGTTAGAGTTTGATGCTACCATTACCAAATGAAATAGTAATTGGTTTGGTATAAATTTGTGCGAGTTTTTGACACAAAGGTGAAGTAATAGTCTTATCAATCTTTACATCAAGTGTATTGCTAGAAAAATCTATCAATACACAGTTATTTTTATTATCTACTGCTCCATCTTTTGCTAAACGCACTCCGTTTGCAGTGGGTATCCATCGCGTAGGATTTAGACCCGCTGTTTCCATTATAAAATCACCATTAAGAGTACTAGAATCAATATCTTCAGTGAGACTTTTAGCTTGAATAGAGCTCAAAATTGTCTGTATATCGCTCTGCACTGCCACATACTGTGCATCTGCTCGAGTGACAGAAAGCTTAGGTATAGCAATAGCAGCAATAATACCAATAATAACAATGACAAATACTAACTCAATCATACTAAATGCATTCCTCATCTTCATTTCCCTATATTTAATAAAGTATCTACCATATTTTTGACAAAGTTTGCCGAAACGCGTGCAGAACTATCTAAAAATTCATCAAAACTCACATCTGCTTCTCCATCTGCACTATCACTAATAGATCGGAATATACAAAAAGGTACATTCAGCAAATCACACACAACAGCTACAGAAGCTCCCTCCATCTCAACTGCATCAGCAGAAAAATTCTCAATAAGCCATTGTTTCTTTTGACCACTAGCAATAAATTGATCTCCTGAAGCGATGATGCCCTCTTTGAGCAAGGTGTCATGTTTTTTTGCCACAGTTCGTGCAATATCATTAAGCTCTGCATCTGTCTCAACATACACCTTACTCTCTGGAATAAACCCAAGTGGATGTCCAAAAGCTGTAATATCTACATCATGTTGGCAAAGTTTAGTAGCAATCATCAAGTCTCCTACCTTCAAATCACTTCGCAATCCTCCAGCAACACCGCTGAAAATGATTTTTTCACATCCAAAATGCAATATCATGCTTGAAGCAGTTAAAGCAGAATGCACCTTGCCTATCTTGCTATAAGCGATAAAGATTTGAGAATCCTTATAGGAAATACAATAAAAACGATTGCCCCCTAAGCTGAATTCTTCATATTTGCCAAATATCTCAAGTAAAGGAGTAATTTCCTCACGCATTGCACCAATAATACCGATTTTCATATGTTTTCCTTTATTTTATCTGAGTGATGACCTCATTGAGCGAATGCAAATTAGCCACATTTAATGTGGTTTTCTCACTCAATCTCTTATTTAGTCCCTTTAGCACTCCCCCATGACCAAATTCTATAAACATATCCACATCGTTGCTAAGCTTTCTGATAGATTGCTTATAAAGCACGGGTTTAACAAGCTGATCAGATAATAATTCAATCGCTCTTTGTTTTGTATTATAAGCTTCCATTGTTGCATTTGAAAGCACACTTAGAGAAAAATTCTCGCTCAATAATTCATCTAGCAACACTTTAAAGTCACCACAAATATCTGTCAAAATAGGGCAGTGACTAGCCACTGACATAGGAAGAAGCAATGCTCTTTTTGCCCCCATTTCTTTTATGCTAGATTCTGCTGCCATTAAATCTGTTTTTGTTCCGGCAAGAACTATTTGTCCATCTCCATTGTAGTTTGCACACCAGATGCTTTTGCCCTCAGATTGTTCTTTTGTGCAGAAATCTTGAAGTTTTTCATCCTCTAACCCGACTACAACCATCATTCCAGCATCTTTACCCTCACAAGCCTTTTGCATCAACTCTCCCCTTTTGTGAGTTAAAATCATTGCGTTTTCAAAACTAAGTGCTCCTGCGATACTTAAAGCACTAATTTCTCCCAATGAATGCCCAAGTGCAATTTCTGGCAACAAAGAGCATTCTTCTTGAAATATTGTATGGGCAACATAACTCACCAAAAAGATAGCAGGTTGTGTGAATGCGGTCTGATTAATTTGATCATTTTCTTCAAATAATAATTTTTTCATGTCCACCTTGATACTTTGAGAGGCTCTCTCAAAAAGATCTTTGGCTACGCTAAAGTTATCGTAGAACTCTTTGCCCATGCCGATACTTTGGCTTCCTTGACCAGGAAAAATAAAAGCATATTTCATAGATGACCTTTGTTTGAATATTTTGGAATATTTAATTGAGGTGAGAATTTTAACATATTTTACTTGATTTTTTTAATGCGTTCAGTTAGAATTACACTTCCAATAATGGATCAATACAATATTATTTTCGTTGGACCGGTGGGTGAGTTGGCTTAAACCACATCCCTGCTAAGGATGCGTAGTCGCAAGATTACCGAGGGTTCGAATCCCTCCCTGTCCGCCATTTTCGTAACCTCAAAGATTCTTCATACTAAATTATCTCTTGCATGTTTAAATCCAAAGAATTTTTATTAAGACATTAATCTAGGTTTTCTCAAAAATAAAATGTAACTTTATGTATCAAAAACTTTTATAAAAATACTTTTTGTAACATATCTCATAAAAATATATTCAAAAAAATCTTTATTTTATCGTTTTTTTTTGATTTGCTTTAGAATATAAACGAATAACACAAATATTAAGGATGAAATATGTGTAAAATTTTCCTTCTATGTGCAATGGTGATTTCCTCTGCTCTCTCGCTTGATTATCAATTTGATGGCTGGATAAGTTCTTGGAATAAAAAAGGTTTCAATATCAATAATCCTAAATACATTGATGCGAGTAAGGGTATCTTTCCAACTGAAAGTTATAGTGCATTGTCTGTATTTTTAGGCGTAAATATGCAACTTCTAAAGGGTAATTCTTCATCTCTTGATTTTGGATTTTCCGGTACAGCAGGAGAAATACTTTATGATTCTACAAAATCAGATAGAACAGCTGATGGAAGTTTGTATGTTCCTGATGGGTTTGCCTACAATTATGTTGGTTATTGGGTGGGTTATCTTGGAAATGTTCCTTATGGACAGCTAGATGCGGGGAAATTCACTCATAATGTTCTTTTTCCCACAACCTATTTGCATTATAACTCTGAATTTTTTGAATTCTGGGGAGGAAGATACCCTGTTGCCTCTAACTCTTATGCTGATCTTTTTTCCTCATACACACAAGGGCTAGATTTGGTATTTAAATACAAAGATTTTAGAGCTTTTTTTGAGGCGAGTTTTGGTCGAGCAAATGCCTCTTGGGCTGGATGGATATATGACTGGTATTCACCTTATTCTATAACAACTAAAAAAGGCTATCAAGCAAACTTGGGTATGTATTTTATCGGGATGGATTATCGCAAAAATGGTCTAACCATTCGTCCAAATTTTTATTTTTATCCCACTTTATACTATATCCCATCTCTCAAAGTTTCATATGAAACTAGTCCTGAATTTCTAGCACAAAAAGGCTGGGGATCAGACACAAGGTTTCTAATCTTTACCCCTTTTTCTGGTCCAAATGCTATGGGAAAACTTAGATATGGAAACTACAATGATAAATTCTCCGTCTCAGTAGATTTCACACAAACTTTCAAAATCAGTTTTTATAATATTGGTCTTGGTGTTCATAAAAATTTTGGAAATGCTAATGGTTATTTAGGCAATAGGGGCAACACAGTCTTGATGATTGATATTTGGGATAACTCCGTATATGACATCGGACAATCAGTATCCAATACCATTGGTGCAGATGCTTTCACTCCCTATTTATTTGGAGGTGGGCATATAAAAGATTTTGACTGGTCAGTCTTGGGTAGATTGACCTATTCAAGAAGAGCTAATGAACAAGCCATAAGAATAGGCGGGTCATATAACTTCAAAAAAGAAGGGATTTTAGTAGGAGCGTTTGTAGAATTTTTTAAAAATGAAACAAAACCTGGCTACCAAGTAGGATCTTATGCTCCACCCTCTCCAAACAATCCCGGAAACACTTCAGATAGAAGCTATCTAGCCATATATATGAAATACAACTTTCTAAAATAGCTTATAAGTTAAGGTGCATCAAGAGTAGCACCTTAATATGAGTTATTTTGTTTCTAAAATAACTTTTAAAGCATTAAAAAACGCTCTAGGCTGATCGGTCATTGTGCTATGCCCTGCATTTGGAATTAAAAATAACTCTTTTTTTGGAGCATTGATTTTATAAAAATATTTAATCGCATTCACCGTTGGAACCTGCCAATCGTGCATTCCCAAAATATAATACACAGGAATTTTATAATCAGTGGTTTTATAGAGATCAAAACCCATCATATATTTATAGATATTACTGTAGATGGGTCCATTTTTGTGATAGCTTTTTTGAGATTTTGCTGTTGGTTTAATATCAGTATTAATGATTTTATATTTCGCCTGTAAAGTACGCACCATTATGAGGTCCTTAAAAATTTCATTCTCATCTTTGAAATAAGGATATTTGGAAATTTTATTCAATGCTTTTAAATCTTCTTTATTTCCACTCCTGCTTACAATATCATATAAGTGTTCATAAACAATCCTCTCATCTTCCATCGCATTTGTTACCTGTCCCACACCTATATAATACAAAACATCTTCAGGATATTTTAAAACAAATTCACTTCCAAGAACACTCCCCCAACTATGCCCCAATATGGCTATTTTATTTTTATGGAATATTTTTTTAAGATATTGTACCACTTGCCTAGTATCTTCAATCATATTATCTATGGTGGGTTTATTTTTTGGATCTATTTGATCTGAGCTGTGATTTTTTTCATATGTTTTCCCAGTCCCTCTTTGATCCCAATACACAACAGTGTAGAGTTTTTCCAAATTTCGCATCAAAGGTTCTTTTCCCATTCCAGAAAGTCCAGGTCCTCCGTGCAGATACAAAAGCACAGGATTGTTGAGATTTTCTCCTTTAATCATAATATATTGTTGTATTCCATTGATTTTGATGTAAGCCTTTTTGTCAATGGCAAGTTTTGATATTTTTTGATCATTATTTGGGATTTGCAAAATCAAAAATGCGTCAGGGTTTTCTCCTAGAGACTTATCAATACTCGGACTATCTTTTGCATATAAAGCTTGAGTTATAAGTACTACACTGAAAATAGAAACAATAATCTTAAAACCTATGTTAAAAAATCTATACATAAAAACTCCTTTGAAAGTATTAACTACTCTTGATATTCAATATTCAGCAGTATCTTTGATCGATCTTAAAAGATTCTACTGACATTGTTTCTTTTTGTAATAGTATAATATAAAAATATTCTAATAAATCAAAATTCTTTTGCTTACAATTCCATTTTATATATCATTGATACATACTTTATTGTAAATATTACCCATTTACAATAAAATCATACATTTGGGGGAAAAAATGTTACATAAAAAATTGAGTTTGATTATTTTGCTTGGATATGCAACCCTTTTGAATGCTCAACAAAATATAGGAGATTATGGGAAAAATCAATTCTTTTTAGGAGCTGAAGCAAATTTACTGAGTAGGACTGCTTTTACTCATCCTGCGACAATTAATTCAACTGACAAAATAAAAGGTCTTCAAAATGCTAACGATGGAATCTATCCTCAAGATAGTTTTGCTTACACAAGTCTAAAATTTTATGGAGACTATGACTACAATATCAGTGATGAAAAAAAATTAAAAGTGTCTTTAGGGTATTTCGGTGGAGTTGCTTATACATACAATGGAGCCTATCCCGTCCCTGATGATACAAGAAAAAATAATCCTGAAGCGATTGAATTTCATCGTTTTTTATTTTATCGTGCTTTTATAGGATACGATGATCCAAACAATTTCCTGCGCATAGGAAGATTTATCGTGGAAGATGATGATTGGATAAAATCAACAGCACAAGGTGGGGAATACATTTATTCAGGTGATAATTTTTTACTCAAGGCGTTGGCAGTTTCAGATTTGACTACAGCTTTTGGAGCTTGGGTATGGGACTTTCAGAATAAAAGCATACCAAATGGACTGTATCATTTGAGCTTAGAATATCATACCCAAAACAAGAAGATCAAAATCCGTCCTTATATATACTCTGTTCCTGATTATTACACAATACCAGGATTTTCTTTTAAAGCAAGTGTGGGGGATAAAAATACCTTTCTATGGTATACCTATATCACAGCCTCTTATGAAAGATTCCATCACAAAGCATATTCACCCGGAACAAAACTACTTTTTCCTTTTTTGAGTCCAGGCAAAGATGCTGGGAATATTTATATCTTGCAAAGTTTCAGTTTTTTAAAAGACTATCAAGTTCAATTGAGTTATTTTAAGAATTTTGGAAATTTTAATGCGATGCTCGGAACTTATGGAAATCCTGGAATGGTAGGCATTTATGACAACAGCTATTATGCTAATTTATGGATGAGTGATTTTCTAGCAAAAGATTCCCAAAGTTTTTTAGTAAATGCCACAACAACGACTCTTAAAAATACCGTGTTAGGACTATTTTATAGAGGAACTTGGTCCTATCGAAGCACAGAAAATACAGCTGGTATTCTAGCTTCATACAACTGGACTCCAAATGTGACCTTAAAAGGGGTATTGGCATATTACCTAGATGAGACCTTTGCGGGATACAACTCTAAGTTTTGGATACCCACCAAAGATGTCCCTGCATACGCAAGAGGCCCCATCACAAAAACGGACACACCAAAAAATTTAGGAGACAGAAGTTATTTTATGTTCAACCTTATTGTACGTTTATGAAAATTTTAGGCTATTTAGAATAAGGCAAAAAATCAATTTTTCTCACTGCTTGCTATTGTTCGAAGGTAGCCATTCTCACTTAGCATAATATAAAGCTGACCCATTACTTCTTTTTTTGTCTCTTCATCAATATCCTGATTTTCTTCAATACGTTGTTTTAAGATACGTTCAATTTCCTTTGTATCATAATCCAAATCATCTAATACATCTAAAATTGTTTGGGCTTCTAAGAGATTTTCTATTTCATAGCCTTTATTGAGATCATCATCAAAAACAACACTCAATTCCGTAGGATGGGTAAAAAGATTGTGTCGCATTCCTAAGACTTCCTGATATGCCCCCACAAGAAAGAATCCTAAAAAATATTCTTCTTTGGTTACATCTACATCGTGCAAAAACAAGGGCTTAGAAGAATCAAATGTGATCTCTCCATCACTATCGCAAGTAATATCCCATAAACTGGCACTTCTGGTAGGTCTACGATTAAGCCTATCTAGTGGCATCACAGGAAAATTTTGACCTAATCCCCAATAATCAGGCAAACTCTGAAAAAATGAGCAATTCAACAAATATCGTTCCTGAACTTGCTCTTGAATACGAATAATATCATTATGATTTTTATACTTAAGAAGTTTGATAACTTTTTTGATAATCAAATGCACAAGCACTTCGGTATTACTTCTATCTTGCAAATCAATATAACCCAGATCAAATAAAGTCAGCAAAGATTCCATATGATCAAAACTATCATGCAAATACTCAATCGCATTTTTTTCACTCATGCTTTGATATAAATCAAGCATTTCAGCTATCAAGGGAGGATTTTTTTCTTTCAGTTTAAGAGCTTTTTCATCATATTCTTGAGAAAACAACTCCAAAACTGGGGCAATGAGTACAGCATGATTGGCAGAAATATATCGTCCAGACTCAATATAAATATCAGGTTCAGGTTCTTTTTTGTTTTTCACAATCTCCTTCAAGGAAAAGACAACATCTCCGCTAAATTCACTCAAAGTATAATTGCGATTATTGCTTCCCTCATGCTGGGTGTATTCCACTGCCAACCCACCTCCAATATTTACACAAGTAAGACTGGTTGCTCCCATCTTTCTAAGTTCTGCATAAATATTTCCCACCTCTCGAATAGCTTTTTTTAGAGGAGAAATATCGCTAATTTGACTCCCTATGTGAAAATGAATCATTGTAAATTTATGGAGCAAGTGAGAATCTTCCAAAAGTTTTATTGCTTCTAAAAGTTCAGTGCTTGTAAGACCAAACTTAGAATTAATCCCTCCACTTTTTGCCCAAATCCCAGTACCTGTGCTGTGTAAGCGAATCCTCAAACCTATTTTTGGATAAGGTTCTCCCATTTCCTTGACAACTTCAATGATAGTTTCAAGCTCATTGAGACCTTCAATGGTCAAAGTGATATCATGTCCCATATTTGCGGCAACAAAACCCAAGCTTATCATTTCTTTGTCTTTGAAGCCATTTACAGTTATAGGAGATCCTTTATTTGTATATGCCATCGCGACAATAAGTTCAGACTTGCTCCCAGCTTCTAATCCGTAGCATTTATCTTCACTACAAGCAACCAAAGGAAGAACAAAATTTGGCATTTGATTGACCTTCAAAGGGAAAACGGCTTTGAAGCTACCCTTGTATTTGTATTCTTGAATAGAACTCTCAAAGGTTGTAAATATTTTTTCAATTTGTTTTTCAATCAAATGTGGAAAACGAATTAGAAGAGGTCCTTTATATCCCTTTTCTCGAACTTCATTTACAATTTCTATTAAGGCGGGTTTGTTTTTGTAATTCACCTTAACCACACCATTATCAATAATAAAATCATCATTTGACCAAAACTTGATTCCATAATCAACCATAAATTTTTCCTCTTGAGCTTAAATAATATTGAGATAAATTATATCATTTATATTGAGTTTTATACTTCCTCTTATGAAGCAATGTATAATTATGAAATTTAAATTTATTAGGATGAAGATGTTAGAAATCAATAATGAAACAAATATTTGTTTTGATATTAGTATTTTAGAGAGGATAGCGGAATCTTTGACCCCAAAAAACATAGAACTTATCCTTACTGATAACGAAGGTATAAAAGAGCTAAATATAGCCTTTCGCTCTAAGGATAGCACAACTGATGTGTTGAGTTTTCCTTTTGATGATATGGGCATTATAGATGGAAAATTACCCCTAGGAAGCGTTGTTATCAATCTACAAATGGCCAAAACAATTAGTGAGGAGCTCAAACACTCCTTAGAATCAGAAGTAGCATTATTGTTTATACATGGAGGTCTACATCTTTTAGGATATGATCACGAAAAAGACAATGGGGAACACCGTGCAAAAGAACAACAATTAATGGAACTATTTAATCTTCCAAAAAGCCTTATTGATAGAAATCAATAATTAACGATTATCAATTTTTTCAGGATAAAGGTCGTGATTTTTTAGTCGGTATTCTGCCATCTGTTCATATTTTGTACCTGATATTCCATAATTCACATAAGGATCAATACTGATTCCACCCCTAGGGGTAAATTTTCCCCAAACTTCTATATATTTTGGTTGCATAACCCTAATAAGATCTTTGAGAATAATATTCATACAGTCTTCGTGAAAAGCCCCATGATTGCGAAAACTGAAGAGATATAATTTTAAAGATTTCGACTCCACCATCTTTTCTTGAGGAATATAACTAATATAAATCGTCGCAAAATCTGGTTGCGAAGTAATGGGACACAAACTTGTAAATTCAGGGCAATTGAATTTTACAAAATAATCATTTTCTGGATGTTTGTTAATAAAAACTTCCAAGACATTTGGATTGTAACTAAAATCATACTCTGTATTTTGATTTCCCAAAAGCGTAATATTCTCTAAATCTTTTTTGTCCATTAATACTCCTCATAAAGTTTGTGATTATACAAATTTTATAATAAAATATCCCCATGAAGATAACATCCATTGAACATCAAAAACTGCAGAAATTAGGTCATAAAGACATACTTTCATTTGCTACACATGTTCCAAAAGCTTATATCAATACCTGCTTATTAGAATCTTTGGAAAACAACTCTATAGGAGTGTTGAATATTGAGGTATGTGCTTTGGATTTTATAAGAGGTAAAAATATACTCAAAATTCAGGCCTTTATGCCAAAATTTAAAGAATCAATAGAAATGGTGATTTTCAATGCAAAAAGCTTCCATAAAAATATTTTTTCTGTAGGTAAAAGCCTATATGTACTAGGAAAAATAGAATATAAATTCAATAAATACACAATAGTTCAACCAAAACCGATTAATGAGATAGGGAAAATTACACTGAGTTTTAAAAGCACTGCTTTAAGAAGTTCTACGATTTCTGAACTTGCCCAAAAAATCATTACCATAGAAAATTTGATGGAAGAAGGTGTGCCAAATCATATTGCTAGATATATTGAAACAATCTTTCATCCTACAGAAAAATTCCTCAAAGAATATCAAAAAAATGCCTCTTTTCCAGATCCCTATCTAAATGCACTCAAATGGATAGAAATCTACAATTATCTGAGACATCTATCGAAAAAAAGAAGGTATTTTGATGCTAAACATATCTGCACAGGAGATTATAAAAGTTTCATAAAATCCCTTCCTTTTAGCCTCACCAAAGCACAAAATGAGACTATTGAAACCATTGCAAAAGACCTAACAAAGCCTATTGCCGCAAAACGACTGATTATGGGGGATGTGGGCTGTGGAAAAACCATTGTTATTTTAAGTGCTGTTACAATGGCCTATCCCAAAAAATCTATATTAATGGCACCTACAACCATTCTAGCTAGACAACTCTATGAAGAAGCTCAAAAATATCTTCCTACAAAAATTAAAACCAAACTCATAACTGCAGATAGCAAAGACATGCAGATAGATAAAAATATTTTTGGAGAAGAAGTACATTTTATCATTGGAACTCAAGCTTTACTTTACAGAGATTTTGAAACCCAGGATTTAGCCCTTGTAATGAGCGATGAACAACACAGATTTGGAACCAAACAACGTCACCAGCTAGAAAAAACTACTGAGGAAAAAACCTCCGGACATACTAAAAAACCTCATGTTTTGCAATTTTCAGCCACACCAATTCCTAGAACAATGGCTATGCTAAACTCAAGCCTCATAGATGTGAGCTATATCAAAGAACTTCCATTCAAAAAAGACATCACTACAAAAATTATCGACAAAAGCGATTTTCATCACCTTATCTCTCACATTCAATCAGAAATCAATCAACACAGACAAATAGTGATTGTCTATCCACTCGTAGAAGAAAGTGAAAATTTTGACTATCTCTCACTCAAAGAAGGAATGCTATTTTGGAAAAAACACTTTAAAAATGTATATGTAACTTCCGGAAAAGACAAAGATAAGGAACAAGTTTTAGAAGATTTTAGAGATAAGGGAGATATTCTACTTGCAACTACGCTTATAGAAGTAGGGATCTCTCTGCCAAAACTCTCTAGCATTATTATTGTTGCCCCAGAAAGATTGGGTCTTGCCACTCTTCATCAATTGCGAGGTAGAGTTAGCAGAAATGGACTTAAAGGTTATTGTTTCTTATACACAAATACAAAACAATCACAAAGACTCAAAGATTTTTCAAGACATTTGAGCGGTTTTGATATTGCAGAGCTTGATCTAAAATATCGAAATAGCGGAGATCTTTTGATGGGAGAGAGACAAAGTGGTGCAGAATTTGAATTTTTCAATATGAGTACCGATGAGGCAATTCTACAGGAAGTAAAGTCACAAATTGATGCCACTTAAAATGAAAATATTTTATTGGCTGATAGTATAAATACCCTTTGCACGATGATCTTTGCCACAAACATTTTGAATTTTTTTGTTATCTACACCAACTGCAAGTCCATCATCGGTGCGTTTAAGCAATACTTTCAAATCATTGCTCTTACTGAAAAAATAAAATTCATCTTCTTTTTGTTTTCCTTCTCCTTGCAGAACACAATCCTTGCTTTCATAAGGAGTAATAAAAGAAAAAACCAAACTATATCTACCATTTTCTAAGCGATTCAACTGTATCCCCTCCCAAGACGCTTGACTCAAACTCATCATATATTTTGCATTCAAAAAATCCAACTTAACAGAATCTTTGAGTTCTTTTTCTCCTTCATCACTACTTTGTTTATCTGAACACGCCAATAAAAAAATTATGGCTAACAAACTCAATAATATTCTTGAATTTAACATTTTGTTATTCTCCAAACAATTTAACCAACTGATTAACGATATTTTTTGCTACCTCTTGAAGTGCCTTAATATCATCGCCTTGTATTTCTTGTGTTTCCTGCAGGAATCCATTCATCTTTTTTCCGGATTTTGCAAGATTATAGCCTAACACCATTTGTGCGCTTGGATGATTACCATTGCGTATTTCCAGTGATACCAAAGTGAGCTTGAGAACATTTTGTGGAAGTTGTGTTCCAAATGGAGGCAAATTTATTGAAATACAATGTTTTGCACCTTCTTGAATCAATAGGTCTCTGAAAATATTTTTTGGTGAATCAATCCACTGCTTACCTTCTAAGTTAGTTATTCTCCCATCATCGTTACGAACGATAATTTTTTTGCTTTCATAAATGCCCGTACTATCAATGTCAATAAGAGCAATATTTTTATATGTTTCACAAGAGGTTGGTGAAATATTGGCATTAAAATCATAAGAATATATTGTGGGTAATTCTGATTTTATTTTCAAACTAATACATCCTGTCAAAAACAATATAAAAATTGGGAAAATAAGAATTGTTAGTTTTTTCATTTTTGCACTCCAAATAGTGTGTTATAGGGATCATTATCAAACTTATCAAGCATTCCTGAACCTTTTTGAAAAAAGTTATTTACATTTTTTAAACTTGATTCAAGTTCAATAACTACTGGATTTAGCATTTTCTTAATATCATATTCGCCACTTTCAAGTTTGTGATTAATATTAAGCAAAAGTAAATTGGAATTTTTTGAAAATCCATTGATTTCATCTTTTGTCTCCGCAAGAGTTGTAGATAGAGAATCCAATGATTTGATAATATTAGAAATGCTTTTGATGTTTTGAGTATCAGTAAGATCTTTGATATTTTTTAATACACCGAGCAATTCTTTTGTTACTTCATCAGCTTGAGAGGCTATCTTTCCCATAAAATTTTGTTTGAAATTCAAAATATGAGGATCATCTTTGCCTATAAATGATGGATCACTACCTTGTTCCAAGGATAAATAGCCAAGACCGGCCAAACCATCAGAATCTGGAGTTACAAGAGAATTTTTGTGAATAGGGATACTTGATAAAATATTCAGCCCTATTTTTACCGTACCTAATCTATCCTTGTCAAAAGCAACGCTAGTCACACTTCCTATTGTGATCCCCTTGTATTTCACGGGTGTATTGATGGCTATACCAGAAATTTCCTTATCTGTATAGACTTCATAGGCTCTGTATTTGGTATCATCTACGCCAATACGACCAATCCAAAATACAAAAATAACCATACACACAACTACAGCAAAAAACACACTTCCAATTACCGTATAGTTTATATTTCTTTCCAAAATCTCTCTCCTCGCGTTGAGTTAAATAAATTATCCTCTGTAAGACCTTCTGTTCTGGCTTCAAAAACAAACTCTTTCAAATTCCCATCAAAATCAATTTGTCCATCTTTTAATAATATAAACCTATCTACCGTATCAGCAATAGAATCTAAATCATGTGTTATCATTACAATAGTCAAATTAAGCATTTCTTTTAATTTCAAAATAAGTTCATCAAATTTCCCAGCACTAGCAGGATCTAATCCACTTGTTGGCTCATCTAAAAACAAAATCTCAGGTCCAATGGCCATTGCTCTGGCTAATCCTACGCGTTTTTTCATTCCTCCACTAAGCTCATAGGGATAGAGTTGATAAACTCTTTTATTCAATCCTACCATCTCTAGCCATATTTTCGAAACCTCTTGAATCTCTTTTTTTGAATAAGAACTGTATTCTTCGAGCATAATTCCAACATTTTCTAAAACATTCAAAGAACTATAAAGTGCTCCAAACTGGAATAACACGCCACAACGATTTAAAAACATATTTTTTTTATCTTCTTTGAGACTCCAAATATCCTCACCAAAGATTTCAATTTTTCCAGCTTTGGGACGGTTTAATAATATCATACTTCGAAGTAAAGTACTCTTACCACTACCACTTCCGCCTAAAATAGCGAATATTTCCCCTTTTTCCACCTCAAAACTAATATTATTATGAATAATATGTTTTCCATAAGCTGTATAGAGATTTTTAACTTGTATGATTGGCTTCATATACCCAACTTTGTAAAAATAACTGAAAAAATGGCGTTGATAAAAATAATCCAAAATAAAGCATTCACAACACTGATCGTTGTCAATCGACCAACTTCCTCTGTATCGCCCTTCACTTCAAATCCCCTAAAACATCCTGTCATAGCTATTGCCCAACCAAAAAATGGTGCTTTAATAATCCCCACCCAAAAATGATTCCAACTAACTGTATCATAGAACCTATCAATATATTGAGCAAAACCAACCCCCAACTGATATTTTATAGCTAACATTCCTCCAAACAAAGCAAATCCATCAGCTAAAAAGACCATCAGAGGCATTGCTATTACCAATGCTAAAACTCTAGGCAATACCAAAAACTCAAATACATTAAAATTCATCGTTTTCATTGCATCAAGCTCTTCAGTAATCTTCATTACGCCAATTTGTGCTGTGAAACTAGAAGCACTTCGTCCTGCGATAACAAGTGCAAGAATAAAAGGTCCCATCTCTCTGAGGGAAAGTTTGGCAGTTGTCTCAATACTCATCATAGGAACTCCCATACTTTGGAGTTGTATTGCACCTTGTAATGTTATTGCAGAACCCACTATAACTGCCGTTAAAATACTTACAGGAAGGGCTTTAAACCCTGATTCATTGATGTGATAAAAAAGCGGTGCGATTCGTATTTTTGAAGGATGGAGCAAAGACTGACCAAAAAAATAAAGTGTTAGACCCGTAAAATTAAAAAAATCCAATGCTTTGGCAAGAGTGTTATAAACGCCTTTACCAAGAGCATTTAGAGGAATTAGCAATATTTTCCATATGTTTTTTATAGAATTTTGGGAAGGATTTTTGCTTGAGGTATCTATATCTAAGCGATTATTTTGAAGAATTTTTGGCAAAATCGCCGATACAGTCTCTAGTATCTTGCAAATCTTCTCAGAAGCATTGATAAAAGTTGTATCCAAGTTAGAAGAACGTAGGATAGAAAATAAAGAAACTGCAAACATAAAATCAAAGTGTCCTGTGCGTTCAAAATCAATTATCAAATCTTTTGAGATATTTTTGATGCTAGATCTTAGGGCTTCCAAGTATTTAGAACGGGTTTGGAAATTACAATCACCATTGAGATAAACAATAATCTTCTGAGAATCTTCAACAACTCTCAGAGGAATTGAAGAAAAGGTTTTAGTGTTTTGCGTATTGGAATCTATATGTTCAGATTGACTTTGAAAATCCCAATCTTTATCAAGACAAACAATCAATTTCTGAGAATTTTTCAACATTCTCAAAGAAGTTTTTGACATTGTCCTTCCTTCAATATTTTTGCTAAGATTATAACAAAAAATAGTTGCACAACCAACTATTGATTTAGAGGCCAAAAAATGAATAAAATTAAAACAATTGTTTTGATGCTAGTTTTTTTTCATATTCTATGTGCCCAAGATATTTCAAATTCATCTGATAATTCAATATCAACAACATCTCAAGAGATAGAAAAATCCAAAAATGAAGGCTATGGAGTTGCTGAAATCAGAGAAAAGCAAAGGCTTATCCGCAAAAAAAGTGGAAAATATATCGGTATAGGAATTGGTATTTTTGAAGTCAAAAAAAAGTACAATCAACAAACCCTAGAGAGCATCCCTGCTATGTTGTCTTTGAAAACAGGTTCTCAAACATTTTTCAACAAAAACATAGGTATTCGAGGATTTTTTGGTTTGGATATGGCAAGTGGATTTGTAAATTATAAATTAGCACCCGATCATAGCAATTCATTTTTTGCTATGATTTCTTTAGGGATCGATGTGATAGCTGAATTTCCACTAAGTCAGAGCTATAAACATTTCTTAGGAGGGTTTGCAGGACTTGGTGGCGGAGCACTTATTTATGCAGATAATCAAAATTTCAAACTCATCAAAGATTCAATCTATACAGCAGGAATCATTATCGAAGCAGGAATAACACTAGATATTTTTGTAAAACATCGCATAGAATTCGGGGTAAAAGTCCTGCCAACAGCAAAAAGCCTTCTCAATAATGGAAACTTCCAAACAAGTTTGATGCCCTATGTAATGTACAATTACAAATTCTAAACTATTCTACTGTAACACTTTTTGCCAAGTTTCTAGGCATATCCACATCATTACCTAGCTTGATGGCAACTTCTAGTGCCAATAGCTGAAGTGCCACCATCATAGAAAAAAATTCCTCCATATAGTCTTGTGCAGGATCGATATATACCATATCATCGGCAGTCTCAACTTCCTCTGAACTAATAACGCAAATTGTAGAATCTCTGGCACTAAGTTCCTCTACATTGCTTTTAATTTTATCACCTAACAAATGTCTAGGAACTAAAGCAATAGTAAATAATAAAGAATCAGCCAATGCTATAGGTCCATGCTTCATTTCTCCGCTTGGATATCCTTCTGCATGCAAATAGCTAACTTCTTTGAGTTTCAATGCTCCTTCTAATGCCAAAGGATAAAAAACATCCCTACCAATAAAGAAAAATCCATGTCCGTGTAAATATCTCTTTGAAAGTCTTTTTAACCTTTCATGAAGTTTAGGGCTGACTTCTGTAGCTTTTACAGAACGAACCATAGATGTAAACTGATTTTCCAGATCATTTTTATTGAGCAAATTTTTTTGAGTTGCTATATAAACCCCAAGCATCCATAAAACCATCATTTGTGTTGCAAAAGCTTTAGTAGAAGCTACACCTTTTTCAATTCCTGCACGAGTCAAGATTACTGCATCACTTTCACGTACAATTGAGCTATTATCAACATTACAAATAGCTAAAGTTTTAAGTCCATTTGCCTTAGCAAGTTTGAGTGCTTCTAGCGTATCGGCAGTTTCGCCACTTTGAGAGATTACGATAAAAATTTCAGATTTCCTCATCACCGAATTAGCATATCTAAATTCACTAGCCATGACTACATTTGTTCTTATTTTTGCGATCCGCTCTAGCACATATTTTCCACTCATACCCGCATGATAGCTCGTTCCACAAGCACAAATAATAAGCTCGTCAACACCCTCAAAAAATCCATCTGGAACTGACTCCAGTGCAACACCATCTTCATTTACTCTACCCATCATTGTTTCAAGCAAAACTTTGTGTTGTTCATAGATTTCTTTTTCCATAAAATATCTAAACCCATCTTTTTGTGCAAATGCTTTATTTTGCTCCAAAGGTCTAATATTTTCCAAAGATTCAAAAGAATGGATGTCCATACATCCAACATCCCCATCTTTCAAATAAACAACCTTATCTGCATATCCAATCACACAAGCATCTGAGCTTCCAAAATACACTCCGTCATTTCCTTTTGCAATAATCAATGGAGATCCATTTTTTGCATAAAAAATCTTATCTGGATACTTCACACTGATAAGCAAAATCGCATAAGCTCCTCTTAAAGTAGCGATAGTTTGTCTAAAAGCCTCAAATCCATCCTCTGTGTCCTTGAGAAACTCTTCAAATAAACGCACGATGACTTCAGTGTCTGTTTGACTCAAAAAACAATGACCTTTTTGTTCAAGATCTTTTTTGATTTCTTGATAATTTTCTATGATTCCATTATGGACAACATTGCTAAAATGTGCAATTTGAGGATGAGCATTTATTTCTGTAGGCTTACCATGTGTTGCCCAACGCGTATGTCCTATCCCTATTCCAAATCCTTTGGAGATAAAATCTGCACATTTATTTTCAAGGTTACAAATCTTGCCCACTGCTCTGAAGGTTTTAAGTTCTCCAGCAGATAATACCGCGATACCAGCACTATCATAACCGCGATATTCAAGTTCTTTTAGACCATTGATCAGGATTTCTTTTTTCTCATTGCTTCCGATATAGCCTACAATGCCACACATTCAAAACCTCCGATAATTCAATATCTAGCATTTTACAATAAACTCTCTTGAATGCGAAAGATTTGTTAAAAAATAGAAATCTTTTTAAGTATAATAATATCTATACACTATAAAAGGATAGAAAATGCGAAGCGATACCATCAAAAAAGGACACTCAAGAACTCCTCATAGAAGCCTACTTAGAGGCGTGGGACTCAAAGATGAAGATTTTGATAAACCATTTATCGGAATAGCAAATAGCTATATTGACATCATACCTGGACACTATTTCCTACCTGAATATAGCAAAATTGTAAAAGAAGAAATCAGAAAGGCTGGGGGTGTTCCCTTTGAATTCAATACAATCGGGGTAGATGATGGCATAGCGATGGGGCATAGCGGAATGCTCTATAGTTTGCCTAGTAGAGAGCTTATCGCAGACTGCATAGAAACTGTTATGAATGCTCACAAACTCGATGCAATGGTTTGCATCCCCAACTGTGACAAAATCGTTCCAGGTATGGTTATGGGAGCACTTAGAGTGAATGTGCCGACTATATTTGTGAGTGGAGGACCTATGCTTGCAGGAACGCTTAGTGATGGTAGTCGTATTGGTCTCTCGCAGGTATTTGAAGCTGTAGGTGCTTATGAGGCTAAAAAAATCAGTGAGGACAAGCTCTATGAAATTGAGTGCAAAGCTTGTCCAAGTGGAGGAAGCTGTAGTGGTATGTTCACTGCAAATTCAATGAATACTTTATGTGAAGCTATGGGTATTGCACTTCCAGGAAATGGAACTATTCCAGCACTTACAAAAGAACGAGAAGAACTCTTACGAATAGCTGCTAGAAAGATAGTTGAGATTGCTCTAGATAAAGCAAAAACTGAAAAATTTAAAATGAAAAATATTCTCAATGACAAAGCCATTCACAATGCTTTTGTTGTAGATATGGCAATGGGAGGTAGCACAAATACTGTCCTACATATGTTGGCGATTGCAAAAGAAGCAGATGTGGATTTCAGTCTCAAAAATATCAATGAAATCGCAAAAAATGTCTCTCACCTCACTAAAATAGCTCCTGCAGTTAATAATGTATTTATGGAAGATATCAATCGTGCTGGAGGCGTGGGTGCTGTTATGAAAGAAGTGAATAAAAGAGGGGGAGTTATCTATGATACCCTCACTATTACAGGTGAGAGTATGCTAGAACGGATCAAAAACGCATCTATCACAGATACTACCATCATTCACACAAATGAAAATGCCTATTCTCAAACAGGGGGGTTAAAAATACTTTATGGAAATCTAGCTCAAGAAGGAGCGGTTATCAAAGCTGGAGCAATGGCAGAAGAGATGAAAAATTTCACTGGATCTGCAGTGGTTTTTGACTCCCAAGATGAAGCGATAGCAGGAATTTCTACAGGCAAAGTAAAATCTGGAGATGTTGTCATTATCCGCTATGAAGGACCAAAAGGCGGACCAGGTATGCCAGAAATGCTAAGCCCTACAAGCCTAATAATGGGAATGGGTCTAGGAGAATCTGTAGCCTTAGTAACAGATGGAAGATTTAGTGGAGCTACAAGAGGGGCTTGTATCGGTCATGTAAGTCCAGAGGCAGCAGAAGGAGGAGTGATAGCACTTGTAGAAAATGGAGATAAAATAAAAATCGATGTGAATAATGGAATCTTAGAATTGTTAGTAAGCGAAGATATCCTTAAGGATCGAAAGCAAAAATGGCAGCCTAAACGCAAAGAAATTGAAGGCAAATGGCTCAAACGCTATGCCCTATTAGTAAGCAATGCAAGTAATGGTGCGATGCTGAAGACAGAGCTTTAATATTAGGATTAGCAAAGGGCAACAAGTGAATATAAATCTTGATTATGTAGATGAAAAAGACTTTAAAGAGGATTCTGTTCGTAGAGAAATTATTGATCCACTATTAAAAGAACTAGATTTTGAATTTGATCTTAAGGGAAACAAAACACTAAGCTTTAAGACTTCCTTAAGCATAAAATCACCTACAATTTTAGGCTCAAATACCAAAATAGGTCAAGATAGAATACTGATTCCTGATTATATTCTTTATGTAGAGAATAAACCCATTTGTGTTTTAGATGCAAAAGCTCCAACTGAAAACATCAAAAATGGCAATCACCCTCAACAAGCTTTTTATTATGCCATCAATGCAGAGATCAAAGCTCCCTATTATGCCTTATGTAATGGAAAAGAATTTACGCTATTTACTTCAATAGGTCAAGAGTTAATTTTAGAGATTGATTTAAAAAATGAATTAGAAACTAAATTTGACACCCTAAAAAGTTATATCACAAACAATACAGAATCACAAATTCAAAAAATAAAAGAAGATGCCAATAGAGATGATGAATGGTATCTAAATAGAAGCCTACCAAAGGCAATAAAACCTCAAAAACAAAAAGCCAAGAGGCACTTTGGTTGTCTAGCTTATTTCACTCGTCAAAGCTGGGATATTGTGCAAAATCATATTCTTAATTTTACTCAAGAAGGCGATGTTGTGCTAGATAGCTTTGGAGGTAGTGGAGTGAGTGCGATAGAAGCGATGATGAAAGGCAGAGTGGGAATTCATATCGATCTCAACCCTCTATCAGTCTTTATGGCAACTGCACTAAGCACAGAGGTAAATCTAAGCGAACTTTACGAAATAGGCGAGATGGTATTGAAAAATTTTGAAAAAATCACTCCAAAAAATGATAAAGAAGCTAAAGAGATGCTAAAAAATGCTTCCTATTATCCTTCTAACATTCAAGCTAAAAACTCTATGGGGGGGGGGCATAAGAAAACCCTATGGATACCCAAAGACGAAATACTACCCAAAGGTAGTGATGTCGCTACTCTAAGAGATATTTTTACCCCTTCTCAGATTATAGAATTAGCTCTACTTCGTGGAGAAATTCTAAAAACAAAAGGAGAAAATATTAAACTATCTCTACTCCTTGCACTTGTTAACACAATTACAATGTGCAATAAAACTTTCCACGAAACAGAAAAAAGAAAAGGAAGTGGTGGAGTATGTGGCATTTTTAATTATTATAGATACAGAATAGCAAAAACTGAAATATCAACTCCTTTTAATATTTCTGAAACCTTTAGACGCAAACTTCAGAGGATTATCAGTGGAAAAAGAGAACTTCAAAATTCTCCTCATTTCTATCAAATGCTCCCAAAATCTAAATTCATTCAAGGAGATGCCACTAATCTCAAAGAAATAGAATCTAACAGTGTTGATTATATCTATACAGATCCACCTTATGGAGCTAAAATCCCTTATTTAGATTTATCAACTATGTGGAATGCTTGGCTAGATTTCCCTGTAGATAAAACCCTACTAGAAAAAGAATGTATTGAAAAAGGTAGTCTCAATAAAAGCACTCAAGAGTATTATGATTTAATAAAACAAGGTCTCAAAGAAATGTATCGAGTGCTAAAATTCAATCGCTGGATGAGCTTTGTATTCCAACATCAAAGCCCACAGCTTTGGCAAACTATCGTAGAGTACGCTGAAGAAATCGGATTTGAGTACATAGGTAGCATCAGACAGAGCAATGGTCAATCGAGTTTTAAAAAGGTTCAAAACCCATTTACCGTCCTAAGCGGACAACTCATAATGCACTTTAAAAAAGTAGAAAATCCAAAAACTCTCGCCAAAGAATCACTAGGCGATGATTACGATCTAATATTTAATCATATCGAAGCTTTGATCGCAAAAGAAAATGGAGCAACCCTAGAAGAAATCTATGGAGAGCTGACTATTACGGGTCTTGAAATGGGTTTTTTACACGAACTTGGAAATAAATTTGAAACTCTCACTCCCATCATCAATGAAAACTATGATTATGATAAAGAGACTCAAAAATATCACATCAAAAAAGGTTCTAAATTTAAAAGCCACAACATATCCATAGAAACACGAGCAAAATATTTTATTGTTTCTTTTTTAAAAAAAGCACAAAGACAAAACACAAAAATAACTTTTGATGACATATGCCTAGAAGTGATACCTTTACTAAAAAATGGAGTAACACCCAGCAAAGAACTCATAAAAGATATTCTCGAAGAGGTTTCTATTCTCACTCAAGAAGGAAATTATGTTTTTAAAAGTGCTTCTATGAGTTTATTTAATTGATTTTAGTGATTAAATTGTAATAAAACTTTGATCTAGCATCATATCTAGTCAAAGCCAAGCACCAAAACAATAAAGTATCTTTAAGTCTCCGTTTGACTTACTTGAAAAAGCAACATCAGAAGATAATACATTGATTTAATAAAAAAGATGTATAATGCAAACAAAATTGCAAGTTTTATTCTGTTTTGTCATAAATCAGACAGATTTTCTTCTTTGATTTAGAATAAACGATCTAACTAAAGTCCTAAAAACATAAAAAAATCTAAAGTATGTCCAAATCGACTTGAAGTGCCAATTCTAATTCATTGATAGTGCAATTAATATTTTGAAAATATACGAAAAACTCTTAAATCAGGGGAATATATGCCAAGAACCCAGAATTTAAATGAGGTGCTCAAACCCAACGAAATGCCTTCTTTTTGGGGATCTGTAGCAAGACCAGAGCTTCCTACAAAAATAAAACTTGTTTATGCGATAGGGTGGATAGTTGCCTTATTTGCAGCAGGACTGCAAAACAATCTCACAATCGCTAATATCAATCAAATTCAGGGCTATCTAGGTATCACTCCAGCAGAAGGTGCGATTTTAACAGCTTGTTATTATATGGGCTATGCTTGGACAAGTGTGGTGCTTTTCAAAATGCGTCAGCAATTTGGAATGAGGATTTTTTTTGGTGGTGTGGTAATGATCTTATGTATTGCCCATATTATCCAGATGTTTAGTGATAGTTTTTACATCTATGCGTTCAGTCGATTTCTCAATGGACTTGTAGGCAGTGGTCTATCTACCTTTTGTGCTTATTATGCCATGCAAATGCTTCCAAAAACGAAAACTTACCTCGTAATGTGTGTGAGTGTTGGTCTTATGCAGGTGGGTTCTCCATTTGCAAGGTGGTTAGATCCTTTTTTGATGCTAGGCGAAGATGCTCACTTGGTTGCATATATTGATATGGGAACAACCTTATTTGTATTAGCAGCGTATTTGCTCATTGAACTCCCTCCTTCTCAACTAGGCAAAGCCTTTTCAATCAAAGATATTCCCTCCCTCGCTCTATACGCTATAGGGACCGCAACTTTTTGCTTGATCTTCAGTGTTGGAAATATTATTTGGTGGGATAAGCCTTGGATTGCGTATGGAATATGTATCGGAATAGTCTGTATTGTAGGATTTTTTCTGATTGAAATAAATAGGGTAAGGCCACTCATAAATTTCTCTTTTGTAGGCACACTTCAAGTATTCAAACTTGCTCTTGCTGGTGCTTTTGCTAGGATGTGCCTAACCGAACAAACTACAGGTGCAACAGGATTATTCAGAAATGTTTTAGGATATACAGATTATCAACTCGCAAACTACTATGGAATCGTAGCCTTGGGAGCTTTGTTTGGTGGTGTCTCTTGTATAGCAATGATGGGATACAAACGCACTTCTATTATTTTGATTATCTCTTTTGCAATGCTTATTGTTGGCTCTTTTGCCTCTACAAACCTATCTCCACAAATCACTCCAAATCAACTCTATATTCCTCAATTCCTGATTGCTGCAGCAAGTGTATTTTTTATAGGACCTTTGTTTGCTGAAGGAATTGTTGTTTCACTTCCAAGAGGAGGTGGATATGTATTGACTTTCATCGCTATTTTTAGTTTTTCTCAAAGTGTTTTTGGTCAATTGGGTTCTGCATTGGTAACTACTTTTATCAAAGTGCGCACTGCTAGTAGACTTCAAGATATCATCAATCATGCTCCAGATACAAATCCTGCAATCAGCACAAACCCTGACTTTGTTACTGAAATCACCAAACAAGCAGGTGTAATGGCCTATAGCGATCTATTTTCAATCGTTGGTTATATGGCAATTGGAATCTTTTTGTTTTTGGTTTTACATTGGCTATATTTTGCAGTTGGAAAGAAAACAGCTGTTGATAGAGAACTTGCGATACTTGGTCGTAGGACTGCTATTGCAAATCTTAAAACTAAAACCTTCTTAGATGAGCTAGAAAAACGACGTCTTCAGGAAGGAAGAAGTTATGATGCACATTTTTAATCCATAAAAAGGAATACCTATGCCTTATTTGAAATCTTGGACACCTAAAAAACCTCAACTCATTGCAACATTTATCAGCATTATCGTTGTTATATGTGGGGTTTTATCCATCTTGTATGCTTGGGAATTACCACCTTTTTTTCGAGGAGTTGTGAGCACCGATGATGCATACATACAAGCAAAAACAACGCTTCTTTCTCCAAGAGTAAGTGGATATGTTACAGACATATACGTGCATGATTTCACTTCAGTAAAAGCAGGGGAACCTATCTTGCAAATAGATAGACGAATATTTGTCCAAAAAGTCAATGAAGCCGAAGCAAATTTACAAAGTGTGCAAGCTTCTCTTGATACCTATGATCAAAATTATCGATTAAGAGAAGCTGTAGTAAATGAAAAAAAAGCAATTATCGATGCAGATAAAGCAACTCTTGAAAATGCAAAAAGTCAGAATAACCGTGTGTCAAAACTTGTCAAAAAAGGATCATTAAGTGCTAGAGAGTATGAAGATACACAAACAGCTCTCAAAAAAGCTCAATACGCGCTTGCTGAATCTGAAGCTCAATATCAAAAAGCCATTGAAGAACTTCAAGCATACAAAATTAGCAAAGCTGCACTCCAAGCAGATGTTAAAAGAGCAGAGGCACTTTTAGAACTAGCTCAAATCAATCTTGAATATTCATTAATTAAAGCCCCCGTAGATGGTACGCTTGGGCAAATTGGTGCAAGAATCGGTCAAGCTGTCACGCAAGGCACTCCTCTTACATTTTTGATACCTAATCTGAAGTGGGTAGAAGCTAACATAAAAGAAACCAAAATGCAAGATGTACATATTGGACAAAAAGTAACCTTCAGCGTAGATGCATTGGGTGGAGCAGTCCTGCAAGGTAGGGTAGAAAGAATATCTCCAGCTACAGGAAGCGAATTTAGTTCTATAAGAGTGAATAATGCTACAGGAAATTTTATAAAAATCATTCAACGCATCCCTGTGCGCATAGAAATCGATCCCAATGATTCACATTTTAAGGATCTAAAAGCTGGTATGAGCGTCATAGCAACCATCCATACCCAAAAGGACTAAAAAATGCGATGGAGCAATGCTTTTTATATAGCTAGTTTTGGTATTTTATTCATTGGATGTGTGCCAAAAATTTCAGAACTGCCAAAAGATAGCAAAATAACTCTTGCATTAGAAGAAACTTCAGAACAACAAGTGCAAAAAAACTGGTGGAAAAACTTTAATGATCCTAATCTTATATTTATCCTCCAAAAAGCAAGAGAATATAATAGCGATCTTCAAATAGCACAAACAAGAATACAACAGGCAATGGGAATATTAAAAATTGCAAAATCAACGCTTTATCCAAGTGTAAATATAACAATGAGTCCGCAATACACACAAAATATGCTCACCCCAGTTTTTGGATTTAGCACACCTATTGGAATGATAGATCCAACCCTAAATATCTCTTATGATTTTGATTTCTTTGGAAAAAACAAAAAAGAACGCAAAAATAAAGCTTATCAAGCCCAGGCAATAATAGCTCAATCTATCGCCACAAAGATCTCTCTTGATGCTTCGGTGGCAAAAACCTATATCAATCTTATCGCACTTAAAGACAAGCTTTCCATACTCCAAAATACTTTAAAAGCCCGTGCTATTGAATTAGATATCGCTCAAAGCAAGTCAAAAACAGGCTATAGCAGCCAATATGATGAACAACAAGCAAAAATCCAATACGAAGCGACAAAAGCTCAAATTGCCCCAACAAAACTAAGCATAGAAAAAACTCAAAATACACTAGAAGAGCTTACCGGCATAAATGCAAAAGAGCTCAAAACACTCAAAAGCCTCAATCAGATCAACGAACCTATTTTGCCAAAAAAGATTCCTTCTTCAATATTGAGAAATAGACCTGATATAGCCTATGCTGAATTTGAACTTGCCGCCAGTAGTGAGGCTTTGGCAAAAGCTAGAGCAAATTTTTTACCTGATTTTAATCTAATTGCTAATCTAGGTGTAGCAGCTTTTACTGACTTTTTTGACACAGCAGGACATATATTCACAGGAGCTATTGGAGCAAGTATCTTAGCCCCTCTTTTTCAAGGAGGAAAACTCAAAGGTGAGTTTGCGGTTGCAAATGCAAAAAGGGATGAAGCTGCATACACTTATAAAAAAATTGTCCTAAATGCTTACAAAGAAGTAAAAAATGCTCAAGCTAGTATTGAATGGCTCAAAGATCAACAGCTTTCACTGCAAGAAGAACACAAAGCTGCTCTAAAGACATTGCAATACGCAAAAGGTCGCTATAAAGATGGATATTCTTCATATTTGGAAGTTGTAGATGCAGAACGTTCCTTGCTTGATCTTGAAGGACAAATTATCACCTTAAAAACTGCTTACATCGAATCGCTTATCAATTTATATCAATCGCTTGGAAGTGGGTTTAATATTGAAGAAGTGAAATTACCAAAAGAGGGCAAAAAAGAGAAGAAAAATGCAAAATAATACCTCAAAAGAGATGTTGAAATTTGAATTTCAAAAAACTAGTAGTTGTCTTTTGAGTTTATTAAGTGCATCGATTTGTTTTTTGAGATCGTCAATTTGTTCATTTATTTGAGAAAACAAAGACATACTTAAGCCCTCTGGCATATCCTGCGATCCCCTTTTTATCATAATATAATCCACTAGAGTAATATTTGCCATATTTAACAGTATCTGGATTTCATCTCTAATAGATTCTACATTTCTAAAAATTTCATCAATTTTTTCAAACATTTTATATTCCTATTCAATCCCTGCACTAATAAGAGTATGCAGATGAATAGCACCTCTTATTGTTTTATCCTCATCAGTGACGACCAAAAATTGGATTTTGTTATCTTCAATATATTTCAATGCCTGTACTGCTAATAAATTTGGGTTATCGCAATATTTTGGGTTTTTACAAGCATAAGATATCACAGGATGATTGAAATTAAAATCTTCTCGCATCATCGCTCGACGCAAATCGCCATCGCTAAGCACTGCGAGTAATTTTCCATCTTGTGCAATGATTGCATTTCCCAATCTTGATTCAGTCATTTTAATAACAGCTTCTTTAAGAGTGATTTCTGCATTGATAATTGGCAAATTCTGTGTTTGCATCAAATCGTTGAGCTTTACAAAAAGTTTTTTTCCTAGACTTCCTCCTGGATGATAAGAAGCAAAATCACTCTTCTTGAATCCTCTTTTTTCCATCAAACAAACAGAAAGGGCATCTCCCAATGCCAATGTCAGAGTTGTCGAACTTGTAGGAGCTATACCCAAAGGACAAGCCTCTTGAGATATTTCAAGAGGAATAAAATAGTCTCCAAGTCTTGAAATAGAGCTATTTATACTCTTGCTCATCGTGATAAGACCACCACTAAGCCTCTTTAAATGAGGCATAATCGCAACAAGCTCTTCGCTTTCGCCACTATAACTGATAGCCAAAACAATGTCTTCTTTGCTTACTGCTCCTAAATCTCCATGCATCGCTTCTGTAGGATGAAGAAAGAAGCTAGGAGTTCCCGTGCTTGAAAGTGTAGCTGATATTTTTTGTCCTATCAAACCACTCTTTCCAACCCCGCAAACGATCAACTTTCCCCTTGCGGCAACAATCATATCAACAATTTTGTCCCACTGGATATCCTTACATTTTGAAGCTAAATGATTGAGTTCCTTAGCTTCATCTTCAAGAACTTTTTTGGCAATATTACTGAAATCCACAACCACTCCTTAAGACAAAAAAGTATTTGTAATAATAGTTGGATACTTTTTAAGCTTTTTGAATAAAAGTTTTCGTGCTATATTCCTTATCTCGTTTTCCAAAGTCTTTTTATTCTCTAAAACTTCTTTTTTAGCAGTTTTTATATACATTTCTAGTGCATTCTCAATCTCCCTGCAGAGATCTTTCTCTTCTCTAATATTTACAATTCCAAGAGTCATTATATTTGTTTCTTTGAGTATTTTCTGATCTCTAGGCGAAATAAAAATATTTAAGATTGCAACACCACAATCAACAAGAGCTTGTCTCTCTGCAACTACATTGCTATCAATTTGTCTATTCACTTGATTATCAATATAAGTTTTACCACTTTTTATTGTGCGAACCTTTCTTATATAGCTTGGATTGACTTCAACCTGATCTCCATCTTCCATCAGGTAGATATTTTTTTCCAAAACCCCGCATTTGATAGCGGTATCTCTATGTTTGGCCACGTGATTATATTCTCCATGTATGGGAAGGAAAAATTTTGGCTTTATTAAACGCAACATCAATTTTTGTTCTTCTTGTGCTGCATGACCACTCACATGAATTTCACTAAAATCTTGATATGCAACCCTTGCACCTGCTTTCATTAAAAAGTTCAAAACTGTGGAAACCGATCCTTCATTTCCAGGAATTGCTTTTGCAGAAATGATAACCATATCTGTAGGCTTGATCTTAATATGTCTGTGTTCGTCTGTTGCCATTCGATATAGAGCACTCATTGTCTCGCCTTGACTCCCTGTCGTGACTATCAAAACTTCCTCATCAGGATATTTTGCAACCTCATGAGCCTCAATAAAAATATTATGCGGAAGGTCTATGTAACCTAATTCACGGGCAATATCAAGATTTTTTTCCATAGAGCGTCCAATGACAGCCACCTTACGATTGTATTTCAAGCCATAAGTAATTGCCTGATAAACACGATGTATATTTGAAGAAAAGGTACTCATTATCACACGTCCCTCGGCACCCTTAAAAAGTGAATCAAAAGTGGGGCCAACACTTGCCTCACTTGCAGTAACACCGCTTCTGTGAGAGTTCGTAGAATCACTCAAAAGTAACATTACTCCCTCTTCTCCATAGTGAGCTAATCGATGTAAATCTGTAGGTAGATTATCGATAGGTGTGTGATCGATTTTAAAATCTCCTGTATGAATAATAATTCCCGCTTCTGTTCTAATCGCTAGAGCGGAAGCATCGATAATAGAGTGCGTGATATGTATCCATTCTATCTCAAAATCACCTACAACAATGGGATGACGTTTTTCAACAATCTTGAAAAATGATCGGAATTTTTTGAGACCGTGTTCATCGAATTTATTCCCTATCATCCCTAAGGATAGAGGTGTTCCATACAAAGGAAACTGCATCTGTTTATATAGATAAGGCACAGCTCCAATATGATCCTCATGTGCGTGTGTGATGATCACACCTGCTATTTTATCTTTGATAGCATATAAATAATTGAAATCCGGTATCAAAATATCCACGCCATGCATATTTTCCTCAGGAAAACTCATTCCAACATCAATAATAATCGCAGAGTTTTCTGTCTCCATCACCATCATATTCCCACCTATCTCTCCAAGCCCACCTAATGGAGTGATACGCACCTTGGCTTTTGTATTAAGATTAAGTTTGTAGTGAGGATTAAGACTATTTTTTTGGATACGATTATTTGCCTCTACCCCTCTTTTTAGATCTTTATGAAATCCCAAATTTCCGCGTTCATCTATACTTTGAATTTCGCGCACTCCATTTTTGGCCTCTAATTCTTGTGGCTGAGATGGATTGGTATGGGTATTTTTATTTTTACCCACCCATCTTCTAGGTCGTGGCTTCTCTGAATTTTCTGCATGAGAGGAACTATTAGAATTTTGGCTTTTATCATCGTTTTCTGAATTTCTTTTGAAACGAGGCCTAAAAAATCTCTTTTTTTGTCCCTCACCTGCTGGAGGATTTTGATTTATATTGTCGTTATTGTTTTCCATATTTTTCTACCTTTAGGTTGTTGTATATTTGGTGATATATTGTTGCTGGAATTTGATGTGCCCTAATATCTAGCTCAATAGAAAGTTCATCAAACAAATCCTGAAGAATCTTTTTATCGTATCTATTAGCAAGATTGCTAAATAGTTTTTTTCTAGGGGCACAAAACGCAACTCTAAGCATTTCTTCAAAGCCACTTTGAATCAGATTATTATTCTTTCTTATCCTGAAAACCGATGAAGTTACCTTGGGTATAGGCTCAAAAGCTTCCCCTGGAACATCAAAAAGCATTTCAGATTCTCCAAGCGTTTGGGTTATCACGCTCAAAGCACAAAAATTCCTGTCCCCATTCTTGGCACAAAACTTCTGTGCAACTTCTTTTTGTGTCATTACGACAAAACCTCTGCATTTTGGATCTCTTAGAACTCGTAGCAAAATCGTTGAAGCTATATAATATGGAAGATTTGATACAAGAATATACTCCTTATCATCAAGCCAACCTTCTTTTAATGGGAGCTCCAAAACATCTTGGCAAACAAGAACTAAATCCTCAGAGGCGATAGGAGCTTTATATTTTTGCAGAAGAAAAGAACATAAATCACTATCGACTTCATACGCTTTAAGTTGATAAAATTCAAGCAACTTATCTGTTAAATCACCCAAGCCAACCCCAATTTCTACGACTCTTTCGCCTTTAAATATATTGGGAATCGATTGGACAATCTTATTAACATAGCCAAGATCTTTTAAAAAATTCTGTCCGAATTTCTTTTTCGCTCTGTGCTGAATTACGAACTCCTAAAATTTCCCTCCATTTTATCTATTTTTTCGTAATTTGTAAATAGTAAAATTAAAGGTATGAAATATTATAATTTCTTCTAAATCATGGAGAAATAATGAATCATTTTGCAAAGCGAATCATTCCTTGCCTGGATATTAATGAAGGTAAAGTTGTCAAGGGAGTTAATTTTGTTGGACTCAAAGATATGGGCGATCCCATTTTAATGGCAAAAAAATACAATGACGCAGGGGCTGATGAACTTGTATTTTTAGATATCAGTGCCTCATATGAAAGACGCAATACAATGGTTGATATTGTTTCCCAAGTAGCAAAGGTAACCTTTATACCACTCACTATTGGAGGAGGAATAAAAACATTAGATAATATTTATAGCCTTCTTGATGTCGGAGCTGACAAAATCAGTCTCAATAGTGCTGCGATTAAAAACCCTGATCTTATTACAGAAGGAGCAAAAAGATTTGGTTCTCAGTGTATCGTGGCAGCTATTGATATAAAAAAACATCCCACTCAATTAGAAAAATGGGAAGTTTATATACAAGGTGGAAGAGAAAATACAGGCAAAGACATGATTGAATGGGCAAAAGAAGTTTCCCAAAGAGGTGCTGGAGAAATTCTTCTTACAAGCATGGATACTGATGGTACAAAATGTGGATATGACATTAAAGCCCTCAAAATGCTGGATAAAGCCGTAAATATTCCAATCATAGCAAGTGGTGGAGCAGGAACAAAAGAACATATATTAGAAATCTTTAATCTTGGAATTGCAGATGCGGCTCTAGCTGCTAGTATTTTCCATCTTGATGAAATCACTATAAAAGATCTAAAATCTTATCTTCATCATCATAATATTCCTATAAGGCTCTAATATGTTTGTTTGTGCAGGAAAAGTAGAAAGTTTTAGTTTTGCCAAATCAATTGGTATTGGCATGATCGAAAGTGCTATTAATCTAACCAGGATTTGTTCTCGCGAAATTGTGGGTGAGATTATCTTTATAGGATCTGCTGGATCATATAGCTATGATATCCAACCATTTGAAATTTGTCTTAGCACAAAAGCAACTCAGATTGAAATGAGCTATATCAATACAGATACATATACCCCCATCGACAATCAAATAGAAATGGAATTTGAAAATGTTCCACGTGGAACAAAAAATATGATTGTGAATTCGAGTAACTATATCAATACAAATCTAGAGCTATCAAAAAAAATGGTCTATGCTGGTATTATGCTTGAGAATATGGAATTTTTTTCTGTACTAAAGGTGGCACAAAACTTTGGAATCAAATCTTATGGAATATTTTGTGTTACAAACTATTGCAATGATAATGCTCATAAGGATTTTGTTCAAAATCATCAAAAAGCAAAAGAAACTATAGAAGAATTTATAAGGAATAATTACACATTATGATAGAAATCAAAAAAAATATCTATGATTATAGGCTAGAAGAATTAGAACAACTCCTTCAGCCAATTTTTCGTGCCAAACAAATTTATAATTGGCTTTATATAAAATATGAAAACGATTTTTCTAAAATGCAAAATCTTCCAAAAGAAATGAGGGAAAAATTAGAAAATGAATATCAAATAAAAAATCTTGAAATCATCCAAATTCAAACAAGCAAAGATGGCACTAAGAAATATCTTTTTAGAACTAACGATGGATTGAGTTTTGAAAGCGTTTTTATAAAAATGAGAGATAAAAAACAAGATGAAAATGGCAAAATCATTGAAAGTGAAAAATGGACTTTTTGCCTATCAAGTCAAGTTGGATGTAAGGTTGGTTGTGCTTTTTGCTATACAGCAAAGGGGGGATTTGTTCGAAACCTAAGTAGTGGAGAAATTGTAGAACAAGTTGTTCAACTCAAAAAAGACAATGATATTCCGCCAGAAAAAAGAGTGAATATTGTTTATATGGGTATGGGAGAACCTCTGGATAATCTACAAAATGTCAGTCAAGCTATAAAAATATTGAGCGAACTAGATGGACTATCCATATCTGCAAGAAGGCAAACCATATCTACAAGCGGTATTGCTCCAAAAATCACCCAATTAGGTAAAATGGAGTTAGGAGTTCAATTGGCTATATCGCTACATGCAGTTGATGATACACTTCGTAGTCAGCTTATTCCAATGAACAAAGCCTATAATATACAAAGTGTTATCAGTGCGGTAAAAACTTTTCCTGTTGATGCTAGAAAAAGAGTAATGTTTGAATATCTAGTTATCAAAAATATAAATGATGATCTTGCGAGTGCAAAAAAATTACTGAAGCTTCTAGATGGAATCAAAGCAAAGGTAAATCTTATTCTATTTAATCCTCACGAAGGATCAGAATTTCAAAGACCTGAAATAATGCAGGTACGAAAATTTGCAGATTTTCTTACAAATAAAGGTCTTCTCTGTACCATTAGAGAATCTAAAGGTATTGATATTAGTGCAGCTTGTGGGCAGCTCAGAGAAAAAAATATTTTAGAGACTCAATCCCCAAATGTTCCACGTGGAACATTTAAAAATAAGGAATTGTGATGGATTTTTTAGACATCTTGTTATTGGTATTTTTGGTTTTGGTATTTATAGTTGGAATAGGTGCTTATATATATTTTGTATTAAAAAAATAAGGATTAAAAATGCTTGTTCATATTTGTTGTTCTGTTGATAGTCATTATTTTCTAAGCGAATTAACAAAAATTTATCCCCATGAAAGTTTCGTAGGATTTTTTTATAATCCAAATATTCATCCAAAAAGCGAACATGATTTAAGACTTTCAGATGTAAAAAGAAGTTGTGATATGCTAGGAATCCAGCTCATTGAAGGAGAATATGACACAGAAAATTGGTTTGATGGGGTCAGAGGATTGGAAAAAGAACCTGAAAAGGGTAATCGTTGCACACAATGTTTTGATATTCGACTGATTAAAAGTGCTTCTATCGCAAAGAGATTAGGAGAAAAAAAATTTACTACCACGTTGCTTTCAAGCCCTATGAAAGAACAAAAAATACTCTACGTTCAGGGCGACTCTATAGCACAGAAAGAAGGATTAGAATTCATAAAAATAGATGTCCGATCCAATGGAGGCACTCAAAAACAAAATGAGTTAGCAAAAGCAGATAATCTTTATAGACAAAACTATTGCGGATGCAATTTTGCACTTGAGCAACAAAGAAATAGTCAAAAAAGATTTTCTTTGGAAATGATGAGTCATATTGGATCACAAATTCTTCCTGGAAGTATCGAAGAGAGAAGAGATATTTTCTCTCTTCGAAATGAACTTGAAAAATACAACAAAGAATATATTCTTACTCAAAGAAAATATATGGTTTGGAGATTATTAAGTGCAAAAGTTGAAAGAGGAGGAAATCATATGCCTAGTTATATTATTGCAAAATCCCAAAACAAAAAAGATGCAAGAACAGGTCCTATCTTTTGGATAAAACCAAATATTTTTGAGAATACTTCAAAATTTTATAACCTCGAAAAACAAGCCTTTGAATACAAAAATGCTCCTATTCACAAATATCTAATTGGCTATAGCAAAAAAGATGATAGTGTTTTTGTTCATTTAGATATATTCAATATGATCTTAAACACCTCGTATAAAAACATCAAAGAGCTTTTATACAATCCTCCAAAATATGATGATGAAATATTTTTTAGGAATTTTTTATGTGGAGATGATAGTATCAATCCCATTATTATAATAGATGAAATCTATACAGAAAGCCTCCGAATAAATATTAAAAGCATCTTTCAAGAAGAGATTATTTTTAGAGTAATCGAAAATTTGTAATTAAAAGATATTTTGCTAAAATCACATCAAAGATTATCAAAAATTGAGGTTTAAAAAATGATGGATATAAACAAAATCAAAAAAATACTTCCACACAGATACCCTATGCTTTTGGTTGATAGAGTAACTGATATCATAACAGGAAAAAGTATCAAAGCATACAAAAATATCACCGCAAATGAAGAAGTATTTTTGGGACATTTTCCAAATCAACCCATCTATCCAGGAGTGATGATTGTTGAAGGAATGGCTCAAGCTGGTGGATTGTTGGCATTTGTTAGTACGTGGGGAGATGATCTGAGTATGGCTGAAAACAAGGTGGTTTATTTTATGACAATTGATAGGGTAAAATTTCGCATACCTGTAACACCAGGAGATAAGCTAGAATATGAAATAAATGTTATAAAGCACAAAGGAACTGTGTGGCAGCTTGAATGCAAAACACTTGTAGAAGATAAAGTGGTTGCTGAAGCTGAAATCAAAGCGATGGTTGCAGATGCAAAAAAGGAATAACTATGGCAAATCCAGATAAGAAGATGATAGCCGCTACCGCTATTATTAAAGAAGGTGCTAAAATCGGTGAAAATGTTGAAATAGGGGATTTTTGTGTCATCGGTGAAAATGTTGAAATAGGGGATGGAAGCAAACTTTATAACAATGTAACAATCATAGGAAATACAAAACTTGGACAAAACAACACTATATTTCCGTATGCAGTATTAGGAACTATTCCCCAAGATTTAAAATATGACGGAGAAGAAGTCGAACTCATCATCGGTGATAAAAATCTGATTCGAGAACATTGTATGATAAATCCCGGCACAAAAGGTGGTCTTAGCAAAACTATCATAGGAAATGAAAATCTCTTGATGGCATTTGTTCATGTTGCACACGACTGTATTATCAAAAATCATTGTATTCTTGCTAACAATGCAACATTAGGCGGACATGTTGAAATGGGGGATTATGTAAATATTGGCGGAATGACTCCTGTGCATCAGTTTGTACACATAGGAGATGGAGCAATGATTGCAGGAGGAAGTGCTCTAACACAAGATATTCCACCATTTTGCATGGCAGAAGGCAACAGAGCTGTTATCAGAGGACTTAATAAACACAGAATGAGAAAGCTTTTTTCTCGTGAGGATATTGATTTTATTAGCAAACTCTACAAAAGAATCTTTTCTGGTTCAGCACCCATGAGAGAGTTGGTTCAAAAAGAACTTGATGAAAATCCTCAAAATCAATATGTGTCAAAAATATGTAATTTTATACTACAATCACAACGAGGTATTCCCATTAAAAAAGGTGTATTAGATGAATAGAAAAAGAATTTGTGATTTTTGTGGTAATAAAGAATCAGAGGATCGGTTTATTCTAAATGGCACAAAAGGTGGCAAAGAGGCATTTATTTGCCATTATTGCATTAAATCTTTATACGATCATATTTTTGGCAATGAAGATTTTAACCAGTTGCTTCAGAGTAAAAAAACTCTCTTGGAAAAACCTCTTTCTCCAAAAGAGCTTAAAAAAACACTAGATGAATATGTTATCGGGCAAGAAAATGCCAAAAAAGTATTTTCTGTAGCTGTGTATAACCACTACAAAAGAATATTGAGCAGAGATAGTATTATAGAAGATGTGGATAATGATGTGGAAATATCAAAATCAAATATTTTACTCATCGGTCCAACAGGCAGTGGCAAAACTCTAATGGCACAAACACTAGCAAAATTTTTAGACATACCTATTGCAATTTGTGATGCAACAAGTCTCACAGAAGCTGGTTATGTCGGCGAAGATGTAGAAAATATTCTTACAAGACTATTTCAAGCTGCCGATGAAGATGTAGAAAAAACCCAAAGAGGAATTGTGTTTATTGACGAGATCGACAAAATATCAAGATTATCAGAAAATCGATCTATAACAAGAGATGTATCAGGTGAAGGAGTACAACAAGCTCTCCTAAAAATTATTGAAGGAAGTGTTGTAAATATTCCACCAAAAGGTGGCAGGAAACATCCCAATCAAGAATTCATACAAATCGATACTAGTAATATTTTATTTATTTGTGGAGGTGCATTTGAAGGTTTAACTGATATTATTAAAAAACGTTCTAGTAATAATATTTTGGGATTTGGCAGTCAAAAGAAAACCAAATTAGAACAAGATGATGTACTCAGTCTTGTAGAACCTGAAGATTTGGTAAGCTATGGACTTATTCCTGAGCTTATCGGAAGATTGCACGTTATCACTACACTCCAAGAAATCACAAAAGAGGCAATGATTGATATTCTCACTAAACCAAAAAATTCTCTTATTAAGCAATATCAAAAACTATTCAAAATGGATGGTGTAGACTTAGTGTTTCAAAAAGATGCTATTGAAAAAATAACAGAACTTGCAATCGCTAGAAAAACTGGTGCAAGGGGACTTAGAGCCATCGTAGAAGAGTTCACAACAGATATTATGTTTAATCTTCCTGATTTAAAGGGATATGAAGTTATAATAACAAAGGATTGTATTACAAAAACAGGCGAACCTCTTTTAATTAAAAAGAAAAAAACCTCTCAAAAAGACAAAGGAGCATAATGATACTAGATAAAATAATAGGGCTATTTTCTCATGATATAGCCATTGACTTAGGTACTGCCAATACAATTGTTTTGCTAAAAGGGCAAGGGATTATTATTAATGAGCCATCAATAGTAGCAGTCAAAACAGATAAATATGATAGAGATGGCACTATACTTGCTGTAGGACATGAAGCAAAAGAAATGATAGGAAAAACCCCTGGTGGGATTCAAGCCATTCGACCTATGAAAGATGGCGTTATTGCTGATTTTGATGTAACTGAAAAAATGATTCGTTATTTCATAGAAAAAGCACACAAAAGAAAAACTTTGATTCGTCCAAGAGTAATGGTATGTGTCCCTTATGGGCTTACTGGAGTAGAAAGAAAGGCGGTCAAAGAATCTGCAATGAGTGCAGGTGCTAGAGAAGTGTTCTTGATAGAAGAGCCTATGGCAGCGGCCATTGGTGCAGGTCTACCCATCAGAGAACCTCAAGGAAGTCTTATTGTAGATATTGGAGGGGGAACAACAGAAATTGGTGTTATTTCTCTAGGTGGCTTGGTTATTAGCAAATCTATAAGAGTTGCCGGAGATAAGCTAGATATTGCTATCGTTGATTATATACGAAAAAAATACAATCTTTTAATTGGTGAGAGAACAGGCGAAGAAATCAAGATTCAAATTGGATCAGCTTCTCCACTAGAAGTTCCTTTGCTTATGCAGGTAAAAGGGCGAGATCAGGTTAGTGGGCTTCTTAATACCGTAGAGCTTACTAGTGAAGATATACGCGATGCCATCAAAGATCAACTTAGAGAAATAAGCAACGCACTAAAAAGTGTCCTAGAATCTGTTCCACCAGATTTGGCAGGAGATATTGTAGAAAATGGGGTTGTTCTCACTGGCGGGGGAGCATTGATTCGAGGATTAGATAAGTATCTCTCTGATATTGTTAAGCTTCCTGTATATATCGGAAATGAACCTTTATTGGCAGTGGCAAAGGGAACGGGCAAAGCGATGGAAGAGCTCGATTTATTGCATCATATCAACTCTCTTGATTGATCGGATAAACAATGAGATACAAGCCACTATCTTTTATTGTTATTGTGGTGGCCTTGTTATTTATTGTCTTTGATTCAAGTCAGTTTTTGCGTTATCAAACATTACATCTGACTGACAAAATCAAGTTTTGGTTTTTTGATACAAAAGAAGATATTAAACTTTCTTACACCAAATATATCCATCAAGCACAAAATATTGAAAAATATGAAGAAAAACTAAAAAACTATGGTCAATTAGAGCTTCAGTTACAGGCAGCACAGACACAATTAACCCAACTCTCTGAATTTTTGAATAAAGAGATAACCTATCAAAGTCCGGACTTCATAGCCACAAAAGCTTTTTCTTATGTTGGAATGGGAGATTATGACCGTATTTGGATGGATTTAGATACTTCCTCATACCCTAAAAATAAGATTTTCGGGATTGTTCAAAATGGAAACGCACTCGGAATTGCTATCATCAAAAATAATCGCCTGATGGGCTTACTCAATGGAAACGAAAATTGTAGTTATGCTGTGTATGTTGGAAAACAAAAAATCCCTGCAATTATCAGATATGATAGCTCCGATCCTCAAAAAATTCTAGCAGACTTTATTCCCGCATGGCTAAAGGTGAATGTAGGAGATGAAGTCGTTACAAGTGGTCTTGATGGTGTTTTTACACCTAATATCAAAGTAGGTAAAATTACTTCAGTAATACAAAATTATGGCTATAATACTGCCGAACTCTCTCCTTATGCACAAAAAAAAGATCTAAGCTATATGTGGCTCATTGACACAAAAATTCTACAAAGCAACTTTGGCTTCAATAATTCAGAGAATAAATAGATGATTCCAAATCCCCTGATACAAAATTGCATTACAAATATATCCAATATCCTAAACAATGCTAACAACAAACAGCAGATAGATTCAGCTATCAACGAACTTTTGAATTTGATTGAAAATACTCCCTTGAAAGATATAAAAGATATTTTTGATTCAAAACAAGGAGTAGAAAACAATGAAATAGATGACTTCTGTGGCTTGTTCAAAAACAAGATATATGATTTAATATTCTCAAAAGGAGATATTGTTTCCCCTTTGTATATGATCCTGTATTTGTTTATTGACGAAAAAGAAGACAAAAGATTTGAAAATCTTATTCAAATTGCAGATAGTAATCTCTTTGGAAAAAATGGAGTAAATGAAGAAGAAAATATTATGCTCATAGAACTAGGAAGTATCGCTAGAATACTTGCTGGAAAAAAAGATGAGGGAATCAAGCACTATATCAAAAATATCTCTCTTATAGATATGCAAATCCATTCTGCCAACAAGTCAGCGAGTTTTATTTTAAATTTTTTTCAAAAATTAGAAATTCCTTTTGAAATCTTTATTCAAGCCATCAGCGAACCTTTAGAAATATCTTGTTTTTTATCCTTAGAAGCAAAACGCAGACGATCGCTATTTAACTGGCAATTGCAGGTATTTTGGAATGTGAAACATTTTTTCAACCATCGCGACTGGCTCAGACTCTATCCTCTTTGGGAGAAAATATTCTATACATTACTTGACGCTTCAGATTCTAAGAAAATTGACGAAGCATTGTATGTACATTTTTTTATCTACCATATGTGTGGCAATAGCTTCACTTCACAAGAACAATGGAAAGACTTCAACAAAAATATTTCTCAAAAAGCAACTTTAGTTTATGAGAAATTTTCACAGATTTTTAATCTTCCAAAACCAAAACTTATCAAAAAACCCAAAAAAATCATTGCATTCTTACGTGATAGACTTGTAGAAAACTCCCCATACAAAGTTGAATATAGCTTCTTGAAAGATTTGCTAGAAAATAGCTCTTTTAAAGAATCCTATGAAATCAAAATCTATAATATGTCAATCATAGAAAAAAGCGATGATGATGCTGTGATAAAAAAAAGCTATGAAGATTTAGGGATTGAAGTGATTGATATAGCTTCTAACTTCAATCGCGATGGCTATTACAACTCACATTTGGCAAAGGCTCTATGTATTTTAGAAAAAATGGTTACAGATGGCGTGGATATACTCATCAGTCCCAACAATGGATATGGCATCAGTGACTTTATTCTAGCTTCTAGGGTAGCTATGACTCAAATCTTTTGGAGTCATGGAAATTTTGTCTATGATATTCCTCAAATTGATGTAAAAATCACTCACATTTGCGGGAACTCTACTTTAGTCAAACACGAAGGTTATGAATTCATAGGTGTGAATGTAAAAATGGATAAGAAATTTTATAACCCATTCATTCCCATTGAGATCATTCAAAATGAACGTAAAAAATACCCTTCAAATAAAATCATATTAGGTCTCATAGGTCGTTTGACAAAAATTGATTCTATTGCCTATCTTCAAATGCTCATAACCCTTATGGAAGAATATTGCGATACCATCTTTTTAGCCTGTGGAAACGGAAATGTCCATCAAATAAAAGAAAAAATTGCTTCTATCAATCCCAGTATGCTTGAGAGGTTTTATTTTCCTGGCTATGTCAATAGTTCAATCTACGGACATATTATCGATTTTTGGCCTGATAGCTTTCCAATGCAACAAGGAGAAAGCAAAATCGAATTCAATGCAAAAGGCGGAATGATTCTAACGCTTTCCAAAGAAAGTCTTCAAGACAGAACAAAAAGGCTTGAAGACTGGGTAAATAATAATCTAAAAACCATAGAGATAGAATGTAAAAATCAAGGTATCTCATTAGATTTTTTTAAAAAGATATTATTACAAGAGGTTTCTTATGTAGCTTTTAACGAGGATGACTACCTTAAAAAAGCTCGTATTTTGCTCAGTAGCAATAAAGAAACTAAGCAAAATCTAAAACAAAACAAAGAATTTATTAGAAATATTTATGAAGGCATCCGAAAAAATCAAGGTATCAACTCCTTCCTAGAGGTCATCTGCAAAAAATGGATAAAATAGGAATTTTAGGATATGGAAAAGTAGGACAGAATTTTTATGCCCTATGTGCAGATATGGATACTTGTGTGTATATTTATGATGATTTTTACTCTAGCAATATAAATAATTCCTTTATTGGAACAGATGAAAATGAGCTGAAAAATTGCGAAGTTATAGTAATTTGCAGTGCAAAAAAACATTTGCGTGATGATTTTTATATTAAAACAATCACACTGGGCATACATCAAGAGAAAATACATTTTTATACAGGATGCTTTTATCCTTCATATTGGCTAACATCCTCTATCAAGGAATATTTTAATCATTCCCTCATTGAGTGTTTATCTAAAGACACTCTTTTTTTAACAGAACTTAAAAAAACCCTAAAAACTGCCTTTGAAAATATTCCCAAGCCACAAAAAGAAAATAGTTTTTATGATGACATTTATCTCAAAAGTGAAATGTACCTCACAAACTATGACAAAACGCCCTATTATCCAGGATGGAAATATGCCCTAAAGATTCTACAAGATTTTGGTATGCAAAAGGCAAAAGTATTAGATATAGGTTGTGGAAATGGGGCCTTTGCAAAAATGCTATATGAAAACAACATACTCTCTTATGAAGGCATTGATTTCAGTGATGAAGGATTAAAAATAGCTCGGGAACAGATTCCTTCATGGTCGGAGTATTTTATAAAAGAAGATATTTTTGAAAGTAAAATATTTGAAAAAAACTTCACCCATATTATTATATTTGAAGTGTTAGAACATATCAACGATGATATAAGACTTCTATCAAAGATAAAACCCAAAACCACTATTATTGGATCTATTCCAAACTTCCACTCAGAAGGTCATATTAGGATTTTTGAAGACATCACAGAAATCAAAAAAAGATATGAGCCAATGATAAAAATCTTGGATTTTTTTGAACTTAAACTCAATGAAGAGTCAAAAATATTTTATTTTAAAGCAATTAAAAAATAATGGCAAAAATACTTGTCTTATGTGCTGCTAATCCTGCTGTAAATCCAAGACCTAACCATATGATCGAATTACTCAAAAGTAAACATCAAGTTTCTGCGATGGGTATTAACACCACTCCCATAAAGGATGTAAAAATTTTTAGCTATCCTGCATACAAAAAACGAAACATCCTCCAAGAGTTGAAGCTCTGGGTGGATGTTGCTTTTAGAAAATGGGAAAAACTCATCTATACTTATAATAGGCTCAAGATCATTGAGGTTTTAAAAAATTGTTCTTTTGATGTGATTATTTGTCATGATTTAGTGCTTTTGCCTATCGTGTTAGCCCACAAAAAAAAGGCAAAAATTCTATTTGATGCAAGAGAATTCTATCCTGTTCAAAATATCACCAACCTAAGATGGAGAATCCTTTTTGCAAAATTCAACGACTTTCTTTGCAAAAAATATCTCCCTGAAGCTGATGTCATTATCACCGTATCAGAAGGTCTAAAAAAACGATACAAAGAGGATTATGGGGTAGATTGTAAATTGTTCTTTTCGCTTCCAAACTATCATAACATAACTCCGAGCATAGCAGAAGACAAACATATCAAGCTTATCTATCATGGTGCAGCAAACCCCAATAGAAAAATCCAAAATACAATCAAAATCATTGATTACCTAGAATCCAGATTTTGTCTTGATCTAATGCTCGTAAATACAGATGACAAATATATGCAATATCTAACAAAAATGATTCATAAAAAACAATTAGAAGGCAAAAAAATCAGAATCATACCTCCTGTAACTTTTGAACAAATTATTCCCTTCAGTTCCCATTATGATATAGGTATTTACAATATTTTTCCCACAAACTTCAATCTCAAACACGCCCTTCCTAACAAATTTTTTGAATACATCCAAGCTAGACTTGCTTTAGTAATCACTCCAAATCAAGAAATGACCCCCTTTATTCAAAAATATCGCAATGGTATCATTATTAAAAACTTCTCTGCAAAAAAAATGGCACAAGCAATCAATAAATTAGATATAAAAACAATTCAAGCATACAAAAAAAACTCATCAGAAGCTGCAAAAAAACTAAACTTAGATAGCAACGAAAAGCTTTTGAATGAAATGATCTATTCGATGTTAAAGTAGAGCTACTTTTTACCCTTTGAAAAGTCCAACAAATCTTGCGTATTATTTATCCATTTAGGAATACACAATAAAGATGTCTCAAAAACTCTCAATGAAGTCAAAGCATCAGCATATGCTCGATGAGAAATAGGAGTATTGATACCTAAAAACTCATTTAAAAATGGCAAAGAATAACGTGGAGAAAGAATAGTTTTATGTGCCAAATCTATGGTGCATAACTTAACATTAAGCATTGCACCCAAACCGATTTTTTCCATTTGGTAGCTAATAAACCCATAGTCAAAATTAACATTGTGTGCAACAAAAACACAATCGTTTAAAAATATTCTAAAATCTCTCAAAACACTACTCAAGCAAGGAGAGTTTTGCACGGTTTGAGTGCTGATTCCTGTGAGTTCAGTGATCTTTTCTGGAATATCTTCAACATGCACAAAGCTTTCAAATTTATCTATAATATTTCCATTTTGATACTTCAACGCTCCTATTTCGATAATAGAGTATTCTTCGGGTTTAGAACCAGTAGTTTCAATATCCACAAAACAAAAAACCTGATTTTGTAATTTTGTTTTGATAGTATCTAAAAATATACTTTCATCTTGCTCACTTATTGGAAATCCACGAGATTTAAGGGTTTGTATTTCCTCATCCACATCTCCAGATATCCCCCATATGCTCGAAATACCCTCTAAAAAATCCATTTTAGACATTGGAGAGCTTCTAAGTTTATTATAGAACTGATCATAATTCATCGTAGAGACAAAATAGCCTTTTGATAATCATCACTGCTGAATATATAGTTTCCTGCTACTACTATATCCGCTCCTGATTGCTTGAGCAAATCAATATTTTTATCATTCACCCCTCCATCAACCTCAATCAAGCAATTTGGGTTTTTAGCAAAAATCATATCTTTCAAGTTTTGAATCTTTTTGTAAATATTTGGAATGAATTTCTGTCCCCCAAAGCCTGGATTTACACTCATTAATAGCACCATATCCACATCTTCTATGATATATTTTAGAGCCTCTTCGCTTGTATGTGGATTTAAAACCACACCCGGTCTTATACCGCTATTTCTAATATGAGAAATCAAACGATTGAGATGTTTTACTTCTTCGATGTGGACACTCATAAATTCAGGTTTTATAGGAGCAAACATATCCACAAAAAATGAAACATTCTCAACCATCAAATGAATATCTAAAGGTTTAGAAGATATCTTAGCAACTTCTTTTACAACCAAAGGACCTATCGTGAGATTAGGAACAAAATGCCCATCCATAATATCAATATGCACATAATCACATCCTCCATCACAAATAGAACGAACTTCAGATCCAAGATCCAAAAAATTCGCCGACAATATACTAGGAGCGATCAACATGCAACAAAACCTCTTATTTGTGAATTTTAACTTTTAAAGCATATCATAAAACCCAATAAGATATAATTTAATCAAAAAAATTTGGAGCAAAAAATGATGGAAGATTTTATTTTGGCATTCCAAAGCTCTGCTCAAAAGATACAAAATCTATTAAAAGTAAGCCATACTGATTATCTATCCACAACAAACTCAAGTGGAGATAATCAACTAGGAATTGATGTAAAGGCTGATAAAATCATTGAAGAAGAACTCCTATCTCTAAATTCTGTGCGAGGATTATGCAGTGAAGAAAAAAATGAGGTCATCTATAAAGATTATGGATCTTATTTCATTGCTTATGATCCCCTTGATGGCTCTTCGATCATATCATCAAATCTAAGTGTGGGTTCAATATTTGGAATCTACAAAGAGGGCTTTGAATCAAAAAATATCATAGCTGCAGCATATGTTGTCTATGGTCCTAGACTAGAGCTTGTGTTTGCGAACGATGTGCTCTCTTACTTTATCTACGATGGCAAATCTTGGAAAAAACAACCTCCGCTTAAACTCAATGAAAGTGGTAAAATCAACGCACCAGGTGGCACTCAAAAAAATTGGTCATCAAAACACAAAACTCTTATTGATTCTTTTTTTCAAAAAGGATACCGTCTCAGATATTCTGGGGGGATGGTCCCTGACTTACACCAAATCCTTATAAAAAAAGGAGGATTGTTTAGTTACCCTGCAACCTCTGATGCACCAAATGGAAAGCTCAGAAAACTCTTTGAAGTTTTTCCATTTGCCTTTATTTATGAAAAAGCAGGAGGAGGGGCTATCGATGGAAAAAACAGATTGCTGGAACTCCCAATAAATGGCATTCATGATACATCACCATGTTTTTTTGGATCTATTGAAGAAATCAATGAGGTAAGGAGAATCTATGAGTGAAACCCATCCACCAAAAGACATTTGGGAAAACAGACTCGAACAAAATCTAGCAACCCTAAAAAAATGTCAGGTAGAAAAAAATACCTCAAGCTGTCTAAAATGCTCTGAAATACTCGAATGTAGCATTAGAAAAAATTATGTCAAATCCGTATATGAGAGTATGAATAAGGGGCAAGGTGGAGAATTTGAATTTTGATTTGGCTTGATATCATTGATCCTAAATATGTATTATTTTTCAATCCCCTTATTCCCAAACTCAAGGAACTTGATGAGGTTATCATCACCACACGCAAAAGCAAAGAATATAGCGAATGTTGGGAACTTTTGGAATTATTTAATATTTCAAACATATGTGTTGGGGGATATGGTGGAGAAAGTCCTCTAGGAAAATTTAACGCGAGGCTAGATCGCCAAAAAGCTTTTTTAGAGCTTTTTGAAAAAACAGGAATACCCAAACTATTCATAACCGGTGCTAGTGTTGATGGAGTTCAGACGGCATATGCACTAGGCATACCCATTGTAAATTTTTCTGATACCCCCTTAAAAAATGATCATTTTGATATTGACTCTATGACCATTCTCTCCAAACTCACACTTCCACTAAGTTCGCTTATATTTCATCCGTTTGTTGTGCCAGAAATCTGTTATGCCTCTATGGGTGTCCCTGCTAAGAATATCATTAGTTATGACTTTATTGATATTGCATTATGGCTCAAAGATATGCAACCTGGTATTGATTTTAGGAAAACATTCAATATCCCACAAAATCGGCCGAGCATTCTTTTTCGAGAAGAAGAGTACAAAGCCCACTATGTGAAGGAAAAACTACCCATTATCTATGAAAGTATCGAAAAAATTGCCTCTTGTCTAGATGTGAATGTCGTGATTATGCCAAGATACGGCAAAGAGGGTTTATATTTCAAAGGGTTTGAAAATATTTTTATCATAGAGGAAAAACTTCCTCCTGCTGATTTTTATCCTTTTATTGATATTCTCGTAGGTGGAGGAGGTACGATGAATTTAGAAGCTTGTTATTTAGGTATTCCTACGATTTCTACGAGATCTTTGTTTTTGTTTCACGACAAATACCTTTTGAATAACCACCTGATGAGGCATTGTAAAAATTCGCAAGAAGTTTATGAAGAAGTAAAAAGCATCCTTGCTACAAAAAAACCTTCAATAGCTAAAAAAGCTAATGCTCGAAAGCTTTTTGAGCCAAAACCTGCAAATTTTGAAGAGATATTTAAAACCATCAAAGAAAGATTTTATGCTTGATCTAAATATTGCTATTTTTACTTGATTTTATGCTTTCATTCAGATATAAAACGCACTCTACTTCCCTTACCTTTTTGAGTATCTAAGAAAGATGAGGTAAATAGACTAATTTAAAGATATTAGCAGATAATCGACATTTATACCATATTTTCATCATATAATCATTATTGAGATATAAATAATTAAAATTCCCATAAATTCGTAAGCTGTTATAGCCACCAAAGTATTGCTGATAACCCGCCTTAACACCATAAGATGGACTAAGCGATATTTCTGTAGAGCCAATAGTAATACTACCTGCACCTGAGTTTGCACTAATGCCAATATCTCCACCGATAAAAACACTAGATTTTTATCGGTGCAAAATCATTTCAATTCTTTTTGGATACTTTCAATTCCTGCTTGAGCACATTTTTCATCAATCTCTCCAACAGGTGCACCGCTCACACCAACGCTTCCTATAACAACATTATCGACTTTTATGGGTATTCCCCCTGCTAGAAAAACAAAGTTCTTACTTAAATTCACCATTCCTTCTGGAATCTGTTTTTTCATCATCTTTTCAGCAAGTTTTGAGGAAGGAGTCTTTGTAGATAGGGCTGTAAAAGCTTTTTTGTAACTCCCTTCTATAGTATGAACTCCGGCATTTTCATCTTTTAAAAATGCAATCTGATTTCCCCCTCTATCTAAGACATTCACAGATACACTATAGCCTTGAGTTTTGCATTTATCAAAAGTGCTTTGTGCCATTTTCAGCGCAACTTCTGTAGTTAAAATAGGTTCTTTAGGCAATGCCTGTGCAAATGATGCTCCAAATACTAAAGCTAAAAATAAAAACTTACTATTCATTGTTTTTCCTTTATTTTAAGTTCTTCTTGATTATATAACTAATTTCAAAATTGATACCCAACTTCAAATCTCACATCAATTCCAGGATTTGGCATTGCTGCTCCGATATTGGAACTGCTCAATTTATCGTCTGCTTCGTTTTTAAAAGGACTGGTTTGATCGATATAGAATTTATTAGTGAGGTTCAAAATACTCAATCCCAAATGAAGTCTATCTTTACCTAAAGGGTCCCAATTGATATAAAGATTATCTATCACATATCCTTTTTTATTCACTTCTCCTAATTCATTGTTGTAAATATCCCATCCATTGTATTTTATGCCTTCTGTAATACTTGTGAGCCACCCTAAGCTCAAATGAATAGAATCAAAATTATAGCCAAGCCTGATATTATAAACACGACCATAAACTGCCCCTAATTCATAAGTATCTTGCAAAAGATGATTTTTTACCATCGGAAAAGACTGGGCAAGTGAAAAATATGAAGTAAATCCTTTATAATCAAATCCAATTCCCCCCTCATAACCATACACATCAATCTTATCAGACATATTTGATCGCAGTCCTCCATCAGGAATCACAGGATCTGGAGCATAGCTATTGATGAAATTACCGATATTTTTATAATACACAGCTCCCCTGAAACTGAAATAATCCCCCATATAATCCAAATCAAATTCTACATTTTGAGAATTTTCAGCTTTGAGATTTTTAGCAATCCGAACATTGCCTTCTTGAAGCAATGTAGCATCTCCTGGTTCAGCCCCCCTTGTAGTATAGGCATAAGAAAGTCTTAAATTCAATGTATCTATCGGGTTATAACTTAGGGTTGTACTAGGAGAAAAACCTTGCGTAAGATGGCTTTGAGAGTTTTTATCCTGATAGTAATACATATCATATCTACTTCCCACCCCCCAAATCAAAGAAGGCAGAAGATAAAATTTTGCCTGTAAAAATCCGCCAAAAATATTGCTAGATTCCTCGCCTCTATCTCCCATAGCTATAGCTTGTTTTGAAATATCTTTATCGCTTACATACATTCCTTGATAATTGAGTCCATACTCAAAGGTATTATCCATATTTTTACCAAAACTATGAGACAACAATAGATTTCCGCCGAAATTTTCTAGATCAATATTTCTATCTGCAACTTCTGAATCTAAAGCAGAATCTAAAGCACTCAAAGATTTCAACATCAAACCCCTTGTAGAATAATAAAAATTTGTTTTTATATTGGGATGAAACCCTTTTTGATGAGCGAGTTCATATCCAATACTGAGATTTTTCGTATCATTATAATGATCAAAAAGAGAGAGTTCTCTTGAAGAGAGGTTAGTGGCAAAAGGAGCAGTTGTTTTGTCATAAATCCGATTAAAAGAAATAAAATATTTTTGATTCTCACTTAGATTTCCATTTACTTTGAGTAAAAGATTGTTTTGATCTGACCCCGATCCAATTACCTTTTCATCATGTCCATCACGATAATAACTGATATTTGTCTGATTTACATAGGCTAGAACGTCTATATAATCATTTATTGATCCATAAACACTGCCTTTAAGCCTATATCCAGCATTACTAAAACCACCTAATCCGATCTGTGCTCCTACTTTTTGACCTGGTTTTAACAAATCACTCGCATCTTTTGTGCTAACAGTAATTGCCCCTGCTAAAGCTCCTGGTCCTGCAGAGGCATTGGCTGATCCTTTCTGTACATCTACGGATTTAATCATCATGGGATCAATATTAACATTTCCTTGATGATGAAAAACATTTCCACCTTGAGTTGCCCCATCAACACTAACATTAAAAAGTCTGTCTTCTAAGCCCCGAACATAAATTTTTTGAGCTGTAGGATTTCCTCCGCCAACATTAATGCTAGGGTCTTGTGAAAATATATCCCGAAGATTGGTGGCCTGATGTTTTTCTATATCATCAGCGGATATGGAAGTTTTATTGGCAAATTCAACCTCTTTTTGAGGTTCTTTTTGTGCAGTAGTCGTGACCTTTGACAATGTTTCTGTCTCTAGCGAATAAACAAAATCAAATAATAAAAGACATAAAAAAAGCTTTTTCAATACAATCTCCTCTAGATAATTTCTTATTTTTATCTAATAATAAGATTGTATTATAATAAAGCTGTAATAAAATTAGAATCTATATGAAATTTCAAATCTCCCATCAAAACCAGGTTCTGCAAGAGCCTTTCTGACTTGATTGATACTCTCAAGAGCTGATCCATCAGCCTCTACCTTCAATGGTGAAGTTTGATCAACATAGAATTTATTAAAAATATTATTCAAGACAATTGAAAATCTCAATCCCTTGATCTTAGGTGGAGTGTAATTCACATAAATATTATGAATATCATAACCGGGTTTATGCACGGGGAGAGTTTCTTTGTTATAAATATCATAGCCATCATAATCAATAGTCTGCACAAAACGGCTCATCCAAGCTATGTCTAATCCGATGTTATCAAAATTATATTGTAATTTTAAAACATAGTTGTTTCCAGTTGTCGCTCCTAATTCATAGGTATCTTGAATCAATTTTCCTCTAACAGTTGGATAGCTTCTAGAAAATCCAAATGTAGCCAAGAAATTTTCATAATTAAAACTCGCTCCTAGTTCATAACCAAAAATATTGATTTTATCAGTAAGATTTGTTCTAAGCCCATCTGCTCTCTCACCAATACTTGCATCTAAATTGGGATTATCATCAAGACTCCCATAACTATTGATAAAATCTCCTATAACTTGATAAAAAACTGCTCCTCTTAAACTGAAATATTCTTGAGTATAATCAATATCAAATTCTACATTTTGACCTTTTTCAGACTTTAAATTAGGATCAATAATGGTTTCTGAATTGATAAGCAGTGCATCCCCTGGCAAAGCACCTCTAGTAACATAAGCATAAGAAAGTTTCATATCCAAAGTATCAATAGGATTATAAAGGATAGCTACAGAAGGAGAAAATCCTTGCGTAATATGATTTTGAGAATTTTTATCAAAATAAGTATAGACATCATATCGAGTTCCCGCTCCAATAGTAAGAGATTTTAAAAATGCGTAATTAGCCTGAATATAAGCTCCAATAATATTACTATTTTCCTGTCCTCTTCCTCTTTGGCTATAAACAACTTCATTTTGTTTATCCATAACAGTCATATTCTGATAGTCAAATCCATAATCAAAAGTATTTTTATAATCTTCTGTAATAGGGTGGGATACTTTCAAATCTAATCCGATATTGTTCAAAAATATATTTCTAGGAGTACTTCCTTCAGCGTCTGCTTCGTGTAAGGACGTACCATCCTTTGTTGTGGCTGTTGTAGGATCAAATAATGGGGTTAAATGAATATTCCTAATACTCCCATAAGCATCTAGTTTTATTTTAGGAGCTCCAAAATTTTTATCCCCTTGATGATTGTATTCTAAGACAATATTGTTGTTGCTATCAATATGATGAAAAAGTTCTTGTGCAAAATCAACCTTTTCTTCTTGTGCATCAGCAGGTGGATTAGTGACATTGGCACGAAAGGGTCTAGTTGCATTATCTCGCGTAAGATTATATGTAAATGTAATTTTATCTTTTTCACCAATATAAGCATTTCCCTTCAGTAAGACATTATTTTGCTGGGAAGGTGATCCTAACACTTTATCATCTTCTGTAGGATGGAATAAGTTTTTAAAAGTATGTTCACCATCTCTGTAATAAAATATATTCTGATAGGTGTAGTACGCAAGTGCATCAAAATGTTTTCCTCGACCATAAAAAGAGATATTTTCTCTGATACCATAATTGGTATAAAATGAACTTCCTAAATATGCTCCAAAATTTTTACCTTTTTCCAACAAATCTGAAGCATCTTTTGTGGTCATACTTATTGCCCCTGCTAAAGCTCCTGGTCCTGCAGAGGCATTGGCCGATCCTTTTGTAATCTCAACTTCTTTTAACATACCTGGATCAATGATCGTATTTCCTTGATGATGAAAAGCATTTCCGTTTTGTGCTGCTCCATCAATAGTCACACGAAGCAGTCTATCTTCAATTCCACGCACATAGATTTTTTGTGCCATCATTCCACCGCCTCCAACATTCACATCTGGTTCAGTAGCAAAAACATCAGACATACTATTAGATTGTCTTTGTGATAAATCTTTTCCGCTGATATAGTCTTTATTATTGAATTGAAATTCTTTCTGCTCCTCTGCTGTTATTTTTTCTAATGTGTAATCAGTAGGTTCATCAGCAAACAAATTTTGAGACAAAAACAGTGATACTGTTAAAATATAAAATCTACTTTTAAGCATTATAAACGCCCCCTATATATTAATAATAATTTTTATTATTATAAAAAATATATAAAAACAAGCTTAAAAAGATTTATTTATTTTAACCCCTACTATGCAATCATGAGTAATATTGAGTTTTTTTATTCTTAATTCAATATTTTTTATAACATCAAAATTATTTTTTAAATGATGAACAATATCTAACAATGCTTCTTCTAAAAGTCCGTATTTATTATTTTGTAATAGTTTTTGGATACTGCATTTGATTTCCATATAATCAATAAAGTTTTTATCATCGTATTGATAAGAAATAGTTGCATCAACAACAATATCTTGAGGTACTTCTTTCTCAAAATCCAAAATACCAATAATGGTCTTGAACTTAAAATCCTCTATAATTAGATCAAAAATCAATTTAAAGAACCTTTTTCTCTTGTCCTTTTAATAAACGGATAATATTTGGAATATGAGTATATAAAATAATAATTGCTATAACTACTACAGGAGTGTGTGTCCCAATCTCATCAATAATAGAAATAGAATGTGGTAGAGGTAACACATAAGGAATAATAAAAGTAAATCCAATACCGCTCAATACACCCAAAAGAGAAGAAAGCGAAGAGACTTTGAATACCTTTCCAACTACAGCCCAAACTATAAGTCCTAAAATACCCTCAATAGGCATTAACAATATAACTGACCCTATAGCTGTAGAAACGCCTTTCCCACCTGTAAAATTTAAATAAGGACTGTAACAGTGAGCTAAAACACATAAAATCGCTATCATCCATTGGGTTTCATAACCTAGTCCAAATATCTTTGCCAAAAGAACAACAACCAAACCTTTCAACGCATCTGAAATAAGCGTAAAAATAGAGATAATTTTGGCTTTTCTTGGATCAATAACATCTTTTAATGCTCTATAAACATTTGTGGCTCCAATGCTTCCAGAGCCTACTTTCCTAACATCTACATTTCCAAATATTTTTGCCAAAAATAATCCTGAAGGTATTCCACCAACTAAATACGCCAAAATATAAAAAATCACATTTATATTTGTAATCAATTCCAAAAAAATATTTTGTGTTTGCAAGTTTTATCCCTTCTTCAATTTTTATACATCTAAATGTCTGACATCTTTTGCATGAAGCTGTATATATTCTCTTCTAGGTTCAACTTCATCGCCCATAAAAAGAGTAAAAATCTCATCTGCTTTTTGTTCATCAGGAAGAGTGACTTTTAAAAGTGTTCTATTTTGAGGAGTCATCGTAGTTTCCCAAAGTTGTTCGGGATTCATTTCTCCAAGACCTTTATATCTTTGGATATAAGCACCTTTTTTTGCTGATTCTTCTATTTCTTGGAGAATCAAGATAGGATCTTTATCTTTTAAAAAATCAAGCTTCCTCTCACAAATTTTATTATAGATAAAATAAGCTTCTTCGAAAAAATTATCTACAAAAAGATTCTCATCAATATTAAGTTCAACCAGTCCTGATTTTGTCTGGATATAAAGCATAATTCTATCATTTCGAATGGTTTTATTTAAAATATTACATTCTTTGGTTTTCAAAAATTCTTCAATCTTTTGATACATTTGTTCAAAACCAAGGGAAATATAATCTCTATGTTCAATCAAAAATCTGATAACATCTATCATTGCATAACGTTTTTCTAGTTCTTTTAAAGTAAAACGATAATGTGAAATATATTTCAAAATTTCTAAAAGTTCCTTAGTGCCCACCCCTTCAAATTTGAAATTCTCAATTCCATTTTCGATCAAATATTCAGAGAGCGATTTTTCATCTTTAAGATAAATCTCTTTTTTACCTTTTTTAAATCGATACAATGGAGGCTGTGCAATATATATATGCCCATTTTCAACCAATGGTTTAAGATAACGATAAAAAAATGTCATCAAAAGCGTTTGAATATGGCTTCCATCGACATCAGCATCAGTCATTATAATTATTTTATGATATCGAAGTCTTTCAAGATTAAATTCCTCTCCAATACCACATCCAAATGCTGTAATCATATTTTTAATTTCTTCAGATTTTAAGATTTTATCAAGTCTGGATTTTTCGACATTTAAAATCTTACCTCTTAATGGCAAAATAGCTTGATAAACTCTATCTCTACCTTGTTTTGCAGATCCTCCAGCACTATCCCCTTCTACAAGATAGATTTCTGATTCTGTAGGATCTTTGCTCTGACAATCTGCTAATTTTCCAGGTAATGTTCCTACAGAAAGACTTTCTTTTTTTCTAGTGAGTTCTCTTGCTTTTTTTGCTGCTTCTCTTCCTCTAGCTGCAAGAAGAGCTTTTTGCATAATTGCTTTTGCATCATTTGGATTTTCTTCAAAAAATTTAGATAATTTTTCATAAGTGAGTTTTTGAACAATAGGTTTTACAAAAGAACTTCCTAATTTACCCTTTGTTTGTCCTTCAAACTGAGGTTCCATTACCTTTGTAGATATAATAGCAACCAATCCTTCTCTGATATCATCACCTGTGATTTTGCTATCTTTTTCTCTTGCATTAGCATTAGCATCAATATAATTAATAATTGCTCGACTCAGTCCTGCACGAAAACCCGCTTCATGAGTCCCTCCATCAGGAGTTCTGATATTATTCACAAAACTTAAAACTTTTTCATCATAACTTTCATTGTAAGCCAAAGCAATTTCAATCTCTGTTTCTTGTTCATTAGCTTCAAAAGTAATGATTTGAGAAACAAAAGGTTTTTTATTAATATCTTCAACAAATTGAGAAAGACCATTTTCAAAATGAAATTTTTCTTCTTTTTGAGTTTTTTCGTCTTTGAAATAAATGGTTACATTTTGGTTTAAATATGCCATTTCTTTGAATCTTTTGATCAAAATTTCTTGATCAAAATCTAGAATTTCCATGATTTCTCCATCAGGAAAAAATTCTATGGTTGTGCCATGTTCTATGGTTGTGCCAATGATTTCCAAAGGAGTTTGAGGAATACCTTTGGCAAATTCTTGTCGATAAATATTCCCATTTTTCTTGATAGTCATTATCAGATGTTTTGAAAGAGCATTAACAACACTCACACCTACACCATGTAATCCACCTGAAACTTTATAAGTATCTTTATCAAACTTTCCACCAGCGTGTAAAACCGTAAGCACAACCGTAGCAGCGGGAAGATTTTCGGTGGGGTGTATATCAACTGGAATACCCCTTCCGTTATCTTCAATAATAGCACTTCCCTCTTCAGTGAGAGTAATCTTAATACTATCACAATATCCAGCCATTGCTTCATCTATAGAATTATCAACAACTTCATATATCATATGATGCAGACCATTGATATTTGTATCCCCGATATACATACCTGGTCTTTTTCTAACTGCTTCTAGTCCTTTTAGGACTTTTATATTACTAGCACCATATTCTTTTTTATTTTCTTCCATTTTTGCTCCGTAATATTAAAATATAATTGGCATAACAATTGTTGAGAAATTTTTGTCTTTTAAAACAAACGGATTATTAGAGTCATTTAAACATAAAAGAAATTCAGAATCTTCTATTTGAGAGAAAAAATCGAGTATGTATTTTGAATTTGCTCCTATAGTAATATCTGATTGTATTTGTGTATCGAGTTCTATTTGCGTATTTGCAGTTCGAGAGCTTTCATCACTAATAGCTTCAAAAAATATTTCTTTAGGTTTGATAGTGATTTTAATATTACTGCATAAATTAACTTTTTTGATTGATTTTTCAATAATATCTTTAGGAAGTTTGATTTCATTTTTGAAAGTTTTAGGGATGATTTTTTCATAATCTGGATATTTTCCATTGATAAGCTTAGTAAAAAACATATATTGTTCAGTTTTAATGATAATTTGGGATTGATTATAATAGATTTCAAACTCATCATAAAAAAGTTTTAAAATTTCTATGGTTGCTTTTTTTGGAATGATAATAGATAAATTATCTACTGATTGAGTTTCATATTTTACAACAGCAAGTCTTCTAGTATCTGTAGCGACAAAATTGTAAGAATAATCTTTAATATCTAAAAAAGCTCCGTTGAGTTCCATTTTTTGATTAGTTGTTTCTATTGCAGGATTGATTTTTTTGATAGAAGTGATAAATTTCGAAGTATCAATATTGAGTTTTGTATAATCAGTCATTTTTGGAAAAATCGGAAATTCAGCCGCATTGAACATTGATTCTTTATATTTTGTTCTTCCTTGTTTGATATAGAAGAAATCATTATCTGTTTCTAAGATTATTTCTCCATCTTCAAGTTTTTTTACGATATCTAAGATTATTCTACCATTTACAGTTGCATTTCCTTCGGACTCTTTTTTTATAATATCTATTTTTGCTTCTATGCCGATTTCATAATCTGTCGCTCTTAATAGGAGCTTTGAATCAAGTGATTCGAAGTAAATATGAGAAGTGATTTGAGAAGAATCTTTTTTATCTAGAAATGCTTGAAAATTCATTAAAGTTATTTCTAGAACACTTTTATTTACAATTAGTTTCATTGGAGCTCCTTAATATTTATAAAATTAAAATAGTAGTAGTAGGTCTGAGTGAATCAGTGAAAACTACTTTAAAATAACTATTTTAAGCCTATTTGGAATGTGAAAAAAGTTATCATTGTTTTCACATCTTTTCACATCTTCTATATTGTTATTGTATCTAAAATTTTGGTTTTTACATTGTTTTATCGCCTTGCTCACTTTGGATTTTCTTTTTCATTTCATCCACCATCATTTTTATATTAATATTTTCAGCAATTTCAGTAGTGATAATCTTCATTGCTTTACTGACAGAACTATGATCTTTCATATTTAAAAATTGTGCTAGATGAGGCATAGAATTTGGAGTTAGTGTTCTTGCTAGATAGATAACGATTCTTCTGGCATTTGCGGTAGTTTTATTTCTAGATTTGGATTTGATTTCAGAGGGTTTGATGTTAAGTTCTTTTGAAACGGTTTTGATGATGTTTTCTAAAGTGATGTTTTCTAAATTTTCTTTTTGAGTGTCCTTTATAGCATTTTTTGCCATTGTAAGACTAATATTTTGTCCTATGATAGAAGCTTGGGCGTTAAGTTTGAGAATAATACCTTCAATTTGACGAATATTATCGTTGATATTTGATGCTAGATAATTGATAATTTCCTTGTCAATTTCTATTTGGTTGAGATGGCATTTTTGAATGATAATAGCAATTTTTGTTTCAAGACCTGGAGGTTGTATATCTGCAATCATTCCCCATTCAAATCTTGATTTTAAACGTTCTTCTAATCCAAGTATTTGTTTTGGAGTTTTATCGCTTGTCATAACAATTTGTTTTTTTTTGCCGTGCAATTCGTTGAAAGTATGAAAAAATTCTTCTTGCACACTTTCTTTTCCTCCAAAAAACTGTACATCATCAATGAGAAGATAATCACAGTTACGATATTTATCGCGGAATCTATCCATTGTATGGTTTTGGATACGTGTTAAAAAGTCATTTAAAAATTGCTCTGCTGTGACATAAATAACATTTTTATTTTTTTCAGATACATTGTTTCCTATAGCATTTAAAATATGGGTTTTGCCTAAACCTGTTCCTCCATATATCCATACAGGATTGTAAGCTTCAGCTTGTTTTTGAGATATTTTTTTTGCTATTTCGTATGCAAATCTGTTTGATTCTCCTATAACAAATGAATCAAAGGTATAAGAAGGATTCAAAATATTTCGAATTTGAGGTTTGCCTCCGGGTGTTTTTAAACTTTTCACATCTTTTTTTTGTGATTCCACAATTATTCTTATTTCTGGCTTAATTTTTCGATAAGTTTCAAAAAGATGAGCGATCTGATCACTATATTTTGTTTTGATCCAATTCGCGATATAGATATTAGGGACTACAAACACTACCAAGTCTGATTTAGAGGCATTTTCATCATATTTCATTTTTGAAATATAAGCAGAATATTCAGCCTCTGAAATCTCTTTTTTAAGCTCGTTTAATATACTATTTTCTATCATTTTCTTTTCCAGTCATTATCATTTCACAATGTGAAAAGTTTAGTGAATAATAGTGAAATTAAGGTATAAAATAGATTAAAAAAGAGAAATTAATGAATATTTTAGGGATTGATCCAGGCAGTAGGAATTGTGGGTATGCTATCGTGAATTTACAAAATAATAAAATCTCTTTACTTGAAGCAGGGATTATTAAAATTAAAGAACGGATACTTCAACATCAGATACTTGAATTTGTAGAAGGGATTGATTTGGTTTTGAAATCTCGCGAGATTAATGAGGTTGCTATTGAAGATATGTTTTATGCTTATAATCCAAAATCTGTTATTAAATTAGCACAATTTCGCGGAGCTTTGAGTTTAAAAATACTCCAAGAATTAGGAAATTTTTCTGAATATACTCCATTGCAGGTGAAAAAAGCTCTTACTGGGAATGGAAAAGCAGACAAAACCCAAGTTGCATTTATGGTAAAAAAAATTTTAGGCATCAAAGGAGAAATAAAACCTTTAGATATAACAGATGCTATCGCCATTGCGATCACTCATTCTCAAAGAATTAAAAATACAAAGAAATTATAATTTCTTTTCCCACTCATAGGCACTTTTGATAATAGTAGCTAAGTCATTGTATCTAGGTATCCAATCTGTTAGAGACATTATTTTTTTGTTATCAGATATAAGTACAGCAGGATCACCAGCTCTTCTAGCAGAAATTTCGACCCTAAAATCTATACCAGAAATTTTTTTGACCATTTCTATAACTTCTTTTACGCTATAACCTTGAGAATATCCGACATTAAAAACCTCGGATTTTTTATATTTTTGTAGATATGTATAAGCTTGTAAATGAGCATTTGCCAAATCTGTAATGTGGATATAGTCGCGAATACAAGTCCCATCTTTGGTAGGGTAATCATCTCCAAAAATAGAGATATTTTTTCTTTTTCCTAGAGCATATTCACAAGCAACTTTAATCAAATGAGTAGCATTTTTACTCCTTTGTCCAAGTACTCCTAAGGAAGATTTATCTTGAATATTTGAACCTGCAACATTAAAATATCTCAATGCGACATAGTTAAAGTCATAAGCTTTGCTTGTATCTTCCAATATCCTTTCGCTCATCATTTTGGAAGCACCATAAGGATTTATGGGAGCTAAAGGTGCGGATTCATTTACAGGAATCAATCTAGCATCAGGCTCTCCATAAACTGCGGCAGTAGAAGAGAATATAAATTTTTTGATTTTATATTTGAGGCACATAGTGATTAGTTGTGTCGTATTGACTGTGTTATTGCTATAGTATAGAAGTGGGTTGCTAACAGATTCAGATACAATTAATGACGCCCCAAAATGTAAAACACAATCAAAATGATGATTAATAAATAAATCTTCCAGGGTTTTGATATCTGATAAATCAGCTTTTATCAGATGAACCCTATTGTTGAATTGATTTTGGAGGTATTCAAAGTTTTCAATAAAACCCGTGCTTAAATTATCTAAAATACTGATTTGACAAGATGTATTTTTCAAAAATTCTAATGCCGTGTTTGAACCTATATAACCACTCCCTCCTGTGAATAAAAGATGCATTTATACTCCTGATTTTTACTAGATTGATTATATCGAATTATTTCATTCTTACAAAAGATGGATTGTAAAAAGAAAATATATTTTTTGATTCCTCTTAGCAATACTTGGTTATAATTTTTTGAAAAATTCAATAAGGAAATAATTATGGAAGATGTATTTGATACCAAGAGTTTGACAATGTCTGTCCTTGTAACCCCTAGTATGTCAAATTTTAGTGGAGTAATGCATGGAGGCGAATTATTGAAAATGCTTGATCAAGTTGCTTATGCTTGTGCTACAAGATATTGTGGAGTAGGCGTGGTTACTTTGAGCGTAGATAGTGTTATTTTTAAACATCCCATACCCATTGGTTCGCTTATCACATTTTTGGCGAGTGTGAATTATACAGGTAGAACAAGTTGTGAAGTAGGAATCAAAGTTATTAGCGAGGATATAAAAAATAAATTCGTTACTCATTGCAATAGCTGTTATTTCACAATGGTAGCTGTCGTTGATGGAAAAACAGTTCCTATTCCGCCACTTGAGCCAACAACACCAGCAGAAAAAAGACGATATGAAAAAGCTATTGAAAGAAGAAAAGCTAGACTCAACAAGTGATGATATCAAATCATCACTGACTATATAAAGCGATAAAATTCCTAATTTCTTCTTCGATACTATAGTTTCCATAAAATCTTATGCTTAAAACTTCTTCAATATCCTGAGCGGATAGTTCTATGATCCCTTTGATTTGTATATTTTTATTTTTGAAAGATATCTTGATGTAATCAATAAGGGTTTTTATGATGATACTCGCATCTTTTTTTTGTGAAACTTTAAGATTTTCAAGTTTGTAGCTTTCTTTTATAAAGCAATCAAAGGTATAAAGATAATACTTTATTGTAGAAATGCTTTTATTCTTGATGAATTTCCTATCTACGCCAACCCCAAAGAGCATATTTTTATCTTCTGTTAAAATAACGTTTTGTATGTAGTCTTGGAGACCTGATATGCCATTTTTTTGATGTTTTATTTTATCTTCTAGGATCAAAATAAAGTTCAAGATATGATCAAGATCATTATCAAATTTTTTCATTTCCAAATGAGCTTTTTCTAACAGACTTTTAATATCCACAATCTCGGAAGTTTTCAGATTTATTTGACTTTCAAGTTGCTGTATATAGGACTTTTGTTTATCAAATTTTTTTTCTAGTATTTCAAGTTGATTTTTATTCATAAAAGATTCCATTTTTTGTTGCCAAATTGATTGCATTGAGGTAGCTTTGTGTGTTTGGCTGAGATTTATAGGCTATATCATAAGCCACTCCATGATCTACAGATACTCTAAATATCGGAATATTTAAAGTTATATTTATACTATCATAAAAATATAACGCTTTTAGAGGTGCCAATCCTACGTCATGATACATACTCACAAAAAAACGATATTTTTCCCTATTTATTGGACTAAAAGCCGTATCAGGAGGGATGGGTCCGATAAATATTTCTTTTTTTATGGCTTCATTTACATTTTTGATAGCTAGATTAATTTGTTTGTCTTCATCTCCTATGATTCCTCCATCTCCACAATGAGGATTCACACCCAAAACAAGAACATTTTTTAATTTTAGATTTTTATATAAATTCAGCAAAAAAGCACTCAATTTTTCTGCGGTGATATGAGAGCTGACTGATTTTAATGGAATATGATCAGTAAAAAGAGCTACAAACATTTTTTCACATCCTAGCATCATAATTGTATCTCTATGATAGCGTTTAGCGAGGACTTCTGTATGTCCTATTTCAGATATATTAGCTAAGCTCCATGATTTTTTGTTGATAGGTAGGGTGCAAATGCTATGAACCTTTTTTTCATCGGCGAGTTCACAGGCTTTGATAAAACTTTCATAGCTATATCTACCGCTTTGAGAAGTGATAGAAGATGGAAAAATATCAGGTATATTTTGATCCAGAGGAAAGAAATCCATATCTCTAGGCATTTTTAGTTTGAGGATATCACAAGCTTTTTCAAAGACTTCTTGATGTGCACAGTAGATAGGATGGCAAATTTTTTTGATTTCTGAATGTTCTTTTAGGGCGATGTGAATACCCACGCCGTTGATATCCCCGACAGAAATAGCGACCTTTTTCATTTGATAAGCTCAACCATATCGCTAATAGCTGTTTTTAATCCAACAAAAACAGATCTTGCGATGATGCTTTGCCCGATATTAAGTTCGCTAATAGCTTTGATTTTTACAATCTCTTCTACATTGTTGTAGTTGAGTCCATGTCCGGCAAAAACCCCTAGTGAAAGCTCTTTTGCTAGATTTGTACACAGATGAAGCTCTTCGACAGATTCTTGAAGTTTGAATTTTAATGTTTTTCTATCAAAATTATATTCTTCTATGCAGTTTTTAGTCCTATGAAGGTTAGAATAAAGCATCAAATGAAGGTTTGCATACTTCCCTGTATGGAATTCAACCCCATCAACACCCAGATCTTTGGAGATAAGAGTGGTTTCTTTATTAGGATCAATAAATACAGCAACTTCAATATCATTTTTTTGAAATTCTTTGATAATATCTTTCAAACCTGATTTTTTGATATCTAGACCGCCTTCGGTCGTAATTTCCTCTCTTTTCTCAGGCACTAGTGTGATTTTGTAAGGTTTTTGGTTGCATAAAAATTCGACTATTTTTTCATCACAAGCACATTCTATATTTACAGGCAAAAAACTTGATTGAACGATTTTTCTTACATCATCATCGTTTATATGACGACGATCTTCTCTTAAATGAATTGTTATTTGACTAGCCCCCGCATTTTTGGCAACAAAAATCGCTTCCAAGGGGTCTGGATCATTAATTTTCCTAGCTTCTCTGAGTGTAGCAATATGGTCGATATTTAATCCTAGCTTCATTAATGCCTCCATTTGAGAAAACAAATTTGAAATTTTGTTTAAACATATTATAATAAAGAATAACGATTTTTAGGAGATTTTATGCCAGTAAAACGATTGAATGGTTCTGAAATGCTTATAGAGGCTTTGAGATTAGAGGGTGTAAAAGTGATTTTTGGTTATCCTGGTGGTGCTGTTTTAAATGTTTATGATGAAATATACAAACAAAATCATTTCAAGCATATTCTCACTCGTCATGAACAAGGAGCAATCCATGCTGCTGATGGTTATGCTAGAGCATCTGCGGAAGTGGGAGTGGCGATTATTACATCAGGACCAGGTTTTACAAATGCGGTAACAGGTATTGCCACAGCTTACACAGATTCTATTCCTTTGGTGGTTATTAGTGGTCAGGTACCTATTTCTCAAATCGGCACAGATGCCTTTCAAGAAATTGATGCAGTAGGGATTTCTCGTCCTTGTACTAAGCATAATTTTTTGGTCAAAAGCATCAATGAATTGCCTAGAATTTTAAAAGAAGCTTTTTATATTGCCAAAAGTGGAAGACCTGGACCTGTTTTGGTGGATTTGCCCAAAGACATTAGTGCTACTTATGGAGATTTTGATTATCCTTGCGAAGTTTCTCTTAGGACATACAAGCCCACTACAAAGGGGAATTCAAGACAAATTAGAAAAGTCATAGAAGGGCTTAAGAATGCAAAAAAACCATTGTTTTATATTGGCGGAGGAGCTGTAATCTCTTCTGCTGCAGATGTGATCAAAAAGCTCATAGAAAAAACCCAAATTCCTTTTTTGGAAACTTTGATGGCAAGAGGCATTGTGCCTGATAGCCATCCTCTTTTTCTTGGAATGGTAGGAATGCACGGGAGTTATGCTGCGAATATGGCGATGTGCGAGTGTGATTTTCTTATTTGCGTTGGAGCGAGATTTGATGATAGGGTTACTGGAAAGGTAAGCGAATTTGCCAAACACGCTAAAATCGTGCATATTGACATAGATCCAAGTTCTATTGGCAAAATAATCGATGTAAATTTCCCTGTTGTAGGAGATGTTAAGAGCGTGTGTGAAGATATTTTGGAATTACTTCAGATAGAGGGCTATGACAGTGATGGTATAAAAGAGTGGTCAGAACATTTGGATAAATATAAAAAGCTTCATCCGCTTGGATATCAAGATAGCGATGAGGTTCTTAAGCCTCAATGGGTGATTGAAAAAATAGGGAGTATTTTAGGAGATAAGGCACTTATTGTTACTGATGTAGGACAACATCAAATGTGGGCAGCACAGTATTATCCATTTGAATTCTCTAGGCAGTTTATTACTAGCGGAGGATTGGGAACGATGGGTTTTGGACTTCCTGCGAGTATGGGAGCAAAACTAGCTGCAGAAAATAAGGTGGTGGTCAATATAACTGGAGATGGCTCGATACTTATGAATATACAAGAATTGATGACTTGTGTGGAAGAAAAAATACCTGTTATAAATGTTATTCTCAATAACAACTATTTAGGAATGGTTAGACAATGGCAAAGTTTTTTTTATGAGAGTAGGTTTTCACACACAGACTTATCTTTGCAACCTGATTTTATTAAGCTTATAGAAGCTTTTGGAGGTAAGGGATATCGCGTGAAAACTAAAGATGAGTTTGAAAAAGCATTTATAGAGGCAATAGACTCAAATATGGTGTGTATGCTTGATGTAGTGGTTGATAGGATGGAGCATGTTCTGCCAATGGTTCCAGGCGGTGCAGCTTTGAATAAAATGATACTAGAGTAAGGATTAGGCGATGGAAAAAAGAAGAATTATCTCTGTGAATGTTATCAATGAACACGGCGTTTTATCCAGAATATCAGGACTTTTTGCCGGGAGGGGATACAATATAGAATCTCTAACTGTCGCACCTATACCAGATACAGATCTCTCTAGGGTTACAATCGTAACAGATGGAGATGAAAAGATATTAGAACAGATAGTCAAGCAGCTTCACAAACTGATCCCGGTTTTAAGTGTGGTGGAAAATGATGATTTTTTGGAAAAAGAAATGGCACTTGTGAAGCTACCTATAGAAGAAAATATTGCAGATATAGAAGTGCTCTCAAGGGCATACAATGGACATATTGTGAATGCAAATGAAAAATATGTTATTGTTGCTGTTACTGACAAACCCTATCGCATCTCTAGCTTTATAAAAGCGATAAAAAGATTCAATCCTAAAGAAATAGTTAGGAGCGGTGTAGTTGCATTAGAGAGATATTGATTGGAGCAATATATGGCATATGAATATAAAATGATTATAGAGGTTGGTATCAGCCTACTTGCTATTGTTTTATTAATTGGTATGCTAAAAATCCCTCCTTTTGTTGGAATATTCATTGGTGCATTATTTGCTGGATTGATGATGGGTCTTCAGATTGATAGTTTGCTTCCAACTTTTATTAAGGGTGCAGGTGAAATAATGGGAGCAACGGGTTTAATAATTGCTGCTGGTGCGATGCTAGGTGGTATTTTGGCAGAATCTGGAGCAGCTGAATGTATTGCTTGTGCATTGCTCAAAAATACTCCCCAACGTTATATTAGTTGGATGGTTGCAGTTTGTGCAATGGTGATTGGTTTGCCATTGTTCTTTGAAGTTGCATTGGTAATGATGTTGCCAATGATAATTGCCCTCTGGCGTCATTCAAATCTTCCTTTTGTTAGGATTGCCATTCCAGCTCTTGCAGGTATGACAACTTTACATGCACTTATTCCACCTCATCCTGGACCACTCATTGCTATTAATGAACTTCACGCTGATTTGGGTTTGACAATGATAGTTGGGATTATCATAGCTATACCCACTGTTATTATTTCAGGACCACTTTATAGCTATTGGTTTGCTCCTAAGCAGGGCGATATAGGCAAAAATATTTCAATACCATTGAATGTTGCACATACTTCTAAGTCTCTGCCTCCTCTATCTCTTTGTTTTGGAGTGATATTATTACCCATCTTTTTGATGACGCTACATAGCTATATGCCTATTTTGTTGGGTTCAGATTCTAGGTTGCTTATTTTTACAGCATTTGTTGGTCAGCCACTAGTGGCTTTGGTGATTGCTGTTATATTTGCTGCATTTGTGTTAGGCAAAAGTTCAAAATGGTCTTTGAGTGAGACTGGAAATATATTGCAAAAAAATCTTCCTCCCATTGCTGCTTTGATACTTACTATTGGTGCTGGTGGAGGATTAAAACAAATTTTATTACAAGGGGGCATTAGCGAAGCTATCAGTAAGATGGTGAGTGATTCGCATATTTCTTTATTGTTGCTTGCGTGGTGTATTGCTGTACTTATTCGTCAGGCAACAGGTTCTGCTACAGTAGCTACCACAACGACATCAGGAATAATTGCTTCTCTTGCAACTGGAATGAGTGGATTAAGTGGTGCTTTGCTTGTATTAGTAATAGGATCAGGATCAGTATTTTTTTGTCATATCAATGATGCAGGATTTTGGATGGTCAAATCCTTTTTTCAGATATCTTTAAAGCAAACTTTGTGGATGTGGTCGATTTTGCAGACTCTAGTATCGGTATGTGGACTTGTATTTTGTATGTTTATATGGTATTTTATTCTCAACCAATAAGGATTGAAGTGTGAATCAAAAATATGTGGTCGCTATTAAAAAAATAGCTAGAAGTGGTGTAGTTGCACTACAGAGGTATTCATTGGATCAAATATGATAAAGATTTTAGGATTAGATATTGGTATTTCATCAATTGGTTGGAGTTTAGTTGAGGTTGAAGAACAAATTCAAGGAAAAGGCAATATTATAGCTTCTGGTGTGAGACTCTTCACTAGAGCAGAAAATCCAGAAGATGGGAAGTCTCTTGCTTTGCCTAGAAGAGAATTAAGAGGTGCAAGAAGAGCTAATAAGAGAAAAAAGGCTAGAGTTAAACAAATCAAGATTTTGCTTTCAAAATATCTCAATATTGATCTTAAAGATATCATCCCAGAAAATGAATCTCTTCCAGATATTTTTACAACCACTAAGGCCTTTCTCTCTCCTTGGGAGCTTAGATCAGAGGGACTTGATAGAAAGCTTGATGATAAAGAGTTTTTTAGAGTGCTTTTGCATATTGCAAAGAGACGCGGATACAATGATTGTATGCAAAGTCAAAAAGATGAAAAAGAAAATAAAATTATTTTAAAATCTATCAAATCCAACAGAGATGAAATGCAAAGATTAGGCTATAGAAGTGTTGGTGAGATGATGTGCAAAGAGTATTTTTTAAAGGAACGATGCAAGGGAGAGTTTAAAGGTGTTAGGAACAAAGCTAAGGATTCTAAAGATGGGTATCAACATTCTGTAGGGAGAAGAGATTTACAAGAGGAGGTAAAAATCTTATTTGATTCTCAAAGAAGTTTTGGAAATCAGAAAGCAACTCAAGAGCTAGAAGAATTGTTCAATAAAATAGCTTTTTATCAGCGGGATTTGAAGAGTTTTGAATCGATGGTTGGAAAATGTCAGTTTTATTCTGAAGAAAAAAGAGCTTCAAAGTGCTGCTATAGCGCAGAGGAATTTATCAATCTCACAAAGATTATCAACACCTTAGCTTATATTGGGGAAATCACAAAAGAAGTTTTTTCACAAGAGATGATTGAACTCATACTCAATAAAGCAAAAAGCCTAAAAACTGGAGTAAGTTATAGAGAGCTGCGGAAGATTTTAAAGCTTGAGAACTATCCTTCAATAGTATTTAAAGACAATGCCCTAGATTATACGCAAAAAGACACAGAAAAAAAGATTTTTATATCATTTCCAAAGTTTCATAAACTCAAAGAATATTTGAGTGATTTTGAAGAAGAGTTCAATGCCTTAGAGGTTCAAACACTTGATGAGATTGCAAACATCATAGCTTTCAATCGATCTGAAAAAACCATAAAAGAAAAAATTTCTAAACTTCCTATTTCCAAGTCTATGCAGGAAAAATTAAGCCTTAATCAGCTTGGTTTTGATAAAACACTCGCCCTAAGCCTAAAAGCAATTTATAAAATTTCTCCTTTGATGAAAGAAGGCAAACGATATGATGAGGCTATAGAATTAAGTGGACTTTTGGAACTTTGTACAAAAAATGTGAAAAAAGGACTTTTGCCCCCACTAGCACAGACAGATTTTGCAGATACATTGAACCCTGTTGTCAATAGGGCGATTTCACAATACAGAAAAGTTGTCAATGCTGTGATTAAAAAATATGGGAGACTTCACAAAATTCATATTGAATTCACTCGTGATGTAGGCAAGAGTTTCAATGATCGCCAAAAGATAAAGAAAGAGCAAGATGCAAACAGAAAACTCAATGATGAGGCAAAAAATCTATGCCAGGAATTTGGTTTAGAGGTTAATGGTCGAAATATTCTAAAAGTAAAATTATGGAAACGACAAGATGAATTTTGTATCTATAGCGGCAAAAAGATAGAGATTGAAGATCTAAAAGAAGAAAATAAACTCCAAGTTGATCATATTTATCCACTTTCAAGAAGTCTAGATGACTCTCAAAACAATAAGGTATTAGTCTTCACCGCTCAAAATCAACTAAAAAGAAATAAGACGCCTTATGAATGGATAGGATCAGATGAGGCAAAATGGGAAGAATTACGCAAAAGAATTAATGCTATCTCAAAGTTGCCTAGAAATGTGAAAAAGAAAATTATGAACACTGCCTTTATAGACAAAAACATAGGCTCAAGGGGTGAATTCCTCACTAGAAACCTAGTGGATACAGGTTATATCAACAGGCTTGTAAGCCAATATACATCTCAATATTTGGAATTCTTACCCTTAGATATTTCAGAGGATACTTCTATTCAAGCTGGAAGCAAAGGCTCAAAGAAGCATATTTTAACTATGAGTGGAGGACTTACAAGCATTCTTAGACATTATTGGGGATTGGATTCTAAAAATAGAGAGACTCATTTGCACCATTTTCAAGATTCTCTAATCATCGCACTTGCCACAGATGCGAATATAAAGTCCTTAAGTAATTATTTGAAATCAAAAGAGGAGAGATATAGAGACTCTAAAGAAAAGGCAAAAGAGATTTATGAAAATACCCAAAAGTTCAAAAAACCCTCAATAGAACCACTTGAAGATTTTCGATCAAAACTAGAAGCAGCAACAAAAACAATCTTTGTTTCAAGAGCATCTAGAAGAAATGTCACTGGAGCATTACACGAGCAGACTATACGCAAACGCACGGAGTATTATGCTAGTTATGGTAGAGAAGAAGGCGTGAAAAAGGCAATTGAATTAGGGAAAATACGCGAAATAAACGGGGGCATAGTAGATAATGGAGAAATGATCCGAACAGATATCTTCAGATCTAAAGATAAGGGAAAATATTATGTTATTCCTATCTATACTTATGATTTTGCAATAGGTAGGTTACCCAATAAAGCTATTGTTCAAGGCAAAGACAAGTCAGGAGTGATCAAAGACTGGCTAGAGATGGATGAAAATTATGAATTTTGTTTCAGTCTTTTTAAAGATGATTTGGTGCAGATTCAGCAAAAAGGAATGGATAAAAGTATCTATGCCTACTATGTAGGAGCAAGCTCAAGTACGGGGACTTTAAGCTTTAGGCATCATAGCAACCTTGTATCTAGTGATGAAAAAGAATTTTTTAAAGAAAAATCTTCAGGATTTCTAGCTGAGAGTTGCGGAATACAGAATCTAAAAATATTCAAAAAATGTATAGTTTCTGTATTAGGAGAGATAAGTGAAGCACCACTTGAGCCCAGGAGAGATGTCAGGCTCAAAACAACCAAAAAGAGATCTTAGATGGGTGGTTTTGATGAAGCTTATAAGAGTATTTTCATCACAAATCCAGCCAAGCTAAGTCTTAAAAATACGAATTTTTGTATCACTCAAGAAGGTCAGGAAATAACCTTGCCACTCAGGGATATTCTGATGATTGTCTGTGAGAGCAATCAGGTGAGTATTACTGCTAGTTTATTGAGCAAATTAGCAGATTGTAGAATAGCTTTTTTTACCTGCGATGATTCTCATATGCCAAATGGTGTTTTTACCCCCTATTTAGGGCATTATAAAATCTCTGAAACACTTCAAACACAGATGAAGTTATCTAAGCAAAAGAAAGCTATTTTGTGGCAACAAATCATCAAGCAAAAACTCTACAATCAAAGCACTCTAGCAAAAGATTTTTCTCCTCAAACAGCTGATAAAATCCTAAAATTATCTAAAAATGTAATGCTCAATGATTCTAAAAATTTTGAAGCACAAGGAGCGATATTTTATTTTCAAGTACTTTTTGGAGTGGATTTTGTGAGGAAAAGTCTTGATCCTATCAATTCTGCACTCAATTATGGTTATGCAATTTTGAGAGGTTCTATGGCAAGAAGCCTCGTAGGAAGTGGATTTTTACCCGCACTCGGTCTATTTCATAGAAACCAATTCAATTCTTTTAATCTTGCTGATGATATGATGGAACCTTATCGGATATTTGTAGATTCTCTAGTGCTTTTGATGGTGCAGAGAGATTCTCTAAAAGATGGATTTCAAATTCATCATCGCCAAAAATTGGCAGGTATCTTAGGGGCTAAGATTTTATGTAAGGATAAATACTATCCTATGTATCGAGCTATAACCCGCACGGTCTGGTCTTTGGCAAATATTCTAAAAGGCACAGAAGATTCTTTGTTATTACCAATATTTCAGAGAGAGAATTCAAATGGAAGAGAAATTTATGAGAGTTTTAGTGATGTTTGATATGCCAACGCATACCAAAGAAGATAGGAAGAATTCTGCAAAATTCAGAAAAGAGCTTATAAAAGGTGGTTTTATAATGCTCCAATTTTCAGTGTATGTTCGTATTTGCAAGGGGGTTGCAAGTGCAAACTCTCATTTGGATCGACTTGATCTAATACTTCCTGAAAAAGGGAATATCAGAGCATTGATATTAACAGAAAAACAATTTGATCATATGAGATTATTACTAGGAAAGAGAAGTAAAATTGAAGAAATCAACAAACCAAGACAACTAGTGTTGTTTTAGTAGATTTGTATATGAGAATTTTAGGGTTTTTGGGGGATTGTAACCCCGCACGGAACCCAATAACCGTTTATTCTAGGCAGTTCTTAAATTCTTATAGTGCTATTCTAGCATATTTTCTATGGTTTATTCCTATTTATTCTCACAATATAGGGAGAATAAATAGGGTCTATTGTAGCATAGAAGAATTTAAGAACTGCCTAAAACAATGAGCTATGAAGATAATCAAAGAGTTCTATTGTAGCATAGAAGAATTTAAGAACTGCCTAAAACGAAACGCCCTAGAATAAAGAATTCTGAAGAATTGTAGCATAGAAGAATTTAAGAACATACCCACTCTATCAATTCCTTATAGCCTTTCAAATCACTCCTAAAATCAATACAAAAGATCAAAAAATCTCTTTAGATTTGTTTTATCAATAGATATTCTTTTTGAAAATCTTAGATACAATCTTGTATTTTTTATTAGGTTATGGGGTTGATTTGGCTTCGACAGGAGCTGTATCGCTTGAGCTGCATACCAGCTGCACGCTGTAAAACTGCAAACAATAATAAACGCAAATAATACAAATTACGCTCCAGCTTACGCAAAAGTCACTCTTAGGAGCTGATTAGCTTGGTGATACTAGCTAACCTTTCTGATCATAACAATCATCATATTTTTTGTTAAAGCACAATCTTGATACAATAATCTTCATTACAACTAATTACAAGGGTTTTAAAATATGGCATGTAAATTTTGTCCCAAAATCAAAAGATTTGACATTTTTTTCATCATTATTGTTTGTTTGGCAGTCTATGGAGTAGATAAATATCAAACTCACAAAAGAGAACAGCAACGTATCAAAGAATTTGAAAAACTCCAAAAAGATTGTCTATTTGGAAATAATGATGCTTGTAAAAAAATTTATGGAAAGTAATATTTAGATGTGTAAATCATAGAGTTTGATATTGTCGATATTTGTGATAACTCCTCCCCTTCTCCTAAGAAAAAAATGACAACTAATATGGGTATTAACGGAGTTTTATATGCTTATGTTCACATTCCAATTAACATATCTAATCAAACTCCTCCTTCTTTTGTGAGCTTACTTAGAAGGAAGGAGTTTGTATATATTTTATTTTTTGTTAGAAGGCTTGTTGTTATGGAGTGGATTATTTACAGGTGTGATGACTCTGCTTTTTTTACCAAAGATATATCTTCCTCCTAGTGAGATGAGGTAATCTTGTCTGAAGATGCTCGAACCAAATCCAACATCTAAATCCACATATGCTCTCCAGTTGCTAGAAATAATAGAATTCGCTCCTAATTGCAAAAGTCCTGTATTGCTAACAGGAATGCTATGTGTAGCAGAAGAGAGATTAGAGTTCATCGAAATATCTCCGATGTTTCCATCTAGGACATAAGAAAGCCCAGCTCTAAAATCCGTCTCATTTCTGGAGGTGATGAGTCTATAGCCCATATTCCCTCCGATTTTTACTCTGTATAAGAAACTTGGATCAAACTTGGTATTTAAGAAAGCATCTCCTTTTATCCGATCTACATTTCCACCTCCAAAATATCCCAAAGTAATTTCAGCAAGTGGATCGATATAAAATTTTTTATTTCTATCTAAAAAGAAGCGATAACCAACTTCTTGACCAAAGGTGAGTGCATTGGTATTGTAATTGATAGCAGATGTTGTATCAATGCTGAGTTTGTTGTTGATAAAAGCATATTTCAAAATAGAATCCGTATAAAGCCCACTATCTGCTACATAAGAATAATACGCACCTAGTTCTATCATATTTGCATTGCCTTTGAGATCGACTGAAGAGGCATTTAAATTACTGTATCCATAAGATATTGCTACTCCTACATATTGGTTTGCATCTCTAAGATCGCCCACAGAATAATCATACCCAGCTTGAACATTGGTGAAGATATTCCTTACAGCTATACCATAATCAGAGCTAGTCATTCCGTTGAAAATCCTCGCCCAAGCTCCTTGTGTATAAGGATTGTTTCTGAGTTCCCCAAGTCTTTTGTTCAAGTCATTGATATTGCCTAGGAGAATGGATCGGTTAGAATTCAGAGCCGCTTTAGAAATATTTGCAGCTTGTGTATTGATAGAGCTTGATATTGAAGTTAGATAGTAGTTGCTATAGGTAGCTCCACTTGTTGCAGTAGTAGGATCATTGCTATTTTGATCAAGCACAACAATACTTGATTTGATCGTATCAAATCCTTCATTATTGAATATCTGTCCAGTTTCAAAGATTTTTCCACCATCAATAGAGCCACCATTAGCTATTGAAGCAATCAGGAGTTTTTCTCCATCTTGAAGTTCTGTTGGATGGGAGAGGTTTTGATAGATTTGCATGATGTTGTTTTTAGAGTTTGTAGTATTAGTGACTACCAACCTATCAGAAGCATTGTTTCCAGAGCTATCTTTTCCAAAAGAGAACTTGAACACAACATCACTCACACCATTAAGATTATCAATATTCAAAGTAGAATAGTTATCTTTTTTTACTAGATTATGTGGATCTGCATTGGTTGCTAGATCTATGATGGTGTTGTTTTGTGCAAGAGTTGCTGCAGTAAGAGAGGATCTGTCAATATAATCATCACTGCTGGATGTTAGGGTTTGGATTGTAGAGTCTTTTGTAAAGACAAGCTTACTTCCTTCGGAGAGATTGACAGAAATAGGGGTATCTTTGATTTCCATACTTCCGACAAAGGCCGAGTTTGGATTCAAAGTAGCGATGTATTGTTTTTTGCTTGTGGAGGTAGATGTTGAAAGTGAAGCGATATTTCCTACCAAAATCCCATCTAAGTAAGCCTTATAGATGAGTGTTCCATCACTTCCTACAAATCCATTGATTTTGCTAGGATCATCATCTTTGAGACATTTGCTACTATCAGCTTTACAAGCAGCCATCTGTGCAGCTTGGGTAATAGAAGAGAGCTTATCTACACTCAAACTTGCAAAATTCTCAGGATAGAGATTTCTATAATCACTCAAAAGCGTATTTGCCTTAGAAGCGTCTAAATAAATCAAGACACCATCTTTATAGGGTATTTGACTTGGATCTATATCTGAGGCATCTGCAGGTGTATCTGTATCTGTAGGTGCGGAATCTGTAGTTGTATCCATGGAATCTGCTAGAATTAAAAGTGTCCTTCCACCGCTATAGTGTATGTTCGCTTTTGCAGAAAAAGGGCCAGTGATAAAAAATCCATTAACTGCACTATCTTTGGTGTAGATATTATACACAGGGAGTCTATCTGGGATCTGCTCAAGAGTAGAAGCAAAAGTTTGTATGGTAGCCATATCAGAAATATATTCGACAAGACTGACCGCCCTACCAGTAGCTATGATGGTGCTACCATCTGGATCAGCATAGAGGGTTTTGGTAAAACTTACATGAGTCCCTGCATCTCCGTATGTATAGATACCTCCTTTAAAAGAGATGGGTTTGCCATCTGTAGGATTAAAATCTACATCAAGCCCTCCTCCAGTGTTTAATATTGGAGCAGTAGTGCTTGCACTTAGATTTAGGCTATTATTTCCAGAGAGAACTTGGATGGCTTTGATGGTTGTATCATTATTATTGATGATATTAGCACCCTTGAGTGTGAGGGTGTTTGCAGAGAGGGAACCTCTAAAATAACTCCCGTCTTCTAAGACAACATTTCCATTGGCATTGTTAAATACTGAATGATTAGCAGTATCGTCTTGTTTTGTGACCAATACACCATCAAAAAACGAACCTGTATCTAAAGTGAATTGTGAATAATCACCTAGATAGAGGTAGTTTTTGCTTCCTTTGGCAAAGAGGGTGCCTTTGAAGGTATTAGGAGTAGCAGCAGTTCCTTTATCGAGAACCAACACCACTGCATCATCATAATTGCCAAGTCCATTAGGAACTTTTTGGCTACTATCAAGCTCGAGATAATTCCCCCCTGTTGCGCTATCTCTAAAAGTACCTTCAAACCCAAGATTAGCACTAGGAGAAGAGAAGTGATATAGATTATTAGAGTTTTCATTAGGCTTGAGGAATAGTGCAGAAGTGGCGTTGATATTGATCGCACCTCCTCCTGTAAGGGTTACCAAACTCCCTCTAAAAGCAGAAGGAGAGTTTAGATTGATACTAACGCCACTATCTAAGGTTAGGCGATTGTATCCTGATGAGATGAGTGCACCTGTGAAAATAGATTTGTTTGTCATATAAAAAAAGCTATCTTGCATCTTAATAGTGTTTTTTTGATTGCTTGTAATGTCTGCTTTGACAAAAGCTGTTACATTAGAACCGGGGAGAAGAGATAATGTCCCACTGTCTAAATGGATATTGTTTCCAGCAGCACCTGTGATGAGCCTACCTTCATAGGTAGAGATGTGAGACATATCATCATTGCCACTTGTTTTATAAACACCAGAAGTGTTTTTTTGCGCGATACCATTAGTAATAGTGTAATCCCAATAAGTGAGATGGAGATCTAAAGTCGCATTTTTCATAGGGGTGCCATCATCAGCTATACCTGTGGTGATATTGCCTCTAATAAGGGAGTTGTCTCCTGCTACAATGGTCAGATCGCCTTGATTTTTGATATCTTCTCCAATCATATTGGTTTCATTCAAAGCGATAGCAAGTTTAGGTTTGTACGTGGTATCATCAGAGAGACTGGTGATATTGTTGAAATTAAAGGTCGATTGCCAAAATCCTAAAGACATATCTACAACAGCATATTTAGAAGGATTTTTAGGATCAGTAGAATTAAGATTTTTTGAGGATATGGAGATATCTCCATTGAGGGTGGATTGCCTGAACATCACGCGGGTGATGGGGTTACCTTGAGTGACGTTACTAGTACTGCTTGTTATATTCCCGTTCATTGTAGAATCTTTGAAAGCAAAATTTGCCCCTGTACTAGAGACTCCATATGGACTATCTGCATAATGGAGATCGCCGTTTAAAACACTACCGTTTCTAAACTCAAATCCTTCATTATTGTTACCACCTGTAAAGGTAGAGTTTATCCAGAGGATACCTCCATTCATAGTAGAGTGATCAAGATAGCTATCATTTATCGTTCCGAAGTAGTTGAGGATAGCCCACCCTTTTTTTCCACTTTTGACATTGAAGGTGCTATTTGTGGCTTTGATAGGGAGGCTGTTATAGGCATCTAAGTCGATAGCACCATTAATGGTGCTATCTGTCATTGTCAGACTCCCCCAACCTCCAGAAACAAAAATCACATTATGGTCAACAGGATCTTTGCTTCCTATGATGGAGTTATTAGTCATTGTGATATTTGTAATTCCACCATTGATTCCAATATAATCAGCAGAGGAGTGATCCAATGTGAGTGTGTTGTCCTTGTTTAAAATTCCATCGTGACCTCCGCCCATTTGATTGATATTATGTACAGATGAGTTTTTTAAATTTACAAATGTATGTGCTTGGATGCTGATGTCGGCATTTAGATTAGAATCTTCAACGTTGAAGTAATGCATTCCATTCACAAAATTGAAGTTGGTTTTAGTATCGCTATCAGGATTGACTTGAGTGTTTCTTAGGGTGAGGTGACTTTCAAAATGAGCATCTGCAGAGATGTCTTTAAAGTTCCCATACCAGGTGCTATTGTCAAACTCAGTCCACATTATCGCAGAAAAGTTCGGAGATTTGGTAGCGTCATAAGTGGCGGTAGAATTGATAATAATATCACCTTTTAGCACAGAGCCATTAGAAAATGTCAGATGTACTTGGTTACCGGGATTGTTAGAAGCGTTTATAATACTTCCAGTGATATTGCTATGATCGAAGGTGAGATTGTCATTTTTCCATTTTCCATCACCATAAGCAGTAATAAAGCCATTTATGTCGGAGTCCTTCACAACCAACTTATAAAAAGATCCAAACAAATCTGATGAAATTTGAGAGTCTGTGATTGTTTTTATATTATTGGTGTTTGCAGATATATTCAGACGGGGGGCAATGAGATTGATACCTTGAAAGATCATATCTGAAATCGTGCCGTTAAAATTTTGCAAAGTAGAGACGTGTTTGACATAACCACCATATGTAGTCCCATTATATGTAGTCAGAGTATAGACTTGTGCATGATTTTGAAAATTGGCATCGCTATTGGTGAGAAAGTAAAAACGATTACAATTGGAATTTTCTGCCGTACAAGCACCAGAGTCTATGGTGTCAGCATAAGCTGTAAATGGGAATAATGAACCTGCTAAGGTGAGAGAGAGGAAAAAAGGTCTGCTTGTGAGTGAAGCTATGAGTTTGGATTGAAAAAGATTTAGAAAAGAAAGCAAACAAGAAGAGCGATTTTTTCTACCAGGAGGTGGGGATTTGGAATAAGATATGTTATCACAAGGAGAACAAAGAGAAGATTCTGATAAAAATAAATCTTCGGGAGTAGCTAGTTTTCTATAGCCCCCCCCCCCACTGAGTGCTTAAAAAATTTAATTCAGTTTTCATTAAGGATCCTTTTTTGGAATAAGTTGTTATTGAGAAGTAAAACTTGCAATTATAAAACAATTTTTTATTATTTTCATTTACAATATGGTTAAAATTTTTTCTCAATATCACAGTATTTTTAAATTATGTAGAGAGAAGGTATTATTTTAGGATGGTTTTCTTCAGATATGTGAGTAGTTTTATAGTTCTGATTGACCTAAAATAGCAATCTTTGGTATGATTTGAGATATAAAGATTTGATATTAAAGGATAAATATGCAAAAAGATGAGGTTTTAGAAATACTTAATCGTCGCTATTCTTGTAGGGACTTTGATAGGAATAGAAAAATTCCAAATGAGGATTTTGAGGTGATTTTGCACTCAGGGAGATGTGCGCCTAGTTCGCTAGGGCTAGAGAGCTGGAAATTTGTAGTGATTACTAATGACTTGCTCAAACATCAAATCGCAGCAGATGCACCGGGCAATCAAGATAAAATAGAGGATTGTTCTCATTTGGTCGTGGTGTGTGCTGTGATAGGTGATGTTATCAAACCTGATTCTAATTATCTCAAAAAACTTTACAAAGATGAAAAATACTTCCAGAGCATCAATTCAATGCTAAAGTCTGTGAGAGAAAATCGCTTGAGAAATGATGAAAAAATGATCGAATCCTATGCTAGAGAGCAGTGCTTTATTGCCATAGGTCAGATGACGCAAACTGCAGCAATGCTAGATATTGATTCATGTATTATCGGAGGATTTTATGCTGCAGGGCTTAAAGGGCTACTAGGTCAATATATGAACACAGATGATATTAATCCTGCATGTCTTCTTAGCTTTGGATACTCTAAGAAAAATACAATTCCACCAAAAAATAGAAAACCATATGAAGAAGCGATTAAATGGATTTCTTAAATACCAAAATTAAGAGCTAGATTTGTTGAGTTTTGTATAAATGACTGAATAAATCACCACAAATGCCCCGCAAATTGCTATGAGCATCCAAGCATTTTGCATAAAAACAACAGAAAGCACCATGAAGGGAAGATTTAAAAGCCATATAGCGACTGCTGTTAGGGGGTTGCTTTTGAGTTTTTTGTGGATGAGCATATGAAAATGTTTGCCATCAGGTGACATAGCGGATTGTTTTTTGAGTTTTTTGCGAATGATGGAAAATACCACTTCCCACACAGGATAAATCATAATAGAGAGTCCAAACCACGCAGAAATCCCTGAACTTTCTTTTGTAAGGATAGCCAAAAGGGTGGCGATAATAAATCCTAGCATATATGCACCACCATCTCCTAAAAATATCTTTCCTTTTGGAAAATTAAAAACCAAAAACCCAATAGATGCTCCAATTCCAATTAAGCAACTTAGGAAAACAAAATCTATTTTTAAGATAAATGCCACTATTGCAATGCTAATAAATGCCATCAAGGAAATTCCCCCGGCAAGTCCATTGAAGCCATCTATAATATTGACAGCATTACAAACCCCAATGATTCCAAACAAACCTAAGGCAATCCCCAAAAAATAAGGCAATGCAAGGATCGGTAATAGATTTGTGATGGAAATATCCATCCCAAAGACCGCTACAGCACTTCCTAATAGCTGGATCAATAAACGAGTTTTTGGAGAGAGTGAAGCTGAAAAATCTTCAAGCAATCCACTACAAAAAATAATAGCTATTGCTATGAGAAAATACAAATTCGCTTCTTTGAATAATAAAAAACTCACAAAAAAACTCAAAAATATTCCTATTCCCCCAGATCTTGGAGTGGGGATACTATGAAATCCTTGAGGCTTGAGGGTGTCTATTTTGTCAATAAAAATATGAAATTTGTTTGAAGCTAAAATTACGATAGCAGAGATTATCGTAGAGATAGCAAATGCCACAAGCACTGTTTGCAAGACGGCATCGTTGCTTGAAAAATCCATAATCAACCTTTGAGTTCTTTTGATGGGATTATATAGTAATTTTGTTTTTAGGAAGATTTTGAATATTTTTTTAATTTTCTTTAAAACTCATAACCTACCTGTATATAAAATGATCTACCAGTTTGGTAGGTTGGAATAAGAGCAGTGTTTTTCTTTTTGATAGTTTCTGTTTTTGCACTGATGATGTTGAGATTGTCAAATACATTAAAAATATCTAAATAAATAAAAACCATATTTTTCCCCCAAAGATTTTTTTTCAAACCGATTCGGGCATCCCAGTTGAATGTATTTGGAAAATCAAAGGTTTGATAATTGTCTAGTTCTTCTCCTTTGGAGCTTGTTTGCACTCCGTTGATAGCGATAGATTTATAGCCACTTTTGTAAGCAAAGAAATTTGTCCAAGTCAGATCAAAAGTTGAAATTTTGATTTGTGAGATAGTCGTAAAAGTAAGACTATAGGGTTTATTAAAATCATTTGGAGGGAGGCTGTTGTATTTAATGATCTTGCCATCAAATATAACATCAACATCATTGAAAGCATTGCTATTTAGAGAACTTGCGTAATCATTATAGTTTTTTTTGATATTGCTATAGTCTGCTCCAAATAAAAATGACTGTTTGATATTAAAAAATTCTATAGGTTTGATAGTGGAAAAGCTCAGAGTTATAATATCGCTCACACTTTTTCCGTCATTTGTATAGGTGTAATAAAGCGTCGTATAATCAGGATCTTTAGGCAAAGAAGCGATTTTTGAGCTTACTTTTGTGATCTCGTCTTTTCCATTGCGGTGAATGTATTTCAAGTTCCCTTCAAACTGCCAAAATCTCTGCGTAATGCCCACCACAAATTCGTCGTTATAAGGTATTTTTAGGCGATTGAATTGAGTGTTATTTTTTTGCTGAGATATTATTGCTTTATCCCAAGTTGTTTTTTCATTTGTTCTCTTATAGGTACTTTGCAGGGCAGTTCTTCCATCATAGAGGCGATAAGCTAGGAGATTTCTGCCATAGTATCGATTGATACCTACTATGATATTGGTGTTTTTATTACCAAAAACATCAAAAGCAAGAGCTACTCTTGGGGCTAAGGTGATTTTTTTCATATAGGTATCTCCGCTTATTCTAAGTCCTGGACGAAAAGAAAGCCTCCAAATTCTCAGATCATCTTGAAGATAAAATCCATAGCCGAAATTATCCAGATTGATTTTTCCAGCTTTATAGACATTTAGCCATTTGAAATATTGTCCGGCATTGTTTTTCCATATGGAGGATTTTTCTCCTTGAACAGGGGAGTTGGAGCAGTATTGTTTTTCAGCACATATACCCCCTTCTTTGATAGCACTGAGACTAGAGCCTGAAAAAGTATCTTCAAGCCTTTGGTAGTAGCTACTGCCAAAATCTAGCACCAATCCAGTAGAAATTAAATGATAGGTTTTGAAGATTTCAAATTCTTCAAATTTTAAATCGCTTTTGTACTCTATGGTTCTTTGGATGGTTTTAATATTCCCCCAAGCACCTTCATTACTTCCTTTTCCAGGAGTCCCCCAGTCTTTTTCCTCTGAATATTTCCAGCCCTTAAAATAATTTTCTTGGCTTTTTTTAGAATTTTTCAATTCGCTATAAGATAGGTTATTGACAAAAGTTAGAGATTTGAAATTATAAGTAGCTTTTAAAGACCCTTGCAGTCCTCCAGAAAGAATAGAAAATTCAGAATTTTTAGCATTTTTAATGAAGTATTGGTTGTTTTGTGGAGCATAAGTGAGGCTAAATGATAGATTTAGATTTTCAATACCATCATAGGTCGTTTTTAGAAAATAATTATAAATATTTCGATACTGATTTTTTTGTATTTGTTTTTTATATGATGGAATATATTCTTTTAAGGGAATGGTGGAATTTACGCTTGAAAAACTTCCAATGATTCCGAAATGTTTTCCCAAATATCCCGAAAGATTTGCACGAATGAATTGTTTGAAAAAATAAGGTTCATTGCTACTATCGCTAGAATTTAAAAGAACTTCATTGTCAGATTCATACAGATGGTATTTGGTTTGTGCAGAACTAGTGGTTTGATAAGAGAGCTTTGCACTGAAGTTTTTGCTAGGATTTTTGGTTGTAACATTTATCACGCCTCCTTCAAAACCTCCATAACTAGCCGAAACATTGCTATCATAAACTTCTATTTTTTCTATCAAAGATGAATCAATGCTGATGCCTTGAGATCTTCCGGGTATATCTGTAATGGAATTAGGATTATTACTAGCTGGGTCGAGATCATTGTTCATGCTTATTCCATCAAGATTAAAAAGATTTTGATAAAAAGCTGCTCCATTGATAGAGATGTTTGCAGGGTCTATTTCGCCGGGTGTTTTGGAGCTTTGATAAGAATTGCTAAATTGTACATTGGGATTGATTTTTAGCAAACTTGTAATATCCCCATTTCCAGAAGGAAAGTCGTCTATAAATTCTTGGGTAATCTTAAAAATGCCCCCAGCCTCATAAGAAACAACCTTATTTCCCTCAACATTTATTTTTGAAATATGATAATCTTTCAATGACTCTCCTTGAACTTGTATGATGGATACCAAACAACAAAAAAATATTTTTCTCATAATTACCTTTATTTATAATAATAATGATAATTATAATATTAAATATATTTCAAATATTTTAAATCCCTTACGAGGTTTAAATATGATTTTTTATATAATTGTATTTACAGATACAAGGGGTTTTGATGAAAAAAATAATTTTTGTTGCGATAGTTTTGTGGAGCTCTTGTGTGAATAGTGCATCTGCTAAAGGTGATTTTGAAAGATTTGGAGATGTTTTTAGACTTTTGCCTGTTTTTGTGGCGGTGGTTTCGCTGGGGATGAAAGATTATCGAGGGTTTGCAGAACTTGCTGTGGGTAGTTTGGTAACTCAAGGAATTATAGAAGGTGTGAAGCGGAGTTTTGATGCTGCTCACAAAAAAGGCTATAATGTGGCTTTTGCAAAACGACCTTGTTGTGATGATTATAAAGGTATGCCAAGCGGTCATGCAGGAGGTGCTTTTAGTGCGGCAGGATTTGTATTTTATCGATATGGATATAAACCCGCACTTCCAGTGATTACACTTGCACTATTAACAGATGCCTCCAGAGTTTATGCTGGTAAGCATAGTATTTGGCAGGTTGCCACAGGAAGCCTTATTGGCTGGGGGGTTGCTTGGATAGTCACTAGCAAATATGTGCCAAAAAATCTTAGCATCACCCCTGATATAGATTCAGATATAAGAGGACATACGAGTTATGGGATAAATGTAGCCTATCGCTTTTAGACCTAATTTTTTAACAATCCCATTTGGCAATCCTTGTGAATGCGAGTAGATAATAATCAAATTAGTTTTGAACTATATAAATTTTTGATGGTATTTTTTATTTCTAATAAAATAATATTGTAAAAATATTATTTTAGATATAATTTCGGCGATAGAATTTAAGTCTGTTTTATAAATGCTAGAGGCAGACCTATTCTTAAAATATTTTAATATTAAGGCTAAGGAGTTTTTATGACGATATCTTCTCGTATTATCGCAATATTGGTTGGTTCTATGATTCTGCTTACGGGGATTATTATTTTCAGTTCCTTTAAGCTCAATGCCAATATTGAGCAATTTCTCATTGGAAAACTTGATCAAAGTGCAGTTGACGAGAGAAAACAACAACTTAAAGATGCTTATGATCTCATCGATCAAGCCACACATGTAATGTGGAAATCTTATGCTAGAGATGGAAGAATGACCTATTTAGAGGGAGATATTATACAGATACTTAAAAATATCAATGCTGGAGATAATGCTATCTATCCTCTTATTATTAAAACCGATGGAACAATACTCTTTGATCCTGTAAATCCTCAAAATGAAGGAAAAAATGGAATCAGGGTAGTTTCTGCTGATGGCGTTCCTTATATCAAGAATTTCATTGAGGTTTCTAAAAGAGGTGGAGGCTATGTACAGTATAAAATGCCCAAAACAGAAGGTGGCGTACCAGAAGATAAGATTGCTTATGCGCAAGTCGATAGAGATGCTGGTTATATTGTAATAGTAACTGCATATATTGGAGATATTTTAAAAGCAAATCAAAAAATCAAAAACGAGGTTTCTAGTTCCATAGAAGATGGTCTTATTAAGTTTGTGATTATTGGATTGGTAGTAGTTATTTTGATTGCCACAGCTTCTTTCTTTTATGTGCGTCAAACCATCATAACTCCTTTGAAAACCTTGATTCACCGTGCTAGAAATTTATCTAGTGGAGATGGGGATCTTACTAGAAAGCTCGAAATCAGAGGCAAAGATGAGGTCGCACAAGCAAGTGAAGCTATCAATAATTTTATAGAAAAAGTTAGAATTCTTATTGTGGAGGCAAAACAACTATCTACAGAGAACTCTTCTATCGCTCATGAGCTTAGCTCTACATCATTGCAAACAGGGAATCGTGTAGAAGAATCTACAAATATTGTTTCTGATGTAACGACCAAAAGCAAAGAGATCAAAAAAGAAATGCACACATCTATTGATGTAGCACAAGGCAGTAAAAAAGATCTTCAAGAAGCTAGGGAATATGTGCATACTGCCAATGAAGCTATTGGAAATCTCTCTAATCAGATTGTCATATCTGCAAAAACAGAAGCTGAACTTGCTGTAAAAATCGAGCAGTTAAGCAAAAATGCTGATGATGTAAAATCAATCCTCTATATCATTGATGAAATTGCCGATCAAACAAATCTTCTTGCACTTAATGCGGCTATTGAGGCTGCTAGAGCAGGAGAACACGGCAGAGGTTTTGCAGTGGTTGCTGATGAAGTTAGAAATCTAGCAGAGAGAACGCAAAAAAGTCTCACTGAAATTAATTCTACAATTTCTGTAATAGTCCAAGAAATTTCAGATGCAAGTGAGCAAATGAACAAAAATTCTCAAAAAATTGAGGAATTGACACATATTTCTAGCGAAGTTCAAGATAAAATAACAAGTATGAACAAGATTATGAATGATGCTATCACCACTGCTGATAAAACTGTAGATAATTATATTGAGACCGGAAAAAGTATCGAAGGAATCATACAAGGCGTTTCAGGAATCAACGATATTTCTACTGAAAATGCAAGAAGTGTAGAGGAGATTGCTAGTGTGGCTGAACACCTTAATAAAATGACAGAAATCTTGAATAACAAACTCGCCGAGTTTAAAACTTGAAAAAATCAAAACTCGTGCTTATCGGGGCATCCACAGGTGGCCCCGGTCATCTTAATAGGCTCTTAAAAGGCATCAATAATTCTAATACCCCTATCGTTATTGCACAGCATATGAACAGCGTTTTTGTCCCTTATTTTGTTTCGCAATTTGGACGTGAAATGAATATGCAGGCTATAGAAGTCTCAAAAAAAGAACTCCTTTCCCCTAAGGTTTTTGTATGCAGTAAAACATCGGTTCTTTCTGAAGATACACCTCTTAGCCTTATTCCCAAAGATGTAGAAAGCATTTATAATCCCAATATCAATGTTTTGTTTCAATCAGCTGTGAATATTTGTGGTTTCATTGATGTGTTGGCAATTCTTCTCACGGGTATTGGAGATGATGGAGCAAAAGGACTTTTTGATCTTTATCGTGCTGGTGCTACTTGTATTGCAGAGAGTGAAGAGAGTGCGATTGTTTATGGAATGCCAAAAAAAGCAAAAGAGATAAATCCTGATGTGAATGTGATGCATTTAGATGACATCAGAATAAAGTTGGAGAGTTTCTTATATGTTTTTTAGAAAAAAAGAAAAAGAACCTATTGTTGAAGAAAAACCAAAACTTGTTCCTCTTCCTAGTGATGATGATGGTTTGGTGGAGTTTATTCAAACTATCAAAAAGATATCTGGAGTAGATCTCACTCCAAAGCAAGATGTTATCAAGCATAGGTTAAGTTATTTTGCACAAGCTCACAGTATTGCGACCTTTAGGGATTTGAGTAACAAAATTTTGGGAGATTCGCTTTTTAGACAAGAAGCACTTAATCTGGTTACAGTGAATGAGACCTACTTTTATAGAGAGTTATTACAACTAGAGATAGCTGTTGATTTTGCCAAATCTCTACAAGGGAATATTAGAATTCTTTCAGCCCCATGCTCTAGTGGAGATGAAGTTTATTCAATAGGAATGCTTATTTCTCAAGCAGGGATCAATATAGATAGAGTGTCCATATGTGGGATTGATATCAATTCTGATGCTATTAAACAGGGCGAGGAGGGTATTTATTCTGCTAGATCTTTGCATCGTTTAAGTAATGAATTAAGAAATAGTTTTTTTGATCCTTTGGGGAAGGATTTTAAAATCAAAAAAAGATTATTGCCAAAATGTGAATATAAACTGGTCAATATTTTTGATGAAGATTTTTTAAATTTAGGAGAGTTTGACATTATTTTTTCACGCAATATGATGATCTATTTTGACGAAGCCTATCGCCTTAAAACAATAGAAAGGTTTTATAAAGTCTTAAAAGATAATGGTCGAATGTATGTGGGACACGCTGATTTAATACCCAATAGTGTGCTTTTTGATAAGAATATGATTGGAAGGGTTGTTTATTATCAAAAAGCGAAAAAATATTTGGATTGATTACTCGCTTTTCTTTTTGACCATTCTACGTAATGTTACGAAAAATTTCATCCATTCATCTAATTCCATAAGTGGATGACCGCCCCATTTTGTGTTTGGTGGAAGATTTTTTCCTACAGCGCCCCTCCCTGCTATTTGGGTAAAATCTCCAATATGAATATGTCCCCCTGTTCCTGCTTGACCACCCATAACTACATTTCTTCCTGTGCTGGTAGATCCTGCAAGTCCAACTTGTGAGACAAGCAAGGTGTGTTCGCCAATAGTGCAATTATGACCAATCTGAACAAGATTGTCAATTTTTGAACCTTTTTTGATACGTGTTTCTCCAAATACCGCTCGATCAATAGTGTTATTGGCCCCTATTTCAACATCATTTTCAATGACGACCTTGCCGTTGTGCTGGATTTTTACATGCTCACCTTTTTCATTATGTGCATATCCAAATCCATCACTGCCGATAATTGTCCCTGCATGTATAAAAACATTACTACCAATGTGTGTATCTCTGTATATAACGACATTAGGAAATATTTTGCACCCATCTCCGATATTTACATTATCGCTGATAACTACTCCAGGCATCAGGGTGCAATTTTTACCTATTTTTACATTATTGCCTAAAAATACATTTGGCATTATTGTCGTATTTTCACCGATTTGTATTTGATTTTTTTCTGCTGTTGGGTAAGCAAACTCATCTTTAGCAAAAAAAGCAGAAAGTTTGGCAAAAGCTAGATGTGGATTTGGGACAACGATTGATTGCATATGAGAGGGGACATGGGTAACATCTTTTTCTTTTATAAGGACTGCTCCAGCTTTGGATTCTTTTAGGCTTGATAGATATTTGTTTTGATCAATATAGCTCACTTCATTTTCTAATGCACTCTCTAAAGGCGCAAGTGCTTTTACTTCAAAATCCTTATTGAGGGAAGTGTCTATTCCTATGGATTCTAACATTTTACTAAGCTTCATTTCTTCTCCTTTATTTATTTCTAGCTTCTTGGATTATTTTATAGAAACTATCGATATTAAGTGAGGCACTCCCAACAAGAACCCCATCAACTTCTTGTATATTTAAAATTTCAGCGATATTTTTTATATTCACACTCCCACCATATAAAACTGGAGCAGGAGAGATTTCTTTTATAAAACTGTGCGTTTGTTGTATCTGTTCAGCTGATGCACTCATTCCACTTCCGATAGCCCAAATAGGCTCATAGGCGATAATGAGTTTTGGATATTGGACAGGAATATTTTCAAATTGGGTTTTGATGAATTTTTTGACATTTTCAACCCCTTTTTCCCTAATGGATATGTCTTCGCCGACGCAATAAATGATTTCAAAATCTTCTTTGGCAAAGAAATCAAACTTTTCAGCACAGAATTTTTGAGATTCTCCTAAAATGTTTCTTCTTTCGCTATGACCAATAAGGATTGTTTTAATATCTAGTTCTTTGAGGGATTCTAGGCCTACTTCACCTGTGAAGGCACCATTTAAAATAGGATAGGCGTTTTGAGTCCCCACTTTTAGATGTTTAAAATTATTTTCACACAATGCTATGGGAGTTGGAAAAATATAGATTTTATCAGATGCTAAAAGTTTCTTTTCAAGAGACTCTAGATAGCTTTTTGTAGTTTTTTTTGTATGATTGGTTTTGAAATTTGCTGCAACAATTTTTGTCATAATGCCTCTTAGTATTTTTGGAATGTTTGATATTTTAGCAAGTATTTTTAGAATATTTGAGTTTTTGAACTCAAATCAGAAAATCTTATTTGAGTGAAATTATTTTGGTTTGAAAATCTGAAAGTTTTTGAAATTTTCTTTAGAGTTTGATTTTTCCAAATCAGGTACAAAAATTCTTACAAAAAGTATCATCCTTTTTGTAAGAATGAGTATTTCTTAATAGGTTTAAAATTTTAAGACATTTTTTAACAAAAATTGTCTTATAATTATATCTAACGCAATTAGAGTTTAGGAGATTGAATGCGAGTGAATATTTCATCTATAAAGACTCAAAGTGGTCATCTGACAGATGTGGCGAGTTCTCTTGCTGATATTAACAATAAGGAAGCATTTGTCATCAAAATCAATCTCAAAAACAATAATCATAGCGTCATTGCTTTTAGAACTCTTGCAAAATATTCCCTCTGTTATGCTAAAAAATCTTAGATTTTGTTATAGATAGAAATAGAGCGTAGTGGATGGATGTTAAGCAATTCAAACCGATAAATCTAATCAAATAAGGATTATTTATTTGAAGATTTAATTCACACAACAAAAAGGAGAGATAGATGCAACAAGATAAAATCATTGAGGGTTATTTGGGTATCACTACTGAACGCAAAAAAAGTAAGACCCCAGCTAGACTTGATTTTTGGCAGAGTGCGACTGGATTATTTTTGGCATTATTTATGATAGGGCATATGTTTTTGGTATCAAGCATCCTTATTAGCGATGAGGCGATGTATAAAGTCGCTAAATTTTTTGAGGGAAGCTTTATTTCCAAAGCAGGAAATCCAGCTATTGTAAGCGGAGTCGCTGTTTTTATTATTATTGTTTTAGTTGTTCATGCATTTTTAGCGATGAGAAAGTTTCCTATCAACTATAGACAATTTATGATTTTGAGAACTCATAAACATCTGATGAAGCATAGTGATACGAGTCTATGGGTTATTCAAGCAGGGACTGGATTTGCAATGTTCTTTTTAGCAAGCATTCACTTGTTTGTAATGCTTACACAGCCTGATACAATAGGGCCAAATGGCTCAGCATATAGATTCGTGAGTGAGCACTTTTGGTTACTTTATATCTTTTTGCTTTTTGCTGTTGAATTGCACGGTTCTATTGGACTTTATAGATTATGTATTAAGTGGGGCTGGTTTGAAAAATTAGGCATTGCTAATCTCAGAAGGGTTAAGTGGGCGATGAGCGTGTTTTTTATTGTTTTGGGGCTTTTTACCTACTACGCATATATAGCAAAAGGTCTTACCCAAACAGATCCAAACATAAATTACAAACATATTGACACACAAATATATGGCAAGGGAGAATAAGTTATGAAGGTAACATATTGCGATTCATTGATTATCGGTGGTGGTTTGGCAGGTCTTAGGGCTGCGGTTTCAGCCAAACAAAAAGGTTTGAATGTAATTGTTTTGAGTTTGGTTCCTGTGCGTAGAAGCCACTCAGCTGCTGCACAAGGGGGTATGCAAGCAAGTCTTGGAAATGGTAAGATGAGTGAAGGAGACAATGAAGATCTTCATTTTATGGATACCGTAAAAGGAAGCGATTGGGGATGTGATCAAAATGTAGCTAGAATGTTTGTTACTACAGCTCCTAAGGCAATTAGAGAACTAGCTGGATTTGGAGTTCCTTGGACAAGAATCAAGCAAGGAGATAGACCTGCAGTTATCAACGGTGAGCATGTCACCATCACAGAAGATGCTAGCAAGCATGGATATATCCAATCAAGAGATTTTGGTGGGACAAAAAAATGGAGAACCTGTTTTACAGCTGACGCGACTGGACATTCTATGTTGTATGCTGTGGCTAATGAGGCTTACAAAAATGGTGTGGATATTCGTGATAGGAAAGAAGCGGTCTCGATTATACACGAAAATGGCAAGTGCTATGGGGCTATTGTAAGGGATCTTATAACAGGCGAAATTTCTGCTTATATTTCAAAAGGTACTTTGTTGGCTACAGGTGGATATGGTCGTGTATATGCACACACTACAAATGCTGTGATATGTGATGGTGTGGGTGCTGCTATTGCTATGGAAACAGGAGTTGCTAAACTTGGCAATATGGAAGCAGTTCAATTTCACCCAACTTGTTTGGTGCCTAGTGGAATATTGATGACTGAAGGTTGTCGCGGGGATGGTGGTGTGCTTAGGGACAAAGATGGTTATCGATTTATGCCTGATTATGAACCTGAGAAAAAAGAACTTGCAAGTAGAGATGTTGTTTCTAGAAGAATTTTGGAGCATATCAAAAGTGGCAAAGGTGTGAAATCTCCTTATGGAGAGCATGTTTGGCTAGATATTTCAATACTAGGTCGAGCTCATATTGAACGAAATTTACGAGATGTTCAAGATATTGCCAAAACTTTTGCTGGGATTGATCCTGCTGATGAGGGAAGCAAAGGGTGGGTTCCTATTAAGCCTATGCAACACTATTCAATGGGTGGTGTAAGAACAAATTATCAGGGACACACTCATTTAAAAGGATTGTTTTGTGCAGGCGAGGCTTCTTGCTGGGATCTGCATGGATTCAATCGACTAGGTGGAAATTCTGTGAGTGAAGCAGTGGTCGCAGGTATGATTATTGGGGACTACTTTGCTGAATTTTGTGTCGATGCTGAGATTGATGTTCAATCCAAAACAATTGAGTTTTTCTTGGAAAAAGAGGAAAAATATTTGGCTTCTTTGCTTAGCAATGGTGGCAATGAAGATGTGTATGAAATTAAAAATAAAATGAAAACCATTATGGATGAAAAAGTTGGAGTTTTTCGAGATGGTCCTTTGTTGCAAGAAGCTGTCAAAGAACTTGAAGAGCTTTATAAACGTTCTAAAAATCTCAATGTAAAAAATAAAAAAATGCATAACAACCCTGAACTTGAAGATGCTTATAGGGTTCCAAGAATGCTCAAAATTGCTCTTTGTGTTGCAAAAGGTGCTTTGGAGAGAACAGAATCTAGAGGAGCACATACAAGGATAGATTACCCCAAAAGAGATGATGAAAAATGGCTTAAAAGAACACTTGCTTCTTGGCCTAATCCCGATCAAACTCTACCTACTTTAGAATATGAAGATTTAGATATTATGAAGATGGAACTCACCCCAGATTTTAGAGGTTATGGAGCTAAGGGAAATTTTATACCCCATCCTCTAAAGGAAAAAAGAGATGAAGAAATCAAAAAAATCACAGAAGAGATTCAAAACAAGGGAGGCGATAGATATCAACTTCAAGAAGCTTTGATGCCATTTGATTTATTGCCTAGATATAAAGCCAAAAATCAACGATTAGGAGATGAAAAATGAGTGCTCAAGAAAATAAAGGAAGAATTATTACAATCAGGGTTTTAAAATTTGATCCTCAAAGTGCGGTATCTAAGCCTCATTTTAGGGAATATCAGCTAGAAGAAGCCCATTCAATGACAATTTTTATTGCTTTGAATATGATAAGAGAGCATCAAGATCCTGACTTGAGTTTTGATTTTGTTTGTCGAGCAGGAATTTGTGGAAGTTGTGCGATGATGATTAACGGTCGCCCTAGACTTGCTTGTAAAACTCTTACTAAAGATTTTCCTGATGGCGTGATTACATTGATGCCATTGCCTGCATTCAAGCTCATCAAGGATTTGAGTGTCAATACTGGAGAGTGGTTTGCGGGTATGGCTAAACGTGTTGAGAGCTGGATACATACAAACGAAACTTTTGATATTTCTAAACCTGAAGAAAGAATTGAGCCTGATGTTGCCCAAGAAGTATTTGAGCTTGAAAGATGCATTGAGTGTGGTTGTTGTATAGCGAGTTGTGCTACCAAACTAATGCGTGAAGATTTTATTGGTGCAGCAGGAATGAATCGTGTGGTTAGATTTATGATTGATCCGCATGATAAACGTACAGATGATGATTTTTATGAACTTGTAGGAAATGATGATGGAGTATTTGGATGCATGAGTTTAATTGCTTGTCATGATACTTGTCCAAAAGAACTTCCATTACAGACAAAGATCGCGTATTTGAGAAGAAAAATGCTTTCTGTAGGATATAAGAAATAGATGCAGAGGATTGGAATTAAAAACAATTAGGTCTTTAAGCGTTGATTAGGGTGAGTATGCTCAGTGGAACAAATGTGTTAGTTGTCGTATGTGTGGCATTGTTTGTTCTAGTGGGCTGCTCTTCTATCATTGCTTCTACAAAAAGCATTTCTAAAGAAAATACTCTTTTTAATGATACTACTAGAAAATTCGATCCGCTTCATACGGATATAGCTAAGGTTTATTTGAAGGAACTTCAGAGTTTTCCCAATCAGAGCGGTGCAATGATTATAAAAGATGGTTCTTATGCACTCCTTCATCGTGCTTCTTTGGCTAGAATGGCCCAAAAAAGTATTGATATTCAAACTTATATTTATAAGAATGATATTGCTTCAAGGGTTTTAATGCATGAGATTTGGGAAGCTGCAAATCGTGGAGTTAAGATCCGAATTTTGATTGATGATAATGGTCTTGATTCTGATTTTTCTGATGTCATAGCTTTGGATAATCATCCTAATATTAGTGTGAAAATTTTCAATCCCTACAGGAATAGAATCCATTTTCTTAGATTTCCAGAGATGGTTTATGATTTTTCAAGAATCAATAAGAGAATGCATAATAAGCTTTTTATTGTTGATAATATCGCTCTTATTATTGGTGGCAGAAATATTGCAGATAATTATTTTGACAACAACTTGAATGTTAATTTTTCTGATACAGATATTTTTTTCTTAGGTGAGGTTGCACAGGAGGCTCATAGAAGTTTTGGAGAGTATTGGAATTTTCATCGCTCCATTCCGGTTGGATTTTTGCCTTCTAAATCGAAGATGAAAAAATATATGAAAAACTATTCCAAATATATCAAAAAAATCGAAGGATCTCCAGAGGATTGGAAAATATATAATTTGGCTATTGATAATTTTATTTTTAGATACAAAAATAGAAAAAATGAAATTTATTGGGGCAATGCACAACTCATAGCTGATTCTCCTGAAAAAGTAGAAAAAAAAGTACCTAGCCCAATAACCCTTGCACTTAAAGAAATTTGGAATTCCTCAACAGATTCTATCTATATTTCTTCAGCGTATTTTGTGCCGGGAAAAAAAGGGCTAAGGTATTTTAAAGACGCCATAAATAAGGGTACTGAAATCAGTATATTGACCAATTCGCTCTCTTCTACAGATGCTTTGGTGGTTTATAGTGCTTGGGAGAGGTATCGCGATAAACTTGTAAAAATGGGTGCAAATGTCTATGAATACAAACGCAGTGAAGGTAAAATTAAAATTCGCGGAAAAAGGAGTTCAGGAGCTTCCTTGCATAGCAAGACCATTGTTTTTGATGATAAAATCACTTGGGTAGGGAGCTTTAATCTTGATCAACGTTCTGAAAATATCAACACAGAAGTGGTAGCGGTATTTGACAATGAAGATTTTGCAAAAGAAACAAAAAAACTGATGCAAATTGAAATGAAAAAAGCATGGCATTTAGTGCTTAGGAAAAATAAAGTCATATGGGAGGGGATAGAAGGTGATGAAACTGTGGATAAAAAACATTCTCCAGACACGAGTTGGTTTGTTAGAATGATTAATTTTTTCGCAAAAATATTTCCGGAAGGTCAAATTTGATTAACGAAATATTTTTAGCATATGGTGAATTTTATAGTTATTACAAATATTTATATCTGAGACTAATTTATACCTGATTGTTTGGAAACAAACACGCATAAATCAACTATTCGATTGGAATAACCCCATTCATTATCATACCACGCCATAATTTTTACCATTTTTCCAATGCTAAAGGTTAGATCTTTTGCCACAATGGAGCTTCTAGGATCGTTTAAAAAATCTGTACTCACGCCATATTTCTCATCAATACCCAATATTCCAGCGTATCTGTTTTTTGAAGCATTTATTAGCGTATCATTGATAATATCTGCACAGATAGGCTCTTTTAATTCAAGATTAAGATCCACCATAGACACATCTATAACAGGAACTCGAATGCTATGTCCATGAAGCTTTCCCTTAAGATCTGGGAGGATTTTATAAATAGACTTGGCTGCTCCTGTACTTGTAGGAATGATATTAACTGCTGCTGCCCTAGATCTCCTTTTGTCGCTTTTGTGAGCACTGTCGAGTAGATTTTGATCGTTTGTATAGCTGTGAATAGTGCTTAGCGTACCTGCTTGTATGCCAAAATTTTCGTGAATGATTTGACAAATTGGAGCTAGACAATTTGTGGTACAAGAGGCGTTAGAAATGATATTTTGTCCATTGTAAAGATGGTGATTTACTCCCATTACAAAAGTCGGTGTTTCATCATTTGTAGGAGCTGAAAATACGACTTTTTTGATACCTTTTTTGATGTGATGCTTTACTTCTTCTTGTGTTAGAAATTTTCCTGATGATTCAATGACTACATCTGCATCGCAGATGGTAAAATCCAAATCATTAGGATTGCTATAGGAAAAAGTTTTGACAGGTTTTGAGTCTATGAAAAGTTGGTTATTTTCATATGATACTGATTTTGGAAAATGTCCGTGAGTGCTGTCGTTTTCAAGCAAATAAGAAAGGATTTCCCATTCACTAGCATCGTTTATACCTACAAGTTCTACATCATCTCTGTTAGTAATGACTCTGGCAATGCTTCTACCCAATCTGCCAAAGCCATTGATAGCAATTTTTAGTTTGGACATAAGTTCAGTTCCCTTCAAATGCCTATAAAATATTTCTATTATTTTATCTTATAGTTTCATAAAAAGCGATTTATTTCAATTTACAATTTCTTGACACAAAAAGAGTAGTATTTGAGCGTCATTTTCGTAAAACCAAAAAAAGGGGTTAGATATGGGACTATATGATAGAAATTATATGAATAGCAGAACTCAAGAGTATGCCAATGTAATGAGCGATACAGCATTGGTGGGTTTTGTAAAAACAACTTATAAATTTTTTGCCGCTAGTTTGCTTTTTGCAACGATTGGAGCTTTGGTAGGGTTTAGTTATTTCGAAGCTGTGATTGCTTATAAGTGGGCAATTTTTATTGCTGAGTTTGCAGCTTTGTTTGGCTTGATGTTTTCTAAGAGTAAGCCTGGATTGAATGTGATGATGCTCTTTATTTTCACATTTTTGTCAGGGGTTACTTTAGTTCCACTTTTGGGATATGTGATTGCTAGAGCTGGGGCTGGAGCTATTTGGCAGGCTTTAGGAATGACCACCATTATTTTTGGTGTGATGAGTATTTTTGCACTTAAAACTAAATCTGATTTGGCGAATATGGGAAAAATGCTTTTTATAGCTTTGATTGTTGTTGTGGTCTGTTCGCTGGTAAATATTTTCTTAGGTTCACCTATTTTTCAAGCAGTCATCGCAGGTGCTTGTGCTGTGTTGTTTAGTGTTTATGTGGCTTATGACACTCAAAATATGGTCAGAGGGAGATATGATAGTCCAGTAGATGCTGCTGTTAGTTTGTATTTGGATTTTTTAAATATCTTTATTTCTATTTTGCAACTTATTGGATTATTTGGTGGAAGAGACGACTAAGGGAGTTTATAGAATCCTTGATGCGAACCTTAACCGTCTAAAAGAGGGAATAAGAGTTGTTGAAGATACTGCTAGGTATCTTCACAACGATGAAGATATTGCCTTAAGTTTAAAGAATCTACGACATAAAGCCAAACTAAAAAACTTCAATTCTTTACTTCGTCATCGCGATAGCATACAAGATGTCTTAAAAAAAACCATTTCTTCGGAAATTAACCGTGATGAATTATCTAAAATAGTACTAGCAAATTTCAAACGAGCACAGGAAAGTTCAAGAGTGCTAGAAGAATATCTTAAGCATAGAGAATTGTTTGAATTTGGAGAAAGTGAAGTTTTTAAATGCATTAGGTATGAACTTTACGAACTTGAGAAGAAATTTATCTTGAAGTATTTTGAGGGCAAATAGTTCTAACCCTCAAAAATTATTTTTAATGGCTATTTTTTCGATATTCCATGATCATTGCATAAACTTCATCTTTGAGTTTGAGTTTTTGCTTTTTTAGTTTGTCTAATTCAATATCAGATAAGGGATTGAGACCATTTTCAGCATTCGTTACTTTTTTATCTAATTCGTTATGCTCTTCAAATATTTTTTCAAAATGAGCATTTTTTGCCTTTAAGGCGGAGATTTCATCTCGGTATTCGTGAAACATCTTGACCTCCTATAAAATTATATACGAGATTATTTTAGGATATTTTTCTGAATAAAATACTTATAAATTTATTAACAATCTTTTTAAGCAGAATATTCCAATGAATTAGGACATTCTGCTTTTGATTTCTTTGATTATTTGATGCCCATGATTGAGTGCAGTAGCAATAGATCCTCCAGATTTAAATAAAATATCTCCAGCTACAAACAGATTTTTGATTGAACTCTCTAGTTTGTCATTACAGATAGGAATATTGTTTTCATCTAGTGTAATGCCACATTTTTTTAAAAAATCTACAGGAGCAACTCCTCCGATAGCATAGACCACCTTATCAAAAGTCTCGCAGCTACCATCATTGAAATTAGCTTTGATTTTTCCATTTTCATCTTCAAGACTTTCAATATCGATTCCAAATTTTGATTTGAGTTTTCCTTCTTGGAGAACTTCTTTTAAGTTTTGGGCATTAGAATCATTAATACGTGTAAATTCTGTGCGTCGATAATTGAGGGTTGTATCTGTGATGGTTGCAAGATAACAAGCGTATTCAACAGCGGAGTTTCCTCCTCCCACTACTAGAATTTTCTCACCTTCTTTGCAATCATTAATGTTATAGGAAACTTTTTTTAGTAATGTGATTGGTATTTTGTATGCAGGTTTGTTGGGTTGTCCCATTTTTCCTATAGAGATTACGATATATTTAGCATTATAAGCTTTATTGTCTGTAGTAGTCAGTAAAAATCCATCGGGATTTTGTTTGATGGATTCGATTTCTGTTTTAAAGTGAGTTTCAATATTGTGATTCTTGAGTATTTCACTAAATAGTTCTAGGGTACTCTCTTTGGTTCCATCATCAAAAAATATATTTCCATTCAGCTCTACTTTTTGTCCTTTATAATCTTTATCTACGCGTTTGTTATCTTTGTAGAATTTGCGAATGGTCATAGAGTGTTCCTCGCCTTTTTCAAACATAATCGTATCTTTAATCCCAATAACGACGCTTTCAATGGCTGAAGCGATTCCGCCTGGTCCTGCACCAATGATAGCTACATCATAAATTTTGTTCATTTTTGCTCCTTTTAATGTTTTTTTGTTTTTGTTCTTTTTTTGCTGCTTCGTTTAAATCATCAACACCATCAAACAAAACACCTTCCATCATTTTTTTTTCATCATCAAATTGCCCTGTTTTTAGACCCCATAAAAATGCCAAAAGACCCAAAAAACCTATTATAATTGAGGTAACAAGCATTACAATTAAAATACTTGTGTTCATATAAGTCCTAAAAATGGTAATATTTTTTCCACACTTAAACCCAAAGCTGTGCTTTCTAGCCCTTTTTGACTAATAATATAGTCTTTATGAAATCCTTCTATCATAACACACCCAGCTTTTCCTTCCCATTTTTTAGAATCTAGATACCTTTGAAGAGCTTTGATATTAAAAGTAGCTAGTTTGTATTGAGTGGATGAAATATCAATAAATTCTAATTTTTCAGATTTATACATCATACAGGTTAATACTTCAATATTTTTGCCATTTTGTAGGCTTAAGATAGCTTTAGCATCATCAATATTCACAGCTTTTCTTTGTAAAATCCCTTCTGTATTAATAACTGTATCAGCACATAGCAAGGGAGTTTTAATCCCCAATGTTTCAATAGCTGTTTTAAATTTTCCAAGTGTTGCTTGATAAGCAAATTCTTTAGGGTTTTTGGTGTAAATGGTATTTTCATCAAAATCAACCGGTTTTTGTATAAAATCAACCCCAAATTTTTCTAACAATCTTGCCCTCACAAGAGAAGAAGAAGCTAAAACAATCAATCTCTTTCCTCGATCTTTTCTCTTGCAAAATCTTGAGCGAATTTGAGTGCTTCTTTTATCTTGTCAATATCTTTGCCTGCTGCAGTGGCAAAATCATCTCTTCCGCCACCTTGTCCTTGCATAATATTAGCAACCCCTTTTATCCATTCACCAGCTTTTAAAGGAGCATTTTTAACTCCACAAGCTAGGGAGATTTTCCCGTACTCTTCTTGAAGTAAGAGGATAGCTATTTTGTCATTATTGTTTTTTGCAATATCGATTATTTCTTTGATGTTTCCTGATTGGATTTTTTCAATAATAATATTTACACCCTTTATTTGCTCAATAGGTTTTAAATCTACAACAGAGCTTGATTTAGAAATTTTTTCTTTGAGTTCTTTTATCTGCTCTTTGAGTTTTAATATTCCTGCATCAATATCTTGATTTTTTAATACTCCTCTTGCATTTTCAAGTGTTTTCAGTGCGTTTTTTCCCCATTCATACCCAGCTCTCCCGCACACAGCTTCAATCCTTCTAACTCCGCTACTCACCCCAGATTCTTTAGTGATATAAAAACTTCCTATGTTGGCAGTGTTTTTTATATGGATTCCTCCGCAGAATTCGCAAGAATCTTCATCAAAACTGATAACTCTGACAATATCACCATATTTTTCGCCAAAAAGTGCCATTGCCCCTTTTGATTTTGCTTCTTGTATGGGTAGAAGTTCAGTTTTTGTTTCAATACCTTTAAGTATGAGACGATTTACCTCTTCTTGAATGATTTCAAGTTCTTCAGTACTAAGTGCTTTGGGGTGAGAAAAATCAAATCTCAATCGAGTTGCTTCTACTAGACTTCCAGCTTGAGAAACATGTGATCCTAATATTTTCCTCAAACTTGCGTGCAAAAGATGCGTTGCACTGTGGTGTTTGCTTATTTCATCTCGAAGAGAACTTACAACAATATCTAGTATTTCATTGACTTTTATCGTGTCTAGCGCATGTATTTGAGAAATATTTAAGCCAAAGTATTTTTTAGTATCTAAAACATCAGCTATTTTTTTCTCCCCTCTATAGAGCTCCCCTCTATCGCCTATTGCTCCTCCAGATTCAGGATATAATGGAGTAGTTTCAAAGAGGATGTAGCCGCTATTGTTAAGCTCTTTTACTTCTTTGTAGTTTTCATCAAGCAATGCTAAAACTTTACTGCTAAAATTAGAGTACTCATAACCGTTAAATTGGTTTGAACCAAATCTATTTAACAATTCTATAAAATCTCCATTTTTGATTTCATCCCCGCTACCCTTCCAAGAAGCTTTAGCACGTTTTTTTTGTTCTTGCATACAAGATTCGAATTTTTCCATGTCAATCGCTATTTTTTTATCCCTAAGCATATCTTGTGTGAGATCAAGCGGAAAACCATAAGTATCATAAAGCTTGAAGGCTACTTCACCGCTAAATGGAGTATTTTTTGGAAGGGATTCAAGTTCTTTTTTGAACATTTCCATTCCTGATTCAATGGTTTCAAAAAATCTTGTTTCTTCGTTCTTGCACTGTTGTGAGATAGCTTGTTTTTTTTGTGTGAGATAGTGATAATGCCCCCCCATCTGATCGCATACTTTTTCTACGATATGGTATAAAAAGGGTTGATTCAAACCAAGCAAATATCCGTGACGAACAGCTCTTCTTAGAATCCTGCGCAAGACATAACCTCTGCCTTCTTTGTCAAAATTCACTCCTTGTGCAAGTAAAAAAGCTACTGCTCTAGCGTGATCGGCAATCACACGAAAACTTGCGCCACTTTCATAGCTGTATGCTTGGTTTGTAATTTTGCAAACCTCTTGAATCAATGGCATAAATATAGAAGAATCAAAATTGCTTCTTTTGCCTTCTAAAAGTGCTTGAACCCTTTCTAGTCCCATTCCTGTATCAATACTAGGTTTGGGAAGTGGGTGGAGTTTTCCATCAGCACTTCTTTCATATTGCATAAACACAAGATTCCAAATCTCCAAAAATCTATCCCCATCACCTCCAAAATAATCCTCTTGTGAGTGAAAAAATTCTTCTCCTTGATCCACAAAAATTTCACTACAAGGACCGCAAGGACCCGTATCTCCCATCTGCCAAAAGTTGTCTTTATCCCCCATCTTCTTGATTCTGTCAATATCAATGTGTTCACTCCATAAATTGAAGGCCTCATCATCATCTTGATGCACAGTGACATACAAAACATCTTTAGAAAATCCGAGTTCTTTAGTTACAAATTCCCAAGCATAAGCAATTGCATCTTTTTTAAAATAATCTCCAAAAGAAAAATTTCCTAACATTTCAAAAAGTGTATGATGTCTAGCTGTATAGCCCACATTTTCTAAATCATTATGCTTTCCTCCAGCACGTATGCATAGTTGTGCGGATGTTGCCCTTTGGGTTGTCGGTGTAGGGATTTTACCGGTGAATATGTCTTTGAATTGAACCATTCCTGCGTTGGTAAAAAGCAAACTAGCGTCATCAGGCACTAAAGGCATACTTTCATAGATTTGATGACCTTTTGATTTGAAAAAATTTAAAAATTTATCTCGAATATCTGTATTCATTTTTTCCTCAGTTTTTTGGCTTGAGATATAAAATTGAAATTTTATCAAAAATCGCCTTTAATTAACGAGTAATAAATCGGTGTTTTGGTTTGAGTTTAAAGTACTTTAAACTCAAAGTGTTATAATAGTCCAAATTTGTTATGCAAGGTGCTTTGAAATGTTTTCAAAAATGATATTAAAAATGGCGTTCAAGAAATGGAATATGGGTGATTATGCTGTTGTTTTTTGGGATGGAGATAAAATTACAAATGGCTCTAATCCACCCAAATTCACAATCAAAATAAATAGACCACTGAAATTTAGTGATATTAAAAAAGATATGTCCTTAACTGTTGCAGAGGCATATATGGATGGAGTCATTGATATAGAAGGTTCAATGGATGAGATCGCAAGGGTTTTATATTTACATGGCAATTATGATAATTTACATAAACACGATAATGCAAAACCTATGCAAAGCAGTGCTAAAGAAAAATCAAATATTTCAAGCCATTATGATCTTGGAAATGATTTTTATTCAATTTGGCTTGATGAAACTTGGAGTTATTCTTGTGCTTATTTTAAGACTCCTGAAGATTCGCTTCATCAAGCCCAACTTCAAAAGCTTGATCATACTCTCAAAAAACTTGACCTAAAAAAAGGTGAAAAACTTTTAGATATAGGATGTGGATGGGGATGGCTTTCTATTAGGGCGGCACAGACTTATGGGGTAGATGTATTGGGTATAACTATCAGTGAGGAACAATACAAGGCAGCTACTCAAAGGGTTAAAGATGCAGGATTAGAAGACAAGATAACTATTAAGCTTTTGAATTATCAAGATTTAGATGGCAGTTTGTATCAATTTGATAAAGTTGTAAGTGTGGGTATGTTTGAACACGTGGGCAAGGCTAATATTCCACTTTATTTTAAGAAAGTAAAAGAAGTCTTAAAACCCGGCGGGATGTTTTTGCTACACTCAATTATGTGTTGTTTTGAAGGAGATACCAATGCTTGGATTGATAAATATATTTTTCCAGGCGGTTATTTGCCATCTTTAAGAGAGGTTATTTCTATTATGAGCGAGTCAGATTTCCATCTTTTAATGGCAGAGAGCTTGAGAATACATTACGCAAAAACATTAGATATTTGGTATAAAAATTTCAATGAAAACTTGGATAAAATATCCCAGAAATACGATGAGAGATTTATTCGTATGTGGGGATTATATTTAAATAGTTGTGCTTCGGCATTTCGCGTAGGTAGTGTGGATTTATTTCAACTATTGCTAACAAACAATGTGAATAACGATTTGCCTTTAACAAAAGAATATATTTATCAATAAATTCCTAAATGTCCTAGAAGAGGAGATTATTTTTCAATAATCTCCCAAGGAAGTCCTTGTTTATTTAGTTCTTCCATAAAGAAATCAGGGTTTAGTTCTTCCATATTAAAAACCCCTGCTCCTATAGATTGAATTCCCCATTTTTCTTCGCATATTAGTTTTGCTCCAATCATTGCAGGTACTCCTGTGGTGTAGCTTATAGCTTGAGCATTTACTTCTTCATAGCAGGTTTGATGATCGCAGACATTGTAGATATAAACGGTTTTTTCCTTACCATTTTTACTTCCTTGCATATAACAACCAATATTTGTTTTGCCTTTTGTTCTACCAGCAAGACTAGCAGGATCTGGCAGAAGTGTTTTTAGGAATTGAATAGGAATGATTTTATGTCCATTATGATCAACTTCATCAATTCGCAACATTCCTACATTTTCCAGACATCTCATATGGTTGAGATAATTTTCTGAAAAAGTCATAAAAAATCGTATTCTCCTAAGACCTTTGATATTTTTTACCAAAGATTCAAGCTCTTCGTGATAAAGCAGATACGAGTCTTTTTCACCGATTTGAGGATATCCCCACACTTGTTTGATTTCCATAGGTTTTGTTTCTATCCATTTGCCATTTTCCCAATATCTGCCATTTGAACTGACCTCTCTTAGATTGATTTCAGGATTAAAATTCGTTGCAAAAGGATAACCATGATCTCCGGCGTTACAATCAAGAATGTCAATAGAGTGGATTTCATCAAAGTAATGCTTTTGTGCGTATGCACAAAATACATTTGTAACACCAGGATCAAAGCCCGATCCAAGCAATCCAAAAATCCCTGCCTTTTTATAAGCATCTTTGAATGCCCATTGTTCTTTGTATTCAAATTTTGCAGTATCTGGATGTTCGTAATTTGCGGTGTCTAGGTAGTGAGTTTTTGTTTCCAAACAAGCTTGCATAATCGTGAGATCTTGATAGGGAAGGGCGACATTGATAACGACTTTAGGTTTATATTTGTTGATAAGTGCTACCAATTCACTCACACTATCGGCATTTACAGTTTCACAGACAATCTCTCCATGTCCTTTTTTGGCAATATTTTTTGCAATTTCTTCACATTTTTTGATTGTCCTGCTTGCTAAAATAATCTTGCCAAAAACCTCTCTATTCATAGCCAATTTATGGGCGACCACACCTCCAACGCCTCCAGCTCCTATTTGCAATACAGCATTCATAATACACTCCTAGATTGAGATAATTTTTGCAATTATAAGATTAAAATGCTTATTGTTTGATTTGATAGGATTTGGTTTTAAATAGCGTTTTAGGTAGTTTAAGCTAAAGTTCCATAGAATAGTTTCATTTCAGATTCAAAGCAAAAAAGGAAAGAAAATGCATATAGTGAATTTCAATATTTATGCTACCTTAGTGTGCATGGTAGCAGTTTTGTTATTAGGGCGTTTGATTATAAAAAGAGTAAAGTTCTTACGTGATTATGATATACCAGAACCAGTTGTTGGAGGGGTTATTGCGGCAATTTTTATTTTGATTGTTTATAAATTTTCTAATGTTGAATTAAAATTCGACTCATCCTTGAAAGATCCACTTATGTTAGCATTTTTTACATCTATTGGCTTGAGTGCTGATTTTGCCTCTTTGAAAAAAGGTGGGCGAATGCTAGGTGTATTTTTAGTCGTGGTTGTGGGACTTTTATTTCTTCAGAATTTTATTGGTATAGGTATTGCTGAGGCAATGGGAGTGAATCCTTTGATGGGGATGCTGGGAGGATCTATTACGATGAGTGGGGGTCATGGAACAGGTGCTGCTTGGGCAGAGGTTTTCAAAGCCGCTCCATATAACTTTTCTCCAGCGATGGAAGTAGCGATGGCATCAGCAACCTTTGGACTTGTTAGTGGAGGAATTATAGGAGGTCCTGTGGCGAGATATTTGATAAAAAAATACAAGCTTAAAACTCCTTCAAAATCTGAAAATAAATTAAACGAAGAGGTGGATCCAGTAGGTTTTGAGTCACCCAAAAAAGAGCGATTGATAACCGCTTCAAGTTTTGTGGAGTCTTTGGCATTAATTGCTGTAGCATTACTTATAGGAACAAGTCTTTCTGATTTGGTGACAAAGTATACAAATTATACTTTGCCCACTTTTGTGTGGTGTCTTTTTATTGGAGTTATTTTGAGGAATTTTTTATCAGCTTTCAATATACACAAGGTTTTTGATAGAGAAGTCGCCGTTCTAGGAAATGTGAGTCTGTCTTTGTTTTTGGCATTTGCGTTAATGACAATCAATCTATGGGAGCTAGTTGCACTAGCATTGCCAATGCTTGTTATTTTGGTAGCTCAAGTGGTGATAATGATACTTTATGCGGTATTTGTAACCTTCAGATTTTGTGGAAAAGACTATGATGCAGCAGTTTTTGCCGCTGGACATTGTGGCTTTGGGCTTGGTGCTACTCCTACAGCGATGGTAAATATGCAGACTGTTACCAATCATTATGGATATTCTCACGCAGCTTTTATTATAGTTCCTTTGGTTGGAGCATTTTTTATTGATCTTGTGAATTCTGCGGTAATTAATGGATTTTTGTATCTCCCGATCTTTCATTAACCCCTTTTTAGCTCTTAGTGATAGTTACTAAGAGCTAGAGATCTCTTGCGACTTTGTAGTTAGGATCATCTAATTCGTAGGTGCAAAACTTTTTAGATATTTGTAGAGCTTTTTTGCAATCATCGCTAAGATGACGGAGTTTAACACTTTTTTCTGCTTGAAGATATTTTTTTGTGATTTTGTCGATTGCCTCAATCCCGCTACTATCCATCACTCGAGTTTTGCTAAAATCTATGATTACATTTTTTGGATCTGTATTGACATTAAAAATATCATTTATAAAATCTGAAGATGAACCAAAAAATAAAGGTCCTTCAAGTTCATAGATTTTTGTACCATCTTTTTCGATTTTTGTACTAGATTTGATTTTTGCTTGTTGATAGGCAAATACTAAAGCAGAGATAATAACACCAACAATAACTGCTATTGCCAAATCCGCAAAAATAGTGATAAGTGTTACAGCAATTAATATGAACGCATCGGGTTTGCTCATTGATTTGATTCTTGATAAACTTGCCCATTCAAATGTTTTGATAGAAACCATAAACATAATTCCTACTAGCACACCAATAGGAATCTCACCAATAATACCAGGAATGCTCACTACAAATAAAATAATCAAAATAGAGGTAGTTACAGATGATAATCTAGTAGTCCCTCCTGAAGCTGTATTGATGATACTTTGACCAATCATTGCACACCCTGACATTGCCCCAAAGAATCCACAAGTTGTATTTCCAATACCTTGAGCGATGCATTCTTTGTTTCCATCTCCCCTTTCTCCACCAATTTCATCTAATACAGATAGGGTAAGTAATGATTCAATCAACCCAACAAGTGCTAAAATAATAGAGTATGGCAAAATTATTTTTAAGGTTTCCCAGTTTAATGGGACATGGGGGATTGAAAAATGAGGCAGTGTGCCACTTATGTTCCCCAAATCGCTAACGAGCTTGGTATCTAAATGCAAAGTATAAGATAATGTTCCAAGTCCAATAATTGCTACAAGACCTGCAGGAATGGCTTTTGTAAATTTTGGCAATACAAACATAATTAGCATTGTAATGCCTACAAGGATATATATGATCGCTCCTTCTGATTTAAAAAATTGTAATTGACTCATTGCAATCACTATGGCTAGTCCATTTACAAATCCAAAAATTGCAGGTTGAGGTACAAAACGAATAAATTTCCCTAGCTTAAAAACCCCGATAAGTATTTGGAATATCCCAGCAAAAACTCCAGCCCAAAGAACATATCCAACCCCATGTGAGATTGCCAATCCCACTATCACCACTGCCATAGAACCTGCTGCCCCGCTAACTGCACCAGGTTTTCCTCCAATTAGAGCTGTAATAAGTCCTAAGATAAAAGCAGTCCAAAGCCCCATAATTGGGTTAAAACCTGCTACAAGTGCAAAACCAACGACCTCTGGAACCATTACAAAAGATGCCACCATTCCTGCAAGAATATCGTTTTTGGTTTGTATGAAGTTAGGGCGAGGAATCTTCATTAAGTCTCCTTATAAAACATATAATCAAAGGTATTAGAAAATGCGATTATCTCATAATCAAGGTAAATTTTTTCAATAGAAAGAAAAACTTTATAAAGAGTGTTTTTGGAGGTTTCATAAAATTATTTTATAATTACAGTATTATAAGGTTATGATTTTGCTAGATAGATTTGGTTATTTAAGGAAAATAGTTGAGTTCAGATGAATATTTTTTGTCGTTGTGTATTCAAGAAGCTTGGAAATACCAGAGTCTAACACTTCCTAATCCGGCTGTTGGAGCGATGGTTGTAGATGGAGGAGGGAATATACTTTCTGTGTGTGCTCATACAAAGGCAGGATCAGCTCACGCTGAGGTGAATGCACTCAAAAATGCTTATGAGAAATTGAGCTATCAAAAATGCAATCTTGCAGATGCCAAAGAGATACATCATTATCTCAAAGCCAATCATCAAGGTATTTTTAATGACTGCACTATTTATGTAACTTTGGAACCTTGTAACCATTATGGAAAAACCCCACCCTGTGCAGAGCTTATAGAAACTATTCGTCCAAAAAGGGTTGTTATTGGTTCATCTGAAATTCAAAAACAAGCTAGTGGAGGGGCAAAAAGACTTCAAGACTCTGGGATCGAGGTTGTGCAAAATGTTTTAGAATTTGAGTGCAATGCCTTGCTATACCCATTTTTGTGCTTAAAAGAGCGAGGGCATTTTAATTTATTTAAAATCGCTCAAAGAATTAATGGAGATTACCAAAGTGGATTGATCTCAGGAATGGAATCTAGGGTATTTACACACAATCAGCGATGTGTCGCAGATACGCTTATTATATCAGGCAAGACTTTAAGGGTTGATAGACCTACGCTTGATGTACGCTATTGCACAAAAGAGTATGCCAATACATCTCCGAATATACAAATACTTACAAAAGAAAAATCTTTTTATGACGCACCACTTTTTAAAGTTCCTTGTAGAAAGGTGGATATTTGTCATCAAATTGAGCATTTGAAACTCCAAAAAGGATTTAATGTTATTGAAGGCGGATGGGATTTGTTTGAAAGTTTGCATTCTTTTGTGGATATGGTTTTGGTATATATTTCTCCTACGCTCAAACAAAACATTAAATCAAAAGGTTTTGAATGGAATGCAGAATTGCTCTATATCCAAAAACTAGGAAATGATGGGTTATTATGGATAAAAAAATCCTAAAGTTATATCAGCTATATGATGGATATTGTTACAATAGTGATAGTTTATTTTTATATGATTTTGCTAGAGAGTTTATCAAAAAATCTTCTTGTGTTTTAGAGGTGGGATCAGGAAGTGGGGTTGTAGGGCTTCTTTGTGCTAGAGCGTTTGATATAGATCTTACAATGATAGAAATTGATGTTTATATGGCATTTTTATCAAAAATAAATGCAGCATCTGCCAAAATTCAAGCAAAAATTATTTGCAAAAATTTTTTAGATTTTCATAGTGAAAAAAAGTTTGATATGATTATTTCAAATCCTCCTTTTTATCGTCTAGGAATAATTGGTGCAAAGAACAGACGTATTAAAATTGCCAGAAGTGAGGAATTTTTACCATTTAGGGAGTTTTGTACAAGGGTAAAAAGACTATTGAAATCGCAGGGAAGTTTTGTGTTTTGTTATGATGCAAAGGAATCTCACAGAGTTTTTCATATTCTTAAAGATTTGGGATTCAATCCTGAGGTGACCAAATTTGTTCATCCCAGGATTGATAAAGAGGCAAGTCTTTTGCTATGTAAGGCAAGAATTAATACCAAATCAAGTATAAAAATACTCCCCCCGCTTATCACTCATTATTCAAATAGCCAATTAGACAATACTGATGAGGTAAAAAAAATTTATCAAGATACTAATACCTATAGCATTAAGGTGCATTCAAAAGATATTTCTCTTGAAGAGAAGGAGGATATTTTATGAAAAATTGTTCGCATTGTCATTTACAATATCCTGAAAGTGCCTTGAAAAAATATATAGATAATGGGAAAGAGTTATATTTTTGTTGCAATGGATGTGAGGGAGTTTATTTCTTGCTTAAAGAATCTGGTCTGGATGGTTTTTATGATAAGTTAGGAGATAATGCAATTTCACCACCTATGTCTATACGCAATCACAGCTTGGATTCCTTTGACACTCTAGCATTTGCTGAAAAATATATTTCCACTAAAGATGGATTGTGTGAAGTTTGTCTGATTTTGGAAAATATCCATTGTGCAGCCTGCATTTGGTTGAACGAAAAGATATTAAACGCTCAAGAAGGCATATATGAAGTAAGTATTAATTATACAAACAATAAAGCAAGGATTGTGTTTGATTGCTCTGTGATAAAGCTTTCTAGAATTATTGAATTAATTCAATCTATAGGATATGATGCTTATGCCTATGATCCATATATTCAAGAAATCAAATCAAAAAAAGAACGTAAAAATTATTATATTTCAATGGTAATAGCAATTTTTTGCACAATGAACATTATGTGGATAGCTGTAGCACAATATTCAGGGTATTTTTTAGGTATGGGAAGGGATATGAAAGATGTGCTGAACTTCGTTTCGTTTGTTTTAGCAACTCCTGTTTTATTTTATACAGGACGAGTATTTTTTAAGGGTGCTTATTTTGGGATTAAAAATGGAACTTTCGGAATGGATATGCTTGTATGTGTGGGCGCAACTTTAACTTATATCTATTCTATTTATGCAAGTTTGAGCAAGGTGGGAGAGAGCTATTTTGAATCAGTGGCAATGATTATCACCATAGTGTTTGTAGGAAAGTTTTTGGAAGTTAAGTCCAAAAAAAATGCAGGAGATGCACTCGATAAGCTAAATTCCACAATTCCTAGTAATGTGATTGTCTTAGAAGGAGAAAATAGAATTTGTAAGACACCTCAAGAAGTAAAAGTGGGAGATAGAATAGAGATATTGCCTGGAGAAAGTTTGGCACTTGATGGAATACTAGAGAGTAAAGAAGCACTTCTTGATACTAAGGCCATCAATGGAGAATCCTTGCCATCTGTTTTTTTGCAAGGTAAGGAAATTTTTTCTGGATATGTAAATACGAACAAGAGCTTCATTTATAAGGTTTGCAGACCTTTTGCAGATTCTTTGATGACTAGGCTTATTAGGCTTATGGAGGAGTGTATTGCACACAAGCCACGTATACAAAATCTAGCAAATTCACTTTCTCAGTATTTTTCAAAAATAGTTTTAGGTATAGCGATGGCAACATTTTTGGGTTGGTATTATTGGATTGATGGTACTTTTGAACACTCTTTGATGATTGCTATTTCTGTGATTGTTATTTCTTGTCCTTGTGCTTTGGCTTTAGCAACACCTATTGCCACTATTGTAGGGATTACAGAAGCATATAAAAAATCCTTGATTTTTAAAGAAGCATCCTTTTTAGAAACGATGGCAAAAGCTGATGTGGTTCTTTTGGACAAAACAGGTACGATTACATCAGGCAAACCAGAGGTCATAGAGATGCAAAAGTTTGAAGAGTTTGATAAAGGACTTTTATGCTCTTTTGTGTCAGCTAGTTCCCATCCTATCTCACAAAGTGTCAAGAAATTTTTAGGAGAAGCAAAGGGGGTTATCAATGATTTTGCTCAGATATCTTCAATGGGCATTGAGGCAACATCAGGGAGCAAAAGATTGCTAGGAGGGAATTTGGAATATCTTAAAATGCACAATGTAGATGTTTCAGCCATTGATAAAGTAGGTGAAGATATGATTTTTGCTTATAGCGTAGATGGAAAACTTTCAGCTTTATTTTTACTCAGAGATACGCTCAAAAAAGACACAAAGCAGTTCATAAATAAACTCAAAAACAAGGGACTTGAAATAAGACTTTTAAGTGGGGATAGAACAGAGGTAGTCACATGTATTGCCAAAGAGGCTGGAATATCAAATTTTGATCATTCTCTTATGCCTGAAGATAAAGCAAAGATTGTAGATCAATATCATCATCAGGGTAAGGTTGTGATAATGGTAGGAGATGGCATCAATGATGCTTTGGCACTTAGCAAAAGCGATATAGGTATATCTATGGGGTCAGGTAGCGATATTGCACTAGCATCTTCTGATGTAGTGGTTCTTGATGATACCCTTACTTCTCTTGGGAGTGCTTTTGATATCGCCACACTTACCTATAAAACCATCAAACAAAATATTTTTCTAAGTGTCATTTATAATCTTTTGATGATTCCTCTGGCGGTTTTAGGATTTATTATCCCACTTTTTGCAGCTTTGTCTATGAGTTTAAGTTCTCTTTTGGTGGTTGGAAATAGCTTTAGAATTCGAAAATAAGGCCGAATTTTATATAAAATAATAATCATTATTATTTTTAATGTTATTTTAAGTTAAGAGTATTTATAATTTCATTAATTTAAAAATAAATGATAAATTAAAGCATTAAAACGAAAGGAGAGTTTATGGAAACAGAAAGCATTTTGAATCATATGAATGAACACCATCATTCAGAGCTTGTTGGACTTCTAAAGAAGTTCGGACAGCTACATGAGCCAAAAAATGTCAAACTCACAAAAGTTGATATGCTAGGTTTAGATATTTCTTATAATGAGGGAAAAAGTCTTAGGATCGAATTTCCTCAGAAAGTAACCGATCCAAAAGATGGATTGAAAAATGCAATTATTGAGCTGTGTCAGAGTGTTCCTAAGACATTAGATACAGTATCAGTAAAAAAAGAAATTGAGGATTTTATCAAAGGGATGAATACGATTATTATCTCAAGTTTGAATTCCTCAGGGGAAGTTGTTTGTTCTTATGCACCTCTTTTGAAATGTGAAGGTAAATATTATATTTATGTCAGTGAAGTGGCTGAACATTATGGGAGTTTGCGTGAGAATCCGGATAATTTAGAGATTATGTTTATTGAAGATGAGTCAAAGGCAAAATCAGTTATTTTGAGAAAACGTCTCCGATACAGAGCACGGGCAAAATTTATCGAACGCGGGAGCGAGTTTGATAAGATTTTTGATAGCTTTATTGGTGAGGTTGGAGAAAGCGGAGGTATCAAGACCATTCGTGATATGATGGATTTTCATCTGATTCATCTTGAATTTCTTAAAGGTAGGTTTGTCAAAGGATTTGGTCAAGCTTATGATATTATCAACGGTGAAATCTCTTATATAGGAGGTGCAGGCAATCCACATAAAATTAAAAAATAAATTCCTAATTGTTAGTTGTTTCAAAAACTAAAGGAGAGTAGGTGTGGTTGTGGTTGTGGGTCTCCTTTAGTTTGGTTGTTTAGTTTGTAAATCGTGATTTTAGTTAAAGCAATGTCTCCCATTGTTTTAATTTCGCATTATCTTCCTTTTAATAAATGCCGGGTTTCCCCGGACATTTATTTTTTATTAATTTATAAAATCCATACAAAATATTTTATTGTAAATTTAAGCATAAAAAATCAGATTTGTTTTATACTTTTAACAAGTTTTTTTCAAGGATATCTATGAAATATTCTCAGACTAGTTTTGGAATTATATATATGGCTCTCTCATCATTTAGCTTTGCTTTAATGAATGCGTTTGTAAAGCTTCTTTCTCCGCAATTATCTCCTATGGAAAATATTTTTTTTCGATCTTTTGTGATGGTGATTTTTGTATTGGGCATTTTTGCAATCTCTCCACCTAGTAAAAAAAACAAAAAGAAAGGTGGCTGGGGAAAACTTTTGTTTCGTGCGGTTATTGGAGGATTGAGTATGTTGGCCTTGTTTTATAATATTGCCACTATTCCATTAGGGACAGCTACGGCTTTTGCACAAAGTGTGCCTATTTATACGGTTATTTTTTCAGCCATTTTTTTAAGAGAAAGGCCAAAAATAGGCGTTATTATTGCAACTGCGATTGGTTTTGTTGGAGTGATATGTATTTCAAATCCTAGTGTTGGGGGACTTGATGGTAAGAGTGTGTTTGCAGGGATTTTTAGCGGAGTGGCTGCAGCATTGGCGTTTGTTACTTTGAGAAGCCTGAGAGACTATTTTGATGAGAGAAGCGTGGTGTTTGCCTTTGGTATTACAATGAGCATTATTGGAGGTGTTGGAATGTTTATCAATATTCCTCATCTATCTAATGGATGGCATATTCCTAATGGACTTGATTGGATCTATGTTTTGTTGATGGGACTAGCAGGAACCTTTGGACAACAGTTTCTCACTCGTGCTTACATGTTGGCACCAGCAGGGATTGTTGCACCCATTGATTATAGTCGTATTGTTTGGGGGGTTATTTTAGGGTTATTTTTAGGCGATAGATTTCCTGATTTTGTGAGCATCACAGGTATTTTATTGATTTTAATTTCAGGAATCTTGATAGCATTACCGGTATTTCTACGGGATATAAAAAGGATAAAAGATGTCTGATATTAAAAAAATTTTACAAACAGCCAAAAGAATTGGTATTGTTGGCTTGAGTCCAGATATTGCCAAAGATAGCAATCAAGTCGGGAAGTATTTACAACAAAAAGGCTTTAAGATTATTCCTATTTATCCAAAAGAGGAGAAGATACTTGAACAGAAGGTTTATAGAAATGTTAAAGAGGCATTGGAAAATGAAAATATAGATATTTTGGTAATATTTCGTAAATCTGAGATTTGTGTAGATATTGCTTTAGAGGTTTTAAGTGCAAAAACCTTACCAAAAGTTTTTTGGATGCAATTGGGTATTTCAAATACACAGGCAAAAGATATGTTAGAATCCAAAGGAATTCAAGTGATAGAGAATAAATGCATCAAAATAGAGTATCAAGCATTAGGAGAATAGATGATAGATTTAAAAAAAATTCAAGAAGCTAGATCGAGAATCAAACCCGTTGTAGAAAATAACCCACTTTCTTTTGCACCTCGTTTAAGCAATGAGGTTGGCACACAGATTTATTTAAAAAAAGAAAACCTCCAAGTCATAGGAGCTTTTAAGATAAGAGGAGCATTTAATAAAATTGCAAGTATGAGCAAAGAAGATCGCAAGAATGGAGTGATTGCCTCTTCTGCTGGAAATCATGCACAAGGAGTAGCGTATTCAGCAAGTTATTTTAGCATTCCTGCAGTGATTGTAATGCCTGAAGCCACTCCGTTGCTGAAGGTTTTAGCTACCAAAAAATATGGTGCTGAAGTGATATTAGCTGGAGATAACTATGATGAAGCCTATGCTTATGCTCTCAAACTTGCACAAGAAAAAAAGCTTCATTTTATCCATCCATTTGCCGACGATGAGGTTATGGCAGGGCAAGGAAGCATTGCATTAGAGATGATAGAAGAAGAGCCTGATGTTAATATTGTTTTTGTTCCAATTGGTGGTGGTGGATTAATTGGAGGGATTGCAAGTGCATATAAGAGCCTCAAGCCAGAAGTGAAGATTATTGGAGTTACTGCAAAAGGTGCTCCAGCGATGAGAGATAGCTTCAAGAATAAATCAATCCAAAAGGTGGATTCTGTTCGAACGATCGCTGATGGAATCGCTGTACGAGATGTGAATGAAAAAAACTACCGATATATCTGTGAAGGTGTAGATGATATTGTGGAGGTTGATGACGAAGAGATTGCAAGTGCGGTATTGTATTTACTCGAAAATCAAAAACTTGTCGTAGAAGGAGCAGGCGCAAGTGGAGTTGCAGCTGTTTTACATAAAAAGATAGAGCTTAGGCCAACTGACAAAGTAGCGATTATATTGAGTGGAGGAAATATTGATGTAACAATGCTTAATCTTATCATAGAAAAAGGTCTTATCAAATCAGACAGAAAGATGAAATTTAAAGTTATATTGGTCGATAAACCCGGAAGCCTTCAAAAGCTTACAGACATACTCACACAAGTTGGGGTTAACATTGTTCAGATTGATTACGATAGAGTTAGCACAAGTCTTGATTATGGGGATGCAAGTGTTACAATGGCATTAGAAACAAAAGGAAGAGATCATAAAGAAGAAATTAGGCTCAAACTTTTAGAATATGGATATAAATTCAATGAGATCTTTTAATGCTTACACAGGAGGTTAAAAATACAAGATTTGATCAAATCTGGGTTTATTTTCGATTTTGGCTAGAAAGACATAGCCGAACAAGACGACCTTTTGATGTTGTTGATATTTTTTTCTTGATGATAGCAGTTTTAAGTATCTCAATACAAATTTTGATGATTTCGCAAATTTCTATCAGTTACAAGGAGGCTTATGGATTTTTTGAGGAATATAATTTTATATTTGACTTAGCTAGGTGGAGCACTCAGCTTTTTGGTCATAATGATTATGCTTTGAGACTACCTTTTGTTATAGTGCATTTTTTGAATATGATTTTACTTTATTCTATCAGCAGGGTTTATCTCAAAAAACCAACCGATAGTCTTTTTGCAGTTCTCTTGTATGCGATGTTGCCTGGTATTAATTTTAGTGGTATTTTGGTTACAAAGAGCGGATTTATTATTTTGATCACCCTTTGGATATGTTATATTAACTTGAGGTATCAAAAAATTCCTTATCTTTCATTATTCTTGAGTATTTTTATTGATAGTAGTTCAAGTGTATTGTTTTTGGCAGTGGCTTTTTATGCCATCAGAAATAAAATGCCAAAAACAATTGTTTATTGTTTGTGTGGATTTGCTTTGAATATGAATTTATTTGATTTTGATATTGGTGGTAGACCACAGGGACATTTTTTGGATATTTTGGGAGAATTCGCGATGCTTTTCTCTCCCTTTTTATTTATTTATTATAATTATACGCTTTATTGGGCGATTACAAAAAATCAAAATAATTTAATGGTTTATATTAGTGTAACTGCTTTAGTATTCGCACTTTTGCTATCTCTTCGTCAAAATATAGATTCTGAAATATTTGCTCCTATGATTGTCGCAGGGTTGCCTATTATGGTAAAAAGCTTTTTTCATGATATGAGAGTGAGATTACCACGTTTTAGAACGCGTTACAAGATGAGATTTTTTGTTGTTTTTGCAGTGGTATTTTTGGAGACTTTTTGTTTGTTTTCAAACAAATTAACTTACATTTTTAGTGCGAAAAATAACTTTGCTATCGGCTATTATATAGCGAAAGAATTGAGCTTGGCTATTAAAAAATATGGCATTACTAGCATTCATACAAAAGATGAAAATCTTGCCTTGAGATTGCGATTTTATGGGATTAAAGATGGAAAAGAGTATCGACTTATTAAAATTCCAAATGGCACTAAAGGTGATATAGGCATTAGTTATATGGGTAGAAATATTAGATCATACAACATCATTAAGACAGGTTCAAAAAATCTTTGAGAAACAAGATGAGAAAAATTGAAATGCAATCAGCATTTAGTCTGCTTGAAATGGTTATTTCCATTGTTATTTTAGGCATTTTGGCATTTTTAGCACTGCCTCAAAAAACTCATCAATTAAGCAGAGCAACAAATACTCTTTTGGAGCATATTCTCTATACTCGTCATCTAGCACTCAATGATAATCAACTTTATACCCACATAAATCAAACCCAATTCCTCACAGATAAATTCAAAAGTATAGATCCTCAAGGGCTTATTGACGAAACTCCGATGTGGCAGATACAATTCCATCTTAACGGTAAATACACAATGTTCAGTTATAGCATTTATATTGACACTCCTCGTTTTTCTTTGACCACTCATTATGATGGTAGACCAATGTCAGGCGATATTGTAGCCCTGCAGGGTAGCGATAGACGTTGCTTGAGTGGCTACAATAATACAAACATTTCTGATGAGTGTAAAAATAATTCAAGTGTTTTTGTAAGATTAAATGAGGCTTATGGAATTGATGAATTCAACATCAGTGCAGATAGTTTTTGTGAGATTGCTTTGGGGATGAGAATTTATTTCGATAGATTTGGTGTACCTTATTGTACCCGTTCAAAAATAAAGCTCACGAAACCATTTAGAATTACTTTGAAGAAAAATAAATCAACAAAAACTATTTGTGTGCTCCCGGTAACAGGATATGCTTTTATTTCTAAGACAGGAAATTGCTAATGAAAAAAAAGATAGCAATACTTGCAGATTTTGATATTGCCAAACGACCAAGACCTTTTCGTCTTGCGATGATGCTTAAAGATAAATATGATATTTGTGCCATAGCAAGAGAATGTTCTTTTGTAGAGGGAATCCAATGTTTTAGTTTTCCTGCTCCAAAAACATCTAAAGATCGTACTGAAAAAGAAAACCAAGACATCATAAATTATTGCAAAAACAAGGAATTTGATAAGTTGATTTATACTCCAAACAGGATGGTCATTTTTGATATTCTTAAATCTTTGCCTTTACTTGATGTTATTGTAATAGAAGACATTGCTCTTTTACCTTTTGCGATAGAGTATCGCAAATTTTCCCCAAACACAAAAATATTGATTGATTTGAGAGAATATTATCCGCTTGAGTATGAAAAAGACTCTTTGTGGCTAAAAAGCTTTGGAGTATTTTTTGAACATCTTTGTCAAAAATATTTACCTCTTGTAGATAAGGCTATTGTTGTAAATGGAGCTATAGGGGAAAAATACAGAAATGTTTTTGGAATTGATGTGGAAGTTTTTTATTCTTTTCCTCCCTTTGTATCTCTTGATCCCTCAAGACTTACAGATACTATCAAGATTATTTATCACGGATTTTTAAGTCCTGATAGACATTCTCATAATTTACTTGAAATTGCAAAAAATTTGGACAAACATTTTTGTCTTTATGTGATGGGATTGAGCAATCAAAAAGATTATTTAGAGGATATCAAACATAGTGCTTACGATATAACTAATTTGAAGTTCTTGCCTCCTGTTGATATGAAAGATATTGTTACATTTTGTAATCAATTCGATATTGGTATTTTAACTCTCCAACCAAATAGCTTCAATAATGCCAACGCATTGCCTAATAAATTTTTCGAATATATTCAATCAAGACTTTGTGTGGTTTCAACACCACTTTTTGAAATCAAAAAATTTATTGATAAATATAAAATTGGAAGGACTTCTGAGGGTTTTGATGCAAAAGATATTGTACAAACTCTGAACAATATGGACAAAAAAACTATTTTCTCTTATAAGGAAAATGCGTCTAAAGCTTCCTATGATTTGAGCATGAATACGAATATTTCAAAAATTATCTCTATTATTGAGGGCTTGATATTCTAAACATCTAAGGTATAAGTTTTGTTATAATAAAACCAAATTTTCCAATGAAAGAAGAAAGATGAAGACATTCATTTCCACTCCTATTTACTATGTCAATGATATCCCACATATTGGACATGCTTATACTACATTTATTGCTGATATGCTGAAAAAATACCAAACCTTAAGGGGCAATGATGTATTTTTTCTCACTGGTACTGATGAGCATGGTCAGAAAATAGAGCAGTCAGCAAAATCTAAATCAAAAACACCTCAAGAATACGCTGATGAGATCAGTGCAAAATTTAGACATCTTTGGGATATATTTCATATTGATTATGATTATTTTATCCGAACAACTGATGAAGATCATAAAGTTGCTGTAAAAAAAGCATTTGAAGTGATGTATCAAAAAGGTGATATTTATAAGGGTGAATATGAGGGTCATTATTGTGTGAGTTGTGAGAGCTTTTTTACTCAAATGCAAATCAATAATGGAAAATGCCCTGATTGTGGAAAGGACACAAATATCCTTAAAGAAGAGAGCTATTTTTTTGCTTTGAGCAAGTATCAAGATAAGCTTTTAAATTGGTATGCTTCAAATCCTGAGTGCATCAAACCAGAGCATAAGAAAAATGAAGTCATAAAGTTTGTACAAAATGGTCTCAATGATCTTTCCATTACGCGTACAAGTTTTAAATGGGGGATTGGATTACCTGAAAGTTTTGGAGATGAAAATCATGTGATGTATGTATGGCTTGATGCATTGTTGAACTATGTGAGTGCTTTGGGCTATGGGGCAAGTGAAGCAAAAATGGATTTTTGGAAAAATGCTACTCATATCGTAGGAAAAGATATTTTGAGATTCCATGCCATTTATTGGCCAGCATTTTTAATGAGTTTAGGACTTGAGCTACCCAAACATATCTATGTGCATGGATGGTGGACAAGAGAAGGTGTGAAGATGAGTAAGAGTATTGGAAATGTTATCCATCCAAAAGAAGTTACCGATGCGTATGGGGTGGATGTACTTAGGTATTTTTTAATGCGTGAAGTCCCCTTTGGCCAAGATGGCGATTTTTCTCAAAAAGCACTTATAGATAGGATAAATTCTGATTTGAGCAATGATTTAGGAAATCTTTTAAATAGACTTATTGGAATGAGTGAAAAATATTTTGAAGGAAAAATCAGTTCCAAAACTACTTCTAAGTTTTATCAAAAAGAGCTTGATGAAATGGAAAAAATTTTAGAAAAAATTCCTTTGTTTATGGATCAAATTCAGCCTAGTAGATATCTTGAGGAACTTTGGAAAATGTTCAGTTTTGCTAATGGATTGATTACAAAATATGAGCCTTGGAATTTGATGAAAGAAAATAGAATTGAGGAAACACAGGGAATTTTGGGATTGATTGGAAATATTTTGGCAAAAGGTTCTCTCTTTTTGTATCCGGTGATGCCTGATAGTGCAAAATGTATAGGTGATTGTTTGTGCATAGGTATGGATTCAAATCATTTTGATAATTTAATTTCAAATAAGCAGTTACTTGAGGATTTTGTTATTAAAAAAATAGAGCCACTTTTTCCAAAAATCGAAGAATTCAAAATGCCAGATATTGTCTCAAAACCTACTAAGAAAGAAGAAAGCCTTATTGGTATTGATGATTTTACAAAGCTTGATATTCGTATTGGCACAATTGTGGAAGCACTGAAAATTCCCAAAAGTGATAAATTGCTCAAACTTCAAATAGACTTAGGAGAAGATAGGCCAAGACAGATTGTTTCAGGGATTTCAAAATATTACACCCCAGAGGAACTTATAGGATCCCAAGTGTGTGTTTTGGCAAACCTAAAACCTGCAAAAATGATGGGTGAAGTCAGTGAGGGAATGATACTTGCTAGTAAAGATGAAAATGGGCTTTCTCTTTTGCGTATAGAAAAAGCCAAAAAAAATGGAAGTAAGGTAAGCTAGAGTGAAAGTGAATGAAGCTGTTGAGGTTATCAACGGGGAATTAGCCAGCACCCCATCTATTAGCTCTTTTAATGGCGTGGCCACTCGTATTGATGAAGTTAAAAGAGGGTGTCTTTTTGTCGCAAGAAATCCTGATGAAATTGATGGTGCGGTTGCTTTGGGTGCTTATGGAGTGGTGTATGATAAATATGTCCAAATGATTGATGGGGAGATTGCATGGATAAAGGTTTCTTCTATTTATGATGCAATGATTCGTTTGATACGATATAAGCTTTTGAGGGAAAAAATCGAAGTTTTTTTTACTTCTGAGGTTGAGTATCAGATTGCTCACCAGATAAATATAGATGAATCCATAGGTTTTTTTGATCAAGACTTATCAGAATTTTTGAGTTTTATGGCCAAAAACCCAGATATAAGAGGGATTGTTATCAAAGATAAGACACTTCTGGATCTCGCGTTGGAATATGTTCAAGCCATTGTTCCTCAGAATTATCCCTTTGATGTTCTTGTTGGGACATTGTTTGATGTTAAAATCAGCTATAAGATTTCACAATACAATCTAAAGCTACCTAGTTTATTCTTGCCCGAACTTGCCAGTGTGATTGATTTGTTTATGAGCAATAAAATTGCCTTTGATTTGAGAAATTTTTCTTCCATTTCTTATATGCAACCAAATTTCATCAATATTCGTGCCAAGCTCGTACAATATGGACAAACCGATCGTGTGGTTATAACCGAAAAAGATATAGAAAGATTTAAAAAATACACAACTTATATCGCCATGCATGCTAAATGGGGAAAATTAATCTTGCTTTTACCTAAGGGCTATGAAGGAGTTTTTGATATGGTAGCCCAGAATGAAATTTATAAAGATAAAACCGATCTAGATCATTTACTTAAGACTCAAAATTATAATTTTGCCCTTGTGTTTGGAATGGATAATGCAGCTTTGATAGATTTACTTACCACGCCTTATTTAGATCCTGTTTTGCCATTATTTTGATTGGTTTGTGATGCTTGAAGTTGCTAGAAAAGAAGCATTAAAGTTGCTTTCTTCAAAGACGGTTGTTCCTCTTGTGAATTCTATCACTGATTTATCTTTAAGATTTGCTGATATAAAGTGCAGTTATAAATGCGTGGAGGGAATTAGGATTGATTTTGATTTGCCTATTCAGAAACAAGCATTAGAATTTTTTACAGAATTGGCATTTAAGCTTAAACCTTGGAGAAAGGGTCCTTTTTATTTAGGGGATTTATTTATTGATAGTGAGTGGAAAAGTTTTATAAAGTGGAATTTGATTGCTCCTTATGTGAATATAGAGGGTAAAGATGTTGCAGATGTGGGGTGTAATAATGGCTACTATATGTTTGAGATGGCAAAACTCAAGCCTTCAACCCTTACGGGATTTGATCCAAGTGGTCTATACAAATGCCAGTTTGATTTTATTAATTTTTTCCTGCGACAAAATATTCATTATGAGCTCTTAGGAATTGAACATTTGAAGATTTATGATAGAAAATTTGATGTTATTTTTTGTTTGGGGGTATTGTATCATCGCAGCGATCCGATTGTGGCTCTAAAATATCTTTATAGTGCTCTAAAAAAAGATGGTGAATTGATAGCAGATACTCTTATTATTGATTCTGATTTAGATATAGCCCTTTGTCCCAAAACAAGTTATGCTAAAATGCCCAATGTTTATTTTATCCCTTCAATCAAAACTTTACAAGGATGGTGTTTTAGGGCTGGTTTTGCAGAGATAGAAATACTCGCAATTAAAGATACCACCCCTTTAGAACAGCGAAAAACGCAATGGATAGATGGAATGAGCTTGGAGTCATTTTTGGATCCAGAGGATCATTCCAAGACAATAGAGGGTTATCCAGCTCCCAAAAGAGCATATTTCAGGGTAAAAAGGACAAAAAATGGATGAACAGATTGCAGAAACAGAACAAAACGCAACGAATGCAGCCCAAGAAAGGATTGTTTGTAATAAAATTGATACATCCTTGTGCGGAGAATTGACTTCCTTATCTAAAAACAGTGCCCAAAGTGTTTTTATTCCAAAAGAATCAATGATTTCAGATGAAAATATGATTCATAATGGATTTGTTTTTAATGCCGCTTCTTATGCTGCGCTTTGTGCCATTAATAGAAAAAATAGCATTATTATCGGATCTGAAGTGAAATTTTTCGCACCTATTGAGCTGGGACACGAAATTATTTTTCAAGCCAATGCAATTCAAAGTGAGTCTAAAAAAACTGAAGTAAAAGTTGAAGGTTTCTTGCTTGATATTAAGATTTTTGATGGAACTTTTTATGTGGTGATTTTTGATAAAAAGTTATTCAAGCTAAGGCTCAAGGATAAAAATCAGGATGCGTAAATTAATCATTGTGTTAGTGGTAGATAGTTTTGCAGATAAAAGCAATGGTACTTCAATGACAGCTTATAGGTTTGCTCAAGCTCTGAAGGAAAAAGGTCATCAGGTTAGAATTGTAGCTCCGCATATTGATGGAGATGGATACTATAATATCCCTGAGAGATATATTCCACTTGTTACGGAGATTTCGCATAAACAGCATATGATTTTTGGAAAACCTATAAAAAAAGTTTTGATGGAAGCCTTTGAGGGTGCAGATGTGGTGCATTTATTTTTGCCATTCAAGCTAGAAATCGTAGCGATGAAAATAGCACAAAAGATGAAAATTCCTTACATGGCAGCATTTCATTTGCAACCAGAGCATATTACTTATAATATAAAGCTTCAGAAATTAGGAATATTAAATAAGTTTATTTTTTGGTTGTTCAAGTTTAGATTTTATCGTCATATCCATCATATTCACTGTCCTTCTAAGCTTATTGCTGATGAAATTAATAAAAATGGCTATAAGGCAAAAAAATATATTATTTCAAATGGATTTGACAAGATTTATTCCCCACCCATAAATAAGCCTATAGGTGATGGCTTCATACACATATCAATGGTAGGACGCTATTCAAATGAAAAGCGTCAAGATATTCTTATCAAAGCAATAGCACATAGCCGTTATGTTTCAAAAATAAAACTTCATCTAAAAGGTATTGGTCCTACTGAAAAGAAACTTCAAGAGTTGGCTAGAATGCTGCCCAATGAGGTTGATTTTGGTTTTGTTTCATCAAATGAATTGTTAAAAATTTTGCATAAAACAGATATTTATGTTCATAGTGCAGATGTTGAGGGAGAAGCTATTGCTTGTTTGGAGGCAATATCTTGTGGCGTTGTTCCGATTATTTCTGATAGCAGGGTATCTGCTACAGGTCAGTTTGCTTTAGATAACAGATCCTTGTTTGAAGCAGGAAATTGGAAAGATCTGACTCAAAAGATTGATTATTGGATAGAGAATCAAGATGAGCGAGAAAAAATGGGAAAGATTTATGCTCAAAGTGCTTCAAACTATACGTTGGATAAATCTATCGCGAAAGCAGAAAAAATGTATCAAGAAGTTATAGAATATTTTAATAAATAAATAAATAATAATATTAATTAAACATTATTAAAATATTCTATTGATATATACAATATCTCTTATATACAGAATTCACAAGCAACTTTTAGATATTACCAAATAGAAATAAATTTTATATTAGATATCTATTTTTTACACTATAATAAAAGAAATAATATTGAGGTATAGAATGAACACAGATGGTTACAATATAGATGTTAATTATAGTTATGGCTATTATAGAGAACTTTCTCCACTTGCATTTAAGATTTCTTGTTTGATAAGAGGAATAAAACCCCCTAAAATTTCTTCAGCTTGTGAATTGGGATATGGAAATGGAATCAGTATCAATGTTCATTCGAGTGCCTCAAGCGTGAAGTGGTGGGGAACGGATTTTAATCCATCTCATGCAAATTTTGCGAACCAATTTGCATCTGTCGCTGAAAATGAATCAAAGATATATGAAGATTCTTTTTTGGATTTTTTGCATCAAAAAGATTTACCAGATTTTGATTTTATTGGACTTCATGGGATATATAGTTGGGTAGATAAAAAAAATAGAGGTTATTTATGTGACTTTATTGAGAGAAAATTAAGGGTTGGTGGAGGAGTTTATATTAGTTATAATGTTTTACCTGGATTTCTTGAACTGCTTCCTTTTAGAAATGTTTTAAAAAATTATGCGGATTTTATGCTTCCTGAGTCAAAAAGTACCATTTCTAAACTAAATGATAGTTTAGAATTTTTTGAACAACTTGCCAATGTAGACGCTACTTTTATTGCTAAAAATGAAGCATTAAAATCTCAAGTTCAACAGATGAAAGATTTGGATAGATCCTATCTTGCACACGAATTTATGAATAAAAGTTGGGAAATAATGGATTTTTTGCAGATTCATAAGGAATTATCAAGATCAAAAATTAATTTTGCTTTCCCAGCACATTTTAAATCAATGTGGCAGCATATGATTTATACCGATAGTCAAAAAAAGCTATTAGATGGCATAGATAATATTTATTTTCAAGAATATATCAAAGATTTAATCAATAATAATCGTTTTAGAAAAGACTATTGGATTAAAGGTGCTCAACCCTTAAGTGAAGCAGAACAAAAAAAGCTATTAGAAGAAATCAGAGTTGTTTTGATTGAACCTAGAGAAAAGATAGATTTTTCTTTTGAGCTTTCCGCAGCTGGAATAGGACAGACATTTAATTTGCAAAAAGAACTCTATGGAACTTTTTTGGATATTTTGAGTGATTATCAACCAAAAACGATTGCAGAGATTCAACAAAATGCAAATGGCAAACTTGATAATTTTAAACAAGTCATTGAAGTTGTCACGGTATTGGATATTAAAGGAGTGCTTCATTATGCACAACCAGATGAAGAAGTAAGTCTTGCTATCAACAAAACACATAGATTGAACTTTGAAATATTGCAAAAAGCCAAGTCAAAAGGAGAAATTTCTGTACTTGCAAGTGCTCTTTTGGGTGAAGGGATTCAAGTTAATCGACTCGAACAGTTAGCTTTACTATCCATTTTAGAGGGAAAAAAGACATCTAAAGAATATATTGAATTTATATGGGAAACACTAAAGTCTCAAAATCAAAAAATAATTAAAAAGGGTGAAGTTATAGAAAGCGAGGAAGATAATATTAAGGAAATCGAGGCATTAGTAAGAGATTTTGAAAAAAAACTTCCTATTTTGAAAAATCTTAAAATATTAAGAGGGATTTGAAAAAGGGTTTTACACATTTATAATTTATAGAGCTTGATCTAAATGCTAGGCTATAAGCTTATCTTCTAATCTCAATTTATTATTGTGAATACTGTATTCACAATAATCTCTCAAATGTTGGTTATTTATTTTTAATAATTATGATTTTATAATACTAAATTTTAATCCTTTATAGTTAATTAGAACCTCTCTTGCTAATCAAACCCTAAAAGAAGCTTCTCTTCTTCAGAACGAAGATAAAAAGAGCCATCAGTGTTTGATGCTTTTCTCAATATATCTATTAAAATTCAAGATGTAGCCAATAAAGGATTCAATCAAAGCCTCAAACAAAATCATTACTCTCTTTCATAGAGCTACTGATAAATTTACGCATCACAGCAATGAAAAATAAGAAGAAAAGACTACAACTACTGATTTATTATTTTCTAAAAGCCGTTGTTGTATAATATGATCAATTTTAAACCTTAGGAAGAACAAAATGTTGCTTTTCACTCCAGGTCCTACACCTATTCCAGAAGATATTCGCATTCAGATGGCAAAGCCTACCATACATCACAGAACTCCTGAGTTTGAAGAGTATTTTGCGAGTGCAAGAAGATCGTTGAGAGATCTTTTAAAAATGCCTGAGGTTTTGATGCTCTCAAGTAGTGGCACTGGTGCAATGGAAGCTTGTGTGAGGACATTTTGTGTAAGTAAGCTTTTGAGTGTCAATAGCGGTAAGTTTGGAGAGCGATTTGGAAAAATCGCAAAGGCATATAATATTCCAAATATAGAGATAAAGCACGATTGGGATACTCCTGTGGAAGTAGAAGAGATATTAGAGATTATAAAAAGTGATAGCGGTATTGATGCTATAGCAATACAGATTTGTGAATCTGCAGGAGGGTTGCGTCATCCGGTAGAGAAAATTGCCCAAGCTATCAAGGCTTATAATCCAGAGATTATTGTTATCGCAGATGCGATTACTGCAATGGGGGTAGAAGATATAGATACTCGTCATATTGATGCCCTTATTGGAGGAAGCCAAAAGGCATTTATGTTGCCACCGGGTATGAGTATCATCGGATTGAGTACAAAGGCAGTTGATTTGATTAATGCTAGAGATATTGGGTTTTATTTTAATCTCAAAACAGAGCTCAAAAATCAAATCGCCAATACTACCGCTTGGACTGCTCCTACTACCATCATTATTGGGCTTGTGAAATATTTTGAGATTGTTCAAGCACTTGGAGGAATCAGTGAGATTTATAGGCAAACGACAAAAAGAGCAATCGCTACGCAAAAAGCCCTACAATCTATTGGGCTTAAGATTTATCCTAAAAATCCTGCTTTGTCTATGACAACCATTATTGATGAGGCTAACGCTAGTAGTATTCGTAAGATTTTAAAAAGTGATTTTGATGTCAATATTGCCGGTGGACAAGATCATCTCAAAACTTCTATTTTTCGTATCAATCATATGGGAGTTATACCTGTAAATGAAGCTTTGTGGGTTGTAAATGCTATTGAATTAATCTTAGATAGATTAGGTGTTAGGAAGTTTGATGGAAGTGCGAATATTAGATTTTTAGAGTCTTATTATAGTTAGGAGAGGTAATGTATTATTCTTATGCTGATTTTTTAGAGGATTTAAAAGCTTTAAGGACAAAGGTTGAGAAAAACATTGGCATTCCTGATGCGATTGTTTGCATTGCTAGAGGGGGGATGGTAATGAGTCATATGCTTTCTTTGGCTTGGAATCTACGTTCTATATACACGCTCAATGCGATCTCCTATAGCGATCAAAATGTTCAGAGTTCTTTGATTATCGAGAATATGCCCAATATTAAGCCAGAACACAAAAAAATTTTAGTTGTTGATGAAATTGTTGATAGTGGAAAAAGTTTGGAAGAAATCCTGCAAAAATTAAGAAGCGGAAATCCACAAGCCGAATTTTACTCTGCTGTTATTTTTCAAAGAACGAATGCAAAAATATTTGCTGATTTTTATGTCAAACCCCCCTCATTAGAGTGGATTGATTTCTTTTGGGAAGTAGATATGTTGGAGAAACGATCTTGAGTAGAAAATTGCATTTGATTTCATTAGGTTGTACTAAAAATTTAGTAGATTCTGAAGTGATGTTAGGGAGATTGGCAGATTATGAAATAATCGATACTCCCGAGTTTGCTGATGTTATCATTGTGAATACGTGTGGGTTTATCCAGTCAGCAAAAGAAGAAAGCATACAAACAATCCTGAATGCTGCCTCTGCTCGTAAAGAGGGTGCTTTATTGGTTGCTAGTGGTTGTCTCACCCAACGCTACAAAGAAGAGCTTAAAGAGCTTATCCCTGAAATTGATATTATTGCAGGGGTGGGGGATTTTGATAGGATTGATGAGATGTTACATTCTAAAAACAATCAACTAACCCCATCAGTCTTTCTAGCTGATGAGTCTAACAAAAGAGTGATTACAGGATCTAATATCCACGCTTATATCAAAATTTCTGAAGGATGTAATCAAAACTGTAGTTTTTGTGCCATTCCTAGTTTTAAGGGAAAATTACAAAGCCGAAATGTCGATTCTGTTCTCAGAGAGATTGAAAATCTGAGCTCTCAAGGTTATCGTGATTTTACTTTTATTGCACAGGATTCTAGCTCGTATCTAAGAGATAAAAAAAACAATCAAGGACTCATAGAGCTTATTGAATCCATTGATGCACAAAATCTCGCTCAAACTGCACGGATATTGTATCTTTATCCTTCAAGCACAAGCTTAGAACTTATCAAAAAAATCAAGGATTCTAAAATCTTTCAAAATTATTTTGATATGCCTATCCAACATATCAGCGATGCAATGCTCAAGCGAATGAAGCGCGGAGCAAATAAGCAAAAACATATTGAGTTATTAAGAGCAATGAGGGATATTGAAGGAAGTTTTGTAAGAAGTACCATTATTGTAGGACATCCAGGCGAGAGCGAAGAAGAATTTCAAGAATTGTGTGATTTTTTAGAAAATTTTATTTTTGATAGACTTAATATTTTTGCATTTTCTGCTGAAGAGGGGACATCAGCTTACAATATGGAAGATAAAATTCCTTCTAGAATTATCAACAAAAGAATCAATATTATCAACAAAATCATCAATTCCCAACAGAAAAAAATCAAACATCAAATGTTGCATCAACCCCATCAGGTTATTTTGGAAGGTAAAAGTCAGATTAGTGAATATTTTTATAGTGCTAGAGATGTGAAATGGGCACCTGAGGTTGATGGAGAGATACTTATTAATGATAGTGATTTAGATGATATGGTTTTGAAACCAGGCTATTATCAAGCAGTTTTGAGTGAGCTTAAAGACGGTTTTTTATTTGGAAAAGTGATGAGTAAAATTTAAACAATGGAGCTGTACTTTCTTGATGTACTTAAAAAGGCTAAAAATCTTTTGGCTTTTTCAGGGGGAGTAGATTCTGTGGCTATGTTCTTTTCCCTGCAGAAAGCAGGAATTGAATTTGATATAGCGATTGTAAATTATGGCACTAGAGATACTTGCGATGAAGAGAGTGATTATGCACAAAGTTTATGTCAAACATATAATAAAAAGTGTTTTATATTCAAAGCACCAGCAATAAGATCTAATTTTGAATCTCAAGCGAGAAGAATAAGGTATGATTTTTTTGAAGATGTGATTGCTAAAAATGGTTATGATAATTTGATTTTAGCCCATCATCTTAATGATAAATTAGAATGGTTTTTGATGCAACTCACAAAGGGTTCGGGGCTGAATACGATTTTAGGATTTCAAGCAATAGAACAAAGGGAAGGCTATCAAATTATAAGACCTTTTATAAATACTACAAAAATGGAGATTTATAAATATTGCTCTAACTATAAATTCTATGAAGATTCAACCAACACAGACAATGGTTATAAACGCAATAAATTCCGGCATTTTTATGCCAATGATTTGATAGAAAAATATGCTAAGGGCATCACTAAATCTTTTGAATATCTGGAGGAGGAAAAAAAACTCCTGTATGAAGATTCTGAGGTTTTTTACTTAGGCAAAATTGCTTATTTTCAAAAGTCTTTTTTACATCAAAATCTCTATCAGATTGACAAAATTATGAAAAAGATGGGATATGTGCTTTCAGCCTCGCAGAGAGGAGAAATTTCAAAGAGAAATTTTTCTTGCGAGATTGCAGGTAGGTATATCATAGATAATAATAAAAATTATATATTTGTTTCAAAAATATACACTCATGATTTGATATTGCCCAAAAAATTCAAAGATATTGCCCGTAAAAACGCTATTCCTAAGCGAATCAGAATGGAAATTTACAGCCATATGCAGAGCGAAAATATACCATTTAATGATATGAATTATTACTTGGAGGGTAAATTTATCCAATCATCAAGGCATTGTCAATAATCTATTTATATTTTGTTGCTATTTGATTTTTTTTAAGGTGCAAATTAAGTTAAAAGGTTAAAATTAAAAGGTTGGTTCTAAACTAATAGGACAAAGCAAAAAGGAGAATAGATGCAAAATAGTGCTACTTTGGAGTATGACTACTCTATTGCCAAGTTGTTTTTGTATTCAACGATGGCATTTGGGTTTATAGGTATGCTAATTGGTGTTGTATTGGCATTTGAATTGGCATTTCCGGATTTGAACTATATCGCGGGAGAATATGGGATTTTTGGTAGATTGAGACCTCTTCACACCAATGGTGTTATTTATGGTTTTACATTGAGTGGAATATGGGCGGCTTGGTATTATTTGGGACAGAGGGTTCTTAAGATCACCTATCATCAACACCCATTTTTAAAATTTATAGGCTACTTGCATTTTTGGCTTTATATCGTGCTACTTATATTGGCTGTTATAAGTCTTTTAGCTGGTCTTACTCAATCTAAAGAATATGCTGAACTTATCTGGCCTTTAGATATTCTAGTAGTCGTAGTGTGGGTACTTTGGGGCGTGAGCATGTTCGGGAGTATGGGTGTGAGAAGAGAAAAAACCATTTATATTTCTTTGTGGTATTTTATCGCTACATTTACTGCTATATCCGTGCTTTATATATTTAACAACCTCGCTATTCCAACTTATTTTGTTGCAGGTATGGGGAGTTTTTGGCATTCTATATCAATGTATGCAGGTAGTAATGATGCGATGATTCAGTGGTGGTGGGGACATAACGCAGTTGCATTTGTTTTGACTTCTGGAATCATCGGTATTATTTATTATTTTTTACCAAAAGAATCAGGTCAGCCCATCTTTTCTTATAAACTAACATTATTTTCATTTTGGAGTTTGATGTTTGTTTATATTTGGGCTGGTGGTCACCATGTTATTTATTCAACCGTTCCTGATTGGGTTCAAACTCTTGGATCTGTATTTTCTGTTATTTTGATATTGCCTTCTTGGGGAACAGCTATCAATATGCTTTTGACAATGAGAGGTCAGTGGCATCAACTTAAGGAATCTCCATTGATTAAATTCCTCGTTCTGGCCTCTACATTCTATATGTTGGCAACTCTTGAAGGTCCTATTCAAGCTATCAAATCTGTAAATGCTTTGGCACACTTTACTGATTGGATTATTGGACATGTTCATGACGGTGTTTTGGGCTGGGTAGGATTTACTATTATCGCAGCTTGTTATCATATGCTTCCTAGAATGTATAAAAGAGAGATTTATTCCAAAAAAATTATGGATATTCAATTTTGGATTATGACCATTGGTATTGTGCTTTATTTTTCTAGTATGTGGATAGCTGGTATCACTCAAGGAATGATGTGGAGAGATGTGGATCAATATGGAAATCTTACTTATCAATTCATTGATACCGTAAAAGAATTACATCCTTATTATTTGATAAGAAGTATTGGAGGTACGATGTATTTGTTAGGATTTATTATGTTTATTTATAACGTTGTGATGACTATCACTGCATCAAAAGAGCTAGATCGTGAGCCAAATTATGCCTCACCTATGGCTTCTTGATAAGGGGGTAAATTATGTTTAGTTGGTTAGAAAAAAATCCATTCTTTTTTACGGTGGCGTTTTTGCTGGTATTTTCTGTAGCTGGATTGGTAGAGATTTTGCCTGATTTTATGAAATCTTCAAGACCTATAGAAGGTTTGCAACCTTATACCGTGTTGCAGACTGCAGGAAGACAAGTTTATATTTCTGAAGGATGTTACAATTGTCATTCACAGCTTATTAGACCTTTTCAGTCAGAGACTGATAGATATGGAGCTTATAGCCTTAGTGGTGAATATGCTTATGACAGACCTTTTTTATGGGGTTCTAAACGAACAGGACCTGATCTCCATAGAGTGGGCGATAGTAGGACAACAGATTGGCACGAAAATCATATGTGGCAGCCTACGAGCGTAGTTCCGGGTTCTATTATGCCTGCATATCATTATCTCTTTAAAAAAGATGTGGATTTTGATACAGCTTATGCTGAAGCTTATACACAAAAAGTTGTATTTGGAGTTCCTTATGATACTGAAAATGGTGTTCCTTTGGGCAATATTACTCAAGCAAAAGAAGAGTTTATGAAAGAAGCAGGTGATATTGTAAGTCATATGAAAAACCAACAAGTCAAAGAAGCTTATGAAAAAGGTGAAGTCAAAGAAATCGTTGCACTTATAGCCTATCTCAATAGTCTTGGTCAGTCCAGGATAAAAAAATAAGGAGAATGTGATGAATCTCGAATCTCTTGAGTCTATAAGGGCTATTGCATATTTTGTGGCTACTATTTTGCTTGTAATATTTTTATATACATATATCGTAAGTATGTATGTCAAACAAAAAAAGGGTATTGTAGATTATGAGAGATATGCAGATTTAGCACTTAAAGATAACTTGGATGATGAATTGATAGAGCCAAGGGAAAACAAACAAAACAATTAAAGGAGACATTATGGGATGGTTAAGCGATAATGTAAATTTATTTGCATTAATTGCCGCGATAGTTATTTTGGTATTAACCATATTTATCGCTGGTTCGTTGATAAAGAAAATGCGTGACTCAAAGGCTGAAGGTGAGCTAACAGATCATAAATGGGATGGGATTGCAGAATTTAAAAACAATCTTCCTGTTGGATGGGCTGTGTGCTTTTTAGCTTTGATTGTTTGGGGTTTTTGGTATATATTTGTGGGGTATCCTTTGAATTCTTATTCTCAGATTGGGGATTATAATCAACAGGTTGATGCTCATAACAAAAAGTTTGAAGAAAAATGGCAAAATCTAGATAATACCGATCTTGTGCAAATGGGTGAAGGTATATTTTTGGTTCAGTGTTCTCAGTGTCATGGCATTGATGCTGAAGGAATGCATGGGAAGGCTCAAAATCTTCATCGATGGGGCAAGGAAGAAGGCATTATTTACACCATTGAGCATGGAAGTGCAGGATTGGGATATATGGCAGGAGATATGCCATCTTTTGAAGGAGCTATTAGCAAAGAAGATGCAAAAGCTATAGCTGTTTATGTGATGAATGTACTCTCTGATAAGAAGAAAAATATCAATGACATTAAAGATTCTGATAAAAAATTAGCCATTCAAGATGAAATTAAAAAAGGCAAAAAAGCGTTTGATGATAATTGTGCGAGTTGTCATGGACCTGATGGTAGCGGAAATGCCAATGGAATCGATGGATTTGCGGCTGATTTGAGAAAATATGGAACTTTTGATTTTGTTAAAAATGTTTTAGAACACGGCAAAAAAGGAAATATAGGCGAAATGCCTTCTTTTGCGTATCGAAATTTTACAGATACACAGATAAAGGCAATTGCTGCTTATATAGGTTCTTTGCAACCTTTAAGTGATGAGTAAGGAGTAAATGATGAATGGACTATTTGGAATCAATGGATTATTAGGGTATATAGTCGCTGTTCTTTTGGTTGTAGGCTTAGCCGTTGGACTTGGTTATGCGGCAGTAAATGTTCAAAAATCTCAAGCTACCAACTATTATAAAATTGACAATCAAGCCAGTATTAAGATGAAAAGCAAAGAAAATGTCAATCATTACAAAATAGAGCAATAAGGAGTAAATGATGAAATTCACAGGACTTGAAAAAATCTTAGCCTTTTTTATTGTTTTAACCATTATTATGGCAATCGTCATTCCTTTTGTCCCAAATTTATTTTTATTCTTGGTATAGCAACAAGTGAAAATATTTTGGCTCGTCTGTTTTTTACTTTTCCCTCTTATGGGGGAAGTCTTTGTTCTAGATAATCAGGGTGGTCTTTTTGTTCCAAAATCAGTAGATTTTGTCAATAAGCTTTCCACTGAAATAAAGCATAAAACGGGCTTTTCTCTGTATGTAGATGTGGTTGATACGGTTGAACTTTCTACAAAAAAAGATAGGATGGAATATCAAGATCATATTCTCTCAAAACTAACTCCTCCTTATAGTGTTATATTCTTTTTTGCCAAGTCAAAAAAAGTTGATATAGTTTTAAGTGATGATGCTAGATCTACTTTTGATACTGAAAAAATGTTTTTTGAATATATGGCTCCTCTTTTACCCGACCCCAAGAAAGATTCTGAATTTACCCCTAATTCTATCTCTGCAGCTATTTTGAATGTGTATTCGATTATTGCTGATAAAATCAGCGATAAATATGGCATAAAATTTGATGAAAATTTTCCCAAAGATGAATCTAGAGAGATAGTACATTATATCATATGGGCAATGTTGATTGCCTTGATTGGTTTGTTTGCGTGGGCTTATTTTTTTGGTAGCACAAAGAAAAAAACTTGAAGTTTTGCTTTTTGTGTTAAAATTCATTCATTGAGGAAAAAATGAAAAAGAAACTTAATTTATGGCCTTTTGGTATTTTGGCAGTGATTGTTATTGGTGTGGTTTTATTGGTGAGACTTGTGGTTTTGTCTTCTGGGCATCCAGATCTTGAAGAAATTGCTTATGGTGGAAAAAAATATCAACAGGTTGAAAAAGATATTAACCCAATCATAAAGAATACTAAAGCGTTTCAGGCTCAATATTCTATCTACATAGATGTAAATCAAAAGCCTCTAGCTAGATTGGAAAATCAGCCACTAATGAATTATGAAATAAAAGGGAATGGTTCAAGACTTGCTGATGAAAAGAAAAATCAAAAAGCACAGTTATTTACTGATAAGCCCAATAAAATCTATGTAGATTTTGTTCCAAAAGCGGTATCAAAGTCTTCTAAAAATTCTACATCTGGGGACTTCTCATCTTCTCCTATTTCAAATATAAGAACAATAGTTTTTTTGCAACGTTATTATGCTAAAGAAAAAATGGATATAGGGGAGTTGGAGTGTGATAAAATGAGTTGTGTGAGCAGGGATTTTAATCTCACACTCTCAAAAGATTCTAAGCAGATTTTGGAGGGTAGATGGCGTGTGAGTTTAGAAATATCATATAATCAAGATGGAGTGGATAAAACAATCACTCTGGAAAAAGAGTTCTTTGCAGCAAAACATCCATAAAGCCTATGTTACTATTGAATTGTTGATGGCTATTGTTATTTTAGGTATAGGATTTAATTTATTTTATAAGATTTATCAGCAAAGAATCAAAAATAATGTCTTTAATCAGAGCCCTTTGTATCAAGCACAAGAACTGATGGAAGAAGCTATTATCTCAAAAACCAATGCAAATGATTTTTCAATAGAGTCGAAAAATGGGTATATTTATAAAGGGGTTTTGATACAATCACCTACAATAGGTATAACCTATCAGTATTTTATTCCTAATATTATCTTAGAGAAAACAAATGATAATCTATGATAGGGCATCTACAGGAATTCGTGGTGCTTTTGTTTTGGTCGAGATTGTGCTTGGTCTTATGGTATTGGGAGTGGTTTTGATCTTGAGTGCAAAAATACTTTTTTACATCCAAGAAGACAATATAAAGCATTCACGTGCTCTAAGTCTTGAGTTGCAAATGAACAATACTCTTGATGCACTAGAGGCTTATCTTTTGGAAGCGTCAAAAAACTCTATCAGTTATGGCAAAAATTTTATGTCTTGGGATAGTGATTTTTTGGATTCAAAACCCTCTTTGAAAGATACCTTAGGATCTTCACTTAAAACTTCTCACACATTAACTTTGAATCAAAATTCTTTGTATTTTGATGGATTTTTGATGCTTGATGGAGTAGATGAGTTTGAAATTATGCGGATGGATAATATATTTAAAATCAGATTGTGTACAAAGCCAAAGAAAAAAACATTGTGTAGATACAAATTTATTCGATTGCTTTATTTTTGAAGAAATGAAATTATTCAAGAAATTTTTTTATTCAAGAGGTTTTTTGAAATATTCAAAGGCACAAGGACTTTTTTATGCTTTGATGGTTTTGTTGGCAGTTGCTTATATTTCTACGGCTTCACTAAGAATGCAAGGAGTACGTATAGATGCTATGAGTAATTCACATTTAAAGTATCAGTCATCCCTTTATGTTCAAAGTATTTTAGAAATGGCAAAATTATGTCTAAAGACTTTGACCAAAGAACAATGTGATAATGATGAGTTTATATTTGATAAAGAATATAAGGGAGGATACAATCTTTTTGACATAGATGATGGCTATGAGATACATATTTATATACAAGCTATAAATCTCCGAACATCACAAGTCCAAAGGACATTGGCTAGAACGTATTTACTTACAGAGAAAAAACCAGATTTGTAAAATATATATTTTTAAGTAAAAAATTGAAATAATACTGAATTGATTTTATTATAAGGTATTATCATAATGATTCCTATGAATAAAAAAAGTAATATTATTTATCTAGAAAAACAAACTAACTTATATTTTGATATTGACTTAAATCCTGCGAAAATTTCTAAAAATGATGTCTTTATCACCGACATAAAGGCTAGAGAGCTTTTAAAATATCAGTTAAATATCAAAAAAACTGACTTATTTAAAGTCTCAAATATAAGAGACTATTTATATGCTAAATGTATTCAAGAAGGTTTTTTTCAACCACAAAAAGACTATATTTTTAGTTATATTGTAGAAGAAAAGTCCTTAGAGTTTATCTATCATATCTATGCAAAAAATCAAGAAATTAGATATGAGAAAAATACCATCAAACACGACTTAGATATTCCAGTTAGTTTTTTTATTCCTGATATTTTTTTGCCTATGGCTTTGGAAGATAAATATAGGGAATCGAGCCTATTTTTATTTGAAGATAGTCTTGTTTTTTATTATCAAGGTAATTTTGTTTATCATACTTTTATTGTCGGACAAGAAGATATTGATAGGGCATTGCATTATATTCAAACGATCTATTCAAAAATATCTCTACTTGTTTGCAATGGAAGTAAGAATTTTGAGGCAGATATTCCGATATATTCCTTGAGCGAAATTACCAAAAGTTCTCACCCATTGCCATATCTTTGTTTTGAATATTTTCAAAAACAAAAAAGTCAAGATTTGCCAATTTTGCACTGCTTGGATAATCATCCTCTAAAAGGAAGTAAAACATTTTCAATGCTAATAAAGATTGCTTGTTTTGTTGGATTGATGTTATTGTTGCCATTGGGCAAAATAGGTTATGGAATTTATCTCAATCATCAAATTAAATCCCTCCAATTACAAAACAATCAAATTCTCCAATCCATAAATACTTCTAGTAAAAATAATACGACTGTTTTTGAGCAAACAAAAGCTCAAAATCAATTACAAAATCATCTCCATTCTTTGCAAAAAATCCAGACTTCCTATACCCCACGTTATAATATAATTGCAGAGATATCCAAACGTTTGGCAGGGAAAGATATCTTTGTAAAAAAATTTTATTTCACAAGCGATATTGTGGAAAATATTCAGGTTTTAGAGCTTGATATTGCTAGTAAGTCAGAACAAGATCTTGTTGATTTTATGCAGGACTTGAGCAATACTCCTTTGATTTTAGTGAACACAAAATCCCCCCTTCAAAATGAAAAAATATATAGCAATGGAATTTTTAAAAACAATCAAGCACTTATGACAAAGATTGTGTGGATTTCAAATGTTCTATAGTTTTTTGAAATACTTAGATGCATTTCTTGATGCACGGACAAAAAAAGAACTTTATTTGATTTTGATTAGTGCGATTGGAGTTATGTTTTGTATCGTTTATCTTTGTATCATTCCACCTAGCGCTGATTTTTTGAATAATAAAAAAAACGCTTATGAACAAGCAAAATTTATTTTTTCTCAAAATGTCCAACGTCTTAAAAAAATATCTCCTAGTGCATCTCAAGAAGATATTGTTAGTAAAACTCAAGCCCTACAAAAAAATCTTTTTGTATTCAAACAGGCTTCAAAAACAGACTACGATATACTCGGTATTATTACAAGACTTACTCAAGATCTAAAACTAGATATTGTCTCTGATATGATCTTAGAGGATAAGAATATTGTATTTACAATAAATGGAAAATTTGAAGATATTGTCGAATTTATTCGTCTTATTGAAGAGCATTACTTTGTTTTTATTCAAGACCTTGAGCTCAAACCCAACAATGAAAGGATTGATTGCACCCTTCATCTAGCAAATTTAGGAACTTTATTGTGGAATCTTTAAGAAATATTTTTATTTTGTGTTTGATCGGTGTTTCTGCTGGATCGGGAGAAGAGTTTGAGCTTCCTGCTATTGTGATTGTGCCACAAAAAATACAGAATTTTTTTAGTCCAAATATCACTCAAAAAATTTTCTTAGAAATGATATTCAACAAAAAGGCAAAGATTAATGGAAAGTGGTATAAAAAGGGTGATTATTTTCTAAAATATAAAATATCTGAGATAGCTAACGATTTGGTTGTGATTAAAAGCTCTAATGATGTTTTGCGATTATATATTAACCCCAAAAAATCTAATCTCTTTAAAGTGCAATCCGCTAGAAATAAAAACAGCAGAGCATTATTTAGTATAAATAAAAATCCTATTATAAAAGGGGAGTGATGAAAAAAATCTTATTTTTAGGACTTTTATTGTCATTTTCATCGGCCTTAGATTTATGTAATGATAAGGAATTTAGCCTTTCTACACATCAAGATATGTCTGCTCAAGAGATTATTGAAGAGGTTGCTAATGAATGTTCATTCAGTATTGTTTATGGAGATTCGCAAATCAAAGAACTTTTAAAAAATCAAAAACTTATTTTAAATATAAAATCTCAAAAATTAGAAGCACTTCTGAATATTCTCTCTGATAGCGTAGATGTAGGCTATCAAATTAAAGATGGCTATATCAAATTTCAAAGATTTCTCACCAAAACTTTTCATATAGACTATGTTGCCACCTCTCGAGTAGGTTCTAGCAATACAGATGTGATTTTTTCACAAGATACACAGAATTTTTATCAAAATCAATTCTATGGAAATTCAGACTTTCAAGATGACGCACACCAAAAAGCACTCTCTATAGGCACAGATCAAACCAAGCTCAATATCGGGAGAAGTGGAACTAAAATCTATTCTATTGATGAGTTGAATTTTTGGGGAGAGCTTGAGAGTGAGCTTTTTGCGATTACCTATCGGTTTGTAGATTCTAATCAACCTGTCAAAAATAATAAAAAATCTATCATTATTAACAAGGGTGCAGGATTGGTCACCATAACTGCTACTCCTTCTCAAATCAAACGTGTAGGAGAATATATTCATTCTTTGAATGAAAAGATACAAGCTCAGGTTCTTATTGATGTCAATATTTTGACTGTTTCTCACAATAATATTGATACAGCAGGTGTAAATTGGGCAGAAATATACAATCTAGGCATAAAATCAGAAGGCGAGAATCTTCTTTCATTAACTCAAAATGGTCTTACTTATGGCGTAAATATTTTTCCTCAAGAACTCACTATAGGAAAGATTTTGCAATTTCTAAAAACCTATGGCAAGGTTAGTTCTGTTTCAAATCCAAAAGTTTTGACCATCAATAATCAACCCGCCATTATTTCTGTGGGTAATGTATTGAGATATTCACAAAATCTGGTTTATCAAAATAGCACTAATACTGCAGTCGTTCAAAATACTGGCGAACAATTCCCTACGGTGTTTTCAGGTGTGCTTTTAGATGTTACCCCTTCTATTTCAAAAGACTATGTGATTTTAAAAATCAATCCATCTATCACAAGTGCAAAAGATGCAACAATAGAAAACCAACCCAATGCCTTAAAATCACCCCCAAATTTATCTACTAATCAACTCTCTTCTATTGTAAAACTCCAAAATAATCAAAAAATCATTCTGGGAGGACTTATTCATAAAACTCACTCTGTAGTTGAAAAAAAGCTCCCTATTTTAGGATCGATACCTATACTAAAATATCTTTTTTCATATAAAAAACAACTCAAACAAACGCAAGAAATGGTGATTATTATTACGCCAAGAATCATCTCATCTATTTCTCCAGATATGCAAGATCTGGGATATGATTCTTTTCAGAAGGATAAAAAATGAAAACCCCTATTTTTAAGGACAAAATACAAATCTTTACAAATAAGCTTCATCAGATATATATAAAAATAGGATTGATTAGGTTGATCGCATTTATGCTTATAGGTGTAGAAATAATTCTAATTTTCCATGACGTTTATTGTAGTGGATATACAAAAGGGTATGATAAGGGCTATACAAAAGCGTATGAACAGGTCACAACACAAAGTAATGCGAAAATACAAAAGCTATCACAATCACTCAGTATACTTGAGGGGTTGTATTCCAATCTCTCAAAAGGTGTGTTGCCATTGATGGAGAAACCAGAACTTTATATACCAAAATTAGAAGGCACTCTAAGTTATGCTCACGCTATTGATATTGCACAATCTTACTATGACAAACAATCTTACAAGAGTGCTATGGTTTGGGCATATAGAGCAAACCAAATTAATCCAAAAGATATTAAAAGTTGGGAAATTTATACGAAAAGTTTGGAAAAAATAGGTACGGATGAAGAAATAAAGAAAGCTCAATATCTGATGCAGCAAATCAAAAATTATTTTTCTAAGAGGACAGATGAAAAAGGATTTTGAAGATTTTTTGAAAACTCGTGGGATTTCACAGAATGATTGTTCTTTTGATATGAAATCAAAGATGCTAATAGATTATATTCGTAGTTGTGAAAAATCTTTTGAAGAGACATTGATAGAGTTTCCAGAATGCTATGAAGGTATTTTAAAAGCTTCAAATATGAGATTCATTGCTTTAGAAAATTATATTAGTGATGAAAAATCTTGCTCACTTATTTCTTATGAAGTGGCTTTTAAGCTTAAAACATTTGCCTATTGTGTAGATACACAAAAAATAACCCTTATTACCCTAGAGCCATTTAATGCTAAAAATATTGAATTGCTCAAAGAACTCATCAAAAACAAGTATCCTATTTGTGAGATTGAGTTCGCACTCACGGGATTAAAAGATTTTTATGCTCATTTGGAAAATCTAAAAATCCAAGAACAGATACATCGTCAGATTCATTACAATCATCAAGAAGACGGAATTTCTAATCTTTATACCCTTATCATAGAAAATGCTATTTTTCAAAAAGCAAGTGATATACATTTAGAACCCAAAGCTTCTTATGGTAGTTTTAAAATACGTCAAGATGGGAAAATAAAAGAGATTGCTCGAATTCATACAGAATTTTTTGATGCTCTTTGTAATAAAATCAAACTTGAATCCAAGCTTGATATCAGTGAAAAACGTTTGCCTCAAGATGGTCGTTATAGTTTTTTGGTTAATAATGTTAATTATGATCTTAGGATATCCTGTATGCCTACACAATATGGAGAAAGCATTGTAATAAGAATATTAGATACACGTACAGATGTAATTAGCCTAGATTATCTCAATCTCACGCCTAGTAATCTTAAAACCATTAAAAAAATATTACACGCCCCTTGTGGTATTATTCTGATAACTGGACCAACTGGAAGTGGCAAGAGTACCACCTTGTATGCTATGTTGGAGGCTTTGAAATCAAATGACAAAAAGCTCATTACCATTGAAGATCCTATTGAATATCAAATCAATCTCGCCACACAGATTCAGATAAATCCTGATTATGGTTTTGGTTTTTCAGAAGCACTCAAGGCGATTTTGCGTCAAGATCCAGATATTATTATGGTGGGTGAGATTCGAGATCAAAAAACTTTTCAACTTGCATTACAGGCTTCGCTAACTGGGCATTTGGTCTTATCTACTATACATACAAATGATAGCATAAGCACTATTGATAGGTTGCTTAATATGGGAGTTGAACCTTATTTGCTTAGTTCAAGTCTTATTGGTGTTATTTCACAAAGACTTGCACGAAAACTGTGTCCAAAATGCAGAAAGGTATCTAGCCAATTTGATTCTTCTTTAAAAAATATTGAAAAGTCCTATTTTTCTAGCGGTTGCAAGGAGTGTAATATGCAGGGAGTTTTGGGTAGAGAAGCATTGATGGAGGTATTAGAAATCACTCCTGAGTTAAAAAAAATGATTAATAAAAACCATTTAGAGATACCCTTTTATTTAAAAGAGATTGGTTTTAGAACGATGTTTGATGATGGCATGAGCAAAGCTGCAGAAGGTGTTATTGGTGTTGAAGAAATCTATCGTTTGACAAGAGTATAATGAAGTTCAAAATATCAGGAATCAGGAATTCCAAACATATCAATAAAACAATCAAAGCAGATACCATAAAACGAGCCCATCACAAGGCACAAACTTTGGGCATAATGCCTATTGAAATCACCCCTATAGAATCTTTTTGTATCAAATCACTTTTCTCCTACGATCAAGAACTTCTTTTGAGTTTTCAGCAGATATCTTTTATGTTTAAGAGTGCTATTGCTATTGATGAAATCATCCAGCAGTGTATAATGAGTTCTTCTCATCCGAAAATAAAATCAATGTATGAAGATATTCTCAAATCTTTACTTCAAGGTAGTTCTTTAAGCAGTGCATTTTCGAAGTTCAGTTTTATTATAGGAGATTTAAGGGTTGCAATGATAGGGATAGGGGAAAGTAGCGGAAATCTTTCAGAGGTTTTTGAGATTTTAGCACAGGAAATAACACAAAAACAAAAAGAACTTATAGAATTTAAAAAGAAACTTTTTTATCCTTGCCTTGTATTTATTTGCACATTTTTAGCTTTTGGATTTTTGAATGCTAGAGTTTTGCCTGAATTTGTAAAACTTTTTGAAGAAATGTCCGTTCAGCTTCCATTTTGCACAAAAGCTCTGATTTTTAGTGGTGAGTTTTTTTCAAAATGGGGTATTCCTGTATTATTCTTGATGATAGGTATGGGTTTTTTTGTGAAAAAACTCCCTAGAAAATCCAAAGTTTTCAGGGAAAAATCTCATCAATATTTTTTAAAAGTTCCTATTTTGGGGAAAATACTTTTGCATAGAGATCTATATCGGTATTTTTTAGGGTTTTATTTTTGTGAAAAAGCTGGACTTGACATCAAATTATCTTTAAAAAATGCTCATTCTTCTGTAAATAATGTATTTTTAAAGACAAAATTTGAACAAGTAGGGGTTTGGATTGAAAAAGGAGAGAGTCTTAGTAGTGCTCTTTGCAAGATAGGGATTATTGATACTATGGTGCAGGGACTTATTGTTTCAGGAGAGAGAAGTGGAAATTTAGAAAAAATACTCCAAATGGCTCACAGGCATTATGAGCATTTATATAGTCAAAGCTTAGAAAGCTTTAGCAGATGGTTAGAACCATTGATGAGTGTTTTTGTTGGATTGCTTGTTCTGTGGTTTGCCTTAGGCATACTGATGCCGATGTGGAATTTAAATAGTGCAGTTTTGTAAAAGATTTCTCTAATTAAGATTTCTTGGGGCATACATCATTATAGATGCACCAATTATAGCGATAAAAGCCCCGATAATATCATATTTATCTGGTTTAAATCCATCAAGAAAAAATGCCCATAGAAGAGAGAATGCGATAAATATTCCACCGTAAGCAGCATAAACTCTTCCAAAACTTTGCACTTGAAGAGTGGCTAGTATTCCATAAATGATCAATGCTATCGCACCTAGTATGCCTACCCATAATGGCTTATTTTCTTTTATGCACAACCATATCAAATACCCACCGCCCACTTCAAAAACACAGGCGAGTATAAAAATAAAAAGGGACTTTAAGATAAGCATTTAACCGAGTTTTTCTTTTAATAGTTCATTTACGCGAGTAGGATTAGCTCCTTTGGAGTTTTTCATCACTTGACCGACAAAAAATCCAAATAGTTTATCTTTTCCGCTTTTGTATTCAGCAATTTTTTCAGGATTTTCATCAAGTACAGCTTGAATAATCTGGATGATTGCATTATCATCATTGACTTGTTCTAGACCTAGAGATTGTATGAGTTTATCTACATCCGCGTCTTTTTGTTCAATAAGAACATCTAATATTTCTTTACCACCCTTGCCACTGATTTTGCCTTCATCAATGCGTTTTACTAGCAAACTAAGTGTAGATGAGCTAATGCCACAATTATGGAGAGTTGCTTCACCTTTAAGACGTCCTAATAACTCTACACTAAGCCAAGTAACGCTACCTTTTGCACTAGCTCCTTGTGCTATCATTTCCTCAAAATAAGTTGCCATTTCCAAATCACTCGTGAGCACTTCTGCATCATTTTCTTTGATGCCTAATTCATTGACATAACGTGCTCTTTTTTCATCAGGAAGTTCAGCTATGATTCTACCTTCTTTAAATAGTTCTTCATCAATATATACAGGCAAAAGATCAGGATCTGGAAAATAACGGTAATCAGCAGATTCTTCTTTTCCTCGCATTGATCTTGTGATACCTTTTTCGGTGTCAAATAATCTAGTTTCTTGTTTAACCTCTTGCTCGTATTTTCCTTCTTCCCACGCATCAATTTGACGCTGCACCTCATATTCAATAGCTTTGTGAATAAATCTAAAGCTATTGAGGTTCTTTATTTCTACTCGCGTGTAGAGTTTTTCATCACCTTTTGGTCTGATGGAAACATTGGCATCGCATCGAAAACTCCCTTCTTGCATATTTGCATCAGAGATTCCAATGAATCGTACAATAGAATGAAGTTTTTTTAAATACGCTATTGCTTCATCGCTGTTACGCATATCAGGTTCAGACACTATTTCCAATAAGGGAGTACAGGCACGGTTGAGATCGACCTTGGAATAATCCCCTTCATGGATATTTTTTCCTGCATCTTCTTCCATATGAGCTCTGGTGACACCAATATTTCGTTTTTGATTATTAACTTCTATTTCTATGCTACCTTTACCTACGATAGGTATCTCAAACTGAGATATTTGATAGGCTTTTGGCAAATCAGGATAAAAGTAATTTTTTCTTGCAAAGATTGAATTTTGATTGATTTGTGCATTGATAGCAGTTCCAAACTGAATAGCTTTTTTGACCACTTCGCGATTTAGTACTGGCAAAGCACCAGGAAGTCCTAGACAGGTTGGACAAACATTTGTATTGGGAGCTTCACCAAAACTTGTAGCACAAGAGCAAAATATTTTGGTTGCAGTGTTTAGCTGAACATGAACTTCAAGCCCAATAACGGTTTCAAAATCGCTCATTTCTTATCCTTTTGGCTTTTTTGAGTGACGATGGAGAAAGTGAGATTTTTGATTTCTGTATGAGATTTGATATAGCTATTGAGTTCATCTAGTGTTAGATTTTTGATTTGATTGAGTTGGATTTTTTCAAAATCAAGCGGTAATCCCAAATAAAAATTGAAAAATTTTGTATAGAGTCTTTGAGAGAGAGTTTCATTTCTAAGTGGTTCAGATCCTAAGAGGAAACTTTTTGCACTATCAAGCTCTTCTTGAGTAGCTCCATTTTTGATAAAGTCATCTACGACTTTTTTGACTAACTCTATACTTTCTTTTTGATTTTCTATTTTGGTTTGTAAATATCCTGTGGTGTAATTGGCAATATTGCTTGTAGCGATTCTCAAATATGCTGAATACGCTAGTCCTCTTTTGACTCTAATCTCTTCCATCAGTCTTGAGCCAAATCCACTAGAACCCAATATAAAACTCATCACTTTTGCCTTATAAGCCTCTGTTTTTAGGTCATTTAAACTAAAAGGACTACCAAAATAAATATAAGCTTGTTGCGTATCTTTGTAGATGGTTTTTTCTTGAGATTTATCATTGGCCTCATAGTGATGGGTTTGTGCTTTTTCACCTACTTCCAATGTAGATAAGACGGGTTTCAGAAGTGCGAGTGTTTTATCTATATCCATATCTCCACCTAAGATGATGATAAGTCTTTTTAGGGTTAGATTTTCTTTAAGGTATTTTTTGACATCATCTAAAGAGATATTTTGAATGCTTTTAATAGTTCCTAGTGCAGGATTTGCTAGAGGTGTATTTTTGAACAAAAGACTTGATAAATTCACACTAGCGATATAATCAAAGTCATTTTGTTTATTTAGCAGTGCAGAAGTGATTTGGGTGCGAACTTTTTTGAGGGCATTTTCTGTGAGATTTGGAGATTTCAATAGATCGCTCATCAGATTGATAGCTGTATTTTGCTCATCTTTGAGATAATCTAGTTCAAAATTAAGCGTTTCTAATCCGGTGCGAACATTGAGATTAATTGCTTTTTGCTCTAGCAAATCAGCAAACTTTGTTACCCCAAGTTCTTTTGTCCCTTCATTTAGGATGCTTGAAGCTATTTTTGAAAGCCCAATTTTATTTCCATCATTCACATTTCCGCCACCTATAAATACGAGTTGAACAAATCCTGTAGGCAATAGATTGGATTGTTCATAAACAACAGGAATTTTGACATTTTTTATATCATAAAACTTAATGGCATCTTTTGGCGTACTCGCATTCATTTGAACTCCTAAAAATAATAATAAAACAAGAACTAGATTTTTCATTCAATACCTTTTGAGGATTTCATAAGCAGTGTTTCTTTTTGCAGGATATTCACCAATATCTCTGATGAGTTTTATCATCTGCTCTTCGTTCATACAATGACTTGCTCCTGCAGCGGCCACTACATTTTCTTCCATCATTGTGCTACCCAAGTCATTTGCACCAAAAAGCAATGCAAGTTGGCCAATATGAGAACCTTGAGTAACCCAAGAGCTTTGGATATTTTTGACATTATCTAAGTACAATCTAGCACAGGCTAGTAATCTTAAATAACGATTGCTAGAAGCTTTTTTAATATCTGGAAGTTCTTTTTGAAGAGGAGTATTATTAGGTTGAAAACTCCAAAGAATGAAGGCTCGAAATCCACCAGTTTCATCTTGAAGTTTGCGTACTCTATCAAAATGTTCCACCACATCTTCGTCTGTATCCACGCTTCCAAACATCATCGTTGCCGTACTTTTAATATCAAGCTTGTGGGCTTGTCTATGCACTTCTATCCATTCATCAGAATCTAGCTTTTTTGGAGCGATAATATCACGTACTCTATCACTCAGTATTTCTGCCCCAGCACCTGGAATAGAGCTAAGACCCGCAGCTTTTAAGCGAGTGAGAACTTCAGGAATGCTCAGTTTAGATATTTGAGAAATATAGTTGATTTCAATAGCAGAAAAGCCATGAATTGTGATTTCAGGATATTTTTTGGCAATATGAGAGACCAAATCTTCATAATAGTCAATTTTGAGTTTTGGATGAACGCCACCTTGAAAGAGAATTTGTGTGCCTCCAATCGCGATAAGTTCATCGATTTTCTGATCGATTTCTTCAAAGCTTAGTATATATTCACCTTCTTCATTCAAACGTCTTTTGAAAGCACAAAATTTACAATCGACCCAACAAATATTGGTGTAATTGATATTGCGATCGACGATGAAAGTCGTGATTTTGTCAGGGTGAAGCTCTTGTTTTTTGCGGTTCGCCATCTCGCCTAGTTCTTTAAGTGAAGCATTTTTCATCATATCTAGTATTTGTTCATTAGATATTCGTTCCATATTTTATCCTTTAAAATCTCGTTCCCATCGTAAACTCAAAATTTGAAGTGTAATCTCCGGGCTGTTTATTGAAAACTTTTATCGGGAAGACAAGCACGATAGGACCCATCGGAGATACCCACTCTAGGGCAAGTCCAGTTGCTGCTCTCCATTCTAAATGTTCTATACCTTTTCCGGGTATCCCATAGTTTTGAAAATCTGCAATATCAGGTCTTCCTGCTTTATCATAGCCCTTGTAAGTTAAAAATCCATAGTCAAAATAGGCAGAAATTCTCATTTTTGCCGCTTCTAAAACTCCATAGCTAAGCTCTACAGAGTTGGTAAAAAGACCATCTCCTCCTACCCATAACCCATATGGATCGCGTGGAGATACCGATCCGCTCTGGAATCCTCTAATAGTGCTAACCCCTCCCATATAGAAGGTGTTGTTGATAGCTAGGAAGTCTTGAGGGGTATAGCGGAAGATATAGCCCCCTTGTGCCTTGTATCTAGCGATGAGATCGATAGGGATGATTCTTTTGAGATGATAATAAGCGGCAAATTTTGCATACACTTTGGTATTTCTCACATTCCCGCCCACACCGTTAAACTGAGCATACGCAGAAGCGATGATGCCATTTTTTGGGAAATAGTAATCATCAGTGTTGTCAAAGCTAATGCTTGGAGTGATAGAACTTGCTATTGGAATATGATAATCCCTATCCCAAATGCCATATCCAAATGGATTTCCTTGAGCATCATAAATGATTTGTTTATTTGATGCGTAGTATCTCTCATAAAGAGGGGAAGAAAAATCATAAGTTTTGGTGACATTGATATCATATCCTAAACTCACACGCAGAGTATTGGTGAGCAGTCTTCCAGCAGTAAGTCCAAAGCCTCCTGATTGCTCCACATACTGATAATTCACATAGTAGTTTGCATAGAGATTCTCTGAAGCACTGTATCTGCTATCGAAAATTCGAGGATTTGATAGCGATATATTTCCAGAGAATTGTCGTCCGTTGCTTGTGCCTCCATAAGGATTGCTATAAGTCGAGCCTGTCCCTGTAGCAATATTAGCATAGATACTTCCGCTTTGCCCTGTTCCAAAGAGATTTCGCTCACTAACAGAGCCATTTATCATAAGTCCTCCATAGCTCCCATATCCTAGACCAAATTGCAATTGTCCTGTTCGCCCCTCTTGAACATTTACAAGCAAGTCCATAGAATTTTCGCTCACACGTCTTTCTTCGATTTTAACATTGTCAAAAAATCCAAGCCTTCTAAGAGCATTTTCAGAATCATGTACTTTGCTCAAGCTATACTCATCTCCAGGTGCCAGGAGGATTTCACGACGAATAATCCTATCGCTTGTACGGGTATTTCCTGAAATCAAAACATCACTTATATGGACTTTATCACCCACTTCGATGTGATAGAGAACTTTGACTTCTCCACCGGCTTCATTTTTGTCTAGGTCAGGTTTGACTACCGCAAAAGCATAACCCTTGTCAGCTACCTCTCGTTTGAGAATTTGTGTATCAGCTCTTAGGTTTTCTATATTAAATATTTCACCTTTTTTGACTTTGATGGCTTTGAGGAGTTTTTTTATAGGCACGACTTCATCATCAATGGTGATTTCAATATCAGAAACTTTGTATTGAGTGCCTTCAGTGATTTTATAATACAAACTTGCACTATAGTTAGAAAAATTTGCATCTAAAAAAGGCGAACTGACATTGGCATCTAAAAATCCGTGTCGCATATAAACATCTTGAATTCTCAAACTATCATATTCGAGATCATTAAGATGGAGTTTGCCATCATTAAGTCCCCACATCCAGCCCATAAAATCTCTCTGTTTGTTTGCACTTAGGGATTGTAAGTCTTTAACTTTGAGTTTTTCTCTTCCTTCATAAGTAGCTTTTGTGATAAGAATATTATCTCCACGATTGACATTCATTATGATGGCATAAGCACCACTTGAGGCTACAGGGGTAATATCAGTCTCTATGACAGTGCCATAATAGCCTTGATATTCCAAAATTGTTTTGAGAATATTTTTAGCTTTTTCTAGTTTTTGATCATCAAAGGTATCACCCTTTTTTATCCCCATTTGGGTATATAAAGTTTCTTTTTCCTGTTCTGTTCCATAGCCTTTGATTTCGATACTAGCCACGCGGGGCTTTTCGGTGAAGTGAAAGGTGAGTGTCCCATTTTCAAAAGTAGCATAAATATCCTTGAAATACCCTTGATTATAAAGGGCAAGGATTGCTTTGTCTAGTTTTGCATCATCTAAAGTATCACCTTCTTGAATATCTGTAACTTCCCCTGCTAACATTGGGGACATATACAATAGCCCGTCATATTCAATGTTTTTTATTTTTTCTGCATACAATACAGAAAAGCCAAAAAATAATAATAATGCTAATATTTTTTTAATATACAACTTACGCATACCCTTAAGAAATTTATGTTTTTTATAGAAAATTGTTGGCTATTATACATAAAATGACTTAAGATTTAGATATTTGATGAATTCTAGCCTAGCTATATTGTTTTTGAAATTTTTCCATCAAAGGTGTTGATTACCACTCTTTGAGCTCATTGTATAAACTATCTCTTTCGACCGCTTTGAACCCTGCATTTTTTATCTGTGAGATCATGTCATCTTTACCCATTCCAGATTTGCTTTTGGCACCACCAGCAGATTGTATCGCTTCTGCTTCTATAGTCCCATCCATATCATCAGCCCCAAACTCTTGTGCTACAAGAGCTAGATTCATGCTTAATGTTGCCCAATATGCTTTGATGTGAGGAACATTGTCAAGTACAAGCCTTGAAATACTGATGGTTTTTAGGATTTCTTGACCGCTTGGAAATTCATCAACTTTTAGATAGTTATTTTGTGCTTGATATAAAAGAGGAATAAAAGCGTTAAACCCACCTTTTCTAGCTTCTACAATATTCACATCCTGTTGAGCATTTTTAATACGTAGCATATGATCGATTCTGTTTTCTCGATTTTCTATATGTCCAAATAGCATTGTGCAATTGCTCATTTTTCCTAAAGAATGCCAATATTGATGGATTTCTAACCATTTTTTGGAGCTGACTTTACCATTGCAGATGTGTTTTCGTACTTTTTCATCAAATATTTCTGCACCACCTCCGGGCATAGAATCAACTCCTGCTTTTGCCATATCCTCGAGAATTTTTTGATAGCTAATACCTGATTTTTTTTCCATAAAATCAACCTCTGCAGCCGTCATCGCCTTGAGATGGATTTGTGGAAGGGCTTTTTTTATTTCTGTAAAAAGCTCTAAAAACCAGTTGTAAGTGTAGTTTGGATTATGGGCACTGACCACATGAACTTCTTTTGCTCCTCTGTTATATGATGAAATCGCTTGAGAAACAACTTCATCAATACTCATTTCATACATATTGGGATTTTTTCTCCCTGCTGAGAAGGCACAAAACTTGCAAACATCTGCACAGATATTGCTAGGATTGATGTGACGATTCATATTAAAAAAGACTTTATTGCCATATCTTTCTTTTCGAATACTATCTGCGGCTTTACCGAGCGTAAAAATATCATATTCATAAAGTCTTGACAATTCGCTTACACCTAGATTATCTCCCCTGATAACTCTCTCTAAAACATCCATTACATTTCCTTAACTTTTGGTATTTAAAAAATTATTGTCTTGATTGTATCACAAAATATTCAAACAAATTTTATCCACCTGTATAATAAAATGCCCTTGCAGATATTTCGTCTGTTTTCATTTCTTCATTCCAGAGATTTTTTTCGGGTTTATTTTGCACAGATTCTAGCAAGGCATCTTTCATTTGTTTTGTACTCCTAGAAAGAATCGCAGGTTTTGCATCTACAGATTCTTGGTAGTATAGACAAGGACATATTGTTCCTTCAGAGGTTATGCGAATACGATTGCAGGTTTTGCAAAAGTCATCATTATGTGGAGCAATGATACCAAAGACATAATTATCTTGGAGTACATAGATTTTTGCAGGCCCAAAATTTTCTTTTTCAATCAGTTTTAGAGGGTATTTTCGTTTAACAATATCCAAAATTTCGACTTCTTTTAGTCCCTTTAGACCATTTTTTGCGTGAGTGTTTTCCATATATTCAATATAGCGCAAGGTGATATTTTTACTTCTAGCAAATTCAAGTATTTCTATGATTTCATCATCATTGATTCCTTTGATAGGCACCATATTGAGTTTGATTTTTAGCCCGACTTTTTGGGCTTCGTCTATGCCTTCTAGTATGGATTTTAGAGCGTCTTTCTTGGATATTTTGATAATTCTATCAGGCTTGAGCGAGTCTAAAGAGATGTTGATTCGCTCAAGCCCTGCCTGTTTTAGAGATAGAGCATATTTTTTGAGTAAAAAAGCATTGCTAGTAAGAGCGATTTCTACTTCAGGAGCGTATTTATGAATAGAAGATATAAGAGTGCTGAGATCTTTTCTTAGCAGTGGTTCTCCACCTGTAATGCGGATTTTTTTTATGCCTTCATCAATAGCTATTTTTAGAAATGTCGCCATTGCTTCTAGTGGAATATGGTTTTCATCTTCATAGAAATCCATCGGTGTATCAGGCATACAATATTGACATCTAAAATTGCATTGTTTGGTCACAGATACCCGGATATAATCAATGGTTCTTCCAAATGTGTCTATTAGCATTTTTACCTAACTATAAAAAAATATATAACGGTTCATAAAACATAAATCAGATTTTAATAAACCAAACTATACAATAAAGTTAATGAATTCATTCTAAAAAGGAGTGCAATGCCACTTTTTAAAAACATTCCTTGTGTGATTTTAGCAGGTGGAAAAAGTTCTCGAATGGGAGAGAACAAAGCTCTTCTTCCTTTTGGCAAATCAAATCTGATTTCTTATCAGTACGAAAAAATGTGCCAAATTTTCCAAGATGTTTTTATTTCATGTAAGAAAAATTTTTTTACACGATTTGAAAAAAATACTTTGATTGAAAAAGATGAGGTTTTCTCGCCTCTTGTAGGAATAAGGAATGCTTTTTTGTCCTTGCAAGCTCACAAAATATTTTTTGTGAGTGTAGATACACCATTTATAAAACAAAAAACTCTTTATAGCCTTTGTTCCATAAAAGATAGCTATGATGTTATCTACCCTGTTTCAGAGTGCAGATCTCATTATTTAGTTTCACTCTGGGACAAAAATACATTCAAAGAATTGGAATTTGCTATTATTCATCATCAATACAAGCTAGAGCATTTGATGGATAAACTCCACACCTATGCCTTTAATGTGGATACTGAAGAAGAGTTTTATAATCTCAATACTCCTGAAGATTATCAAAACCTTACGAAAATATCTAAAGGATAAAAATGGCTGAAGAACAAGAAAAAACAGAAGCCCCATCCTCGCATAAAATCCAAAAAGCTAGAGAAGAGGGAAATGTTGCAAAAAGTCCAGAGATTGTGGGTTTTATAGGGCTTTTGGTGGGATTGCTAAGTATATTTGTGATCTTTCCTTTTTGGCTCAAGAATTTTCAAGCCATCTATATTCAAGCTCTGCAGTGGGGGAATACAGATTTTACAAAAGAAAATATTTTCAACCTTCTTTTGGGGCTGCTAGGCAACATTTTGATGATGATTTTACCCATATTTTTGGCTCTAATGATAGCTGGAGTATTGGGGAATATTGGGCAATTTGGATTTTTGCTAAGTACAAAAGCCATCTCTCCAAAACTCAGCAAAATCAATCCAATAAGTGGAGCTAAAAATCTCTTTTCTATTAAAAAACTATTAGATGGCGTCATGATTACCTTGAAGGTTTTCATTGCTTTTTTGGTTGGATTTTTTATTTTTGCATCGTTTTTAGGAGATCTTGAACACATTGCTCTTTTTAATGTTTTTGATCAAATGATATGGTTTAGAAATAAAGCCATTATCCTGATTCTCGCACTTTTGTTGCTTTTTTTTGTGATGGCATTAGCAGATTTTATTATCAAAAAACGTCAATATACCAAATCTTTGCGTATGAGCAAACAAGAGGTCAAAGACGAATATAAACAACAAGAAGGAAACCCTGAAATAAGAGCAAAAATTCGTCAAATGATGATGAAAAATTCGATGAGTAAGATGATGAACGCGATTCCAAGTGCAAATGTAGTGGTTACTAACCCTACGCATTATGCTATTGCCTTGCGATTTGGCAAACTCGATCCCGCTCCTGTGGTCGTCGCAAAAGGCACAGATCATCTCGCTATTCGCATCAAGGGCATCGCAAGAGAACATGAAATAGAAATCATAGAAAATCCAAAATTAGCAAGAGAGCTTTATAAGGAAGTGGATATCGATGAACCTATTCCTAGAACATTGTTTCAAGCAGTGGCAATCCTCTTTGCTGAAGTGGCGAAGATACAGCAACAAAAAGGCAAGAAGTTTTTGTAAAATTGTTTCTTTGTGTTAGAATATCCATTATCAGAAGAGAAGCGGAGCAGGTTTGATTCCTTCTTTAAATGCAATTTATCCGTTATATAAAAAAATAGAAATCAAAAATGAAGGCTTTGAAAAATTTTAAATAATGCAAAAGAAGCTGATTTTGTATATTTTGATCCTCCTTATGCTCCAGTAAATAAGACTTCAAGTTTCACTTCATATACAAAAGAGGGTTTTGGCACCCAGATGCAAATTAAGCTCAAAGAACTATGCGATGAACTCAACAATAGAAAGGTATTTTTTATGCTCTCGAATTCTGATACAAAACTTATCAATGACTTGTATGAAAAGTATCATATCGCTAAGATTTTTGCTTCTCAAATGGTGAATTCAAAAGGAAAAATTTCCGAGGTGTTAATCAAGAATTATTAAGAGGTTTAGAAATGAGGTATTTGGAATTTTATAATGAACTATTTGGATGCAAAAATGAAGATGAAGTTTTTGATTTTTTATTGAAAAATCTAAAACCATCTAATAGATTATGATCTTATTTTGTGAATTGGGAGAAGATATATTCAAATTTACGAAACATTGAAATTGCTCTGAATAATCTTAATTACTTAATCGGAAAGGAGGATTTTGATAAGGAATTTATCGAATTCATCAAAGAGTAACCCAAAGTTATCAAAGTCCTTCCCGCACTTGTTGTGAGCTGTGAAAATAAATTTGATGTTCTGATTGACTATGATAAGAAATGCTTAAAATGCGAAAATTATAATTTTTCTATTAAACATCCAACTCAAGAAGATATTGAAAAATATTTACACTTTGTCCACAAGACTGGTTTGGCAAAACTAATACAACAAAACAAAATCAAGTCTTTGGTTGATTATATGATTGGAGTTGAAGCAGGACTTGATAGCAATGGACGCAAAAATCGTAGTGGTCATTGTATGGAAGCTATTGTTGAAGTTTTTATAAAAGATGTTTGTGACAAAAAGGGCTATCAGTATTTAAAAGAGGGAAATGCTAAGAGTATTAAAAAAGCCTTTGATATTGATGTTCCAGTTGATAAATCTTCCAGAAGATATGATTTTGTTGTTAATACCAATGAAGGATTGGTTATTTTTGAGGTAAATTTTTATGGTGGCGGTGGGTCAAAGTTAAAGGCTACGGCGGGTGAGTATAGAAATCTGTATGATATTTTGGGGGTCAATTCAGTTTTGTTTGGATAACAGATGGAATAGGATGGCAAAAATCTTCCCGATCACTTTATGAAACTTTTAAATATAATGACTATTTATTGTCTTTATCGATGCTTGAACAAGGTATTTTAGAAAAGATTATTTAAGAAAAAGTTGTGTTTTGCTCTTAAAATTCTACGGCATATTCCTGGCTTTTTGTTTTTGGAATACTTTTTAGTGTGGGGATTTGTAATACTTTGTATCGCTTTGTATTTTCGAGATATTTCACTTGAATAATATCTCCAACTTTTACATTGCGACTTGACTTTGCTGCGACTCCATTTATAAAAATCACCCCAGTCTCGCACATATCTTGAGCAATCGAACGTTTTTTGACAATATTGACAGTATTTATAAATTTATCAATTCTCATTATGTGAATATAGCTCAAAAATAATAATACATTGATTAAAGTTCAGAATTATCGAGCGTTGATTTAAAGATTTAAAATATGTAACTATAAGCTACATAGAAATTTCCGTAAGAACGTATATTGATTTTGAAATTTTTCATTTTTGAAATACGTTCCATTTTTATATAGGTATAAAAAGGGACTTTAAAACCTAGTTCTACTTTGCTGGATCTTAAAAATATTTGTGAAATACCTACATTCATAAAAATACCATGAGAATTTTGAGTAATGTATTGATTTTTTACATCTTCAATAAGCTTTTTTGACAATTCAGAACTATTCCATTCATATCCCATTCCGATAAAAATTCCACTTGGATTAATAGGATTTAAAAATTCAAAAAGATAATCAGCACCAAGTGCATAATGCAGCATACTGGCATTTAACTGGGTGTCATCAAAATCTAAGTGAATATTTTCATAACTTATGTTTGTATAAATTCTCATGCCTCCATAAGATCCAAAATATCCTTCATAGCCAACTCGCAATCCATAGTTGGGGTCAAGATAGGTTTTGTTTGTATTCTTTAGAGTTGCTATGTGGTTGAGCGTTAGACCTAATTGAGCACCAACGAAAAGATCAGATCTTTTCGGGGGGGGGGGGGTGAAGGCTTGTAGCATAAAACTAAAACATAATAAAACCAAAACATTCAATAATTGCAACATTATACCCTTATGTTTTTATTATTTATAGATAAATAGAACTTATCTAATTTTTTTTATTCTAGCATTATTTATTTTAAAAATACTTGATGATGATGTAGAAGATATTCCTCTTTTGTCTATGATAAGTACATCACACATGTTAAATGCTTCTACATATCGGAATGCCACTCCTGTTTTATTTGCAGAGGTGGAGTACATCTGCCCAAAATGATTTAAAAAACGCAGGTGCAGTTCATCTTTCACAACTCTGAACGAATTCTTGTTAGGATAAATAAAAGTAGATTTTAGGCTTTTTCGAATTTTGTTTTTAAATTTATTGGGAACGCGAGTAAGGTTTTTAAGATTTTTGAGTGAATTCACTTCCATTAATATAGGTTTATTTATATCTCTTGTTTTTGCTTGATTGAGTTTTTGAAAATTTGCACTCAGCAGTCCTGCTGTTGTATCAGTCTGAGCAAGATAGACAAGATGCCTATCTATCACAGAGATAATCCTGTAGTGCAATAGCTTCATTTATATCTTGTTCATTCATCTCTTGGAGTGCTTGTGCGGCAGCTTCTGCACCAGCTAATGTGGTGAAATATGAAATAAGATTTTTCAAAACCTGAATACGGATGAGTTTCGCATCTTCTTTGCTAGATTTATTATCGCTTGTATTGATTGCCATCGCGATTTCTCCATTTGCCATCAGATCCTTTATATTTGGACGTCCTTCAGATATTTTTAGTACTTTTGAGGATTGAATTCCATTGGTTTGCAATGTGTAATGAGTGCCTTCTGTGGCACAGATTTCAAATCCAAGATTGATGAATTTTTGAACCATCTTATGACCTTCAAGTTTGTCTTGTTCGCTTAAAGAAACAAATATTTTTCCTTTTCTTGGCAAAGCATTTTTACAAGCAATCTGACTTTTAGCAAAACTTAAGCCGAAATTTTTGCTAATCCCCATTACCTCGCCTGTGCTTTTCATTTCTGGTCCTAGAAGTAAATCCGCTCCATAAAGTTTATTGAATGGAAAAACAGATTCTTTTACGGAAATATGTTGCATTTCCTTGGGTTTATAAATCCCTCTTTCAAATTTTACAACTTCAAAATGATCATAATATTCTAAACATTCTTTGAGGTTTCCTTGCCACATTACCCTAGTGGCAACTTTTGCAAGAGGCAATCCTGTTGCTTTACTCACAAATGGGACGGTTCGACTTGCACGAGGATTGACTTCAATGAGATAAACCTGTCCGTGATGAATAGCATATTGAATATTCATCAGTCCAACAACGCCAAGATTTAAAGCTATTTTTGCAGTGATGTTTTCAATCTCTTCTATAAGTTTTTGAGGTATGTTCATTGTAGGTAAAGAGCTTGCAGAATCTCCAGAGTGAATACCTGCTTCCTCTATGTGTTGCATAATGCCACCTATATAGACATCCTTTCCATCGCAAATTGCATCTACATCAAGCTCAATGGCACCATCTAGGAATTTATCAATTAAAACAGGAGAGTCTTCACTCACCTTCACAGCTTCTTCCATATACAAACGCAACTCTTCATTATTATAAACAATTCTCATCGCTCGACCCCCTAGAACATAACTAGGTCGCACAAGAACTGGAAAACCTATTTTCCCAGCGATTACATAGGCTTCTTCCTTTGTAAATGCCGTTCCATTTTCTGGTTGTCTTATATGATGTTCTTGAGCAAAAACTGAAAATTTTTCTCTATCTTCGGCAATATCAATAACTTTTGCACTAGTGCCAATAATTTTTGCCCCAATTTTGGTGAGATTTTTGGAAAGCTTTAGTGGGGTTTGTCCTCCAAAATGAACAATAACTCCATCAGGTTTTTCTTTTTCTAACACCGATCTAACATGTTCAAAATCAATAGGTTCAAAATACAAAATATCGCTTGTATCATAATCGGTGCTGACGGTTTCAGGATTGCAGTTATACATAATGCTTTTTACGCCCATATCTGCTAACGCAAAGCTAGAATGCACACAACAATAATCGAATTCAATCCCCTGTCCAATTCGATTTGGTCCTCCACCTATTATCATCACCTTTTTTTGATCTTTGTCTTCTGTGTTTATGCTTGAGGCATCTGGATTAAATACCTCAAAGGTTTTGCTCAAAAAATCATTCATGGGTATGCTAGAATACAGATAGGGTGTGAGTGAAGGAAATTCTGCTGCACAAGTATCAACTTCTTCATAAACTGGCACTATTCCCATTTGAGTGCGCGAGTGATATACTTCAACTTCGCTCATTTCCATTTTCTCATTTTTGTTGATGAGTTTAGCTATCATTTTATCTGAAAATCCCATAGACTTAATTTTTCGCATTTGTTCTGAATTTTGCAAAACATCAGAAGTGATTTGAGTCTCGGTTATTACAATAGAGTTGATTTGATTTAAAAACCATCTATCAATATTGCTGAGTTCATAAACCTCATCAACACTCAAACCTTGACGAAAAGCATCGGCAATATAGAGGATTCTGTTGCTGTTAGGGCGACGAATCTCTTTTTTGATGAATTCAATATCAGAACTTTGAGATTCAAAACCACAAATACCTGTTTCTAAGCTACAAAGAGCTTTTTGAACTGATTCGCAAAAAGTTCCGCCAATTGCCATTGCCTCCCCGATACTTTTCATTGAAGTAGTGAGGGTGGAATCTGCTTGAGGAAATTTTTCAAATGTCCATCTTGGAATTTTTGTAACAATATAGTCAATACTAGGCTCAAAACTAGCTGGAGTGCCTGTGATGTCATTTTTGATTTCATCAAGTGTGTATCCTATAGCTAAAAGAGTGGCAACTTTTGCTATGGGGTAACCTGTAGCTTTTGATGCAAGTGCAGAACTTCGACTTACACGTGGGTTCATTTCAATAACAATCATTCTGCCGGTTTGTGGGTTAATAGCAAATTGCACATTACTGCCACCTGTATCTACTCCAATCTCTCTTAAAATAGCAAAACTTGCATCTCGCATTCTCTGATATTCCTTGTCTGTGAGGGTGAGGGCTGGAGCTATTGTAATGCTATCACCCGTATGCACTCCCATAGGATCAAAATTTTCGATAGAGCATACAATGATACAGTTATCAGAACTGTCTCTGATGACCTCCATTTCGTATTCTTTCCAGCCCAGTAGAGATTCTTCAATTAAGATTTCATTGATAGGAGAAGCTTCTAGACCATTTTGTGCTAATGTCTTGAACTCATCAATGTTATAGGCGATGCCACTTCCGCCCCCTGCTAAAGTATAACTAGCTCGAATAATCAAAGGAAAGCCGATTTCTTTGGCTGCTTCCAAAGCTTCATTTTCATCGTAAGCATAACGACTTTTGGGTAAATCCATACCAATTCCAAGCATAGCTTCTTTGAACGCTTGTCTATCTTCTCCTTTTTTTATAGCACTAGGCTTTGCACCTAAAAATTCAATCTCTTCAAGCATACCTTTTTCATGCATACTCATTGCAATATTTAGGGCTGTTTGACCACCCATGGTAGGTAGAATAGCATCAACTTTTTCTTTTTTGATAATGTTTGCTACTATCTCTTCTGTAATGGGCTCAATATAAGTGCGATCAGCAAACTCTGGGTCGGTCATAATCGTAGCTGGATTGGAGTTGATAAGGACGACTTTATAACCTAAAGATTTTAATGTTTTAGCAGCTTGAGTGCCTGAATAGTCAAATTCACAAGCTTGACCAATAACAATAGGACCTGAACCTATCAAAAGTATAGTTTTTATATCTTCTCTTTTTGGCATAAAATTCCCTAATATGGTTTTTTTGATTCTAGTGTAAAATTACTAAAAATAAGTTGATATTGGTCGATAGGATTTTAATATTTAAAAATAAGCTTAATGCATCCACAAGGAAGGAATATTGGATTTAAAATCAAAATTTTTTTATTTAATATTGCTGTTTCCTGTTTTTTCCTATGGTGTGGTTGGAATGGTTCCGTTGGATTCTGCCTATACCTCAGATGTTACTATTGATGAAAATTATACCCTATCTCCTTCTGATAGTAATCCTGCAAATTTTACCGGCTTTTTGTTTCAGGGGTATGATATATTAAATATATCTCCTGATGCTACCGTGACGGTCAATGTGGCCACAAGTGGAAATTATACCGGTTATTCAGGTGCCATATTTCGTGGTCAAAATGGGAAAACTTATACGATCAATGGAGGCAATATTGTCTTAAATGTAAATCAAGTTGGAGGATCGATTGAGGGACTCATAATGACCCAAGCTAGATATTATGGGAAAAATGCCAATTTTGACATTAATGCCAATTTTTCTCTCAAAGCCACTCCAGATGTATATATTCAAAGAGGTGTTTTTACATCTAATGGGGAAAATGGAGGGTATTTTAAATTCACTAAGAATGTTTTTATTGATGTATCTGAAATGCAACCCTCTAAAGGTTGGGGTTCAGCTGGAAATGGAAAAGGTTATAGAATGATTTTCAGTCTTGAGGGAAGTGGAAATGTGTATGTTAATTATAACGATATAACAGGTCAAACCCTTGATCGCAATAACATTATCCAACTCAAAGGCGATCTCTCCGCTGAGAATACTTCTAAGGGAAATATCAATATCAATCTTGATAACTCCAAAAGTTTTTTTCAAGGTAGAATTTCTATCACACCAGGTTCTATGTCTAATATACAACTTTACCTCAATCACGGAGGAAAATGGATATTGAATGCAAATTCTCAAATCACAACTTTAGATAGCAATAATGAGAGCTATGTGGTGAATAATCAGTACAATAACCTTGACAAACTTGCTGTGGTAGATTTTACGCAAATAGCTGATGATGGACTTTCAAAACGTCTTACATCTTCTACGATTTTTTCGCCGCGAACTCTTAGTGTGCAAACTATCAATGGTCAAAACGGAGTTTTTCGGCTAATGGGAGATCTTGAACTAGGAAAAATTGATAACATTCAAGCAGGTTCTGTTAATGGGTTGGAATATATTCAAATTTATCAAAATCCCTCTAAAATCCTCTTGGATGCCAGTGGTAAAAATATGGTTGTAGCTTCAGCTAGTTCATTGGCTGATGGAGCTGATTTTAAAGGAATTGCGACTATTATTGGTCTATATGATTATGTGCCACACCTAGATAGAGTTTCAGATGCTACGGGAACAAAATGGATATTAGGTAGCATAGAAAGATCGCCCAATCAAACAGCAAAAAGCCTATTAAATCTCCTATCGCTTCCTTATCAAATTTTTCGCATTGAGGGGGATTCTGCACATACACGAATGGATGATATGACCTATCCACCCACACTTAATGGATTATGGATGAAGATTTATGGAGGGGGAATTTATGCCAAGCAACTTTATGGAGAAAAAACAACTCAAGATTTATTTTACAATATTCAAGGAGGATATGATAAAGGCGAAGTTTATGGAGATGAAAGATATTTTTATGGAGGCTCTTTAGACTATACTAAACTTTCTACTTCTGATACAGGAATCAATGGCCATGTTAATTCGATTGCTTTTGGAGGGTATGGAGGGTATGTAAATGCTATAGGATGGGTGCTAGATGGAACCTTTAAATATGTTTATAGCAATATCAAGGCAAATCTTTCTCAAGCACCTGAACCTTTTAATTTTGGAAATCATATTCTTTTAGTCAGTGCAAGGGTGGGATATAATTTTTACCCTTTTTATGGCACTAGAACCAAGACGATTGAAAAATGTACAGAAAAAATATTTTGTAGAAATGCTATTACTAGTGTAAAAATAAGAGATGAAAGTTTGTATTTTCAGCCATATTTTTCATTTACTCCAGCACTTATATTTGGAAATACAATCAAGTTTGAAGACAAACAATCCCATTCTAATATCAATGCCAAACTTGATTCTTCTCCAGCTCTTATAACCAAGATAGGCTTATTGGGCGTGAAACGTTATGATTATATGTATTCTGCACTTAATTTAAGAGCATTGGTTGAATATAGCAATGATATTAATTTAGGAGGCAAGGTAACATTAGTAGATGATATAAATATTCCTCTTTATAATAATGCTAAGAAAATAGACAATCGATTGGGCTTAGGGATGGGAGTGGATTGGTTATTTTTTAACGATAGCTTAAAGCTTCATACAGATTTTAAAACGGAATTTTTTGGACAGATCAATACTTATTGGCTGCTTTCAGCTGGAATCAGATATAAATTTGGTCAGAAAGCACCTAGAACTTATAAGTCTCAAAATTTAAGACCAACCCAAAATGGGGAGAGAAAGAAATCTTCTAAAAATATATTCAAGCCATATAATGAAAGAAAACTGCCTCAAAATAATACTTACAAGCAAAATAATCATTTTAAAACCTATGGAAATGAGAATAAGATTTATCAACAAAATCTAAGACCAACTCAACAAGAAAATGTGCAAAAAAGAGTGTTTAGGGTTATGCCTGAGAATCAAAGACCCTTACCTAACGAAAATAGAGGCATACGCAGGTAGAAGATAATACAATGCTAAATTCAACCTGTATTTCTCATCCCTTGTGCGATTCCTACGATCGTGCTATGTACCTCTTCAATAAGTTTATTTTTTTGCACTTCATCTTCACATTGGTTGTATTTTTCTATTAGTTCAATTTGAAGTAGATTGAGTGCTGTTATATAAGGCTTTCTAAGTAAAATTGAATCTCTTAATTTTGGCTCATTTTCTAAAAGTTCTTTTTCTTGGCGAACATTTAGGATGAACTTCATCGTCTTATCATGTTCGTTTATGATCATTGACCAAATTTTATCGTGTATATTTTCATCTTTTACGAATTTGTTATAAAGCCCAGCGATATGAATATCAACTTTCAGCAAAACTTGGGAAATATTATCAATAGTCGTTTTGAAGAATTCAGAATTTTTATAACATTCTTGCAGGGCTTCTTGGTTTTCTATGGACTCCAGACCACTTCCTACGCCATACCAAGCAGGAATGATACTCCGATTTTGTGTCCAGGCAAACACCCAAGGAATAGCTCTTAAATCCTCAACTTTTGGACTTTCTTTTCTTTTGCTAGGACGCGAACCCAAATTGAGTTGCTGAATAAATTTGATAGGAGTAGCGAGGTTAAAATAAGTCATAAAACCATCGGTTTCATACACAAACTTTCTATAGGCTTGATAGGAAGTTTCAGAAATTTTTTGCATCATTTTCCATTGAGTTGTATTGATGTAGCAAATATTTCTATTTGTTTTGATATTGACCGTGCTATCAGAACAAAAGCTATCGTAAGCAGATTTTTTTAATAGTGCTCCGATTGTGTTTGATAAGCTGAATTGTGCAATTTTTGGATCAAGATATTTTGAACTAATCACTTCCCCTTGTTCGGTTGTTTTTAGCAGTCCGCAGACACTTTTTGGTGGCGAAGCAAGGAGTGCGGATTCTAGCTTTCCTCCACCCCTGCTCACACTTCCTCCTCTGCCATGGAAGAGAATAAATTTTATTCCAAGTTCATCCCCTAGTTTAATAAGTTCAAAAATCGCCTGATAAAGACTATAGTTGCTAGTAAAAATACCCCCATCTTTGCTAGAGTCTGAATAACCAATCATGATTTCTTGAGTCATTTGGTTATCGTGTAAATAGTTTGAATAGTGTTTATTTTTGCTTAGAATTTTGATGATATCTTTTGCTCTTTGAAGATCATCAATAGTCTCAAACAAGGGTGTGATATTGATTTTTGCACTTTTTTTCTCTTGGAGGTTGTGACCTGGTCTCCACAAATCACTTTGTTTGGCAAACCATAGCACACAAAGCAGATCGCTTGCTTGAGTTGTCATAGAGACAATCAAAGATCGCATTATGTCTTCAGAGATATGTTTTTTTGCCCAATTGATTCTTAAAAATGCTTCTAGTATCTCTTGAGTGCTTTTGCTGACTTTATCGATAATAGCATTGAGTTCTATTTTTGGTTTTTCAAGAGCAGCATCTAGTATTTGTATTTTTTTCTCTTCTGTAAATTCCCCAAAATCGCTATCTGAAATTCCGAGCAGACAAAATATCTCACTCACAGCATTCAAAAATATATCTCTATGTTGCCTAAAATCCAAACGCATCAAATGAAAGCCACCCAAAAGGACCAGGTTTCTAAATTCATTGAGATATTTTGAACTTACGCAATCCAAATTATTAATGAGTAGATCAATATCATCAATAAGCTCTTTGGGGTATTTGTAGGTAAATTCAATATTATTAGGTGTATTGACAGCTATAAGTCGATTTTTAAGTTTTTTACTCATCAGGTAAAGTTTTGCTCTGAAGGGTTCCCTACTATAAAGTTTAAGACTATTTTCTTCTAGTTCAGTTTTTTCTTTTTCTAAGGATCGTTGAAGTTCTTCGGAGATAGGAACAAAATCAGCAGATATAGAAAGTTCTCGGATTAGTTTTTTGATTTTTTGCAGATAAATTTCTATAATGAGTTGATGTTGCACTCTCATTACACGAGTCATCACCTCATTAGTTACAAATGGATTTCCATCCCTGTCTCCTCCTATCCAACTTCCAAGAGTAATAGGAGATTTTTCTAGCGGTTTTTGAAGTATCTTTTCAATAAAATTCAAGATATTTTGGGCACTTTTTATGATAGAGCTTTCTACTATGTATAGGAGATTGTCAAGCTCAAAAAGTACTTCAAGTTTTTCACTTCTAACCAAATGGCTTTTCCATAGTAGCATAAGACGATATTTGATGTGTTCTTTTGCACCTTGATCATCAAGTTCAAATATTTTTGATAAATCATCGCTTATTTCATGATGTGCTTCTAAAAAAGTTCTTCTTCTTGATTCTGTAGGATGTGCAGTAAATACAGGATAAAATTGCATTTCACTTAAGATTTTATGGATGTCTTCTTTTTCAAATCCTTCATCAAGTAATTCCGCACAGGCTGACTCAAGAGCAAAAAAGGCATTTTTGCCATCAAAATTATGCCTTTCTTCAATGATATTGAGTAGGATATTATAAAGTGAGAATGCTTTGATGGTTTCAAGTGTTTTATTTGAGAGGGCTATTTTTTTCAAGATGGAGTGGATCTTTTCTTCAGATTTTTTCTTTTCCAAAAGTTCTGATCTTAAATTTAAGAAATGTTCCATCACTTCAGGACTCAGTTCTTCTAGCATTTCTACCATCACTTCATAGATGAATTGAAGTTCTTTATAAAACTTTGAGGGCTGTGTATTTTTTTGTTTTTGTATTGCCATCATAAATCCCCTAGATTGGTGTAAATCTCTTATTTGTGATTATAACACAACAGTTTTTCGCTAATTCACCAAAAAATAAAACTTATATTAAGTAACTATAAGTTTGCTTCAAATATAATCTAACATTTATTTCAAAAAGGATACAAAATGGCATTAAGAGTCTATTATGATAAAGATTGTAACTTAGGGTTGATACAGAAAAAAAAGGTGGCTATTATTGGGTTTGGTTCTCAAGGACACGCTCATGCTGAAAATCTAAAAGATAGTGGAGTAGAGGTTGCTGTTGGACTCTATAAAGGTAGCAAAAGTTGGCAAAAAGCTGAGGCAAAAAATCTTAGAGTTCTTGAAGTGAGTGAGGCAACAAAGTGGGCAGATGTTGTTATGATACTTATTCCTGATGAACTTCAAGCTGATGTTTTTAAAAAAGACATCGCACCTAATCTCAAGGAAGATAAAATAATTGCTTTTGGACACGGGTTTAATATTCATTTCAAACAAATTCAAGCACCTGCTGGAGTGGGCGTGATTATGATAGCTCCAAAAGCACCTGGACATACCGTAAGGAGTGAGTTTGTAGCTGGTGGAGGTATTCCTGATCTTATAGCAGTAGAACAAGATACTAGCAAGGGTGATGCTAAAGATATTGCTCTTAGTTATGCCTGTGCTATTGGTGGGGGAAGAAGTGGGATTATCGAAACTACATTCAAAGATGAAACTGAAACAGATTTATTTGGAGAACAGGCTGTATTATGCGGTGGCGTGAGTGCTTTAGTAAAAGCAGGATTTGAAACTCTTGTGGAGGCAGGTTATCCTGAAGAAATGGCTTATTTTGAGTGTTTGCACGAGTTAAAACTTATCGTAGATTTGATTTATCAAGGAGGTTTGGCTGATATGAGATATTCTATTTCAAATACCGCTGAATATGGAGATATGGTAAGTGGTCCTAGAGTTATTACAGAAAAAACAAAAGAAGCAATGAAAGAAATACTCAAAGACATTCAAGATGGTCAATTTGCAAAAGATTTTATTCTTGAACGCAAGGCAGGTTATGCTAGAATGAATGCAGAGAGAAGAAACCTCAGCGAACATCCAATAGAAAAAGTAGGCGAGAGACTTCGATCAATGATGCCTTGGATAGGTTCAAATAAACTTATTGACAAGAGCAAAAACTAAGGATGGCAATGGGCGAAGTGATCACTATAACCTCTGGCAAGGGTGGAGTTGGAAAAAGTACAGCAACTGCCAATATTGCCGTAGGATTGGCACAAAATGGCAAAAAAGTAGTTGCTGTAGATTTTGATATTGGATTACGAAATCTAGACATGATTTTGGGGCTTGAAAATCGCATTGTTTATGATGTTGTAGATGTTATGGAAGGTAAATGCAATCTCTCTCAAGCACTCATAAATGATAAGAGAAGCAAAAGTTTATATTTTCTTCCTGCTTCACAAAGCAAAGATAAAGATATATTAAATAAAGAGAAAGTCAAAATTCTAATTGAAGATTTAAAAAAGGATTTTGATTATGTTTTGCTAGATTCTCCCGCGGGTATTGAAAGTGGTTTTGAGCATTCTATTTTTTGGGCTGATCGTGCTCTTGTAATAGTGACTCCAGAAGTAAGTTCGGTCAGAGATAGCGATCGCGTGATTGGAATCATTGATGCAAAATCTGATAAGGCTAAAAATGGCTCGGAGGTTCAAAAACATATTATTATTAATCGTCTTAAGCCTGAATTAGTGCAAAGAGGTGAAATGCTTTCAAATGAAGATGTTTTAAATATTCTTGCTCTTCCTCTTATTGGGTTGGTTCCTGAAGATAATAAGGTTGTCTCAGCTACAAACTCTGGAGAACCTGTGATTTATACCAATAGTCCAAGCGGAGAAGCGTATAAGAGGATCGTGAATCGAATATTGGGAAACGAGGTAGCATTTCCAGAATTTAAGTCACAAAGTGGCTTTGTTGGTGTATTTAAGAGGTTATTTCAATGAGTTTGATTGCAAAATGGTTTGGAAATGATGGAAGTGCAAGAACTGCTAGAGATAGGCTTAAGATTGTTTTAGCACATGAACGTAGCGTAAAACTCCCATATATGGACGATATGAAACGCGAAATTCTAGAAGTTGTACAGAAATATACCAAAGCTTCAAAGATTGATATTAGAGCTGATTCTAACCAGAACATTGATACACTAGAGGTAGAGATTCTTTTAGGTAAGTGATGAAAAAAAAGTTTGTTTTAGTTCTAGTGGTTTTTTTGGGTATTTTAGGTTGTTTGAGTGGATATTTAGCCTATAAAAATAGTTTTCATAACTTGATTTTGGCTAAAGAGGGTATCCAAAAAACACCTAATACAACTTCAAGTTTTTCCTCATATGATAATCCTGATTTTTTAAATAATAGAGATTTTGGAGAAAACTTTATAGATGACAAGCAAGTAGATTTTCAAAAATCTACTCCAAGCAATACCCTAGAGATTTCTAAAAAAACTCAAGATTTTATTCTCCCCGTATCTACAAAAAAACCCAAGATGGCTATTATTATGGATGACATGGCATATCCTTCACAATTGCAATCTCTTCATCATCTAGGACTGAAAATTACTCCTTCATTTTTCCCTTACAATCTGGACAATAAGCTAACGCCCAAAATGGCAAGTAAAGAGACATTTTATATGGTGCATTTGCCTTTAGAGGCATTGCATTTTTATCAAAGTCCGCATAGATGGATAAAAGTTGGAGAAAAAAAATCGCATATAGAGGAATATATTAAGCAAATTAAGCACGATTTTCCTAAATTGCAATTTATTAATAATCACACAGGAAGCAAATTTACAGCAAGTTATGAAGATATGAAAAATCTAATAGACATTTTACGAAAATATGACATTGATTTTTTGGATTCTAGGACCACGATTCAGACAAAAGCACCTCAAATCTATGCAGAAATAAAAAGACCTTTACTTTCAAGAAAGATTTTTTTAGACAATAAAGACTCTGTAAGTGATATTGTTATTCAAATAAAAAAGGCTATCAAAAAGGCTAAAAAAGATGGTTATGTTATTGCTATTTGTCATCCACATAAAAATACTTTTAGAGCTTTAGAGATTTCAAAACAAAACCTTCTGCAAGAGGTTGATCTTGTATATATAAAAGATATTCAAAAGATGCTTTTTGATGAAAAGTAACTTTAGCTTTAAGCCATTAGATTCTATGCCAGAAGCTTTTAAAAAGCTCAAAAAAACTCCAAAAAATATTTATTATACAGGCAATATAAAGTTGCTTGATGCTGCTTTGAAAATTGCTATTGTTGGTACGCGTCGTCCAAGCACTTATACGAAAAATTTTACCCTCACTATCGCGAAAAAAATTTCTCAAAATAAGGCGGTAGTTGTAAGCGGAGGAGCATTGGGCGTAGATATTGTTTCTCAAAATGCTGCCTTGCCTAATACAATCATGATCTCTCCTTCAAGCATAGATATTATCTATCCTTCAGCCAATGCAGCTATTATTAATAAAATTGCTGAGCAAGGACTTATTTTAAGTGAATATGAAAAAGAATATATGCCTAGAGATTATTCATTTATAGAACGAAATAGGCTTGTGATTGCTTTGAGTGATTTTGTGATCATTCCTGAGGCAAGTATGGCTAGTGGTTCGATGCAGAGTGCAAAAATCGCAAAAGATTTAAACAAGCCCATCTTTGTTTTTCCTCAACGACTTGATGAAAGTTCAGGCACGAATTATTTATTGCAAAACTCCTTAGCACAGGTAATTTATGATATTGATGGGTTTATAAAAATGATTTTTGGTGATAATGTGAACAATACTCAAAATGATGAAATTTTATTATTTTGTAAAAATATGCCAACATTTGAAGAGGCTTATTTGCAATATGGCGAGAGAGTTTTAGAGTATGAATTGGAAGGCAAACTTATAAGAGAGAATGGATTGTTGCGAGTGAATATATGATAGCTTGTTGTGATGTGGGGCTTAAAAAAATAGGTTTGGCTATTTGTCTTAATAATATTGTTTTGCCATTAGATCCGATTTTAAGGAAAAATCGAAATCAAGCGAGTTTAGAACTTAGGGATTTTCTCACAAAAAAAGGAATAAAAACTCTCGTAGTGGGATTGCCAAGTGGTGGTACTCCAGGTTATGAAGATACAAGAAGTAGAATCAAACATTTTATAACTTTGGTGGAATTTGCAGGAGAGATTGTCTTTGTCAATGAGGATTATTCTTCTCTTGAAGCTTTTGAAGAAATATCACATATGCGAAGAAAATCTAAAATACAAGCTCAAAAGAACGGGAAGCTAGACTCTATTGCTGCATGTAAAATATTACAGAGATTTTTAGAGTTGCCTAAAGAATAGAAAACTTATCTGTGTTTTTCTTCTTATGCTCTTGTAGCTAGTTTGCTGATAGCTTCTGTGTTGAGGTCATCCATGTGTGTTTTGAGGACTTTTGAATACATATCTACTAAGCGATTAGTTTCAATAAGATTACTCATTTCTATCACAGCATTTACATTGCTTTTTTCAACATAGTGCTGATAGAGTGCATTTGGAGTGATGAGATTTTCTCTCTCATTGAGTCTATTTTCTGGATACTCATAGAGATTTTTTCCTACTTTCTTTAGATATTTTGGGTTTGCAAAACTAACAATAGCAATCGATCCTGCCGCTAGAGGTTCGGCTATATTTTCATTAGCAGTGTCTCTGAAGTATAAGTTTCCATTTTTATCTGCTTCTACTTCCATACTCTGAGGAATTAGAATGCCTCCTTGGTTATCTAAGCCTACTCTACTTAAAACCTGATAGCCTTCTTTGGTGCTAAGTGTTCCATCTGTGCCAATAGTAAAACTACCATCACGCGTGTATCTAACACCATTTGGAGTTTGAACCGCAAAATACGCGTTTTCCTTATCGAGAGCAAAATCTAGCGGATTCTCTGTCCTGCTCATAGCCCCGATGCTTTTATCGGTATATTCTTCAGAAATAATAGGTACTCTATCGAGATTTCTATTGATATATTTTGCCGCCTCGCGAGTTTGATTTTTTAGTGGAAGGGTTTCTTGATGGGTTTGATAAAGCCTCAAAAAATCTCCGATAACAACATCATCACGTTTAAATGAATTGGTATTAAGGTTGGCGAGATTGTTTGAAATAATATCAAGTCTATTGAACTGTGTAACCATGCCACCAGTAGCTGAATAATATCCACTTTGCATTTTGATACCCTTATTTTGTTTGTTGCTTCAGTGGTAGCAAATTTCATTCCTTCTGTTTTGTAGATGATATTTGTTATCATTTTAAAGATAGAATAAAGCTATTTTTAAATCAATAAAAAACAAAAAAGAAGGACAAATGCAACAAACGATTCAATCATTTCAAGATTCCTATCAGACTTGGGGGTATCTGCTTTTATTTGTTTATTGTATGGGTAGTGGATATGTGGGTATTGTTGTCGCAGGAATACTTAGTTCTTTGGGTAGTATGGATATAGGAATATCTATTATTGTAGCCTTTTTGGGCAACACCTTTGGAAGTAGTATTTTGGCATTTTTGGGCAGATATCAAAAAAATGAAATTCTTAAATATTTTGCCAAACATCGCAGAAAAGTTGCTCTTGTCCATATATGGATGAAAAAATACGGAGTTTGGTTGATATTGTTTAATAAATATATCTATGGAATTAAAACAATTGTTCCCATTGCTATTGGTGTGAGTAAATACAAGATGGGTCAATTTTTGATTTTGAATGCGATAGCATGTCTCATATGGGCATTTTTGATAGGGATGGTTTCGTTTTTTGCTAGTGAGTTTGTGAAAAAGATTTTTTCTTACATTGCAGATAAACCCTATTTGATGCCGATTATTTTTCTTATTCTTTTGGGTATTGTGTGGATTTTGCTGAAAAAAATAAGCAAGAGAGGTTTCAATTAGCTTTTTTATATAAATTTTTTAAGTATAATAGCCTATCTAAAAATAAATTTCAAAGGATAATAGATGAAAAAAGTAGGAATCTTTTATGGAAGTGATAGTGGCAATACACAGACAGTTTGTGAGAAAATTGCTAGTAAGCTCGGTAAAGAAAATACTGAATTAGTTGATGTTGCAAAAGCATCTAAAGATCAACTCTTAGGGTTTGATAATTTGATTTTGGCTAGTTCAACTTATGGCAGTGGTGATCTTCAAACAGATTGGGAAGATTTTATCGGTTCTTTGGACGAAGCAGATTTTTCAGGTAAAACTGTTGCACTCGTAGGTCTTGGTGATCAAGATACTTATAGCGACACATTTTGTGATGCCTTGTATCATTTATATGATAAAGCAAAGGGTGGTAAGCTGATTGGACAAACATCTACAGACGGTTATACTTTTGATGACTCTAAAGCTGTTGATGGCGGAAAATTTGTCGGGTTAGCTATTGATGAAGACAACCAAGATGATATGACAGAAAGTCGTATTGATGCTTGGGTTTCTCAAATTAAATCAAATTTTGCTTGATTTTTAAAACAAAGACTACATAAAGTTTTGAAGCGTATTGGCTTTTGCCATCCACGCTTTGAGATCTTCCCATTTTTCTTCTTCCATAAGTTTTTTTCCGAGCAGTATTTCTTTTTCAAATATATCCAATGATTTCAATACATTTTCTTTGTTTTGTTTGAATATGTCTTTCCACATAATTGGGGAACTTTTTGATATTCTACTCATATCTTTGAATCCACCACCAATAAGTGCAAGTATAGTTTGAGGATTTTCTTGGGAAAGCACCGCATTTGCTAAAGCATAACTGATGATGTGTGGCAAATGACTTATAAGTGCGATATGCCAATCGTGTTCTTTAGAACCCATTTTAATAATTCGCATTCCAATAGATACAAAAATTTCTTTGGCATAAGCTACTTGGAATTCACCACTATCTTCAATATCAGTAAGAATAATGATTTTATTTTTAAATAGATCTTTTAGAGCTGCTTTTGGACCAAAAAATTCTGTCCCACTCATTGGATGGGCACCGATAAAATTTTTTCGCATACGACTTGGAATAGATGAAGCGATTTTTTCTTTAGCTCCCCCTAAATCTATGATGGTGGTATATGGAGATATGTTATCAAATGTTTCAAGAGTTGGGATTATCCCATCTAGCGGAATAGCTAAAAAAATTACATCACATTCTTGAATATTTTTGAGTTCTACACATTCATCAACAAGACCTAGCGATAAAGCTTGTTGATTATGCAAGGGGTTGATGTCATAACCCAAGATGGTTTTAAACATCTTGGTTTCTTGAAGTGCTAATCCCATAGAACCGCCAATCAACCCCAAACCAATAATTCCAGCCTGCATTTTTTATCCTTAAAAAATTGATTAGGAATTATAGCCTATATCTGAAATGATTAAATCCAGCCTTTTTTGGCAAAATTTCTAAGTTCATTTGTAAATGCTCTCATTTCTGCTGGAATGCCAAGAGATATGCGATTCCATTGCGTAAAAGGTGGGAATTCTCTGCCAACCATAATATACCTATCTTGCATTCGTTTTTGGAAAGTTTTGAGATCACCTTTTATTTGATAAAACATAAAATTTGCTTGAGATGGTAGATATTTTATTTTTAGTTCATCAAGCGTATCGCTTAAGATTTTGCGTGAAATTGCATTAGCTTCAATGCTTTTTTTTGCAAACTCTTTATCGTCCAATGAGGCTTCTGCAGCTACAGCAGCCAATGCGTTGATATTGTCTAATTCTACAAAAGCTCGTATTTTTTTGATAAGTTTGGGGGCTCCTATGCCATAGCCTATGCGCAATCCAGCTAGAGCATATATTTTTGAAAAAGTCTTTGTGACAAGAACATTTTCTTGTTTTGCTACTACCCACTTGATGGCACTTTGAAATGTTTTATCATCAACATATTCTCCGTAAGCTTCATCAAAAATAAAAAATACTTGATTTGTTGAGGCTTCTTTTATCCATTTGTCAATATATTTAGATGGAACAATCTTTCCTGTAGGATTGTTTGGGTTACAGATATAAACAATCGAAACTCCCTTGAAGGCTTGGACATTTTGTCTCATTTTATCGATATCTATGCCCATTTCTGAATCTAAGGGAATTTTGACAATAGGAATTCCAAAAGGCTTTGCATACAGTTCTGCATACTCAAAAGTTAGTTCAGGTATTACAAGTTGAACAGGATTATTTTTATTTTTCTGTTCCATAATTAGGGCTTGAATAGCTGCTTGGATTGTCTCTGAAGAACCATTACCTAAAGTAACATTGTCTTGAGTGAGCTTGAATTGGTTTGCAATCTTATCCATTAGTTGCATTCGCGGAGAGTGTGATGAGTATCGAAGGTATCTAAAAGCCTTTGGAAGACGTTTGATAATAGCTTCATGTGCTTTTTTTGACATTCCTAATGAATTTTCATTCGAGGTCAGAATAAGTGGATTGTCTTTTGAAGGCTTGAATATTTCATCAGAGTTTGTTTTCCCATAAACTGGATTTCCCAATCCTCCGCTTAATAAAAGCCCTCCAAATAAAATCGAAGATGTTTTGATTAGATCGCGTCTATCAAGAGAGAGTTCGTCTATTTTTTGATTTTTTTTCATAATCGTCCTTTTTGTTGAGGTTGAGTATATACTACTGCAAATATTTTTTTGGACTATATAAAACAAGGTTAGATCAAAGATATTTTTTTAAGAAGATTTAAAAAAGTAACATCTATAAAAACAGATGGTTTTTATAGATGGACTAGAAAATAGGAGAAAATACTATTTTCTAGCACTGAAAAGAGTTTTTAAACGAGAATTTCTCTAAGAACATCTTCGATTTTATTGACAGCGATAATTTTCATCTCTTTTTTTACTTCTTCAGGTATGTCTTTTAGATCTCTAGTATAGTTTTTTTGAGGTATCAGGGCTGTTTTTATTCCAGCTTTGTGAGCAGCAATGAGTTTTTCTTTAAGTCCCCCGATAGGCAGCACATTTCCTGTGAGCGTCAGTTCTCCGGTCATTGCTACATCAGATCGGGTTTTTTTCTCGCAAAGAATTGAAGCAATTACGCTTGCCATAGCGATTCCAGCACTAGGTCCATCTTTGGGGGTAGCACCTTCAGGAACATGTAAATGAATATCATATAAATTATAGATTTGGGTTTCTTCATCTGTTTTTTTAGATTTCTTTGGTTTTATTGCAGGGGTTTTTATGATCTCTGAGTCAATCAATACTTTAATGACTGAAAAGGCGATCCTGGCGGATTCTTTCATTACATCTCCTAAACTTCCTGTAAGCGTGAGAGTGCCCTTGCCCTTTATTTTGATAGCTTCTAGTTTTAAAACATCGCCACCTACACTTGTCCAAGCAAGTCCATTTACAATGCCAACTTTGTTTTCCTTATCTATGCTGTCGATTTCAAAAACTATTTTGTCAAGATATTCAGGCAGATTTTTCGGAGTGATGATGGTTTTTTTGATCTTATCTTTTGACTCTAAGATTTTTCTCGCACACTTGCGCATAATTGTGGCAATATTTCTACGTAAATTTCTTACCCCAGCTTCACGAGTGTATTTTTCGATGATAAGTTTAATGGCTTCTTGTGTAAAAGAAATTTCCTCACTTTTCAAGGCATGTTTTTTGAGTTCTTGAGGGATAAGGTATTTTTTTGTGATTTCTTCTTTTTCTTGAGGTGTATAGCTTGAAACACTAATAAATTCCATCCTATCTCGCAGTGGAGCAGGTATATTGAAGATATCATTTGCAGTAGCGATAAAAATAACTTGGGAGAGGTCAATATTAAAATTGGTGTAATAATCCCTAAAAGCAACATTTTGCTCTGGGTCTAAAATCTCCAATAGAACACTTGTGGGATCTCCTCGCATACTTCTGCCTACTTTATCTATTTCGTCTAAGACCATAACAGGATTCATCTCTTTAGCCTCAATGAGTCCTTGAATAATTCTTCCTGGCATAGCTCCTAAGTAAGTGCGTCTATGACCACGCAATTCATTGACATCCTCAAGTCCTCCTAGTGCAATCCTAACCAAAGGTCTTTTGATAGCTTTGGCGATAGAGTTTGCCAAACTTGTTTTCCCAACACCTGGAGGACCATAAAAACACAAGATCGTCCCCTTTCCTTTATTGTTAGTCTTATCTCTAAGAGCAAGAAGTTCTCTAATAGCAAAATATTCCACAATACGTTCTTTTGGCTTATTCAAAGAGTAATGATCTAAATTAAGTTGTTTTTGAACATTTTTTATGGATAATTTTTTCTTTCCAATCTTTCCAAATGGAATCTCAAGAACCCATTCGATGTAATTTTGGACGATATTTGCATCAGCACTGTCTTGGTGCATTCTGCTGAGACGGTCTATTTGCTTTTTGACTTCCTTATACGCATCTTCTTCCATAAAAGGCTTGATTTTTTCTAGTTTTTTAAAATATTGATCTATCTCTTCATCTCGTTGTTTATCTACACCAAGCTCTTTTTGAATTTGCTTGAGTTGTTCTTTAAGGAAATATTCTTTATTTATTTGTTCTATCTTATTATGAACCTTGCTCTTGATTTCTTTTTGGAGTTTTTGAGTTTGAGTTTCTTCGATGACAAAATCTATTAAAAGCAAAAGTCTTTCTTCAGTGTCATTGCTAGAAAAAAGCTTGTAAGATTGATCTTTTTTTAGGCGAAGTGCTGAAGCTATAAGATCTACGATTCGATTAGGATCGTCGTTTTCATCTACAGCTTTAAGAAGGTCGGGTGGAAAAAAATGGCTGATATTTGCAAGAGCGATGACTTTTTCGCGTAAAATTGCCATAATAGCATTGATTTTTTCAGGATCATAATCTTTGTAAATAATCACATCTACCAAAGCTTGAAGTGGATTTTCATCTTGTATAGAAATAATCTTTCCTTTTGCAATGCCTTGAAAAAGAAGTTTTACCCTGCCATCAGGGAGAGCAACTTTTCTCATCAAGCTACCGATAACCCCTACGTCATAGAAGCTATTTTGAGATTTTTTCTGTTCCTCAGAATTTTTTGCACAGCTCACAAAAACTAAATCATTCTGTTCTAATGCCTTATTGGCAGCTTTGATATTGGCCTCATCAGTGACAAAAATAGGCGTAATCATAAAAGGATACATAAACGCTTCTTCTTCAATAATAACAGGGATTACGCTGGGAAAACTCCCATAATTACTTATTTGCATCAAATTCCTTACCAGTTAAATATAAACACATACCAAGGGATATGTGATGGTGTTGGGTGGGCTTCTTTTTCGAGATCTTCATCAATTCTATCTAGGTATTTTTGTACAGCTTCTTTTTTATGCTGTTTTTTATAGACATTTGCGATTGCTTTATTGAGTTCATTTTGACCCAGAACGAATTTTACTTGCATATATTCAACATAAGGAATATAACGACTATTAGGATATTTATTTACAAAATCATCTAACGCCTGGATGGTATCTGTAACAAATTCTTGATCCTTGCTTTGATTTTTAAAAGCGTAATAATGCGATTTAAGTTTTAAAAAAGCTATATAATCAGCATTTTTTATTGTCCCATATCTTTTGAGATATTCATCAAAATAAAATTCTGCCAATATATATTCCTCTTGGCTCATATGGGCTTGCCCTAAAATGAGCATGGCATCTGGAAGAAGTGGAGAGTTGATATGTTCGCTTTGAAGCGAAGAGTAATAATTGTCTGCTCCTTCAAGGTTACCAAATTTAATTTCTTTTAAAATACCCTGATACCAATACATAGCTGGTTTGTTGTACTCGGTATTTGTTTTTGCACAGCCGATAAATACAATAATCGGAAGGACTAAACACACAATTTTTCTATAGTTCATAAAACTCCTAGTGCCTATTTTATTGCGAGTTAAAATTGTGCTATTATACCTTATATATTTCAATCATTTTAGAAAATCATAGCGATAAAATTGATTTTTAATTTGAAATTTAGGTAGAATGTGGAGAATTAATGATAAGATTTGCTTAAAATAGTTTAGTAGAATAAGTCAAAATATGAGGTTTAACGAATGATTTTTGATGTGAAATCGCCGATTTTGGGATTTGAAAAAGTCACAAAAATGAAACTAGAAAAGATAGATGATATTTTCATCCGTTTGAGTAATGCAGATGATGAAGTTCCTGTTTTCACTCTTATTAATCCTTTTGTATTGAGGGAATATGAATTTGATGTGCCTGTTGCATTGAAACTTTTGCTTGATCTAGAAAGTAGTAAGAATATATTCACGGCTAATATAATGGTTATTCAGACACCTATTCAAAACTCTACTATTAACTTTCTAGCCCCTGTTATTTTTAATTTTGATAATCATACAATGGGTCAAGTTGTACTAGATAGCTTGAAATATCCTCAGTACGGATTAGCAGAATCCATTTCTAATTATTACCAGTCAGAGCAGAAATAATCCCTTAATCGCTCGATTGATGCGATTTTTTGACTTTTTATTTTTTCTTGTTTTGAAATTCAGAAACCTTTAGAAATTAGCTTGATATTTAAGAAATCTTTTTATAATGAATAAAAATACAGTAAGGATTACAATGAAAAAGACTCTGCTTTTCGTAGGATATGGAAGTATGGCAAAGGCTATTGCTTGTGGAATTGCTAGTAGTGATTTAAAAACAAAGTATGTTATTGAGATTGCGGGTAGAGATCCAAAAAAAGCTCAAAACTTCATAAGAGAAAATCATCTTGAAAATATTGCTACAATACATTCTAACAACTCTTTAATTAATGTGAATGAAAAAATCGTAATGTTATGTGTTAAGCCCTATGCTTTAGGAAATTTTCAATATCAAGGAAACGCAAGTTCAGTTTATAGCGTCATGGCTGGAGTAGATATCGCAACACTCAAAGAACATATTCATTCAAATCACTATGCAAAAGTGATGCCTAATGTTGGAGCTAGGTATCAAAAATCATCGACGGCAGTGTGTGTTCAAGGAGATATTAAAGAAGAAGCTAGTGAAATTTTATCTAGTTTTGGAAAGGCTGTTTTTGTGGATTCTGAAGCTTTGGTAGATGCCTCTATAGCTACTGGAGGAAGTTCCCCAGCATTTTTGGCACTCATTGCACAAGCTTTGGTAGATGCTGGAGTGAGGGAAGGAATCAGAAGAGAGGATGCTTTAAATTTAGTTCGTGCAACTTTTGATGGCTTTGCCCATCTTTTGCTTGAACAAACTCCTGATGAAATTATCTCTTCTATAACAAGTCCAGGCGGAACAACCATAGAAGGTCTTTATGTGTTAGAGGATAAGGCTGTTAGAGGTGCTATTATTTCAGCTTGTCATGAAGCAGTTGCAAAATCAAAGAAGAAACATTAATTTCTTCTTTCATCTCTATCCATTGCTCCATAAGCGAATTTGACATATACCGATAATCCTAATAAAAGCATTGAAACTGCACCGGTAAGATACACAGCGTAAATAATTTTATCAGGTTCGCTGATGGTGAATTTAAATACTAGCATTAATGCTTCTATGGCTAAAGCTATAACAATAGATCCCAAGAAACGAATCATTGTTTTGTGGATTGCCCGATGGTTGTCCCCGCTATTTTTTCCTAAAACTTCCTCTTCAAATATTGCTTTTACTAGATCAAATATCGCAAGTGAAAGTGTGAGTAATATTGTAGATTCAAAGACTTCTTTAATATCAAAGCTTCTGAAGTGAACCGTTGCTGTCCAAAAACTGGCAATACCTTTAATGAAGAGCAATATAGATATAAGAGTTAGCATTGTAGAGAGACAAAAATACATCACGATGCTAAAATTTGCGAAAATGTCATAAAATCTACTAGGGGAACTTATATTAATAGCTTCTTGGAGTGGTATATCGATGCAAACAATAAAAAGTAGTTCGCGATTGTCATTATAAACAGGATAAGAGGAAGTTACTACTAATTTCCCATCAAATCTTGTGGGATATGGATTGGTAATAATACATTTCTGCTCTTTTATGGCTTCATAATAGTAAGCCTTATCGGAAAAATTTTCACCCTCATCATGATGGAAATTTTGGTTGTAGGAAATATTTTCACCTATTTGGTTGCCCTTGGAGTCTAAGATATAAATACAATCAAACGCATGGATTTCGTTTTGTATTTTTTTTGCTGCATATATGATAGAATCCAAACTTGTTCCAGGCATATAGTTCTTGATATTTTGAGTAAAAAGATAGCAGATATATGCTCTGAGTTCATAACGAATTCTTGAGTATGTTACGATGTCTTTTGAGAGCATTCTTTTTTCCTTTCTTTGTTCTTGGATGATATTTTACTACAGGAAGAGGTTTTTTATTCAATAAACCTGAGAAAATAAATCAGTTTTAAGTGAAAACTGATTTATAATTTCAAATCAAAAATTTAGGGATGTCTATGTTGTATTATTTATATTCGGGTTTTGGTATCAATGTTTTTCAATATCTAACCTTTAGAGCCGGAGTGAGTTTTTTCCTAGCATTTTTCTTGTGTGCATTTTTGATGCCTTATTTTATTAAGTGGGCTAAAGCAAAAAAAGCAAATCAACCTATATCAGCCTTTGTTCCCGCTCATCAGTCTAAGGTAAATACTCCTACAATGGGGGGTATTGTGTTTTTATTATCGACTGTTATTGCATCTGTTTTGAGTGTCAAGCTTAATAATTACGTGCTTTTAGGACTTATTGTTTTGATTGCATTTGGCTTTATTGGTGCAAGAGATGATTATATGAAAATCGCAGCAAAAAAAAATAGCGGAATGAGTGCTAGGCTAAAATTTATTCTACTTTTTATCGTTGCAGCACTTGTTTCAATTGCTTTGAGTGCAAATGGATTGGATTCAAGTTTATATATGCCTTTTATGAAAAAACCACTATTTTATTTGGGGGATTATCCAGGTTTGGCGATTGTATTTTGGACTTTGGTATTTTTAGCAACAACTAATGCTGTAAATATTACCGATGGACTTGATGGCTTAGCCACTGTTCCTAGTATTTGTGCATTGTTGTCTCTATCTGTATTTGTTTATATTGCAGGGAATGCAGAACTTTCTAGGTATCTTTTATGGCCTCGGGTAGTTGATGCTGGAGAGCTATTTGTTGTATCGATGGCTTTAATTGGATCGCTTTTTGGATTTTTGTGGTACAACTGTCATCCAGCACAGGTTTTTATGGGAGATAGCGGAAGTTTAGGAATAGGAGGATTTATTGCTTATATGGCTATCGTTTCAAATAATGAAATACTGCTAATTCTTATAGGATCTATTTTTGTGATTGAAACACTTTCTGTTATTCTTCAGGTAGGAAGCTATAAAACGCGCAAAAAGAGAATTTTTTTAATGGCACCTATTCATCATCATTTTGAGGCTAAAGGTTGGGCGGAAAATAAAATTATTGTAAGGTTTTGGTTAATTGCAATTTTGAGTAATATTATTGCATTAATGAGCATTAAGATAAGGTAGAGAGAATGAAAAAAATTTCTATCTTTGGTTATGGAGTTACAACTAAGCCTATCGTGAAATTTTTGGCAAAACAGGATCAAAAATGTGTTATTTTTGATGATAAATTCTCTGAGCAATCTTATGATGAGTTTGGAAATTTGCTTTTGCCTTCTGCTTGTTTTAGGCCAGAAAACTCTGAACTTGAAATCTTAAGTCCGGGTATTCCTCCTTATCATCCACTTATTTTAAAGGCAAAAAATCCTATCAGTGAGTACGATTATTTTTATTCTTTGTTTGATAAGGATTATTCTCCATTAACTGTATGGATCAGTGGAACAAATGGTAAGACCACTACTACCGAGATGCTCACGCTTTTGCTTCAAAACCATAGAGCGAGAAGTGGCGGGAATATTGGTACGCCTCTTGGGGAACTTTTTATGAATAAAGATTCTTTATGGGTATTAGAGAGTAGTTCTTTTAGTATTCATTATACTCAAAAAGCTTATCCAAAACTATATCTATTATTGCCTGTAAGGGAGGATCATATCAGTTGGCACGGGAGTTTTGAAGCATATATGAGGGATAAACTAAAACCGTTAAAACTAATGGATTCTGAAGGCTATGCCATCATTCCAAAAGAACTATCTCAAGCACAAGAAGTAAAGGATTACAAAGGAACAATTATTTTTTATGAGGATTCACAGAGTCTAGCGAAAGAATTAGGAATACAAATAAAAGATATTGAATTTTCAGAACCCTTTTTGCTCGATGGTTTATTGGCACTTTGTGCAAGCAAAGTTTTGTTTGGGATAGCTGATGTAAAAACGCTCAATACATTTAAGATAGGCAAACATCGCATAGAGGAATTCTTAGATATGAACTCTCGTTTATGGGTAGATGATAGCAAAGGAACAAATGTAGATGCTACTTTAGAAGCGATTAAACGTTATAAAAATAAAAAGATTTTTTTGATATTGGGCGGGGATGATAAAGGGGCAGATCAAAGACCAATTTTTGAGCTTATAAAATCCTTCGATATAGAAGTTTTTGGAATCGGAAGCAATGAAGAAAAACTTTTTGATCTTAGTAAGGAGTATGGTGTCAAAATGCACATGTGTGGTCATCTTAAAAATGCAATTGATAATATTAAACAAGCTTTAAAAATAGATAATGTTGCACTTCTATCCCCAGCAGCTGCGAGTTTAGATCAGTTTAGCTCATATAAACAAAGAGGTGAACTTTTTAAGCAATATGTTTTAGAAGATAATTTACAAGATAATAAGGAACTATGATGAAAAAGATTATTCTAGCATTTATTTCGGTGTTTTTTTGTGTATTTTTATTGAGCTCTTTAAAAGCAGATGAAGATTCTAATTTTGTAGATTTGTATGTGATACTCAAACAAATTGATCACATTAATCGCACCCTTGATACATACAAAGATAATCCTCAAAAAGCTAAAGTCTATAATGAACAAAAAATAAATTTGATGAGAGAACTTACTGCAAAAATTACTGATTCTAAAGAAAAGATAGGTATTGATATTTCTCAAAATAAACAAAAGCAAGAAAAAGTAAAGCTTGATATTGAAAAAAATGCTCACATAAGCGATAATTATTCCTTGCTTTTGAATAAAATCTCATTAGATATGTTGATTTTAGATGAACAAATGTATAATGTATTAGAAAAACTTCGCAAAAATCTAGGATTTTTGAGTCAAAAAGAAGATATTATCAATATCATTTCTCCTTATTTGATGAGCTTAGATGAGAAATTGAATACAAAGTTTTTGATTCCTAATGAGCTAAGTGAGAGTCAAAAACAAATTTTGCAAAATCAGCTTGATGAATATAGAGCAAAACTTGAAACTTACACTGAGATATTGACCTATTTTCAGGATCATGCTCAAAATATCCTTCCTAAAAATGAAATAATGAATATAGGAATGGAGAAGATTTTACAAAAAATAGATGATTATATTCCACTTAATACGCATAACTTTATCTTCGCAAAGATTGTTCTATCGCTATTTACATTGATAGTCTTGCTTGCTTGTAGGAAAATTGTAGCGAGAATCGTGCTTAGAATTGTAGATTTTTTTGTGAAATTTACTAGACATAATGAAGAAATTCAAAACAAGATTCGTAACGATATTACAAAGCCCATTTCGTGGTTTTTGCTTTTTTGGAGTATTGATATTTCTTTGGATATTTTATATTACCCTAATATCGTTTCTCCAAGAGTTCAAGTGTGGTTTGGAGTAATATATATTGTTTTATTTGCGTGGTTTATTATTTCATTGTTAAAGGGTTATGGGGGTGCATTTATCTCTAGTATTGCACAGAAAAGTTCTGATGGCTTTCGCAAGGAAGTTATCAATCTGATTTTAAAAATTATCTATTTTATTGTGGTTGTTTTTGCTCTTTTAGCTATCTTGAAACATTTGGGATTTAATATTTCTACAATAGTAGCTTCTTTGGGAATAGGCGGACTAGCTGTTGCTTTGGCTGTTAAAGATATGTTGGCGAATTTTTTTGCATCAGTTATGTTGCTATTTGATAATTCTTTTTCTCAAGGGGATTGGATTGTCTGTGGGGATATTGAGGGGACTGTTGTAGAAATGGGGCTAAGACGCACAACAGTGAGAACTTTTGATAATGCCTTGTTGTTTGTTCCCAACTCAGAACTTGCAAACAAAGCTATTAGAAATTGGAATCGCAGAAAGGTTGGCAGGAGAATGAAGATGAATATAGGACTTACCTATGATTCTCCTCGTGAAAAGTTAGAGAGATGTGTTGTTCAAATTAGAGAGCTACTCACCCATAGTCCTTATATATCTAAATCTGATGACGAACGTGGAGCGATAGAATATCAAGCAGCATTTAAGAAAGATATTGTCTCGATGGATGATTATTTAGGATATAAGAGCACCTTAATGGTTTTTATTGATGAATTTGCACCTAGTTCGATAAATATTCTCATTTATTGTTTTACCAAAACAGTTGCTTGGGCAGAATTTTTGCAAGTTAAAGAGGAGATTATGCTTGAAATAATGAAAATTGTGGAATCCAATGATTTGAGCTTTGCTTTTCCAAGTCAGAGTTTGTATGTTGAAAGCTTACCCTCTACAATGAAAAATCTATCATAAAAAATAAAAGGCATATTTACAATTCTTTTCTATAATAAACACAATATGTGTTTATTATAGATTCTAGATGTCAATCTTATTGAAGGAAGAGATAATGCCAGTGATTATTCCCAAAGATATTCCAGCCTTTAAGATTCTTGATGATGAAAATGTATTTGTGATGTCTTCAAACAGGGCTATGTCTCAGGATATCAGACCTATTGAGATTGCTATTTTTAATCTAATGCCAACCAAAATCAAAACTGAAAGCCAACTCATAAGATTACTTGCCAATTCTCCACTTCAGGTAAATATTACTTTATTTGCAACCAGTTCTTATGAGGGCAAAAACACCCCAAAATCACATTTAGATAAATTTTACAAGAAGTTTGATAAACACAAAAAATTTGATGGATTTATTGTTACTGGAGCTCCTGTAGAGTTGATGGAATATGAAGAGGTAGCTTATTGGGAAGAAATGAAAGAGGTTTTTGATTTTATTGATGCAAATACAAACAGTGCTATTTACATTTGTTGGGGTGCTTTGGCTGGATTGTATTATTACTATGGAATACCTAAAAAAAATTTAAATCAAAAAGTCTTTGGAATTTTTCCTAATAAAAAGATTAGACCACTAGATCCTCTTTTTATGGGTTGTGATGATTTAATATACATGCCTCATTCTAGGCACAGTGAAGTCAATCAAACAAAACTGAAAAATTGTCCAGAACTTCTTGTTTTGTGCGAAAGCCAAGAAGCTGGAGTTGGGATTATAAAATCCAATGACAATAAAAAAATATTTATCATCGGGCATTTAGAATATGACAAAAATACATTAGAGGAAGAATATCAACGCGATAGAAATGCAGATATACAGATAGCAGAGCCTAAAAATTATTTTAAACAATATAATGAAGTCATTATGAACTGGCGATCAGGTGCGAGTTTGATTTTTAGCAATTGGCTTAATTACTATGTGTATCAAATCACTCCTTATGATCTTAACGGATAAGCCTTTTAGAAATCAAGTTCGAGTTCAACTGGACAGTGATCACTACCCATCACTTCAGGATGTATTTTTGCATTTTTTAGTCTCTTTTCTAGAATTTTGGAACATAAAAAATAGTCAATTCTCCAACCCGTATTGTTTTCTCTAGCTTTCCCCATATAGCTCCACCAGCTATAAGCCCCCTGTAAATTTGGATAAAAATATCTGAATGTATCTGTAAAACCTGCTTGTAGTAATTGGGTAAATTTTTCTCTTTCTTCATCAGTAAAACCAGCATTTTTTCGATTAGTCTTTGGGTTTTTTAGATCAATTTCTTGATGAGCTACATTTAAATCACCGCAAATAATAACAGGCTTTTTCTTTTCTAGATTTTTGAGAAATTTTCTAAAATCATCCTCCCATTCCATTCTGTAGGAAAGTCTCTCAAGTTCTCGTTTGGAGTTTGGAGTATAGACATTCACCAAATAAAAATCTTTGTATTCAGCACTAATGATCCGTCCTTCTTTGTCATGATGTTCTATGCCCATATCATAAGTCACCGAAAGTGGTTTAGTTTTTGAGAAGATCACAACCCCTGAGTAACCTTTTTTTTCTGCACTATTCCAATATTCCTCATAGCCTTTAATTTCAAAATCAGCCTGATCTTTTTGCATTTTCGATTCTTGTATGCAGAAAATATCTGCATTTATGAGATTAAAAAAATCCATAAATCCTTTGTTCATACAGGCTCTAAGACCATTTACATTCCAAGATATTAACTTCATATTGATTCCTTTGATTCTAAAGTAAATGTTGGAATTATAGCTTTTTAGACATTACACACAAAATAACTTTATAAAGAGCATATTTAAGTTATTTTTCAAGGGTTTTTGGGAATAATTACACCCTTTATCTTTGGCTTGATAGCTCAGTCGGTAGAGCAGGAGACTGAAAATCTCCGTGTCGGTGGTTCGATTCCGCCTCAAGCCACCACTTTTAATGATCGTTGATCATAATACTCATCTTTTTATTTTTATAATTCATTGATTTCTTTTGTTTTTAGCCAATTGAGTGCTAGGTGGTTGATATTTTCATACCATTGATTTTCATCTTTTGATTTTTCAGCAATTTTTCTTGACATTTCAAATATGTTTTTTATTTGCTCAGGTTTTGGTGCATGTATCGCATTTTTAGAATCAATAATCATTTTTATAAAAGTTTCTAGCGATAACGGGACAATTATAGACTTCCCTCCATAGTGAGAAATCGAGATATTATGTAATGAATAATAATAAGCAATCGTTAATAAAGGAAAATTATTTTCCTAGTGCCTGTGCGATGAGCTCTAATGGATGAGAAAATGTTGCATTTACGCCTAAATTATCCATTGCATTATCTAGTTGCATACGACAAGCACTGCATTCCGCACTCACTATCTGAGCCTTGCTTTCTTTTATCATTTGGGCTTTTGGAATTCCTGCTTTGAGCGTTAAATCATATTTTTCACTCTGCATACTGATACCGCCAAATCCACAACACCTACTTGAATCACTCATTTCTACTAAAGAATAATTTTTTGATAACAAATTTCTAGGCTCTTTGTAAATTTTCAAAACCTTTCGAGCATGACAAGGATCATGATAAGTCAAATTTTTCTCTTGAAATGGTATTTTTTGTAAAATATCTGGAAGTATTGTGCTGTTTTCTAGCCAAAAACTAGCCATTTTCATTTTAGGAGTTAGCTTATTTAATCTTTGTATCCACTGTGGCTCTTCATCCTCAAGAATATGCTTCCAATCCTCTATTAACATAGCTGCACAAGTGGCTTCTGGTATTAAAATAGCATCGATTTTATCGATAAATTCTTCAAAATAAGTAATATTTTTTTTGACAAGGTATTTCACAGTAGCAATATCTCCGGAAAAATAAGCTGGTGCACCGCAACATTCTTGTTTTGGAATCAATGTATCAACCCCTATCTTATCCAAGATAAAAAGCAAACTCTCTCCAACATTGACATAATTATAATTACTCAAACAACCAATAAAAATAGCCACCTTATTATGCGTGAGTTCTCTATTTTTTGAAGTGTTTTTTGAGACAATCTCACCTTTATGCTTTTGCAAAAAACTCTTAGAAGAAAAGGGAAATATAGTTCTCTTACGAACTTTTGGTAGTGAAAATCGCAATGTATTTTTAGTATTAGATGGGTTTTTTTTAAAAATGCATGGAGCAGCAAAATAGACAAAAGAAAAGACAAAATCCATCATTTTTCTATGCCTCAGCAAATAAAAAAATATTTTTTTACTCCAAGAAATACCATATTTTTTTGCAATATCCACACGAATTTTTTCAATCATTACATCCACTGGGAGAGTGTTGGGACAGATTTGCACACAAGTGGTGCATAAGAAACAAGATTCAAAAATATTTTTTGCATTTTTATCAAGCTCCAAATCACCTCTTTCATAAGCACCGAGTAAATCCAAAAAACCTCTAGGAGAGGTGCTTTCATCACGATTAATTTGATAGATTGTGCAACTAGGAATACATTTGCCACATTTCACACAAGCATTGGAAATACTTTTAAAATCTATACTCATACGCTTTTACTGAATCTTCTTTGAGTGGCAGGGATTTTTTGAAGATATTCATCAAATACCATCGCGATATTCCTAATAAGCATTCCACCTGTTGGAGTTGTATAAATACCTTCTTTTGTGATATTTAAAAGATCTGATTGAACATACTCGCTAAGCTCTTGTAATTCTGCTTTGAAATAATCTGTGAAATTGATATGAAATTTTTCCTCTATGGTTTTAAAATCCAATTTAAGATTATTCATTAACCCCATAATAACCTCTTTTCGAAGAATATCCTCATTACTCAATCTAATCCCGCGCTCTACTGGTAATACTCCATTGTCAATCGCTTTTTCATAACTTTCCATATCTTTGTAATTTTGAGTGTAATAATCCTTGCCTTCACCAATACTTGTAAGTCCAATGCCAATAGTTTGCGAAAATCCTCGCGTAGTGTATCCCTGAAAATTCCTGCGAAGTTCGCCTTCTATACTTGCCTTATAGAGTTCGTCGGTAGTTTTTGCAAAATGATCCATCCCTATCATTTTATAACCCATTTTTTCCAAAAATGCAATGGTATGTTCCAATATTCTAAGTTTCTCATCAGGTGTAGGAAGTGTGGTTTCATCAATTTTTCGCATCGTTTTTTTCATCCAAGGAACATGAGCATAATTAAAAACTGCCAAACGATCGGGCGAGAGATCGACAACTTTTTGGAGTGTTTCTTCAAAACTTTCATATGTTTGCAATGGTAAGCCATAAATCAAATCAAAATTAATCGAAGAAATTCCAAAGCTTCTAGCAATATCCACTGCACGGCTTACAAAATCGACACTTTGTTTGCGATGAACAGCCTCTTGGACTTTGTCATCAAAATCCTGTACTCCAAAACTCAGTCGATTAAATCCACTATTTTTCAAAACCTCCATCTGATCTTCGCTGAAGTGTCTAGGATCAATCTCACAGCTTACTTCAGCATTTTTGGAAAAGTTTGGAAATGTATTCTTGACTAAATCAATAACCTCTTTTAATTGTCTGGCGTCAAAAAAAGTAGGAGTTCCTCCACCAAAGTGAAATTGCACCACCTCACGATTTGTATTCATATATTTTTTGAGAATTTCAAGTTCTTTTTTTAGATAGCCAATGTATCGGTCTTTTTTTTCTTCTTTGCTCGTGTATATCACATTGCATCCACAAAAATAACATGCACTTCTACAAAAAGGCAGATGCACATATAAGGAAAGTGGAAGCTTGTGCTGGGAATAGGCATCAATATTATCATTACGGATAAAAGAATCTTTCAATGCCTTATCATCAAAACTTGGCACAAACTCTACTGCGGTAGGGTAGCTAGTATATCGTGGAGCGGACTTTGAATATTTGACAAATTTTTTGAAGTCTATCATTTAGGAGTCACCATTTGATTTTTGTTTGCGAAAATACTCATCAATATTGAAGAATAAATTAGGATACTCTTTCTTTATTTGATTGACAAAAGATCGTGTATCAATCTTAGGCAAAGTCCCATCACTTTTACGATATTTCTCAAGCTTGGTATTTGCCACTGCTTTAACATCATCAAAGTCAATGGGAGTGTGAATGATAATATCTCTTTCGATTTCTACCTTTAGTTTGTCTTCATATGCCTTCTTGATAGTCAGAATAATTCCCTTAAGCACAGATTCTGGAACTACTACATATTCGTTATTTTCTTCATCTTTTACAAACCACGCTTCCTTAGGGCTGAATTCACCCTTTTGAAGCTCTAAAAGCATTTTTGTGCTATCTATTTTTCTAGCATTAATATGATTATTTTGAAAATCTAATCCACGATACAAACCCTCATTATTGCTTGAATTTAAATGTTTTATATTCTGTTTTGATGTAGCCATACCATAATTCCTTTTTGTGCATGAAGCCGATTTTGAGCTTCTTTGAACACTCTGCTTTGGTGACCCTCTACGACACTATCGGTAACTTCTTGATCTCGATAAGCAGGAAAGCAATGTAAAAAAATTGCATTTTTATCTGCTAAAGACATTAAATCATCATTCACACAATAATCTTTAAATACCTTTTTTCTTTCCTCTTTTTCATCTTCTTGACCCATTGATGCCCAAGTATCGGTTGTAACGACATTAGATCCTTGCACAGCTTCTTTTGGGGAATGAGTGATGGTTATTTTTGCACCACTTATTTGAGCGAATTTCATCGCATCTTCTAGGACTTTTGTATCTGGCATATATCCATCAGGAGAAGCAATAGAAATATCAAACCCTAATTTAGAAGCCAACATAAGCCAAGAATTTGCCATATTATTACCATCTCCGATATAAGCAACTTTTGGGGTTGCAATATGGAGATTATCATACCTTCTATCCTGAAGATAAATTCCACATTCTATCATTGTCAAATAATCTGTAATAAGCTGTGCTGGATGAAATAAATCACTCAAACCACTAATAACAGGCACGGGAGAATAAGCTGCAAATTCTTCGAGTCTCTCTTGTGCATAGGTACGCAACATTATCATATCCACCATTGATCCAATAGCCCTTGCACTATCTTTGATAGGCTCTCCTCTTCCAAGTTGAATATCCTTGCTGGAGAGAAACATTCCCATCCCTCCGAGCTGATATATTCCTGCTTCAAAGCTCACTCTAGTTCGGGTGGAATTTTTTTCAAAAATCATTGCTAAAATCTTATCTTTCATCAGTGGCGTAGATTTTCCTTGAAGAAAATCTTTTTTAATGCTGATGGCAATATCTACTATATCAAGGATTTCTTCTTTTGTAAAATCCTTTAATGTCAAAAAATGTCTCATAGCCAACCCCTTAAATCACAGATGAACTGCAATGAGTTTAATTTTATCCTTTAAAACTTTTAATATACTTGAATTGGATTAACGAGCTTCATTTATAGATTGTATGCAAATGCTCTATTTTGCTTCCAAGATTTAAAAGCAACATATCTGCCAAAACTAGTGCCAAAAGGCTTTCACACACTACGCTGCCTCGAACCGCTATACAAGGATCATGCCTTCCTCTAAGCTCACAAACAACCTCATTTCCGTTTGTATCTAATGTTTTTTGTGCCAAAAAAATACTTGGGGTTGGCTTAAAATAAACCTTTACAAAAATATCCGATCCATTGCTCAACCCCCCCAAAATACCTCCTGAATGATTGCTCAAAAAACCACTAGAATCAATGCAGTCATTATTCTCACTCCCAAAAACTTCAGCTGATCTAAGACCATCTCCAATCTCCACAGCCTTAACCCCATTTAATCCCATCATAGCAGAAGCTATAGCACCATCTAGTTTATGATACAAAGGCTCTCCAAGTCCTATAGGAATTTTCTCATCCAACCCTCTAGCCTTAATCAACGCTACTCCACCAATACTATTATGAGCCATTCTTGCTTTATCAATAAGTGTTTTTTGTGCCTCTTCTTTATTTTTATCTAAAGAAAATATCTCACTTTGTTTAGAATATTCAAAATCTACCTCTTCTGAAACAATCGTGCCTATTGAATAAATACCACCTTCACAAATAATCCCGACTTCTTTTAGTAACATCTTTGCAATAGCCCCACTTGCAACTCTTAGAACACTCTCACGTGCAGAACTTCTTCCGCCGCCACGATAATCCCTAACTCCGTATTTGTGATAGTATGTCCAGTCTGCATGTCCAGGACGAAAAATAGATTTGATATTTTCATAATCAGCACTTTTAGTATTGTTATTTTTTACTATCATTCCAATAGGTGCTCCTGTGCTGATTCCTCCAAAAACTCCACTAAGTATTTCAACCTCATCGCTTTCTTTTCGTGGAGTGCTATAGCGATTTTTTCCACCTTTTCGTCTATCCACCTCTTGAGAGATAAAAACCTTATCAATTTTAAGACCTGCAGGAACCCCATCTATAATACATCCAATTGCTTCCCCATGAGATTCTCCAAAAGTGCTAACTCTAAACCTTTGTCCAAATGTATTCATGTTAGTCCTTTTTTAACTTCTCATAAGCGATTTGTGCACATTTTTGTTGAGCATCTTTTTTGCTTTTTCCCCTTGCTCTAGCATATTGCTTACCCCTAATCAAAAGAATCATCTCAAACTCTTTGCAATGATCAGGACCACTTTCAGATACAAGCTCATAGGTAGGTATTTCAAAAAATTGTGCTTGAGAAAGCTCTTGAACGCTGGTTTTATAATCTAAAGATAAGCTTTGAAAATCCCTATTTGGATAGACTTTTTCTAATAATATCTTTACAATTCTTCTAACATCTTCCAACCCTGATTCAAGATACACAGCACCCATCAATGCCTCAAAAGCATTAGAAAGAATAGAAGGCTTATTTCGTCCTTGATTTTGCTCTTCGCTTTGAGAAATGTATAGATAATGACCTAGGTTAATCGACTGTGCGAGTTTCATAAAGCCTTTTTCACTGACCACTCCTGCTCTCATTTTTGAAAGATTTCCTTCTGTACTTTGTGGAAACTCATAAAACAACAATTCACCCACCACCAAGTCTAAAACAGCATCTCCTAAAAATTCCAATCGTTCATTATCTGGGCCAATTTTATGGCTTTTGTGTGTAAGTGCTTGTAAAAGTAATTGCTTATCATTAAAATAGTAGTCTATATCTTTTTCTAGTGATTTAAAATCAGTCATTTTGTCCATTTGATACCTTTTTGTATTTTAAAGCCCACTCTTTAGCAATCTTATCACATCGCTCATTCTCGATATGTCCATTATGACCCTTTACCCAAATCGTTTTGATATGATGGCATCTAGAAACCCTAACATACTCTCTCCATAAATCTGGATTTTTAATTTTATCAAAATCTTTTTTTACCCAACCATCTAACCAGGAACTGATACCATCACAAACATATTTTGAGTCACTATAAAGTTCAACATTACAGGGTTCTTTTAAGCATTTTAGTGATTCTATAACCGCTTTTAATTCCATTTGATTATTGGTGCTATTTTCCTCTCCTCCTGCTATTATTTTTTCTTTATCTGCATATTGCAATATTCCACAATACCCACCATATCCGGGATTTCCAAGAGAAGAACCATCACAAAAAAGCTTAACTGATTTCATTATTTTTCATCTTACGTGGTTTTAAAATCAAGTCCATCATTCCTAGCTCTGAACAAGATGGACAACGATAAGAATCAAAAGGAAAGATACTTTTACAACTATGACAGCGATACTCAAAATCTATTCCGGCTTTTAAGTGAGTATTATAGTGAGAGAGTCTTAGGAGTTCAAGCTCGAAAATCTCGCATTGTTTTTTGTCATCAACATACCCTTTTGCCCGATATACATCTAAAACTTGCTGAGAATCTTTAAGTATATTCATAGGAATATCATCTTTGGAAAAACTCCATAGTAAATCCACAAAATTATCCACACAATCAAGCCTGATAATATAATTCCAAAACATTGGCAGATTATAAGTTTTCATATATGAAAGTATCATTTTTTGCAAAGAAGGTGCTTTTGCAAATAATAAATCGATTTGATACTGTTTTTGTGCCAAAGAAAGAAAATTATCATTAATAAGCATCATTAAATACAGGTAGTTTTTACTATCTAAAATAACCTTATTTTCCGAGATTTCCAAACTTGTGAGATATTGGCTATTTTTATCCCCAAAATGATCTTTATCGCTAGATCCAAACTCGACTTCATCAAGACAATCAAGAACCTCTAATGCTTTTTTGTATTCCCCCATACTTTCATAAGTACGCATCAAATAAGAAAGTGCATTAGAATTTCTGGGATAACTTTTGAGTATTTCAATAAATATATTTTTTGCTCTCTGCAAAAAACCTGCATTAAAGTAAGTGGCTCCTAAAGCCTCCAAAATTGGTATCTTATCTTTTGATTCAGGTGTTTTTTCTAGCATACTCAAATAAATTTTGATTGCTTGTTCATTATCGCCACTTTTAGCATAAGTCTGTGCTAAAAACATCAAAGTGGGGATTGGGTTGTTTGCTAAAGATAAAAACTCCATTACCCCATCATTAAGTCCGCTATATTCGTAAGATTTTGCAAGATTTATCAGGGATTGTGAACGTTTCTTTGAACGATTACGATTGCGACTATAATCAGCTAATGCGACAATAGCGATTATAGCGATTAAAATCGTGATCCCAAAAAGTGGGTCCCTATAAATAAAAGCGATGTCTTTCAATTCATTCTCTTATAATGTTGATTTTTGCCTTCACTCGTATTTTTTCAAAATATTCATCCAAAATTCTATCTTGATTACCCTCTACAAGTTTTTGTGCGATAAAGTTTTTAGCTTGTGCAAAAGGCACTTGAACTGTCCCTACTTTGTCTTTGATAAAAAATGATACATAACTGCCTTCTCCTGCATTAAGTATGGGGGTAAAATCCTTGTTTTTAGTCTGAATAAAAACTTGAGCTATTTGAGGATTTAAGGATTCTAAAGAAATTTTTTCTTCCCCGCTATCTACACCTGTAATCTTCATCATAGGATTTTGAATTGCTTTTTTCAATGCCTCAGGATCTTTGGACACATAGCGAATTGTTTCCACTTCTTTTGGAATACTAAATTCTTCTTGATGTTTGTTGTAATAATCACGCATTTGAGTTTCACCAGCGGTATTCACATTTGAGAGTAAAACGCTTCTTAAAAGCTCTTGGGTTTGTATCTGTTCTTTTAATTCATCTTTATATTTTCCATAATTAACACCTTGCTTCATTAATGTAGCAATAAAAGTATCATAATCCATTCCATTTCGCTTAGCGATATTTTTGATTTCAGCTTCAACTCTAGCATCATCTACATTAATGTTAAGACGTTTGATTTCTTGAGTTTTTATCCTATCAGCGATCAATACATCAATGGCTTTTTGTTTATCAACTTTTAGTTTTTTTTGAGTCTGTGCTATCTCATAAAGAGTTATGGGATCTCCATTTACCGTGATAGCAATCCCCCCTATAATATTTCCTGCAGAAGGTTTTGATTGTATTTTTTGTGCCTTTGTAGTCGGTTTTGCACTCTCTTGAGAATCTTCAGCAAATAGACCCGAAATACAATACACAAGAGAGAAAATCAAAAAAATCTTTTTCAATATATTCCTTTTTTTATAATACGGCTATTTTAACATTAAAAAACTATTTTTAATTTAGAATGTGTATTTTTAAGATAGAATTCAAAACTCAAGTTCATCATCTGGATAACAAAATAATGAAATTCGATTCTTCCAATAAAGCAATTTTAGCTTTAGCTCTAAGTTCCTTTTGTATGGGTGTTACAGAATTTATCGTCGCAGGTATACTCCCTGATATTGCTAATCATTTCAATATCACACAGCCTCAAGCAGGTTGGCTTGTAACTCTTTATGCCGTAGGAGTGGTGATTGGTGCACCTCTTCTCACGATTCCTCTAAGCTCACTTAATCGCAAAAATCAACTCCTCATCAATTTAGGAATTTTCGCTATTGCAAATCTGATTATTGGGATTAGTGATAGTTTTTATTTGAGTTTGTTTGCTAGATTGATTGCGGGATTTATGCACGGAGTATTTTTTGTTATTGCCACGATTGCGGCAGTCAAAGTTGCAAAAGAAGGGAAACAAAGCCAAGCTATAGCCGTGATGGTTTCAGGGCTTACGATCGCTTTAGTTACAGGCGTACCTCTGGGAACTTTTGTAGGTCAAGCTTTTGGTTTTAAGGCTGTATTTTTACTGATTTTTATTCTTACTAGCATTGCTTTTAGTGCTGTTTTTTTAATTATGCCCAATCACCTACAGAGCTCTCAAACAAATATAAAAAATCTTTATTTGGCTCTAAAAGTTCCTCCTTTGCTCAAATGCTATTTTATCACCATTTGCACTTGTGGAGCTGGATTTGTACTCTATACATATGTGGCTGATTTACTCTTAAATGTCAGTGGTTTTGAAAAAAAATCCATCGGGATTATTTTACTTTTATATGGCATCTGTGCTGTAATTGGAAATCTAGTAGGTGGGAAAATAACTGATTCTAAAGGTGCAATTATGGCCCTAAGAATAATTTTATTTGGACAGGTTATTGTTTATTCTCTTGTTAGCTTGAGTGCGTACTCTCAGATATTTGTTATTATCAATCTATGCTTGATGGGATTTTTTGGATTTGCTGGAATATCCCCTCTAAAAACCCTAGCAATGATAAGTGCTCAAAAATATACTCCGAGCTTTATGGATAGTTCTATCAGCTTAAATGAAGGTGCGTTCAATGTTGGAATCGCCCTTGCTTCATTTATTGGGGGAATTATTTTTGCCCATCTAGGAATTATCCTCAACCCAATATTTGCAGGTCTTTTTGCTCTACCTGCATTTCTGATTACACTTAAAAGTTCTCGCACTATTTAGATTTTAGTGTCCCGAGAAATCTAGCAAAATATTTGTCCCAAATCTATATTTTTAAATAAATTTTAAACAATAAAAAATTAAAATAAACACAAAAATTCATTAAGGGAATGAATGAAAAAAATAGAAACTTTATTTATTTTACAAAGTGGAAAAAAATATAAAACAACTCAAAGTAGAACAAGTATTTATCGGATACAGAATAAGATTTTTTTGCGAGATTATCCAGAAAATGATGAAAATCCTGTAGATATTACAACCCTTGAATCCATCTTATGTTATAGCGGCAAAAATGAAAAAACTACAAAAACTGTAATGCAAAAGCTTTTAGACAAAATGAAAAGCTATGATGAGACACAAGAACAAAAAAAACCTATCAAAAACAGAGTATTTGATTTTATAGAATTTGAAAAAACCTTACCATTAGAAAATAAGAAGAAAAAACAAAAAATAGTGCCGAAATAAGCTCCTTTATTCTATAATTCGAGAATATAATTTTGCAAGGATATGCATGTTGGCTTTTTTTGTCATTTTATCTCTTATTCTTACATCTACTCTGATATTTCTATGGCTTTATCATATAAAATCTCGCTCGATTTCACCGCAAATAAACGAATTCAAAATCAAGATTTCCAACCTCACTACAGAGCTTGATCTACAAAAAACATACTATGAAAAAACCTTAGCAAATGAGCAAGAAAAACTTCAAAACACTATAGAAAACCTAAGTCATCAAAATGATACACAAAAACAATACTATGAAAAACGTCTAGCTGATGAGGAAGAAAAAATAAATGCTTTAAAATCAGATATAAACAATACTGAAAAAATCAAAAAAGATCTAAAGTTAGAATTTGAAAACCTCACTCAAAAAGTTCTGGAAAATAAAACCCTAGCCTTTAATCATTCTCAAACCAAAACTCTAGAACCTCTTCAAAAAGATATTAAAGATTTCAAAGAAGCCTTTGAAATGCTAAAAACCGAACAAACAAAAGAAAGAATGGGGCTTTTAACAGAAATCAAACTCTTAAAAGAAATGAATGAAACCATCTCACAAGAAGCTTCTAATCTCACTAAAGCACTCAAAGGAGAGAGCAAAACTAGAGGAAATTGGGGAGAGATGATTTTAGAATCTTTGCTAGAAAAAAATGGTTTGATACAAGGTGTGCATTATTACAAACAATCCAATTTTAAAGATGAAGATTCAGGAAAACATTACCAACCTGATATTGTCCTAAATCTCCCAGATGATAGAGTGATTATCATAGATGCAAAACTCAACCTTATAGCCTATGATGAATTAATAGCTTCAGAAACAAAAGAAGATATTGCAAAATATACAAAAAATCTTCTAAACAATATTAATACACATTTCGCTGAGCTTGGAAGCAAAAAATATCATCTCTTAACTCAAGGCAAAAGCCCTGATTTTACAATTATGTTTATCCCCATTGAAGGAGCTTTTATAGAAGCAATGAGAGCAGATCCGGATTTATTCAACAAGGCCTATAATCTCAGAGTCGTTATCACCTCTCCTAGCACATTGATGTCTATATTGATGACGATTAATAACCTCTGGAAAAATGAACAAATTGACAAAAACTACCACAATATCATCTCCAAACTCGATTTACTCAATAATAAGATGATGACTTTTTGCAAACACATGGATGATATTGGCAAGGGTATTGAAACACTTCAAAACAGATATGAAATAGCGAACAAAACCTTAAAAATTGGCAGAGGGAATATCATCGACAGAATCAAAACAATTCAAAACACCGATCGTTCTATTGAATATGACACCAAAGAAGATGAAAGCTAGAATAAATAAACATAGCTCACACGCCACTCCTTGCCCTTAGAAATATCAAAATTTTGCCTCAAAAGTTGCTGTTTCCACGGATCTGTATCTCCGTAATCATACCAATTTTGAGAATTCAGACCATAATATGGAATTTTTACTCCTATATTGATGCGATTGTGCCTACCTAAATAAACAGATCCTCCAAGATTGGCAAAAAATCCACTTCCAGATGCAAAATAAGGATTTCCATTCACTCCTACTTCTTCGTTATTCCAAGAATTACTCCTCAAAGTAGCATATTCTACACCGCCCCCCGCATACACGCCAACTTTAAAAAACGGCATTTTTTTCCAAAATAGCTGCACCAAAGAGTCGATCGGAAGGTTGATAAAAAAATCAAGATTGAGAGCATAGCTAATCCAAACTCCGTTATCAAAGAGATTTGTTTGAGGAGTAGAAACATTTTTCATTTTAACCACTCCAGTAGTCATTGTCTTAGGTGGAGCAAAAACAGGGGGACAATTCGTGCAAGTAGTAAAAGATTTGTCTCTAGCAGGAGTATCTGTTACGCTCGAACTATCTAAACTACCCAAAGAAACATTTGCATATTCCATACTTCCATAAAAACGCAAACCTGTGATTTTAAACTTATCAAAAAAAGCTTCATCTCCAATCATCGCAAAAAAAGTGTTGCCTTGATGACCGGCATAACTTCCAGTTGTTTTATTCCCTATACACAGACCATCAGGACAAGTGCTATTATCTTTAGTGGTTTGTTGCCAAAAATCAGTTTGATAATGCGTTCCTTCTCCGACTCCAAAACCTGTGAATAAGTTATTTTCTATCGCAAAAAGAGGTAAAATCAACAAAAATGGGAGTAAATATCTTAACACTTCATTTTTCCTTTTATACGCTTTTTTTATTTAGCTCTACAATCACAGGTAAATCACCCCTGATAATGCCATTATCAAAAAACTCATCAATCCCTTCACGCATCTGTTTTGCACAAGTCATTGAATTTACCTTTGTGCGAAACTCGCTCGCCCCGCTATGCCCTTTAGCATAAGCGTGGAGATTTTTACGAAACATCACCACACCTCTATCTCCATAGAAATCGACCATTCTATCAAAATGTTCAAGTACAAGTTCTTTTTTTATCACAGGAGGAAGTTCATCAGTATTATTTTTAATCTGCCAAAATATCCATGGTGAACTCAAAGCTGCACGACCTATCATCAAGCCATTTGCTCCTGTTATTTTCAGCACCTCTTTTGCCTTTTGAAGACTTGTAACTTCCCCATTTGCAATGACTGGGACTTTTAAGATTTTCTTCATTTGAGCAATACTCTCATAATCTATCTTGTCTTTTTTATAGCCATCGCTACGCGTTCTACCATGCACAACTATAAAATCTACAGGGGCATCTATGAGTGCGTTTGCTATTTCTAAAGGGATTTTTTTATCAAATCCAAGTCTAACCTTCACACTTGTATAGGGTTTATTGGTATTATCTTTGATAATATTGAGCATTTTTACTAGATGAGGGAGTTCTTTTAATAATCCACTCCCATTTCCATGATTGGCAACTTTTGGAGCAGGACAACCACAATTAAAATCAATGATATCGATTCCTTGCACATCATTTAAAACCTGCACGGCTTCTTTGAGGATTTCTTCTTTTGATCCTGCTAATTGCACAGAATAAGGATTTTCTAAGGGGGATTTTTCGATCATTTTCTTTGTTTTTGCACTCGAGTATGCAAGGGCATGAGAGCTTATCATCTCACTTACTGTGATATCCACGCCAAATTTCTTCACCACAGATCGAAAGGGCAAGTCCGTGTAACCTGCCAAAGGTGCTAACATCAATAAATTTTGAAAATCTATCTTTACCATTACTACCTTCTTGTCATTATGTATAAGATTATATCATATTTGATTGATATGGCAAATTTATTCAATTTTTTAGAGTTTTTGCCTAATATTAGGTGTTTTTAAAGCGTTTAAAAAATTCTTCGATTTTGGTTTTCTCGTTTTCCAAAGGCAAATCAACAAAAATAATCTCTAAACAAATGTTTTGTGAATTTTCTGGTTTGAAAGTAAATTCTTTTTCTCCTTGAAAATCGCCCACTTTAGGATAAATTAGAATCACTTTATTGCTTTTATATTTACTCACATACGCCCACATCTGATAGACATCAGATGCTGAAATGTCTGTTTGCTTACTTATCTTTTTCCATTTGGTATCTAAAATAATAGTTTCTGCTTCTCCTTTTGTTGCTACAATATCTGGACACAAGGCACAAAAATTCTTTTGATTGTTTTGTAGTAAATATTTTCCTCTGTCCTGAATACGAATATTCCATCCATGAGAATATCGCTTGAAATGATAGGCAATATAAGATTCAAAAAGATGATTCATGTCAAACAAAAGTGCCATAGCCTCACTATTTCCAGCATAGGGAGTGAAATTCTCTCTTTTCAAAAACACCTTACACCAAAGGAGAATATTTTCGTAATGCTTGAGTGATCTATCGCTATGACAAGAGCTGAAATCCTTATCAATATTTTTGCTAATAGGCATATCATCAAAGACAAAACGGCATTCCCGCAAAAGACCTTGAGTTTTTAAGCTTAGGGGCATTTTTGAGAATAACTCTAGTGTGCTTTTTATCAGCCGATTTTGCGGGATATCTGGAGTGTATTCATCAGCACGAGTATAAAATCTCTCTTGATGGGCGAGATTGTGCTTGATGTTTTGCGAGAATAGAAGTTTGCCTTTTAGATAAAAGCGATTTTTTTCTATAGAGTGGTAGTTTGACTTGATACCTTTTTTTATAAGTGCTGTGAGTTCGCTCAAAAACATCTGAATAAAGATTTCCAAAAGCGAGGTTTTTGAAGTGCTTAGATTTGAAAGATTGGAAGTTTTGGCAGGAAAATTTTTGAGTGTTTTCAACATTTCAACAAGGAGGTTTTTTGTTGTTTCAAGCTTTTTTACTTTTTCTGACTCTATTTTTGATAAATCCTCATCATAAATCTTGGGCAAAATCTCTAAACAAAAGCCGCTTTTAGTCTGGATAAGCCCAACATAATTTTGAGCCCTGAGGGCTTTGCCTCTTTTATCTATTGCGAGAAAAAAACGGTTATTTTCATAGGAAGCAAAATCTCTAAGCTCATTGAAGATTCTCTCTGCTTTTGCTTCAATGTTTTCACCATCAATTTTACTTTTTATATCCTCTTGGTCAAATTTCTGCCATTCGATGATTTGCAAAGTATTTTTTGGGCTAATTTGATTGTTCATTTTTTGTATTATTAGGCTCTTCGTAAATTTTTTTATAAGTCAAAGATTTGTTCCAAACATCTTCATTAAAGTCGGTGATTTTATAGCTGTCTTTGTCCTCCAAATCTAAATTTTTAATAGCCTCTCGATTTGAAAAAATCTTTTGATATTTATCTTTATCTTTTTTTACCATTTCATTGCCATTTAAAACCGCATTGATTTTGGCATAGTCTTCATAAAAATACTCTTGCAATAAAGGAATGATTTTGTTTTGAAATACTTTTTTGAGTTCATCTAATGTTTTTACATCGATAAAAAATGCATGACCGATGGTGTGCTCTCTATCATAGAGAAACTCAATACGTTTATTTATAGCTTCAAGCATTCGTGCAAGATTTATTTTTTCATCCTCTATGTTTCGTTCTAAATTTTCATAACTAGGCATCATCTCGATAAAATCAAATCTTCTGCGAAGAGCTGTGTCCATAAGAGCAATACTCCTATCAGCAGTATTCATCGTACCAATGATATAGAGATTGCTAGGCACCCCAAAAGACTCTCCACTATAAGGCAAGGTCAAGGTCAGCTCTTCAGTTTTTCCAAGTCTTTTACTAGGCTCTATAAGAGTGATGAGTTCACCAAAAATCTTAGAAATATTTCCTCGATTGATTTCATCAATGATGAGAATGTAAGGTTTAATTTCTTCAAATCTTTTATTGTTTTTAGAGAGTTCAGGACGCTCTTCTTCAAACTTTTGAAGACTTTTATATATATCAAGATAACTACTAGCATAAGGATGTTTTTCATTTTTTATAAGCCGTTTAATATCATTGGATTCTTTAATGATTCCATTTCTAAAATCCTGATAATCTCTTTTTAATATCTGAGAAGTGAGCCATTGATTAGAGTTTCCAAATACAACATCATCAGGGTTTAAAAAAACAACTTCTACAGAAAAATCACCTATATAAAGTGGCACTCCATCTTTTTCTTTAATCCTGGTTCTCAATTCTTTCATAAAGCTCCGGATCAAATCATCTAAATCTGAATCATTATAAACATATGTCCAGTTATTCTTAACACTTTCGTAATTATCTACCGCTTTATTACAAATTCTCTTAAAAACCCCGTCTTGCACTTTATATTTTACACTCTCTTGAATTTCATTGCCCTCATTATCTCTAACTGGCTCATCAACTATAGGTTTTATGCCCTCTATAAATTCCTCATAACCATAGTTCTGATGGAAAGTTATAAATTCGATTTGACCTTGTTCTACAAAATCTTTAAATTTTTTTTTCTTATCTTCTCGTGAATCATCTAACTTACAGTCCAAAATCTTAAGTGCCTCATCAATTGCATGATAAGTTTTTCCTGTTCCAGGAGGTCCGTATAAAATTTGATTTAAAGAAATCCTTGAAGTTTCACTGGATATATCATCATTATTTGCTGATTTTTCATCAGTTTTTTTGTTCCCATATTCTTTCCATAAATCCCAGTCAAAAATATCATTGATATTCTTAGGTTTTTGATCAATGATAATTTCATACATCTTAGGTATTGTCAATTCTTTTGGATCTCTTTTGCACTCTTTTTCTATAATTTTTCTTAATATTTCTTCCTTATAGATAGGGAATATTTGCGGATTCACTATTTGTGAATCTTTTATTTTTTGATAACAAAAAGCTATCTTCCACTTATATGTATTCCATCCACAATCAATCAAATCAATGTCACTTATTTCATTTCTCTCCACACATTCAATGATTTTGAGAATAGCGTTTTTAATAGTATCAAATGCCTCATCTTTTGTGTCTCCATATTTTTTATACCAAACATATCCATCCTTATCGTACAAAGAATCATTTTCTCTTGATATATCAAATTTGGCTTTTGATTTGTTATAAATCCCATATTTGATAGATTCTCCTCCTCTTATATCTCCCAAGGTCTTTAGATTGAATTCTATCCACCAAGCGAAATTGCGTTCTTTTGCTCCTGCTGTGTGATAATCCTGCAAAGTCATTTTCTGCACTTCTTCTTTGTTCCAAATCCTCTGAAACTCATGCCACTTTATTCTCTCTTGAGTGCTTAACATCATCATCTCCAAAATATTCTTTCCGCCTATTGTAATCCTTCTTTATGAATCAATTTTCAAAAATCACTATTTCAGTTTATCGGAAAGAAAAACGCATTCATCATATGTAATGCGATCTAAAATATCACCTTTTGAAATACTCTTTATCTAATTAGTAAAATCTTTTAAGAAGAGGTGACTTTATGATTGCATAATAAGCTCTCCATTTGGTATTCTTATGCGATCACACAGAATGTAATACAAAAAATTTCTATAAAGAGAATATTAACTCTAAAATATCTGTCTTTTTATTGACTAAATTTAAATACTATCTATTACTTCTTTCAATCACTTCTTTTGCTATCTGCATCGCTCCGCCTTGAGAGATTTTACTCTGCAATCTTGCACTGATATCTTTTAGCTTGATGATACCATTTTCATCCAGGCTTTCAAGTTCGCTCATAAATTCAAACAACACTTCAGGAGAGAGTTCATTTTGACGCACGACCTTTCCTAGCTCCTCTTTTGTAAATTCTAGGGCATTGTGATATTGATGATCTCCTGTGGCATATGGATAGGGTACATAGAGTGTAGGTAATCCATTTGCCGCAAGTTCCCATACGCTACTAGCTCCAGCTCTACTTATACACATATCAGCTTCTATGATTTTATTTACTAGTTCTTTATCAAAAGCAAAGAGATCTATAAAATCAAGAATGTCTAGTGTCTTGTAGATGTTTTTGACGCGTTTAAAATCATTTTCTCCGCATTGATGGATAATCCTTATTCCTTTTTCTAACAATGTTTTTGCTACAAGCAAGGCAAAATCATTCAACGCACTAGCACCTTGTGAACCTCCTAAAAAAATTACACATTTAAGCTCCTTTCTCACTCTAGCTCGTGCAAAAAAATCACTTCTAAGAGGATAAAAAGTCTTGATATAACCATCTTCTATAAGGGAAAAACTCCCAAATGTAGCCTTTGAGTACTTGGAGAGATATTTATTTAAGGTACCTTTGATAGCATTTTGTTCGTGGATAAAAAGTGGAATTTTACTCCCTATAGTCGCTATAGATGCAGGTCCTGCAGAAAAACCACCAACACTAACAACGCTATGAATTTTATGAAGTTTGAAAATTTTTTTTGCTTTAAGAGTGGCGATTAGTTGCTTCCATAAAGAAACGATAAGACCTAAGCCTTTTTTGTTCACAACGCCCGTGGTATCCAGAAAGTAGCATTTTTCAAATAGATCATTTTGAGCAAACCAATCCCTATCTTGCCCACTAGTAGAGCCGATATAGATAACCTTGTTGCCTAAAGATTTGAATTCTTCTCCCAATGCTCTAGCAATTGCTAGATGACCACCTGTTCCACCACCTGTGATAACGATATTCATAGCAAACCCTTGTATCTTTAAGTTTGCTTAAAATTTTATCAAGGATTTGATTTATGAATGCTTAAGCCCCTAGTTCGGTAGTAGCAAAAGACTTGAGCGTATCTCTGAATCCAAAATCTGGATAATCCATAATCGAAAGTGCTATCTGTGCAGCTGTTTTGTTGCTAGGATTGAATATCAAAGGAGCTAAGAAATTAACCATTGAATCTGATAATTCTTTTTGTAACACTACAACACAATAAACCTCCACTTGAGAGTCTTTGTCAAGCTCCAAAAGCAACTCTACATACTTTGGAATACTAAAAGAATACTCTCTAAGCATATAGGGGTTTACCAACGCCATATTAAATGAACCATCAAGACTACTGATTTTGCTAAACATATCATCAATCTTTTCGAATTCAACCTGTGTAATATTTTCAAAACCTAAAATCGGTGCTTTTAAATCATAAAGCATATTTTCTCCTGTAATTATTAGCTTTTTTGTATAATTCAAAAAGCAAAACTTATACCATATTTTAAGGAATCCTAATGAACAATGATTCAGCACCCAAATCCTACCAACCTAAAGATATAGAATCTCAAGTCTATAAAATCTGCAAAGAAAGAGGATATTTTGAAATAGATGGAAACAAAAAAATCCAAAAAGAAGGTAAAAAATTTGCCATAATGATGCCCCCTCCAAATGTAACAGGAGTTTTGCACATCGGTCACGCACTTACCCTCACTCTTCAAGATATTATCAGTCGATACAAGCGAATGGATGGGTATAAAACACTCTATCAGCCCGGCTTAGATCATGCAGGTATCGCCACTCAAAACATCGTAGAAAAACAGCTTCTAGCCGAAGGAATCAAAAAAGAAGAGTTGGGCAGAGAAGCATTTGTAAAAAAAGTCTGGGAATGGAAGGAAAAAAGCGGGGGACAAATATTTTTTCAAATGGAGCATTTGGGTATTACTCCTGCTTGGTCTAGGGCAAGATTCACAATGGATGAGGGGCTTCAAAATGCTGTCAAAAAAGCTTTTGTCACTTGGTATGAAAAAGGTCTCATTGTTCAGGACAACTATATGGTCAATTGGTGTACTCATGATGGAGCACTATCTGATATTGAAGTAGAGTACGAAGAAAATCAAGGAAAACTCTATCATCTCAAATATCCTATCAAAGATTGTAATGAATATCTTATAGTGGCCACTACGCGTCCAGAGACTTATTTTGGAGATACTGCTGTAATGGTACATCCCAGCGATGAACGCTATAAGCATCTTGTAGGGAAAAAGGTACTTTTGCCTATTATTAATAAAGAAATCCCTATCATTGCTGATGAATATGTGGATATGAGCTTTGGAACAGGTTGCGTGAAGGTTACTCCAGCCCATGATATAAATGACTATGAAGTGGGCAAAAGACATCATTTAGATTTTATTGTTGTATTTGATAAAAATGGTTTTCTAAATGAAAATGCTAGAGAATTTCAAGGACTTGAAAGGCTACAAGCACGAGAAAAAATCGTGGAAAAATTAGACAAAAAAGGCTATGTAGAAAAAATAGAAGATTATATCAATCAAGTTGGCAAATGCTACCGATGTGGCAATACAATAGAGCCATATATATCAAAACAATGGTTTGTTAAAGCAGAAGTTGCCAAAGGAGCTATAGAAAAAATCCATAATGATCTTGCATTATTTTATCCCTCGCAATGGAAAAACAACTATAATGCATGGATGAGAGATCTCAAAGATTGGTGTATTTCTAGGCAGCTTTGGTGGGGACATCGGATTCCTGTTTGGACTTGCGAGTGTTCGCATACATTTGCGAGTGAGTCAGATTCTGTTGATTGTTGCCCAAAGTGTTCTAGCAAAAATATCTCTCAAGATCCTGATGTGCTAGATACTTGGTTCAGCTCTGGGTTATGGGCTTTTAGCACACTTGGATGGGGCAATAATACCTGGATGGAGGGTGAAAAATGGCAAAAAGATGACTTAGATGAATTTTATCCAAACTCTTTACTTATCACAGGATTTGATATTTTATTTTTTTGGGTAGCTAGAATGCTCTTAAGTGGAGAATCTCTACTAGGAAAGCTTCCTTTTAAAGACATCTATCTCCACGCCCTAGTACGTGATGAAAATGGTCAAAAGATGAGCAAATCCAAAGGCAATGTCATCGACCCCTTGGAGATTATAAAAGAGTACGGAGCAGATTCTGTACGCTTTACTTTGGCAATGCTGTGTGCTCAAGGTAGAGATATTAGACTTTCAAGTTCTAGCTTGGAGATATCTAAAAATTTTGCTAACAAGCTCTTTAACGCGGTAAATTTTTTGATGATGTATTTAGAACAACTATCAGGAGAAGAAGGGTTAAAAAAAGGGTTTGAAACCAAAGAAAAACTCCAAGATTTTAAAACCCCACTAGGCATATATGCCAAATCAAGATTAAACTGCACAACCAAAGAAATCAGAACCGCTATTGACTCTTATCGTTTTAATGATGGAGCAAATATTTTGTATCGTTTTTTGTGGGGTGAGTTTTGCGACTGGTTTATTGAATTATCAAAAGCAGATAAACCTTCAATTTATGAACTTGGAAGTGTATTAAAAGAATCTTTGAAACTCTTACACCCCTACATGCCTTTTATAACTGAAGATTTGTGGCATAGGCTAAATAGCACCTCTATAGAAAATTCTTCATCAATTATGATAGCTCCATATCCTGAGGAAACACTTCAAGATAACATTATTGAAAATGAGTTTAATATTATTCAAGATGCTATTGTCTCTATCAGAAGAGCGAAAATGACTCTTGATATTGGAAATAAGCTAATCTCAAAGGTCTATATAGAGCTCAATGAAAACAAAAAAATCGATAATTTAGATTTATTTATCAAATTCATAGCCAAACTAGCAAAAGTGCAAGAGGTCCTTATTGTAGATAAAAAACCACAAAAATCAGTCTGTGATGTGAGCGAATACTGCAAAAGCTATTTGAGCTTAGAAGGTATTGATACTGCCCCTATTTTAAAACGTCTTAAAGGACAAAAAGAAAAACTAGAAAAAGAAATCTTAAAGCTAAAAGGCATGTTAAGCAATGAAAAATTTCTTCAAAATGCTCCTATTGAAGTTCTAGCTAACAACAAAGAAAGTCTCAAAGAATGTGAAGAAAAGCTCTCTAAAGTGCAAATAGAGCTACAGAGTTTCGCATAAGTCTTGTTTTAAAAAGTAATTATGATTTATTGTAGCTCTTCATACGTGTTGGAAGATAAAAATTGATAAGATAAATTGCGACTAAAGCTATCAAGCCTCCAATTACAGTATGAATTTGAGGTATCTCTCCTAAAAATATCCAAGCAAACAGTAACGCTCCAAGTGGCACAAGTAGAACAAAAATTCCGCCTTGTGTCACACCTAAAACTTTGATACCCTTATAGAAGATTGTCGTAGCAAAAGTCGTCGATAGTATCGTCACGCTAAACATACAAAGCCAAAACTTATAATCCACATTACCCAAAGAATGGGTATCTGTAAAAAACAAAGAAGGTAAAAAAATCACAAAAGGAAATACAGAGCTATAAAAATTAATGACAATAGGATGGGAATTTTCTGTAGCATATCTGGAACTTATTGTGAGCGATGCCCACATCAATGCTGCTAATACATAAATAGCATTAAAAGGTGAGAGCAATGAATTGTAATTAGTAATATCAACTAGAAAAGCTCCGGAAACAATTCCTAAAAAAAGTCCTATCTTCTCATTCCTTAAAAGCGAGTTTTTTTTAATAGCACTCCAAATAAAAGTCGCAAAAATAGGAGACAAAACCTCTGCAATCACTCCCGCACTACCAGCTTCTCCATAATGCAAACCAGCTAAAAGCAAATAATTATAAACAGTATTAAAAACCCCTATTAAAAGAGTGGGCAAAATAGCACTTTTGGGAATTGAAAAAGGTATCTTAAGATAAAACATGAATGGCAAAAAACTCAATGTAACAATGCCACACTTGATAGAGACGATTTGAAGTGGATCGACTTGTTGATCCACCATCACTTTTGAAGCTGTCCATGTAAGTCCCCATAACATCATAGATAAAAACATCAATGCTCTCATAATGGCAACTCCCTTTGAGCTACTCTTGGTCAATTAATTGCGATAAATCTCTCTTAGCATTGTATCAAAAGCTTCTTTTGTTCCTACTCTCACTGGCTGCAAAAGACTCACTAAGACAATAGCAATACTAGCACACAAAAATCCAGGAATGATCTCATATATTCCAAAATACTGAATGAAGAAATTTTTATATACTACAACCACTACAGCCCCTACAGCCATTCCGGCAATAGCACCCATTCGAGTCATCCTAGACCAAAAAAGTGAAAAAACAATCACGCTACCAAAACTAGCTCCAAATCCTGCCCAAGCATAAGCAACGATATTTAAAACGCTAGAGTTTTTATCAGTAGAAATAAAAAATGCGACACAAGCTACCAAGAGAACTGCGATACGAGAAAAAATCATCACTAATTTTGGTGGAGCATTTTTGTTAAATACTTTTTTGTAAAAATCTTCGGCAATTGTAGATGAAGAAACTAGAAGTTGCGAACTCGCTGTACTCATAATAGCTGCCAAAATAGCACTGAGTAAAATCCCAGCAATCCAAGGGTTGAAAAGTAACTGACTCATCACAATAAAGATTTTTTCAGGATCACTCAAGGTCAAATCAAATTTTACTACATAAGCAATGCCCAAAAATCCCATCGTGCAAGCGCCGATAAGACTAATAACCATCCAAGATATTCCAACTACTGTAGCTGTAGGAATATCTTTGGTAGATTTTATAGACATAAAACGAACCAAAATATGTGGCTGACCAAAATAACCTAAGCCCCAAGCAAGAGAAGATATAATAGAGATAGCACCTACGCCGTTTCCAAAAGATAAAGCTTCTGGCTTTATATTAGAAACCAAAGACACAGCCTCGCTCATTCCTCCTAGATGATAGAGCATCACACATGGAACAACCACAAGTGCCCCCATCATTAAAAGACCCTGTATCAAATCTGTCCAACAAACTGCCTTATATCCTCCAAAAAAGGTATAAGCCACAATAATGACTGTACCTATGACTAAAGCATAACTATATTGAATGCCAAATGTTGCTTCAAAAAGCTTCCCGCCACCAACTAATCCTGAAGAAATATAAATCGTAAAAAATACTAAGATAACAAATGCTGAAATCAGCCTCAAGATATGTTTATCATCAGAAAATCTTGTCTCAAAATAATCTGGGATCGTGATAGAGTTTGCAATCACGCTGGTATATACTCGCAATCTTTTAGCCACTAATGCCCAATTTATAAAAGCACCCACACTAAGCCCGATAGCAATGTAACTTTGAGAAAGACCCCCAACATACAATGCACCAGGTAAGCCCATCAAAAGCCACCCGCTCATATCTGATGCTCCAGCAGAAAGAGCACTGATAAAAGGACCCATTGTTCGATTGCCTAAAAAATAATCCTCTGTTGTTTCATTTTGCCTATAAAAATAAAATCCAATATAAAGCATCAATAAAGCATATACGACAAAAGTCGTAATAATAGGAAAACTTAAAACAACCGTTTCTTGAGCCATCACTATCCTTTTATTTTAGTCTTTTTTCAAAGCTCTCGCACCAAGATTTCCGTATCTATGATAAGAAATACTAACAGATTTTTCTAAGTGATAATATAGCAACTCAAACCGACCATTGATAAGCGGTTTTGCAGAAGCAATTATGATTGCATTGATTGCAGAAGCTTTATAGATCGGATTTTCTCTATCTGGCGTAGCAAAATATCTTACTCTACCAAACTCTGAGATTTTTTCTGCAAATTCCTTGTCGCTTTCATAACGAATCTGTGCATTTAAGCCAAGCTTAGATAGATTTTTTTCAACTATGGCAAAATGAGGATTTGCTTCTCTTGAATCTATACTCAAAACAAGAGGAATCTTACAGGTATTTGCCCCAATAATAACTCCCATTATATCTTTGAGGGTATCGCTACTGCTGATACGATATCCAATGGATTTTACTTTTGTATAAGAGAATAGATTGTCTTCACCACGGATATTAACATAGTCTTTTTTGGTTTCAAACTCATGTTTGTTGTGGTAAGCGTAGCTTTTTGCCATATCGGCGATATCTTTGATTTCTCCTGCACTAACACCACTTTGTGCAAGAATTTCAAGTCTTGTGGCAATAGGAGTATCTAAGAGATTATTATCACTATCTTTTTGAGAAACGTCCAAGAATTGGGTGATGTAATTAAATATTCCTACTTTTCTACCAAAACCAATCGCTGATTTTTTTATTCCACCAAATGGTTGCCTCAAGACAATTGCACCTGTAGTAGATTTATTGATATAAAGATTTCCAGCTTCGATATTTTCAATCCATTCGCTCCACTCACGCTCATCAAGAGATTCCAAAGCACTTGTCAGACCGTAGCCTGTGGAATTCACTATAGATATAGCGTGTTTAAGATCTCTTGCACACATTACAGAGAGAATAGGCACAAAAAGTTCGGTCTTGTGAGTATAATCACCTTCTTTTGTGCCATATTTAATAGCGGGTTTCATCAAGTATGGATTGTTATTTTCATAACTTGGAGCAATAGCCCACTCTTCATAGCTTTCTTTTGTATCAATAGCTTTTTGAACTTTATCATTGACTTTATCTGCCAAAGTTCCTATTTTATTCTTAAGCACAAAAGGATCTCCTACCGCCATGCTCTTTGTTGCATCTATCAAAGTCTTTTTAAAGTTTTCATCTTCATAAACTTCTTTTTCTAATACCAAAAGCGATGTTGCTGAACATTTTTGACCAGAGTTGCTGAAAGCTGAATGAATAATATTTTTGATAGCTTGATCTCTGTCTGCCATTTTGCTCACAATCGTAGCATTTTTTCCACCTGTTTCTGCAGAAAGCAAAAGTGCTGGATTGGCTTCTAGCATTTTATATGCAGTATCCTCTCCACCTGTTAGAACTGAAAAACATACAGATTTATCTTTGAGCAAATGTTTGCTAATATCTGATCCTTTTGCAGGAAGATAGATAAGTGCATCTCTTGGAATACCTGCATCCCAGAAACATTCACACAACATATATCCTGTAACACTTGATAAGCTAGAAGGCTTATAAATCACTCGGTTTCCTGCTGCCAAAGGTGCGGCGATAGTACCGATAGATATACCTACAGGAAAGTTCCAAGGAGCGATAACTACACCGATACCCTTAGGAGTGAAATGAGTATTTGGATTTTGCTCTTTTAATGTTCTAAGGCTATAAGGATAGAATTCCAAAAAGTCAATAGCTTCGCTGACTTCAGGATCGGTTTCTGCATAAGTTTTCCCCACTTCTAATGCTGCTATACCGATAAGATCTCCTCTTCTCTCTCGAACTTTTTGAGCCACTTGAGAGATAAGCTTATGAATATCCTTATGATCCATTTTTGAGAACCCGCTTCTATCTTCTTTCGCAACCTCAAGTGCCTTTTGGATAGCCTCTTCATTTGCAAGAGCAATGGTAGCGATTTTTTTGTTTTGAATATGGTCAAAAACCTCTGTTTTTTGCATACTAGCATTTTCTATTTTTTCACCCGCAATAGGATAAATTTCTAAATGTGGTAGATTTTGGAACTTAGATTTGATTTGTTGTGCCCAATCTCTATTTGCAGACAAAATAAAATCTGTGTCGCTTTCGTTTGTAAATTCCTTGTGATCATAGGTGCTTTTACCACTTTGTGGAGCCAAACGATTCTGAGTTCTGTGGGTGGAATTGTCAAGCTTGTTTATATTTTCTAGCGAATCTAAGAAAAGCTGTTTTTGAGTTTCCCAGTTTTTTGATCCTACTTTGAGGTTAAAGAAATATCTCATAAAATTGTCTTCACTTGTATTCTCATCAAGTCTTCGCACCAAATAGGCAATCGCATTGTTGAAATGCTCATCATTACACACCGGTGCGTAAAGAATCAATTTGTGCATTTTGCTAAGTTCATAAGAAGCTTGTAAGCTCATTCCTTCTAGCATTTCAAATGTAAAGGACTCTTGTGCCCCCTTATCATAAACTCTTGTATAAGCATAAGCGATCTCAAATAAATTGTGAGATGCGATACCTATTCTTATATATTTATAATTATCACCTTCAAGAACAAAATTAAGCATTTTATTGTAGTTAGAATCTGTGTCTATTTTTCTTGAGAATGTTGGAAGCTCCCAACCTTTTTGAGAAGCAATGGTCTCTTCTGATTCCATATTTGCACCTTTTACAAATCGAATCTTAATAGCAGGTTTGCCCGATTTTACTCTCTCTTTTGAAAATGCATGGAGCTTTTCTAAATATCTCAAAGAATCTGGGATATAGGCCTGAAGAACAATCCCTGCATCAATATCAAATTTTGAAACAGATTCCATGAAAGCACTCACAGTGAGTTCTAGATCTCTGAATTCCTCCATATCTAGGTTGATGAATTTTTTCTTGCCATGTTTTTTCTCTGATTCTTGAGCGATACTATAGAGTTCATCTAGTCTTTTAACCACTTCAGATTTTGAATATTCAAAATCAATAATATTGATTTGAGAAAAAATCGTTGTGATTTTAATAGAAATATACTCAATGTGCTCAGATCTAAGAGCATCTTCGTATTTATGCATTCGATATAAAGATTCTGCCTCACCAAGTACTTCTTCGCCAATAAGATTGACATTTAAAGTAATATTCTGACCTTTTCTTTTGATGATATGTGCATCAAGCTTAGATCTTTCTTCGTCTAAAACCATCGCTTTTGTATCATTTCGGATGTAATTAACAAAGAAAGGAACGCTCATATTTGGGGCCAATTTTCCTGCGGACAAAAACGCTAACAAGAGGAATTTCTCATATGCAGAGAAAAAATCTGCAATTCCATATTTTCCTAGTATGTATTCAATTTCATTAAACCTTGCAGAGTTGTCAAAACATCGAAAACTTCGATCGAGTAATTCTATTAACATTACTTTATTTTTAGGATTTTCCAAAAGTTTCTGCATTTTTTTGTGAAATGACTTTTCTGTGGAAGAAATATGCTCGGTGATTTTGTGTTGTAGCTCTTCGGCTAACTGAAGAGATTTAGAAACTAGCTGGTCCATTATGTCCATCCTTAATTTTTGTTATTTAATATATCTTAGCACGATATTTCATTTTCTCTTAAAAATTTGATAAAAATAATTGATAACTCTATGATATTTGTGTAAAAGTGTAAAAATGCTACATTTCTGCACAAATAAAAAATATTCAACTTAAAAAAACCTCGTCTTTTTTGTTGAATTTTGATTTAAAAATATATATTGTCTATAAAATACAAAGGGGGATATTTTATGAAAGAAGGTAATTCATTCGCTAGAGATCTAAAAGCACGGCATCTAATTATGATCGCTTTTGGCGGAGCAATGGGGACGGGGTTATTTGTAGGTACAGGACAAAGTCTTCATATGGCAGGACCCTTAGGGACAGTTATTGCCTATTGTGTAGCCTCTGTGATTGTATATAGCATTATGCTTTCATTAGGAGAACTAAGCTCTTATTTTCCAAATACGGGGAGTTTTGGGGACTATGCCGATAAGTTTATATCTCCATCTGCAGGATATATGGTTTTTTGGCTCTACTGGCTAAATTGGACAACAACTGTGGGAATAGAATTTATTGCGGTGGGATTTTTGATGCAAAAATGGTTTCCTCATATTCCCACTTATATTTGGGTGATTATATGTATTATTGGTGTTTTTTCTTTCAATGTCTATCGAGTCAAAATATTTGCAGAGAGTGAATTCACTCTCTCTCTTATCAAAGTGATTGCTGTTGTTTTGTTTCTTGTATTTGGAGTTGCGATGTTGTTTTATCATTTGTATGAAAATGGTTTTGCTCAGACATTCTCAAACTTTTATTTCCATACTGAAAATTACACTGGATTTTTTCCAAATGGTATCACAGCTGTATTTATGACTATTTTGGCTGTAAATTTTGCCTTCACAGGCACAGAGGTGATGGGAGTAGCCGTAGGTGAAACTAAAAACCCTGCAAAAGCCGTACCAATGGCTATCAATGCGACCTTATGGCGTTTGATTATCTTTTTTGTTGGATCGGTTTTTATCATAGCAACCTTTTTACCAATGGATAATGCAACCATTACTCAAAGTCCTTTTGTAGATGTTCTACAAATATTCAACATACCTTATGTAAGCGATATAATGAACTTTATTCTTATTTCTGCATTACTTTCTACGGCTAATTCTGGTGTTTATGCTTCTGCACGAATGATTTGGGGATTGGCTGAGAAAAAAATGTTACCGCATTTTTTTGCACGGGTAAATAAAAATGGTATTCCAATCAATGGGCTTATGTTCTCTATGCTCGTATCCTTATTAGCATTACTTACTGCAGTCTCTCCGGCAAAAAGTGTTATCAATAACCTCATTGCTGTAAGCTCTCTAGCAATGATGCTTGTGTGGGTAAGTGTAAGTATTTCTCAATACAAATTCAGAAAATGGTATCTTGCACAAGGTAAAAAACTTGAAGATTTACCATATAAAACACCTTTTACTCCAGGTATTCAGATACTCGGTGTTATTGGATGTGTTGTATCAATCATAGGGGCGTATTTTGACAAAGAACAACGCGTAGCCATCTATGGTACTATTATATTTTGTGTGGTCGCCTTTATTGCTTATCATCTAACTAAAAATCTTTGGAAAGAAAATGAAAAACTATAATAGCATTGAGTTTAGCGATATTTTATCTAATGCATTAAATCTAAATGCTTCAGATATCCATATAATGGGAGATGGGGAAGTTTTTTTCAGGATTTGCACACAAATTGTTCCTGCAAAGATAAGACTAGAAAATATTGAAAGATTTATGCAAGAACTTCTTACTCCAGAAGAAATACACTCTATTAAAACAGGTGAAGAAAAAGATATTAGTATATCCTATGAAGGCAGAAGATTGCGAACGAACTTCTACCTGAGCAATACTCTACCTTCAATGAGTTTTCGTATCTTATCTGAAAAGATTCCAGATATTGAAACACTCTCCCTCCCTGCCATCATTAAAGATGTTTTTAGCAAAACAAGTGGACTAATATTAGTTAGCGGTGCTACAGGCAGTGGCAAATCCACCACTATTGCTTCAGCACTTGAATATGTGAATCAAAACTTTTGCAGACATATCATCTGTATCGAAGATCCTATAGAATATCTGCACAAAAATATAAAAAGCTTTTTTTCTCATCGCGAGATTGGCAAAGACACTCGAGATTTCGCCTCTGCTATCAAATCAGCACTGCGTCAAGATCCTGATATTATATTCATCGGAGAATTAAGAGATAGCGAATCCATCAAAACAGCTCTTCTAGCCAGTCAGCTAGGTCATCTTGTTGTAGCAACCACGCATTCTACAGATGCTACAGGCACACTCTCAAGAATTATCAATAGCTTTGGAGAATCACGTGCAGAAATTGCACTTGAACTCTCTACAAGTTTGGAAGCTATTGTCTCTCAAGAATTGCTAAGCCTCCCTAACGGAAAGCTGCAAGCGATTGTTGAGATACTCATTGCAACTCCTGCGATAAAAACACTCATTAGAGATCAAAAATACCATCAAATCCCCTCTCAAATCTCTATGGGCAGAGAGTTTGGAATGATAAGTTTTGAGCAGAGTAGAAAAAATGTGGGATTATAAAGCTAAACAAGGCACAAAAGATTATGATCTGATTTGATAAGATTGCCTGATGAGAGATAGAAGATAGTCTTTGTCTTCTGAGGTTTCATAATTAAACTCTGTATTTCCATTTCCTGTATTTTTAGCAGAAGTATCTATGAGTCTTTTAGCAGGATCATTAAATTCACTCACTCTAGGAGTGAAAAATACGCGGATTTTACTTTGTTGCAAAATCAAACCGACGAAGTTTTTATCATTGATCTTGAAGCTGATGTAAGGTTTTGTAGGATTTATATTCACATTTCCTAGTTTCATTATGTCTGTTTTGATGTCTTGATACAATTTTACAATATCGCTATTGTATCTTTCTAGGATTTCTTCTTCTGTCCAGCTAGTTGTCTTCAAGATGAATTTTGAAGGATTTTTGCCTATAGCTTTGATATTTTCGATCTTATAAAGGCATTGCTCTGAAACTCTTTTAACTGGGTTGGAGTTTGTGGTAGGGATTTGTTCTTTGGGGTATTTTGCTTGGATTTTTTCCCATATCTCTTCTGCTTTTAGTGCTTGAGAACTTGAAGAAAGTGCCTCAATGATGGATTTTTCCCAAAAAGCCTGGACTTTTCCTTTTTGAATAGGGTTAAGGTTTTCATCAGGTTTTGAAGTTTTATGGGGTTTGCTTTCTATAGATTGATTTTTATAGATTTTAGAATTCACATATTCGAAGGCTTTTTTAATTTCTGGTATATATTCTTGAACCAATTTTTCAGTCTTCTTTTGATTTGTCAGTAGAGATTTTTCAATAACAAATTTTGCAAAATCAGGGCTTAGATTGATAACATTATTTTCTATGGCTCTAAGTATCTTGCCCCACTCCCATACCTTTTCGCGATCTATTTTGTCATAAGAAAACATCTGGAGTGTTTTTAAATCTTGGGAAGTGTAATCTTTGAGATTAAAAATAAAAAATGGCTCTGTATCTAATAGATTTTCTTTATTTAAATCCGCGAAAAATCGATATTCAAGCCCATTACTCAGCATAGCAAAAAATCTACAATTTTGTTTTTCATCAAGTTTTTTATTTTTAAAATAATCGCTAAGCTTACTTGTGATGGTAGAGTTTTCCAAACTAGTTTCAAAAGCTTTGGCTTCGACAATCGCGACCAAATTACCATTTTTAAATAATGAATAATCGACTTTTTGTCCGCCTTGTTTTCTAAAAGCTGCATTATCTTCGATAGAACACACTTCATGATCTCTTACATCATAACCGAGTGCTTCTAGCATTCTATCTATGAGTGATGTTCTAGTTTGTGCTTCTTTTCTTATCATAGAGCTTCTGAAATCTTCATATTGAATTTTTCTCGCTAGTTCTTCTATCAGTGTAATGTTCATTTTAATTCCTTAATATTTAGTTATTTTTTGTTGATTTGTTTTAATAAATTTGCCACTCCGACACCTATTCCCACATCAGTATGTCTTTTCGCACTCTTTACTTCTCTTTTTAGTTCTTCTATTTTTTTGTTACTTTCCATCTGTTGTTTTTCAAACATATATTGCATTTGAGGTGCAATTTTTTCTGCTGCCCTATTAGCAATATCCTCTCTTTCTTCTTCTATTCTTTGGGCTTCTTCTTCTGCTTCTCTTTGGGCTTGTAGCCTTTCATTCTCAGCTTCTATTTCATCTAGCATTCGAGCCTGTTCTTCTGCGACAATATCAATTAATCCCTGACAAATTCCAGCCAAAACCTCCATCTTCACGGGAAGTTCATCTATCGTTTTTACTATAGGAATAACTTTACTAAATAAAATATGCATTTTTTCAAGGTGCTTTAGACCTAAAAAATTCATTTCTTCACGCTTAACATTCCAATCCTTGATTAATGTATCCTCATAATCCTTCCATTTACTCTCCCATATCAAATTGTAGTTTTGAACATAGCGAGATATTAAAAAAATACTATATATCCACCAAATAGGTACACTAAAAATCCATATCCAACAAATATCTTGAATCCATAAATCGCCTAAATTGAACCCAAAAAAACTTACAAAAATCCATAAAACCGGAAAAGAGATGAATAAAAAAAGCTGAACAAACCCTTCTACATATCGCTCTGCATAAAAAGAGCCTAACCCAAGATATCCAAAAAATATAGCTAGAAGCCTCCCAGTTACTAGAGATTTTTTTGGAACTTCAAATGGCTTTTTCTCAATGGGTTTGATCTTTAAAGACAAAGCCCCCTCTCTTAAATCAAACAATTCTTGAAAAAAATCTGCAGCATTTTTCAGAGCTTTCGTAGGAAAATCAGATTTTTTATTTTCTATCACTTCTAGCAGTAAAAAAGGTAGTGAAACACTGCAGTCACCTTTTGAAACCAGCCAAAATTTAGATGGCTTGAATTTATATTGAATAAAGTCATTTGTATTTTTGGTAGTGTATATAGAAATCTCTGCAACAGGATCGGGGCTAATTTGACTTAATTTTTTATCTAGACCTTTTTGACAGGCTACATCCCATATTTCTGCTGCTGTAAGAGGGTAATCACTCATTTGAAGCACTTCTTTTATAAGCTCTGTGATGGTCATTCTTTCTCCTTTTTAGAATTATTATTTATAATTACAGTCTTAGACTGACTTCCACACGCCATTATCAAGGAAATTATCCATCCAATCACAGACCAACCCAACAGGAAATTGATAATCAATACACCTCCAACATTATGTCGCCTCAGCAGAGAAATAATCGTGGGAAAAAAATATCCTAAAATAATTACAAGGATTAAAGTATCCATTTATTTACTCCTCTTAATGGTGCAATTTTCTCCTGTTGGAAACATAAAATAAGATATTTTTTCACAAATTAAGGATGTAGTTTGGCCTTTTCTTAGATTCGTTAGAGAGTTTATTTCAGAAATTTCTACAAACATAACTGCTACAAGGAAACTATTACTTAATTTAAATTCAACATATGGTTTGCCCATACTTTTCCCAATTGACGCAATAACTCCTGTTATCTCTACTGATTTTCCATCTAATTTTTCATTAGCAAAAAGTTCATTTTCGCTAAACATTTGATCAAGCTCATCAGGGGTTGTTTTAAAAATTTTCGAATTACTGTTTGATGCCGCCAAAAAGTTTCCTAAACTCAAAAATAAAAATATACTTACAATATAAATTCTCATTTCCTCATCCTCTTTTCTATTTCTCTTATCATATTGTCATGTTCTTTTCGGATTTGATATTCGACATCTTTACGGATACTTTTCTCACTGTCACTTATCATTCGCACGATTTTATCTAGCTGTTTATCCAGTGAATATTCAAACTTTTTGATAGCTGTTTCCACCTCTTTATTAACTAATCTTGTAATTTCTCTTTCTGTTTCTCTGTCCATTTTCGACTCCTTTATTTTGATTTTTTATCATCATTTATTTTTCTGATGCTAGTAAATTTAAAACCACTCAGACCAAGCGAATCCTGAATCAGAAGAGTAGGCTGTGATAAAATAAACTGACCAGAAAACACTACTTTGTCTCCTATCTCTAGTTCAGATACGGCATTATACAGATTAGTCTCAATGTCTATACCTGTATGTGTGTGATACTTATCATCGAAAGCCTTATTGTCAAGTGTTGTCACTGCAATAGCCTTTCCGTATTTTATTAATAATCCAACTGTTATTCTTGCTGAACCATCAGAATCATCAGAACGAATGCTGATTACCTCCCCAACCCAATTTTTTGCTACTCTATCTTTGAGTAGATTGGATAATGAATTTTGCAAATGAAGTTGTATTTTAGTTTTTTTAACTTCATTGGTCGTGGCTACGAATTCATCAATAGCCTTATTCATAATCTTTATAAAAGATTTTTCAAGTGGTGGCATTTTGTTTGCAAGTTCGTCTGCATTCAAAAAACAAGCCATACCCATCAGTATAAAGCCAATCAAGAATTTTATTGCTATTTTTACATTCATAAATATCTACCTTTACAAAATTATCCAAACATTTTAGGTATTATTTCCTTAAATTTAGTTTTAAATAGGTAAATATTACTGAATTTTGTTTAAAAATATTTTCAAGTAGATTTTAATAAAAATTACTTGAGGATAGAGATGAAATTTACTCAGCAGGACATAGCTAGAATCATCGGCGTAGATGCAAAAACTTTGCGAAATTGGCGAAAAGACAAACCCGAACTTTATAGACGCGTGATGCTAAGCTTTCAATACGAAGAAATTCTCCATACACTCAAAAACCAATATGAAGAATTCAAAAAGCTAGGAGACAATCTATACAACAAATAACCCTAAACAAAATTCATCTTAAATCCAAAAATTAACTTCAGGTAACATCTTAAAGAAAGAACTCTTTTAAGCCAAAATCATATTGATTGATTTTTTAAGCGACATATGTGTAAAATTCCAAAAAGGATATTTATGAAAGTTACACTCAAGCACTATACCCCCTTAGAAGTCTGTTCGATGGCTATCCGCACTTGTTGGCAGAGCTTTGATAAATCTGATGGAGGTGGCGAAAAAGACCTCTCTCTCATTGATCGTGTCGGAAACAAAAACAAACACTCTAGCACCCTAGAACACTTATATTATAATTTCTATATTCAAGGCATTAGCCGTGCTTGTTTGCAAGAACTTGCTCGTCATCGCATGGCAAGTTATAGCGTCAAATCCTCTCGCTATACACTCAAAGAGATCAAAGAAGAGCCTTCCTTCCTTCCTATCAATGAAGAAAATCAAAAAAGAGCTGAAAAATACATCGTTTTTACCTCAAATGAAAATGTCAATATAGCCTCTATTTCAGCATTAGAAAACCTTCGAAAACTCCTCCTTGAACCTATAGGAAACGATCTAGCCAAATACGCGATGCCCGAATGTTACAAAACAGAACTTCACTGGAGCATCAACGCTAGAAGTCTGCAAAACTTCCTAGAACTTCGTACAAATAGAGCAGCTCTGTGGGAAATCCAAAAACTCGCCCATAGTATTTATAATGCACTCCCACAGGAACATAAGTTTATTTTTGAAGAGAAAATAACCCAGCCTTATGAGAAGAATTGATACCATCTATGCAAACATTAACTATTATTGACACCTTCGGGTTCTTTTTTCGTAGCTTCTATGCCCTCCCTCCACTCAAGAATGCTCAAGGCTTCCCCACGAGTCTTCTACTAGGCTTTGCTAATCTAATTATGAATCTACACAAAGAAGGATTATCAGATTATATTGTCTTTGCACTTGAAGGACGGGGACAAAATAAACGCAAGGAAATCTATCCAGAATACAAAGGCACTCGCATGGAGACGCCTCAAGACTTACTGATGCAACTCCCTATTGCCATCAAATGGATAGAAAAAATGGGGTTATTAAATCTATCCTTTGATGGGTATGAAGCTGATGATGCTATTGCCTCACTTAGCCATATTGCTACGAGAAAAAACCTACAAGTGCGTATCATCAGCCATGATAAAGATCTCTATCAACTCATTGATGAAAATACCTATCTATACAACCCTACTTCAAGAAAAGATATCACAGAAAAAGAATGCCTGACAAAATATGGCATACACCCTCATGAATTCATTGATTATCAGAGCTTAGTGGGAGACAATAGCGATAATGTACCTGGCATCAAAGGTATCGGAGCAAAAACAGCCGAAAAACTTATCAAAAAATTTGGAAATCTCGATAATATCTACGCAAACCTAGAAAAGTTGCAAGAAACAGTCAGTCCAAGAATCGCTAATCTCATCAAAGAACACAAAGAAATGGCATATTTGAGCAAAAAACTCGTTACTTTAAAAACCGATTTGATTGATGATTTTGACTTACAAATCTGTAAAATGCCTCTTACAAACCCCCTATTAGCTATCGTAGATGAGCTTGAAGAGTATGAATTCATCAAGCTTGTCCAGCGTCTAAAGGGTATGCCAATGACCCAACCCGCCAAAGCCTTTATGGCAAAATCAAAAGGCATCGGGGGGCTTAATGCCTTTTCAGAATCTAGCTTCTCTTACACTTCGCATTTGCTCAATGATGAAAATAAACTATTTGAAATCTTAGATTCAATTCCCTCTAGTACTGAAATATCCTATGACTGTGAAACAGATTCTATTGATGTGCAAAATGCAAATATGGTTGGATTTAGCTTTTGCTTTGATCGAAAAAATGGCTACTATGTGCCTATTGCACACAACTATCTAGGTGTTGAAACCCAAATATCTAAAGAAAGTGCAAAAAAAGCCATAGAAAAAATATTTTCTCATCCGCTTATCGGGCATAACCTGAAATTTGACCTCCTCATCGCTCAAAATAATTTCGGCATAAAACCTCAAAACTATATAAAAGATTCAATGATTTTAGCATGGCTATTTGATAGCGTGATGAGCGTAGGACTAGATAGTCAGATGGAAAGATGGTTTTCTCACAAAATGATAGCTTTTGAAGCCATCGTGAGCAAGGGAGCAAATTTTTCAAGCGTCTCCCTTGAGGATGCGACAAAATACGCTGCTGAAGATGCAGTAGCCAGTATGTGCTTATATGAAAAACTTATAGAAGAACTTCGCTCTAAAGAGCTTGATTATCTCATAGAAATTGCCCAAAATTTGGAATTCCCTCTCATCAAAGTGCTTGTGGATATGGAAACCAATGGAATAAAAATCAATGTAAATTGGTTTGAGAAACTTCGTTTAGAACTTTCAAATAAACTCTCCATCATTCAAAACAATATCCACAAACACATAGGCTTTGATTTTAATCTCAACTCCCCTAAACAACTCGCTGAAGTGCTATTTGGAAAACTAGGGCTTAAAGGTGGCAGACAAATAAAAGGTGGCTATAGCACTGATGAGAGGACTTTAGAAGGATTGCTAAATGAACACCCTGTTATCTCTGAGATTATGGAATATCGTGAGATTTTCAAACTCAAAAATACCTACATAGAACCTCTACTCAAGCTCAACAATGATGAACACAAAATCCATACATCATTTTTACAAACAGGGACTGCTACAGGTAGATTGAGTTCAAAATCTCCAAATCTGCAAAACATCCCTGTGAGGACTGAAGCAGGAAAACAGATTCGTGAAGGTTTTATCATTAGCGATAAAAAAAATACTTTTTTAAGCGTGGATTATTCGCAAATTGAACTCCGATTACTTGCACATTTTTGTATGGACAAAGATCTCATGGAGGCATTCAAAACAGACAAAGATATCCACATGGAAACTGCTATTAGAATATTTGGGGAAGAAAACGCATCGCAAAAACGATCCATAGCAAAATCCATCAATTTTGGACTTATCTATGGAATGGGTTCAAAAAAACTCGCCCAAACACTCAAAATATCACCAAAAGAAGCAAAAACATACATTGAAAGCTATTTTGAATCCTTTCCTACGGTCAAAAACTTTTTAAAATACCAAGAAGAACAGATTCTTGCTAATGGCTATGCTCAAACATTACTAGGACATCGACGATATTTTGATTTTGCAAATGCAACAGAATTGATGAGGGCAAATTACTTACGCGAAGGTATCAATTCGATTTTTCAAGGAAGTGCAGCTGATCTTATCAAACTATCGATGCTTAAAATATATGAAAATTTCAAAAATACCTCTGTAAAATTACTTATTCAAGTGCATGATGAATTGATTTTTGAGCTTCCTAAAGAACTCGCTGAGCAAACATCTAAGGAAATCGAAGCAATAATGAATAATGTCTATACATTAAATGTGCCTCTAAAATGTGGGATTAGCTTGGGTAAAAATTGGGCAGAACTTAAATAATTTCTACACAACAAACCCTATAAAATCACCAATCAAAGAAATTTCACTCTTTGATTGGTGTAATTGGATGTTTTAAAATAGCTTTTTGTTGATAAATTATGTAGCTATCATATTTTAGAAATACTTTATTTTCAGCTCAAAGCTTTGCCCCCTGCAGCTATCATACAACATGTTTTATTGAGAATATTTAATATATTAAATATACAAACACATATCGTGTTTGTATATTATTGTAACAATTTAAAATCAAAATAGTATTATTTTATAATAACACATATCGTGTTTAATAATATTTAGATAAATTAGATCCTGATTAATCATCAAATTCAAAAAAAGGATTTTTTATGTCAAGCAAAATATACAAACCCCAAACTTTAGCCATACAAGCTGGATACACCAAGGATACACAAAAAACAATGAGTGTTCCCATCTATCAAAGCACTGCTTATGAATTCGACAACGCTGAGCAAGCTGGAGCAAGATTTGCTCTAAAAGAATTAGGAAATATTTACTCACGACTCACCAATCCGACCAACGATGTGTTAGAAAAAAGACTAGCTGCACTTGAAGGTGGAGCGAGTGCAGTGGTTACTTCTAGTGGCTCTTCAGCGATTTTTTACGCCATAGCCAACATCGCACAAGCAGGAGATAACATCCTTATCGCAGATAAAATCTATGGAGGCAGTTCAAATCTTTTTTTACACACCTTAAAAAGGTTTGGCATACAAGCGAGAGTATTTTGTATCGATGATATAAGCACATTAGAGGCACTTATTGATACAAAAACAAAAGCTATTTTCTTTGAAAGTCTAAGCAATCCTCAGATCGCTATCGCACCTATTGAAGAAATAGTAGCTATCGCAAAAAAACACAGTATTATCAGTATCTGTGACAACACTGTAGCTACACCTATTTTGTGTAATCCCATTAAATGGGGGGTAGATGTTGTGGTTCATAGTCTATCTAAATATATCAGTGGTCAAGGAAGTGTTATAGCAGGAGCAATTATTGATTCACCCTCGCTCAATCACCTCATCAAAAATAACCCACGATATGAGCATTTTAACACCCCTGATACAAGCTATCATGGCCTAGTGTATGCTGATGTGAATTTACCTATTTTCAATCTCCGCGTACGTACTGCATTGCTTAGAGATATTGGAGCATCCCTGAGTGCTTTTAACTCTTGGATTGTCTTACAGGGACTTGAAACACTCAAGGTTCGTATATATGAGCATAGCTTAAATGCCCAAAAAATCGCGTCTTTTTTATGCGATCACCCGAAGATAAAATCTGTAAATTACCCATCAATACAAAACAGCCCTTATAAAGAACTAGCCAAAAAATATTTCAAAGATAATTTGTGCTCAGGACTAGTAAGTTTTGAAATCAAAGGAGATTTTGAAGAAGCCAAAAAAGTTTGTAATAGCACAAACTTATTTTCTATTGTGGTTAATATTGGAGATACAAAATCTCTCATCGTTCATCCTGCATCCACTACTCATTCGCAACTCAGCAAAGAAGAGCTAGAAAAAGCCAATATTTCTTCAAGCCTCATTCGCTTGAGTGTAGGAATCGAGGATGCAGAGGATTTGATAGAGGATTTAACTATCGCACTTAAATAAAATCTCTCTTAGAAGAGGTTTTTGTTATATTCCAATCCAAAGGAGTAAAAATGATTTTCTAAAAACACACAATAATTAAAATACATCGTTCCTTTTTGCATATGCCAAACAAGGAGCGAATTTCTTAAATACTCTAAAAACCCTGTTTATGCAACCAAACCAACATATCATCTAGCACTTCAAGTTTATTTGGCTCATTGAAGACTTCATGACGAGCATTTGCATAGAGCTTTAATGTAACATCTTCATAGCCTTGTGATTTGATATGATGATAGGATTTTTCCACACCCTTGCCATACTCTCCGCAAATATCTTCTTGTCCGCTCAAAAATAATACCGGTAAATGCCTTTTTTGAGGACTATGCGGATAGGTGGAGAAAACTTTTTTCATCCCTTCAAAAAGATTGGCAAAACTATTGAGCGTAAAACGAAACTGACATTTTGGATCTTTGTATCGAAGCTTGATAATTTCTTCATCACTACACGCCCAATGGGTCTTAAAACGATCTTTTTGAGGAACCTTACGCTTGAACTGGGATTTGAAAGAAAATAGATCGCTGATTTTGGGCGAACCCTTTACCCCCATTTTTTCCAATATCCTGAAAAGCACCACACCAAATCCTAGCATTTTATTTGGAGAAGGAGTTCCTGTGAGAATAAGAGCATCAAGTTTATCTTCATAGAGTTGAAGAAATCTCCTAGATAGCAAAGAACCCATCGAATGTCCAAGCAATACAAATCTATGAAAAGGAAACTTCTGCATGATGAGATTATGAAAGGTCAGCATATCATCTACAGCCTTTTCAAAACCATTTTCACCCATCTCGCCCCAAACGATATTTCCTCCGATACTTTCTCCATGCCCTCTGTGATCATTGATAAAAACATTGTAACCCTTTTTTGCCAAACTAGTGCAGAGCCATTCGTATCTGTCTTTGTGTTCAATCATTCCATGTGCAATGGCTATCACCACACCATTAGTGCAATCAGGAATATACTCATCATAATACACATCACCAAAATCACTTCTGAAGCTAGAATTTTTAATTATTTTCATTTTATTCCTAAATTTTGATAGACTTGATAATAGCAGATTATTTTTTAATAAAGGAATTGTAGATGAAAATCATTACTTTTAAAACAACCAAAAGCTCTCCTTATCAAATCGGGATTATTGATAGTAGCCAAAAAAGGATTATTTCTTTGAAATCTTTGGGATTAGGCATCAAAGAAATGCAAGAACTCATCATGTGCTATGGAAGAGATCTAGAACAAAAACTTCAAGGGGCATTAGATAACAGAACAGGGGATATCGCACTAAATGATATTATTCCTGCTGCTCCCATCCCCCATCCTGCCCAAGAAATTATCTGTTTAGGCATAAATTACCTTGATCACGCAGAAGAATCTGCAAAATTCAAAAAAGAAGCCTTTGATGGCAAACGCGAAGAAGCAGTGTATTTTGGAAAAAGAGTGAATGAAGCCACTCCTGATAAAGGAATAGTGCCTTCACATAAAAATATCACTGAAAAACTTGATTATGAAGTAGAACTAGGTGTTATTATTGGTAAAGATGCGTGGAATGTAAAGAAGGAAGATGCGTTTGATTATGTCTTTGGCTATACCATCATCAACGATATCAGTGCTAGAGATGTCCAACTAAAACACAAACAATGGTATTTTGGCAAAAGCCTAGAAGGTTCTAGCCCCATGGGACCTTATATCGTGACAAAGGACGAGTTTGCCACCCCTCCAATAATGCAAATCTCTAGCTATGTCAATGGCGAACTTCGTCAAAAAAGCTCTACAGATTTGCTAATTTTTGGCATTGATTATGTGATAGAAGAACTTTCAAGAGGTATGATGCTAAAGGCAGGGAGTATTATTTCTATGGGAACCCCTTCTGGTGTGGGGATGGGGTTTGAGCCTCCTAGATTTCTCAAACCTGGCGATGTAATAGAATGCACTATCGAAGGAATCGGAAGTTTGACAAACACCATCGGGGAATAACCCCCCCCTCATTATTTCCACAGATCATTAGAGGTGAGCAGAGAAACAAAAGATAGTTGCTTGGAACATAGCACCTTAAAAGACCTCAGCATCACTTTTGCTGTTAGGCGTCAGTTTTTTAAGCTTTTGAAATTCTAATTGATTGGATTCATATAATTTTTGTAATTCGGATAATTCTTTTTTAGCGATAAAAAATCATTTCTTACTGATGTATAAAAATTCATTAGAGGTTTATTAAGATCATTGATGATTGACTTTTTTGGACTGAGAAAAAAATATAAAGCACCTCCGCCAAAAAATGGCTCTATATACCTCTTGTATGATGTTGGAAAGAAAGGAATAATTTGATTAATTTCGGCACTTTTTCCACCTCTGTATTTTAACATAGGTTTGATCATTCTGTCCCCTGCTAGGTTATTTTTGATTTCTAAATTATAGTGTGCTTTTGTTAAAATAAGAAATTATGCAAAAATTAAGTGAAAAATATAGAATAAAGAATATGATTTGAATCTAGGCATGAAATGCCTAGAAAACATATTATTTTGCTTCAGGTTTTGGTGCAGGAGCTTTTGGATCAGGTTTTTTCACTGGTTTGTTAGCTTTGCTTCCTTCATCTTTTTTGTGATCTTTTCCGTGTTTATGATGTCCATGGTGATCAAGACCACTTTCTTTAATTTGTTCTTTTGTCATACCTTTGGTTTTTTCATCAATAGCTTTTTTTATAGCTTCTCTTCTAGCTCTCATGTCTTTCATACTCATTTTTTCAGTGTTCTTTTTCATAGAAGCTTCGAGTTTTTCATGGAAAGCCTTTGCCTCAGGTTTTTTCATTGCTTTTATTCTTTTGTGAAGCTCCATTCTATAGTCAGGTACATCTTTTGGTGCAACTGTTCCTGCTACCTTTATCAAATCATCATTGCTTTTTTTTGAAAAATCAGCTCCAAATGCCAATGAAGCACAAAGTGCTCCTGCCAAAATCATTGAAATGAACTTATTCATTTTACTTCCTTTTTAATTTATTGAAATACACGAGATTATAGAGCTGTAGTGTGAATTATGTATTAACCAATATCTATGTATCTAATTTAATCTTTTAATTCCCAATTAGTTGGCTCTTTGCCAAATTTTTTTAGTGCTTCTTGGGCTTTGAGAAATACTCCACTTCCAACAAACCCTTGTGCCAAAGGGCTTGGATGGGGTGCGGTGATAATAATATGTTTGTTTGTATCTATAAAAGAAGCTTTCTTTTTTGCATAATTTCCCCATAACATAAAGATAATTTTGTCACAATGATCTGATATTGCTTTTATGATACTATCACTAAAATTTTCCCAGCCAAAGTATGCATGAGATCCTGCATTCCCCTTTTTGACACTAAATATGGTGTTTAAAAGTAGCACTCCTCTTTCACACCATTGTGTTAAATCCCCATGTGAAGGTATGGGGACGCCAAGTGAGAGATTGAGTTCTTTGTAGATGTTTTTAAGACTCGGCGGAATAGGCACAGGTTTAGGCACAGAAAAGCTTAGTCCCATTGCTTGGGGGATTTCTATTCCATTGTGCATGAAACTTCCGTGGTAAGGATCTTGACCTAAAATAACGATTTTTACTTTTTCAGGTGGCGTGAGATTGAGAGCATTAAAGGTAAGCTTTGGAGGTGGATAGATAATCTCCCCTTTGTTTTTTGCCTGTAAGTAATGATTTTTTATTTGCTGAAAGTAAGGTTTTTGAAATTCATCTTTGAGTAGCTCTTTCCATTCTGGTATTATTTTGATTGAGTCAGTATCCATAAAATCTCCAAAAATTAAAAAAGTATTTTTAAAATTAATGCTGTTAAAGTTTTTATCTGTTATTATTATACCCCTTATTGGAAAACTTACATTTAGAGTACGGGATAATAATGAATAAAAAATATGAGACAGTAATCAATAAAAATACTTTTTATTTTTCTAACTGGGAGTTTGAGGAAAATTATGAGGCAAACACAATAAATCTTTTGAAAATACTACTACTTAATCTTAAAAATGATATTGCCAATAGAGGTTGTAAGCAAGAAATATTTATTGATTTTATTCAGAAAAATGAATTTGGTTTAGAATGTTTATTGGTTTTAAATGGTTTGGCAAATGAAAATTTAAAGAGAATTATAACTATAGCGAGAATAGTCCAAGATAAAGAGTTATGTAATCTCTTAAGGGTTCAAGATTGGGATAAGGGACGCATTTATAATGATGTAAAGGAATGGAGTGATAAAAAAATAAAAAATCTTATTAAAGAAGATAGAGATTTTGCTACAGGTCTAATTGATTTATTTTTTAGAGGCTCTACCAATTCTTTTTTAGCTAAAACTCTTCCATTATTTGAGCTTAAAAAATTAGAACTACAGAAAATAAACTTTGATTCTGATGTAATGGTTGATACTTTAATTCGTTATCGCCAAAAAGGTAGTTATTCTGGTTGCATGGGGAATAATCCAGAAACTATTATAGAAACTATTTTAAATGACTTAAAAATAAATTTTGAAAAAGGTGATTTGCCAGAATTATTCAAAAACGAGAAGCTAAATAAAAGAACTATGGATTTTATTATTCCGGATAAGAAAAGCCCGAAGATAATAATTGAAAGCTCATTTTTGAGCACTACAAGTTCAGGTCAGGGAGATAAGGCAAAAACAGAATTATCGATTGCAGAGTTGATTAAAAAACATTATCCCAAAGCCAGATTTGTTGGTTTTGTTGATGGTATTGGTTGGTATGTGAGAAAACAGGATTTAAAGCGGATGGTAGAGGCTTATGACGATGTTTTTACTTTTCATTTAGATGAATTAGAGCGTTTTAAAAAAGTCCTTGAAAATGTTTGAAAATAAGATTCTGCAGGGTGATTGCATTGAGTTATTTGAAAAGATTCCTGATAATACAGTTGATTGTGTCTTTGCAGATCCGCCTTTTAATTTAAAGAAAAAATACAATTCGCATAAAGATAAGCTTGAAGAGTCTGAATATCTTGATTGGTGCAAGGAATGGATTTATCAATGTGTAAGAGTTCTTAAAGATGATGGTTTTATTTTTTTACATAATATTCCTAAATGGCTTATTTATTATGCAAGTTTTTTGAATGAAATAGCTATTTTTAGACATTGGATTAGTTGGGAAGCAATGACTGCTCCAATGGGAAAAACTTTACAACCCGCACATTATGGAATTTTATTTTATTCAAAAACAAATGATAGGAGCAAATTCAGAGAATTGCGTTCGCCACATAAAAGAGATAGAAAGGGTGTTTTGATCAAGGACTATGGAGGTAAAAAGTCAATTTTGCATCCTTTTGGCCCATTATGTTCTGATGTTTGGACAGATATCCATAGGATAAGACATATAAAGTATAGAGATGAACATCCGTGTCAATTACCGATTCACTTGTTAGAGAGAATTATTTTAATGAGTACAGAAGAAGGAGATTTGATTTTGGATCCGTTTATGGGTACAGGAACAACTGCAGTTGCTGCAAAAAGGTTAGGTAGAAGATTTTTGGGATTTGAAAAGGATATTCAATATTCCGAAATTGCACAAAAAAAAATAGAATCTGAGCTCTTTTTATCCAAACTTGGTAATTGGTGGGTGAGCTTTTATCTCGGAGAAATAGTAACTTTGAGGCAATGCGATTGGGATTATCTGAAGGAATATTTTTCAATTCCAAATAATATTAGGGATATTGATAAAATTAGAATTAAATTAATTAAAAATAAAATTGATTCTAACACAACAGAAGAAATAAATCTTTTAAGCTTAATTAAGTAGCTACTATGACTTTGAGATAATTTCTAAGGCTTGAATAACTCTTAAAATATGCTCTTTTTGATCTTGAGTGTGAGAATTCTCAGAAATAGAAGAAAAAAATGACTCTATGGAATTGTCAAGTGCCATAAAATTTTCCAATACGGGTATTTCTTCTTTACCGAGTTTGTATTCAATCATCTTTTGATAAAGACTATTTTTATCAAATTCATCTTTAATAATCACTCCAGTATCAAAAACAGTGATTTTATCCCTTTTAGTATCATCATAAATTGCTGTTTTTTTATCACCGCCAATGATCATTTCTCTGACCTTAACAGGAGATAGCCAAGAAACATTGATGGTGACTATGGGACCGCTTTGTAACTCTAAATTGATATTTGCGATCGCATCATAAGGATAGTTTTGATATTTCTTAGTAAATGTTTTTGATTTTTTTATTTTTAGCCCTACTAGAGTATCAATAATGGATAGATCATGGATTGCTAGATCCCAAATAACATCCAAACTACTTTGAAATAATCCTAAGTTAATTCTCCTAGAATTAATATAGACAATCTCGCCAAATGTTTGAATATTTTCTTTTAGCCATTTTACTGCAGGAGAGTATAAAAAGGTATGATCACAGTGCAAGATACAATTATTTTTCTGTGCAATTTCATAAAGTTCATAGGCTTCTTGAATATTTGTTGTTAATGGCTTTTCTATAAAAGCGTGTTTTTTTGCTTTTAAAGCAGCCTTTCCTAATGAATAATGACTATGAGGTGGAGTGATAATGAATATTGCTTGTATATCGTCGTCTTTTAAAATAGATTCGTAGTTTTCATAAGGAGCGAAATCATAGATTTTTTTTGCTTCTTGGATTCGTGATTTATCTTCATCATAGATAGTCTTTAACTCAAAATTTGGATTTTTAAAAATACATTTGGCTATATTGACACCCCAATATCCATATCCAATAATCGCTACTTTCATAGGATTTTATTTATGCCACGTAGTTTTTTTGCAGGGTTTCCAGCATAAATACCTGATTGCACAATGTCTTTGGTGACCACACTTCCAGCCCCAATAACGACATTATCACAGATACTTACAGGCAAGATGGTGGAATTTGATCCAATGGATACATTATTCCCAATATTTGTATTTTTCCAGTCAGAAGGATTTGAGGCAGGATGACCATTTTCAAACAGATCATTGATGAACATTACTCCGTGTGCAATAAAACAATCTGAACCGATTTTTACTAGAGAACAAATAAAGCTATGGCTTTGAATCCTTGTATTATCTCCAATGGCTACATCTTTTTGAATCTCTACAAAAGGACCTACAAACACATTGTTGCCAAGTTTGCACCCATATAGATTACAGGGGGTCATTACGCAGACATTTTTTCCGTAATCAACATCAATAATCTTATTTTCTATGACATTTATTTTTTTCATTCAGTTTCTTTGAGTTGTTGTATTTTTTTATCAATAGCTTCTAAATCTTTGCTTAACTCTTGTATTTTGGTAAAAATATCTTTGTGGTTTTTATCATAGTTTTTGGGTATGTTTAGATTGTATAAATTCTCTATATTCACTGTATTTTCACCGCTTTGCTCGTAGATTTTTTTTAGGGATTTTTCACCTTTTGATGAGAAAAAATAACAATAAAGCCCTATGGCTATTTTTTTGTTTTTTGCTCTTAAAGTAATAATTCCTGCATTTGCAACACAAAGAGAATTGATTTCTCCTAAAATAGTTATTTTAGGAGAAATTCCCCTTAGAGAGAGCAAAATATCATAGCTTTTGAGTGCATATCTTTGTATTTTTATAGCATCTCCATACTCTTTTTTGTTTTCAAAATCTTGTGTGAATCCATAGGGTTTGAAATCAGCGATTCCTACATCATAGTATGTGATAGGTTTATCCTTTGTGCTACCATATACCCTCTGACCTCTAAAAATTTCTATACCTAGAGACTTAAGCGTGTGGATATTGATATTTGCATTGTTTTTATTCAAATAAGTTTGTGCTCTTAAATCGTGAATTTGGATTTCATTGAGAGGCGTGAGTGTAGAATATGGGGTACAGAGTTTTTTGCAGAAAATATTTGAGATTTCATCAATATGAATCAATCTATTATATTTCCCATCTTTTTGATAAAAATACTCATTATTCGCATTGATGTGTAGTATATTTTCGTTTTCTGGGGAAATTACCAAAATAGAAAATTCATGACTTTGGTGAGGAAAGATGTTTTTTGGCAATTCAATGATAGCTTCTATCATTTTTTCTTTGCAAAGGCGCTCTCGAAGCTTTTCTTCAAGAGAAGATTTTTGCAAGGTTTGATTGCGGACAATAAAAACCCCACGTTTTTTTAGATGAGAGAGTGCGTGAGTTAGAAATACGAGTTCAGGATAATTTTTAACCAAGATCCCCATTTTTCCAAAACGTTCATCTTCTTTGAGATATTCTATTCCCATATGTGCGTACAATGGAGGATTACAGAGAACTTTGTCAAAATGTTCAAATCCATCTTTTGTCTTAAAAATAGGTTGTTTGAGTATGTCATTTACACAAAGCTTAATATTTTTTATTTTTGCGACTTGAGCGACTAGATGAGCAATATTTGATAGCCTTTCATCAAGTTCCTCACCGTAAAGTTTTACATCGCTAGTGCTATTAGCAAGACTTAAAAATACACTTCCAATCCCATAACAAGGATTATATATTTCATCACCGGGTTTTATTTCAAGCAATGATATAAGTAGTTGATTGACCTCTAAAGGAGTGGAGTAGTAGTAAAGTTTATTAGAAGTTTTTTTTTGTGTGATGGTGTGTAAGAATTGTTCGATAATTTCGTTATTAAGAGGTATTTGATGGATTGTTTTGAGTATTTTTAAGATGTTTGTATTGGGGTTAATTTTTACATAAAAAGAAGGTTTGATAAAAGTTTGGATAAGATTACAAAATTCCTGATAGATATCTTCCTTCTTGGTTTCTTTTGAAATGAGGGATTGAATTGCTCTTGGGTTTTGGATTTTAAGGATAAAAAGTTCTAGCATAATGCTTATAGTATCAAGAACATCGATGTGATAGCGTTTGAGATATTCAAAAAAATCTACTAATTTCTTCATTAACTTCCAATTCCAAAAAGTTTCTTCGGGTAATTCTACCATAAAATGCAGACACATAAATTGATCGGAATAAAATCGTTTTTAATCCGCTAAGACTTAAATTAAGTCTTTTTTTAGTTGTGATAAAATATCGCCAAAAATTAAGGGTGTGCCGATGATAGAGATATTTCCCGCAATCGATTTAAAAGAAGGCAAAGCAGTTCGGCTGTATAAAGGGGAGATGGCAAGTGCAAAGATATATGGGGAGGCGTTTGAATTTGCAAAAAAATTTCAAGATTTAGGATCGAAATGGATTCACATAGTTGATCTTGATGGGGCTTTGGGTGGAGAACCAAAAAACCTTGAGGTTATAGAGAAGATTCGCAAAAACTCTAGTGTGAAAATTCAAATTGGTGGGGGAATACGAGATGAGCAGACCATAAGGCGATATTCAGATATGGGGATTGATAGATTGATATTGGGGTCTGCAGCACTTAAGGATCCAGTTTTTGCTAAAGAGATGGCTAGGAAATATAAGATTGCTGTTGGGATTGATTCAAAAGATGGTAAGGTGGCGCTTGAAGGATGGGTAAAAAGTGCAGAGATAGATGCGTTGGATTTGGCAAAAGAGTTTAAAGGATCAGATATCCAAGCTCTTATTTGTACTGATATTCAAAGAGATGGAACATTTGAGGGGATCAATCTTGATTTGACTTTAGAGTTAGCAAGAGTTAGTGATTGTTTTTGCATAGCAAGTGGTGGGGTTAAAAATGAGCAAGACATATACAATCTGAATGAAAAATTTGAAGAACATGCAATTAGGGGAGGCGTCATCATAGGTAAGGCATATTATGAGGGTAGGATTGATTTACAGAAGGTAATCAAAAAATTCACGCCTAATATCTAATATTTTTTTCTTGGTTATTAATGTTAAAATGTGTTATTATTCTAAAAATGAGATTTCGCTAAACATATTTTGGATATTCTTAGGGTTATGGACTTACTTTTAAGGAGTAGAAATTGAAGTTGCTGGTAGTAGATGATAGTTCCACAATGAGAAGAATTATAAAAAACACTCTTCAGCGATTGGGCTATGAAGATATTTTAGAAGCCGAAAATGGTTTGGAAGCATGGCAATTGCTAGATACAACAGAAGGTATAAAGATTTTGATCACCGATTGGAATATGCCAGAGATGAATGGTCTTGAACTTGTCAAAAAAGTTAGATCTGATGCTCGGTATGGAGAAATACCAATAATCATGGTTACTACAGAAGGCGGAAAGGCTGAGGTTATTACAGCACTTAAAGCAGGAGTGAATAACTATATAGTAAAACCATTTACCCCACAAGTATTGAAAGAAAAGCTAGAAGTCGTTTTGGGCGTGAATGAATAAAAGATATTAATGCAGGAATATTATTTTGAGACAATCATAGTTCCTAGTGATTGTGAGGAGCTTTTTGCGGATTTTATCATTGAAACTACTGCAGAAGCAATTGAAGAAAGAGATATTTCAGCTAGTATTTTTGATGAGATTGATGATCTTATATATTCCAACATACAAAGTTTGAATAAACCACAAAAGGCTTTTGTGGTTTATTCTCTATGGGATCCAAAAATGGAATTAATTTCGTCCTTGAGTGATTTTTCTTTGAAATTGAGTGCAAATTTAGAGAAAAATGTTGGGTTCGCCTATAAAGTCAAGCTTTGCAAGAATCAGGATTGGATTGAAGAGTACAAGAAAAGTATCACTCCCATAAGAAATGGGAAATTTTACATTAGACCTAGTTGGCATCAGAGCATTGAAAATACAATTGATATTCTCATTGATCCGGCCTTAGCGTTTGGTTCAGGACATCATTGCAGTACTTCTATGTGTCTTGATATGCTTTCGACAATACCATTAGATGACAAAGAGCTTCTTGATGTGGGATGCGGGAGTGGCATTTTGTCCATAGCTGCAAAAAAACTTGGAGCAAGAGTTGATTTGTGTGATACTGATGAGTTAGCTGTGCTTGAAAGTGAGAAAAATTTTCGTCTTAATCATTTAGTTCCCGATGATATTTGGCAAGGTTCTATAGAAAAGGCAAAAAAAAATTATGATGTGATTGTTGCTAATATCATTGCTGATGTGATTTTGATTCTTCATGGAGATTTTATAAAGTTTCTAAAACCACAGTCTATTCTGATTTTATCAGGAATCTTGAAAGAGTATGAACAAAAAATATTGAATAAATTTGTTGAATTTAGATTATTAGATATTTTTGAGAAAGATGGTTGGATAAGCATAAAACTTACACAAAAATAATATAATTAAGACTAAAATCAAAGAACGAGGAAAAAATGGCACAGAAAAACAATCAAAATCCCAATAACCCAAACAATAAAAAGCCATTCACACAAAACCCTATTATGATGTTTATTATTTTTGCGGTGATTGCTTTGATTGCGTTTAAGATTATGAATCCACAAGAGGGTGATTTGAGCGATCGTTTTGGGGCAAGTACAACAAAAAAAATAGATTATTCTGAACTTAAAGATATTATAAAAAACAAGCAAGTTACTTCTGTTAGCATTGGTCAAACTATTGTTAAAGCCACCGGAGTGAATTCAAATAACCAAAAAGTAACCTATATTGCAAAAAAAGTTCAAGATCCTTCACTCGTACCTCTTTTGGAGCAACAAAAAATAGACTACAGCGGATTTAGTGAGTCAAATTTTTTCACTGATTTGTTTGGTTGGTTGTTGCCTATATTTATTATCTTGGGATTGTGGATGTTTATGGCTAATCGTATGCAAAAAAATATGGGTGGGGGCATCTTTGGTATGGGAAGCTCCAAAAAGCTCGTAAATGCCGAGAAACCTAAAGTTAGATTTGATGATATGGCAGGAAATCAGGAAGCAAAAGAAGAGGTTGTAGAAATTGTTGATTTTTTAAAATATCCCGATAGGTACGCTTCTTTGGGAGCGAAGATTCCAAAAGGAGTGTTGCTAGTAGGTCCTCCTGGAACTGGAAAAACGCTCTTGGCAAAGGCTGTTGCCGGAGAGGCTAATGTTCCATTTTTTTCAATGAGTGGAAGTAGCTTTATTGAAATGTTTGTAGGACTTGGAGCTAGTAGAGTTAGAGATCTTTTTGAGATGGCAAAAAAAGAGGCTCCAAGCATTATATTTATAGATGAAATTGATGCGATTGGTAAATCTCGTGCCGCTGGTGGCATGGTGAGTGGAAATGACGAACGTGAGCAAACACTCAATCAGCTTCTTGCAGAAATGGATGGGTTTGGGTCTGAAAATTCTCCTGTTATTGTTCTTGCAGCCACTAATAGACCAGAAGTACTTGATTCTGCATTGCTTCGCCCAGGTAGATTTGATAGGCAAGTTCTCGTGGATGAGCCTGATTTTAATGGCAGAGTAGAGATTTTAAAAGTACATATAAAAGCTATAAAGATTGGTAGAGATGTGGATTTGCAAGAAATTGCTAGACTTACAGCAGGTTTGGCTGGAGCGGATTTGGCTAATATCATCAATGAAGCAGCACTCTTAGCTGGAAGAAATAATCAAAAAGAAGTCAGTCAAAAACATCTTAAAGAGGCTGTAGAAAGAAGCATTGCTGGGCTAGAGAAAAAATCTCGTCGTATTTCTCCCAAAGAAAAAAAGATTGTGGCCTATCATGAAAGCGGACATGCTGTTGTCTCAGAAATGACAGAAGGTTCAGCAAGGGTTAATAAAGTATCTATTATTCCTAGGGGAATGGCGGCATTAGGTTATACACTAAATACCCCCGAAGAAAATAAATACTTGAAGCAAAAACATGAGCTCTTTGCAGAAATTGATGTTTTGCTTGGAGGAAGGGTTGCTGAAGATGTATTTTTGGGAGAAATTTCCACAGGTGCTAGTAATGATTTAGAGAGAGCCACAGATATTCTTAAAGCAATGGTAAGTTATTATGGGATGACTGATGTGAGTGGATTGATGGTTTTAGAAAAACGTCGAAATAATTTTTTAGGAACGGGATCTGGAAATGTGCGGGAGTTTAGCGAAAAAACTGCAGAGAGTATGGATGAGTTTATCAAAAAAACTTTGAGCGATCGCTATAATCAAGTGAAAAAACTCTTAGAAGACTATAGAGATGCTATTGAAAAAATGGCTCAAGAGTTACTTGAAAAAGAAGTTATTGATGGAGAGCGTGTCAGGGAAATTATTTCAGAATTTGAAGTTCAAAATAACCTTCCTACTAAGCTAGTAAAAAGAGAAGAGGGCTAAAATGACAAGTACCCAGATCATTTCAAAAGAGGGCTACAAGGGTATATTTATCATTGCTATTTTTGCTATTATTTTTTTATGGCTAGGGTGGAGTCTTTTTATATTCCTGTCTTTTTTGTGTTTGATTTTGTGGATATTTGCCTTTAGAAATCCAGAAAGGCTTCCAGAGGATAAATTCAACCCTATTTTGACAGCCCCTATTGATGGAAAAATTATCGAAGTATTCAACAAAGAAGGTTTTATTTGTATTGTTATTGATGTAGATTGGCTTGATGTGGGAATACTCAGAGCCCCTATAGATGTTTTAGAGTATGACATTTGTAAGAGAAATGGATTGTTTTTGAGATTTGGAGAAGATGAATTAAAAAATCATCTAAATACCCAGATATTCTTTTCTTCCAAAGAAAAATACTCTTTTAAAATCGAGCTTTATCCAGAGATTTTTTCTTCAACCACATTTTATAATAAGTCAGCTTTCAGCATTAATGACAGGATAGGATTTATGAAATTAGGCAAACTTAAACTCTTTTTTCCTGCAAAGTTTTTGGATTTAAAAGTTAATGTAGGTGATAAAATAAAAGGCGGACAAACTTTAATAGGATATATAAAATGAACATCAATCCATTGTATGCACTTCCAAACTTATTTACTGCTGGGAGTATTTTTTTGGGCGTTATGAGCATTATGTTTTCTTCAAACTCTGATTTTCAGTTGGCCTGTTATTTTATATTGATTTCTATGATTCTAGATGGACTTGATGGAAGAGTTGCTAGGATGACGCACACCACTAGTAAATTTGGAGTTGAGTTCGATTCTTTAGCTGATGTTGTAGCCTTTGGAGTTGCCCCTGCGATGCTTTTGTATTTTTATATGGGTCAAAATTATGGTGTTAATGGAGAGGGATACAAAATAGTTGTTTCGGCTTTATTTGTTATTTTTGGGGCTATCAGATTGGCAAGATTCAATATTGGAAGTTCTGAAAATGAACCAAATTCTTTTGTTGGATTGCCTATTCCTTCAGCAGCAGTTTTGGTTATTTTGTGGGTATTGATGGATATAAAATATGATATTTTTGCTATAGAATATAAATATATTCTTCTTATCATTGCCTTTGTTGCAGGTATTTTAATGGTTAGCAATATCCGTTATCCAAGCTTCAAAAAAGTAAAATGGAATCTCAAAACTTTTGTGATTTTATTGATTCTTTTGGCTATTGTGTTTGCAAACTATAACAGGGCATTTATAGAAACATTAAGTTTATTTATGTCACTTTATGTACTTTATGGGATTTTCCGTTGGATTTTCCTGATTATTAGAATGCAGGTGAAGAAAATTTTCAAGTCTGTTTAACAAAAATAGATAAACTTAAATCAACTTCAAGGAGTGAATCAATGAGAACGTCTGTTTCTATTACCTATCATTGTAGTAAAAAAATTTACTCCACCCTCCTTCTGGGCATTTAATCCTTAAATAATTTTTTCCATTACTGCTTTAAAATAAATAATTAAAAGGATAATAAATGTCTGAGATGATTAAGATTTTTGATACAACCTTAAGAGATGGCGAACAAAGTCCAGGTGCTTCAATGAATATTGAAGAAAAAATTAAAATAGCCAAACAACTTGAAAAATTAGGTGTGGATATCATTGAAGCAGGATTTGCTGCTTCAAGTCCAGGTGATTTTGAAGCAATTGAACGTATTTCGGAAGTTGTAAAAAGTAGCACTATTTGTTCTCTGTGTAGAGCTATTGATAAGGATATTTTAGCCGCTGCAAATGCACTTAAGAAAGCTAATTCTAAACGTATTCATACTTTTATTGCTACCTCTCCTATTCATATGGAATATAAGCTAAAAATGAAGCCAAATGAGGTTATCAAAAGAGCTGTGAATTCTATCGCGTATGCTAAGAGCTTGGTTGATGATGTACAGTTTAGTTGTGAAGATGCTTCAAGGAGTGATATAGGGTTTTTAAAAGAAATATTAGCTGCGGCGATAGAAGCGGGAGCTAATACTCTTAATCTTCCTGATACTGTGGGTTATGTACTCCCTAGCGAGATGGGTAAGATTATCAAAGAAATTTCAGATTTTGTGGGTACAAGAGCAACTTTATCAGTGCATTGTCATAATGATTTGGGGTTAGCAGTGGTGAATTCTATTTATGGAATTCAAAATGGTGCTAGGCAAGTGGAATGCACCATCAATGGACTAGGTGAACGTGCTGGAAATACAGCACTTGAAGAAGTTGTGATGATATTAAAAACCAGAAAAGATTTATTTGAAGGATTTGACAATAGAATAAAAACTCAAGAAATTTATCCTTCTTCCAAGCTAGTTGCAGATATTACAGGCATCAAGCCTCAGCCCAATAAAGCCATAGTGGGTCAAAATGCTTTTGCACATGAAAGCGGTATTCATCAAGATGGAATGTTAAAGAATCCAGAAACTTATGAGATTATGAAACCTTCTGATATAGGAATCATCCAAGCGAATACATTGGTGCTTGGGAAACATTCAGGTAGAGCAGCTTTTAAAGACAAAATCAAAGTTTTAGGCTTTAGTGTGAGTGAAGAGGAACTAAACGCAGCATTTGAACGTTTTAAAATCCTTTGCGATAGCAAAAAACAAATTTTTGATGATGATATTCGTGCGATTCTCAATGAAGAAACTACCCATATCCCACAGATTTTTTCTTTGGAGCTCACTCAAATCAGTGCAAACTCTTCAGGAAAATATTGTGCAGCTTTAAGTATCAAGCGAGATGGAATTGAATACAGTGATTGTGCTTTAGGGAATGGAAGCGTTGATAGTATTTTAAAGAGTATTGACAGAATCACTGGCATGAGAGGTAATCTTAAGGATTATCAGGTTGAAGCACTTAGTAGTGGAAAAGATGCCATAGCAAAAGTAGTTGTTAAGGTTGAGTTTGAAGAAGGAAAACCTGCTATTATTGGTCATGGAATAGATATCGACACGATGAATGCAACAGCAAAAGCGTATATTTGTGCACTCAATAGTTATTTAAGTATGAAGGATTTAATAACTGACAAAACAGGTACAATGTGCTTATGAAAAATATAAAAACACAAAGATTTTATATTGAGGGAATGAGCTGTTCGTCTTGTTCTTCAGGGATTGAAAAGTCTTTAAAAAGAAAAGATTTTATTTCTGATATACAAGTAAATCTACTTTCAAAGACAGCTAAAGTTTCCTATGATGAGAGCCAAACAAGTTTGGAAGATATTTTTGCTATCATTTCCAAACTTGGCTATACACCAAGATTAGATAGAGATAATATACTAGAAGAAAATATTAGCTTACTTCAAAAATTTGAGAAAAAATTCCTTTCACCTAAAAGAAAGATAATTTTAACGATTATTTTCACCCTGGGCACACTTTATTTGTCAATGGGGGGAATGTTCTTTGAGGATTTTGTACCATCTTTTTTGCTTGAATCTAGGATAAATGCAGTCTTGCAATTATTATTCACCCTTGTTGTGATGCATATGGGTAGGATGTTCTATTTTAGAGGTTTTGGTTCTTTGCTTATGGGGAATCCAAATATGGATACTCTTGTTGCAATAGGCACAGGGAGTGCATTTTTTTACAGTTTTTATCTTGTTGTGAATATTTTTATGGGCGCAGAGGTCGGTGGGCTTTATTTTGAAGGCGTGTGTATGATTATTATGTTTGTACTTATTGGTAAAAACATTGAAGAAAGATCAAAATCAAAAGCCACCGATGCACTTAAAAGGCTAATGTCTCACACAAGCAAAACAACCATAAGAGTCAAGGAGAATAAAGAACAAGAAATCAGTATTGATGAGATTTCCATTAATGATACAATAAAGATTTTACCTGGTAGCCATATTCCTGTGGATGGAGTTATTCTTGAAGGCGAAGTCAATATAGATGAATCGATGCTTTCTGGAGAAGTATTACCTGTTTTTAAAGTTTCTGGTCAGCAAGTATATTCTGGAACTATCAATACAGATAAAGCTTTTTTGATACGTGCTATAAAATCCGCACAAGATAGCACACTGAATCAAATCATTCACTTGATTCAGTGTGCACAGGAAAGCAAAGCTCCTATTGCTAGAATCGCAGATAAAATCTCAGGAATTTTTGTGCCTGTTGTGATTGTGATTGCTATTTTAGCAGGTATATTTTGGTGGGTATATCAAGGAGATTTTGGATTTGGACTCCAAGTTTTTGTGAGCGTACTTGTGATTTCTTGTCCTTGTGCTTTGGGTCTTGCAACACCTATGTCTATCATGATAGGAAGCGGAAGGGCAGCTTATGGAGGAATATTTTTTAAAAATGCTAAATCATTAGAAAATACTCAAAAAGTTACTACGGTTGTTTTTGACAAAACAGGAACATTAAGCATTGGAAAACCTGTGGTTCAAAAAGTTCTTATATTTGATGATGCTCTAAATCAAGAAGAGTTGGTGGCTTTAGCTAGTGGAGTAGAAAGCGGAAGTGAGCATTTAATTGCTAAATCTATTATTGGCTATGCCAATAATCAGCATATCGCGCCTAAAAAAGCCAAAGATTTCCATACAAGGGCGGGATATGGGATCAGTGCCAATATTGATGGAAGGATTATCAAACTAGGAAATGAAGAAAGCTTTAAGTTAAATTCTCCATTAAGTCTTCCAAATGATGGAAGTATAGTTGTTTTGGTTGGAGAAGAAGGAGATAGTGACAGGTTATTGGGGGCATTGATACTCAAAGATAAACTCAAGCCCAATATTAAAGAATATATCGCGATTCTTAAAAATATGGGAATAAAAACAATTCTTTTGAGTGGAGATAATCAGCCAAGTGTCAAAGCTATAGCAGATGAAATAGGAATTGATGAAGCTATTGCAAAAGCGAAGCCTAGCGATAAGCTTGAAAAAATAAAATCACTCAAAAAACAAAAAGAGATTGTTATGATGGTGGGTGATGGGATGAATGATGCCCCTGCTTTAGCAGTGGCAGATATTTCATTGGTGATGGCAAAAGGGAGTGATGTGAGTGTGCAAGTTGCAGATATTATTAGTTTTAGCAATGATATAAAATCTGTTATCAATGCGATCTCTTTGAGTGGAGCAACTATAAAAAATATCAAAGAAAACTTATTTTGGGCTTTTTGCTATAATGTTGTATTTATACCTCTAGCTTGTGGGGTTGGGTATGAAGCAGGAGTGCTTTTAAACCCAATGATTGCTTCTTTGGCGATGAGTTTGAGTAGTCTTAGTGTAGTTTTGAATGCTCAAAGACTTAGGAAATTTAAATTTAAGGATTGAAGATGAAAAAAGAATTTAAGGTTACTGGAATGAGTTGTCAAAAATGTGTTGATAAGATAGAAAAGTTTGTTGGCGAGATTGATGGAGTTGAACTTATTGAAGTTGATTTGGGAAAAAAAGTTGTGAATGTAGAATTTCAATCTCCTGCAAATGAAAAAATAATTTCTGAAGCAATTTTAGATGCTGGATTTGAGGTTGTTTCTTGAGATATAAGCGGATTATTTTAGGTGCATATAGGGTAATTTAATGAAAATCTTTTTGAAGAGGTTTCATCCCTATATTAGAGGTTATTATGTTTATTTTTTTATAGCATTCCTTGCCACTCTTTTAACAGCAGCTTGTACAGCTTGGGGTACGTATTTGGTCAAGCCAGTGCTAGATGATATTTTTATCAAAAAAAATACCCAAATGCTCACCTTATTGCCGTTTTTGGTTGTATTGGCATATTTTGGAAAAAGTTTTGGAATGTATGTTCAGATGTATTTTATGAATTATATTGGCTTAGATATTGTAAGAAAAATTCGCGATCGTATGCTAGAACATTTATTGAAAATGGAAATGGGATTTTTCAACAAAATACGTAGCGGAGAACTTATTTCTAGGATTACTAATGACATTGGTTTGATTCGTGCAAGTGTTTCAAACTTTTTAGCTGAATTTGTTCGCGAATCTCTCACTGTGATAGGTCTTGTTGGTGTAGTTATCTACCAAAGTCCAAAACTCGCTATAGTTGGACTTGTCATTATGCCTTTGGCTATTTATCCATTAGCAAGCATCATTAAGAAAATCAAAAAAATTTCAAGACTTAATCAAGAAAAAAATTCTGACATTACTGCAAAGCTTTCAGAAATATTTAATAATGTTGAAATTATAAAAGCCAGTAATGGTGAAAAAATAGAACAAAAAACCTTCACAGAAGAAAATCAAAAGTTCTTCAAGCTCGGACTTAAGGCAACTTTAATTGGACAACTATCCTCCCCTTTGATGGAGTTTTTGGGATCTATTGCTATTGCTTTGGTTATTTATTTAGGGGGTACTGAAGTAATTGCAGGCAAGATGAGTGCAGGAGCATTTTTTTCTTTTATTACAGCTCTTTTTATGCTTTATACGCCTTTTAAACGTTTGGTTAATATTGCTTCTTCCTTCCAGGAGGCTTTTGTTGCAACCGATAGGATTTTTGAGATACTCGATAGAACCCCTCAAATACAAGATGGAAAAAAATCTCTTTGTCCTCCGATTCAAAAAATTGATTTTAAAGATGTGTATTTGAAATATGATGAAAACTATGTATTAAACAATATTAATGCAGAATTTTCAAAAAATCAAATCATCGCATTAGTAGGTAAAAGTGGTAGTGGAAAAAGTTCGCTTGTGAATTTGATACTGCGCTTATATGAACCAAATTCTGGAAAAATTCTCATCAATGGTGAGTTGATACAGTCTTATAAACAAGAAAGCATCAGAGATAATATTGCTATCGTTACTCAAAGAATTTTTATTTTCAATGATACTATTAGTGCAAATGTTGCTTATGGGGCAAAATATGACAAACAAAAAATTATTCAAAGCTTAAAAAAAGCCCAAGCTTGGAGCTTTGTATCTGAACTTCCTGATGGAATAGATACCGTTTTAGATGAGTTTGGAGTTAATTTAAGTGGAGGGCAACGACAGAGAATAGCTATAGCTAGGGCGATTTATAAAGATCCTGAGGTGCTTATCTTAGATGAGGCAACTTCAGCATTAGATGCTAAAACAGAAGAAGCTTTTAAAAATACTATTAATTCTATAGCAAAAGATAAAATTATTATTCTTATTGCACATCGCCCTAGCACGATTGAACTCGCACATAAAATTTATCGTTTTGAGGATGGAAGGATTATTGAAGAAAGTAAAAAATAGTATCAAATTATTGAATTTTGTATTTGCTGTTGCCTGTGGGGTGATGGTTGCGAATTTATATTACGCTCAGCCCATATTAGCAAATATAGCCGATTCTTTGCATATTTCTATTAAAGATATTGCATTTATAACCACCATTACGCAGATAGGCTATGCTATAGGGCTATTTTTTCTTGTGCCTTTGCTTGATGTAATTGAAAACAAAAGATTGATAATTTTTATGATGTTTTTAAATGTTCTAGCATTATTTTTTATGAGTATTTCTGAAGAACTTTGGAAGCTTATTTTTATGTCTTTATTGATAGGTATTTCTGCCTCCAGTGTTCAGATGATTGTTCCATTTGGAGCATCAATGGTTCCCCCTGAAAATAGAGGTGTGGCAGTGGGTAAAATTATGAGTGGATTGCTTTTTGGTATTATGTTGGCGCGACCACTCTCTAGTTTTTTTTCAGGTATTGTAGGATGGCAAGAGATATTTTTATTCTCTGCAGGTTTGGGATTTGTATTGGTGGGGATATTTTTATTTGTAATGCCTTCTAAGAAGCCATTACACAAGATGAATTATTTCAAACTTCTTTTTTCTATGATGCAATTATTTAAAAATACTCCGATCTTGAGACAGAGAGGCTTTTATCATTTTTTGGCTTTTGGCGTTTTTTGTTTATTTTGGATTGTTGCTCCTTTGGTTCTGATTGAAAGTTTTGGTTTTAGCAACAACCAAGTCGCATTATTTGCGTTTATAGGAATTATGGGAGTGTTTGTTGCACCCTTTGCAGGAAGACTTGCAGATAGAGGTAAGAGTGAATGGGCAACAGGTGCAGCACTTTTAGCTGTCGGAATTTCGATGTTTTTAGCTGTTTTTCCTATGGAAAATCGCTGGAATACTTTTGTTTGGTTGGCATTTTGTGGGGTTATACTTGATTTTGGTGTGTCTTTGAATCTAGTTGTTGGGCAACGTATCATTTATGCACTAGGAGATAGTATTCGAGCTAGATTAAATGCACTTTATATGGTGATGTTTTTCATAGGAGGTGCTATGGGTTCTTATTTGGGCGGGTATCTTTATGCTCATTTTGGAGGAAAAATAGCCTTTTTTGCTGGAGGAATAATAGGAATTTTAGGCTTTTTGGCATTTATGTGGAATTTAATAAAAGCTCGATTAAAATAATGAAAAATTACCTTTAAGAAAATCGAATGAAATTTCATCTGAATTTGGATACTTTTGTGATTTCTGATAGTCACTTTGGGCACAAAGCAGTTCTTTTAAAAGAACCTATACGTAATGTCTTGGCAACTAAAAATGGCTTTGATGATTTTGATTCTTATAGCGTAAGTGTGTGGAATAAACATGTTGGCACTGAAGATTTTATTTTGCATCTTGGAGATTTATATTTTAGCGGAGGATACAAGTATCTTTCCAAACTCAACGGAAATAAAAAGCTTTTAGTGGGTAATAATGATTTGAAAAAATATAAACTTTTAAAAGGTTATGAGGATTGGAGTTTGTGTAAAAAAATCAAACTCAAAATAGATGAGAAAAAAACAATTTTACAAAAATTAAAATCTAAATGGGGAGATGCCCTTAAAAAAGATAAGCTTTTGAATGCGATTGTAATTGATATGGGCATACATCGCGTAATGTTTTCACATTTTCCTGTGATGAGTAGAAAAAGAAACGATCGTTATTGTGATACTAGAGATATGCTAGATAGTATCTATAAAATATGTGACTGTTCGCTTAATATACACGGACATACTCATTCTAGAGATACCTCAAATCGTTTTTGTATAAATGTGAGTGGAGAAAAAACAGAGTTTATTCCAGTTAGAATCAGAGATATATTAGCCTTATATTCTTAAATAAAGCTAATCAATCTTTAAATAATGACTGAAGAGCATCAACTCCGACTTTTGAAATATTTGATTCGGGATTTTCTATATCTTGTTTCTCAGACGCAATTTCAACAAGCTGTATTTCGTGTTCGGTAAGCATAGAAGCTAAGCGAATATTAATCCCACCTTTTCCAATAGCCTTGCTTTTTTGATCGCTCATAAGCGTTATGATTGCTTTTGGTGGAAGATTTTCGTCTTCAGGTGGTTGTATTTTGATGCTAATGATATTAGCTGGAGATATGGCCTTAGAGATAAAAATTTCAGGTACTTCAGAATACTCAATACAATCTATATTTTCTCCATGTAGCTCCCTGCTAACAGCGTTGATACGAACCCCTTTGACTCCCACGCTAGATCCGATAGGGTCGATTTTTGGATTATTGGAATACACTGCAATTTTTGCACGTTCTCCGGGTATTCGAGCACTTTTTGCTATCACAACTTCACCATCTTTTATTTCTGGAACTTCAAGCTTAAGAAGTTCTTCAAGCATTTTTGGAGTTGTGCGTGAAAGTTCTAAATGAATACCATCTCTATCTATTCCAACATGCTTAAGAATACAAGAAACAGTGTTGCCCACGACAAATTTTTCTCCTTTGATACGATTTTTAATGGGTAGAATACCTCTTATTTCGTCAATTTCGATGAATGTATTTTGATTTTCATCAACTCTTACAACGACTCCTGTAATGATTTTTCCTACATTGGATTTGAATTTTTCAAAGAGTTGATTTTCGATAGTTCGTTGAATATTGAATTCTAGATCTTTAAACAATAGATTCACAGCATTCCTGCTCATATCTTCAAGACTGAGTTCATATTTTACTTCATCCCCAATATTTACATCTTGAGACATTTCTCTAGCTTTAGAAATGGGCATAAATTTGTGAGGATTTTCACTTGCTATAATATCATCATCTTCGCACACACTAAGAGTTTGGATAAGTTTAAATGTTCTGTCTTTTTGATTTTCTTCCACAGAGTATTCAATATTCTCATCAATCTCTTTTTTTGCCATTTTGATGATAGAGTCTTTTACAACTTGAGAGACTGTTGAGACTTGCAAACCTTTTTCATAAGCAATGAGTTCTATGATATCTAATATTTTTTCCATTTAGTTCCTTTGGATTATCCCGAAATTTGCTTGATTTTGAAGATTAACGAAGCAGGGAGGTTTTTCGATGTTAATATCGAAGGGGTTAGAAGGTATTATAACAGAATTTTATTCAAAATGTTTTTAATGTGAACGCGATATCAAACTTTTTATAAGGCAAATATGGTTAGAATACGATTTAAAAATATTTTAAATATGGAGTTATGCTGATGGAATTGATACTTGCAAAAACAAACATCGAGGAAAAAGCCCAGAAGATTACTTTGGAAGATCTTGCACAAAAACTTGATTCAAATCACAATCAGATATTCTATTTTGATAGGGCAAATAATCACAAAGATCTTTTAAAAGCAACTAGTTTTTTTCAGTCTAAGGGCAGAAATGCTTATCTTTCAGAAGTTAAATTTGGACTTGATGAAAAAGATTACATCTATGAGTTGCATATTGTATAAGTGAGTTTGAATGAAACTATATATAGAAACTTTGGGATGTGCTATGAATATGCGTGATAGTGAGCATATGATAGCAGAGCTTAATTCTAAAGAAGGCTATGACCTAACAGACGAGCCCCAAGAAGCTGATTTAATACTCATTAACACTTGCAGCGTGAGAGAAAAACCCGAACGCAAACTTTTCTCTGAAATAGGACAGTTTGCCAAAATCAAAAAACCCGGTGCAAAAATTGGTATTTGTGGTTGTACTGCAAGTCATATGGGCGAAGAAATCATAAAAAAAGCCCCAAGCGTTAATTTTGTGCTAGGAGCACGGAATATTTCAAAGATTTCTGAAGTGATCCATAAGAATAAAGCTGTCGAGGTTGGGATCGATTATGATGATAGTACTTATGTTTTTGACACATCAAGAAATACTGGCGTGAAAGCTTTGTTAAATATCTCCATAGGTTGTGATAAAAAATGTGCTTATTGCATTGTTCCTCATACTAGAGGAAGAGAGATATCAATTCCTTCAGATATGATTGTTTCTGAAGCAAAAAAACTTGCACAAAGTGGCGTTAAAGAGCTAATGCTTCTGGGGCAAAATGTCAATAATTATGGTGCTCGCTTTTCTGTGCAACACAAGATAATTAATTTTGCAGGACTACTTAGGGAAATAAGCAATATCGACGGAATAGAGAGGATTCGTTTTACCTCTCCTCATCCCCTTCATATGGATGATGAGTTTTTGGAAGAGTTTGCTCGTAACCCTAAAGTATGCAAATCTATTCATATGCCACTACAAAGCGGATCTAGTAATATTTTAAAAAAAATGAGACGAGGATATACAAAAGAATGGTATATCAATCGTGTTCAAAAACTCCAATCGCTTCTACCTAATGTTGGGATTGGAACTGATATTATTGTCGGGTTTCCCGGAGAAAGTGATGAAGATTTTGAACATACAATGGATGTTCTTAGAAAGGTTGAATTTGACACTTTGTACAGTTTTGTATATTCTCCACGTCCGCATACTGAATCTTATCTTTGGGGAGATGAAGAAAAAGTCCCTCAAGAAATCGCATCTGCTAGACTTGCCAAGCTTCAGAGTACACATAGGGAAATTTTAAGCACAAAAGCAAAAAAAGAAATAGGCAAGAGGCACCAAGTTTTGATTGAAAATATCAAAGAGACAGAAGGTAGCTTTTCTGAAGGTAGAAGCGATAATGGAAAGGTGATTAAAATTCCTGATGAGGTATTTAAAATAGGTGATATTGTTAGTGTAGAAGTTATCCATAGTGAGGGTGGAAGCCTAATAGGAAAGCATATTAGATGAACCTAAAAAAATTCAAACAAAAAATCATTCTAGCAGTCTTGCCTCCTCTAGCTTGGCTAATGATATGGTTGTTGTATTTGAGTTGCCGGAATAGATTCCATCTTTATGAAGGGCTTAAAGAATCAAACTTTATCTCAAGTTTTTGGCACGGGGATTTTTTGATGCTTCCTTTTGCTTATATTAAGTCCAAAAACAAACCCAAAATTTGTGTTATTTCTAGTAATCACTTTGATGGTGAATTGATGGTGAAGCTCTATAGATTTTTTGGGTTTCATACCATAAGGGGTTCCACGAACAAGGGCGGAGCAAGAGTTTTGGTAGAATCTTTTCGTCGTCTGAAAGATGGGTGGGATATGGGTATCACCCCTGATGGACCTAGGGGACCTTATCATCATATTGCTGATGGGGTGGTTGCTATGGCTCAAAAAACAGGTGTAGGCATAAGTGTTACTAAACCCGTTTTTAGCAGTTATTATGAGCTTTCTACTTGGGATAAGTTTAAAATTCCAAAACCATTTTCTACGATAGATTATTATATGTTAGAACCTTTTTTTATTCCTAAAGATATGGATATGGAAGAGGCAAAAAAATTGGTATATGAACGAATGGAAGAATCTTTATGACAAAATGTTTCATTTTTGGTAGAATTATTCAAAATGAAACGATAGGTTTATAATGGCTATTTTTAATTTCTCCAAATTCGTCAGAAGATTTTTTTCAAATGTATTCATTGGTATCAATATTGATGGAAGGGTTTGTTCTGTAAAAATTATACGAATCAAAGATGAAAAGATATTGGAAAATATTGCTAGAGAATTTAAAACTATCAATAATGAAATCCCAATAGAGGTTATCAAGCTCATTCGCAATTACCAGAAAAAATACTCTTTTTGTTATGTCGGAGCTATGTCAAAAAGCTACAATCAAGGCATACTTAGAATAAAAGATAAAAAAGAAGATTATTCTAAATATGGGATCAATCCAAAAGAATGTAAAATGCTTGATTTTAAAACATGGAAGACTTATATAAAAAATACTGAAATAAATGAAAATATAGAAAGATTTTCCAAAATTAACGGCATTGATTATTTATTCTCGCCCTTTGTAGTTATCTTTAGAAAAATAAAAAATCAGCTTGATGGCAAAACAAGACTCTACATTCTTCAAGAAAGAAGCAGCATTTCTTTACTTGTGGCTGATAATGCGGAGATTTATTTTGGTGGGTATTTTATGGTAGAAGGAGAAATGGAGGATGTGAATATGCAGGATCCACATACAGAAGATTTCTTCGATATTATTGTGCCAGAAGACGAAAAAGATAGCAATGAAGAGGATATTGAAGATGAAATTGGAGATTTAGAAGATCTAGATTCTGATTTTTTTATCGATAAGCTCAATGAAAAACTTTTGATAGACAACCAAGAAGAAAATCTCACAAAAGGGAAGGTTGATGATATCTACAAGATATCTGTTGTTACAAGCATTATTCAAAACTCTTTAATGGAATTTTATTCAAACGATTTATACGATAGTAAGTTCATTGAAGAATTTGTTATTTTAGATGCATATGGAATGAGCGATGGAGCGTTAAACTATCTGAAAGATAAGATGATGATTCAGACACAAAAAATATCTTTTTCTATAGTTGATGAACTTGTAGAGCTTTCTAAGATTGAATTTAAGAGGACAGAAAAGTGAATTTAAGTTTCATTGCATCCAAGCCTAAGTATATTTTTGCAAAAATTACTAAAATATGGTTTTTTTATATCATTCTTTCTTTGGTGATTTTATTTGGCTTCATGTCACTTTTGAAATACCAGATTTTTCTTTCGAAAGCACGGGTAAATGACTATCAAGAAAAACAAGCTTTTTATCATACCCAGATTGGGAAGATTGATGCTTATGAAGAACGTATTCTTTTAGAATCTGAACTTGCCAAAGATAGAGCGGTTCATAACTTAATGATACGAGATGCAGTAGTGAATTTATTTAATATTATTCCCGATCAGATTACTATCAGTTATATTGAAATTGGCAATGATTCATTGAGTATGAAAGGATCAACACCTTCAAAGGAAGTTTTCAATTTCCTGCTTCAAGATCCTCTAAAAGCAATTTTTGGAAAGAGTTCAGTGACTTTTTTTGCCTTATCAAGTGGTTGGTATAACTTTGTTTCTCTTAGCAAATCTAAAACTTCCATCATAGAATCTCCTAAGCCAAAGGAAACTCAAAGATGAAATCAAACAACAAAAAAATCAAGAGAAGAGATTTTTTTTATATCGAGGTGGATGCTGATCTCGTCATAAGAAATATGATTTTTTTTGTGGTATTTTGCATTCTTATCGGGATGAGTATGAATTATGCTTTATGGCCAATGATTGTGGCTTATAAAGAACAACATATTGATGAAAAAAAAGCGAAAATAGTATTCAACCAGGTAGAAAAAGATCTCAACACAGCTCAAGCATCTTTGAAGAAAACAAAAACCAAAAACCAAAAATTTTTAGATGCGATGAATTATTCCTCAAGTACGGATAAGTTATCGAAATTTTTGGAAAAGTATTTCAAAAATATGGAAATCATCAAAAAAAGTAGTGAAAATGATTCAGAAAAACAGCTCAAAAAAGAAATCTATTTTATTAGTGGTGAGATAACAGATGTGCAGACGATGAATAGATTATTAGGAGATTTTAAAAATACTCCAATGAGCATAGAAATTTTATTACCTGTCGTTATTAGAAAAGCAGAAGAAAAAAACAAACTCATTTTAGAATTTTATATTAGCATAGAAAAAAGTACTTATATACCAGAAATATCACTCTAGTTTTAGTAAAAAAATTACAAAATAATAACAAATAGTAAATAAAATTCAGAATATTCAAAGTGAGTTCTTTATAGTATTTTTACAAGCAATAGATTTATTTTATTGCTAAGAAAGAATTTAAGGGAATAAATGAAGAAAATTTCAATAACTATTTTTGGTCTTGGTCTTGGTTTGAGTGTGCTTCAGGGCTCATCTTTGAAAGAAGCTTTGGAGAATGCAGACATTAAAGGTTTTGCTTTTGGACGTTATACAATGATGGGTGGAAATGATGGGGCTGGACAACGTTATCAGTTCCGCACAAAAGTTGATCTTATTTCTGGAGAGATTAATGGATATTCTCTCACAGGAGGTATCTTTTTTTCTCAAGGTTCTGGAACTCCTGATAGTGGCAATAATACCGATAATGATATACAAGGAAGTAGAGGTGTAAGAACCGATATGAGTGGTTCAGATGTATTTAATATCAATAATCTCTATATCAATAAAAAATTTTCTATCACAAAAACCAGTGTTCAGCTTGGACAAATGGATATTGTTAGTCCTTTTACAGATAAAAGTGTGGATAGAGGTATTGGTGCTTTTGTGCAAAATTCAGATATCAAAGGATTAAAATTCTCTCTTTCAGGTTACGATACATGGATGACCGATGATATTTATGTGGCCGCACAAGCAAGTAAAATAAAAAATGACTCTAAAAAAGGTGCAGGTATAGGAAACAATCTTTTTATAGCAGGGGTTGATGGAAATTATGATTTAGATGAAGGATCTTTGCATCATTTGAATTTTAAACTTTATGATTTATGGGCACACCATCTTATTGACTATATGATATTTGGTGAATTGGGATATAAATATACTTTTGCTGAGCATGTATATGTCAAATTTATGGGACAGATAGCTGCAAGTGGTGTGAATAAAGTTGCAGGTTTTCAATCTAAGAGCCTTTATTTGAGTGGCTATTTTGATAATAAAGTAAGTGCAGAATCTCTTCCTTCTAAACCTGCACAGGAATTAGCAAATAATAGAGGGCTTTATAATCTTCAAGCAAGTATGGAAATTCATAAATTTTACTTAGAGGTTGGATTTGCTGGGAGCTTTGGAGATGGATATGGAGCATTGTTAGATAATGTTGGAGGATTTAATACAGCAGGAAAGGTTTGGAATGGATCACAAGGTCATGGTGCAGATGGATTTGGTTTTTTGGGTAGTGGAGCTACTAAGAATACCTCTATAAATGCCCTTTATGCACAGATGGATTACAAAATAGGGTCTTTTATACTTTCTATAGATGGTGCGTGGATTAGTGGAAAAAATAATTATCCACTATTATCTTCTGGTTCACACACTCTAGGCAGAGATTATAGAGGAAAGGTAGCAGGCTATCCAGACAAAAGAACAATGGATGCTTCTTTTGTCGAGATTACTCCTAGTATTGCCTATAAGGTTGGCAAAAAAATAACAGCACAGATTTATTACGGAAGTGTTTTTGGCGATATATCTTTAAATAGAACAAGGCTACAGATTACTTATAATTTTTAGGAGTTTTGTATAAATGCCAAAAATTTTTCTTTGTGATGTTCTTGAATTTTTTGTAGGAAACAGGTTTTTAAACAACTTTTTTAACAAAGAGATTCTAAATAGTTTTTAAGTTTGTAAGGTTATAATAAATTCGTATTAACGATTTATTAACAAAAAATTGAGGAGTTTAGGAATGAAAATATTAAAAATCGCTTCTTTATTCTGCTTGAGTGCAGCGATTTTGAGTGCTAGTTCACTTAAAGATGCTATAGAAAATGCGACTTTAGATGGTTGGATTAGAGGAAAATATTTTTACAGTGATGGTAGAGATGGTTCAGGTCAAGGCTATCAGATGTTTTTCTTGCCAACCGTTCATTCAGGGGAGGTTGATGGATATAGTCTATCTGTTGGGGTGTTTGCAGCTTATGGTCCAGGTGTTCCTGATGCGGTAACATCTGATAATTCTATTGGTGGTTCTAGAGCCCCTAGAATTGATCAAAGTTCTGCTCCAGATGTATTTAACATCAGCAATCTTTATATCAATAAGAACTTTGAATCTACAAAAACTACGATTAGATTGGGTCAGATGAATATTGTTTCAGCACTCAATGCAGGAACATCTTATGGAGATAGAGGACTTGGAGGCATGATTACCAACGAAGATATTCCAGGTATCAAACTTTATATCTCTGCTTATGATAGCTGGATGACAGATAATATTATGTTGATGATGAATCAAGCTTTTACTTACGGTATTGGTAACAATATTGTTATTATGGGTGTTGAGAGCAATAAAGACTTGCCGGTAAAAGGATTAGGGTTCAAGCTTTATTATAGTTGGGCTCAACAGTTGTATAACTTGATGATGTTTGGAGATATTCATTATAAATATGAATTTGAAAATGGTCTCAGTATAGGGGTATTGGGTCAGGTCGCTGGAACAGTGATGAATGATGGCGCAAGGTTTCATACGAAAGAAGGATCTAATTTAGAAAGATATTTTTCTGATTTAAATGATCCTACTTTAAATTATGGTGGCGTGGCAAAAACTAGGGGTATCTATAACTTGCAGGCTAATCTAAAGTTTGCAGGATACACTACCAAGTTAGGCTATATTGGAAGCTTTGGTCAAGGTTATGGAACGATGCTAGATAGTAAAGGTGCCTTTGATGTGGGTGGTCAGCTTTGGAATGGTATCATTGCAGGGGGCATTATGGGATTTGGTTGGACAGGAGCAGGGGCTGTTAAGAATACTAATTTAAAAGCAGTTTATTTTACTCATAAATACCAACTCCACAATGGTCTTGGATTTGGCCTTGATCTAGTATGGGTAGGAGGAAATAATAGATTTCCTTATATGAAAAAAGGCTCTAAGAGAATCGGTGATAATGGACGTAATCGAGGACCTGTAATACCAGCTAGAGCAGGTGGAAAGGATTCTGATTATGGAAAATATGTCCGTGGCAAGGGAAATCTCACAGCAGATTCTGAAATCGTAGAAATTTCTCCTCAAATCAGTTATAAGTTCACCAAAGACTTGAGCGGTTCAGTTGTATACTCTCAACTTGTTGGAGATATGTTGATGGCTAGGACTGTGGTCACTTTGAAATATAACTTTTAATCATAGCTTCATATTCTTCTTTAATAAGCCCTTTTTAGGGCTTTCTTTTATATAATGTTTTTGTATGTGTAAATAAAGGGCTTTAGATGGCATTTGATTTTAGTTTTGATGGGAGTGAATGTGTTACCTGCGGGGGAAAATGTTGCACGGGCGAGAGTGGATATATTTTTGTCAATATAGATGAAATGCTAAAAATCAGCGATTTTTTGAATATTTCGTTTGATAAATTCACACAAACTTATGTTAAAAAGGTAGGGTACAGATTTTCATTTCTGGAGAAAAAAAGCACAGATGGAAATGCCTGTGTTTTTTTTGATGATGAGACCAAAAAATGTTTGATTTATGAAGTTCGACCTAAACAATGTATAGATTTTCCATTTTGGGAGGGATACAAAAGGGAAAACATCGATGAAAAAACTTTAAAAGAATTGTATGAATTGTGCAAAGGGGTAAAATGCTTAAAAAAATTTTAGCACTCGGTTTTTATTTGTCTATGAGTATTTGTGTCAGTGCAAATGCTTTTTCGGAAGATTCTTATCTGATGATGAGTTCAGATGCTTTCAATAGAGGAGATTTTGCAGCTGCAAAAGATGGTTATCTCACACTCTATCAGCAAACAAAAAATATCTCGTATGCTAAAGAGGCTGCTATTTCTGCTGCAAATATGGGGGATTTACAAACAGCTGCAAAATTAGCTTTGCTTTATCAAAATACCACTAAAAATACGAATGATTTGCCTACTAATAAAATCTTGGTAGATACTTATATGAAAATGGGAGATACGAAAAAAGCTATTTCATTACTAGAAAACATAAAAAAACAGGAAGATTCCTTGCCTGTAAATAATGTCTTAGGTACATTGTATTTGAGTGAAAAGAATTTTGATAAGGCATTTTCACTTTTGGATAATTATTATAATCAAACCCATGATGAGGAGGCATTGGGTAAATTATTAATGATTTATTTTACCAAAAATAACCCTACTGCTGCACTTAATTTACTTAAATCTCATTTGCAAAAATATGGCTGCACCGATCAGCTGTGTCAAAAAAGCATTGATATATTTGCTCGTCTAAATGACATAGCAGATGCTGAAAAAATATTTCAAAAAATCTACGAAAATTCTCCAACTGTAGAGAATGCAAGATATCTTATTTGGATATTGGCTTCTCAAAAAAAATATAAACAAGCACAGGATATTGCACAAAAATTTCCACTCAATAGGCATCTTTTGTTAGAATTATATGTAGTGCAGAAAAATTTTAGTGCTGCTTCAAAACAAGCAGGACTTATTTATCAGGAAAAAGAAAATCCAAAATATCTCGCACTTGAAGCTATCTATTTATTTCAATCGCTCAAGAATCCCAAAATTAATCAGATAAAAACTATTGCGGAAAAACTAGAAAAGTCTATCAAGGAACGAAAAAAAGAAATTATTTCTTTCAAAGAGAATCTAAATTCTCAAGACGCATTTTTTTATAATTTTTTAGGTTATATGCTTATAGATTATGATGTTGATATTAAAAAAGGAATTGAATATGTAAAAATGGCTTTAGATATTGATCCAAGTTCAATTTCTTATGTGGATTCACTTGCTTGGGGGTATTATAAATTAGGCAAATGTGCTGAAGCCAAAAAGATTTTTGCAACCATACCTGATGATCAAATACAAGCTGAGCCTGAATTGAAGTCTCATTTTGAAAGCATTGGGGCTTGTCAGAAGTAATGCAGTACTCTCAAAAGAGTTTTGAAAATCTCAAAAAGAGTCTTAAAAATAGAGAAGAATTTCTGCCATTCGATTTTCTTGGGAGGAGTTTGTCGTATAATCCCTATATGCCTCGAGCTTTAATAGAAGATTTTAAAAGAGATGGAAAAATCGCAAAAAAATGTTTTGCTCTTCCAGCTTTTGGATATGACAACCTTGCTTTTGCTGCAAGTTTGAATTCAGAAGTTATAAGAGTAGATTTTAGTTCTTTATATGAAGATAATATCTTGGGGGCAGATGCTTTTGATTGTCTAACACAGCTGAGAAGGTATTCTGAAAAAATCATCATTCATAATGATATTTTTCTCAATCAATATCAGGTATTGGAGTCCTGTATCTATGGTAGTGATTGTGTTGTATTTGATGCAGGGATTTTGGCTAAAGAACTAAGCAAAATGTGTGAATTTGCAACGAGATTAGGACTAGTGCCTATCGTCAAAATTTCTTCTTTAAGAGATATCAAAATGGCTATTTTTGCAAGAGCACAAATCCTTTATATAGCACAAGATTTTTCAAATCTGATCGCCTCTATTCCTAACTCCAAGATTGTTTTATGTGATTTGTCCGCTGAGGTGAGCGAATTAGATGAAAAAAATTCTTATGGAGTGGATATGTTTTTTGTTTCTGTATAGACTTAAATAAATGTTAAGAATATTTTGGTTAAAAGATGAATCGCAAAAATCTTATTGGAGTTTGAAAGATGTCCTTACTAATAAATGATGAATGTATCGCTTGTGATGCTTGTAGAGAAGAGTGTCCTAATGAGGCTATTGATGAGGGAGATCCTATTTATATGATTGACCCAGATAAATGTACAGAGTGCGTGGGCTATGATGATGAACCAAATTGTGTTGGTGTGTGTCCTGTAGATGCAATTATCCCCGATCCAGATAATGTCGAAAGTTTTGAAGAATTGAAATATAAATATGAACAATTTCAAAAGAGTGAATAAATGGCAAAGGTAACTACCGTTATTGATATTGGATCTAATTCCGCGAGAATGGCAATTTTTCGCAAAACTAGTCGATTTGGTTTTTATCTTTTATGTGAGATAAAATCTAAAGTTAGAATATCAGAAGGTAGTTATCAATTTGGCGGAGTATTGCAAGAAAAAGCCATGCAAAGGGCTTTGAGTGCTTTGATAGAATTTAAAAGTATCTCTGCAAAATATGGTAGCAAAAAGCTTTTTTGTGTAGCTACAAGTGCAATTAGAGATGCTCCTAATGCAAAAGATTTTTTAAGACGAGTAAAAGAAGCTTGTGGTATTGATATTAAAGTTATCGATGGTAAAAAAGAAGCTTTTTATGGAGGCATTGCTTGTGCAAATCTTTCTCACAAAAAAGATGGAATTACTATTGATATTGGTGGAGGAAGCACCGAATGTGCATTTATCAAAGAAGGAAAAATTCTTGATTTGATTTCTCTCAATATTGGTACAATAAGACTAAAAGAGCTTTTTTTTGATAAAAATCAAGATTTGAATATTGCTAAAGAGTTTATCAAAAAAGAGCTCGAAAAACTGCCGCAATCATATAAGCATTCCAATGTATTTGGAGTTGGAGGAACGATTCGAGCTATTTCAAAGATGATTATGAGAAATACTAAATACCCTATTGATGTTTTGCATGGCTATGAGGTTGATGTAAGAAAACATCTTCCATTTATAGAAAAAATATACACAATCAAAGAAGATAAACTTTCCACTATCGGAGTCACAGAGGATAGAAAGGACAATATTCAAAGTGGGGCATTGATACTCGCTATGTTGTTAAAAAAATTTGAAGCTCAAAATATCACTACTAGTGGCGTAGGGGTTAGAGAGGGAGTTTTTTTAAGTGATTTATTGCGTAATCAAAAATATTCTTTTCCTAACAATCTCAACCCATCTTTGATCGCACTCAAAGATAGATTTTTGCCTCATCCAAAGCATGGAGAAAATGTTAGAAATGAGTGTTTGAAGATTTTTGATGCACTCAAGCCATTGCATAAAATTGATGAAAAATACAAGTTTCATTTGTCTTGTGCAGGGATGTTTTCGAGTATTGGCAGAATTTTAAGTTTTTATGATGGACATGAACACAGTGCATATTTTTTGCTTCATGCACTTGATTATGGATTTTCTCACCAAGACAAGGCAATCATTTGCCTTTTAGCACAATTTAGTAACAAAAAAATTCCAAAAGATATTTCTATTGCACATATCAGTGATATTATGCCTCCTATCTTGACCTTGCAATGGCTTAGCTTTGTTTTAGGTATGGCAGAGGCAATGTCTGTGATTATACCTTCTATGGACACCTCTTACTCTTATGAAAAAGGTGTATTGAAAGTAAAATCTGATAAACAGCTTTATCTATCTGCAGAAATTGTCCAAAAACTTGTTAAACCCGCAAATTTTGATATAGAATTTTATAATAAAGGCACTTGATTGAAAGTTGGTATTATTAGGCTTTCTGCACTAGGCGACATTATTATGAGTGTAGTTTTTTTGCCATATTTGAAAAAAATCTATCCTGATATAGAACTACATTGGTTTGTTGATGAGAGGTTTTCGCAAATCTTAGAATATTCTCCTTGTATTGATAAACTCCATAAGCTTCCTCTTAAAGAAGTTTTTAGATCTTTAAATCCCTATCGGTTTTATAAGCTATACAAAACATTAAAATCTTATGGAGAATACGATTTAATTATTGATATGCAGGGACTTTTAAAGTCTTCAGCTGTAGGAAAAATAATCAAGAAGAAAAGATTTGTAGGTTTTGATAAAAATTCTATTAGAGAAAAAGTAGCAGCCTATTTTTATGACGAGGGAGTTGAGATTGCCTACAAGAGGAATGTTTTAGAACGAAATGCTAAACTCTTATTTTGGGCAGTGGGGGGATTTGATGTTGTGCTAGAGGGTGAAATAGATGAACACTGGATTGAAAAGATCTCTGAAAATAGATTCCAAGCTTTTGGGTTTAGTCAAAATTCCGAATCAAAAATAGAGTCTTTGAAAATTTTTGACAATAGCAAGAAAACCATTTTATTTATTTTAGAAGCTTCTATAGAGTCTAAAACCTATCCTATAGAACAATATGTGGAGTTGGCAAGATTGCTCAAAAACGAAAATGTTAAAATTATCCTTCCGTGGAAAGGAAATCCCCAAAAGGCACAAAAAATATTTGCACAAATTCACACTTTTATAGACACTGTGGTTTTGCCAGAACTCACACAAGATGAACTTAAGGCATTGATTTCAAAAGTGGATTTAGTTATTGGTGGAGATACAGGCGTTACCCATCTTGGATGGGCTATGGGCAGATCTTCGATTACCCTTTATGGCAACACTCCTATTGAAAGATTGCGGGTGACTGGGGAAAGGAATATTTCATTGAGTGGCAATCTTAATGCTGAATGTGATAAAAATGATTTTTCCATTCGAAATATCTCTCCAAAAGAAATATTTGAATCTATAGGAAAGATACTTTGAATATATTGACAAAGTTGCTTGAACTGATTGTAAATTTTTTTGGTTTTGTATTAGCGAAAATTCCTCATAAATGTTTTTTGGGAGTGGTTGATTTTATTGCTTGGGTTATGAGGAGTATTGACAAGAGGCGATTTAAAGATGCGATGACAAATTTAAACATTGTATATGGAGAGAGAATAAACCAAAAAGAGAAAAAAGCCATTATTAAGAGATGTTATAGGAATTTTTCATTTATTTTGTTAGAAGGTATTCGTGTCGTGTATTTATCTAGGGAGAAGTATAAAAACAAATTTGAAATCATTGATGAGCATTATATATTGGATTCTTTAGCAAAAGATGGAAGTGCGGTTTTTATGGGAGGGCATTTTGGATATTGGGAAGCGATGGCAACGATACTTCCTGAGCGGTATAAACAATGCGATTTAGCATCTTTGGGCAGACTTACAAATTATAAAGCTATTAATAAGCTTATCATTAGTCGCAGAGAATATTGGGGCGTTAGACTCATTGATAAGAAAGGAGCTTTTAAGCATTTACTCAAAATGTATGCTAAAGGTAATGCTTTAGCTGGGATTTTAGTCGATCAGCATATGTCTGCAAATGAAGGAATAGCAGTTAATTTTTTTGGCAAAGAAGTTACTCATACACCTATCGCATCAATACTATCAAGACGATTTAATGTGAATATTGTTCCTGTGTTTATTGATTTTAACGAAGATTATTCAAAATTTCAGATTAGATTTTATCCTCCTATTAGATCAAATAATACAGAAGATTATGAATCGGATATATATGAAGCCACCCAATCTCAGGCTAAACTAACTGAGCAAGTTATTTCTTCTAATCCTTCTAGTTGGTTTTGGTTTCACAAACGATGGAAGGCAAAATATTCTCATTTGTATTAGTTTAACCAAATCTGATGGTTTGTAGATATTTTAAATATCTAAAATTTTGAAAATGAACAAATATCAAAACAAAAGTATTCCCCTAAACCTTATTTATTTTTCTCCATTTCTATCCAAAGCTTCTAATTTCCTAAGCCAATATTAAGCTATATG